>NZ_RHHM01000005.1 GCF_003846135.1 Erwinia psidii
CATCACGGGATATTACAGCCAGCTCAGACCTCATCAATATAATGGAGGTCTGACGCCGAATGAATCAGAGCGATTGTTCTGGAAAAACGCTAAAACCGTGGCCAGTTTTAGTTGACCACTACATGGATGCGTCATTGACCTTGCGGATCTTATCTGACTGGCGAGCCTGTGTCGGACTGACTCCATCCGCGACTTGCTTTTGTGTCTGCTGGCATTTATCACAGGCTGCTGCAAGTTTCACTCTCGGATATTCACCCAAGGCAAACATGCTGGATTTACCGTTGAGTTTAAACCGATAGCGCTATGTCTTTTTGCCATTGGGCTTCACCTGTAGGTAGAGACCGTTGAAGTCGTTAAGTCGGTAGGTTTTTTCTTTTGGCCTGGCAGTACGGCATGCGTATCAATGAGCATAACGGGGCCTTGTTTATTTATTATACCGTTATTGCACTCACTTAAAATGATGATGGAAGAATGTCGTACTCATCCATATACTCATTTTCGACTGCGTTGTTGCGAGATGAGTTGAGACTGTATGAAATGAAAAACCCACGCAATAGCGTGGATTTTATAGGTTTTTTATAACTCTATGAGATTCAATGAAACCTCACGAGACAACAAATTTTATTTAGACGTTAAACAGGAAGTTCATCACATCGCCATCTTTAACGATATAGTCCTTACCTTCTGAACGCATCTTGCCGGCTTCTTTCGCGCCTTGCTCACCTTTGTAGGTGATGTAGTCTTCAAAGCCAATTGTCTGGGCGCGGATAAAGCCTTTCTCGAAGTCGGTATGGATTTTACCGGCGGCCTGCGGCGCGGTGGCACCGACAGGAATGGTCCAGGCACGAACCTCTTTCACGCCCGCAGTGAAATAAGTTTGCAGGTTTAACAGGGCATAACCGGCGCGAATAACCCGATTCAGACCTGGCTCTTCCAGGCCCAGCTCGGCCATAAACTCTTCGCGATCTTCGTCTTCCAGTTCGGCGATATCGGATTCCACTGCGGCACATACCGGTACCACCACGGAGCCTTCTTTCCCGGCAATCTCACGGACCTGATCCAGATACGGATTATTTTCAAAACCATCTTCGTTAACGTTGGCGATATACATGGTTGGCTTCAGGGTCAGGAAGCTCAGATAGCGGATTGCCGCTTTGTCTTCTTCGCTCAGGTTCAGCGAGCGCAGCATCCCGGCATTTTCCAGGTGTGGCAGACATTTTTCCAGCGCGGCCTGTTCGGCTTTGGCGTCTTTATCGCCGCCTTTGGCGCGTTTCTGCACGCGCTGCAGCGCACGTTCGCAGGTATCCAGGTCAGACAGCGCCAGCTCGGTGTTGATCACCTCGATGTCGTCAGCCGGGTCAACTTTGTTGTTTACGTGAATGATGTTGTCGTTCTCGAAGCAGCGCACCACGTGGCCGATAGCTTCGGTTTCACGGATGTTGGTCAGGAACTGGTTGCCCAGACCTTCACCTTTGGACGCGCCTTTCACCAGGCCTGCGATATCGACGAACTCCATGGTGGTCGGCAGGATCCGCTGTGGCTTGACGATTTCTGCCAGCTTATCCAGACGATAATCAGGCATTGGCACCACGCCGGTATTCGGCTCAATGGTACAGAACGGGAAATTAGCTGCTTCAATGCCCGCTTTGGTCAACGCATTGAACAGGGTGGATTTACCGACGTTAGGCAGGCCCACGATACCGCATTTGAATCCCATAGTTGAATCACCTTAATCGCTTTATAATCAGAAAGTTGTGCATTTTTCTGATGTGTCTGAGAGTGTTGCCACTGCAAGTTTGTGCGCATTATACACGTTATCCGTGGCTATATGGCGCGGAATTCCGGTCACCGTCCGGGTTTGAGGTTGAGATCTGCTTCACATTCCTGGATACTGACACAACTTGACAACTGAGGGAGTTACCACCGATGCATCACCTGTTGCTTTTGATGCCCTGAGTTTCCTTCTCTGTGATTATCCTGTCTTTCTGCCTGTTCTGCCCCGGCTTTTTCTCTGGCAGAGCGCGAAGTCATCTGTATCATTATAAATAACGGAAAGTAAGTATGTTCAATCTGAGCAACGTCAGCGCTGTCGGCGTAAAAAATGACCTGCTGGCTGGTGCTGTTGTCTCTGTGGCACTGATCCCCGAAGCCACCGCCTTTTCTCTGTTGGCCGGACTGTCACCTGGCATTGGTCTGCACACCGCCTTTATTCTGGGCGTGGTTACCGCGTTGTTTGGCGGTAAACCGGGAATGATCTCCGGTGCGGCCGGCTCTATTGTGGTGGTGCTGGTCAGTCTTATTCAGAGCCACGGTTATCAGTATGTGCTGCTGGCTACCATTTTTGCCGGTGTTATCCAGATAGTAATCGGTGTTTTTCGCCTGGGTAAATTTATTCGTCTGGTACCACAGCCTGCGATTTATGGCTTTGTTAACGGGCTGGCTATTGTGATCGCGCTGGCGCAAATCCCAATGATCAAACATCAGGGACCGGTGATGTACGCACTGGTCGCCCTGGCGATGCTGATTGTCTGGCTGTTCCCAAAGTTAACCAGGGCGATACCCGGCTCACTGGTGGCACTGATTGCCATCAGTGCCATTGCGATTGGCTTTGGTCTGGATACAAAACGGGTTGGCGATCTGGCGGATATTTCCGGCACGCTGCCCGTATTTCACCTGCCTGATGCGCCGCTAAGCGTGGAAACACTGAGAATTGTGCTGCCTTATTCACTGATTATCGCTCTGGTGGGACTGATAGAATCTTTGCTGACGCTGGCGGTACTGGACGAAATGGGCAGCGGGAAGGGCGATGGTAACAAAGAGTGTGTGGCTCAGGGCATTGGCAACACGATTTGTGGTTTTTTCGGCAGCTTCGCCGGTTGCGCAATGATTGGTCAGTCGATCATTAATTTTACTTCCGGTGGTCGTGGTCGTCTTTCAAATCTGGTGGGGGCAGTGTTACTGATCCTCTTTGTAGTCAGCCTGTCAAAATACATTGCTCTGTTACCCGTGGCGGCACTCGCAGGCATTATGTTTGTGGTGTGTATCAACACCTTTGAATGGACCTCACTGAGCCGCCTGAAGCGAATGCCAAAATCGGATGCGGTGATCATGATTGCCGTAACGGTGGTGACTATCTTCACCGACCTTGCCATGGCGGTGATCTTTGGGGTGATTATTTCGGCGCTGGTTTTTGCATGGCAACATGCACGCATTACGCTGATTGCGCAGGAAGAGGGGGAGGGGCTAAAGATCTGCCGACTGGAAGGGCCGCTATTTTTTGGTTCTGTCGCCAGCTTCCATGAGCTGTTTCACCCGGAGAATGACCCGGAAAACGTGGTAATTGATTTTGCCCGCACGCGGGTGATGGACTCCAGCGGGGTAGAGGCGATTGATAAACTGACGGCCCGTTACCTTGCGGCTGGAAAAAACGTGCGTTTACGCCATCTCAGCCGCGATTGTGTCAGTCTGTTAAAGCAGGCAGGCCCGTTCTGTAGCTTTGACATGGATGACCCTGACTACAAAGTTGCCGCCGATAAGGCTTAATGCTTAAAGCCGTGAACATTAGTGCCGATATAGATAAAAAATCGTCGTACTGATGGTTAGGTACAGAGCAAACGGCTGAAGTTTATCTGTACGACGATTTTTAACACTGGCAGGATGCTCAGAAAACTGGCCTTTGAAGCATGATAAATAACTTAATTTGCGTTCCGATCCACACCCTTAACGGGGAATTGATCGCGCTTGATTTCACACAGATTAATTATCCGCTGAAGAAACATGTGCCGGAAATGGGGCAGATTGCGGAAAGTCGGCTGCTGAATCAGCTGCTGACCATTGAGCAATATGCTGACTATTTCAGGCTGCACAACCTGCTGTGCTGCGTCACGATCAATTTCCAGCTGGCGAAGGCGGTTATTGAATCAGTGCTTATCCAGCGTATTCTCAGCCATTTGCCGTTTGTGCGGCTGAAACTGTCAGAGGATTTTCCCAATCTGCATGATGGTCCCAATAACCCCATTCTGCGCACGCTGGTTGAACAGCTCAATGTTTTGTGGCTGGACGATTTGGGTGCCGGTGCGGCTAATCTGAACGCGCTTCAGTCAAAAATGTTTGAAGCGGTGAAGCTGGATCGACAGTTTTATCTTAAGAACGTCGGGAAGCCCTTTTTTAACGTGTTAATGAAGCATATTCGCCAGTATACCCACCGGGTGATTGTGGAAGGGGTTGAAAATAACCTTGGACTGGATAAGCTGGCAGACAATAAAATCTGGGGCGTACAGGGATACTACTTGCCCGTGGTGCCGTTTTCAGACCTCAGTGATATCAGCCCGCAAAAACATCCCTGATATCCCGGCACTGACGGCGTGATGTCCATCAGTGCCAGCCCTGACAAAAAAGCACTATTCCGCCTTAAAACTGTGCAGGCGGTTGATTGCTTTCACACTGCCTTCCTTTAGCCACAGTTCTGTACATCGCACTGCTTCATCCGTGGCCTGATCGATACGCGTTTGCTCGCTGGCTGGTGGTTTACCCAGTACAAACCCCACCACTTTATTCCTGTCACCGGGGTGCCCGATACCAATACGCAGGCGATGAAAATTCTGATTGTTGCCCAGTTTGCTGATGATGTCTTTCAGTCCGTTGTGACCACCGTGCCCGCCTCCCTGTTTGAATTTTGCCACGCCCGGAGGTAAATCCAGCTCATCATGTGCCACCAGAATCTCGTCCGGGGTAATACGATAAAACGTTGCCATGGCAGCCACCGATTTACCGCTCAGATTCATAAAGGTGGTGGGAACCAGTAGCCGCAGATCTGCACCGCCCAGGTTCAGACGGGCAGTGTAGCCATAGAATTTACTCTCTTCTTTTAACGGCTGATTATGGCGCTCTGCCAGTAAATCAACATACCACGCGCCAGCATTGTGGCGGGTTGCCGCATACTCGGCCCCCGGATTGGCAAGTCCCACAATCAGTTTGATGCTGCTCACTTATCTGTATTCCTGAAGAGTGCTAAAGAGGTGCGTCAGTTTACTAAGAGTGTCAGCAGAACTCAAAACCGTGTGCAGTAAACCTTCGTTCAGCCAGGTGATAATCTATTTTCTGTAAATCACACAGGGCAATGAATGTAAATCATTGTCAATAAATACGCTGTAAATGTGATCTGACCCGCAACCGATCAGGCCACTATTGCCTAAAATTATTGCCAGAAAAGCAGGTTAACAATCAGTCTGGAGGGGCGAAATGAAACGTAAACATGTCTGTTTAACCGGTAATGCGCTGATGGCGCTGGGGCTGGCGGTAATGGTTGTTGGAGTGGGCTTAGCGGTTTTAAACCAGTTACCTCAGCTACAGTTGCCTGAATTTATGGTTCATGGCGCGATTTTCAGTATTTTTGTTGGGGCGTTAATGTGGCTGGTAGGCGCACGTATCAGCGGGCGGGAAAAAATCACCGATCGTTATTATTGGGTGCGCCATTACGGTGATAAACGCTGTCGCAGAACGCCAAATCATCCTCAACACTGACAGACGTTTATTCAGCTCACTGCTGGAGCGCCAGGGCCTCAGAAAAATTTCAGCGAAGGTAACTGCTCATCCGCACGGTAAGCCGCAAAAAGAAGCGTCCGGCGTTTCTCAGACTCAAATGCAAAAACGAGGCTGGCAGTACGTGGTACTGAGTGGGTAAAAAAAAGGACGGAGTGTCCGCCCTTTTTCTTACCGCCGGATCTCAGACCGCGTTTATTAATGCTCAAACATTGCTGAGATAGACTCTTCGTTGCTGATGCGACGAATGGCCTCTGCCAGCATGCCAGAGAGCGTCAGAGTACGTACGTTAGGCAGTGCTTTAATCTCTTCCGGCAGCGGAATGGTGTCGCATACTACCACTTCATCAATTACTGAATGGCGCAGATTTTCCACAGCATTACCGGAGAAAATAGGATGCGTTGCGTAGGCGAAAACCCGTTTTGCGCCGCGCTCTTTAAGCGCTTCCGCCGCCTTGCACAGCGTGCCGCCTGTGTCGATCATATCATCGACCAGAACACAGTCCCGACCTGCTACGTCACCAATAATGTGCATCACCTGAGAAACATTGGCACGGGGGCGGCGTTTGTCGATAATCGCCATGTCCGTGTCGTTTAGCAGTTTAGCGATAGCGCGTGCGCGAACCACACCGCCGATATCCGGTGAAACCACAATCGGATTCTCCAGACCAATCTGTAACATGTCTTCCAACAGGATCGGGCTGCCAAAAACGTTATCAACCGGGACGTCAAAGAAGCCCTGAATCTGCTCTGCATGCAGATCAACCGTCAGTACACGGTCAACGCCCACGCTTGAGAGAAAATCGGCAACCACTTTGGCAGTGATAGGGACACGGGCAGAACGCACGCGGCGGTCCTGACGGGCATAACCAAAGTAGGGGATGACGGCAGTGATACGACCAGCGGAAGCACGGCGTAGCGCATCCACCATCACCACCAGTTCCATCAGGTTATCATTGGTGGGGGCACAGGTGGACTGGATGATGAAAATATCACCACCGCGCACGTTTTCATTAATTTGTACGCTTACTTCACCATCGCTGAATCGGCCAACGGCGGCATCGCCCAGGCTGGTATAGAGTCGGTTGGCAATACGTTGTGCTAGTTCCGGGGTGGCGTTACCAGCAAAAAGCTTCATATCAGGCACGAGAAGAACCTCAGGCTTTGCGTCCAGAGAATGAACATCATGGTCAGCAGCACTGGGCGGTATACCGCTGACTGGTTCATACGGATGTATCTGTGAGTGCTGTGCAACATCTGGAACAGGTTGAGGCTGTCACAGCAGCTCTTTATTACTTTGGCCCGAAAGGTGACGGTGCAGAGGCGACACATTGACGCCCCGTGCGACAAATGCCTGCCACTTTCTCGGAACAAGCTTATACACCTGACGGGCAGCACACTCGGTGTCAAATTCGGCAAACACACAAGCACCAGTCCCGGTCAGGCGTGACGGCGCGTATTCTAGCAGCCAGGAAACAAGCTGTTCAACCTCACGAAAACGTTTTCTTACCACTGGCTCACAATCATTGTGGTAATCCGCGAGTAATAAGTCAGTCAGTTCCCGTGATGGGGTATTGCGTGTCAGTTCGGGATCGTTAAAGATCAACGGAGTGGGGATATGCACCCCAGGATGGATCACCAGAAACCACTTTTCAGCCGGGGTTACCGGGGTCAGTTGTTCACCAACCCCTTCCGCAACCGCCGCATAGCCGTGCACGAATACCGGCACATCGGCCCCCAGTCTCAGGCCCAATGCAGCCAGCTCACTGAGGGTAAAACCCGTGTTCCAGCAGTAATTGAGCGCCAGAAGGACCGTGGCAGCATCGGATGACCCTCCACCCAGCCCACCGCCCATCGGCAGGTTTTTGGCGATCGCCAGACTCACGCCAGCCCGATCTGGCAACGTGCCGCGAAGCCGGGCCTGTTCACGCAGCAGCCTTGCAGCACGGACTATCAGATTTTGTTCTTCCGGCACGCCGTCCATGGCGGTCAACAGTCTGATTTCACCGCTGTTATCCGGCGTGAAGGTCAACTCATCGCCAAAATCCAGAAACTGAAATAACGTTTGTAGATTATGGTAGCCGTCGGGCCGCTTTCCGGTGACGTAAAGAAACAGGTTTAGCTTGGCGGGAGCCGGTAACGTTATGGACGATGACCCTGCTGTGAGGCGGTCTGCAATCATTTAACCGTCCAACCGTCCATTTTCAGTTTAATGCGCTGACTGCCTTCGTGCAGTTCAAGACTGGCGGGCAGAGTGGGGTCCTGCCTGGTGTCATAGCTCAGATAGTTCACCGTCCATTGCTGATTGTTGCGGCTGTAGTGGACTTCACGCAGGCGATACTGTTCATCCAGCGAATAATCCGTGGCATCACCTGGCAGGCCCATCATCCACTGGCGAAGGTTGTTAAGTGGGATCGCCATCCCGGTGAGCTGGGCGATCATTTTTTCGGCATCATTGCTGACATAGCGTTTGCCTTTATTGTCAACAATCTGCACCACGCTACCCTGGGCGTCCAGTTGCAGTTCGGTGCTGCCGAGCGGGTTGGTCAGCAATAAGCGATAGCGGTCTGGCGCGGTTTGCTGCCAGTTGAAACGTGCGTAGACTTTCTGGCTATCAGAAAGATAGGCAAAAGCGCCACGGGTCTGATATTGGACGATTTTTTGTACGGCCTGCTGGTGGTGCTGCCACTGTGGCGAGGTAATGCTCTGCCCAGGACCCTGGGGTTTATTAATGCTACAGGCTGCCAGCAACAGGCCAGCAAGCGGGAGAAGCCGCATCAGGCGGGGTTTCTGCATAAACATAAAGGGTCAGCTCCTCAGACTCCGGTCGGGAATAGATGCCAAAAATAACCGTTCACGCTAGCGACCCATCGGCATAACGTCAATGCTCAATTTGTCTTTTTTGCCAGAGGATGGCGGTATCCTGTGGCAGCGAACGATAAAGGACGGCTTTTATTGATCCCGCGCATCTTGTAGAATGCGCTGCACAAAACCCTATCAACAGTGGGATAACCCCCAATCACTTCCTATGACGTTGCTGGCTCTCGGAATTAATCACAAAACGGCACCTGTAGCTTTGCGAGAACGTGTGGCGTTCTCACCTGAGGCACTGGATCAGGCGCTGGACAGCCTTCTCTCCCAGCCGCTGGTGCAGGGCGGTGTGGTGCTGTCTACCTGTAACCGGACCGAATTGTATTTAAGTGTTGAGCAGCAGGAAAATTTGCAGGAACAACTGGTGCAATGGCTGTGTGATTATCATCAGCTCAGTGCTGATGAAGTTTGCGCAAGCCTTTACTGGCATCATGACAATGAGGCGGTCAGCCACCTTATGCGCGTCGCCAGCGGGCTGGACTCGTTGGTGTTAGGTGAGCCGCAGATCCTGGGGCAGGTAAAAAAAGCTTTCGCAGATTCTCACCGTGGCCTGCCGCTGGCCAGCGAGCTGGAGAGAATGTTTCAGAAGTCCTTTTCGGTGGCCAAGCGGGTGCGTACGGAAACGGATATCGGAGCCAGTGCCGTGTCGGTTGCCTTTGCCGCCTGTACGCTGGCAAGAAAAATCTTCGAATCCCTGTCGACGGTAAACGTGCTGTTGGTCGGCGCGGGTGAAACCATTGAGCTGGTAGCCCGCCATCTGCGCGAGCACCGTGTTCACAGGATTATGATTGCCAACCGTACTCACAGCCGTGCTCAGCGACTGGCGGATGAGGTGGGCGCTGAGGTCATTGGCCTTGCTGACATTGACGATCGTCTGGCGGAAGCCGACATCATTATCAGTTCCACGGCCAGTCCGCTACCGATCATCGGTAAGGGAATGGTGGAGCGGGCGCTGAAAAAACGCCGCAATCAGCCGATGCTGCTGGTGGATATCGCCGTGCCACGCGATGTGGAGCCGGAAGTGGGTAAGCTGGCTAATGCTTATCTTTACAGCGTGGACGATTTGCAGGTGATCATCGAAAGCAATATGGCCCAGCGTAAAGCGGCGGCGGTGCAGGCGGAAAGTATCGTTGTGCAGGAAAGCAGTGAATTTATGTCATGGCTGCGGGCCCAAAGCGCGGTCGACACCATCCGTGACTATCGATCGCAGGCAGATCAGGTGCGAAAGGAGCTGGAGGCTCGTGCGCTGGCGGCGCTGCAGCAGGGCGACGATCCCCAGACCGTGTTACGTGATATGGCCCACAGACTGACCAACCGTTTGATCCACGCCCCGACAAAATCGCTTCAGCAGGCTGCCCGTGACGGGGATGCTGAACGTTTGCAAATTTTACGTGACAGTCTCGGACTGGATTAGCGTTTTCTCTCAGGAATTATAAGGTAAGAAATTATTAATGAAGCCTTCTATTGTTGCCAAACTGGAAGCCTTGCAGGAACGTCATGAAGAAGTCGAGGCGATGCTGGGCGATGCGGGCGTGATTGCCGATCAGGACCGTTTTCGTGCTCTGTCGCGCGAGTATGCTCAACTGACCGATGTCAGCCGTTGCTTTCAGCGGTGGCAGCAGGCACAGGACGATATCGCTACCGCAGAAGAGATGCTGGGCGACAGTGAGATGCGTGAGATGGCGCAGGAAGAACTTAACACCGCGCGCGAAGCTAGCCACACTCTGGAGAAGGAACTGGAGATCCTGTTGCTACCGAAAGATCCCGATGATGAACGTAACTGTTACCTTGAAGTGCGTGCCGGGACGGGCGGTGACGAGGCCGCCATTTTCGCCGGCGATCTGTTTCGCATGTACTGTCGCTATGCGGAATCGCGCCGCTGGAAGGTGGAAGTGATGAGCGCTAACGATGGCGAGCATGGCGGTTACAAAGAGGTGATTGCCAAAGTGGCCGGAGAGGGTGCTTATGGTCGCCTTAAGTTCGAATCAGGTGGGCATCGCGTGCAGCGTGTACCGGAAACCGAATCGCAGGGGCGTATCCATACCTCGGCCTGTACGGTTGCGGTAATGCCCGAAGTCCCCGAAGCGGAATTACCGGATATCAATCCTGTCGACCTGAAAATTGATACCTTCCGCTCCTCTGGCGCGGGTGGTCAGCACGTTAACACCACTGATTCAGCTATCCGTATTACCCACCTGCCTACCGGCATTGTGGTGGAGTGCCAGGACGAACGCTCTCAGCACAAAAATAAAGCCAAAGCGTTGTCGGTGCTGGGGTCGCGCATTCGTGCGGAGGAGATGTCCCGCCGTCAGCAGGAGGAAGCTTCGACGCGTCGCAACCTGCTGGGCAGTGGCGATCGTTCCGACCGTAACCGCACCTACAATTACCCTCAGGGACGTATTACCGATCACCGTATTAATCTGACCGTCTACCGTCTGGATGAGGTGATGCAAGGCAAGCTGGATACGTTGATTGAACCGGTGGTACAGGAACATCAGGCGGATCAGCTGGCGGCGCTGTCCGGGCAGGAGTAATGCAGATACGCCAGTGGCTGCGGGCCGCGATTGTTCAGCTCGACGGGAGCGACACGCCGAAACGTGACGCAGAAATCCTGCTGAGTTTTGTTACCGGCCAATCCCGCAGCTGGCTGGTTGCCTTTGACGATACCTTTCTCAGCGTGGAAAATTTGGCACAGCTGTCTGCTTTGCTGGCCCGTCGCGCCGGCGGGGAACCGATCGCTTACCTTACCGGTGAACGCGAATTCTGGTCGCTGTCTCTTGCCGTGTCTCCTGCCACCCTGATCCCCCGTCCCGACACCGAATTACTCGTTGAGCAGGCGCTGTTGCATTTGCCCGCAGACGCAAAGGTTCTCGATCTGGGGACAGGCAGTGGGGCGATAGCGCTGGCGCTGGCCAGCGAACGACCAGACTGCACGGTGACCGGCGTGGACCGCATTGCGGCGGCGGTGGAACTGGCACGGCAAAATGCACATCATCTGGCGATAAGCAATGCGTCGTTTTACCTCAGTAACTGGTTCAGCGCGCTGGCCGGTGAGCAGTTCGATATGATCGTCAGTAATCCACCTTATATTGATGCCGCTGACAGACATCTCGCGTTGGGCGATGTGCGTTTTGAACCTGCCAGCGCGTTGATTTCGGCAGATAATGGTCTGGCTGATATTCGCCATATAGCTTCAACGGCGGCTGAGCATTTGCTATCCGGCGGCTGGTTGTTTTTGGAACATGGCTGGCAGCAGGCACCGCAAGTGCGCCAAATATTGAACGAGAACAGGTTTTTTCGCGTAGCAACCTGCCAGGATTATGGCGGTAATGAGCGGGTAACCTTTGCTCAGAAACCGTAGCCAGAGAGAGGCCACTGGTGACAGCCACAGCCCGGTAAACACAGGTCTCCTGCTTTTATCCCTTTTGACGACAGGAGCCAGGCTGACTGAAAAGCCATTTGGCGTTATTATCTCTGCCGCTCCGGGGTTTATTACCCAGGGGGGCGGCCAGTGGTGCGAACTCAGGGAGTGGGAATGTGTTTGTGTCCGTACCTGCCATACTGGCGCTGGTTCTTACCTGGCCACCACCAAAATGTCATTGTTGGGGAATGTATGACGTCGAGAGTAACAACAGATTTCACAGTGGCACCGCTGTGCGAGGGCGTGATAGCCGCGACGCAGGCTATTCGCGCGGATTTTTCTGCCGAAGAGGTCACCCGGCAGCTGGCGGCACTGGTGTGCGAAGCTCGCGCTGCTATCCCGCAAGATCTTGAGCAGGATTTGCAGCTCGAACAACTGATCGAGCTGTTCTGGACACAGTGGGGATTTGGTGGTGCCAGCGGTGTTTACCGTCTTTCTGATACGCTATGGCTGGATAAGGTCCTGAATTCGCGGCAGGGTACGGCGGTATCACTGGGGATAATTTTCCTGCACATTGCCGAGCAGCTCTCGTTACCGCTGATGCCGGTGATTTTTCCAACACAGTTGATACTCAGGGCAGACTGGCTGGATGAGGAGATGTGGCTGATTAACCCTTTTAATGGCGACACGCTGGACGAGCATACGCTGGAAGTGTGGCTGAAAGGAAACATTGGCCCGGTGGCGGAGCTGTATGAAGATGATTTGCTGGAAGCTGCACCGCAGCAGGTTCTGAGTAAAATGCTCGACACGCTGAAAGCCGCGTTGATGGATGAAAAGCAGATGGAGCTTGCCCTTCAGGTCAGCCAGCTACTGGTGAATATGGACCCGGAAGATCCGTATGAAATTCGTGACCGGGGGCTGATTTTTGCCCAGCTTGATTGTGAACATGTGGCACTCAGCGATCTGAACTATTTTGTTGAGCACTGCCCGGAAGATCCGATCAGTGAAATGATCAAGATACAGATCCATTCTATTGAACAAAAACAGATTACGCTGCACTGAATATAAGGCGATGACATGAAACAAAAAGTGGTAAACATTGGTGATATACAGGTGGCAAACGATCTGCCGTTTGTACTGTTTGGCGGTATGAACGTGCTGGAATCGCGCGATTTGGCGATGCGCATCTGCGAACACTATGTAACCGTGACTGGCAAGCTGGGTATCCCTTACGTGTTTAAAGCGTCGTTTGATAAGGCCAATCGTTCCTCAATACGTTCTTATCGTGGTCCGGGGCTGGAAGAAGGGATGAAAATCTTTCAGGAACTGAAGCAAACATTTGGTGTGAAGGTCATTACTGATGTGCATGAGGCCACTCAGGCGCAGCCGGTATCTGAGGTGGTGGATGTGATCCAGCTACCTGCATTTCTTGCCCGTCAGACCGATCTGGTTGAGGCGATGGCGAAAACCGGTGCGGTAATCAACGTTAAGAAACCCCAGTTTGTCAGCCCCGGTCAGATGGGGAACATTGTCGAAAAATTCGCTGAAGGGGGTAATGAGAAGGTGATCCTGTGCGATCGCGGCGCCAATTTCGGTTACGACAATCTGGTGGTTGATATGCTGGGCTTCAACGTGATGAAGCAGGTTTCAAACGGTAGCCCGGTCATTTTCGACGTGACCCATGCGTTGCAATGCCGCGATCCGTTCGGCTCTGCATCCGGTGGCCGTCGTGGACAGGTGACCGAACTGGCCCGTGCGGGTATGGCGGTGGGCCTGGCTGGTCTGTTTATTGAGGCGCACCCGGACCCGGCCCACGCAATGTGCGACGGCCCTTCAGCATTGCCACTGGATAAGCTTGAGCCTTTCCTCAAACAGATGAAAGCAATTGACGATCTGGTGAAGAATTTCCCGGAGCTGAATACCGATAACTGACTCGCACTGAGAGCTGGCCCGTGATGCCAGCTTTTTTACATGGAGTGAACGAATGAAGAAAAAGGGCATGGTGATACTGGCGGCAATACTGCTTTCGGGCTGTGGAGCCTTATCGGGGAACGCCGGCAATAATCCGCTGACCGATCATAATTATATTCTGAAAAGCGTCGATGGTAAGGTGGTGACGTCTCCCGCCGGAATGAAGCCAGGTATCAGCTTTTCGCAGGATATGCATGTCAGTGGCGTGATGTGCAATCGTTTCTTCGGTCAGGGTAAGCTGGAACACGGGGTTCTCAGTGTGCCCCAGATGGCTTCCACCCGAATGCTGTGTATCGACCCAGAACTGAATCAGTGGGAAGCGATTATCGGGAAAATGCTGGTGGCGGGTGCCACACTGCACCAGGATCGGAACACGCTGACCCTGGAGGGATCGGGGCATTCGCTGGTATACGTGAGAGATAATTAACCGGTATGGTTTGTTCAGAAACGGCCCCGAGTGCTAAATGCAACGGGGCCGTTTTTTTACAGCATGACGGTGATCAGATAACCGGCAAACAGGGCCAGATGCGCGGCTCCATTGAGTACGTTTGTACGGCCAGTGGAGAATGAAATCTGACACAGTAAAAGGGCCGCCACCATCATTACCATTTGCGGTGCATCAAGTCCGAAAATCAATCGCTGTCCGGTCAGGGTGGCGATGATTGTCACTGCCGGTACGGTCAGCGATATGGTGGCCAGCACCGAACCAAAAAAAAGATTCATCGCCCGTTGTACCTGATTAGCCAGAACGGCTTTGATCGCCCCCAGACCTTCAGGAGAGAGGATCAGCAGGGCCACCAGAAAGCCGACAAATCCTTCCGGGGCATTAAGCTGTTCCAGCAGCATTTCCAGCGGGGGCGCATCGGTTTTGGTGACGGCGATAACCGCGATCAGATGGACCACCAGCCATACGCTGTGCCAGCGGCTGGAATGATCTGACGGTTTCCCGTGATGTGGATCGCCATCGTCACTGTCGTCTTCATGCTGATAAACAAACAGACTTTGATGGGTTCGGGTTTGAATAAGCAGAAATACGCCGTACATTGCGGCGGAGATACCCGAGATAATCAGTGCCTGGCCGACACTGAAGTCGCCACCGGGCAACGCATTCGGGAACACCAGAACCAGGATCCCAAGTGGAAACAGCGCAATCAGATACTGTTTTACCCCAACGAGGTTGACAAACTGCGTGGCGAATTTACGGCCACCCAACAGCAGGGCAAATCCCACCAGGCCGCAGGTGACAATCATAATGATCGAATAGAGCGTATCGCGCATCAGCGCCGGTGCCGCATCACCAGTGGCCATCAGGGCTGAAATCAGGCTGACTTCAAGGATAACCACCGACAGGCTAAGGATCAGGGAGCCATAAGGTTCCCCCAGACGATGTGCCAACACGTCAGCATGGCGTACCACGCTGAAGGCACTGAAAAGTATCGCCACCAACGCGATAAGATTGATGCCGATGATCACCGGCATGGAACTACTTTGTCCCCAAAACCCTAAAATAACCAGTGCAGCGACCGTCAGCAGCAGCGACGTCTCTTTATGACGGGTTTTTGTACTATCTAATTCAGCCAAGGGTATCGTCTCCTTACTTTAGTGAGTCAGGGCCTGAGATCCGTCTGTTTAGTATTAACAGACGACATATTGTCATTGATTTGCTCAGGCATTATCACACAAGTTACAGTGTATTGAACCATTAATGAATAATTTTGATATTTACTCTTTTTTGCTGTAATAGCTTGTTTTTGTTTTTTTGCGCCTTATATTCCAATTATCTTTTTCATCATTATGATTTTAAAGTGTTAATTTAATATTTTTCAGCGTGCAGAAATGTAATTAAAGCCTCGTTGTGGTGGTTTTTTTGGCTAAAAAAAGCATCTTAACCACATATTTTATCAGGAGCTATAAAAGTATGTGAAAAATCAATGTGCTGTTTTTTTTCTCCGCCGTTAAGTTTTATCTGGCACTGCCGATAACCGGCATAAGGAATATTTTTTCTTTTGTGATGTGCATCAAACTTGATTGCCCAGTCTGAAATGGCTTATGGTCATAACCGACATTGAAATAAGGCGTTTCCTGGTAATCATTATTCAGGAACTGCCATGCAGGTTTTACCGGGAAACGTGAAGTGGCAGAGGAGGTTCTGTGTTAACAAGAGATTTCCTGAAAAAAGCAGATTGCCGTACGGCTTTTGGTGACGTTGAGGAATCCCTCTTATGGACCTGTGAACAGCGGGCAGCCTCGCTTGCTAACGTTCTGGCGCGTCGCCCGGACAGGAGTCCGGTATGGATTTTCGGGTATGGTTCACTGATGTGGAATCCGGTATTTGAATCTGACGATGTGGCCGTGGGGACTTTACAGGGCTGGCATCGGGCATTTTGTCTGCGGCTGACAGCCGGACGAGGAAGTGTGACTCATCCCGGCAGGATGCTGGCGCTGAAAGAGGGAGGAAGTACCACCGGACTGGCATTTCGGCTATCCGAAGCGCAGGTACAGGAAGACCTGGAGTTACTGTGGAAGCGTGAAATGCTTACCGGATGCTATCTTCCGACCTGGTGTGAGCTGGAACTGGCAGATGGCCGTCATGTGACGGCACTCGCTTTTGTTACGAATGCATGTCATCCGCTGTATGAAACCGACTCCTGTCCAAAAACTATCGCCCCGCTGATTGCTCAGGCCAGCGGACCGTTGGGAACCAACGCCCAGTACCTTTATTCACTGGAGCATGAACTGCAAAAACGCGGCCTGTATGATGATTGCCTCACCGATTTAGTGGAGCGAGTACGGGAGCTACAGCAATGCAGTGATCATGGGCTGGCAGGTCGGGAAATGACCTGCTGTGGATCAATTAACCATGTGCCCACATGACTTACCTCCAGCTGTTGCCATCGCACTGCGTTAGCGCTTTGCAACTCAATTTTATAGCTGCCTGCTGAAAGGTTAAGTGAAGCAAAACCGTTGATGTCCGGCTTCACATCCACAGGTTTACCATCCACGGTTAACCGTTCAGTGTTACTCATTTTCAGGTACACCCTTGCCATCAGAGTTCGGGTGTCCGCACCTGAAAAGGAGGGCTGCGAGGAGCCGTTCTCCTGCGAGATTTCGCCCACCTCCTGCCCCTTAGCGGGCGCATCATTGCGGTTCATCAACACTGTCGCCAGCGCTATGATCACGCCCAGTAGCGCCGTTACGCCAGTGACGGCCATCTTTTTTGAGATGTGGTGTACTGGCCTGGTGGTGACAGTTTCCATTTTCGCATCCGTCCCGGTGGGGGTGACCCCCTCAGGTTCAGCAAACGACGGTGGTTCAGCGCCAGGTCCCAGGAGAGGAGTGGCGGTGGCGACCAGCTCCTCTACCGTGCCGACGGAAAGTTCTATTAGCGACGCCAGCTCATCAATGCTCTGCGGGCGATCCTGTGGTTTCATGGCCAGCGAACGATCGATGGCGTTTAACAGGGGGAGTGAGAAACCCGGTGGACGTAACAGGGTCAGCGGCTGGTAGCGATCCTCAATGCAGCGTACCACGCTGACCGGCGGCGGTGACCCCATGACCAGCGTGTGCATTACGGCACCCAGCGCGTAGATATCTGTCCAGGGTCCCTGATCGTTATTGCTGTCTTCGCTATACTGCTCAATCGGCGCATAGCCCGGTTTGAGCATGATTTCGGTTTCATCAGAAAGGTTACCTATCTCCTTACGGGCTGAACCGAAATCAAGTAGCACCGGCAACTGATTGTCCTGAATCTGAATATTATCCAGAGAGATATCCCGGTGCAGATAACCTGCCTGGTGGATGGTGTTAATGGCCCCGAACAGAGGGGGTAACAGCTGACGTATCCAGGCATCGGTCAGCGTCTCCGGGCTGTTGTGTTGCCACTCTTTAAGCGTCATACCGCTGTAGTAGAGCGTGCCCATATAGGCTGTGCCGTTCTCTTCCCAGAAACGCAGAACGTGCAGCAGTCCCGGGTGATTAAAGCGCGCCAGCAGCCTTGCTTCGTGGATAAAACTGTTGAGCCCCGCGTTAAACAGTTTCTGACAGCGCTCCCCACGTATGACGATATTCTGATGATCGTGGCGGGTAGCCAGCGAGACGGGAAAGTATTCTTTGATAGCAATAGTCCGCTCAAGAAGATGATCCCAGGCACGATAAACAATGCCAAAGCCTCCTCCTCCAATGACCTCTTTTATTTCAAATTCATTGAAACGGTGTCCCGCCGGAAGTGCAGCGGATACATTTTTTGTTTTATCGTTTGCCGACATAGTAAGCACTCTCTGAGAGCTGATGCCCTGGATTATCCGGTAATAAGCAGATCAGTTAACGGTGCGCCAGGCACCAATGGTTGGGTCAGCCAGACCGACATGCGGGCCATCAACCAGCAGCACATTTATCTTTATTTGCTGATCCACCACTGAATTCCATGCGTGAAGTACCGACGCCACCCGCTGTTTCAGCAGGAGGGGATCGTCAGCCTCAGACCGCTTCATCTTGAGCAGCAGCGATCCCTCAAATGACCAGACATGCAACACAGGGTCAAATATCAGTACCAGCCAGGAGTCCGGTATGGCCTTTTTGCTGACGATAAGACGCTGATTATTTGCCGAGACAATGTTCAACTCTTCCGGCGCCGGATGCACCTTACGTAAAGGGAACCCCTGATAAAATTGCACGGGAACCTGTTGATTTTTACCTTTCACGGAGAGTGTCAGCACGCTCTTGCCTTCAAGCCAGCCGCCGGATGAGCAGGCGAGATTTTTGTCTTCAGGAATAAAAAGTGCTTTGCCATTTCCCTCCCATGAGGTACGAAAGTAACAGCCTGTCGGAAGGGTGAAACGCGGTAATGGCGCCCGACTGGCAGGTTGTGCCGCACCGGGCGTGATGTTAGCTGCTTCGCTGGCATCTGCAATTACAACAGGCCGCCAGCTCTGCTCTTTCGCTGCCGTACCAGTAGCCACTACCGCCCCCTTATCGTTGGTCATCTGCCAGGGCATTTCTTCAAGTTTGCCACACTGATTTTGCAGTAATGTGCCCACGCGTGGCAGAAAGCTGTTCAGTATGTTGGATTCCATGTTATTGCCAGAGACGATGCGTAACTGGATGTTTTCCTTACACCAGTCGCGCGGAGCACTGCTTGGCACATTATCGATAAACACCTCCAGCTCCATGCTGGGGGAGTAAACCACGCGATAATCCTCCGCCTGTACGGCAGTCGCTATCAACAGTGTGGCAGTGACAGGCAACCCAAATTTCATAGTGTTCCTTGATGTTATTTGCACGGCGGCAGAAACCGGGCTGAGTCCGCCATCAACTGTATCAGCGTGGCTTCCTGAGGTGAGCCGATCCAGATGGCCACCGCGCTTAAATTATCTTCTTTTTTACTACGATCAATTGCCGTATGCATCAGGGCCAGCCACTCTTCAGGTGAGTTGACCATGCGGAGCGCCTGTTCCATTTCTTCAGGCGTCAGATTGCACCAGAAACCGTCAGTGCAGACCAGAAAAGCATCGCCATCTTCCAGCAGATGTATGCCACTGTAGCTGGCCGGCTGTTGGCCGTCTGAACCCAGTGCATTATAAAGTAAATTACTGTTTATACCGGTATTATCAACACCAGCATCCTTTAATTGCTGAGCGAGGCTGTGATCGCGGGTGAAGGAGTGAATATAACCCCGGCGAAAGTGGTAAACGCGACTGTCTCCGGCGTGCATCCACCAGCATTGTTGAGAGAGACGATCGATAAACAGGGCGGCGAGTGTGGTACTCATCTGACTGAAATTTACCATCGTCTGCTGTGCCTGCCGGACGGCCTGTTCGGCATTTTCTACCCAACATTCGGTCTCCACGGGGGTGATAGGGAGGTCGTTTGCCACTGCCGAGAGCAACACATCTTTCGTAATACGGGCGGCAATTCCCCCACCCGCGGTGCCGGCTACGCCATCACAGACCAGAAAACAGGCGCAGTACTGTCCAAGCACCGCGCCTGTTTCATCCTGATTATTCTCCCGTGCGCCCTGATGCGACGTGGTTGCATAATTGATGTTCATTCTTCTTCCGGCCGGGACTGGGAGTCTTTGTACTGATTGACTTCCATATCATAGGCTTGCAGGAATGCGTTGCCAAAAAGCGTGTGGAAGTCGTCTTCTATCTCACCTGACATCTTCTGATAATGACGAAGAAAATAGTCCCACAGCGCGGCTTTTTTCATCATTCCCGGACTGATGCGTGGCATGTTTCCGTCGCGGCGGGCGAAGTCTTCCAGCCGCTGCGGGTTGAATGATTGCAACATGGCCGCAATAATGGCCCGGATCCCGGCAATCATTCCCAACTGATGTGCCTGCAAATCTACCAGAGCATCCCGAACGGCCTGTTCAGGCGGCATAAAGCCGGGCATCTCGCTTTGATAGATTTGCATCAGTACCGTTTTACCGGAGGGCAGGATCTTGAACGGGTTGTTAGCCTCATTGAGGATCATCGTCATTTCGGCTTTCACCCCACGTTTAAGGATGGAGCGTGAGGAGAGCAGGGCAACGGTCCCCTGTGAGAAAAGGCTGAGCATCCTTCCGGTGATGCGCATCTGATCTTCCGTCAGTGTCGGTTTATCGGCATGATAATCCAGCCCCATTCCGTCCATCAGCGCGGCGAGCAGGCGCTGTTCATTGCCAGGCGAAGTGGTGCGTTCTGACGGCATCATCGCATGATTAACCGGGTCAATACTTAACCGGGCGACGTTCTGCCGGGCTTGACGGGCGGATAATTGCTCCTCGGTGTGCAGCTCAAAAGTCTCCATCAGCACCGCTTCCTGATGACGTGAAATGCCCAGCGGATCGGACGCAGAGTTATCATCATGGGTAAACAGAGTCAGCGGGTCGATATCGCTGAAAGCCGTCTCCTCCTCGTGTGCCGGGTCACTGACCCGAATCTGGTAATGGCCAATGTTTAGTACGTCAGCATGCTGTAACAAAATCTGGCTTCCCCGCGCCAGCGGGACACGATTATGCACTACGGCAGTGACGCTGCCATGATTGGTCAGACGACAATCACCATTGCTGGCAACATGCACCACTGCCTGTAAACGTGAAATAGCACGGTCTTCATCCGGGAGTACCAGATCGTTGTCGACGCTCCGGCCAATGGTGCCGCCGGGTGGCACAAAATCACAGCAGGTAAGGGGTGTTCCATTTTTGCTTTCAACAATGGTAAATCGCATACGCTTTTCCTGAAGCCAGGGCCATCACAGGCCAAGAGACGCTATTCAAACATGGGGGGATAGAGTCCATGCCGCCCTGTTTGTGCCATAGCGGCCGGGTTGAATAGTTGCGAGAACAGCTGAGCAGTAAGGTTACCGCTGTGTTTGTGACTGGTAAGAGGATAGCCATCACTCTGATTGGTCCACCAGTAGCTGGTGTACCCTGTTGGATCAAAATGTGCGGCCACTTCCGGCCAGGCAAGCGTGCAGGGCATATTCTGATAGCCAATGATATCCATAATATCTGAACGACCATTGTCGGGGATCGCCAGCGATGGCAGGTTATCCAACGCCTGATCCAGTTGGTTGACCGTGAAAGGTACTTTCACCGCCTGATACATTGTGGCACCCAACAGCTGAAACCAGTCGCCGCAGATCATCAGTTGAGCCGGGTGCCAGTGCTTCAGCGCAACACGCTGCAGTACCAGTAGCGGCCATGCCCGTCCCACGCGATCTCTTGAAGGCATAAGACAGCCAATTTGCACTTGCTGCACGCCAAGCGTTGCCGGCATAGCAAAGTTCCACACTGGCGCATGCCTGAATTGTTCGCTAACGGCGTCACTGTGATGATGCCAGTGTGTCAGGCCCAGCTGGAACCAGTTAGACCAGTTGGTAACAATGTTCTCAGGAAGATGGCGTTGCAAAAAGTCACCGGTACCCGGCAGCTTGCCATACCATCCGGGCTGTTTTTTATCTGCCATGATCAATCCTCACCGGACGGATAATCGTCAGAAATCATTGGAATGGCAATCGAGCTGCTTGCGGCATGCTGGGGTTCACTGTCTGTATTTTTCAACATTTTATGCATGAGCGAATTATCGCGCGCATAAGGTGAGGTCTGGATTTGCCTGTCGAGCAGCTGGCTGAGGTGCCAGTCAAGCTGCTGAAGTTGCCTGGTGGTTACGCTATTTGGCAGCGTACGTTGCAGATTTTGCATCACCCAGCCCCGTAAAAATTCGCCATCGTAACTGCGTGGTTGATACAACATCTGATAGGCCCGCAAGGCATTACGGCTGAATTCACTGTCCCCACCTTTGTCATTCCGTAAAGCAAGGGTAATGGCCTGTGCCACACGAGGCAGCAGCAGGCTTCTCAGCGCGTTTTGATACAACCCCCACGCTGCGTTACCAATCTGCATACCCTGATATAGTCCTCCCCGCATACTCAGGGGTGGGTCATTGAGCGAAAAATGCGAACTTTGTGGTAATGCAACCAAATCGTTAAGGAAAGGTAGCAGATCAATAATTTCTCCGCGATTGTGGTTCTGAAATAGTGTGGCCTGCTGCTCAATGGGGACCAGACGGCTATCCACCTGTTGCAGATAGTGCTTATTTTGGTAATAGCTGGTGGTCCATAAACATGTGGCAGCGACCAGCGCCATCATCATCAAGGCATAACCTGCCCAGTGCATCTGCCGGTTGCGACGTTCCCACAGGGGATCGCTACCTGCGAGGCTACTCTCCTTAAAAACCAGATCGCTGAGCAGGGAGTGAATAAAATAGCTCTGGCCTTTGGTCGCCGGAATGGGGGCGTGGCGGGTGACACTGTTCCAGTTGGCAATGGTTTGATCGGCGTCCTGCGGCAGTTGTAGCTTCCGCGTTAGCTCACCCATAATACGGTCAAAAGGCAATCCCTCCTGAGTACCACTGGTGAAAAACAGTCCGCGAGGAACCCAGGGCATTTTGCCATTTTCTGCGGTGAAAACGATCTCGAAATATTCAGCCAGCAAGGGTTGCAGCGAGGCAAACTCCTGTGGAAACAGGAAACAATCCGCACGGAGGCTCAGGTCTTTCTCTCTGGCCATTTTGTCCGCCAGATTATCCCGCAGGCGCTGGGTCAGCTGACGGAACTGCTGTTCAAAGTATTTTTCCTGTGGGATGGCATTTTGCTGGTCTGGTTCAAGGGGAAAGGAGAAGCCCCATACTGCATCACGCTGTGCTTTATCCAGGTTAGCGTAATAGCTCATAAATCCCTTCAGCAGGTCGGTCTTGGTCACCATCACGTACACCGGGAAGTGGATACCGGTTTGCTGATGAAGTTCTGCCATGCGCTGACGCAGGGCATTAGCCTGAGTATAGCGGGCCTCAGCGGAATCACTTAGCAGGTCTGCGACGCTGATGGTTATAATCACGCCGTTGATGGGTTGCCGCGCGCGGTAGCGTTTCAACAGGGCGATAAATGTTTGCCATTCACCAGCGTCTCTTTCGCGCTGGCTCTCCTGTAGGGTGTAACGTCCTGCCGTGTCCAGCAAAACGGCGTCACGGGTAAACCACCAGTCACAATGGCGTGTGCCACCAACGCCGCGCAGCGCCGTTTTGCCCAGGCTGTCACTGAGTGGAAATTCCAGCCCGGAATTGATCAAGGCGGTGGTTTTACCTGCACCCGGCGCGCCAACAATCATGTACCAGGGGAGCTGGTAAAGGTACTGAGCGCTGAAGCGCTGCAGCCAGGCGTACTGTTTATTTTTCTGCGGCGAACTGAACTGGATCCTCTTCAACAGCATTGCCGCTTCGCTAAAGCGACTATTCAGTAGCTCGCCGGTTGCCTCCTGTTCGGCATAATCGATGCTATGTTTTTGTAAGTTGTGCAGCAGTTTGCTGTTAAACCATGCGCGGTAAAGCTGCGGGATCAGCTGCAATAAAATCCACAGGAAATAGCACAACCCAATGGCAATCTGGCGGTGGATGCCACTCTCCAGCCAGCGATTTCTGCCAAATGTGACCTGTGGGCCGATTGTCCAGATCAACGCAGACAGTGCGGTAATCCCCAAAAAACTCCACAGCAGTCGACTGAAGATGATTGTGGTGAAGAATGGCGGCATCAGGATTTATCCTTCTGACTGTCTGCTGTTACTGTTACAGGGAAAAGAATAATTTCCACACGACGGTTTTGTGCCCGGTTTTCATCACTGTCATTTGGTAACAGTGGATTGCTGTTGCCGAGCCCTTCACTACGGATAACATGCCCCGGTTTTTGTATCTGCAACATCAGCGTACTGATACCGCGTGCCTGTGCCAGTGAGATGTCGTGGTCAGATGTGAAGTGGGAGACTGGCATCGGACGATCGTCGGTGTAGACCCTGACCACCACCATGCCCTGAATATTATCCATAGCAGCCGATACACGGGTAATAATCGCACGCCCCCGTGGCGTCAGCTCGGTACTTGCTTCGCGAAACAGTCTGTCAGCGGCAATGATAACCTTGCTGCCGTTGCTGGTGTCAGTGACATCCACTTGACGGCTGATAATGAGGTCATCAAGGCGTTGGCGGATATCCAGTAAAGCCTGTGAAGCGTGGCTGAGTTTGCCCGGTTGCATCCTCGGCAGTGGTGTCTGCCAGATAGCGCGTAACAGAGGCCCGCTGGTGTTGTTCAGCTGCCAGTTAAAAGCGGAGTAGATGAGACTGGCAATAAATGCGGTGATGGTGATACAAACCCACAGTGGCACAGGAGGGCACCACCGCGCATTTTGGCTGGTCGCGGTTAATGGCTGAGGGACTGGGGTGCTTTCCGTTAACCCACGGGTATCGCGGATCAGCTGAGCCAGGCGTTCCCGCATTGCCTCACGTTGCAGGTGGCCTTGTTCCATTGCCCGATAACGCCCCTCATAGCCAAGCAGCAGGCAATAGTTAATGACTTCCAATAGCCAGAGATGTTGAGCTGGTGTCTGCGAAATGCGAGACAGCAACTGAAAAACTTTTTCGCCACCCCAGCTTTCGTTATGAAAAGTCACCAGTAATCCATTACCCGACCAGACGCTTCGGCTTCCCCATGGGGTTTGTCCCGCAGCTTCATCCAGTACACTGCACAGGCAGTAACGTGCACCAATAATCATATCAAAGGGTAAACCGGCTTGTTTGCTACGTCGTTCAAACTGGCGGACTTCATCAACGAGTTGCTGACGCAGCATGACAGGATCGTCATGGGTTGCAGCCGTGCGGATCTGCACGATGGCATTCAGCAATGGTGCGGCAGCTGTCATTAACCGATTTTCCTGGCCGACTGAGAGAGACGTGTCAGGGTGGTGTTCCTTATTCATCTGGTTTACTGTCTCTGCTGTAAGACCCTGCTGGGTAGGCATTTTGAACTGGTCAGACGCTGAACTGTTTCCTTTATGTGGTTCGTTGAGCCTATTCCAGAATCCAGGTTGCATTGTTGTTGTCACGACAGGCTTTGCTTTTATCGCCAACGTTCACGCAGATTTTTTTGCTATTTTTACGAACTTTTGGCCGATCGCTTTTAAGTGTGGCGTCATACAGAACACTTTTTACTCCAGCTTTAAATGGTACATAGCCGGTCAGCAATTGCCCATCGTCATCTGCTATCGCCAGCCAGTGGTTTTCCACCTTACCCAGCACGGTGAACGGTTTGCCATTTTCAAGATAGCGAATAATCTTGCCATCAAAGCCAGGCCTGTCCATCACTGATGCATTATACAATGCCCGATAAGTTTCATTGACTGGCGTAAAAGAGTGTGGCGCCTCAATGGCATGGCGATGGGTTAACTGGACTCCATCAACGACAGAGTTAATGAGTGTATCATCGGTAATCGGTGGGGTTGTTTGACAACCAGTCAGAAACAGCGCGGTCAGGAAGCTGAACGCGACGCTTAATTTCACATCATTTCTGGTGAGCATCATAACTAAGCCTTATATTTCACAAGCTAAATCCCAAATACGCACAGCAGTCCGAAGATAAAAATGACCGCTGCGCATTAAAAATATGCTGATTTATATGAAGATAAATTTCATGCCAGTTTACCTTAGGCTTTTAGGAATGGAAACAATTGAGGCGTACCACTTTACATGTTATTGGCCTCTCAGAGGGAGATAGTGCCGTAATGCCATTTCAAATAAGAGACAATGGTTAGCAATATTGATTATTCGTTTGATGTCCGATGCTTCGGGGCCATGTGCGGGGGGGACTGGCCTGCGGTTGAGCACCGCCGTATCAGCGGGAAACACATCAGCCCTGGCTGAAGAAGGGGGGGGCACAGGGTTGATCATTGCTTCTTACCGCACCTGGGCGGCTAACAGATTATGTTGATAAGCCACCAGATGGTTAGCAGCCAGTACTCTTATATTAACCGGCCCTGTCACGGTCACCGGCATCACCATCCCTGACACAGTGGCATTTTTTCATCAGACTCTTCCTGTTGTGAAATGCTCCCGGCTCTTGATGATAATCAGATGGTCTGTCAGTGAGTTATCTCTGCCCATTGACCGAAAAGAAGCGCTGGCTGGTGGGCGCACACGGGCAAAAATGTTAAGCTGGTCATGTTTTGAGGTCCTGAGCTACGTGTAACTTTGCCCTGACGGTGGGCAATGATGAGGTTATGAGAAGAGTAAATCGTACGGTATCCCTTCATCGCAGACTCATTTTGCTGGTTGCCGCGTTCAGCTGCCTTCAGGTGGCAGATGCCACCACTCCCGGTACCCAACTTGCCGATACACCTTTTGACGATCCTGCCCGTTTCAGTCGCTCACTTCCCGATTTGGGCAGTGCCGCATCATCCGATGCGGCGTTCGAAAAGCGTGTGGCACAGGCGATGAAAAGCATCGGTGAAGCCAGCATGAACAGTGATGATGATAAATCACTGGGTAGCTCTGCCGGGCAGTGGGCTTTTGACCATTTTCGTGATGAGGCTACCAGCCGGGCAGAAAGTGAAGGCAGGCAACTGCTTTCACCCTATGGTCGCGCCAGCCTGTCGCTGGACGTTGACAGTCGGGGGAATTTCGATGGTACATCGGCGCAACTGGTGACGCCGTGGCGGGATAATTACGCCGGGCTGACCTTCAGCCAGATTGGCATTCAGCAGAGCAGTAATGGCCTGTCAGCCAGCGCCGGACTGGGCCAGCGTTGGCTGACAGGCGGCTGGCGGCTTGGCTATAACGCGTTTATCGACGACCTGGTGGCGTCAGGACAACAGCGGGGATCGCTGGGCGCGGAAGCATCCGGTGACTTTCTGCGTTTCTCGGCTAACTACTACCAGCCGCTATCCGGCTGGCGTGACAATACCGAGATCACGCAGATGCGTATGGCACAAGGTTATGATATTACCACTGAAGGCTTTCTGCCGTTTTACCGGCAACTTGGGGTTTCACTGAGCTACGAGCAGTATTTTGGCGATAATGTTGGCCTGTTTAACAGTGGCACCTATGGCAATAATCCTGCTGCCGTTGAGCTGGGGATCAATTATACCCCCATGCCGTTGTTTACGCTTACCGCGTCAAGAAAAACGGCAGATACCGGTGAAACTCAGGATCAGCTGGGTCTGAAAATGAATTATCAGATTGGAGTAGCATTGAGTAAGCAATTGTCAGCCAGTAACGTCGCAGCCTCCCGATCCCTGAGTGGCAGCCGTTACGATCCTGTCAAGCGCAATAACACGCCGGTAATGGATTTCCGCCAGCGTAAAACCCTGTCGGTGTTCCTTGCCACGCCACCCTGGCAGCTTCATCCGGGTGAAGCATTGCCCCTGAAGCTACAAATCCGCCATGCTAATCCCATCAAAGCTATCAGCTGGCAGGGGGACACGCAGGCGTTGAGTCTGACCTCTGCGGCGAACAGCAGCGATCCGCAGGGCTGGAGTATCATTATTCCACAATGGGATAACTCACCTGATGCTGCCAACGCGTATCATCTGTCGGTAACGCTGGAAGACAGCCGGCAACAGCGGGTAACGTCGAACTGGATCACCATTAAACTGGCTCAGCCAGTGGCGATGGATAACCGTGACGATAATCAGTTTGATGTGATGGCTCCCTGACAGGCAACCGTATCAACGGCAGTGGCGGTGCTCCCGTCTGCCCGACAGGGCACCCGGCATATGAGATGCGGTGCAAAGGTTTTTTGTTCGGCTGTTGCAATGTGGAAGGGGGATGACCGGCTCGCCCGCCTTTGTGGAAGGGGGATGACCGGCTCGCCCGCCTTTGGCCGGCGCACCGGGAGTTTGCTGGTCCTTCCTGTGGCACAGCGCATTGGTGTGCCCTTTATTTCCTCAGTGTGATGAGAATAAGCTGCGCGAAAGGTTAAAAACAGAGATTCTTCATGACGCTTGTACCCTCAGTGATAACGGGGTTAAGCGCCACCCTGTCATCTACGGGTAAACAGCTCGCGTTTTTTTTCTCTGAAGCACTGTGCTACCAGTACCAGTAAACCAATGACCATAAAAACGGCGAAAATAATAAGCAGCCACTGAGGCATTTCCAGTGAGAATAACGACCACTGTTTTGCCGCGCAGTCACCGGAAGCGACAAAAACGGAAGGCAACCATTTGTCAAGTGGCAACCAGTCCGGGAACCGGACTGCGAAGTCGCAGGTGGTGAAGGGGTTTGGATGCAGCTGGATCATGGTGTGCTCCCAGGACAAACGCAGTCCTGTATATGCGCTGTAAAGCCATATCATGATTGCCACCCAGCGCAGTGGGGTTTTGGGGGCGATGGCACCCAGTAGTCCTGCTCCCATTACACCAAACAGCGCACAGCGCTCGTAGATACACATCACGCAGGGTTTCAACAGCATCACATGCTGGAAATAGAGCGCGACCATTTCCAGACAAAAGGCCGTGAATGCCATTAACAGCCAGGCACCACGGCCACGGGAACAACCATTTAAATATCGCAACATAATCAATCCATGTATTGGACACCAAACCGGCAGTGTAAACCAAAAGCGGCGGTGTTCCAGCGGCACCGCGCAAAATTTTCATCACCTGAAGGGTTTAAAAGCAATCTCACAACGCATTTATCTGTTTTTGTGCCTCATTGTTAATGAAAGTTAACTTTCAGATGCAAAAAATTAAGGACCTCATTATTTTGGGGGAATTAAGCGCAAGAATGTGGATTTTCATCTGTGGCCAGTCTAGGTGATGCAGAGGGCATCTGATATTATGAGCGGAATTTTTGCACATTGTGAATGTAACGGAAACAAAACCCTATGGTCATTAAGGCGCAGAGCCCTGCCGGTTTCGCGGAAGAATATCTTATCGAGAGTATCTGGAATAACCGTTTTCCTCCCGGAACTATTCTCCCCGCTGAACGGGAACTGTCGGAACTGATAGGTGTAACCCGAACCACGCTGCGTGAAGTTCTGCAACGTCTGGCCCGTGATGGCTGGTTGACTATTCAACATGGCAAGCCAACCAGGGTTAATAATTTCTGGGAAACATCAGGGCTTAATATTTTGGAAACGCTTGCTCGCCTGGACCACGACAGCGTTCCACAGCTGATTGATAACCTGCTTTCCGTGCGCACTAATATCTCATCTATTTTTATCCGCCGCGCAATTCGCATGTACCCTGATAAAGCGAAAGAAGTCCTTTTCACCGCAAAGGATGTCGAAGACAGGGCAGATGCTTATACCGAGCTGGATTACAGTATCTTCCGTGGACTTGCCTTTGCATCAGGCAACCCCATTTACGGACTGATCCTTAACGGACTGAAAGGCCTCTACACCAGGGTGGGGCGTCATTACTTTTCTAACCCGGAAGCGCGCCAGGTCGCACGCGACTTTTATCAGCAGCTCCTCGCTATCTGTCAGCAGCAGGAACAGTTTGATAAAATTGTCGACGTCGTAAGGGATTACGGACGTCGCAGTGGAGAAATCTGGCATGGTATGCAAAAAAGTATGCCAGCTGACCTGTCGGCTCAGTCGTGACAGGCCATAGCCGGCTGAGGGTAATCCGGCTACGCTGACAGGATGAAATCACAGGACAGAGGAACGGGGTGGACAGCGGTCAAGAATTTCAGTGCTGCCGTCTTCGTTCTGTTGTTCGAGGTGCACATCAAATCCCCACAGCCGGTGAACGTGCTTTAACACTTCACGGCGGCTTTTATCCAGTGGCGCACGGTTTTGCGGTACATAGCGCAACGTCAGGGAGCGGTCGCCGCGTAAATCCACATCGTAAACCTGAATATTCGGCTCCAGATTACTCAGATTGTACTGTGCAGACAGCTGTTGGCGTATCGCTCTGTAGCCTGCTTCATCATGGATTGCCGCAATCTCCAGAAAATTATTGCGATCGTCGTCCATCACCGTAAACAGACGAAAATCCCGCATCACTTTTGGTGACAGGAACTGACTGATAAAGCTTTCATCTTTAAATTCACGCATGGCGAAATGTAGCGTTTCCAGCCAGTCGCTTCCGGCGATATCAGGAAACCAGTGACGATCTTCTTCCGTGGGCTGCTGGCAAATGCGTTTAATATCCTGAAACATGGCAAAACCCAGCGCGTAAGGGTTAATGCCGTTATACCACTGACTGTTATAGGGTGGCTGATAAACCACGTTGGTATGACTGTGTAAAAACTCCAGCATAAATCGCTCGGAAACTTTTCCCTCGTCATACAAGTGATTAAGGATGGTGTAATGCCAGAATGTTGCCCAGCCTTCGTTCATAACCTGCGTTTGTTTTTGCGGATAAAAATACTGGCTGACTTTACGAACAATACGCAGGATCTCGCGCTGCCATGATTCCAACAGTGGCGCATTTTTTTCCATAAAATACAGCAGGTTTTCCTGTGGTTCAGAAGGATAACGTGTCGCTTTTGCCTGCGTTGATTCTCGTTCACGCCGTGGCAGCGTACGCCACAGCATATTAACCTGGCTTTGCAGATACTCCTCGCGGCTTTTCTGGCGGGCTTTCTCTTCCTGCAAAGAGATTTTTTGTGGTCTTTTATAGCGATCCACGCCGTAATTCATCAGGGCATGACAGGAATCCAGCAGCTTTTCAACTTCTTCCACGCCAAAGCGTTCTTCGCAATTTCTGATGTAATTGCGTGCAAAAATCAGGTAATCGACGATGGAACCGGCATCGGTCCAGCTGCGGAACAGATAGTTGTTTTTAAAAAAGGAATTATGTCCGTAGCAGGCATGTGCCATCACCAGTGCCTGCATGGTAATGGTATTTTCTTCCATCAGATAGGCGATACAGGGATTGGAATTGATGACGATTTCATAGGCAAGGCCCTGCTGACCGTGCTTATATCGTTGTTCCGTCTCAATAAACTTTTTACCAAAAGACCAGTGCGAATAGTTAATGGGCATACCAACGCTGGAATAGGCATCCATCATCTGTTCTGAGGTGATTACTTCAATCTGATGTGGGTAGGTTTCAAGCCGGTAAAGTTTGGCGACCCGATCGATTTCACCCAGATATACATCGAGTAGCTCGAAAGTCCAGTCCGGGCCATCACTCAGGCGTTTACCTGTTGTCATGGCATCATCAAAGATAGTCGTCATAGCGTGCCCCTTTTTTAAAACCGGTTTTCGGCGTTACAACACGTAGCGGCAAAACATCGGTTTTCATATTGACCTGCTGACACAGGTCTGTAACCAAAGCCAATCTTTCAATGATAGTTCACTCTCTCTGATTGGTCTGACGAATACAATTGAATTATTTAACAGAAAACAGAGTTGTCAGGGTGAATTTAAATGCTGCATATTTTATTATTATCAGCATAATGCTCTTTACGTTATGCGTGTGTGTTTTGATTGCTTTATTCTGTTAAAAGTGAAAAAAATCAACCTCGTAACAACATGATTCTTAAAAATAATGATTGTTAGTATATTACTCTGAATTTAAGGGTGGGGTTTATTTTTATTCGCATCCGGGATGAAAAAAAGGTGAAGTATATCGGCGCAATGTGGTCAGGCTGACCCCGGTTATTTCAACTGTTATTGTTGCAATAAGGCAGTGTATTCTTCTTTTGATAATCGGTGGAGCGGATATGCGAGTTGTCATTCTGGGGAGTGGGGTGGTTGGTGTGGCCAGCGCGTGGTATCTGGCGAAGGCAGGACATGAGGTCACGGTAATTGACCGTCAGCCTGATGTGGCAATGGAGACCAGTGCCGGTAATGCCGGGCAAGTTTCTCCGGGGTATGCCGCCCCCTGGGCAGCGCCGGGTGTACCGCTAAAAGCGGTTAAATGGATGTTTCAGCGACATGCGCCGCTGGCTATCCGTCCCGATGGCAGTCGTTTTCAGATACAGTGGATGTGGCAGATGCTGCGCAATTGTGATATCCAGCACTATCAACAAAATAAAAGCCGGATGGTGCGCATTGCCGAATACAGCCGTGACTGCCTCAAATCGCTGCGCCAGGAAACCGGCATCGCCTATGAGGGGCGTCAGGGTGGGACACTACAGCTGTTTCGCACTCCGCAGCAATTCGAAAGCGCCACCAAAGATATCGCCGTATTGAAAGAAGCGGGCGTGCCTTATCAGCTGCTTGAAGCCAGTCAGCTGACTGATGCTGAACCTGCACTGGCCGCCGTCCAGCATAAACTCACCGGTGGGCTGCGACTGCCCAACGATGAAACCGGCGACTGTCAACTCTTTACCCGGCGTCTTGCGGAGATGGCCACGGCGGCGGGGGTGAACTTCAGACTAAATACATCAATCGACGTACTGTTACAGGAAGGGAACCAGATCGTTGGCGTAAAATGTGGTGCTGACACGGTCACTGCTGATGCATTTGTGGTGGCGACAGGATCGTATTCCACCGGTTTACTGCAAGGCATCGTAGAGATACCGGTTTATCCCCTGAAAGGCTACTCGATTACCATTCCGGTTAAAAACAGCGCGGCCGCACCCGTATCCACCGTTCTCGATGAAACCTATAAGGTCGCCATTACCCGTTTTGATGATCGTATCAGGGTGGGCGGTATAGCGGAAATTGTTGGCTTCAATACCGCCCTGAGGCAGGCCCGCCGGGAGACGCTGGAAATGGTTGTTGGTGACCTCTTTCCACAGGGAGGCCACATTGAACAGTCCTGCTTCTGGACCGGGTTACGCCCGATGACACCGGACGGCACGCCCATTGTGGGCCGAACGCCGCTAAAAAATCTGTATCTGAATACCGGTCACGGAACACTCGGTTGGACCATGGCCTGCGGTTCCGGGCAGCTGATCTCTGATATTATCTCCGGGCGCACGCCGGCCATTAACGCGGACGATCTCTCAGTGATGCGCTATTTGCCGGGTTTTGAGCCTCATGTCGGGCAGTCGCTGCATGCGGTCCGTTAGTCTTTATCTGCGTATTTATAACCAGGAGAAGTTATGTCTCGTCCTATTGTCGCAACGATTGACACCAGTGCGTTGCGACACAACCTGGCCATTGTTCGTAAGGTGGCCGCCCGCTCGCGTGTCTGGTCAGTGGTTAAGGCCAATGCTTATGGTCATGGCATTGACCGGGTATGGCAGAGCCTGGCTGAAACCGACGGGTTTGCCTTACTCAATCATGAAGAAGCCATTCTGCTTCGCGAGCACGGCTGGAAGAAACCGATTCTGCTGCTGGAGGGTTTTTTTCATCAGGATGAACTGCCCCTTCTGGACCAGTATCGCCTGACAACCAGCGTGCACAGCCACTGGCAGATTGCAGCGCTGGAAAAGGCACGGCTCTCTGCGCCGCTCAATGTCTATCTGAAAATGAACAGCGGCATGAACCGGCTGGGATTTCAGCCTGAACAGGTTAATGAAGCATGGCATCGTCTGCGCGGGTTACGAAATGTGGGTGAAATAACGCTGATGGCGCATTTTGCCGATGCGGATACGCCGACAGGGATCACAGAGCCAATGAAGAAGATTAACCTTGCGGCACGGGGGCTGGAGTGCTCACGTTCCCTGGCGAACTCTGCAGCAACGCTCTGGCATCCTGACGCGCATGGCGATTGGGTGCGTCCCGGTATCATCCTCTATGGCGCTTCCCCCTCCGGGCGTTGCCAGGATATCGCCGACAGTGGATTACGCTCAGTAATGACACTGCAAAGTGAGATTATTGCGGTGCAAACACTGAAAGCCGGTGACGCCGTTGGCTATGGTAGCCGCTACCGTGCAACCGGAGAACAGCGGATTGGTGTCGTGGCCTGCGGTTATGCCGATGGTTATCCCCGCCATGCTCCTGGTGGCACGCCGGTCTGGGTTGATGGGGTTAAAACCTGCACCGTAGGCGCTATATCGATGGATATGATCACGGTGGATCTGACGCCCTGTCATCAGGCAGACATTGGCAGCCGCGTTGAGCTATGGGGCAACAGGGTGAAAATTGATGAAGTCGCTCAGGCTGCCGGTACGGTGGGCTATGAACTGATGTGTGCGCTGGCACCACGCGTACCGGTTCAGCTAAGCTAACTTTTCAGCGCGGTCAGCGTGCCGCGCACTTTTTTACTGTAGCGCCAGGCCAGCCCGGTCAGCACCGTACCTGCCACCATCATCAGCGCCAGCGCGGCTTTTTCCGCCAGTGGAAGTGCCATCATCAGCAGACCTGCCGACGCACCTCCCGCCATCTGAATAAATCCTGCCAGGGCAGAAGCCACGCCGGCCTGCTGCTGGTAAGGCTCCAGCGCATAGCTGGTGGCGGGACCAACGGTAAAGGCCAGCCCGGCCACCGAGATTGCCACCGGAAACATATAAAGCGCCCAATGGGTCTGCCAGTCAGTTGGCAACAGCCACACGCCACCCATCAGCGTAATCGCCCCCAGCGCCATCGCCAGACTGCCGGTTGCCAGGCAAAACGGCCGCCCCAGCTTACGGATCATTTTATTCACCAGCACGCTGACCAGCATGATCCAGAAGCCGTTTGCGCCAAAGGCAATGGAAAATTGCAGTGCGCTCAGTTCACCCTCGGTCATCAGCACCTGCGGCGCCAGCGAGACATAAGTCAGTACCATCCCCAGTGCCCCAGCGTTAGCAAAGGCGAAAGCAAGAAAGCGTGGCTGACGCAAAATGTTGTAATACTGCGTAAAAGGAAGGCCTTTCACCGCAACGGTATCCGCCGGACGGGTTTCAGGCAAAAAGGCGATCGTCAGCAGGGCGATCAGCCCGGCGTAGCCAGCCAGAAACCAGAACGGCGCACGCCAGCCAAAGGCATCCGCCAGAAAACCACCCAGCATCGGTGCCAGTGCCGGGACAATGTTCAGTGCGCCATTGAGAAAGCCGTAAGCCTTCGCGGCTTCATCACCATTTAATCGGTCGCGGACGCCGCTGAAAGCCACTACGGCGGTGCAACACACCGCGCACCCCTGGACCAGACGGGCAAGTAAAAATTGCGACCATCCATCTGCGCTGGCGGCCAGAATGCTCCCCAGCAGGTAAAGCAGCAGCCCGAGCAGCGCAATGGGTTTTCGGCCCAGTTTATCCACCAGAGGGCCGGCAACCAGCTGTCCCAGCCCCATGACCAGCAGGAACAGCGGAATAGTGGTCTGGATTTTACTGACCGGGGTATTCAGCCCCAGAGCGATCTCCGGCAGCGTGGGCAGATAAAGATCGATACCTAATGGGCCAAGCAGCACCAGGCTTAAAAGCAGTAAGGTAAATTTTTGCATCAGGTAAGGCGACGTCCGTTAACACAGCAGGCCGGACAGGGTAGTGACTAACGGGGAAAAAGAAAAGGATAATCTGGGATTGAACACGGAAGCCACGTTGCCGTCGGCATGTGACTTCCGTGTTCTGTTATCAGTAAGCGCCGTCCCGACGCAGAACCACACCGGCCGTTTTGAACAGAATAGCGATGTCGGTCCACAGCGCCCAGTTTTTCACGTACCATGAATCGAAATAAACGCGCGTATCGTAGTCGATGTCGTTACGGCCACTCACCTGCCAAAGTCCTGTCATACCGGGCTTGGCCATCAGATAGTAATCAACATCACCGGCATAGCGCTCAAGTTCTGCTTCGATCACCGGGCGAGGGCCAACCAGACTCATTTCACCGCGTAAAACGTTCCACAGTTGTGGCAGTTCATCGAGGCTGGTTTTACGCAGAAATGCGCCAATGCGGGTCACGCGGGGATCGTTTTTTAGCTTAAAGTCTTTATCCCACTCAGCCCGCGCTTCTTCACTGGTTGCCAGCAGTTCTTCAAGCACTTCTTTCGAGTTGGTTACCATTGAACGAAACTTCAGGCATTTAAATTTTTTGCCATCCTGGCCAACACGTTCATGACCATAGATTTTGTTGCCACCGTCGCGGCCCACCATCCAACAAATCAGGCCAAAAGCCGGGGCAAGCAGTAGCAGCAGCAATGACGCAACGACCACATCGAACGCGCGCTTCAGAATGCGTGAGGAACGCTTCGCGAGACTGTTGCTGACCCGCAGGATCATCACCTCATGACTGAAGATAAACGACATATCGGTTCCGTAAAGAGGCACACCACGCAGGGTAGGCACCACTGATACCGAGCGGCATTTCTTTTTCGACAGTCGCTTTAGCCAATTATCACGCAAGGCCTGCTGCTCATACTCCATCGCGACGATAAACTGCGTATTTTCAAGATCGATGGTGTCCCAGACAATATCTTTCGCGGTGATCACCGGCACACCATGCAGACTCTCCGCACCCTTATGGTTATTAGAAGCGACAAAGGCTTTCACTTCATAGCCGAGCAGCTCCTCGCTTTGTAACGCGGCGTAAGCCTCACGGGCATTTTTACCGGAACCGATGATGATGGTCTGTTTCTGCCAGTGACCTGCTTTAAGGATGGCGTTTTTGACACCGGAGCGAAGTAGTGGAACAAGGATCAGCGCGTATGCCCAGGTGAAACTCCATAACATGCGGGAAAAGTCCCATTTGGAGAATGCAATCAGGGCGAGATCCAGCAGGGAAAAGATCACCAGCGTTTTGAGTACTTCTTTTAGTTCAAACCAGAAAGGCTTACGGTAAGTGTAATGTCGCAGACGCATCCAGAACCATGCTGTGCAAACGACAGACATAACAAACTGAGCTATAAAACGGACCTTAACTTGCTGAGGTGGAATAAATATATCTAAATTACCCCAAATCCCTTGCACGGTTGCCGTTGATAAAAACAGCGCAAGATTAATTGAAATTAAATCCGCAAGACTTAACGCTATCTTTGAAATAATGTTTTTTCGTGTGCCGCTGAAGGCGCGACGTCGATCGTTCAGCACCAGAGTACTTGCCATAATACCTGCTCTCTTTTCATAAGGAGTAAGTGACCTGACGAGGATCAAACACGCGTTCAGGGGCTGGGGAACCAAATTAAACGCCTTTGGTTTCAATTCATTGTTGTGTTTTCTTTTGTAATAACTTTCACAAGGGCACGCTGAACCTGGTCAGACTTCAATTTTTATCATTCAGCGTCAGCAAGTATGCAGGAGAGATTTGGCTTAGTTAATACGGGTAATTCCTAAAATTTCCATGTTGATTTTTAAAGGAAATAGCAGAAACGGGGTGAGAAACAATAAAATAAATAAGTAAATTTGGTCTTCATTTGGCGCGAGGATAATCGTTGCCGGCAAAACAGCGAGCTACTCACCATGGTGGAAATCTGCGACGGTGAGTGGGGGTAAAAAGTCAGGCAGGTTTCTTCAGTACCCAGCGATGCTGCTGCTGGTCATAGTGCCCGATAGCCAGATCTACGGTCTGACCATCAATCCAGGCCGGCACACTGGTTTCATCATCCCAGCCATCCAGCTGACAGGTCAGACCCGGGTTGGTTTTGCAAGGAATACTGATGGTTTGCGCCTCCTGTCTGCCCAGCTCTGCATCAATAACTTCATAATGACCGATCTTTACGACATGACCCATGATATTCTCCAGTCGGCTAAGGCAAGAATATTAAGCGTAGTCGTTATTTCACACAAATCGAGCGATGATAACCAGGGCTATTCTTTATTCTCAGCCATTCTTAAACCGATCTTCATAATGTCGTTTCCTTCTTTCTCGGCAACCGTCCAGAGCATATTTTTCCATTCCACCTGATCGCCAACGACGGGAGCACCACCAATCATTCCGGCTATATGGTGGCCAAGCGTCTGTTGAACATTAATATTTTCCTCAAGCTCAATACCATAAATCTCTGAAATCGCGAGCAGTCTGGCATCTGCCTGTAAAATAAAATCGCCGAAAAAACGCTGATCGAGTGCCACAGGGGGGGACTGACTGAACAGCTTACCTAACTCTGGCAGATCTTTTTCACGACCAATGACGCAAAGTACATCGCCCTCATTCAACCGGGTATTGCCGGTGGGATGCAGTAACTGATTATCGCGAAACAGTGCGGCAATGCGCGTCTCTCTGGGCATGTGCAGGTCACGCAGCGCCGCACCCACACACCATTTATCCGCCCCAAGCTGATAAACGAACTGTTCCCACGGATTCTCAGGATGAATATCGAGACCAACACGGGAAACCGGCGAGGCCGTAGGGGGAACGATAACCCGTGCTTTGCGGGCAGCAAAGCCCAGGGAAGTTCCCTGTATCATCAGGGATACCAACACCACAAAGAAGGCAATATTAAAAAACAGGGTGGCATGCGGCAGACCTGCCATCATCGGAAATACGGCGAGAATGATTGGCACTGCCCCGCGCAGGCCAACCCAGCTGATAAATAATCGTTCGCGCAGATTAAAACCACGAAATGGCAACAGTCCAGCCAGTATCGATAACGGGCGGGCAACCAGAATCAACCAGACGGACAGTAGCATGGCGGGCAGGGCAATATTCCACAAATCGCTGGGTGTCACCAGCAGACCCAGCACCAGAAACATGCCAATCTGACTGAGCCACGCCATACCATCGAAAGTTTGCAGGATACCGTAGCGGTTGCGGATGGGGCGATTGCCAAGTACAAGGCCGCACAGGTAGACGGCCAGAATACCACTGCCTTCCAGCACGGTAGTCAGTGCAAACACCAGAATACCGCCACTCACTGCCAGCAATGGATATAATCCAGTGGCAAGAGAAACCCGGTTTATCAGTTGCAATAATGCCCAGCCCCCGCCGATACCCAGCACGATACCCAAGCCAAATTGCTGAACGAGGTGCGCAACGAACATCCAGCTCAGTCCGGTCTGGCCCTGCTGGATCATGTCGATAAGGGTGATGGTGAGAAATACAGCCATTGGATCGTTGCTGCCTGATTCAATTTCCAGCGTGGCGCTGACGCGTTCATTAAGTCCTTTACCGCCCAACAGGGAAAAAACGGCGGCGGCATCGGTTGAGCCAATAATGGCACCGATCAGAAAGCCCTCCATCAGATTGAGGTTAAAGAGCCATGCTGCCGCCATGCCCGTAAGCCCGGCGGTGATTAATACCCCGACGGTTGCCAGTGAAAGCGCGGGGCCGAGTGCGACCTTAAATGAACTGGCCTGCGTACGCATTCCCCCATCAAGTAAGATCACTGCCAGCGCCAGGTTACTGATCAGATAAGCGGCGGGATAATTATCAAAGGCGATACCGCCAATACCATCAATACCGGCCAGCATGCCAAGCGCCAGAAAAATCACCAGTATTGGAATGCCGAGTCTGGACGAGAAGGCGCTGAGTAAAATGCTTGCTGCGACCAGCACTGAACCAATAATAAACAAACTGTAAATCGCGCTGGCGTCCAATGAGGCCTTCTCCTGTGTACGGTAAATTAACTGCGGTAACAGTGTGTTGTAAGAATGCACCAAATGTCAAAGTTCTGGCAATAAGGTTGTGACTACGCTATTTATCAATGCTTGAGAAATTATTTGCATACAAGTTAATGATAATCTGAATATTATGGTTGGTGATTAACTGAACATCGACAAAAAAATAAGGTTACTTGCGGTATTGAAATACAAAAACTGGGAAGAGAAAAGGCGGGATGCACAGTAAGCCGTCATCAAAACCGTAACAGGCATTGATTTGAGCGTAGTGAAGACGATAAAAGGGGAGCGCGCTTGTTAACAAAAAAACAGCCAGTGGGGCCACTGGCTTTAAACGCATTGCTATCAGGCTTCAACCTGTTTATGAAACAGCGCTCGAAAAACAGGGTAGATATCTTCAGGCTCGCGAATATGTTGAATGGCGAAGTTATCAAACATTGCCTGAAGGTGTTCGTATTCCCGCCACAGGGTTTGATGTGCGCGGCGGGTGATTTCAATGTAGCTGTAGTAACGCACTACCGGGAGAATATTTTTAGCCAGCATCTCATGGCACAGTGGTGAGTCATCGGCCCAGTTATCACCATCTGAGGCCTGGGCTGCATAAATATTCCACTGTGCGGGGTTGTAGCGCTCTTTCACCACCTCATCCATCATTTTTAAGGCACTGGAGACGATAGTGCCGCCAGTTTCCTGCGAATAGAAGAACTCCTGCTCGTCCACTTCTTTTGCCTGAGTATGGTGGCGGATATACACCACCTCGACATTTTTGTAAGTACGGCTCAGGAACAGATAAAGTAAAATGTAAAACCGTTTCGCCATGTCCTTGGTCGCCTGGTCCATGGAGCCGGAAACGTCCATCAGACAAAACATTACCGCCTGGCTTGATGGCTCTGGCCGCTTTTCAAAATTTTTGTAACGCAGATCAAAAGTATCAATAAAGGGAACGCGCCTGATGCGCGCACGCAAATCGTCAATTTCCTTTTTAAGCCGCTCCTCTTCAAGCAGCTGTGCCGGTTCAGCCTTTTGAACCGCATCCAGTTCACTCTCCAGCTCACGCAGCATTCGGCGCTTGCCGGCGGTCATTGCGGTGCGTCGTGCCAGCGAATTTTGCAGCGAGCGAACCACGCTGATATTGGCAGGCACGCCGTTTGCGGTGTAACCGGCACGATGCGTCTTATACTCGTTAAGCTGACGATGCTGATTTTTCTTTAAATTGGGTAAAGCCAGGTCTTCGAATAGCAGGTCCAGATATTCATCCTTGGAAATATTGAAGACAAACTCATCCTGACCTTCTCCGTCCTGGCTGGCATTCCCCTGGCCACTACCGCCGCCACCGCCGCCCTGAGGGCGTTCAACGCGGTCGCTTTGCACGAAATGATCGTTCCCCGGGTGAACACGATGGCGATGGCCGCCCCGGCCCTGATGAAAAGAGGGCTCGTTGATATCATCAACAGGAATAGAAACCGACTCGCCGCTACTGATGTCGGTGACCGAACGCTTATTGATGGCCTCGGAGATCGACTGTTTGATTTGCGACTTGTAACGGCGTAAAAAGCGCTGACGGTTCACCGCGCTCTTGTTTTTACCGTTAAGACGCCGATCGATAAAATAGGCCATAATTCTCCCCCAAACAACGTTGCAAGCCGGGCCAGGTTACCCTGACCCCTGTGGCACTTATGAGTCTGGTATCAGGACGACTTACGCACCCGCAGATACCATTCACACAGCAGACGGACCTGCTTACGGGTATAGCCTTTTTCCATCATACGATCGACAAAATCATCATGTTTTTTCTGTTCATCGGTAGAGGTTTTTGCATTGAACGAGATGACCGGCAGCAGCTCTTCGGTGTTCGAGAACATTTTTTTCTCAATGACCGTGCGCAATTTTTCGTAACTGGTCCAGTTTGGATTACGGCCGTTGTTGTGGGCGCGGGCGCGCAGCACAAAGTTGACAATCTCGTTACGAAAATCCTTCGGATTACTGATCCCGGCAGGCTTTTCTATTTTCTCCAGCTCGGCATTAAGCGATTCCCGGTCAAACAGCTGGCCGGTATCCGGGTCGCGATATTCCTGATCCTGGATCCAGAAGTCCGCATAAGTGACGTAACGATCAAATATGTTCTGCCCGTATTCAGAGTAGGACTCAAGATAGGCGGTCTGAATCTCTTTGCCGATAAACTCAGCGTATTTCGGGATCAGATAGCCTTTCAGGTGCTCAAGATACTTCTCGGCCTGTTCCTGTGGGAACTGTTCACGCTCAATTTGCTGTTCCAGCACGTAAAAGAGATGAACCGGATTTGCTGCCACCTCCGCATGATCGAAGTTAAACACGCGTGAGAGGATTTTAAAGGCAAAGCGTGTTGACAGGCCGTTCATTCCTTCGTCAACGCCAGCATAATCCCGATATTCCTGATAGGACTTGGCCTTGGGATCGGTGTCTTTCAGACTTTCACCGTCGTAAACACGCATCTTGGAGTAGGTGCTTGAGTTTTCAGGCTCTTTCAGGCGTGAAAGAATTGAGAAACGGGCTAATGTCTCCAGCGTGCCGGGGGCGCATGGCGCATGAGTCAGTTCACTGTGGTCAAGCAACTTGTCGTAAATTTTAATCTCTTCTGACACGCGCAGGCAGTAAGGCACCTTGACAATATAAACACGATCCAGAAACGCTTCATTATTTTTATTGTTACGGAAGCTGACCCATTCTGATTCGTTAGAGTGCGCCAGAATTATCCCGTTAAAGGGAAGAGCAGAGATACCCTCTGTACCGTTGTAGTTACCTTCCTGAGTGGCAGTCAGAAGAGGATGCAGCACTTTGATCGGTGCTTTAAACATCTCAACGAATTCCATAATCCCCTGGTTGGCGCGGCACAGTGCGCCAGAATAGCCATAGGCATCGGGATCGTTTTGCGCATAGTTTTCAAGCTTACGGATGTCCACTTTACCGACCAGCGCCGAGATATCCTGATTATTCTCATCGCCGGGTTCTGTTTTGGCAATCGCCAGCTGTTCGAGAATCGAAGGCCAGACTTTCACCACTTTGAAACGTGAGATATCTCCACCAAAATCGTGCAGGCGTTTGGCGGCCCACGGCGACATGATCGTCCCGAGATAGCGGCGGGGTACACCATACTCTTTGTCAAGAATGGCGGCGTCTTCCTGTGGGTTAAACAGGCAAAGGGGATGGTCGTTGACCGGACTACGCTCGCCATCGGCGCTCAACACGTAAATGGGTACACGCTGCATCAGCGATTTCAGGCGCTCAGCCAGCGATGATTTGCCCCCACCAACAGGACCCAGCAGATAGAGGATTTGTTTTTTCTCTTCAAGGCCCTGGGCGGCATGTTTCAGATAAGAGACGATTTGCTCAATCGCCTCTTCCATACCATAAAATTCCTCAAAGGCAGGATAACGCGCAACTACCCGATTGGAGAACAGTCGCGAAAGGCGTGGCTCCTGAGCGGTATCAACCATTACCGGCTCACCTATAGCCATTAACAGTCTCTCTGCCGCATTAGCGTATGCACTACGATCTTGCCGACAGACGGTAAGGAATTCCTGTAGTGTGAACTCTTCGTCCTTGGCCGCTTCGTAACGCTGACGATAGTGATCGAATATATTCATAGCGATGCCCGTCCTTTCGTTTTTAGCACAGGTAACAGGAGCCTAAAAGTGTCAGCCCCTGAAGGAACTAATATTAAGCACAGCAACCCTTATGCCAACCTGGCGTTTTTTGATCGGAATAAATAACGCCTGCGGTTACCGGACTTGTAAAAAATCAGCTTATGTAAATAAAGCGTAGTTGGCATTTAAGAATTTTTCTGACATTTATATCTTTTTTGATGAAATTTCAATAACAAAGTCTCAGCCTTGTTCACGGTCCCCTTGACGGATGCGGTCTGGCTGATATTTGTAAATAAGCTGGTATAATCACGGCGTGTGCGCCAGTGGACTGTGATTAATCAGGGAAAGAACCGCCTGAATTTCGGCGTAAAATTGCGGGCCTGTTAAACTGCATTTTTTGATTGTTATATTGATGGAATTAATTGTGAACTGTTTCAAAGTTAACGCGCTCACGCTGACTTCAATAATCGGTTTTGCCTCTGTGGCAACACAGGCGAACCCATTATCTCTTGGCGCTTCGGTCATTTACAGCCAGAGCCCATATAAAGGTGGTGAAGGGCGCTATTTTCCTCTGCCCATAATCAATTATGAGGGCGACAACGTTTATTTCCGTAGTGTACAGGCGGGTTATTACCTGTGGAAAGATCGGCAGGATCAACTGTCGTTAACGGTTATGGGATCGCCACAGGGATTCGATACCGACCATACTGATGATAATCAACTGAAAAAACTTGATAATCGTCATATGACCCTGATGGCCGGGCTGGATTATCGTCACATTGCCGACTGGGGGATGGTGCGCACATCGCTGGTGGGCGACGCGCTGGGCAACAGTAACGGCTATCAGTGGGATGTTGCCTGGCTTTATCGCTTCCAAATGGGGAACTTCAGCCTGACACCCGGTCTGGGCGTGGTTTACAGCAGTGCGAAGCAGAATAATTACTATTACGGTATTTCAAAGCAGGAGTCCCGCCGCAGTAGCCTGGCCAGTTACGATGCCGGTGACAGCTGGGATCCTTATCTCGAAATGACCGCATCATGGTCACTGACTCCCCGCTGGAACGCCACACTTTCCGGGCGTTACACTCATCCGGGCAGTGCAGTAAAAGACAGCCCAATGGTGAATAATGATTTTCTGCTGTCGGTATGGACCGGGGTGAGTTACACATTCTGACCTGGCGTTTTTTGCACTATAAAAGGGCGCTCAACGCCCTTTCGCATGATGATGGTGAGATAAACTGGTGCAGGAGCAAATGATGAAAAGGGTGAAATTCAGCGCTGGTATAATGTTACCGGCAATCGGGCAGGGCACCTGGCATATGGGTGAGGACGTCGGCCAGCGTCAACAGGAGGTGATGGCACTGCAGTCTGGCCTCGAAAGAGGACTGGCGCTGATCGATACCGCTGAAATGTACGCAGAAGGTGAGGCCGAAACGGTGGTGGGTGACGCGCTTAAAGGGCGTCGGGAAAAAGCCTGGCTGGTGTCGAAAGTATATCCCTGGAACGCCGGTGCAATGGATGCTGTGAAAGCCTGTGAACGCAGCCTGAGGCGTTTAAAGACGGATTATCTGGATCTCTACCTGTTGCACTGGCGGGGTAATGTACCCCTGACGGAGACCATAACCGCAATGCAATCCCTGCAACAGTCGGGCAAAATTCTGCATTGGGGCGTCTCCAACTTTGACAGCGAAGACATTACAGAACTGCTCGCTGAAACGGGTGGTAGTGATTGTATGGCTAATCAGGTGCTGTATCACCTTGCTTCCCGCGGTATTGAATATGATCTTTTGCCTCAGTGTCAGCAGCTTCAAATCCCGGTGATGGCCTATTGTCCGCTGGCACAGGGGGGCAGGCTGCAACGTCAACTGATGGAAAATGCGATTCTGCGGCAAATAGCACAACAGAAAGGTATCAGTCTGGCACAGCTCCTGCTGGCGTGGGCGATCCGTGGGGAGGGCGTAATGGCAATTCCCAAAGCCAGTTCAGTTGCGCATGTGGCTGAAAATGCAGCTGCTCTGGACGTTGTACTGAATCATGAGGAACTGATGCTGATCAACCAGGCATTTCCCGCGCCGCAGCACAAAATGCCGCTGGAGATGGTATAAGCACAGGGTTGAGGGTAATTTTTGGCAACATACGCGTTTTCGTTGTCAGACCCGACTGACCGTTGGGTGCATACATCAGGTACGCCAGTAATGGATATTTCGTCAGGGTAAAGGAATGAAAAAACAGCAGTTTTGCGCACAAATATCGCACGGTATTCCCGCCACAAACAGCATCAAAATCTTACCGTTACGCGCATCATCTGGCGTGGAGAACCGCCAGTGAAGCGTCATGCGTTGCAATACGCGCCCTTCAGACACCTGTTTCTGGCACGTTTTTTCACCGTCACCGGGAATGGCATTGCCCCGATAGCGCTCGCTTTCGCCGTGCTGGATATTGGTGGTTCGGTAGCCGATCTGGGCATGGTGGTGGCAGCACGCTCGCTGTTAAATGTGATGTTCTTACTGCTTGGTGGTGTTCTGGCCGATCGCTATTCACGTAACCGGGTACTGTTCATTGCCTCCACGATGGCGGCTATTTCTCAGGGGACAGTGGCGTGGCTGGTACTTGATGGCATGGCCACGGTCACCGCGCTGGCATTACTGGGCATGGTTAACGGTGCGGCGGCGGGTATCGCGCTGCCGGCTTCAGCGGCAATGGTGCCGCAGACGGTTCCGGCTGAGAGGCTGAGGCAGGCGAATGCCTTCATTCAGCTGGGCGTTTATGGTGGCACGGTCATCGGTGCCTCGCTGGGTGGGATGCTGACCAGCGCTATTGGTCCGGGGTGGGGACTGGCTGTTGATGCGCTGGGTTTTGCCGCGGCCACACCACTCTGGTTGTTGATTCGGGTAAACTCGCAACACTTTCCGTCCCCGCAAGGCAATCTTCTGCATGAGTTGCGTGATGGCTGGAAGGTGTTTATTGCTCACCAGTGGATCTGGACCATTGTCGCTCAGTTTGCCATCGTGAATGCCGCCTTTAGCGGTATTGTGATGGTGCTGGGACCCGTCGTGGCGGATGCTTCCTTCGGACGCACGGCCTGGGGGATGATGATTGCCGCGCAAAGTGTGGGACTGATTGCAGGCTCGTGTCTTGCCCTGCAATGGCGCCCACGACGCGATATGCTGGCTGCGGTAATGCTGGTTGCGCTTTGTGCCTTACCCATGTTGCTACTCAGTGTGGCAGCGCCTTCTCCATTGCTAATCGGCGGCTTTTTTCTTGCCGGCATTGGCTTTGGTCAGTTTGGCGTGGTCTGGTCGCATTATCTGCAAACACGTATTCCTGCTGACAAGCTGGCCCGCATTTATGCCTGGGATGCGATGGGATCTTTCGTTGCGATCCCACTTGGCGAACTTGCTGCGGGCCCCCTGGCGATACATCTGGGCAGCAGTAGGGTACTGGCTGGCTGCGCCATCGCTGTGTTTTTTGCCACCCTGGCAACCAGTCTGGTTCCGGCGATCAGACTGCTCGGTCAGGGAGAGCAGGCCGGGTCCTGAGTTAAACGATAGCGGAGTGGTGTCGCTGGCAGCTGCCTTTGCCGGTTTATTGCTCTTTACGTAACCGGAATGTCGCTGCCAGCCTGGCCGGGGTTTCTCCGGCGCTGTGCAATGGTGAGGATATACGTGCTGTCTCCACGCAGACCATGGTTTTATATCCTTCGTTTGCCATATCGCTCATTGCACAGGAGAGTTCAGCGCCAGGGTTCCAGGTGACAACGTCACTGTGATAATGATGATAAATCTCCAGCACACGTTTACCTGCGCTGTCCCTGATGACACTACAATCTTCCGGCTGGGTGTAGATGCGGTCAGTACGCTGTGGGTAAGTCTGTTTGCCATCAGCACAATGGCTGATAACATCACCACTGACCTTATCAATGTATGGTTTGCCAAGTCCACTGACTTCCACGCCGTCAATATCCTCTACGCAGAAATAGCTGTGCAGCGCTGCGGTGGCGTCGTAATCGCCGTGGGCTTCCAGTTCAATCTCACAGCGTTCACTGAAGCGGAAACGCGCGATAAGGGTGAACTCATGCGGCCACAGCTTCAGCGTCTGCGGATTGCTTTTCAGCATCAGCGTGAGGATCACGCTCTGCTCATTTTCATCATGGGCAGAGAGCGTCCAGGGCTGTGTACGGGCAAAACCATGCGCCGGTTCACCCGCCGGGCCAAACCACGGCCAGCAAATGGGGACGCCCCCACGTATGGCCTTGCCCCGGGTCCAGGCCGTTTTGTCACTCAGCCAGATAACGGGTTTATTACCTGATGGTTGCCAGGCGATCAGATGTGCACCCTGTAAGGTCACCGCGGCACGTACTTCAGGATGGATAATCACCAGTACCGGCAACTCGCCAATTTTGCGCAACGAAATCCAGGGGGTGATTTGTTCTGTCACCGGCAGAGAAAAAAGTGTCTCGTTCATCAACAGTCCTTTCTTTCAGCAAAAAAAAAGGCGACCGAAGTCGCCCTTATGGTTTGTTCACCGTGCTTATTTAGCGATGTGAGCAACCAGATCCAGCACCTTGTTCGAATAACCTGTTTCGTTATCGTACCAGGAAACCAGCTTAACGAAAGTGTCGCTCAGGGCAATACCCGCTTTGGCATCGAACACAGAGGTCAGTTTTTCACCGTTGAAATCGGTAGAAACCACTTCATCTTCAGTGTAGCCAAGAACGCCTTTCAGTTCACCCTGGGAAGCAGACTTGATCGCTTCACAGATTTCTTTGTACGTGGCAGGTTTGGCCAGACGAGCCGTCAGGTCAACCACAGAAACGTTAGGCGTTGGCACGCGGAACGCCATACCGGTCAGTTTACCATTCAGCTCAGGGATAACTTTGCCCACTGCTTTCGCTGCACCGGTAGAAGAAGGGATGATGTTCTGTGCAGCGCCACGGCCACCACGCCAGTCTTTGTGAGACGGACCATCAACGGTTTTCTGCGTTGCGGTAGTGGCATGAACGGTAGTCATCAGTGCTTCAACGATGCCGAATTTGTCGTTGATAACTTTTGCCAGCGGTGCCAGACAGTTAGTGGTGCAGGATGCGTTTGATACGATTTCCTGGCCAGCGTATGACTTGTGATTCACGCCCATAACAAACATTGGGGTGTCATCTTTGGACGGCCCGGTCAGCACCACTTTTTTGGCACCGGCTTCAATGTGCTTACGTGCGGTTTCGTCAGTCAGGAAGATACCAGTGGCTTCAGCAACCACGTCAACACCGATCTCGTTCCATTTCAGGTTAGCCGGATCGCGCTCAGAGGTAACACGGATAGTTTTACCGTTAACAACCAGGTGTCCATCCTTGACTTCAACAGTGCCTTCGAAACGACCGTGGGTGGAGTCGTATTTCAGCATGTAAGCCATATACTCTGCGTCCAGCAGATCGTTGATACCGACGATTTCGATGTCAGAACGCTGCTGAGCAGCACGGAAAACGATGCGACCGATGCGGCCGAAACCGTTGATACCTACTTTAATAGTCATATATTCCACCAGCTGTTGTTAGTGAATAAAAGGTTGGCTGTAAAATTACAAAAACCTTATCAGGCGTCAAGCGGAATCGGTTCAATAGTTGCGACAAATCAAACCTCAGAGCAGGAATTATGGCACTTTTGTATCTTCTCTGACCGCCAGTGAACTATCATTTTGGGGCACGTTGCCTGAATATAAAGGGGGGTTGCACTTAAAGAGCGATCTGGATCACATTTTTTCCTCAGGAATACTTTCTGACTTCTGCCTGGCTGAAAAAATCCGCTGATGGTGTTAAATGTTTGTTATTATTGCTGCTGGCATCTTTCTCAGCAAAATCGTTTGAGAGTACTACTATGGCTAATCACCTTAAGCCTCCGGTTACACAAACTGGGCTGACCGACATGCAGCGCTATGTTACACAGGAACGTGGCACTGAACCGCCTTTCTCTGGCAAGCTGTTACACAACAAAACTCAGGGGATTTATCACTGTCTGCTGTGTGGAACTCCGTTGTTTTTTTCCGATAGCAAATTCGATTCCGGTTGTGGCTGGCCCAGCTTTTATCAGCCCTGCAGTGATAAGGCTGTCAGGTATCTTGCGGATGATTCGCACGGTATGCAGCGAACTGAAATTCGTTGTGGTCACTGTGACGCCCATCTGGGGCATGTGTTTCCTGATGGACCTCAACCCACGGGCGAACGCTACTGCGTTAACTCAGCCTCACTGAGTTTCACTGATGATGATGGCAAAAATATTAAAGGGTAGCTGCAATGGTGCTGGATGAGATGATCGCAGCGATGACGCCGGATGTTTATCAACGTCTGGTTACCGCTGTGGAAACAGGCAAATGGGCTGATGGTGTGGCGTTGACGCCGGAACAGAAGGAGAACAGCCTGCAACTGGTGTTGCTCTGGCAGGCTCACCATAACGAGCACCCACAGCACATGACGGTAGGCAAGGGCGGCGAACTGGTGGTAAAGAGTAAAAAGCAGCTCAAGGAAGAGTTTGGCATTGCGGATGACACGCTGACTCACATCCGCCTGCGGTAATTTGCTTAGACGATGATGGCGCCTTTAGCAGCCATCTCACCAAGGGCACGCTCACTGTCTCCCGGTTGTAAATCCACGCCCCGGCAGCCCGCAGCGATAACGGTAGTGGTATAGCCCAGTGCCAGCGCATCCAGAACGCTGTATTTCACGCAATAATCCGTTGCCAGTCCCATCACCGTCAGGGCAGTGACCTGCTGCTGCTTCAGCCAGCTGTCCAGCAGGGTTTGACGGCGGTGTCCGTTATCAAAAAAAGCGCTGTAGCTGTCCACTTTCACATCTTCACCCTTGTAGATTTTTGTGCTGATCAAATGTTCGTGCAGAACGGGGTGTAGCGCTGCGCCTTCTGAGTGTTGCACACAATGATCGGGCCACCAGATTTGTGGCAGGCCATCCAGTTCACCCTGTGTCCATGCTGGCTGGCCGGACGCAGAGCTAAAGCTGCCATGTCCGGCAGGATGCCAGTCCAGCGTTGCCACCACTGGCCGATTCCGCTGACGAAATTCAGCCGCATAGTGGTTGGCGATGGCGATCACACGATCGCCTTCGCCAACCGCCAGTGCGCCGCCGGGACAAAAATCATTTTGCAGATCGATCAGTAAAAGCGCGTGCTGGCTGGTCATGACTGATTCCTTACTCATTTGGGGTGAGTTCACCACGCAGATTGGTCTGCATCTGCTGGCGAATCTGTTCGCTGGAAAGGTCCTGACTTAACAGAAAATGCAGTTTGGTGAGCGTTGCTTCTACCGTCATATCCGCGCCGCTGATAACGCCTGCCAGCGCCAGCGCATTACCCGTGGCATAGCCTCCCATATTGACTTTGCCAGACATACATTGTGTCAGATTGACCACCACAGTGCCTCGTGATGAAGCGTCCTGCAATTCCTGCAGAAATGCCGGATCCTGAGGGGCGTTGCCGACGCCATAGGAGCGCAGGATCAGTGCTTTTACCGGTTGACGCAGGAAGTTACTTACCACGTCGGCTGAAATTCCCGGATAGAGCGTCACCACGCCAATGGGCTGTGGGGTAACCGGGCGCACCTTCAATGATCCCTGGCCTGTCGGCGCGGCGGGGGTGTTAAGACGGCGGATATGGATACCGGCTTCCAGCAGTGGGGGAAGGTTAGGCGAGGCGAAAGCGTTGAAGCCGTCGGCATGGGCTTTGGTGGTCCGGTTACCGCGATAGAGGGTATTGTTAAAAAACAGCGCCACTTCATTGATTGGATAGTTGGCCGCCACAAACAGCGAATTCAACAGGTTCTGCTGGCCGTCAGAGCGCAGTTCTGCCAGAGGTATCTGTGACCCTGTCACAATGACCGGCTTGGCGAGATTTTCCAGCATAAAAGACAGGGCTGATGCGGTGAATGCCATGGTGTCAGTGCCGTGAAGGATAACAAAGCCATCGTATTTATCGTAATTGGCCTTGATATCATCGGCAATCGATTGCCAGTCCTGCGGTGTCATGTCGGACGAATCGATTAATGGCTGGTATTCGTGAATAGTGAAATCCGGCATCTCAGACCGATGAAATTCTGGCATAGCAGCGAGCTGTTTTTGCAAATGGCCCGACACCGGAATATAGCCATGGCTGGATCGCTGCATACCAATGGTTCCGCCAGTATAGGCAACGTAAATTGATTTCTTGTGCATTGAATAACTCAGACTTAGCGCAAGGCGAAGTGTAAGGGAAGTCCACCAAAAGTCAGCCCGGTGTTATTACCGGGCTGTACGGCTATTTTATCTGACTACAGGTCAGGCAGATGGCATAGCGGTTCTGGGGATCGTTAAGGTTATCGAACAGGCCCGGCTGGTTTTTCATTGTCACCATTACCTCGGCGACTGGCGCGGGCAACCAGGCTTTTAACGCACCCGGAAGCACAGCCTGAACCGAGGCGTTCATCTGGCTGAATAACAGGTCGAAAAGGCCCGGTTCGTTCTGATACCAGCTCAGTTGGCCCTTGTGTAATTTCGCCAGTTCGGCGGCTTTTGTCACGGCGTCGTCAAAGTCGCCCATCGCATCCACCAGACCGTTGGCTTTGGCATCGCTGCCAGTCCAGACATGGCCCTGAGCAATTTGGTCAACCTGTTCTGGCGTTTTTCCGCGGGCATTGGCCACCAGGTCAATGAAATTTTTGTAGCCGTTGGCAATGCTCAGCTGCATCATTTGCTGAGCTTCAGGGGGTAAGGCGCGGGTGACTGCCACGTTTGCCAGCGGTGAGGTTGAAACGCCATCGGTATGTACCCCAATGGAATCCAGCGTGTTTTCGATGGTGTTAATCACCCCGAAGATACCGATAGAACCGGTCAGCGTACTGGGGCTGGCAAAAATGTAATTCGCTGGCGTGGAGATCCAGTAACCACCGGATGCTGCCATGCCACCCATTGATACCACCACCGGTTTGCCGGCTTCTTTTGCCGCCGCAAGCTCTTCCCGAATGGTTTCTGACGCCGTTACGCTACCACCGGGACTGTTAACGCGAAAGACAATCGCTTTGATCCTTGGATCCAGGCGAGCCTGGCGGATCTGCTGTGCGGTGGTATCGCCACCCACATTACCCGGCGTTTCGTCGCCGTCAAGGATCGCGCCATTGGCGAGGATCACAGCGATATTACCGTCGGCAGAGCTGTTATCCTTCACCTGATAATCGTAGATGCTGGTTCCCTTAAAATCGTTGGTCTGCTTGTCCCAGCCAAATATTTTGCTCATCTGCTGATTTACCACCGCCCGGGATGCCAGCTCATCAACCAGCTTATTCTCTTTGGCGTAAGCGGCCGTATCGCCACCCACTTTGTTCAGCCCATCAAGCACGCCCTGAGCACCCGGAAAAATCTGTTCAGGCGTTAACTGGCGGTTGGCGGCGATCGTGTTGAGGTAATTCTGCCACAGCTCGCCAATCCAGCGGCTGTCAGCATCGCGGGCTGCCGGTGACATATCATCACGCAGGTAAGGCTCCACGGCCGATTTATAGGTGCCAACCCGGAAAACATGGGAGGAGACCTTCAGCTTGTCCAGCAGGGCTTTGTAGTAAAGGCCATTGGTGGCAAAGCCGTGCAGATCTACCACGCCCTGTGGCGAGAGATAAATTTTGTTGGCAAAGCTGGCAAGATAGTATTGCCCCTGACTGTAGCTGTCGCCTGTGGCGAATATCGGCTTGCCGCTGTCACGGAACTCACGCAGGGCTTTACCAATATATTGCAGGGAAGACTGGTCAGTGCCGGCAAAGTCACGCAGATCAAGCACCATGCCGGTGATATTTGCATCGCCCTTTGCCTGACGGATGGCGTCCACCACATCGAATAACGAATTTTCTTTCAGGCGGTCGCTGCTGGTGCCAAGAAGCTGACGTCCGATCCGGCTGAGTTTATTACTGACGGAAGGTTTATCGACCACCGTGCCACTCAGATCAACAATCAGTGCACCTTTCTGTACTTCCGCCGGGGAGCTGGCTTTGGTGTACTGGAAATAGATCCCCGCACAAATCAGGATCAGGCATATCAGGAACAGATTGAGGATAAACTCCCGGACGAAATTAAGCAGTCGCCACGTCCATTTAAAAACACCAGCGATTGCTCGCCACAAAATTCGCATAAGTTCTCCATTATTGCGATAAAAAAGCCGGTTGCGTGGTGCAAATCCAGGGCAGGATGGCGCAAACCGGATTGGGATGGAGACATCCTAATTATCGGCGGAGCAATTGTCAGCAGGAAAAAGCCTGATGCTGTAACAAATCATCATCCTGTGCTAGTTTTCAGCAGAATAAAAATCATTATCAGGAGACAATTATGGATGCACTGGACCTGGTGGTTAATCGTCGCTCCGCCTCACGTCTGAGTGGACCGGCACCGGAAGGTGAAGCGTTGCAAAATATTCTGCGGGCGGGGATGCGCGCGCCCGATCATAAAGCCCTTCAGCCATGGCGTTTTATCGTTATCGAAAATGAGGGGCGTCAGCGTTTCAGCGAGTTGCTGGAAAAAGCAGCCCGTCAGGATAACATGGACGATAAAGCAACAGAAAAAGCCAGACAGGCGCCTTTTCGTGCGCCAATGATTATTACCGTGGTGGCCCATTGTGAAGAAAATCATAAAGTGCCTCGCTGGGAGCAGCTGATTTCCGCCGGATGTGCGGTGATGGCGATGCAGATGGCGGCGGTGGCGCAGGGATTTAACGGTATCTGGCGTAGTGGCGCATGGACAGAACATCAGACCGTCCGTGAAGCGTTTCACTGTCGCGAGCAGGACGCTATTGTCGGCTTCCTCTATCTTGGCACCCCGCAACTGAAAGCCGCCAAAACGGTTATCCCACCGGATACCACCTCTTTTGTCAGCTATTTCTGAAATACAGGTGTTTCTGATACGTGCAGGGCGCTGAAGCTCTGCATACTGCCGTGATTATGAGCATTTGAATTACCGTAGCCTTACTACGATCCGCTATCCGCGCTACCATAGGGACGGTAAAATTTGCAGCACGATAGTCTGTGACATTCCGCCATCCACTTTGCTCTCTGCTGCTACCCGGCCGTGTGGTCGGGCAGGCCAACAGCAGGTAGTGAGCGGCTGTAAGCCTGCTACCGTCGTTAACGCCGTTTTCTGAAGGACATCACTACCAGATGCGTCTGTTTATAGCTGAAAAGCCCAGCCTCGCCCGTGCCATTGCTGATGTGTTGCCTAAACCTCACCGACGGGGAGATGGCTACATTGCCTGTGGTAACGATTATGCGGTGACCTGGTGTGTGGGTCACCTGCTGGAACAGGCTCAGCCCGACTGTTACAACAGCCGCTTTGCCCGCTGGTCGCTGGGCGATTTACCCATCGTGCCGGAAAAGTGGCAGTTACAGCCACGGCCTTCGGTGGCAAAACAGCTTAAGGTGATTAAAGGGCTGCTTGACCAGGCCAGTGAAGTAATCCACGCCGGTGACCCCGACCGCGAAGGACAGCTACTGGTGGATGAAGTGCTGGATTATCTGGCGCTGCCGTCGGAAAAACGTGGAAAAGTGCGTCGCTGCTTAATTAACGATCTCAATCCGGCTGCGGTTGAGCGTGCCGTCGCACGCCTGCGGGAGAACCGCGAGTTTATTCCTTTGTGTGTCTCGGCACTGGCGCGGGCGCGGGCAGACTGGTTATATGGCATTAATATGACCCGGGCATACACGCTGCTGGGTCGTAATGCCGGTTATGACGGAGTGCTTTCGGTGGGGCGCGTGCAGACACCGGTTCTTGGGCTGGTGGTTCGGCGCGATGAAGAGATTGAAAACTTTGTGGCGAAAGATTTCTTTGAGGTAAAAGCGCACATTGTCACGCCCCAGAATGAACGTTTTTTAGCGCTGTGGCAGCCAAGTGAATCCTGTGAGCCTTATCAGGATGAGGAAGGACGACTGTTACATCGTCCGCTGGCGGAGCATGTGGTGAGTCGTATCATTGGGCAGCTGGCCTTGGTGACCAGCTACAACGACAAACGGGAAAATGAAACGGCGCCGCTGCCGTTTTCGCTGTCTGCCCTGCAAATTGAGGCAGCAAAACGCTTTGGTTTAAGTGCGCAAACGGTACTGGACACCTGCCAGAAACTCTATGAAACCCATAAGTTAATTACCTATCCCCGTTCAGACAGTCGCTATTTGCCGGACGAGCATTTTGCAGGAAGGCATGCAGTACTGAACGCGATTAATGTTCATCAGCATGGCCTGACGATCCCTGCTGATTTTGATGCGGATCGCAAAAATCGCTGCTGGGATGACAAAAAGGTGGACGCCCACCACGCCATTATCCCTACGGCACGCAGTAATAACATCAGACTGTCCGAAAATGAGAACAACATATATCGTCTGATAGCCACTCAGTATCTGATGCAGTTCTGTCAGGATGCCGTGTACCGCAAATGCGTGATCGAGCTTGATATCACTGGCGGGAAATTTGTTGCCAAAGCTCGTTTTCTGGCAGAGGCAGGCTGGCGCGCATTGTTGGGTGGTAAAGAACGTGACGAAGAAAATGATGGTACACCGTTGCCGGTAGTGGCAAAAGGTGATGAGCTTCTTTGTGAAGATGCTGAGGTGGTGGCAAAGCAAACCCAGCCCCCCAGGCCTTTTACTGATGCCACGCTGCTATCGGCCATGACCGGTATTGCACGATTTGTGCAGGATAAAGATCTAAAGAAAGTACTGCGTGCGACCGATGGTTTAGGGACAGAGGCGACGCGCGCCGGAATCATTGAGCTGCTTTTTAAACGAACGTTCCTGTTCAAGAAAGGGCGCTATATTCATTCCAGCCCCGCCGGGCGTGCGCTAATCCATTCGCTTCCTGAAATGGCGGCCCGGCCGGATATGACCGCTCACTGGGAATCCACTCTGACCAAAATCAGTGAGAAAGCCTGTAGCTACCAGGGTTTTATGCAGCCGCTGGTGGAGACGCTACATCAGCTGATATCGCAGGCCAGGCAGCAACCTGCCGCCCATGCTTTTCGAGGCCTGACCGCGCCGAAAAAGAGCAACCCCAAGCGCAGGTCAACCAAAGCAAAGGAGACAGAATGATAACTAAAAGTGTGATGATGGTGAGCGTACTGTTGTTCTGTGCTCAACCGCTGGTGGCGGCTGAGCAGTCTGACGATGTGAGCGTGGGTGAGGTGAACGGCACCAATGATGGTGGTTCAGGGTACAGCAGTAACGCCAGCCGCGGCAATGTGGTGGTGGATATGCCGCCCGAAGCCTGGACACGTGGACAGCATGGCAATCAGCCTCCATGCCAGCGCTGCTGTACCTATGAGGATCGTAGCTATACAGAGGGATCGGTGGTGAAGATGGACGGCGTGCTGTTGCAGTGCGTCCGTGATGAGCACTCTTTTGGCACCAATAATCTGGTCTGGAAAGCCCTCAGGCAATAACGCCGCTCCCGGTGGATCAACCGGGAGCGGCGATCACAGGCTGAACTCTGCCCAAACCGGGAGCGGCGATCACAGGCTGAACTCTGCCCAAACCGGGGCGTGGTCAGAGGGCTTTTCCATGCTGCGAATGGCATAGTCAATCCCGGTTGCCACACAGCGGTCGGCCAGTGGCTTACTGGCCAGCAGCAGATCGATACGCAGTCCCCGGTTATCATCAAAGCCTTTTGAACGATAGTCGAACCAGGAAAAACGGTCACTGACCTGCAAATTATGTGCACGCCAGGTATCCACCAGGCCCCAGTTAATCAGATTATCCATCCATTCCCGTTCTTCCGGCAGAAAAGAGCACTTGCCCGTCCGTAGCCAGCGTTTACGGTTATCTTCGCCAATGCCAATATCCAGATCGGAAGCGCTGATGTTCATATCGCCCATGATCAGCAGCGGATTGTTGGCGTTAAGCTCGCGTTCAAGATAGTTTTGCAGGTCGAGATAAAATTTGGCCTTGGCAGGAAACTTGGTGGGGTGGTCGCGACTTTCCCCCTGCGGAAAATAACCATTGATCACGGTGATGGTGCCCAACGGACTGGAAATATCTGCCATGATCACCCGGCGCTGGGCATCGTCCTGGTCATCAGGGAATCCGCGACGAATCATAACCGGCCGATCTCGGGTGAGCAGTGCTACGCCATAATGACCTTTCTGCCCGTGATAAAACACGTGATAGCCCAGCTTTTCAACGTCTTCCAGAGGAAACATATCATCATGAACTTTGGTTTCCTGGAGACCAATCACATCTGGCTGATGCTGGTCAATAATAGCTTCAAGTTGATGAGGACGGGCGCGCAGCCCGTTGATATTAAAAGAAACGAATTTCATTTTGGCGGCCGCCTGAGAGGGAAAAAGAAGCGGGAATGTTAGCAGAGTAAGACAGTTAATGTCATCCTGAACGCTGATGATAACCAGTATAAAACGTCGGCGCGGAAGAAGGGGTAATCCTTTCATCCAGGGGATGATTCTGTCATTCAGCGGGAAAAATGGCGTATTACGCAAGAACAGACTGTATCAGATGATGGCAGGGTATTATTCATCACGCAGGGTGTTGTGTTTCGCACGTTGCATTATGATGAGTGATGCTAACTTAATGAATATTAACCGGATTAGTACGTGATGCGCCTGAGTAGCAGGGCAGGATGGTGGTGGGGGAAGGATTCGAACCTTCGAAGTCGATGACGGCAGATTTACAGTCTGCTCCCTTTGGCCGCTCGGGAACCCCACCATGGGGAAGTTTTTTACACTAAACTGCCAGCTGGTCTGACTGCCAGTCGTTTAAGTGGGGCGCATCATATCAGATGATGTGCCGCTGTAAAGCCTGTGCTCAGGGAATTAATATCGTTTGCCGTTTTTTTACGCGGAGTGCAGCTTTTATCGCCAGGATGCACTCCTGTAAGGATTACAGAATGATGGTGCGGTTGCCATAGACAAATACGCGCTGTGCCAAAACTTCATAAAGCGCGCGACTCAACGCATTTTTTTCAACATCACGCCCGGCACGCATCATGTCTTCGGCGCTGTACGTATGATCAACGTGAATGACATCCTGCATAATGATCGGGCCTTCATCCAGACTGTCATTAACATAGTGAGCCGTTGCACCGATAATTTTTACCCCCCGCTCGTATGCCTGATGATAGGGGCGTGCACCGACAAAGGCGGGCAGAAATGAATGATGAATATTGATGATTTGATTGGGATAGCGTTGGACAAACGCCGGTGTTAGCACCCGCATATATTTTGCCAGCACCACATAATCGGGCTGATAGCGATCGATTTCCGCCGCCATATTGTTATCGTGCTGTTCGCGGGTTAAGCCTTCGTGACTGACCAGAATAAACGGAATATCAAAACGTTCAACCAGCGAGCGCAGGGTTTCATGATTACCAACCACCGCAGCAATTTCCACGTCCAGCCCGCCGTAGACGCTTTTCATCAGCAAATCGCCCAGACAATGTGCTTCTTTCGTCACCAGTATGACAATGCGACGGTTTGCCACGGCGTTCAGCTCACGTACTGAACCGGCAGGCAATGCGCTGTCAAGATCGGCCAGTAGCGTATTGTCATTGAAGATCCCCTCAAGTTCGGTGCGCATGAAAAAGCGCCCGGTGTGGTGATCAACGAACTCGTTGTTTTGCACAATATTCAGCTCGTGCTTGTAACAAATGTTGGTGATTTTGGCGATCAGACCTTTTGCGTCCGGGCAAATAGTGCGTAAAACTTTTCGTTGCGGTGTTTGAGCGTGCATTGCGATGGTAATCCTGTTGAAGCAACTCTTGATCGGGGAAAGGCCGTTACTGGCCACAACATTTTTTGAATTTTTTACTGGAGTCGCATGGACACCGGTCATTCCGCCCTGTCACAGGGTATGTACCGTCCATATAATACCAGCGTTGATCCACCTTGAGAAAGCGGGAACGCTCATGAATAAAGCGTTCACGTTGATTTTCAGAGTAACGGGCAAAAAATGTCACGTATCCCTCGGCGTTATCCCTACCAACTTGTGCTGAAATAACATGCAGGCTGAGCCATTCTGTTTCGGAAGCGCTCTGTTCAATGCTGGTGCGAAAACGCGCTGGTTGGCAGGCCGGATGCCATGTCGCCATCAGATAGTCTGTGTCCTTTTTGGCATAGGCGGTATAGCGTGAACGCATCAGGACTTCTGGTGTGCTCGGCAACGTCTTACCGCTCAGACAGGGCTGACAACATAGGTTATACTGCAATCCGCTACAGCACGGACAGGGTTCGGACACATCCACCTCACGAGCATATTTTAAAGATCGAATACGTTTGGCATCATGGTAACTGAGCGGCGCTGATGATGCCATGTGTTAGTTAAGCGAACACCCGAGGTTCAATGAGACAGGTTAAAATAGGATTGGCACTGGGTTCGGGTGCTGCCCGTGGGTGGGCTCATATTGGCGTACTCAAGGCGCTGGAAAGTATCGGGATTAAAGTGGATTTGGTAGCGGGATGTTCTGTCGGGGCCCTGGTGGGGGCGGTGTATGCCAGTAAACGCCTGCCGCTACTGGAAACCTGGGTTCGTTCGTTCAGCTACTGGGATGTGATTCGGCTGATGGATTTTTCGTGGCGTCGGGGCGGATTGCTGCGAGGGGAACGTGTCTTTAACCATATTCGTCGTCTGGTCAGTCATGACCTTATCGAACAGTGTGCGATGCCATTTGGCGCCGTAACAACCAATCTGAGTACCGGGCGGGAACTGTGGCTGACGGAAGGTGACTTACATCAGGCAATACGGGCCTCATGCAGTATTCCGGGTTTACTTGCCCCGGTTGCGTGGAACGGCTACTGGCTGGTGGACGGCGCAGTCGTTAATCCCGTTCCCGTTTCCCTGACCCGTGCCCTGGGTGCCGATATTGTTATTGCTGTTGATCTTCAGCATGACGCCCATCTGATGCAGCAAGATTTGATGTCCGCCACGTCTCATGCTGAGGAAGAGGAAGCTATTGCTGCTGCCACCAGCTGGACAGGGAGGCTGCGACAAAGTTTTTCACGTGGTGTACCGCGTAAAGTGAATCAGATGCCTGGCGCAATGCAAATTATGTCCACTTCAATTCAGGTATTGGAAAATCGCGTTAAAAGGAATCGTATGGCTGGCGACCCCCCGGATGTGTTGATTCAGCCGTTATGTCCGCAGATATCCACGCTGGATTTTCACCGTGCTGAAGAAGCGATTGAAGCCGGGAAGCGTGCTGTGGAGAAAAAAATAGATGAACTGCTCCCACTGGTTCGATGACAGGAGCTGCCGGATTAAAATGGAACTGCCGCAGAAAAATCGGAGAGGCGCAATCGTGGTTTATGAGCCACTATTGATTAAGCCGGTGTACAAGGGGGGAGAATGGAGAAGCCATTAAATGGTAAACAGATTCTGATCGTTGAAGACGAGATCGTTTTCCGCTCTCTGCTGGGTAATTTTCTGGCCGATCTTGGCGCCGCCACTGTGCTCGCTGACGATGGGCTTCAGGCGCTGGATTTGATGCAGCATCATGCGGTTGACCTTATTATTTGTGACCTTGCGATGCCACGAATGAATGGAATCAAACTGGTTGAGCATCTTAAAAGTAAAGGCAGCGACCTACCTGTGCTGGTGATTTCCGCAACCGAAAACATGTCTGATATTGCACAGGTTCTGCGACTGGGCGTACAGGATATCTTACTTAAGCCACTGAAAGATTTGGGTCGGGTACGTGACGCCGTCTACGAATGCCTGTATCCATCAATGTTTACTTCCAAGGTTGAGGAAGACGAACAACTTTTCCAGGATTGGGATGCCCTGGTGAGCGATCCAGCGGCTGCGGCTAAACTGCTACAGCAATTGCAGCCTCCTGTGCAGCAGACGATTGCCCACTGTCGTATTAATTACCGGCAATTAACAATGGCGGAGCAACCTGGACTGGTTCTGGATGTCGCCGCGTTGTCAGAGCATGACCTGGCATTTTATTGTCTGGATGTAACACGAGCGGGTAATAATGGCGTGCTGGCAGCGTTGTTGCTTCGTGCGTTATTCAATGGTCTGTTGCAGGAGCAATTATCTGGTCATGCACAAGAGTTGCCGGAATTAACGTCATTGTTGAAACAAGTCAATCAGCTTCTGCGGCAGGCGAATCTGACAGGGCAGTTTCCTTTACTGGTGGGGTATTATCACCAGGGAATTAAAAATCTGGTTCTGGTTTCCGCGGGCTTAAATGCCACACTCAATATTAATACCCACCAAATTCAACTCAGTAATGGCCTGCCTCTCGGCACGCTGGGAAGCCCCTATGTTAATCAGATGACGCAGAAATGCGATGCGTGGCAGTGTCAGGTATGGGGGGCAGGAGGCAAGCTGCGCCTGATGTTGTCAGCGAATTGAACAATATCTGTGAGTGTTTATTGTCGGGGCGTACACAAAGGGCCAAAAACGGCTTTACAATTGGGTAATAATCTTAATTTACGCTGAAATTGTTTAACCAGGATAAATCCACCTGGATTCAGCTGGTATACTCACTTCGTTTTTTAACTCGACATATCAAGTAATAACTTGAACGGCCTATAAGAGAGGTACTTTGATGTCTGCCTATAAGTCCAAAGTAAAAAAAGCGGTTATCCCTGTAGCAGGTTTGGGTACTCGCATGTTGCCAGCCACCAAGGCGATCCCAAAAGAGATGCTGCCGCTGGTTGATAAGCCGTTAATTCAGTATGTCGTTAATGAGTGTATCGCCGCCGGAATTAACGAGATTGTGCTGGTTACGCACTCATCGAAGAATTCCATTGAAAACCACTTCGATACCAGTTTTGAGCTGGAAGCAATGTTGGAAAAACGCGTAAAGCGTCAACTACTGGAAGAAATTCAGTCCATCTGCCCACCTCATGTCACTATCATGCAAGTACGGCAGGGGCTGGCAAAAGGCCTGGGTCACGCTGTGATGTGTGCTTATCCGGTTGTGGGTAACGAACCAGTGGCCGTTATTCTGCCAGACGTCATTATTGACGAATATGAATCAAACCTGTCTAAAGACAACCTGGCTGATATGATGCGTCGCTTTGACGAAACAGGACACAGCCAGATAATGGTTGAACCTGTTGCAGATGTTACCGCCTATGGTGTGGTGGATTGCCAGGGGGCAGAGCTGAGCGAGGGCCAGAGTGCACCGATGGTTGGTGTGGTTGAGAAGCCGAAAGCAGATAAAGCACCTTCCAACCTGGCGGTTGTAGGCCGTTACGTGCTCTCTGCAGACATCTGGCCTTTACTGGCTAAAACGCCTCCGGGTGCGGGTGATGAAATTCAGCTGACCGATTCCATTGCCATGCTGATGGAAAAAGAAACGGTTGAAGCATACCACCTTAAAGGTATCAGCCACGACTGTGGTAATAAACTGGGCTATATGCAGGCTTTCGTTGAGTACGGTGTGCGTCACAATACGCTGGGCAGCGATTTTAAAGCCTGGCTGGAAAGCACCGTGGGCAATAAAAAGTAATTTTAATTTCTAACCGGGACAATTCAATGAAAGTCACCGTATTTGGTATCGGCTATGTCGGTCTGGTTCAGGCTGCTGTTCTGGCCGAAGTCGGACATGACGTTCTTTGTATCGATGTTGACGAAAAAAAAGTCGACAATCTGAAGAAAGGGATCATTCCTATTTTTGAACCGGGTCTGACGCCTCTGGTGATGAAAAACTACGAGTCAGGACGGCTCAGGTTTTCCACCAATGCAGAAGAAGGCGTGCACCACGGTATTATGCAGTTTATCGCGGTGGGAACACCGCCTGATGAAGACGGTTCGGCCGATCTGAAATATGTTACTGCCGTAGCCCGCACCATTGCACAACACATGGAAGATAGCAAAGTTGTTATCGACAAATCGACCGTGCCTGTAGGTACGGCCGACCGCGTTCGTGCCGTGATGGAAGAAACCCTGAAAGCCCGGGGTGTTAATATTTCCTTTGATGTGGTTTCCAACCCGGAATTTCTCAAAGAAGGTGCGGCAGTAGCGGATTGTATGCGTCCTGAGCGTATCGTCGTCGGTACTGATAATGATGCTGTCGTGGAGCTTTTACGTGAGCTTTATGAGCCGTTTAACCGTAATCATGATCGCATGATTCTGATGGATATTCGTAGTGCTGAACTGACCAAATATGCAGCCAACTGCATGTTGGCGACTAAAATCAGCTTTATGAATGAGATCTCAAATCTTGCTGAACGATTGGGTGCCGATGTTGAGAAAGTCCGGCAGGGAATAGGCTCAGATTCACGTATCGGATATTCATTCATTTATCCCGGCTGTGGTTACGGCGGCTCATGCTTCCCGAAAGATGTGCAGGCGCTGATCCGCACCGCTGAGCAAATTGGTTATCAGCCACGTTTGCTCCAGGCCGTGGAAGATGTCAATGATTCACAAAAGAACAAGCTGCCAACCTTTATCAAACGTCACTTTGGTGACAATCTCCAGGGTAAAACTTTTGCACTGTGGGGTCTGTCTTTCAAGCCAAATACCGATGATATGCGAGAGGCATCCAGCCGTGTCCTGATGGAAGCGTTGTGGCAGGCCGGGGCCAGCGTTCAGGCTTTCGATCCTGAAGCGATGGATGAAGCACAGCGTATTTATGGCCATCGTGACGATTTGAAATTGATGGGAACCAAAGAGGCCGCTTTGCAGGGGGCTGATGGTTTGGTTATCTGTACTGAATGGCAAAGCTTCCGTGCACCGGATTTCGATGTCATTAAAAATGCCCTGAAAGAACCCGTGATTTTTGATGGTCGTAACCTGTATGATCCAGAAAGAGTCAGCAAACGCGGTTTCGTTTATTATGCAATCGGCCGCGGAGCTTCTGTTCAAATTGCATAATTAATGAGGGTAGTATGAAATATCTGGTTACCGGCGCAGCAGGGTTTATTGGTTTTCATGTTGCGCAACGTCTGCTCAGCGCCGGTCACCAGGTTGTCGGTCTCGACAACCTGAATGATTACTACGACGTTAAACTCAAACTTGCCCGCCTTGATATACTACGCGCTTATTCTACGTTTTCTTTCGCTAAACTTGACCTTGCTGACAGAGAGGGAATCGCGTCTTTATTCAGTAAAGAGAACGTTGAACGCGTTATCCATCTCGGTGCCCAGGCTGGTGTCCGCTATTCGCTCGAAAATCCTTCAGCCTATATTGACGCGAATATTAGCGGTCATCTGAATATACTGGAAGGATGTCGTCACGCTAAGGTTGCCCATCTGCTTTACGCCTCCTCCAGTTCAGTCTACGGCCTGAACCGGAAACTGCCTTTTTCTACCGATGATTCTGTCGATCATCCTATTTCACTTTATGCAGCGACAAAAAAAGCTAATGAGCTGATGTCTCATACCTACTCACATCTTTATGGCATACCCACTACCGGTCTTCGCTTTTTTACCGTCTACGGCCCCTGGGGACGTCCTGACATGGCGTTGTTTAAATTTACCCGCGCTATGCTGGCTGGCGAGGAAATCGATGTGTATAACAACGGTCAGATGCGGCGTGATTTTACCTACATTGATGATATTACCGAAGCAATATTCAGGTTACAGGATGTCATTCCGCAAGCTGATGCAGGCTGGACGGTTGAAGAGGGTAGTGCTGCTGACAGTTCCGCGCCATACCGCGTTTATAATATCGGCAACAGTAGTCCGGTCAAACTAATGGCGTATATTAACGCTCTGGAAAATGCCTTAGGGATCGAGGCCAATAAAAATATGCTGCCAATACAACCGGGGGATGTCCTTGAAACCAGTGCGGATACTTCGGAGCTGTACAATGTGATTGGTTTTAAACCACAGACGAGTATTGATGAAGGGATTAAAAACTTTGTGAGCTGGTATCGTTCATTTTATCAGGTCTGATATTCGTGCCCCTGTCATTGACGATGGGGGCACAAATCATCGCTGATTGCAGGATTACAGCACGAAATCTTCCAGCTGTTTACCTTGTTCTTCAATCGCTTTTTTAATCACGGCAGGGGTACGTCCCTGACCTGTCCATGTTTTAGTTTCGCCATTTTCATCTATATACTTATATTTAGCAGGGCGTGCTGCGCGCTTTGTTTTGCCGGGTGTTTTAGTGGCAGACAGCGTTGAAAGTAATTCATTAGGGTCAATACCGTCTGCAATCAACATTTCGCGATATTGTTGTAGTTTACGGCTACGTTCTTCAATTTCAGCCTGAGCATGGTGCTCTTCGTCGCGACGTTCGGTAACAACGACTTCCAGTTTCTCCAGCATTTCTTCCAGAGTTTCAAGTGAACACTCTCGTGCCTGCGCGCGCAGAGTACGAATGTTGTTCAGAATTTTAAGTGCTTCGCTCATGTTCCTGATCTCAAATTATAAAGGGTTGGGTAGTTCTGCCTGATAATAATAGAGTGCAGTAATACGAACTGCAATAGTAATTTTTGTAATATAGTCAGAATAAGGAATGACGATGATTTAGCGAAATGATTATTAACGATGTATGACAACTAATTAGAGTTGAATAAACATTCTTTTACTGCACTTAGCTAAACTCTTTCGATTACGTACGTAACTAAATTGATTGCAGGATATTTAATCTTTCTGGTGAAAGAATTCATTGGCTAACCAAGCTAACTTGAAGAAAACTCAGGAGATATTAGTGTGGTGATTTGAGTTTTTTTTATCCATTAGCTTCAATGTAATGCTAAGGGGAAAACTATTTAGTGAGCTGTTATGGTTAGTCGTTAAACGGGAACCGAACATAAATTGGCAGACAAAATGAACAGAACATGCCGGGAAAAACAGTGATTAATGCCTTTGAGGGGAGCTATGCTATAATTGCGCACATCACTGTCCAGTCCTGTTTACGGAGCACTGCCTGATGGCCCAGCTTTATTTCTATTATTCCGCCATGAATGCCGGAAAATCCACGGCTTTGCTGCAATCTTCATATAACTACGTTGAACGCGGTATGCGTACATTGGTGTATACGGCCGAGGTTGATAATCGCTTTGGCTATGGCAAGGTCAGTTCCCGTATAGGACTTTCTTCTGCAGCGAAACTGTATAATAACGGTACGGAATTTATTGCTGAGATTAATTATGAACATGAACTGGATCCCGTTCATTGTGTTTTGATTGATGAATGCCAGTTTTTGACGCGGGAACAGGTTAAAGCTTTATCTGATGTGGTGGACGTTCTGGATATACCTGTACTTTGTTACGGTTTGCGTACAGATTTTCGCGGTGAATTATTTAGCGGAAGTCAGTATTTATTGGCGTGGTCAGATAAGCTTGTCGAATTAAAAACGGTTTGTCATTGTGGCAGAAAAGCCGGGATGGTTTTAAGAATTGATGAAAAAGGTATGCCTTTTAAAGAGGGAGAACAGGTTGTGATTGGTGGTAACGAACGTTATGTTTCGGTTTGCCGCAAACATTACAAAGTGGCAATTGAACAGAATTGCTTACGTGCCGTAAATGGAAAACTGGGTGTTAAATAATCAGTGCTTATCGGCCAGAAACTATTCTGAGTGAATACCAGTACACCGCAGATATTAATCTGGTTCAGAATAAAATCCCATCTGGCAGAAGATACACGGGACAAAAAAAAGCCTGAGCCGGTGAAATGTTGGACTCAGGCCAGAGGGAAGTCCGCTTCATTCTTTCTTCTGACTGCCGTCAGGAATGTCACGGACTGCCCGCTTTCAGGCGATATTTATTTCTTGACTTTCTTTTCCGTCTGCTTTGTTGCCTTTTCCTCGACGGGAGCGCTTACCATGGCAGACGACTCGGTAAATTCACGACCATAAAAAGAGTCGAGCATAATTTGTTTCAGTTCGCTAATCAGTGGGTAGCGTGGGTTGGCTCCGGTACACTGGTCATCTAATGCATCCTCTGCAAGTTTATCAACCTTTGCAAGGAAGTCCGACTCCTGAACCCCGGCCTCGCGGATGGACTTTGGAATACCCAGTTCAGTCTTAATCCCTTCGAGCCATAGCAGCAGCTTTTCAAGTTTCTGCGCGGTGCGATCGTCGGCAGCGCTGAGGCGAAGGTGATCGGCTATTTCAGCGTAGCGACGGCGTGCCTGAGGTCGATCGTACTGACTGAATGCGGTTTGTTTGGTGGGATTATCATTCGCGTTATAGCGTATAACGTTGCAGATCAGCAGGGCGTTGGCCAGACCATGCGGAATGTGGAATTCGGACCCCAATTTGTGGGCCATGGAGTGGCACACGCCGAGGAAAGCATTCGCAAAAGCAATACCAGCGATGGTGGCAGCATTGTGGACGCGCTCACGGGCAATCGGATTTTTTGCGCCCTGGTGGTAGCTGGCAGGCAGATTTTCCTGAAGCAATTTCAGTGCCTGCAGTGCCTGTCCATCAGAGTATTCGTTAGCCAGTACAGAAACGTACGCTTCCAGTGAGTGGGTGACCGCATCAAGGCCTCCGAACGCACACAGGGACTTTGGCATGTCCATCACCAAATTGGCGTCGACAATAGCCATATCAGGTGTCAGCGCATAATCCGCCAGCGGATATTTCTGTCCGGTGCTGTCATCGGTTACCACCGCAAACGGAGTTACCTCAGATCCGGTACCCGATGTTGTGGTGATCGCAATCAGCTTCGCTTTCACACCCATTTTAGGGAATTTGTGGATGCGCTTACGAATATCCATAAACCTGAGCGCCAGTTCTTCAAATGCGGTCTGCGGATGTTCATACATTACCCACATAATTTTTGCCGCATCCATTGGTGAGCCACCACCAAGTGCAATAATCACATCAGGTTTAAAAGAATTCATCTGTTCAGCCCCTTTGCGCACGGTACTTAACGTAGGGTCTGCTTCAACGTCGAAAAACACCTCTGTCTCAATACCGTGTTTTTTCAGTACTGAGACAATTTGATCGGGATACCCGTTGTTAAAGAGGTAACGGTCAGTGACAATAAAGGCACGCTTAGCTCCATCTGTAGCCACTTCTTCCATAGCGATTGGCAGCGAACCACGACGGAAGTAGATAGACTTGGGAAGTTTATGCCACAACATATTTTCTGCTCGCTTAGCCACAGTTTTTCTATTGATAAGATGTTTAGGTCCGACGTTTTCGGAAATGGAGTTACCACCCCATGAGCCGCAGCCCAGTGTCAGTGATGGGGCAAGTTTGAAGTTGTACAGGTCACCGATACCGCCCTGTGAGGCCGGGGTATTAATCAGAATACGCGCGGTCTTCATTTTGTCGCCAAAGTGGTTAACGCGCTCGCGCTCGTTGTCCTGGTCGGTGTAGAGGCACGAGGTGTGGCCAATACCGCCCATCGCCACCAGTTTCTCTGCTTTGCCGATCGCATCTTCAAAATCTTTGGCACGGTACATGGCGAGGGTAGGTGACAGCTTCTCATGAGCAAAAGGTTCTGATTCATCGACCAGTTTAACTTCGCCGACCAGGATTTTTACATTGTCAGGAACGCTGATTCCCGCAATTTCAGCAATTTTTACCGCAGGCTGTCCGACGATCGCTGCATTAAGTGCGCCATTTTTCAGGATAACATCCTGAACAGCTTTGAGCTCTTTGCCCTGTAAAATATGGCCCCCGTGGCTGGCAAAACGCTCACGTACCGCGTCATAAACGGAATCCACCACAATAACGGATTGTTCAGACGCACAAATAACACCGTTATCAAAGGTTTTTGACATCAGGATTGAGGCTACGGCGCGTTTAATATCTGCCGTCTCATCAATCACCACAGGCGTGTTGCCCGCGCCTACACCGATCGCGGGTTTACCTGAGCTATAGGCCGCCTTGACCATACCGGGACCACCGGTTGCGAGGATCAGGTTGATATCCGGGTGGTGCATTAGCTGATTGGACAGTTCGACGGACGGAACATCAATCCAGCCGATGATATCTTTAGGTGCACCCGCTGAAATGGCAGCCTTGAGCACAATCTCTGCCGCTTTATTGGTGGCATTTTTGGCTCTTGGGTGAGGCGAAAAAATAATACCGTTGCGTGTTTTGAGGCTAATCAGTGCCTTGAAGATGGCGGTGGAGGTAGGGTTGGTCGTGGGGACGATACCACAGATAATACCTGTCGGCTCGGCGATGGTAATTGTACCAAATGTCTCATCAGTGCTGAGGATACCGCAGGTTTTTTCGTCCTTGTAGGCATTGTAGATATATTCAGAAGCGAAATGGTTTTTGATGACTTTGTCTTCAACAATTCCCATTCCTGATTCTGCCACGGCCATTTTTGCCAGCGGGATGCGGGCATCAGCGGCAGCAAGGGCGGCAGCACGGAAAATTTTGTCAACCTGTTCTTGAGTGAAAGTGGCGTATTCGCGCTGTGCTTTTTTAACACGTTCAACCAGTGCGTTAAGTTCGGCAACATTAGTAACGGCCATAATGCTCTCCTGAAGGAAGTTTAAACTCTGTTAGTAAACAAGTCAGAACCTGGGAGTATAGCCACGGTAGATAAATTTGCTGCGATAAAAAGGGTGGCTATCCGTACTAATTTAACGTTTAGTTCCAATGATTTACTGAAAGAGTCTAATAATTAAAACCTGATGGGAAGACGTTGCGACTATGGTTGCCTGCCTAAGCATAATGATAAATCTTACGCACAATGCATTTTGATAATATTGATCTGGGTCATGCCATGAGAAAGCTGACTCCTTTCAGCTTGACCTTTTGCGGTGCTTGAGGTGGTTTTTGATGCAGGTAATTATTCCAAAAATAATCCTGCAGGTTTATTTGCTAATTATTGTTTTTCATGTGGTTTTTACTGCCAATCCAAAGGCTCCAGAGCAGATAAAAACACCTGATTATGTGCATAGTAACAGCGATGATTTTCCATTAAATTAGCCATCAGTAAATTGGCCTGCTCAGGAGCTTAGTGTGAACCCGGCACTTTTCGATTTTTCCATTTATATAAAATTTTTCGTTGGACTTTTTGCCCTTGTCAATCCGTTTGGCGTTATTCCTGTTTTTATCAGCATGACCAGTTATCAGGTGCCTGCTGCCCGTAATAAAACCAATCTGACGGCCAATCTTTCAGTGGCAATTATTTTATGGACCTCCCTGTTTCTTGGGGACATTATTTTGCATTTCTTTGGTATTTCCATTGATTCTTTTCGCATTGCAGGCGGGATTCTGGTGGTAACCATTGCGATGTCAATGATCAGCGGTAAGTTGGGGGAAGATAAGCAGAACAAACAGGAGAAGTCAGAAACTGCTATCAGGGAGAGTATTGGCGTGGTGCCACTGGCCTTACCGCTGATGGCCGGACCGGGCGCGATCAGCTCAACCATCGTCTGGAGCTCGCGATATCACAGTTGGCAGAATCTGATTGGTTTCAGCATATCAGTGGGGTTATTTGCCGCCTGTTGCTGGCTGTTGTTTCGTGCGGCACCATTAATGGTGCGTGCGTTGGGACAAACAGGAATCAACGTTATTACCAGGATCATGGGATTATTGCTTATGGCTCTGGGGATAGAGTTTGTGGTGACCGGGATTAAAGCGCTGTTTCCGGGGCTGGCCAGCTAAAAATCTCTGACTGTAAACTCGATGTTAAAGCGCATATCATGCGCTTTTTTTTCGCTGGTCATCAACCTGTGCACCATTTTGGTGCTATCCGGCTTTTTTATCTCTCATTATGGCTAGAATATTCGCGTGTCTTAACATTTTAATAATATTATTAGTATAATTACTGCAACTGGTTAATGTAAAAGAAGATAATGTGTAGCTGTGTTATTTTAATTCAGATTTTAATGCTTATCCATCGCAATAAATAAGCTTTATAAACTATGAAAAGGTGTCATTTAAAGATATAAAGCTAAAAAGTTGCTTAACTGCTATAAGTGCTTTAATTTATTGACAAAATCCCATTGTTTATTGGGGTAATGGTTATTATTTTTTATAATTTGTTGATTTTATTAGCTTAAATATTATTTTTTTATATGAAATAATGCTTCACCTGGGAAAAATCTCATGATAAAAAAGAAATAGTTAACAACCCCGCCATTCTGGGTTCGCTGCTTAAACCGTGTTCTGTCAAAGTGCAAAGAATACCTGGCATCAGTTGTGCATGGTGGTTGTGCCACACGATTGCTGATTGCTGATTGATGGTTCAAGATAATAATTAACACAGGTTGCTTACCCTTAATGAAACGTTCATTTTTTGTCAGTCGTCCGAGGTATCAGGCCATATTGATGAGTATGGCTGTTGTTACCAGCCATGCATTTGCCGCCAGCGTGCCGTCAGATGTCACCCTTGCTTCTGAGCAGTCCATCGTTATTAACAATGGTGGTGAGGTCTCATCCCTTGATCCTCAGAAGACTGAAGGGGTTCCTGAAAGCAGCGTGATTATGAACCTGCTTGAAGGGCTGGTGACAACGGACAACAACGGGCGACTTGTGCCAGGCGTGGCGGAAAGCTGGCACAGCGATCGGGATAAAATCTGGACTTTCACTCTCAGAAAAGAGGCAAAATGGAGTAATGGTGATCCTGTTACGGCGGCAGATTTTGTCTACAGCTGGCAGAGGCTGGCAGATCCTGCCACCGCATCCCCCTACGCCAGCTACCTGCAATATGCCCACATTGGCAATATCGACGCGATCCTCGCCGGGAAAAAAGCCCCGCAAACACTTGGGGTGAGAGCGATTGACCAGCATCATCTGCAGGTTACTCTCACGGAACCGGTACCCTATTTTATTACCCTTGTAGCCAACACCTCGATGATGCCAGTTAACCGGCAGGTGTTGGAAAAATGGGGCGATAAGTGGACGCTTTCGGGCCACTATGTTGGCAATGGTGCTTATACACTCAGTGACTGGGTGATTAATGAAAAGATTGAAGTAAAGCGTAACCCGTTGTACTGGAATGATAATAAAACGGTCATCAGCAGAGGGACTTTCCTGCCAATCACGTCAACTACCGCTGATGTTAATCGCTATCGTAGCGGTGAAATTGATATCACCTACAGCGTATTGCCCCCGGAACAATTCCCGATGCTGAAAAAAACCTTGGGAACACAAGTGCATGTCAACCCGCTGCTGTGCACATTTTATTATGAACTGAATAATAAACGTCCCCCCTTTAACGATCCACGCGTGCGCACTGCGGTTAAATTAACGCTCGATCGGCGCATTATCACAGAAAAAATCATGGCACAGGGACAGATCCCGGCGGGTACCTTTACACCACCGTTTATTGATGGTGCGCATTTCACCCAGCCAGACTGGATGACTCTGACTCAACAGCAGCGCAACCAACAGGCAAAAAAACTACTGAAGGAAGCGGGGTACAGTTCCGATAACCCTCTGAGTTTTACCCTGCTGTACAACTCTTCTGATGTTAATCAAAAGCAGGCTATCGCTGCCGCCTCAATGTGGAAAAAGAACCTCGGCGCCAACGTAAGTTTAAACAATCAGGAATGGAAAACCATGCTGGATACCCGTCATCAGGGGAATTTTGACGTGGCGCGTGCCACATGGTGCGCTGATTACAACGAGCCGTCCACCTTCCTTAACGCCATGTTAAGCAACTCGTCTGTCAACACGGCGTTTTACCACAGCGAAAAATTTGATGCGTTGATGGCAAAAACGTTAACAGCCAACAGCGATCGTCAGCGGGCGGAGTATTATCAGCAGGCTGAACAGCAACTCGACAGTGATTCTCCGATTGTTCCGGTGTATTACCGGGTAAGCAGCCGGCTGGTAAAACCCTGGGTAGGTGGTTTTACCGGCAAAGATCCGCAGGATCTGACTGGTTTGCACTATTACTACATTATTAAACATTGAAACTGTCAGAGGCCGGGATGGGTTGACCGGGGTGAAAGCTGACAGTAAAGGTAAAGTAAAAACGGCTACAGATGCCACTGCTTCGGCAACTGAGATATCCGGTTGATGAATGTCGCGGACAAGCCATGAGTACAGCAGCAATAAATATAACTGGAGTTAATAATTACATGATCAACATCACCAAAAAAAGCCTGGTTGCTCTGGGCGTACTGACTGCACTGGCGGGCCCTGTGGCAATGGCAGCAACGATCCCGGCGGGTGTCGAGCTGGCAGCAAAACAGGAACTGGTAAAAGGTAACGGTAGCGAAGTGCAGTCGCTTGATCCGCACAAAATTGAAGGTACCCCGGAATCCAACGTTAGCCGCGATCTGCTGGAAGGGCTGGTCATCAGCGATTTGCAGGGGCATCCTGTTCCTGGCGTGGCAGAAAGTTGGGAAAACAAAGACGGCAAGGTATGGACCTTCCACCTGCGTAACAACGCCAAATGGTCTAACGGCGAACCCGTCACGGCCCAGGACTTTGTGTACAGCTGGCAGCGTCTTGCCGATCCCAAAACGGCTTCTCCCTATGCCAGCTATCTGCAATACGGTCATCTGGAAAATGTTGATGATATCATCGCCGGTAAAAAGTCGCCTGATACATTGGGTGTGAAGGCCCTGGATGCGCATACCTTGCAGGTAACACTGACGGAATCTGTACCGTATTTCTATAAGCTTCTGATTCACTCCTCAATGTCACCTGTCTACAAGCCCGCCGTTGATAAATTTGGCGATAAGTGGACCCAACCTGAAAACTGGGTGGGTAATGGTGCATTTAAGTTACAAAGCCATGTCATTAATGAAAGTATCGTTGTAGTACGTAACCCGGACTACTGGGATAATGCCAATACAAAACTCGAAAAAGTCACCTTTCTACCTATTTCTTCTGAGGTGGGAGACGTCAACCGCTACTTTAGTAACGGTGGCAGCGATATGACGTATAACAATATGCCCATTGAGCTGTTCAAAAAACTTCAGCGTGATAATCCTAAAGACCTGCATGTTGATCCTTACCTCTGTACTTATTACTACGAAATCAATAACCAGAAACCACCTTTCAACGATGTGCGCGTGCGTACCGCGCTGAAACTGGGCCTGGATCGTGACATTATGGTGAATAAGGTGCTGGCACAGGGACAATTACCTGCCTGGAGCTTTACGCCACCGGCGACAGACGGCGCCACATTAATCAAACCAGAGTGGACTACCTGGTCACAGGAAAAACGTAACGAAGAGGCGAAAAAGCTGCTGGCGGAAGCCGGTTACACTGCGGATAAGCCGTTAAGCTTTGAACTGCTTTACAACACCTCTGACCTGCACAAAAAACTGGCTATTGCCGCCTCATCGATCTGGAAGAAAAACCTGGGCATAAATATCAAGCTCAACAATCAGGAATGGAAAACCTTCCTGGATACCCGTCACCAGGGGACCTTTGATGTGGCACGTTCTGCGTGGTGTGCGGATTACAACGAGCCCACCTCATTCCTTAACACCATGTTAAGTGGTAGTAGCATCAACACTTCTCACTATTCATCTGCGGAGTTCGATAAGGTGATGGCTGCGGCAGGTAAGGCAAGTGATGAAAAAGACCGCAGCGGCTTCTATGCCAAAGCCGAGCAGGTGCTGGATAAAGATTCCGTTATCGCACCGGTTTACTATTACGTGAATGCCCGTCTGGTTAAAACCTATGTGGGTGGCTACACCGGTAAAGATGCTCTGGACAACGTTTACGATAAAAATTTGTATATTATCAAACACTAATGGCAATGTGGGGGAAGGGATCCTTCCCTCTGTCACTGTTTTTAAGCCGTGCTGAGGCACAGGCCAGCAGGTACGGGCAATGTTAAAGTTTATTTTACGTCGTTTTCTTGAAGCGATTCCGACGTTACTTATTTTAATCACCATCTCTTTCTTTATGATGCGACTGGCACCAGGCAGTCCTTTTACCGGTGAGCGAACGCTGCCACCGGAAGTCATGGCCAACATCGAAGCTAAATATCATCTGCACGATCCCATCTGGAAGCAGTACAGCGATTATTTGTTGCAACTGGCGCATGGCGACTTCGGACCTTCATTTAAATACAAAGACTATTCGGTTAATTACCTGGTAGGGCATGCTTTTCCGGTATCGGCCAAACTGGGTCTGGCCGCGTTTATTCTGGCGATAATTTTGGGGGTTACGGCAGGTGTTATCGCTGCGCTGAAGCAGAACAGCAAGTGGGACTTTATGGTAATGGGCGTGGCGATGACCGGCGTGGTGATCCCAAGCTTTGTTGTCGCGCCGCTGCTGGTTCTGATCTTTGCCATTGCGCTTAAATGGTTACCTGGGGGAGGCTGGAACGGAGGACAACTGAAATTTATGATCCTGCCGATGGTGGCACTGTCACTGGCCTATATTGCCAGCATCGCCCGCATTACCCGCGGCTCGATGATCGAAGTGCTGCACTCCAACTTTATCCGTACCGCACGCGCCAAGGGACTGCCAATGCACCGTATCGTACTGCGACACGCGCTAAAACCGGCAATGTTGCCAGTCATATCCTATCTCGGCCCTGCCTTTGTTGGCATTATCACTGGTTCAATGGTGATTGAAACCATCTATGGTCTGCCGGGAATCGGCCAGCTGTTTGTCAATGGGGCGCTTAACCGGGACTATTCGCTGGTGTTGAGTCTGACTATTCTGGTGGGCGCTTTAACCATTCTCTTTAATGCGATTGTTGACGTGCTGTATGCGGTTATCGATCCAAAAATTCGTTACTGATTCTGGAGCAGGCAATGATGTTAAGTAAAAAAAATAGCGCCGCTCTCGACACCCTCAGCGAGAGGCTGGAGATAGAAGGTCGAAGCCTCTGGCAGGATGCGCGACGACGGTTTATCCATAACCGGGCCGCACTGGCCAGCCTGTTGGTTCTGCTGCTTATCGGTTTATTTGTCGTATTTGCGCCGATGATGTCATCATTTACCTATGACGACACTGACTGGGGCATGATGTCAACTGCACCGGACATCGCCACAAAACATTATTTTGGCACGGATTCGTCCGGTCGTGACCTGCTGGTCAGGGTGGCAATTGGTGGTCGCATTTCGTTGATGGTGGGCATTGCTTCCGCGATGGTCGCCGTGCTGGTGGGCACGCTTTATGGATCGCTGGCCGGGTATCTTGGTGGCAAAACTGACTCGATAATGATGCGGCTGCTGGAGATCCTTAATTCCTTTCCGTTCATGTTCTTTGTGATCCTGCTGGTAACCTTTTTTGGCCGTAACATACTGCTGATATTTGTCGCCATTGGGCTGGTTTCCTGGCTGGATATGGCGCGTATCGTTCGCGGCCAGACACTAAGCCTTAAGCGCAAAGAGTTTATTGAGGCCGCTCAGGTCGGCGGCGTTTCCACCACCCGTATTGTGTTAAAGCACATTGTGCCAAACGTGCTGGGTGTCGTGGTGGTGTATGCCTCTCTTCTGGTGCCGAGTATGATCCTGTTTGAATCTTTCCTCAGCTTTCTTGGCCTGGGAACACAGGAGCCACTTAGTAGCTGGGGAGCCTTACTCAGCGACGGTGCGAATTCAATGGAAGTATCTCCGTGGTTACTGTTGTTCCCGGCGGGATTCCTGGTAATTACGCTGTTCTGTTTTAATTTTATCGGTGATGGCCTGCGTGATGCCCTCGACCCGAAAGATCGCTAAGGAGTTGCCGATGCATGTTACTGAATTACAGCCAGCCGTGGCGAAAGATGCGCACAGCGAGTTTTTACTTAGCGTAAGAGATTTGCGGGTCACTTTTGGCACGCCAGACGGTGATGTTACGGCGGTTAACGACCTGAACTTTAGTCTCCGGGCGGGTGAAACACTCGGTATCGTGGGCGAGTCCGGTTCCGGTAAATCACAAACCGCTTTCGCGCTGATGGGCTTACTGGCCAGCAATGGTCGGATCGGTGGGTCGGCCCTGTTTAATGGTAATGAAATCCTTAATCTACCGGAGAAACAGCTAAATCGCCTGCGGGCCGAGCAGATCGCCATGATTTTTCAGGACCCGATGACCTCGCTTAATCCTTATATGCGCGTGGGCGATCAGCTGATGGAAGTACTCAAACTTCACAAAGGGATGAGCAGTTCGCAGTCTTTTGAAGCGTCGGTGAAAATGCTGGACGCGGTTAAAATGCCCGAAGCGCGTAAACGGATGAAGATGTACCCGCATGAGTTCTCAGGCGGAATGCGCCAGCGAGTGATGATCGCTATGGCGCTGTTATGTCGGCCAAAACTGCTTATTGCTGATGAACCGACCACCGCGCTTGATGTGACGGTACAGGCACAGATTATGATGCTGTTGAACGATCTGAAAAGAGAATTCAATACGGCAATCATTATGATCACCCATGATCTTGGCGTGGTAGCCGGGATTTGTGACCAGGTTCTGGTGATGTATGCCGGCAGAACCATGGAATACGGCAGGGCAAGGGATGTCTTTTATCAGCCAACCCATCCCTATTCAATTGGTCTGCTTAACGCCGTGCCCCGTCTTGATGCAGAGGGGGATTCGCTGACGACTATTCCCGGTAATCCACCTAATCTTCTGCGTTTGCCGCAAGGCTGTCCTTTCCAGCCACGCTGCTCTCATGCGATGGCAGTGTGCTCCTCTGCACCTCCCCTGATGCCGTTTGCACAAGGACGTGAGCGTGCCTGCTTTAAACCCCTGGAGGAACTGGTATGAGTGCGGTAGCGGAAAAACAAGTCCTGCTGGAAATTGCCGATCTGAAGGTCCATTTTGCCATCAGGGATGGTCATCAGTGGTTCTGGCAGCCGCCGAAAAGCCTTAAGGCCGTTGATGGCGTCAGCCTTCGCCTGTATGAAGGGGAAACGCTGGGCGTGGTCGGTGAATCTGGCTGTGGCAAATCTACCCTGGCACGCGCCATTATTGGCCTGGTTAAAGCCACCGAAGGGCGTGTTGCCTGGTTGGGACGTGATTTACTGGGGCAGAGTGAGGAGGAGTGGCGCAGGGCGCGCAGTGATATTCAGATGATTTTCCAGGATCCACTTGCTTCCCTTAATCCACGCATGACCATCGGTGAAATCATTGCGGAACCGCTTCGCACTTATCATCCTCAAATGCCCCGCGAAGAAGTTAAAGAGCGGGTCAAGGCGATGATGATGAAAGTGGGTCTGTTGCCAAACCTGATTAACCGCTATCCTCATGAGTTTTCCGGCGGTCAGTGCCAGCGCATCGGTATCGCCCGTGCGCTGATCCTTGAACCGAAGCTGATTATCTGTGACGAGCCGGTTTCTGCACTTGACGTTTCAATCCAGGCGCAGGTGGTTAATCTGCTGCAAAAATTGCAGCGTGAAATGGGGCTGTCGCTGATCTTTATTGCTCACGATCTGGCGGTGGTTAAACATATCTCCGACCGGGTGCTGGTGATGTATTTAGGCCATGCGGTAGAGCTGGGGACCTATGATGAGGTGTATCAGAATCCACAGCATCCCTACACAAGGGCGTTGATGTCGGCGGTCCCGATCCCCGACCCGGATCTGGAGAAAAACAAGGTTATTCAGCTGTTGGAAGGTGAACTGCCGTCTCCCATTAACCCGCCATCTGGCTGTGTGTTCCGCACCCGTTGCCCGATTGCCGGGCCTGAATGTGCTAAAACCCGTCCACTGCTTGAGGGTAGTTTCCGCCATGCCGTATCCTGTCTGAAGGTGGATCCTATGTAACTATATCTCTGCCTGTTGAGTATGTTCGCTTGTGTGACATGTTAGTGAAACGGCGGGGGAGGTAATGCGTCTTGCGGCAGGGATGGGCGAGACGCACAGGGTAAAGACGCGTTTTTGTCTAATCAGCGGGAGAGTGTCTGCACTGTTTATTCACGCCACAGAATGTGGCAGAGCTTGTTATCTTTTTCGCGGCACATCAGTACGCGTGCAAATATGTCAGTTACAGGCTCGCCTTCGGCTTCACCCAGTCCAATCACCACTTCGGCGAAAAAATCCGGGTTCAGGTCGAAATCGACATGATCTACCCAGTCGTCTGAAGGGTCAAACAGCTCCGCGCCGCCGCGTTCTTCAAACTGAAGATTGAACAGGATAATATCGGCCGGGTCGAGATTGTCTGCTGCCAGTTCAAGAAAAATATCATAGGCTTGTTCAAGCGTTTCATCATCGGTAAGGCGGTTATTCAAATCCATAGCATTTCCCATAAGGCCCGCAGGCGCTGTGCAATCCCGCTCGTTTTACAGTAAAGGGCTGAAGAAGTAAAACAGCCGTTCAACAATTCGCTGCCAGTAAGCACGACGTGACCAGCGTTTTTCATCTACCAGTCGCGAACGGGCAATATAATCATCCTGTACGCGAGCCAGATCGCTGCCGAAACCATCATCATCAATCACCAGCGTGATTTCAAAATTAAGCCACAGGCTACGCATATCCAGATTGACCGTGCCGACCAGGCTTAACTGACCGTCTACCAGTACGCTTTTGGTATGCAGCAAACCGTCTTCAAACTGATAAATCTTAACGCCCGCATCCAGTAGCTCGGCAAAAAAAGCCCGACTGGCCCATCCCACCAGCACGGAGTCGTTATGCCGTGGCACGATAATGCTGACATCCACGCCACGGTGAGATGCGGTACAGATAGCATGGAGCAGGTCGTCACTGGGCACGAAGTATGGCGTGGTCATAATCAGCTGCTCGCGGGCAGAGTAGACGGCGGTTAGCAGTGCCTGATGAATCAAATCTTCCGGGAAGCCGGGGCCGGAGGCAATCACCTGGATAGTATGGCCGCTCTCCTGTTCGAAAGGCATGATATTACCATCAGGTGGCGGTGGCAAAATACGCTTACCGGTTTCAATCTCCCAGTCACAGGAATAGATAATTCCCATCGTGGTGGCGACAGGGCCTTCCATTCGCGCCATGAGATCAATCCACTGGCCAACGCCCGCATCCTGTTTGAAATAGCGCGGATCCACCAGATTCATGCTGCCGGTATAGGCAATATAGTTATCAATTAACACCACTTTCCGGTGCTGGCGCAGATCCATACGGCGAAGAAAAACACGCAGCAGACTGACCTTGAGTGATTCTACTACGTCAATTCCTGCATTACGCATCATGGTGGCCCACGGGCTGCGGAAAAACTGCACGCTTCCGGCCGAGTCCAGCATCAGACGACAGTGAACACCGCGTCGTGAAGCAGCCATCAGGGATTCGGCTACCTCATCAGCCAGTCCGCCGGGCTGCCAGATATAAAACACCATTTCAATGTTATGCCGTGCCAGCTGAATATCGCGGATCAGTGCATGGAGGGTGTCATCGGTGGAGGTGAGCAGCTGCAACTGATTGCCTTTAACACCGGCAACGCCCTGACGATTTTCACACAACTGAAAAAGCGATCGGGCAACATCGCTGTTATCGTTGGCAAAAATCTGGTGGCAGGATTTCAGCTCACTTAACCAGCGAGCAGTGGAAGGCCACATGGTGCGGGCGCGTTCGGCACGACGCTTTCCTAAATGCAGTTCACCAAATGACAGGTAAGCGATGATACCCACCAGTGGCAGTATGTAAATAATCAACAGCCAGGCCATGGCGGAAGGCACTGCACGACGTTTCATCAGAATACGTAGCGTGATCCCAGCAATCAGCAGCCAGTAACCAAAAACCAGCAGCCAACTGAGTACAGTATAAAAAGTCGACATGTCAGTGGACGTCCCGTTCACCCTTAAGTAGAGAGAGTTTACGTGCAGATGGCAATTGACGAAACCTTTTCTGCTCTGAAGCCATCTGGTATGGCGGACGTCGGGGGTGTTTGCCATCTGCCGCACTTATTCCGATCGAAGAGGCCGGGGTGAGTCCGGGCAAAAATATCGTTGGCCAATGTCACATATCGCGTCAGGTCAGGTGGTGGGCAGGTAAGTCAATAACTACCGCCGATCTGACAATACGGATGGGCTGTGTTCAGCACCAAATTTTGCAGATGTGTGGGAAGATTCTGATAGAAAGCAGGGTACAGGCAGCCGTGTCTTTATCAAAAACTGGCAGGAAGCTGGAGCTTTGAGATGATGGCGAGTCTGTTCTGATGTTGCTGAGGATTCCCCCACAGCCACTGTTCGTAATGACCAACATCATCATCCGATCTCATTTCATGCAGGTCACAGCTGAGCATGTCGTAAGCATAAACTTTAAAACCATATGCCAGGGCGTCGTACATTCTCGCCTGCCAGAAAGACATACCATCATGAGTTTGATTCATATCAGAGACAATAACGTCATATTGCTCAAGCAGATAGCTAAAAAAAATGGTTCCTGCCAGCTCATGAAGTTCTTTTCGGTGTTTTGGCTTCTGGGTACGCCATACCAGCACCTGAGTGACAGGTCGGCAGTTGAGGAATGTGTCAGGCTGGATAACGACCCTGTTATAATAAGCAATATCCTCGGACACATCATTAATAAGTGCCAATTCGAAATGGTTTTGACTCAGACGGTCGGAAAGTCGTCCGTCTACGCGGACAAGGCGATAACCGGGTGATAGAGTGATGCCTCTGATTTCAACGCTTGTCCCCGCGGCCAGAGCGGAATAGAGGGTACTGTTATCCTCGCTTTCGTTCAAATGAGCGAAAACCTGGTTAACTTTTGCCGCATTGAGCAATTTTGCTGGCATATCGCCCCCTTTCTGTCGGCTAAAAAATAGCCGCACTGTTAGCGGCAATTGTATCGCCGCACCGATTTTTTATCAATAACAGGCCAATGCTGTCGCAGGCGGGGCATCAGGGGCCAGCCGGTTAATAATATTTTGCGCTTTTATACCGTTATCCGCCATGGTAGCAGTGTCGTGCGTGTTGCCGTATTTTAACGGGGAAGATAAAACGGGGTCACTTAAGGCTAACCTGGCGTGTTCAGTTCGGCTTAAGGACTAAGCAGGCTGCCTGGTCTGCACGACCAGCAGAGTGTACAGAATACAGCGCGTTACCCATGCCAGAGTAGCGTTTTGCTTCGCTGCATTTATTCATGACCGATCTCTTTTATTGGCCCCTGTTTTACCAAATAATCGCATCGTGATGATATTCACCTGAACTTACTCTTAATTCGCCAGGTGATTGAAGATGAGAGGTATTTGTCATTTTCAGGGAATGGGTGAATATTGTGAGTGCTGCCATGTTGTCAAACCCGGCGAGGATGGGCGAAAGAGACCTGCACTCAGGATCATCAGCCGGGAAGATGCCGATTTATGCAGCCTGGAAGACGTATTTTGTCTCAGGCAGACATATCATATTTCATTGAAAATAAATTTTTTATCAAAATACCCGTTTGAAGGGTTTAACGGCAACCTGTCTGTAGACCCCTGCGGCAATATAGGGATCATCCTGAGCCCAGGCCTGTGCAGCTTCCAGCGAGGAGAATTCGGCAATAATTGTCGAGCCGCTGAAACCCGCCGCGCCGGGGTCATTACTGTCTACTGCTGGCATTGGCCCGGCAACAATCAGTCTGCCTTCATCTTTAAGCAGCTGAAGACGAGCAAGATGGGCTGGGCGAACGGCAGCGCGTTTTTCCAGTGAATCACTGTTATCTTCCGCGTAAATTACGTAGAGCATGATGACAACTCCTGTGGATCAGTAAGATTGGGTTCTCACGGTAAGGGATCACCTGTCATTCTGCAAATGAAAGATATCTGTAAACGAAAGATATGTTTGGCTGCAAATCATCCAGTATTCATGCTGTTGTGTTTAAATGGCATCTGAAAACAGTGATGTTATTGAAACTGATTGCTATTTGCATTTAAACTGGCGTTTCACTACTTTTCACAGACTGATTATGACGACGCTGACTGAAGATTCCTTACCCCGCCGTATTTCACTGCCAATGCTGTTTTCACTTGGACTGCATGCAACGGTGATCGGCGCCATACTCTATGCTTCTTATCACCAGAAAGTGAATATCCCCAAAGCGTCGCAGCCCATCAGCGTTTCCATGATTGCGCCAGAAGTGCAGCCAGAGCCTGCGCGGCAACCTGCTGTCGAACCGGCACCCACTCCCGAACCGGCACCTATTCCTGAACCGGCACCCATTCCCGAACCGGCACCGGTTCCTGAACCCGTAGCCATGCCTTTGCCAAAGCTAAAGCCAAAGCCGGAACATAAACCTAAACCGGTGAAGAAAGAGGTGGTGAAACCGAAGAAAGAGGTCAGGCCACATACCGTAGCGAAACAGGCATCGCCATTCAATGATGAAAGGCCGTCCACAGCGCCAAAGCCTTCCACAGCGCCAAAGACTTCATCAGCGTCTTCCTCGTCGATACCGGTTGGCCCAAAGCGTATCAGCGTTGCCAAGCCTGAATACCCAACCCGCGCTCAGGCCCTGGGTCTTGAAGGGAGCGTGCGGGTACAATTCGATGTGGACAGCACCGGTGGCGTGACCAATATCCGTATTCTCTCCGCTGAGCCTCGTAACATCTTCGAAAGGGATGTGCGTCTTGCGATGAAAAAATGGCGTTATGAACCCGGAAAGCCAGGAAAAGATTTGACTTTGAACATTGTCTTTAAACTGAAAGGCGGTACGACGCTGGAATAAGTGGCCTGAAATTCGCGCCACAGAGCGCGAAACAGGCTAGCTATTTAACGTTAACGGCGTTTAACCCTGCTGTCTGGTCAGCCTGAGAAGTGACTTTTATCAGCTGGCAATGGGCGAGATTCTCCTTGTTGATCCACTGCAACATAAATAAACACCGCTTCCGTGGTGCAGTAGCGTAGTCCAATTGGCTCTGATGAGACCTTCTTAATCCACACTTCAACATTAATGGTAACAGAGCTGCTCCCTGTACGGATGCAGCGTGCATAACAGCTCACCACATCACCGACGGCAACGGGTTTGAGAAACGTCATGCCATCGACCCGAACGGTAACCACCCGTCCACCGGCAATTTCTTTTGCCAGGATGGCACCACCTATATCCATCTGAGACATAAGCCACCCGCCAAAAATATCGCCATTTGCGTTGGTATCGGCAGGCATGGCCAGCGTCCGTAGCACCATCTCGCCCTGTGGGAGTCGGTTATCAATATCACTCATGCTGTTGCTTCCGGCTGGTAGAGAGAGGGTGGCCCGACGATTATCGGGCGTTAAAGGATTATTTTTCTTCCTGTGGCATCAGGCGATAGATATACAGGCCACTGATCAGGGTGAACAACAACGTCAGACCGGTTAAACCGAACACTTTAAAGTTAACCCAAAATGCCTGAGATAACCAAAAGGCGACATAGATGTTGGCAAGTCCACAGGCGAGGAAAAAAGCCGCCCACGCAAGATTCAGCTTACGCCAGGCAAAATCAGGCAGTTTCAGTTCCTTACCCAGCATACTTTGGATCAGCGGTTGCTCCATCCAGAAATGGCTGAACAACAGTGCCAGTGCGAACAGAGAATAAATCACCGTTACTTTCCATTTAATAAATTCGTCATTGTGGAAAACCAGCGTCAGCGTGCCGAACACCGCAACCAGCACAAAAGTGAAAATAGTCATCTTCTCAACTTTGCGGAACATCACCCAGCTGGCGATAAGCGCCAGCGCAGTTGCCACAATCAACGCACCTGACGCAACATAGATGTCATACAATTTGTAGAAAATAAAAAAAACTACCAGTGGAAGAAAATCAAATAACTGCTTCATAAAGGTTTCCAGATACCAGACAGACAAAACACCACGTTATTCGGTCACAGCGCACAGGAAGATGCGGCGGCAGATCAACGCAACAGCATATAAAGGCGATAAAGATAGATTATCAGTATGGCTGAAATAAGGTTGCTCAGGGCGTTGAGCAGGACCGAAGCGATATTGGCAGGCAGAATGGTCAGCGAGGATGCCAGCAACACTACCGCCAGCTTCGCCATCAGCCAGACTGACACGCCGGGGGCAACCACCTTCATCTGACCCCAGACCAGAGACATGCTGGTTCGCATCGCCCTGAAGACACCGGTTTTTTCAGTAGTGAGAACTATCGGTGAAAGTGCCAGTACAATACTCAGAATAACGCCCGGAACGACCAGAACCATAAAGCCAAGTTGCACCACCAGCGTCATCAGAAACACCAGCAGCAGCAGGTGGGGCAGCATGGGGGCCGAGGTGCCAATTGCCCGCAGCGCGCTGACCCGTTGACCTGCCGATACCATTGGGAGCAGGGTCAGCATGGCGCCCAGTAGCAGCGTATTACCTACCAGCGAGGCAAAGGTCCCCGCAGCAGAAGCACGCAACAGGATCCGCTGCTGATCGGTGGACATGTTCTGCACCATCTCCAACAGACTACCTGAACCGTTATCGCCGTCGGTGAGAATTGAAAGCTGATCCGCTCCAGGGGTCAGAGCATGGCCAATCATAACGGTAATGAACGAACTCAGCAGTGATACCAGGGCAATAGTAATTAACTGATGGCGGAGAAAATTCCCCGTGTCACGGTATAACGAACCTGCCGTGAAAGACATGTACTCTCCTTGAAGAACCAGTATTAGCGATCCGGGGATTGTACATTGTCTGATGCCAACCTGGCACCCTGACTTACATAACTTTCTATTAAAGGAGGCCCGGTAAGTACCAACCGCGGCGGCAGACCATATTGTGCTCTGGCGCGATCGCAGGCCTGGTTGTGTTGACTGTTTTCCCCTGATGGAGAAAAGTCACGACACAACTGGGGTCGCTGCGCATAGACGCTACAGGACACACAACCATCAATTTGCCTTCCGGCGCCACGCCGCGTGGTGAACGGTTATTGGTTTTCCCGCATGTTTCGCATAAAAAGATTCAGTGATTCGGTGAAATACCTCCGCCATCATCGGGTTTCGACCAGTAAACGACACGCGGAAATGAGCGCAACAGGCGCCGCAGTGAACACAGGGATTTAAGCGTTTCGCTCATCTGATTGCCAGCCCCTTTGGGGCTTCGAGCCAAAATCACATGGATGGAGGGCAGTAACATAATCGGGCGTTTTTTTCTGCAAGCGCATTGTTAGCCGTGTTCAGCCTGGCAGGCTGCTGTGTATTAATTTTTTGTTTTAATTGCTTTTTGTTGGATTTTTTGCGGGGCGTCTGACCACCCGGCCAATGGGGGACCGGGGAATGCCACAGTGGCACAGCGATTTCTTGTGCCCAGGTATCAAAGTACCGGTTTCCAGTGCATCAGCAGGTCTTCGCGCAACATACTCAGGGCTGTTTTCTGTGTCTTAAGGTCGGCCGCAAAGAATGCGGCATCGAACACGTCCCCCATTCTTTGTTTACTGGCTTGAGCCTGGCGTTGCATCCGGTTCGCCTGATCCGGTGAGATATCTGAGTAGCTGAATACCGGCAGCATATTATGAGTCGACGTACCCGGAAGGGGCTGACCGGCGGCGAGTAACGCCCCGGCGTAGCACTCGGCAAGGTGCTGACCACCACGCAACTGGCCGGCTAACCACATCTGCGATTCTGTTCGCTGTGACGCAACCTGCGGATAAATCTGTGCCGCGGCGCTGGAAACTTTTCGGATCGCGTCGTCGTCACCGCTGAAAAAAGCACGGTGCAGGGTGTCTTCCCCCACTTTTTTTTCAATATCCTGTGCGGCCTGGGGCCACGACTTACCGGAGGGCAGTTTGAAGGTGTGATAGGCGTCTTTACCCGAATGCCAGAACCGGCGGGTACTGGGCACTTTTTCCGTCAGATGCGTGGTGAGACCTTCATTCATTGCCTGCCATGAGGGATGTTTTTCGTTACGCGCCCGGAATTCGGGATGGGTATAGCAGTGCACAAACTCATGTGCGGCAACCTCCGCGGGCGGTGTTTGCAACTGAATATTATTACTCAGTTCAACCAGCGATTTTCCGGGGTACCAGCGCCCCTGGACATTTGACGGAAGAGAGTGTGTTATTTCCGCTCTGGCACCGTAGCAGGGACTGTCATCAGGAATATAGTGACTGTAGCGGTCGATGACCGAGTGGTTGCCTGTCTGCAAATGTTCAGCAGTGGCGCGCTGTGCCAGATTGATCGCTGCCCATAGCGTACCGCCGGGATCTTTGGCGAAATCTCCGGGATAAGTGGCTACCCGGTGTCCGGCCAGCAGTGCCAGACTGCCAGTCATCAGTTTGGCAAAAAGGGTAATGGGGTTTGTGGACGCCGGCTGGTTTTGTCGGCAGGCGTCCGGGGCGACGCGTTGTACCGTCTGGTCAGTCGATGCTGTCGGCGTTGATCCTGAGGCATGCAGCCGCAGGTTCGACGGCGAATCCAGTGGCGGTAGTGCCTGCTGACCCCGTGCGGCATCCATACGCATCGGCAGCGGATGGTTATTGCTGACGGCATTCGTGGAGGCGACTTCGCCTGTGGAGTTAATTTTATTCATGTTTACCGTTCCTTAGCTGAAGGTCAGCCGCTGTGCTGCCTGACGCAACGCCATTGCCGTGGCGGAGAAATTGGCCAGAAGACTTTCAAATCGCGTTTTGCTCAGGGTGCTCAGTACCTGCTCGTAGGAATAAACCAGCGTTTTTTCATCGGGATTGATTGTCAATGCGCCCCCACGCAACCGCAGACCGGGGAAAGCATAGGCCAGCATTTTTCTGAGCAGCAGATCGTCCTGCGGGGTATTTTGCAGTGGGGTGATTTCAGCGAGAAAGGTCAGCGATGGGCCATTGACATACAGGGTAAGGGGGATGCCATCAGGTGAGTCAACGGCATGTATTCCCACATTGCCAGAGTCAGTGTGCTGAAGATCGTTAAAAAGTTTCTGCGACGCAAAATAGTTGCTCATGATGGTAACGGCACCGGTAAAATTTGGAATCTGGCACACACGACATGTGCTAAAAAGAAGACCGAAAGCGTGTTTCGCCGGGAAAAATATCTCAGCCAAACCTGCTCTCCAATCCCTGTGCTAAACGCTGTTTTGGTATGTGGTAAGGGATAGCAGGAAAGTTCCCTGAATAAAGATCATGGTCACGGGGCAGTATTTTAAGGGGTTCTGCGGCGCGTATGGCACAGCGAACAGCCCAAGGGGGAAGCGTAAAACGGCCAGCAGTCATCTTCTGCACGCCACAGAAGTGGCGCCTGGCCAGCAACAAAAAAGGCGCAAAAATGCGCCTTTTATCGTTTATCACAACTTACTTAATCTGCATTTTGTTGGTCACTGAAGTAACACCTTTCACGCTGCGGGTGAGAGAAACGGCACGATTAGCCATTTGTGGTGAGCTGACAAATCCACTCAGCTGAACGCGGCCTTTAAAGGTTTCGACGTTAATTTCAGTGGATTTTAATGAATCATCCTGCAGCAATTGCGTTTTAACTTTGGTAGTGATCACCGTGTCATCAAGATAACCGCCGGTGCCTTCCTGCGTTTTTGTCGGCGCACAGGCGCTGACAGAAAGCGCCACAACTGCCGCAACAACCATACTTGTCAGAATTTTCATCAACTTCATTGTTTTCTCCCTGCCATTTACCCATTGGCCTTCGCCGTTATTACAGATTTGCTCTGTAAAAGAAGCTTAGCTCCGGGGACGGAATTAGCAATGTGGAGTAGTAAAAACGGCTGAAAAATAGTGCCTTACCGGTAAAAAGTAGGGCACTCAACGACGGTTAGCGGGTGGCGGCTTTCAGGCTGGCGACAAAGCTTTTCAGCTCCGCCAGCAAGGCGGGCGGATTGGCGTGATTTTTTTCAATAATTCTGACAATCGCCGAGCCGGAGATGGCGCCAGCTGCACCTGCTTCAATGGCCTGTTTTACCTGGGCTGGCTCAGAAATGCCAAAACCCTGGATCGGTGGGGCGGCATTAAACTCCCGCAGTCGCGTGACCAGATGTTGCAGAGACAGACTTTCACCACGTTGTTCTACACCGGTCACCCCGGCGCGCGACAGCAGATAGGTATAGCCACGACCATGAGAGGCGATCTCACGCAGAAGATCGTCATCAGCATTGGGTGGGCAGATAAAAATTGGCGCAATATTATGCCGCATGGCTGACTGGCGGAATGGGGCAGACTCTTCAACCGGCACATCCGCCACCAGTACGGAATCAATACCGACCTGCTCGCAACGGGTATAGAAGTTATCAATGCCATTAGAAAAGACCAGATTTGCGTACATCAACAAACCAATCGGGATTTCAGGATATTTCTGGCGCACGGCACTCAACAGTTCAAAACAATGTGACGGTGTCACGCCAGAAGCAAAGGCGCGCAGGGTCGCGTTCTGGATAGTTGGGCCGTCGGCCAGCGGATCGGAAAAGGGGATGCCCAGCTCCAGCGCATCGGCTCCACCTTCGATCAGCGCATCAATAATTTGCAGCGAAAGCTCCGGCGTCGGATCGCCAAGGATAACAAAGGGAACAAAAGCGCCTTCTTTACTGGCGCTCAGACGTTTAAACAGCTGATCATAGCGTTCCATCAGATTTCTCCTTTGGCTGTCAGAATATCATGGACGGTGAAAATATCTTTGTCGCCACGCCCCGAAAGGTTAACCACCAGAAGTTGCTCTTTTTCCGGGGCCTCGCGCATCATTCTCAGCGCATGAGCCAGCGCATGGGAAGATTCCAGCGCCGGAATAATGCCCTCGCTGCGACACAGTATCTTGAACGCATCCAGCGCCTCTTCATCGGTCACTGAGACGTAATCGGCACGACCGCTGCTGTTAAGATGGGCGTGCTGTGGTCCGACCGACGGAAAATCCAGCCCCGCAGAAATGGAATAGGACTCTTCAATCTGTCCGTCTTCTGTCTGCATCATTGGTGCTTTCATGCCAAAGTAGATACCGACCCGCCCATGCTTGAGCGGTGCACCGTGTTCGCCGGAGTCAATACCGTGCCCGGCAGGTTCAACGCCGATCAGGCCAACCGCAGGTTCATCAATAAAGTCGGCAAACATGCCAATTGCATTGGACCCGCCGCCAACACAGGCAATCACCGCGTCCGGGAGGCGACCCTCTTTTTCCTGTATCTGTGATTTGGTTTCTTCACCGATCATCCGCTGGAATTCCCTTACGATGGTTGGAAACGGGTGCGGACCCGCCGCGGTACCCAGCATGTAGTGAGCACTTTCATAGCTGCCGGACCAGTCACGTAATGCCTCATTACAGGCATCTTTCAGCGTAGAGGAACCACTGTGCACCGGGATCACCTCAGCCCCCATCAGCTTCATGCGGAATACGTTAGGTGACTGACGTTCAATGTCTTTTGCGCCCATGTAAATACGGCACTTCAGACCAAGCAGGGCGCTGGCCAGCGCTGACGCCACGCCATGCTGACCGGCGCCCGTTTCGGCGATAATTTCGTTTTTACCCATGCGTTTCGCCAACAGGGCCTGGCCTAATACCTGGTTGGTTTTGTGCGCACCGCCATGGAGCAGATCTTCACGTTTAAGATAGAGCCGGGTTTTTGTCCCCTTGGTCAAATTCTGACATAAGGTCAGCGCTGTCGGACGGCCTGCATAGTTCTTCAGCAGATCGTTGAACTCAGCCTGAAAGGCAGGGTCACGCTGTGCGCTGACAAAAGCCTCTTCCAACTGACGCAGGGCGGGCATAAGGATTTGCGGCACGTACATGCCACCAAATTCGCCAAAATAGGGGTTCAGTAAGGTCATAATGCTTCTCTTTTCGCTAAACGAAGCAGCCAGAGCTGCTCCATACGGTCAGTACGCTCTCAGTGTCTGAAAAACTGAGGCAATCTTCATGGGATCCTTGATCCCCGGCGCGCTTTCCACACCGGAATTAAAATCCAGACCGGCACAACCAAGGCGGGCTGCTTCGACGCAGTTATCGGCACCGAGACCACCTGCCAGCAGCACATTGTCCAGAGATTGTCCGGCCAGCAGGGTCCAGTCAAAGCGCTGGCCGCTACCACCGTTACCGCTGTCAAAGACATAGCGGTCCACATCGGACCAGTCGCGTGCTGGCAGGGCATCATTAATACTGAACGCTTTCCAGATTTTGGTTGCGGCAGGTAACCGGCGTCGTAATTCGCTCACCCATTGCTGGTCTTCATCGCCGTGCAGCTGTACGGCATCCAGCTGGAGGTCGGTTGCAATCGTGACAACGTAACTTAAGTCATTATTACGGAAAACACCGACATACCTGAGTACCGCACCACTCATTACTTCTCTGGCGGTATCCGGTGTAATTTTGCGCGGTGAGCTGTCAGCAAAAATCAGCCCACCATAAATTGCACCAGACTCCAGAGCACTTCGCGCATCTTCTGCCCGGGTGAGGCCGCAAATTTTATTGTCACCCATAATCACACGACGCACGGCGGCAGTCAGATCATCCTCCGCCATCAGTGCTGAACCAATCAGAAAGCCGTTGGCGAAGTGGCTCAGTTCACGCACCTGTGCATAGCTGTTAATACCCGACTCGCTGATCACCGTCACGCCATGTGCCACGCCCGGCGCCAGTCGGCGGGTACGTTCAAGGTCAATCGACAGGTCACGCAGGTCACGGTTATTGATCCCCACCACTTTTGCACCCAGTGCGGTAGCGCGTTCCAGTTCTTCTTCACTGATGACTTCAGTCAGCACACCCATGTTGAGACTATGAGCCACTGCCGAAAGCTGGCGATACTGTTCATCTGTCACCACTGAGAGCATCAGCAAAACAGCATCAGCCTGATAGTAGCGTGCCAGGTAGATCTGATAGGGATCGATAATAAAATCTTTGCACAGCACCGGTTGAGTGATGGCCGCACTGACGACAGGCAAAAAATCAAAGCTTCCCTGAAAATATTTTTCATCGGTCAGCACGGAAACGGCGGAAGCATAGTGCCGGTATACGCCAGCAATGGTTGCAGGGTCGAAATCTTCGCGGATCAATCCTTTTGACGGTGAGGCCTTTTTACATTCCAGAATAAAGGCGGTACGGGCACCCTGCAATGCATCATAAAAGCTGCGCGTGGACGGCGTTATTTGATTTTGAAAGGCAGGCAGTGGCTGTTTCTGCTGACGCTCTGCCAGCCAGACTGCTTTGTCCTGCACAATCCGGGTAAGTACGGTTTCCTGCATGATTATCCTCTTGCTGCCAGAGCGACAACGCGTTGGTAGGCCTCACCGCTGCGGATAGCTTCCAACGCCTGCCGGGCATTTTGTTTCAGATCTTCATTGCCAAAAATTTTCAGCAACAACGCCACGTTCGCCGCGACGGCCTCTTCATGTGCACGTTGGCCTTTACCCTGGAGCAATCGTGTCAGAATGTCACGGTTTTCTTCAGGCGAGCCACCGGCCAGAGCCTCCTGGGGCCATGCACTAAGACCGAAGTCCTCAGGCGTAAGCTGATAACTGGTGATCTCACCGTCGCGCAGTTCGGCTACGTGGGTGGCACTGTGAAGCGCCACCTCATCCATGCCGCCTCCGTGGACCACCGCAGCCCGCTGATATCCCAGGATCCGAAGCGTTTGCGCAATGGGCAATACCAGCTCAGGGCTGTAGACACCAATCACCGCCAGAGGCGGCCGGGCGGGATTGATTAACGGGCCGAGGACATTAAACAGAGTGCGGGTTTTCAGTTGTTTTCGTACCGGCATCGCGTGGCGAAAACCGGTGTGATAATGCGGCGCAAACAGAAAACAGACATTGAGATCGTCCAGCGCCTGACGAGCCTGTTCTGCGGGCAACTCCAGACTGATGCCAAAAGCTGCCAGCAGGTCGGACGATCCCGATTTACTTGAGACGCTGCGGTTGCCGTGCTTCGCCACTTTCAGCCCACAGCTGGCGGCGACAAAGGCGCTGGCGGTGGAAATATTAATGCTGTTGCTGCCATCGCCTCCGGTACCGACGATATCGGCAAAGGCGTAATCAGGCCGTGGAAAAGGCTGTGCATCGGCAAGCAGTGCGGTGGCCGCGCCAGCGATTTCTTCCGGCTGTTCGCCGCGTACTTTCATGGCGATCAGCGCGGCGGCCAACTGCGTTGGCTCCAGCTGGCCGGTCACTATTGCGGAGAACAACTGTTCGCTTTCGCGACGTGTCAGCGTGTGTCCCTGGTAAAGTTTTTCGAGGATGGCGTTCATCGTTGCTCCTTGTTATGTGGTCAGCGCCCATGCGAGGGTCTGTTCCAGCAGACGAGCACCCTGGCTGGTAAGGATCGATTCGGGATGGAACTGGAAACCGCAGACACGATCTGCATCGTGACGAACGGCCATCACCATACCATTGAATGTGGCGTTTACTACCAGTTCAGTCGGCACATTACTGCCCACCAGGGAATGATAGCGGGCCACAGGCAGTGGATTGCTCAACCCGGCAAACATACCAACGCCGTCATGAGTAATGGAAGACGCTTTGCCGTGCAGAATTTCGCCCGCCTGACCAACATGACCACCGTAGGCTTCCACGATGGCCTGATGGCCCAGACAGATACCAATAATTGGCAGACGGCCCCGCAAACGCTTAAGCAGTTCTGGCATACAGCCTGCCTCAGACGGCGTGCCAGGTCCCGGTGATAACATTAATACGGGGTTTTCCATTGCCTGAAGGCATTCAGTCAGGACTTCAGCCGGAGCGCTATTGCGATAAATCAACACGTTATGACCAAAGGCACGTAACTGGTCGACGAGGTTGTAGGTAAATGAGTCAATATTGTCGAGCAGCAGAATATCAGCCATCAGAAAATCTCCTTGCAGTGGTGAGCCGTGGCAATGGCGCGTAGTACCGCGCGAGCTTTATTACGGCTTTCGTCGGCTTCTGCCTGCGGTACAGAATCCAGCACCACTCCCGCGCCGGCCTGCACAGTGGCAATGCCACCCTCCACATACGCGGAGCGGATAACGATACAGGTATCAAGGTCACCGGTAGCGGTAAAATATCCCACGGCGCCGCCATAGCTGCCACGCCGGGTACCTTCCGCCGCGGCAATCAGCTGCATGGCACGCACTTTCGGCGCGCCACTCAGCGTGCCCATATTCATGCACGCCTGATAGGCGTGCAGTACGTCAAGATCCTCTCGTAATTGTCCCACCACGCGGGAGACCAGATGCATAACGAAAGAGTAACGATCAACCTTAGTGAGATCCGCCACGTAGCGGCTGCCGGGCTTGCAAATTCGTGCCAAATCGTTACGCGCAAGGTCAACCAGCATAAGATGTTCTGCCAGCTCTTTATGGTCCGTGCGCATTTCCAGTTCAATACGGCTGTCCAGGTCTCGATCCAGCGAACCGTCGGCATGGCGTCCCCGTGGACGGGTACCGGCGATCGGGTAGATTTCAATCTGCCGCGTGGTGGCATCGTATTTCAGCGAGCTTTCCGGTGAAGCACCAAACAGGCTGAAATCCTGATCCTGCATAAAAAACATATACGGGCTTGGGTTGCTGTTTTTCAGTGTGTCATAGGCTGCCAGTGGAGAAGGACAGGGCAGTGAGAAGCGGCGGGATGGCACCACCTGAAAAATCTCCCCGATCCGAATCTCCTGCTGTAACTGAGTGACCACCTCACAATATGCTTCATCGCTCTGATTGCAGCTCAGTGTCATTGTTTCAAGATGCTGAACTGGTAAAGGATGAGCGGGTTGCAACATCTGGGCATGTAACGCTTCAATACGGCTTTGCAGGCGTAAAAATTCGTCGGGTGCGCCAGTAAAGAGGCTGGCCTGCAGGCGTGCTGTCTGGCTCTGATGGTCGATAACCAGCAACGTTTCCGCCAGATAGAAGCAGTAATCCGGGCAGGCCTGCTGGTTATCAAGTGCTGGCAGGTCTTCGAATCCGGCCACCAGATCGTAGGCAAACAGTCCACCAAGGAGCATGGCTTCACGTTCATCCTCCGGGCAGTTGAAAAGCTGAGGGATCAGACGCAGGGCATCAAAAACGGAGGTCGATTTGAGTCGCGAATCCTCATCCTGGACTTCACTGTTGGCAGGAAAAGTCAGTTCAACGCCGTCTGGCCGCCGTGCAGGGATAACATGGGGCGGCAGAGCATCAATCATCAGTGGCAGAATCGCCCGCCCATTTTCTGACAATGCCTGCACGGATACGGAGTCACCCAGTGCTTTAATTCGCAGAGCACTGTCGACAATAAGCAGGCTTTTCAGGTTGCGTTTGCTGTCAATATCAGCCGATTCCAACAGCAGCGTGGCCGGGCGTGCACCGCACAGCTGATGAAAAACAGCAGCCGGATCGTCGCGGTAGGGGGCGTTACCGGTGATCAGTTTCATTCCAGGTTTGGCATTTTGCATCAGGTTAGTCTCTGAAATTTGCTAAAAAAAAACCCGCTGGCGGCGGGCTGGGTATCTGCATTTTCGCGGGTTGCGTGCATCACTCTTTCGCCCATTCAGGGAAAGCTACGCCACCATGGTGCGATCATTGTATAGATTACTGTCATCATTGCGATACCCTTGAAGGTGAACTTGTGTACTAGTTAACTGGTTCATGGCGAAAATGTCAATACCCTTTTTCCCGATAATAAAATCCAGCTATCATGCGGCAACGTATTCTCCGCTGAAACGGGAGCAGCTTTGAACGATTCAATCCCGGAAATCCCCTGGCCTGTGTACGATCTCCACAGTCATACCCTGGCTTCTGATGGCTTACTGACGCCAGAGGAGCTTGTGCTGAGAGCCGTTGCGCATCGGGTATCGGTGTTGGCCATTACCGATCACGACACGGTTGAGGGTATTGCGCCTGCCCGTGATGCCATTGCGAGACACAAACTTCCGCTGCACCTGATTGCGGGGGTGGAGGTGTCAACGCTGTGGGAAAATCATGAAATTCATATTGTTGGTCTTGGCGTTGACTGCCAGCATCCGGTGCTGAGCACATTTCTCCAGCAGCAGACCGACTGCCGGATGGCTCGCGCAGAATTAATTGCCGCAAGGCTGGAGAAAGCCCATATTGCTGATGCCCTCGCGGGGGCGCTGGCGCTGGCAGAAGGTGGCGCGGTGACGCGTGGACATTTTGCCCGCTTTTTGATTGCGCAGGGCAAAGCAGACAACATGGCGCAGGTGTTCAAAAAATACCTCGCCAAAGGGAAAACCGGCTACGCCCCGCCGCAGTGGTGTACAATGAAACAAGCCGTTGATACCATTCATCATTCTGGTGGTCGTGCCGTGCTGGCCCATCCCGGACGATATGGTTTGTCCGCCAAATGGCTTAAGCGTCTGCTCACCTGTTTCTGTGAGGTGGGTGGTGACGCGATGGAAGTGGCACAATGCCAGCAGGCGCCCAACGAGCGTAATCAGCTGGCTCGTTATGCTCAGGACTTCCAGCTGGCTGCATCACAGGGTTCTGATTTTCATCAGCCCTGTGCGTGGATCGAGCTGGGTAAGAAATTATGGCTTCCGGGAGGCGTTGAGGCAATCTGGCAGCGTTTTCCTGACATTACACAGGTTTGAGCACCCAATGTGCGGCAAACGAGAGGGTAGTTATGAGTCAGTTTTTTTATATTCACCCGGAAAATCCGCAACCGAGGCTGATCAACCAGGCGGTTGAGCTACTCAACAAAGGCGGGGTGATTGTTTATCCGACCGATTCGGGTTATGCGCTGGGGTGCAGGCTGGAGGACAAAAACGCGATGGATCGTATATGTCGTATCAGGCAGTTGGAAGGGGACCATAACTTTACCCTGGTCTGTCGCGATCTGTCAGAGCTGTCCACCTATGCGCATGTTGATAACACGGCTTTTCGTCTGATCAAAAACAACACGCCGGGAAACTACACGTTTATTTTGAAAGCAACCAAAGAAGTTCCTCGCCGTCTGATGAGTGAAAAGAGAAAAACGATTGGCCTGCGTGTACCGTCAAATCAGATCTCTCTTGCGCTGCTTGCCGCGCTGAATGAACCTTTGATGTCGACGTCCCTGATGCTTCCGGGAAATGATTTCACCGAGTCAGACCCGGAGGAGATACAGGATGCCATTGGTAAACGGGTGGATTTAATTATTCACGGTGGCTACCTTGGGCAGAAACCAACGACGGTTATTGATCTGACTGAAGATACGCCGGTTGTGATGCGGGAAGGGGTGGGCGATATACAACCTTTTATGTAGCGGTTCAGTAAAAGTGCGCTTATCACAAGCGCACTATCGTTTACGTTCTGCGGGGATGGCGCGATGATCAGCAGACAGCCGCTAAATAAATGGCGTTAAGCTGCTGTTTGAATGCGACAGGATCGTGATCCCGTCTTATTCTTTCCAGCGCCTGTACAGATTTGTTAACAACCGACTGCCGGGTTTCCAGGGCAGAAATAATATGCGTCTTGAGCTGTTCAGTTATTGCCTGTCTTAACGTATTTTTTGCGTTCTCACTATCAACGACGAATTCATACATATCGCTCAACGGACAGGTAATTAGCCATCCGGCCGATTCTGGATTGATCTCAGCCAGTGCACGTACATTGGTGGTGATAACCGGACAGCCACTTGCCTGCATTTCAAGAACGGAAAAACCATAGGTATCCTGCCAGGTAGGTAAAAGCCCCACGTCACTCCCTGCAAGCAGTTTCATTACTTCTGCATTGGGCAGGCTGTTGTGGTGTATGAAAAAAGGATATTTTGCAATGCACGCTTCAATATGACGGTGAAAATCTGCCGTATCCTGCCAGTCCCGATGGGCGATATTGTGTTTTCGGGACAGGTCGCCAATCAGATTGACCTGAAGGTGGTCGCCGTTGATTAACCCTGCATCGGCCAGAGCAGAGAAGGCCAGAACCACCTCAGCGCCACCTTTACGGTAAAACTCATTACCTACAAAGGTAAAAATCAGCTTACCGTGGTTAACTTCGCGTGGGATTGTCGCCAACAGAGCCTGTGGAGGATGCAAAACGCACAGTTTGTCATTGAGTATTTTTTCCCACGCAGGAAATGAGGTCAGCAGTTTTTTCTGGATCTGACGGGTTGCTTCCGAGATGGCGATGAGCCGGACGCAGGACTTCTCAGCTGCCAGCCGCAGCAGCTGATGGAGTTCGGGGTTTTTTGTCTTAGCCACGCCGGGAACGGGCAGTACCCTGGGGATTTCCGTTTCGAAGGTCGCTATCCAGGGTGTGGATGTACTGGCGACCTCATTGAAAAGATGAATAACTTTGACATCAGCCGGTAACATGCCTGGCAGTGGCTTAAAAATGAACTTTTTATTCTTTTTCAGTAATTTATTTCTTATTGCATTGATATAAAGATAAGTATTTTTCTTTTTGCAATTAACATAGTCGTTTTGCGGGTCGACGACGATGTTTCTTTGCTCAGGATAACCCATGCTGCTGATCGCAATTTTCATAATTTCCCTGACATTTCGTTATCATTTCGAGAGGATGGCCCTGTTAAGTCTCTTAAACCATCTATTAGCTATTCTTAACGGTTTACACTAAATTTAGCCGTCTGATAATAGGATTTTTCCTTACCCTTGCGTACAACCTTAATCACCGCTGACCACCGCGTAATATTACGGGTTACATCCTTAATGACTTACGGTATAATGGCGTGAACATATAAACTTAAGTTATTGATTTTTAAGTGTATATAAATAAATTCGACGCCTGGGAAGGCGACAAAGAGGTAGTGCCATGAGCGAAAAGTTACAAAAAGTCCTTGCCCGTGCCGGGCATGGCTCACGCCGTGAAATTGAAACCATGATTTCTTCCGGTCGCGTCAGCGTTGACGGCAAGATCGCGACGCTGGGCGATCGTGTTGAACCCAGTAAAGCGCTGAAAATCCGTATTGATGGACACCTTATATCCGTTGCAGAATCGACCGAAGAAGTTTGTCGCGTACTGGCCTACTACAAACCTGAAGGGGAATTGTGTACCCGCAACGATCCAGAAGGACGTCCTACCGTGTTTGATCGCCTGCCAAAACTGCGTGGCGCCCGCTGGATTGCCGTTGGCCGCCTGGATGTCAATACCTGTGGTCTGTTACTGTTCACCACCGATGGTGAGCTGGCCAATCGCCTGATGCATCCAAGCCGTGAGGTGGAGAGAGAATACGCGGTCAGGGTCTTTGGCCAGGTTGATGATGACAAACTGAAACAACTGAGTCGTGGCGTGCAACTCGAAGATGGTCCTGCGGCATTCAAAACTCTGAAATTCAGCGGTGGCGAAGGGATTAATCAGTGGTACAGCGTTACCCTGACAGAAGGACGAAACCGTGAAGTGCGCCGTTTGTGGGAATCCGTTGGCGTACAGGTGAGCCGTCTGATCCGCACCCGCTATGGTGATATCGATCTGCCTAAAGGATTACCTCGCGGCGGTTGGACTGAACTGGATCTGGCACCGGTAAACTATCTGCGCGAACTGGTTGGTTTGCCAGCGGAAACGACCAGCAAAGTGCCTGTTGATAAGGATCGTCGTCGGACCAAAGCAAATCAGATTCGTCGCGCTGTCAAACGCCACTCTCAGGGCAGCAGCGTCCGTCGGTCAGCGAGCAAGCGTCAATCGTAACTCCTGCTCAGGGAGGCGAAAATTTGCCTCTCTTTTCGCTCTGACTTTATCATTCCGGTGAAAATCATCCCAATGCCGCCTGTATCCGTTGCTGATGCTAACCGGCTTTGTTCCGTCGCTGGTGGCAGTTCTCTGACATTATTCAGCCGCTCCGGGCTTACGGGCTGGCTGGGCATCAAAACTGATCCCTGTCTTATTTTTACTGTCGTCTCCCATTAAATAGAGATAGAGCGGCATGATGTCGGCAGGTGTTTTCAGTCTGGTGGCATCTTCCTGCGGGAATGCACTGGCACGCATTTTGGTTCGCGTACCACCGGGATTAATGCAGTTTACCCGCAAACGTTGGTCATCATACTCTTCAGCCAGCACCTGCATCATGCCTTCGGTGGCGAATTTCGAAACGGAATAAGCCCCCCAGCCGGCGCGTCCTTTGCGTCCGACGCTGGAGGTGGTGAAAACCAGCGATGCGCCGGGGGATTTGAGCAACAGGGGCAGAAGCGCCTGGGTCAGATAAAAAGTGGCGTTAATATTGACCTGCATCACCTGCTGCCACACCAGCGGATCTTGCTGTTCCATCGGGCTGATATCACCGAGAAGGCCTGCGTTATGCAGTACGCCATCCAGGCGGGAAACCTGTTTTGCCACCTCTTCGGCCAGATGTTGACAGTCTGCTGGCGTGGCGAAATCCAGATCCAGAATAAATTTGCGGGCCGGCGGCAGGCCGTGTGCGGCAATATCATCCATCACCGCCTGCAGCTTTTGTGGGTTGCGTCCGGTCAGCAGGACCTGTGCGCCATAGCGGGCGTAGGTCAGTGCAGCTTCACGGCCAATGCCGTCACTGGCTCCTGTCACCAGAATAATGCGATCGGTCAGCAAATTGCTTTTCGGTTGATAATCCACAGGCGCTCCTCTGGCGTTGATCAATAAGGCGTGACGGCGTGACCGCCGCCGTGCTGGCAGGGGAGTTTATGCCTGAAAATCGCCGTCAGTTCAATGTGAATGCGGTGTAAAACGCACTGAAGCAGCAGGAACCTGGCGACGTAAGCCGTTGACTCCGCTACACTAGCGGTTTTGCTTAAACGATGATAACTAAGGCGGATTGAGTGGAACTACTCTCTTATTATGGACTTTTTCTGGCAAAAACACTCACCATCGTGCTGGCGATTGTTGCTGTGGTTATTGTTATTGCCAATCTTGCGATGCGTAAACGGGGCCAGGGTGGTCAGCTGGAACTAACCAATCTGGGTGAATATTATCGCGACATGAAAGATGACATGCTGCTGGCAAGAATGAAACATCCCGAGCAGAAACTGTGGCAGAAAGAACGCAAGAAAAAGCAAAAATCTGACGCTAAAAGCGCCAGGCAGCTGGCAAAACAGGGGATAAGGCAGAGCACTGACAAACCGGGCCTGTTTGTGATTGATTTTCGTGGCAGCCTGGATGCTCATGAAGTTTCCTCTTTGCGCGAAGAAGTTTCGGCGGTACTGGCGGTAGCAAAACCTGAAGATGAAGTGTTGTTACGCCTGGAAAGCCCCGGTGGCGTAGTGCATGGTTATGGTCTGGCTTCGTCACAATTACAGCGACTGCGTGATAAGGGCATCAGGCTGACTGTCGCCGTGGATAAAGTGGCAGCCAGCGGTGGTTATATGATGGCGTGTGTAGCCGATCGTATCGTTGCTGCGCCCTTTGCAATTGTCGGTTCCATCGGCGTGGTTGCTCAGATCCTCAACGTAAACCGCCTGCTAAAACGGAGCGAAATCGATGTGGAATTGCATACTGCCGGGGAGTACAAGCGTACGCTGACTTTTCTTGGTGAAAATACCGATCAGGGCCGCGAAAAATTCCGTGAAAATCTGAATGAAACGCACGTATTGTTCAAGCAGTTTGTGCAACAGATGCGCCCGGCACTGGATATCGACAGCGTGGCAACGGGCGAACACTGGTTTGGTACTCAGGCCCTTGAAAAAGGGTTGGTTGATGCTGTTGGCACCAGTGACGATCTGATTATTGAACAGCTTAGCAGCCGTGAAGTGATTGCGGTACGCTATGCCAGACGCAAAAGATTTATCGAACGCTTTACCCATAGTGCGGCTAACAGCACTGAACGCCTGCTGTTGCGCTTATGGCAACGGGGTCAGAAGCCGCTGTTATAATCAGTCGACACCTGTGGGCGTTAATTTTCCAGCTGGTAGCGGGGCGACAGTTCCGTTGCCAGATATTTCAACACGTTAAATACCACGGTGCTTTTATCTCCCGGCAGGCCGTGTTCGTCCAGAAAACAGTTGCCACGAAACACCAGCACATCGCCTCTTTGTTCCACATCCGATACGGCCATACCATAAAAGTAATGCGCATGTTGTGCCATCATTTCGTTAGCTATTTCCAGCAAGGCCGTTTTACCGATCGCTTCAGTCTGCTTCATTCCCGCTCTCCTTTATAATGGCTGTTATCAGTCATTGTATGCTGCCCATGCTAAACGAAAGTCCTGTGTTCGTGCACTTCTGGTGAGGCACACTCTTTTTATCGCTGGCTCTGGCGCAAATTGGCAGCAGGTGCTAATTAAGTTGCGTATCAGATTTTATCAGGTAGAGTGTGGGCGTTTCGGGTTCCGGGCGTAAAACTGTCTTTACGCACTGTGGACAGACCGCTGGAAAGGTTGTAAAAAGTGACGTTAATCAATGAATTATCCTGCTGAGTGGCAGTCTCTAATCTGGTCAGATATGACAGGGATGAAAAAGACAGAGCCGGTAGCTACATGGTGATTGCGCCGGTTGTTCCCCTCGTGAAACGGCACATTTTACTCTCGTATGTTTCAATCAGGTAAAGGTAAATATGGGTAAAGCTCTCGTAATAGTTGAGTCCCCGGCAAAAGCCAAAACGATCAATAAATATCTTGGAAATGACTACGTGGTGAAGTCCAGCGTTGGCCATATTCGTGATTTGCCGACCAGTGGTTCAACAGTTAAAAAGAGCGCTGACTCTACAACCAGTAAAACGGCCAAAAAGGTAAAAAAGGACGAAAAAGCGGCATTGGTAAGCCGCATGGGCGTTGACCCTTATCATGGCTGGGATGCGAATTATCAGATTTTGCCCGGTAAAGAGAAAGTGGTTTCCGAGCTGAAGTCTCTGGCACAGGATGCGGACCATATCTATCTTGCAACCGACCTTGATCGTGAAGGGGAGGCTATCGCCTGGCACCTTCGTGAGGTGATCGGTGGCGATGATTCCCGTTTCAGCCGCGTGGTGTTTAATGAAATAACCAAAAATGCTATCCGTCAGGCGTTTGAAAAACCGGGAGAGCTGAACATAGATCGGGTCAATGCCCAACAGGCACGCCGGTTTATGGACCGCGTGGTGGGATATATGGTTTCCCCGCTGCTCTGGAAGAAAATTGCCCGTGGTCTGTCCGCAGGCCGGGTGCAGTCGGTTGCTGTGCGCCTGGTCGTTGAGCGTGAGCGTGAGATCAAAGCGTTTGTCCCGGAAGAGTACTGGGAGCTGCACGCCAACCTCAACACGCCAAAAGGCAGCGATCTGTCGATGGAAGTCACGCATCAGCATGACAGTCCTTTCAGGCCGGTCAACAGTGAGCAGACCCATGCGGCAGTCAGTCTGCTGGAAAAAGCCCGGTATCTGGTCGCTGAACGTGAAGATAAACCAACCAGCAGCAAGCCCGGCGCGCCATTTATCACTTCAACGTTGCAGCAGGCAGCCAGTACGCGTCTTGGTTATGGTGTCAAGAAAACCATGATGATGGCACAACGCCTGTATGAAGCAGGGCATATTACCTACATGCGTACTGACTCGACCAACATCAGTCAGGATGCACTCGGCATGGTACGTGACTACATTGAAAATGAGTTTGGCAGTAAGTATCTGCCAAAGGAGTCTAACGTTTATGCCAGCAAAGATAACTCACAGGAAGCCCACGAGGCGATCCGCCCTTCTGATGTAGGGGTGTTATCTGAGCAGCTGAAGGATATGGAAGCGGATGCACAAAAGCTGTATGGGCTTATCTGGCGTCAGTTTGTAGCCTGCCAGATGATGCCGGCCAAATATGATGCGACCACGCTTACGGTTATTGCCGGTGATTTTAAATTAAAAGCGAAAGGGCGCACATTGCGTTTTGATGGCTGGACGAAAGTGATGCCAGCACTGCGTAAAAATGATGAGGACAGCGCTCTGCCACCGATTGAGGTGGGTGAAGAACTCAAACTGCTGCAGCTCAAACCGAGCCAGCATTTTACCAAACCACCGGCCAGGTTCAGTGAAGCGTCACTGGTTCGTGAGCTGGAGAAACGTGGTATCGGGCGTCCTTCGACTTACGCTTCCATCATCTCGACTATCCAGGATCGTGGCTATGTTCGGGTAGAGAGTCGCCGTTTCTATGCCGAAAAGATGGGCGAGATCGTGACAGATCGTCTGGAAGAAAATTTCAGGGAGCTGATGAATTACGATTTCACCGCCCATATGGAAAACAGCCTCGACCAGGTAGCTAATAATGAGGCGCAGTGGAAAAGCGTACTTGACACCTTTTTTGCTGATTTCAGCCAACAGCTGGAACAGGCAGATAAGGATCCTGAAGAAGGCGGTATGCAGCCCAATCAGATGATCCTGACATCCATTGACTGTCCGGTCTGTGGCCGAAAAATGGGGATACGCACCGCCAGTACCGGTGTATTCCTTGGCTGTTCGGGGTACGCCTTACCCCCTAAGGAGCGCTGTAAACAGACCATTAACCTCATCCCGGAGAATGAAGTTCTGAATATCCTGGAAGGAGATGATGCTGAGACCAATGCGCTGCGTGCACGCCATCGCTGCAACAAATGCGGAACGGCAATGGACAGCTATCTGATTGATAATCAGCGCAAGCTTCATGTTTGCGGTAATAATCCGGGCTGTGAGGGTTACGAAATCGAGCAGGGTGAGTTTCGTATTAAAGGCTATGATGGGCCGGTGGTGGAATGCGAGAAGTGTGGCTCTGAAATGCATCTGAAAATGGGGCGTTTCGGCAAATACATGGCCTGTACCAATGACGAGTGTAAAAACACCCGTAAGATCCTGCGTAATGGTGATGTCGCGCCACCTAAAGAAGATCCGGTTCCGTTGCCAGAGTTGACCTGTGAAAAATCGGATGCCTATTTTGTATTACGTGACGGTGCAGCCGGGGTGTTTCTTGCCGCGAATACTTTCCCGAAATCCAGGGAGACTCGCGCACCGCTGGTGGAAGAGCTGCTACGTTTTCGCGATCGTTTACCTGAGAAACTACGCTATCTTGCTGACGCCCCAACGGCTGACGATGAAGGCAATAAATCGCTGGTACGCTACAGTCGCAAAACAAAACAGCAGTATGTCAGTACTGAAAAAGACGGCAAAGCCAGTGGCTGGTCAGCTTTTTATGTCGATGGAAAATGGCAGATCACCACTAAAAGTGCCGCCAAAAAGTGACTTCTGTGGCCAGCCTGTGCTGGCCTTTATTCCTTCAGCCGTTATCTTTCTCCGTTTCACTTCCCCCCCGGTTTTGGTATAGTTGTTATAGAAAATACTTTTCTTATTATTAAATCGTATTAAACCGGATAACCCCGGACCTGAGGTTGTCATACTTGCATCTGACAGCACGGTTGATGGGTGCGCGGCTTACAACCCTTGGATGGAATCAACATGAAATTGCAGCAGCTGCGTTATATTGTTGAGGTGGTTAATCATAATCTCAATGTCTCTTCCACGGCCGAAGGGCTTTATACCTCCCAACCCGGTATCAGTAAACAGGTGCGAATGCTGGAAGATGAGCTGGGCATTCAGATCTTTGCCCGCAGCGGCAAACATCTGACTCAGGTTACCCCTGCGGGCCAGGAAATTATTCGTATTGCACGTGAAGTGCTCTCCAAAGTTGATGCCATTAAATCGGTTGCGGGTGAACATACCTGGCCTGATAAAGGTTCCCTCTATGTTGCCACCACACATACCCAGGCCCGTTATGCGCTTCCTAACGTGATTAAAGGCTTTATTGAACGTTATCCACGGGTTTCGCTGCATATGCATCAGGGCTCGCCAACACAAATTGCTGAAGCAGTATCCAAAGGTAACGCCGATTTTGCCATTGCAACAGAAGCGCTGCATCTGTATGACGACTTGATTATGTTGCCCTGTTATCACTGGAACCGGGCTATTGTGGTCACGCCGGATCATCCGTTAGCAGCCAGAGAGAAAGTCTCTATCGAAGAGCTGGCTGAGTATCCGCTGGTCACTTACACCTTTGGTTTTACTGGACGATCTGAGTTGGATACGGCGTTCAATCGTGCAGGACTGACCCCACGGATTGTATTCACCGCGACCGACGCCGATGTTATTAAAACATATGTACGGCTTGGGCTGGGGGTAGGGGTGATTGCCAGCATGGCGGTTGATCCGGTTTCTGATCCTGATCTGGTGAGAATAGAAGCAACAGATGTTTTCAGCTACAGCACGACAAAAATCGGTTTCCGCCGCAGTACTTTTTTGCGTAGCTACATGTACGACTTTATACAACGTTTTGCTCCACATTTGACCAGAGACGTGGTTGATACAGCCGTAGGGCTGCGCTCTAACGAAGATATTGAAGCGATGTTTAAAGACATCAGGCTACCGGCAAAATAAATAACCATGCGAAGTGTGTTGTTATAAGGGCCGAATGCGGCCCTTATAATTATGATTGGTCTTTTTTTGTTATTCTTATCGATAAATCCTTTTTATTATTTTTTTGTTAATAAAGCGCGCATCACATGTTTTTTCTTTGTTATTCATTAAATGAGAAATGGGACACACTTTTCAGTCTGTGCCTTTGCGTTACTCCAGGACAAATCCTACACTCTTATTTAAACCACCCTGTGACAGTATCTCTACAAAGGATCGTAGACAAATAAGCCGTTGTAAGTGGATCCGAACAGGATGGTTGTATTATAGGTTTGGCTTAATTTCAAATTAAACAGTCTCATTTTTATTTAACAAAGATAAATGCTGTTTAACTGTTTTGATAAAGGTTCTTAATCGTTTAGTTCAATAAAAATGACTGGATTTCGCGCCAAAAAATGTTTAGGATTCATCCTAATTTCTGATTGGCTTCTTCAATCGTTTCAATGAGAGTGATTATCGATAACTATGAATACCAGACTAACTGTAGAACCCAATTTTGGGCATGAGATCATACCGGTTCAACGTAACAGGAACCTCAAACGCAAAGCGTGGATGGCTGTTTTCGCCTGCTCAGCAATGTTCTGGCTGGCGATCGCATTGATGATTTGGCGCGTGTGGGGAAGATAATGTATCTGGAGACGTTTAACCATAAGCCTCAACAGCAAACTAAGGTGAAACAACGCTTTTGTAAAAGTAATGACGCTGAAGTCGTTACGATCCCAGACTCATGGTGTCTTAACGAGCTTCAGCGCAGTTTTATTGATTCAATGATTGATAAAGAAAATAAGTAATAAAGCCAAATTACCGATGCTATTTCTGATATAAAAATTATAATTTCAGATTGTTAATATATTTTTTACTTTTCAGGTCAGTTTGATCACTTTGGGACAAAAAATATCCACCGTTTAACGGTAATCTGTTATGTACAGTGCCTGTCTGCAGGACCTTGATTGTTCATAGCAGTGCAAGTTTTATATTATCTCAGATTCAGTACTTATGCTGTTCAATGTCGCTCTCAGGTTTTATCTGACTCCGGCGACCGGATAATTAATAATGATGCATAAAGTATGCATATTAAGACAAATAAAAATTCTGTAAAAACGCCTCACTGGTTAACATCCGTGAGGCGTTTTGTTTTAGCTGTATCTGGTTTATGTCTAACTTATTCTTTATCAAGACGTTAATTTATGTCTGTAGTGCCATCGGGACAGATATGTCATGAAGCAATCTCAACATATTTATGGCGAGACTTGAAAGGCGTTCACCGACACAAATCACACCACTTTTGCCCGGATACACCAGGTGCGGAGTATTGCCCGTTGATGTAATGCTCCTTGCGGATGTAACCCCCCAACATGCTGGCTATCCGGTGACTGGTATCATTACGGCAGGAAGCCGCGTTGTTGAGGTAGTTTTACCGTACGGGCGAACGGATTATGCTCAACCCTGAAGCACCGAAATGCGTGATTTGCGGTGCAACGTGGCTATCTGCAAGGGATTACCACCCCGGTAAAAATTTATGGGAGTAAATGGCCCATCCTTGTTGCTTTAGTATCAAGATAATGCGCGTTTTCAGGATTGCGCCCTACAATAAGCGGCATGCGTTCAACGATGTTGATGCCGGCATCGCTCAGGATTTCAACTTTGCGTGGGTTATTTGTCAGCAGACGTACTTCATTCACTCCCAGCAGTCTGAACATATCAGCGCACAGAGTAAAATCGCGCTCATCCGCAGCAAAACCCAACTGATGGTTGGCCTCCACCGTGTCATAGCCTTTATCCTGCAACGCATAAGCGCGTATTTTATTCAGCAGGCCAATGTTGCGGCCTTCCTGACGATGATAAAGCAATACACCACGACCTTCTTTTGCGATATGACTGAGCGCTGCCTCAAGCTGAAAGCCACAATCACAGCGCAGACTGAAAAGTGCATCACCGGTCAGACATTCAGAATGTATGCGCGCAAGCACTGGTTTACTGCTGCTGATATCGCCATAGACAAGGGCCACATGATCGTGCCCGGTTGCCAGTTCTTCGAAACCAACCATCAGGAAATCTCCCCATGGCGTGGGCAGATTGGCTTCTGCCACCCGTTTAAGCTGCATGTGACTCTCCAGATATTTCATCATATTGCCTGGCACATTCCGACCGGATGTGACAGGCAGGCTGTAATCCGCAATAGCAAATATTTTGCCACAATCGCCATAGCGACGGTTAACAACTTGGAGCGATTACTGTGATACTGCACAATTATCATCATTCAAAGCAGTATGTTATTATTTTTTCTCATATTGTCAGATGGAAAGACAACAAAACCAGTAAAGTTTGAGGAATTTTATGTTTGATATTGTCAGGCGGACCATGCTGGGTGCTGTATTGTTGCTGATTATGCCTGTCATGGTCTGGATTTCTGACTGGCAATGGCGACCGGGGGAGAACGGACTTTGGCAGCGGATGCTGTTTTGGATGACAGAGACGGTGACCAGTCCGTGGGGCGCTGTGACCAGTGTCGTGCTGTGCGTCTGGTTTACCTGGTGCCTGCGCTACAGACTGAAACCCACCCTCATGTTACTGGCCATTATGCTTCTGGCGATCCTGGCAGGGCAGTGCCTTAAGACATTGATTAAAGAGCAGGTGCAAGAGCCACGCCCTTATGTGCTTTGGTTGGAAAAAAGCCATGCCCTTGATGAGAAAACGTTCTATCAGCAGCCACGTCAGCAGCGCAGCGAACTGGTAGTCAAGGCGGTGGCCAGCAACAACTGCCTGCCTGTCTGGCTGAAATCGCACTGGGCATTTGAAACGGGCTATGCTTTTCCTTCCGGCCATACTATGTTTGCTGCCAGCTGGGCATTGCTGGCAATTGGCCTGCTTTGGCCGCGACGTCGGTTCGTCACATTAACCGTGCTGTTTATCTGGGCCACAGGGGTAATGGGCAGTCGACTTGTGCTGGGAATGCACTGGCCGCGCGATCTGGTTATTTCAACCCTCATCAGCTGGCTGCTGGTAACCTGTGCCACGTGGCTGGTACAACGATATTGTGGACCACTCAGCGTGCAGCCAGAAGAACAGCGGGAAATCAATGAGCGAGAACGTCGGTGATTGTTATTACGGCTTGCTGTCCCCATAACATGAAACAGGAATGTGGGGCAGAATTTCTTCTGCCATTTTTTGTTGATGCATCAGACAAGCAACAGGCTGGTTTTTTTGGCATAATTCATCTGGTTATCACCAGACTACGGGACGGACTGTGAAATACTTGCTGATTTTTTTACTGGTTTTAGTGATCTTCGTTATCTCCATTACCCTTGGGGCGCATAACGATCAGGTTGTGACATTCAATTATCTGTTGGCACAGGGAGATTTTCGTGTTTCCACCCTGGTTGCAACGCTGTTTGCCGCTGGTTTTATCCTTGGCTGGGGGATTTGTGGTCTGTTCTGGTTGCGACTGCGTGTTTCTTTAGCAAATGCCCAGCGTAAACTAAAACGTTTGCAGCAGCTGACGCAGACTGAAGATAACGTGACAACGTCACCTCAGCAGATCGCAAAGGAATAACTTCTCATGTTGGAACTGCTGTTTCTGTTATTGCCCGTTGCCGCAGCCTATGGCTGGTACATGGGGCGCAGAAGTGCGCAACAGGATAAACAGCAGGAGGCCAGTCGGCTATCGCGTGATTACGTGGCCGGAGTTAACTTCCTGCTATCAAACCAGCAGGATAAAGCAGTTGATTTGTTTCTGGAGATGCTCAGAGAAGATAGCGGAACGGTAGAAGCCCACCTGACTCTGGGTAACCTGTTTCGTTCAAGAGGGGAAGTGGATCGCGCTATCAGGATCCATCAGGCGCTCATGGAAAGTGCCTCCCTGACCTACGATCAGCGCCTGCTCGCCATACAGCAACTTGGCCGTGATTATATGGTGGCTGGTTTTTATGATCGTGCGGAAGAAATGTTCAGCCAGCTGACTGATGAAACGGATTTTCGCATTAGTGCACTGCAACAGCTGCTGATTATTCATCAGGCGACCAGTGACTGGCCGAAAGCGATTGAGGTTGCCGAACGCCTGGTCAAACTGGGCAAAGACAGACAGCGTATGGAAATCGCCCATTTCTATTGTGAACTGGCATTACAGGCGATGGGAAGTGACGATCTTGACCGCGCGATGAGCCTGCTCAAAAAAGGCGAGGCAGCCGATCGCCAGAGCGCGCGTGTCTCCATCATGATGGGACGTATCGCTATGGCGAAAGGGGACTACACTCGTGCTGTCGGGATCCTGCAGCGGGTCATTGAGCAGGATAAGGACCTGGTAAGTGAAACCCTGGAAATGCTGGAAAGTTGTTATGCTCAATTGCAGCAACCCCACATCTGGGCTGACTATCTCAGGCGCTGTGTGGAAGAAAACACAGGGGCAGCGGCTGAGCTTTATCTCTCTGATATTATTGAGCATGACGAAGGTGGGGAGTCCGCACAGCTCTATATCAACCGTCAGTTACAGCGCCATCCCACGATGAGACTTTTTCACCGTCTTATTGACTTCCACCTTAATGAAGCAGAAGACGGCAGGGCAAAAGAGAGTCTGATGGTGCTGCGGGACCTGGTAGGAGAGCAAATCCGTACCAAACCCCGTTATCGTTGCCTGAAGTGTGGTTTTACTGCCCATGCGCTTTACTGGCATTGTCCTTCCTGCCGTGCCTGGTCATCGGTTAAACCGATACGTGGGCTGGATGGACAGTAATGCTGAACCTGTGCATTCAACGTTACCTATTTTAGTTACAACATACTAATTATTATTCCTGCTTTAATGTGCCAGCAACACCAGTGTTATAGGCAGCCAGGCAAGGGAAAGGAAAAACTCCGGCGATGAACTGTGAATTTGCTGACGGCACAGGTAAAATGCCTGTCGTTTATTTCCAGCGCCTGACGGTGCTCAATTTTCAGAAGGTTTTGCCATGCATTCAGTTCAGGCCAGTGATTCCCCGATTCTGATCGCATTAGATTATGCCGATCTCAACCGTGCTCTGGCTTTCGTGGACCAAATTGACCCGCGAAGCTGCCGCCTGAAAGTGGGAAAAGAAATGTTTACTCTTTTTGGCCCACGGCTGGTGCGCGATTTGCAGCAGCGAGGCTTTGAGCTGTTTCTGGATCTGAAATTCCATGACATTCCCAACACCACGGCGCATGCAGTTGCGGCCGCGGCGGATCTTGGTGTCTGGATGGTCAATGTTCACGCCAGCGGCGGGGCGAGAATGATGAACGCCGCGCGAGAAGCCCTGGTTCCTTTTGGCGGAGATGCTCCATTGCTGATAGCGGTTACCGTTCTGACCAGTATGGCAGCAGACGATCTGAAACAGATTGGCATCAATGCGTCACCCGGCGATCATGCCGAAAGGCTGGCTTCCCTTACCCGACAATGTGGCCTTGACGGGGTGGTCTGCTCGGCGCACGAAGCGGGGCGGCTGAAGCAGTCGATCGGCGCTGATTTTCGTCTGGTTACGCCGGGTATTCGTCCGCAGGGCAGCGAGGCGGGCGACCAGCGTCGGATTATGACGCCACAGCAGGCCAGGCTTGCCGGCGTTGACTATATGGTGATCGGACGTCCAATTACTCAGGCTGCCGATCCGGCTGCAGCGCTTAACGGCATTCTGACCTCATTACAGGAATCATAATGGCTGATAATAACAGCCGCCTGGTGTACTCCACTGAAACCGGGCGGATCGCGGAGTCTGCGCCCGTCGCTCTGCGCCCGAAAGGCGATGGTATTGTGCGTATTCAGCGTCAGACCAGCGGCAGAAAAGGTAAAGGCGTGTGTCTGGTGACGGGTCTGGATCTGTCAGATGCTGAGCTCAATACCCTGGCGGCAGAGCTGAAGAAAAAATGTGGCTGCGGTGGTGCGGTTAAAAGCGACGTGATAGAAATCCAGGGAGACAAGCGGGATCTGATTAAAACGCTACTGGAGGCCAAAGGTCTCAAGGTTAAACTGGCCGGCGGTTGATTGCGTCAGGCCGTCTGTTTCCTGTCATCGCCGGCTCAGGAGCAAAATTTCAGGCCTTGCGTTATCAGCGTCAACCACCGTTCAGGTGATGATTGAAGCCGAGGGCTTCTTGCCTGACCTGCCAAAATATATTATCTGACGCTTTACAGGCAGGATCGGCTCACCATATCAGCCTTACCGGAATGGATCGCTTTTTTCCGCGGCGGACAGCCCGGCGAGATAATTCAATAAATACGGACTACAGCCTATTGTTATCGCGTTCATTTTAATTTCGTAAAAATTCATGACAGCCCTCGACCGGCATCAGAACGTGGATTATGCTGGAAAGCTGCCGGACTACCTTCTTATGGAGTTTCTTAATGAAAGCTGCATTTCTCTTTGCAGGCGTTGTGCTGTTGCTGTCGGGCTGTAGCAGCAATACCGACAACGAGCCACCACAACAAGCGACTGCGGCACATGCCCCGACGCATATTGAAATGTCCAGCCTGGCGGAGAATGCCTGTGCGAATGCCGGTGGCGTCATCGCATTGTCGCGCCAGCTGGATGGTAGTTCTGTTGGTATGTGCCAGCTGGCAAATGGTCGGCGCTGTGGGGAAAATGCGCTGGTGAATGGGCGTTGCGCACGTTGATAAGAGGTGGGAAGGCCGGATAATCCGGCCTGCGGTAATGATTCAGACAGTCAGTTCGTATGGACAATGCTGACCTGCTTTCAAGGTCCTGAGGTTTTCCAGCGTCGTTTGCGCAATACTTGTCAGCGCTTCGGCAGTAAGAAACGCCTGATGACCGGTAAAAAGTACATTGTGGCAGGCAGAAAGGCGTCGGAAAACATCATCCTGAATGACATCATTAGATTTATCTTCAAAGAATAAATCCCTCTCATTTTCATAAACATCCATGCCAAGTGAACCAATCTTCTGTATCTTAAGCGCATCAATCGCTGCCTGAGAGTCAATTAATCCACCCCGGCTGGTATTGATGATCATCACGCCATTTTTCATTTGTTCAAAGGCGGACATATTGAGCAGGTGGTTATTTTCAGCTGTCAGCGGGCAGTGTAGCGAAATGACGTCGGACTCGCGGAAAAGCGTATTCAAATCGACATATTTCGCGCCCAGTTCCGGCACCTGCGAATCAGGATAAGGATCGAAGGCCAACAGACGCATGCCAAACCCTTTAAGAATACGCAGCGTGGCGATACCAATTTTCCCGGTGCCGATAATCCCGGCAGTACGACCATGCATATTAAAGCCGATTAATCCCTCCAGCGAAAAGTTGGCATCGCGGGTGCGCTGGTAAGCACGATGAATGCGTCGGTTAAGCGTCATCATCATTCCAACGGCATGTTCAGCCACGGCTTCCGGCGAATAAGCCGGAACGCGGACCACTTTAATTCCCAACTCCCGCGCTGCATCAAGGTCAACGTTATTAAATCCGGCACAGCGAAGAGCCACAAAGCGAATGCCCAGCTTTGCCAGTTCCTCCAGCACCATGCGGCTGCCATCGTCATTGACAAAAAGACACACTCCCTCACAGCCTGAAGCCGTTTTAGCCGTTTTTTCCGTCAACAGGAAATCGAAAAACTCCATTTCATAGCCGTAAGTCATATTAACCTGCTCAAGGTATTTCCTGTCGTACTGTTTGGTACTGTAGACCGCGAGTTTCATTATCTCTCCTGTGAACCTGAACTTAAAAAGGGCTGCGAAGATAATAACAATAATTATCATTATGCGGCGATGCACTTTGCATATCAGATAATTCCCGCCAGCGTTTTTCTGATAGCGCTTCTCGCAGGACAGATAACGTGACATTATTCAACCCCATGACTTTCACGGAATTAATGGAATATCTGCCATGACCCGCAGCGGAAAGCTGTTCACTGCGACAACAGTGCTGCTGCTGTCAGTCAGTGTCACCTTATTTCTGACCATCACCCATTGGTTACCCCGGCTTGCCGGCGTGTGGCTACCGGCTAACACCACCCTTCATCTGGACAGTCATGTATCCTGGCGCAATGGTGGTTTGTGGTTACCCGCTGTGAGCTATCGTGTGGGGACATGTGAAATGGTCACTGTCCGCAGTTTGTCACTGAAAAGGAGTGACGGGCGTTGGCAGTTACATGCCGGAAATGTGGAGATAAACAGCGATTGTGCCAGTCAGTTGCCATCGGGCAGCCAGGTACCCTCCCCAACATCACAGCTCGACTGGCCGTCTTTATTACCAGCCGCCGACGTGGCGATCGAGCGGCTGGCTGTCAGTCCCTGGCAGGACTGGGCGGGTTCACTGCAACTCAGACTGGACAGTAAACAGCAGCGGGTCAGCTATCAGGGAAAAAATGTCAAGCTGCAAGCCATGTTACAAGACCAGCAGCTTAATATTTTGTCACTTTCCGTTAATGTTCCCGGTCTGACGCAGCCGGTTACGGTATCCGGCAAGGTAACGCTGTCAAAGAGGCTTGACACTTTGCCTGAGTCTGGTGCTTTGCAGGCGGGGCTGACAATGGAAGATATTCCACATCCGCTAAAGGCGAATCTGAACTGGCAACAGGATCAGGGTGAACTGACCTTGACGCAGAAGGATGACGGGATGTCCCTGTTCAAATTGCCCTGGCAGGTTACATCGTCGCAAATCACCGTTGCGCGGGGACAATGGCGTTGGCCTTATGCCAGTCAGCCGCTGTCAGGGGGAATTAATCTCTCACTGAGAAACTGGCGGCTGGGGCTGGCGCAAACTGACATCAATGGACGTCTTAACATGCTGACACAGGGACGTGGCGGAATAGGTAACATGGTGCTAACCCTCGGCCCGGGACGCCTGGACTGGAGTCACAGCCAGTTACCGTTTCGGTTGACGGGTGAAAGCAAAGTGTCTCAACTGCTTTTTTTTGCTGCTATCCCGGGCGAAGTGCAGGGGGCGTTGCTCGATCCGGTTCTGGCGCTTAAACCCGGTGCGTTGCTGAGAATGCGTGGAAGATTGCTCTCAACACTGGACGTGGATGAGGCGCGTTGGCCACTCTCCGGCGTCATGGTGTCCTCTGCTGGCGTCATGGGACGATTGCAGGCCATTCTGACCGCGCACGATACCAGCAAAGGTCAGTTTCGTTTACATCTGGATGGCCGGGCAAACAGTTTCTGGCCTGATAAAGGTCAGTGGCAGTGGCGGTATTGGGGGGATGGGGTGTTGGCGCCTCTGCACGCCAGCTGGGACGTGAGTGGTAAGGGAAAATGGCAGGACAAATCGATCGAATTACAGTCCCTGTCGACCGGTTTTGATCAGATAAGCTACGGCAGCGTCAACATCCATGCACCAAGACTGACGCTGGAAACACCGCTACGCTGGCAGCGTGATCGGACCGGGCCGTCTTTCAGTGGCAAATTGCGACTGGCGGCGCAACAAACCACGTTCAGCGACGGTGGATATCTGCCGCCAGCAACGCTGGTGATGAACCTCCATGGGCGTGATCCCGGTTCTTTTCTGCTGAAAGGCTCGTTGGAGGCCAGTCCGATTGGTCCGGTGCGCCTTCAGGGGCGCTGGGATGGAGAGCGCCTGCGCGGCCAGGCATGGTGGCCTGAACAGCCGCTGACGGTATTCCAGCCGCTGCTCAGTAACGCCATGAAAATGAAAATTCAGGGGGGCACGCTGAAAGCCCAGATGGCATTCTCTGCTGCTAACGATCAGGGATTTGAAGCCGGAGGGCACTGGGTGGTTAGCGATGGTAGTGTGTTTATGCCAGATAATGAAATCATTGGCACAGACTTTTCTTTGCCGTTCCGGCTTAAAGCCCATCAGTGGTATTTTGGCAGCAAAGGACCGGTATCGTTACGCATCAAAGAGGTAAAAAACCAGTTTAAATTACAGAATATTACGGCTGATTTACAAGGCTGGTATCCCTGGAGTCATCGTCAGCCACTGCGTCTGATGAATGTTGGCATGGATGTGCTGGGTGGAAAAATGCGCCTGGAAAACCTGCAAATGCCACAGACCAGTGCGGCAACATTGCGTCTGAAAAATATCAGTATGAGTGAGCTGGTGACCGCACTCAGACCGAAACAGATCGCTATCTCCGGCCATATTAATGCCGCGTTGCCGCTCTGGCTTGATGATGCCCACTGGCTGGTCAAAGACGGATGGATTGCCAGCAATGGGCCATTGACCTTACGGCTGGATAAAGACTTTGCGGATGCCATCTCAGCCAACAACATTGCGGCAGGTGCTGCCACTGACTGGCTACGCTATATGGAAATTTCTCACAGCTGGGCAACTGTGGATATTGATAACCTCGGTCAGATGAACCTTAAGGCACAGGTCAACGGTACCAGTCGCTTTAGCGACAAAAATCAGCGTGTGTCGCTTAATTACACCCAGCAGGAAAACCTGTTTCAACTGTGGCGAAGTCTTCGCTTTGGCGACAATTTACAATCCTGGCTTGAACAGAATGCCACCCTGCCAACGCACAAGGAAAATAAACATGATACGCATTAGTCTGCTGGTGCCTGCCGTCATTTTGCTGCTCAGCGGCTGTATACCGCGCATCGAAGTGGCAGCACCCAAGGAGCCCATCACAATAAATATGAATGTCAAAATTGAGCATGAGATTCATATAAAAGTGGATAAAGACGTTGAAGCCCTGTTAAAAAGTCAGAGCGATCTGTTCTGAGGAGCGTCGGATGAAAAAACTAAAAAGTCTGCTTTTAACTCTGCTACTGCTTTCGCCGTCGCTAATGGCGCTGACGCTGGATGAAGCGAGAAAGCAGGGGCGAGTTGGTGAAACGCTGTCGGGTTATATTGCCGCAGTAGAGCAGGACAGCGACACCGTAGCCCTGGTTGCAAAAATTAATCAGCGGCGCCAACAGCAGTACGAAATGCTGGCGCAAAAAAATAACCTGACGGCGGCCGACGTCGGGCGAATAGCGGGACAGAAGCTGGTTGCGCGCGCGGCGCCGGGAGAGTATGTACGCGGTATTAATGGAAAATGGCTGCAAAAAACGCCCTGAACCGCATACTGTCGGGGCGTTTATATGTGTGACACACACATCATGTGTATTCGCGCAGATTTGACCTGACACAGCGATGGCACACTGAACGGCAGAGGTTGCAAAGACTCTGAGCGGCTCTGTCGTATTAACGCGTCGTCAGGTAACATGCTGTTTTTTGTGATGTTGCCTGACTATGGTTCTGATTCGAAAATCTTTCCGACGCCTGCATTGTCCTGGCGATGTTATTGCATAGTGTGTCCGCTGTCATCTGGTGTACTCGATCACTGCAGGAAATGATGAAAGAGCGTGGTATCACTGTTGATCACTCCACGCTTGACCGGTGGGTAATACGTCTGGTGCCGGGGCTGGGCGGTGGGGGGCAGCATAAACCAACCGTGGGTCGCCGGTGGCGAATGGCCGACATGTATATAAAAGTCAGAGGGCAGTGGAAATTCCTCTACCGCGCTGTTAATACTGATGGTCAGAGGCTCTTTGTGTCCGCACCCGTGCAGACACGTGCGGTTAATTGTTGATTTGCATTATTTTGATATCAAATTTGCTGCAGTCGTTAACGGTGCACAGGCCACTAAACCACAGCTCTCCATGTGGACCAACCATAACGCCTGTCTCTTTTGCGAATAAATCGGCGTATCTCTGATCCAAAATGATTTTTACCAGCCGATTGGTGAAAATTTTATCGTAAACTTTAATTAAAGCACGGTTGTCAGCAATATCGATGGCTTTATGGCTGACCGTAACGGTAAGGGGATAATCGACCATTGCCGCAACAGCTTCTTTTTCTTTAACCGCTTTTTGAAGTTTATTAAACACGTTGTGGTATTGCTCGTGCGAATTTAAACCCATAAGGGTATCCAGCCGGGCATCTGTTTCATTATCGCTGCCTGCAAATACCGTCAGGGACAAACTCAGGGTTAACAGCATAGCGACTGATAATTTGTTAAACATATTATTCCTGCCTGAACGGGGCGGCTTCTTCAAGCTTTCTTCTGTACAGATGAGGTGGAATTGTTGGTTTTCCGATTTTGTGACCTTTTGCGTCATGTTTGAAAATATAAATATATTGCAACATTTTATCATATACTGCTTTCATGCCGCCACGATGGGCCGCTTCCATAACTGCTGAGGGATTCGATGCGTGAGACCAGCGAGCCCGTGTCAGGCGATGATGGGGCGCGCCGTGCTGTTTATTGATGACGGGATCAGTACTGACGGGGAAATGGGTAAAAATGGTGGTCATCCATTCTGTCGGCAGTCGCGCAGGCTGGATGGCGCAGGAAACTGGAACGTACTAATGAAGGCCGACAGGAAGCCATGCTGAAAGGCCTGCGGTTTGGACGTAAGCGCGGGCTATGTGCTGTCAGGGAATCGGAGCCACCGGGATTTCCCGGCAACTCCGTATTGCCCGTTTCACTGTTTATAAAATTATCAAAGATGAGAGGACTGGCTAAACCCTCTGCTTCGGGAATTTATACGATCCCCGGCAAAGAATCTCATTATTTATATACAGTAACCAGTTGCATAACTTAACCAAAAAATTAATGCTAGGAGGATCTCTGTCTTTTTATTTGACTATTTTCGAACATTCTTTTTTAAGCTTATGAGCTACCGATTGGAATGGGGATTTTTTGAATTTTAAATTGTTTATTTCTGACTTTAATTTCTTTAAATCTGTTTTTTTATTATTTATCGCATCGCTTAAATTTTCGTGTTCCGCTCGAAGGGAACCAAGTGCTTCATTTTTTGCAAAAATCAAGCCCTCCAGTTTGTGTAATTGATTTTTTGATTCCAGGAGTTCATCTTCGTTATCTTTAATATCGATTTTTAATATGGTGTTTTTCTCAGTTAATCTGTTATTTTCCTTGTTTAGTCTGATGTTTTTATCCAATAATTCTACTGTTGAGTTTCTGACTTCATGTATCATAGCAGGTAAGGGTTGCTTTTCTATGACGACATTTTTTTCGGTTTTGGTAAAAATATCACCAATGTTATTGGTAATGTGGTCACATGATTTACCACATAAATTCATCATGATAATTTCCTGTTAAAATTTTTTTCGAAGAATACACTGAAATAAAAGCCACTTTTGTATATTTCTTGAGAAGTTTTATGAAGCGCTATCAATCTATTTCGAATGACGCTGTATAAAATGCACAAGTCACTCATTTATAGCTATCAAAAAACGATTATTTTTGGCGGCGATTACTGATTGCAACATCTAAATAGCTTATACATCGAGTCTCACTGGCAGCGTCGTAATTCATGTCAGCACCTCAAAAAGCGGTCAAAAAAATATTGCCGCCCTGGTGCCAGAAATTTCGGCGGTGACGGTGCCAAACCTCATGGTGAGAATATCGCCCGCCTTTCTCCGCTTTGCAATGGGCATATCAAAATGCCTGGTGATTATTCCGTTACCCTGACAAAAGGCCATGAAAAGAAGCATTAGAGGAGGAGAATATTGCCTAACGTCACTGAGCGTCAGACTCCTGAGATAACCGTAATACGCATGGAGTCTTGCCAGAAGCCTTTCCGGGTAGGGGGGGGATATGGTTTTCCTCCAACACAGCAGGGAGGCGTTTTGTCACTGTGTTACCCCGTGACAAACTCATGCCAAACTCCAGCAGAAAGGCATGCATCTGAACCGTGGTTTTAACGCGCTGCCGTATCAAACAACGCCTGACCCGGTGTGGTGCAGATATTGCCTGCTGGTCTTCTTTCCGGGGTGTCTCAAAGCGCATGGAGGGACGGGAAGCTGCCTGGCAGATAGCTTCAGCATCAACAAAATCGTTCCTGTCACTTTTGACAAATGGGCGGACACTGATGGCCCAACAGAGATAGGGTTCCTGCCATATAATGCGCCCCCGTGCTGGGCTCCATTACCACGGAACAGACCGGGCTGGTTGCAAGAAAAGTGGCGAGTTGAGAGTGGGAAAACTTTTTACGAAGCAGGGCATTGCCTTACCGATCCTGGCAATTAACATGAAAGGAATGTTTACCCAGTTCAATACCCACAAGCGTGACATTTTGCATGACGGAACCCTCAGGAAAATGTCACCCTGCCAGCGTACCGCTCACAGGGTGACCATTTCACTAACAGGCAAGTTGACAAGCTCGTTTGCAGTCTCAACGCCTGATATCAGTTTTTCTCAGCCAGGCTTTTTTCCATTCGTGTAAATATCAGGCCGGGTAATGGTCCATGCATAGTTTTCCTGATTTACAGGCTTGTAGCCAAACTTTTCATAAAGCCAGGAAGCGGTTGATGTGAACAGCATGATCCTGCGAAGCTGCCTGAACAAAGGGTGACTATGTATGCATTCCATAAGCCATCTTCCAAGTCCTTCCCCCTGATATTCTTCCAGTACATAAACATCACAAAGATAGGCGAATGTAGCGTGATCGGTTATCAGGCGCGCAAAACCTATCTGGTGTTCATTATGGTAAAGGCCAAAATTAAGACTTTTTTCAATTGACGCAGATACAATGTCCAGATGAATGCCTTTTGCCCAGCTTGATCTTGTCAGATACCGATGGATAGCCTGCACATCCAGCTTTTCTCGGTCGGTACTTACCTGGTAATTAACCTTATGCCATTCATATTTCTCTGAAATGCTCACTTTCGTTCCTGCCTGTCAGATTCACGGAAATCTGACCTTATTATTCCATGAAAAAATTGTAGTTCGGAATCGCCAGGGGTGAGGTGGTACTTTTGCTTATATCTGTCCCAGATAATCGCTTTCTGTCCCGGTGTGTAGTTAATTCGCGTTCTTCGTTTCATGGCAATCTTCCCCCTTTGATTAAGGATAGCGTGGCATCGAGCCGTTGAACTCACAATTCAAACCAGGCTGTCAGGTTTGATGATGTTCTGTCCGCGAAAGCTGTCATATCAGGTCCGGGCTGATACTGACCATTCCCGTGTCCTGTCCCGCCGATGGCTTCAGCGCTGGCTACACTGTCAGCACCACTGTTCAACAGCACTTTCCTGAGTGCCAGCCTAAGTTTTACTCATTCCTAACATTCTTTGTTACAAGTTTACATTCATGTTTTGTTTCAAAGAGGTAAACTCGCTTAACTTTACCTTGTCTTATTTCTGCAACATCTTGACGTGGCAGTATGCAGAGCAAATCCGGTCTGTTTCTGGCATCACATTCACCTGCAACAACAACGACGACACAGATGAAAAAACTGCATTTTATGACCCAGTACCGGGTTTGTTGTTTTATCGCTTTTTACATCGGAATTGTTTTAAATCTGCCGATCTTTTTCCGCCGTTACCACCAGCTGCATTACGATGCCGCTTTATCAACCGCCATTGAGGTTGTGGCGGCTTTTTCGCTGGTGCTTTTTATCACCTTGCTGGCCTCTATGGCGGGGCGCCTGCTGTTTCGTATTTTACTCTCTTTGCTGGCACTCATTTCGGTGACGGCCAGCTACTACATGATCTTTTTTAATGTCGATATTGGCTACGGCATTATTGCTGCGGTAATGGCCACTGACAGTCTGGATTTATCAAGGGAGTCAGTTGGCTGGAATTTCGCACTCTGGCTGATACTGGTCAGTCTGTTACCGCTGCTGGTGCTGTGGCTGACGCCATTGCCTGAAGCTGAACTGGTTCGCCGCAACGGCCTGGCGTTTCTTCGCCGTGGCGCTGTTATGCTGGCCGCAGGCGTATGCTGCTGGCTGCCGCTGAAAGTGATGGGAAATCATCAGGAAGATCTCGACAGGCAACATAACCGGATGATGGCCAGCTATGGCGGGGTGGTGGCAGGGAGTTATTCTCCTTCAAACTGGCTCTCCGGGATGGGATTGTTGGCTTACAGTAGCTGGAGTCAGGCGGAGGACAGTCGCAATCTTTTCGATCCTGCATCACACTTCACCTACATCCCGCCAAAGGATGTTAACGATCTTTATGTGGTATTTGTGATCGGTGAAAGCGCCCGCCGCGATCACATGGGGGTCTATGGCTACAGCCGCGACAACACACCGTACCTTGATAAAGAAACTCACCTTGCGGCATTACAGGGTTATTCCTGTGACACTTCCACCAAGCTGTCACTGCGCTGCATGTTCGTACGTGAAGGCGGCGCTTCTGAAGCGCCGGAGCGCACGCTAAAAGAGATGAACGTGTTCACGGTGATGAAAAAACAGGGCTTCTCTTCAGAACTGTTTGCCATGCAGAGTGAGGCGTGGTTTTACAACAAAGTAATGGCCGATGACTATGCATTGCGCGAAACCATCCAGTCTGAAAAGCGTAACGTAGGTAAACCCATTGACGATATGGCACTGGTCAGCGAACTGAAAGATTCCCTCGACCGGCATCCGCAGGGTAGACATTTGGTGGTGTTGCATACCAAAGGCTCGCACTATCTCTATACCGAACGTTATCCACGTGAGTTTGCCCGCTACCAACCGGAATGCAGAGGTATAGACGATCGCTGTTCAGCACAGGAGATGATCAACGCTTACGATAACAGCCTGCTTTACACGGATTTTGTGCTGGAACAGGTGTTTAATCAGCTGCGAAACCGTAACGCCATCGTGTTTTATGCCTCGGATCACGGTGAGTCTATCTCGGAAAATATGCATTTTCACGGCACCCCGCGTAATCAGGCACCCATCGAGCAGCGTTCCATACCGATTATGGTTTGGGCATCGGACAAGTTCCTGCAACAGCCTGCTAATGCGGCGGCATTCAGCCAGTTGCAGACGCTGGCAAAGAATAAAACGCCGGTTTTTCACGAAAAGCTGTTTGACAGCATCCTTGGCTGTAGCGGGTTTACATCACCGGATGGTGGGATAAATGCATTGCGTAACTGGTGTCACGTCACTCCGTAAAGGTGCCTGAAAGCCCACAGGCAAAAGGAGTTTGCCGGAAAGAACAGCTCAGACACGTGCGCCTGCGTGTCCGGGAATGGACAAAAAATACGCAGGAAAGGCCCGGCTCAGGGGATGACAGTCCTTAAGTGGCTGTCATCTTTGCCTGAAGGGCCACAAGCAGGTATTCTGTTGCCCGAATTTACTGAGACAGCTTCCATTGAGGTCGACATGATTATTAAACCACGCATCCGTGGCTTTATCTGTGTTACTGCCCATCCGGCGGGTTGCAAAGCTAACGTTGAGAAACAGATTGAATACGTCACCAGCCACGGTCATATCGCCGGTGGTCCAAAGAAAGTACTGGTGATTGGTGCTTCCACAGGTTACGGTCTCGCAGCCCGCATCTCTGCTGCATTTGGCTGTGGAGCCGATACCCTGGGGGTGTTTTTTGAGCGCCCAGGTGAAGAGAATAAACCCGCTACTGCAGGCTGGTACAACGCCGCTGCTTTTGAAACTGCCGCTCAGGCAAAAGGATTATATGCCACCAGCATCAACGGTGACGCTTACTCTGATGAAGTAAAACAGAAGACCATTGAACTGATTAAACAGGATCTGGGGCAAGTTGATCTGGTGGTGTACAGCCTGGCAGCGCCACGCCGAACGCACCCGAAAACCGGGGAAGTGTTTAATTCCACCCTGAAACCCGTTGGTAAGACGCTGGTGACCCGTGGTCTTAACACCGATAAAGAAACCATCACCGATATTACTCTTGAGGCAGCTTCTGCGGAAGAGATCGCCGGTACGGTCGCAGTGATGGGGGGGGAAGACTGGCAAATGTGGATTGACTGCCTTAACGCGGCAGGGGTTCTGGCTGATGGGGCGAAAACCACCGCCTTTACCTATCTTGGCGAACAGATCACACATGATATTTACTGGAACGGCTCCATCGGTGAGGCCAAGAAAGATCTGGACAAGCGCGTGCTGTCAATTCGTGAGTCGCTGGCTGAACAGGGTGGAGATGCGCGGGTATCGGTGCTGAAAGCGGTAGTAACTCAGGCCAGTTCTGCTATCCCGGTGATGCCACTTTATCTGTCATTGCTGTTTAAGGTGATGAAAGAGAAGGGTACTCACGAAGGCTGCATAGAACAGGTCTATGGCTTATTCAAAGACAGTCTGTATGGTTCATCACCGGTTATGGATGATGTGGGCCGTCTGCGCGCTGACTATAAAGAGTTGCAGCCAGAAGTACAGGACGAAGTGGTCCGTCTGTGGCCAACCGTCAGCAATGAAAATCTCAATGAACTGACCGATTTCGTCGGTTATAAAACAGAGTTCCTGCAGCTGTTTGGTTTTGGTCTTGAGGGCGTTGATTATGATGCTGACGTCAACGCTGACGTGAAGATCAATCACCTGGTACAGATGTAACTTTCACCGTGTAACATACCAGAAACACAACCGATCAGGCAGGCTGCCTTTTACTCTGACCGCTGTTGCAGCGCGGAGTGACAGGCAGTCTTTTTCATTCCCGCAATGACGTTTGCCACCAGACGATTGCCAGTAATCCGAAAAGGAACACCGCACTGATAAACGCCCATTTGCGTGGTGGTTTGTGGTGGGATACCGGGCCTTTGCCCATCTGTGGTGGCATAAAATTCACTTATCTTAGCCAGACACCAAAGTAAGCTCCCTTGATAATCAGCAGGGGGGAAATCCTGCCACCGTTTTGTCATGTCAGTTCCGCTTCTTTTCTGCGAAAACACAACGAAAATCTCTGATACTGTCAGGTAAGACCATTCGGTTAATTCAATGTGTTGTTTATATTTCAGGAATTATCCTAATTAACGCATCTGGTCAGTGCACTGCATTTATCGACCCGAAGTGAAACAAAATATTTCATTTTCGCGGCGTAATTTTAACGCCGTCTGATGTATTTTCTGTAATATTAACGGCTCACATTCTTGATAAAGTACCTTGTCAGATAAAACATAAACCGTTCATTTTCTGTTTTAATGACCAGACTGAGGGCGATTTATAAGGGCCATTAATAGTCAGACGGCTGGTTCAACTGTTTAATTACATTGGTTATAAAATGCCTTCCGCAAGGCAATGATTAGCAAGTGCATGCTAATTTTTGTTCGTCAAAATTTTTTATTTAGCTATTCTCTGGTTAACGTTATTACCGAGACTGCGTTGCCAGCGTGATAAAAAGGTTTTGTTGGTTGGCTAATGAATCTGTGGTATAGGATCCAATTGCCAGTCCGCCTGTTGGCTGCAATTATCCAGTGCAACTGCGGTTAATCCTTATCAAACTGAAACAATATGAGGTGTTCATGGAATCTGGAAGAAGACTTTTCATAAAAAAAGCCACCCTTTTTTCAACGGTAGTCGCCAGTGGTCTTTTAACGGGCATTCCTTTTAGCGCCGGGGCAGATTCCGGGCTTCTCAGCAAAGAGGAACGTGATGAACTTTCTCCAGATGAAGTCATTGCAAGGATTAAAAGTGGTAACGACAGATTCAGAAAGGGTGAAAAACTTGAGCATGATTTCCTTTCTCAGAAACGAAGCAGTCGGAATGGGCAGTATCCGATTGCGGTAATCCTGGGATGTATAGATTCAAGGACCCCAGCTGAAATTATCACCGATACAGGCATCGGGGAATTATTTAACTGCCGCGTGGCAGGGAACATAGAAAATGAAGATATTCTTGGTAGCCTTGAATTTTCCTGCGCGTTATCAGGGGCCAAAATTGTTATGGTAATGGGGCACACTAAATGTGGTGCAATTAAAGGAGCGGCATCGGATGCAAAACTGGGTAATCTCACATCGCTGCTTGAAAAAATCAAACCGGCAATAGAAAAAACAGATTATTCCGGTGAGAAAGACGTTAACGATTATCAATATATTGATGCTATTGCCAAAACTAATGTGCAGCTGACAATCGAAAATATCAGAAAAAAAAGTCAAGTTCTCGCTTCGCTTGAAAAAGACGGAAAAATTAAAATAGTCGGCACCATGTACCATCTTGAAGGTGGTCGGCTGGAATTTCTTTAGTGGCTGATGTGATCAGACGCTATTGAGCAATCGCTAGCGGGTAGTTTTGCCAACCCGCCACTTAGTTACCCAAAACTGAAACGAGTATCTCTGTATGTAGCCACGCTTCGGTAATGCCGTAATAAAGGATCTTTCTCGACATTATCTGCACTATCGCCGTCACAGAAATGTGTCGGCGATTTTTTTGCGCTTATTTAAACATGCTGTTTATTGTTTACCTGGCAGCTTTCGAGCAGGTTTACCATCGCCCGCAGATTGGCTGATGCGGCGCCTCTTTGCCATACCAGCCAGATGGCTATTTTCCCCCTCTGCTCGGCGATTGGCCATGCCTGTACGCTGTCGCGGCCCGGCATGTTCTCCAGCATACTCAGTGGGATCATCGCCAACCCAGCTCCTGCGCTGACGCAGGCAACAATGCCATGATAAGACTCCATTTCAAATATTTTTCCCGGTGCTGAAGCCGAGTCGGCAAACCAGTTTTCAAATAACCGGCGATAAGAGCAGTTGGCGCGAAAAGCATATACGGTTGCACCGGCGATATTTTTTGCGCTGGTTACCGGCGGATGATTGAGTGAGGATATAATCACCATCTCTTCCGGGAAAACCGCCACGCCTTCCAACAGTGGATGCCTGGGCGGCCCGTCAATAAAGACCGCACTGAACGATCCTGCAAGCAAGCCTTCGATCATATCTCCCGATGGCCCGGTGGACAGGTCCAGCTCCACTTCCGGCCATGCCTGATGATAGCGGGCAATCAGCGGTGGCAGATGTACGGCGGCGGTGCTTTCAATCGCTCCGAGAGTAAATATACCGGCAGGCTGTTGGCCGGAAACACGCTGGCGTGCTTCTTCAGTCAGTGCAAGAATACGGCAGGCATAATCCAGCAGGGTTCTCCCTGCATCGGTAATATGCAGGCGGAGTTTTTCGCGGGTAAAGAGTTCAGTCCCTAACTCTTCTTCCAGCTGACGAAGACGGGTGGATATATTTGAAGGTACCCGATGCAGCCGCTCGGCAGCGGCTGTGACACTGCCCTGTTCAGCAACGGCGCGAAAAACTTCCAGTTGAGTCAGATCCATCATCATTCTCATTTCGAGTAAAATATTTTCATTATTATTCATTTTTAAGAAAAGAGCAGCAGGATTATCCTTAACGGCATAGGATTTATTTATCTCTTACATCAGCTTCACAGGAGGGCGGTTATGAGCACTGCATTTTCCGTATCACAGAATCCTTACAGCGGTGAAATTTTACAGCAGACACCATTTGTCGATGCCGCTGAAGTGGAAACCGCGTTAGATCTTGCAGACAGCGCTTTTCAGTCATGGCAGTTCAGTGCCATACCAGCGCGTTGTGAATTACTGTTACGTATCGCTACAGGGTTGCGTAAGCAGGCGAAAGCGCTGGCGGAAATGATGACGGCGGAAATGGGCAAACCGGTTACGCAGAGTCTGGCAGAAGTGGAAAAATGTGCGCGCCTGTGTGAGTGGTATGCACAACAGGGGCCGGGCTTTCTCGAACCTGAACCCACCCTGGTTGAGGATAATAAGGCATTTGTACAGTATTTGCCGCTGGGTCCGATTCTGGCGATAATGCCATGGAACTTTCCGGTCTGGCAGGTTTTGCGTGGGGCAGTGCCGATCTTTATGGCGGGAAACAGCTATTTACTGAAGCCAGCGCCAAACGTAATGGCTACCTCGTTGCTGTTGCAGAAAATTCTTGCTGAAGCCGGTGTGCCTGAAGGGCTGTTTGGCGTAGTGAATGCGGATAATGATGCGGTCGCGGCAATGATAAAAGATCGCCGTATTGCGGCCGTCACCCTGACTGGCAGTGTCCGTGCAGGGGCTGCCGTCGCCACCCTTGCCGGGGCAGCGGTTAAGAAGTGTGTACTGGAGCTGGGTGGCGCTGATGCCTTCATCGTGCTGGCTGATGCCGATATCGATGCAGCGGTAAAAGGAGCGATAACGGGGCGCTTTATCAACAGTGGGCAAATCTGCATTGCGGCCAAACGCATCATTGTGGAAAAGAGCGTGTTTGCCGCGTTCCGTGACAAATTTGTAGCGGCGGTCAAAGCCCTTACGGTAGGCGACCCCCTTGATGAGGCCACGTATATTGGGCCAATGGCGCGTTATGATTTGCGTGATGAGCTGGACTCGCAGGTGAAGGCCACGCTGGCTGAAGGAGCAGAGTGTCTGCTGGGTGGTCATATTCTTCCCGGAGAGGGAAACTTTTATGCTCCGACCGTTCTGAGTAACGTGACGCCCGGCATGACCAGTTTCAGTCAGGAGCTGTTCGGGCCTGTTGCCTCACTGATTGAAGCACAGGATGCCGATCACGCTGTTGCAATGGCCAATGATTCTGAGTTTGGCCTTGGCGGCAGTTTATGGACCCGGGATGCGGTGAAAGGCCGCCAACTGGCAGCAAGGATTGTTACCGGAAGTGTGTTTATTAATTCACCCAGCTTCTCCGATCCCCGCGTGCCGATTGGTGGCGTGAAAAAAAGCGGTTTTGGGCGGGAACTGTCACATTTTGGTATCCGTGAATTCACCAATGCCCAGACCATCTGGCAGGAATCATAAATATCAGTTTTGTGCCATGTTAATGGCTAATCGGCAGCCGCTTATCGTGTTGCTGAAAAAGGATGACCAGCCGGGCTGGCATCCTTTTGTCTGCAAGAATCCGGCCTTGCCCGTCAATACCTGGCTGGGCCGGAGCACCTTAAGCGCGTTGATCCTGAGCAGGTTTGATTTCTCTGAATCGTATCTTATTAAAAATCATAAAAGTTTTTGACGATTACCGTCAGCCGCCGTGGTATTGCTGGCCACTGGAAATTACTGCATAAAACTATTTCATCGCATTATGCAGCTAAGAGGTATCCCGGCGAAGTTTAAATGCACCCCCACAGAAAAAAGCTCTGGGAAACCGTACGCCTCTAGCCATTTACCCTGGTCTGAACGAGTAATGTCCCCAACATTGTCGTTTTTAGCCCTGATATCGTTTGCCGACCAGCATTAAAACGATGGCAGATTAGCAGATATTAAAAAAGCCTGATGACGTTATTCCACAGGCTTCAGAACCGGTAAATCAGATGTCTTTGGTCAAAGTCTGTTCAGCGGAATGCCATAACGTTGACCGTTGACCCTGATCACCAGCTGGTTATTATCAATCCTTCCCCGAAACAGCAATTCATTGTCATTGTTATACCCGATACCCACCTGACGATTACCTATCCACGTCTGGTTGAAGCAGTTAACCGCGGCATTTTCAATCTCATTAATTTTATTTTGGTCCTCAACCCTTTGATATTTTTTATCGAATCTGAATGTCACACCGTTGTTAAATCTGTCCGGTGAACTGGTGGTGACAAATGCTTTAACCCATGCCGTGTATTTATTAATTTTCAGGTAGATGTTTACCCGGTTGTTGCCAGCGGTCTCCAGATGTACCCGCGTGACAGGAGAAGAGCCCACACAGGACCACGACCCGGTTACGGTTCCCTGCACATTATGCAAAAACAGCTCAGCACGCCCCTCAGAGGTTCCCGGATCAAAGTCAGTCTGGGTTTGTCGCATGACATACCATTCAGAACTGCCAATCAGTTTAATCTGCGTCTGTGACTGCCAGTTCTCCATATGCATCTGACCAAGCAAAAACCAGGCTTCATCCTGCCTCTGGTTATCCATATACTCGGTTGATGAAACATAGTCATAACTTATTGATCCCTCGATGCGCGCACCGTGGTTTTCAAACCATGTCCGGCCCATTTCCCATTCACTCAGCCATTTTTCTCCCTGATCGCTGGTATCAATCCAGCTGCCAGCCTGTAAATTCAGTTGAGTGGAGATAATTCGGCAGTGATGCGCTTTCAGCGGATTTGGACAGGTCTCGATGTTCAGTGCGGTTATTGTCCACTGGCCATTGGAAATATCGCCCGGAAATTCAGTATGTTCAATCCAGCCATTCCAGATAAGAGATTGTGATGATCGTGTCAAATCGATCATCGGACGTTCTCTGCCATGCTGAATATTAAAGTTGCTCAGTTCAATCGCCGTAACATGGTGCCATGAGCCAGCAATCTGATCGGACCATCTTGCATAAACCACCGTTTCATGACAGTGCGAAGCATAGAACTGGTCGATTTTACAGTCCAGAGTGTCCAACAGGCTCAGGCTGCGCCCCCCCATATTCTTGAAGATCATACAGGAAATGCGCAGGAACTGGCCGCCAGGGTTGGTATTTTCATAAAATCCTTTTTGGTTACGCTGCCCGTTGTAATCACTGCGACCATCAATCGCCAGGCCGGTGATTTCAACAAAACGGGCTTTAACCCTGAACATGAAGTTGCTGTCATTATTGGATACCAGGTAAGTATTGTTGTGATAACCAAAATAGACGCTTTCACCTGCCAGTCGGAATTTGGTGGCATCCCAGCTAATAAAGTCATCGGCAATATCGAACGAGGAGATAAAGAAGCGACCGGCAGGAAACTTAATACCAATATCTTCATTCAGGCGCACATCACCCGTCAAAATACGCGACCATTCCCACATGCGTTTTACTGCCTCAACGCAATCGGTCTGACCATCTGGTATTGCACCAAAATGCGTGACATTGAGGCGGTTAAGGTCGCTGATATAGCGCCGCCAGCGTTTCCCTCCCTGAGTGACAAAAATATAACCACCATCATCCGGCGACCTCCAGTCTCCCATGTCACAACAGAACAGACCGCCTCCAACCAGTGAGCCGCTGTGGTATTCCAGCACAAGAGCAAGCTGGCCATGTTCATGAGGCTCATGGTTACGTAAATCATTAACATTTTTTATGGTATGAACCGTACTTGCAGTACTTACAGAAAGGGGATTTGGTGTCATGGCATCACTCTCTTTTATAAAATAGACAAGCACATTATATAGGGGTAAAAATGCTTAAAAATCATAGTGCCACCTATTGCTTAAGCCGTTTTGTACCGCCTGATAAATCAATAAAGGAGAGTGCTGCTTTACCACTCAGGATCACCGGGGTGACTGCCAGAGTTGAGCAAAAATAATGCGGAATAAACGCATCAACATTCAGTCTGTTAGTGGGTCTGGTTTCCTGTGTCTGAGACAGTTTATTTTTTTAACCATGACGTTTGTAAAAGTAGCGTGCTGATTTTATTGTTTGCTCTTGTAGTAAAGATATATCATAGATATATTTTATTCTTGTTATGCGAACCAGTCCCGTGCCGTTCAGAGGAGAATGATATTGTCCGAAATTTCAAACCGCATGCCTCGTCGTGTCAGAAACGAACTGCGTTTCCGCCCGGTGGAAGTCATAGCAAAAACATTTGTTGCCGACAGCTTTTACCGTATAGAACTGGGTGGTGAAGCGCTGGTCGGTTTTACATCGCCGGGCTTTGACGATCATATCAAAGTTTTTTTTCCTGATACGGAAACCGGGGTCTTAAACCTGCCTGAGATCACGTCGGACGGCGTGGTATGGAAAGAGGGCCTGCGGCCTGCCGCCCGTGACTACACACCACTGTTTTTTAATGGCATTGACCGTCTGACCGTGGATTTCTATCTGCATCAGTCGGGTCTTGCCAGTGACTGGGCAGCGAAAGCCAAACCTGGCGACAGGCTGGCTGTGGGCGGTCCACGTGGTTCGCTGATTGTCCCGGATGATTATGAATATCAGCTTTATGTCTGTGACGAAAGTGGTTTACCCGCCCTTAAGCGTCGTTGCCAAACGATGCAGGGTTCGTCATGCAGGTTGTACGCTTTTGTTGATGAGGAAAAGGGGCGTCGCTATCTGGGCGCAACACCGAATGTGGAAATCTGCTGGCTGGGCAGTGGGGCAATGCAGGGTAAAGATATTGCTGCACTGATTGCCGAACTGGACAACGTGACGCTGCCGGAACAGGATTATTTTATCTGGCTAACCGGTGAAGGGGCTGCAGTAAAGCAGCTCAGTGACTACTTTATTCTTCATCGCGGGTTACAGGCTGATTTTGTCCGCGCCGTGGCGTACTGGCATCATAAACCGACGGTATGAATCGTCGCTGGGCAGATAATGAAACATCATCAAAACATGCAGGGCGCTTCCTGCCTGCACAGGAAGCGCCGGGGAAAGAGACTCGACGCTGGTGATATCCGGTTGCTAATCCTGCATTTTGTCTCACAGGGCGCGGCTCATGGCTACGAATTAATCAAGTCAGTGGAAGATTTGTCAAAAGGGGAATATACCCCCAGCCCCGGGATTATTTATCCAGCGCTTTCCTTACTTGAAGAGCTGGAATATATACGCAGCAGCGATGCGCTTGCTGGCCGGAAAACATTCTGTCTTACTGCGGAGGGGCAACGCCACCTGCGAGAAAATCACTCCGGTCTGCAAAACATTATTTCCCGACTTTCCTCACTGGCGATCCTGGCGGAAAATCGCAGCCAGCCGGAAGTGGAGCGTGCCATCCATAATATGAAAACGGCACTCAATACCCGCCTTTCGCGGCCCGGTCTGGCGGAGGAGACCCTCTATACGATTATTGATGCGCTGGATGAGGCGGCAAAAAAAATTGAGCGGAGTTAATAAGGCTCCCGTCTGTCAGGGCGGCCGGAGGAAGAAAATCCGGCCAGTGTGCGATGGAAAGAAAAAATTAATTTTCTGTTAATGTTGTTTCTTCATCTGGCTGATATCGAAAGGTAAGCTGGATAACCTGTCAGTGACAGGCTTTGTCAGGATAAAAATCCACCTGCATCATTGCGCCCCATAGGGGCGTACTTAATTCCTCAGAATGCGAAACCAGTGCCTGGGCGTCCATACGATATGATATTGACAACACCACAGCACATGCCGGGTTGCCTGCCTGAATATTATTTTTAATAACCACAATATTTATCAGCCAGATTAGTAAGCACAGAATTAAATGACAGATCAATAATTTGTTCTGATGCAATATCCTCATCCACTGATTTTTTTGCATTCCTTCAGGCAAGCGCATTGTTCGGAAATAGTGCAATCGCGGTGGTAAATCAATGGCAATAAAATAGGTATAAGATCAGAGATATGAAACGGCCAGCCTGGGTTTTGCGGCACCGATGAGCCTGCAAAACATGTTTATCAGTGGGCAGGCAATAAATCGGATGGTTATGCAGGAAAAAGTATTTCACACCGGCCGCAGTCAGTTTTCAGCGCGGGTCAGAAAGCGTAACGTAAAAACAGGAATATGGCCCCGTTTCAGGAGCCATAAGTAAGATTATCTTTGAAGATATCAGAAATGCAGTGTTTGCGTTGTCAGATTGGCATAATCGTCCAAATTACAGCAGGTTAGCGGCTGATCTGATGCCCAATGATACCACCGACAGCGGCGCCACCGACGGTACCCAGACCGCTGCCGTTAGTCAGAATAGCGCCGCCAAGTGCACCTGCCCCTGCGCCGATAGCAGTATTGCGATCGCGTTTAGACCAGTGTGAACATGCGCTCAGGGAAAGCACTAATGTTGTGGCCAGCAGGCCAGCGGTAATGCGTTTTGCAGTTATTGTCATTTTCACTTCTCCATCATTGCTGCTACAGATATTTCTCCTGAAATCTGAAAAAGTATCTGCGTACCCGGCCGCTGTTACTGCATCACTGTGATACATCTCAAGATGAGAAATCACATTTTATTAACGCATTATGTCGGCTTGTTTATATTGTATGTTTTTCTGCCTGGACTGGCAGGTAAAAAATCTTATTTCCGCCACAATTCTGTGACCTGTAGCGAGAACCTGCCTCTCATCCAGCCAATGTCTCCATACCATGCTACCGCAACGAAGGGGAAAATAGAGCAAATGGCAAGGGGAGAGAGACAATGCTGGAAATACTCAAACAACAGGTACTGGAAGCCAACCTAGCGCTGCCACAATATGGATTGGTGGTATTTACCTGGGGCAATGTGAGCGCGATCGATCGCGCCAGCGGGCTGATGGTGATCAAACCTTCTGGTGTCAGCTATGCGGCGATGAAACGTGACGATATGGTGGTGGTGGACCTTGCGACGGGCGAGATTATCGAAGGCGAAATGCAGCCTTCCTCCGATACCGCCACTCACCGGGCGTTGTATCTTGCCTGGCCTGAGGTGGGAGGGATCGTCCACACACATTCCCGACATGCCACCATCTGGGCGCAGGCAGGGCTTGATCTTCCCGCCTGGGGAACCACTCATGCGGATGATTTTTATGGTGCGGTACCCTGTAGTCGTCAGATGACTGCCGACGAAATTCAGTCAGGTTATGAATGGCAAACCGGGCAGGTAATTGTTGAAACTTTTCAACAGAGAGCGCTTGATCCGCTTGCCATCCCCGCTATTTTGGTCAATTCACACGGGCCTTTTTGCTGGGGAAAAACGCCAGAAGAAGCCGTGCATTCCGCTGTGGTGCTGGAGGAGGTTGCTTATATGGGCATTTTCAGTCGGCAACTGACACCCGCATTATCTGCCATCGGACAGCCGCTTCTGGATTGTCACTATTTGCGCAAGCATGGTAAAGATGCCTGGTATGGGCAGAAAAACCAGTAAGCGAGCATACCTTCAGGCGTGTTTCAAAAGAGAGTGTGGCGGGAGTAAAAGTGGGATAACCGCAATTATCCCACCGGGCTGGCGATTTATGCGAAGGGACGGGCCACAATGCTGCGGGTTTCCATACGGACTTCCGCAATGGTAACGTCGATCACATCAGTCACGCGATATGCCACTTCCCCTTTAATCTGCACAGTGCCATTCTCCTGGCTGCATACCAGCTCATCACGCACGGCGTGAATGAATGGGGCAGGGATAAAGGCTACCGCACCGTTGGCGCTCAGACGTACGCGCATCCCACCACGCGACACATCAATGATCTCGGCGCCGAAGCGCTGGTCTGTACCTGCCGCTTTTTGCAGAAAGCGCGAATAAAGCCAGTCGCCAACATCACGCTCTGCCATACGGTTAAGACGACGCCGCTCGCTCATCCTGATGGTAACTTCTTCCTGTGGACGGTCAGCGTTTGTGCCCCGGACAATCGATTTAAGCAGGCGATGGTTAATCATATCGCCGTACTTACGAATCGGTGATGTCCAGGTGGCATATGCCTCAAGCCCCAGACCAAAGTGCGGTCCTGGCTCGGTACCGATCTCAGCAAATGACTGGAAGCGACGGATCCGGCTGTCGAGGAACTGAGTGGGCTGCGAGTCCAGGTCACGGCGCAATACGCGGAAACCTTCCAGCGTGGCAATGACCAGTGGATCGACCTTAACGCCGTGATTCTCCAGTACGGCGGCTGCCTGCTCTGCATTACTGGCATCAAAGCCGGGATGAATGTTGTATATCCCAAAGCCAAGCCGTTCACGTAATACGGTGGCAGCACAGATATTGGCGGCGATCATCGCTTCTTCAACGATGCGATTGGCTATGCGTCGGTGCTCCGCAATGATATCAAGCACTTCACCTTTTTCGCCCAGAATGAAGCGGAAATCCGGGCGGTCTTTAAACACCAGCGCGTGCGTCTGACGCCATTCTGCACGGCTCAGACAGAGACGATGCAGAAGCCGGATTTGGTTGGCGATCGCCTCGCTTTCTGGCTGCCACTCACCACGCTCTTCCAGCCAGTCAGAAACGTTGTCATAAACCAGTTTGGCTTTTGATTCAATCCAGGCAGCAAAGAAATGCGGTTCACCCAGTGATCCATCAGCTGCAACGGTTACGCGGCAGGCCATTACCGGTCGGCGCTCATGAGGACGCAGGGAGCAGAGATCGTCAGACAGCTGGCGTGGCAACATAGGAATGTTGAAGCCAGGCAGGTAATTAGTGAAGGCGCGCTTTGCTGCGATACTGTCCAGTTCGCTGTCCGCGGCAACATAGGCAGTAGGGTCTGCGATCGCGATGGTCAGCGAAAGTTCACCGTCCTGTGTCCCCTGGACATAAAGGGCATCATCCATATCTTCGGTACTGGCGCTGTCGATGGTGACGAATTCCAGCGCGGTGAGATCTTCACGCACCAGATTTTCGTCGAGCATTTCACCAGCCATACCTTCCGGGGCTTCACGCTCAAGGTTGTGGCGGGCAAGCGTTACCCACCACGGGGCGAGGTGGTCATCACCGTGGGTAATAAAAGCGGTCAGTTCAGCGTAGAAAGTACGATCGCCTTTCAGGGGATGTCGTCGCATCTCAGCCACCGCCCAGTCGCCGTTCTGAAAGTCATGCGTCAGGTTACGATCGGCGCGGCACTGGATAGCCTCTTTCAGCAGTGGGTGATCGGGAACAATTGACAGGCGATCGTCTTTTTTCTGTATGCGCCCCACAAAACGGCTCAGAAAAGGTTCAACCAGTTTTTCCGGATCGGCGACTTCACGATCTTTGTCGGTTTGCAGCACCGCGATTACCCGATCGCCGTGCATCACTTTTTTCATAAACGGTGGTGGGATGAAGTAGCTCTTTTGCGCTTCGACTTCCAGAAAGCCAAAGCCTTTTTCCGTGCCTTTCACCACACCTTCAACACGTGGCGTCTGGGAGTGGAGTTTCTCTTTGAGCTGCGCGAGCAGCGGGTTATCCTGGAACATAATCTCAATAGTTTTCGTGGCCTGTAAGCGGCAGACAGTTTTACGCGATTAACGCTCCCGCGGCAAGTAAAAAGCCGGTATAACCCGGCTTTTTACAGGGGTAAGGCGCTGTCAGTCAGGCAATACGCCGGTCGGATTTCAACACAGAACGGGTAATGGTTACCGGAATTGATTTTGATGTGGGTGTACCGCTTTCGTCGCCAAAACTGGAAAGCGGTACCAGCGGATTGGTCTCCGGGTAATAGGCTGCAAGATTGCCGCGCGGGATATTGTAGGGCACCAGTTTAAAACCGGTCACTTTGCGGGTAATCCCGTCATTCCACAATGTTTCAATATCCACATCAACACCCGCCGCCAGGCCTAACCCGGCCATATCTTCCTCGTTAATAAAAAGCACTTCACGCTGGCCATAAACACCGCGATAGCGGTCATCCAGCCCATAAATCGTGGTGTTGTACTGATCGTGCGAACGCAGCGTTTGCAGGGTAAAAGGCGCGTCAACACCGTTGCCCAACGGGGGGAATAATGATGTGGGCAGACGCGCATGACTGAACTGAGCTTTATTACCCGGCGTGTGAAAACGTAATTCCGCTGCGGCATTGCCCAGATAAAAACCGCCTTTAATATCACACCTGGCGTTGAAATCGCTGAATCCGGGGAGAGTGGCGGCAATATGGTCGCGGATTTTGTGGTAGTCGGCTGCCAGCGACAGCCAGTCAAGTTTTTCATTCCCCAGAACGGCATCAGCGATACCTGCAACGATGGCCGTTTCAGAACGTTGAGTTTCAGCTATTGGCTTACCTACGCCTTCGGAGGCGTGAACCATGCTGAAGGAGTCTTCCACCGTAATAAATTGTGGGCCGCTGGCCTGAATATCCTGCTCGGTGCGGCCCAGCGTCGGGAGGATCAGTGCATCTTCTGCACCGGGGCACAGATGGCTGCGGTTCAGCTTTGTACTGATTTGCACCGTCAGAGCACAGCGCCGCAGCGCGGCTTCAGTACGGGGACTGTCCGGTGCTGCAGCGGCAAGGTTGCCTCCCAGGGCGATCAGTACTTTCACGTCGCCACGCAACATGGCTTCCAGCGCTTCAACCGTGTTGTGGCCGGGTCCACGCGGCGGCTCAAAGCCAAAATGGTCTCTCAGACTGTCAAGAAAGGCGTCGGAGGGTTTCTCATCAATGCCCATGGTGCGATTGCCCTGCACATTACTGTGACCGCGCACCGGGCACAGGCCGGCACCTTTTTTGCCCAGCTGACCAAACAACAGTTGCAGGTTGGCAATTTCCCGCACGGTATCAACCGAATGTTTATGCTGCGTGATGCCCATAGCCCAGGTACAGATCACCCGTTCTGCACGCTGATAAATGGCTGCTGCTTCGCGTAACTGCTGTTCGCTCAGGCCGGACTGTTGCGTGATCTGCTGCCAGGTGGTGTCGGCCACCACATCCAGATAGGCCTGCATCCCTTCGGTATATGTATCAATAAACGCCAGGTCAAAGAGGCCTTTGTCACCGTTTGCCAGCTGTGCGTGGTGAGTCTCCGCCAGGGCTTTTACCATGCCCCGCACTGCCGCCATATCACCACCCAGCCTGGGCTGATAATAGGTGGAGCTAATCGCACCGGCTTTACTGGTAACGACTTCCAACGGTTTTTGCGGATCGGCAAAGCGTTCAAGCCCACGTTCGCGCAGGGTATTGAACGTGACAATTTTTGCACCGTGATCCGCCGCATGGCGCAGGCTGTGTAGCATTCTGGGATGATTGGTGCCGGGATTCTGGCCAAAGACAAAAATCGCATCCGCATAGTCAAAATCATCGAGACGAACAGTGCCTTTCCCCACGCCGATGCTGCGTTTCAGCCCGATACCGCTGGCTTCATGGCACATATTGGAGCAGTCAGGAAAATTGTTGCTGCCATTCATCCGGCCAAACAGCTGATAGAGCCATGAAGCTTCGTTACTGGCACGGCCTGAAGTGTACAGCTCCATCTGGTCCGGGTTATCCAGCGCGTGAACGTGGCGGGCGATCAGCCTGAAGGCATCGTCCCAACTGATGGGTTGGTAACGATCGGTTTCACGGTGATAGCGAAGAGGCTCAGTCAGCCGGCCCTGATATTCCAGAAAATAATCACTCTGCTGATACAACGCTGCCACACTGTATTTCGCAAAAAAGTGGGCATCGACATAACGGCGGGTTGCTTCCCAGGTGACGGCTTTCGCGCCGTTCTCACAGAAGCTGAAGGTGCTTTTATTATCATCTCCCCAGGCGCAGCCTGGACAGTCGAAGCCTCTGGCCTTATTCATGCGCATCAGATTGCGCATATTTTTAAGCACCTGTTTGCTGTCGAAAACGAAACGGGTGGTGGCTTCAAGAGAACCCCAACCACCTGCGGCGGCCTTATAGGGTTTAATGGTGGTTTTAAATTTCATAGTATTACGCCGATTGTGATTCGGTTTAACTGTTACATACAGTCTATGCCTGATTGTCTGACACAGACCAGCCACAGAGAAAAATTGTCTGATTTATTCAATCCCGCGCAGGATCGGCTTTGTTTCTGGTGGATAGCATCCTACAGATGCTGTTTTCCTTACAGGGACATCCCGCCAAAAATAGCCTTCTGTTTGCCCATTGCTCATCGCATTACGTTTAGCGCCAAAGACAGGTTGACAAGCGCTTTTTTAAATATAAACTGTACAGTACGGTTCACTTATGAGGTGGTAAAAAATAATGTCAAAGCTCTCTTATGGTATGTGTATCCTGGCCGCAGCATTTATGTTGTCTGGCTGCGTTTCACTATTCTGATACAGGAAAATAATATGAAGCCACTCTTCATGCTGTTGATCGCCGTAGCGGCGTGTACGCTGTCCGGTTGCCTTTCCATCGGCAGCCATATCTGATTATACGGTAATAACGCTGCCTGTAGATATTGAGCCTGTTTATTTAACTGCTTTAACGTGAGCAATTAAAACATGGGCTCAATCATGACTTATTCATTCATCACTGCCAGGAGCCTCTGTGAAACTTATTTTTATAAAATCGTTGCTCTCCCTTATTCTGGTTGCGGCAGGCGTGGCTTCGTCATTCGCCTGGTTCATTGATTAAAGGGAACACCCGGATATCGGACATTATTATTTTGATACTTTCCAACTGTAGCCGACTGTCGTCGGGGAAACCGCCCGAAAACCGCGGTAAGGCTACTTTTCAGATTTAAGTTACTTGCAAAGGCTGGAAGAATGCAACAGCTCCAGATGCATGGTTCATGAGCTGAAATCCACCGTGCAGTGGCGATAGTGGATATTATTCCAGGGAGATTGGCAGTATGAGGACTGAAAAAATACCGAAAATGGAATTTACGGGGTGGACAAGGCCGTTACCAGCGGTCGGAAGGCGGTGTATCTGTCCCCGACAGAGAAGCAGCGCTGATGCCACAGGATGCTTTCGCCAGTCAATGGGATGACCATTATCAGCAAATCAGCAAAAGTTGCTGCCTGCACCGGTAAAATTTCAATAACCAGCGCGTCGCCCGAAAGCAGGCGCAGCCAGCATTTTACGAAAGCATCAAACACAATACCCGCATTTATCGCCACACGGCAGGGCACGCCAGTGCCATGCCGCGTTGCTGCCACCTGTTGTTCAAACAGCTGATGAACCAGCGCCTTGCGCGGGAAGGCAGCGGCGGTGGCGTTAAATTCTTTCAGCCGTTCATATTCCGCCTGTGGCAGTATTGGCGCGCTTTCCAGCAGCGCAGGTGGGTTATTAGCAGCGAACGCGGTCAACCGAGACAGACGGGACTGAAGTGCAATAATCTCTTTACGGCTAAAGTAATGAGCACCAAAATTGAATTCGATTGTGGCAGGCTGGTTTAACGCTTCGCTGTTTTGGGTAAAAAAGTACTGATAAAACAAGCGGAAACATGGTTTGACAGGATTTCGAGCCTGGTGACGCATCCCTGCATATCAACGTTGAGCCTGAATAACTCAAAGGATAGTGTAATGTCAAATAGCTGGGCACGTCCCGTCTTCTGTTTTATCTTCGTCTGTTCATTAATTTTTGTAATAGATAAGTGCTGATGTTTATAACAGCGACGTAATTCTTCTGCGGCTTTTTTCATCACATCGAAAAAGGTATCTCTGGTCAGTTTGAGAGTAATCTTGACCGGGATAACCGCAGCAAACAGGCCTACCGTGTCTTTTTGCCTGGCATTTTTTCGATTGTGTACAGGTACATCAATCACGATCTCCTCTTCCCCTGTGATGCGCGAGAAGTAGCCTGACAGGACAGCATACGTAAGATGAAGAACAGATAACCCGTGAGTTTCTGTCAGTCTTTTAATACGTTGAAAGCGTGTGTTTTCCAGCTGCCAGATTAGCGGCGCAGTAGATTCTGTTTTTATTGCTTTTATTGCACGAAGGGAGGACGTTCAGTGTGCCTGGGTATTCATACAAAAACTGGAACACCAGTCTGGCAAATTAGCTTACTGGGTCAGGGAATTGTTGTGCCGGAAAAGCAATTTTGTTGTGACCTGTGCTCTGGCAAACAAGATGACCAGAACAGCCTGGGCAATGACGACACGACAGCAGACTGATGAAACATAACGGGAAATACACCAATTTAAACAATCATTTGTCTGGTTTTACGAATACTGATTATTGATGATACGAACGGCCCACCGGCCTGTTGAGGAACCTGTGAAACGGAAAGGCTCGCTGAAGCCGTATATTTTCTGGAGGTTCATCAGGCGCGGAACTCATCAGGCCGCGGGAATAAATCCCATTCAGACGCCGGACAGATTCAGAGAAGCCAACGTATCGTCAAAATCGGTATTGCAAAAACGGGAATGACCATAGATACCGTTTCCCAAACCGAACCCTCTTGCGGTGAGTTTGCGCCACCGATCAGGCCATTTCGGAAATGACGCTGGCGACCATTGGTTCAGTGTGGCTGCTCATCATTACCTGAGGCCGTCCCCAGCGTCTGAATCAGTCGATTACTCCAGTTTGCCAGCGCCACTTGCAGGATCACATCGAACGCAACTCTGTCAGTTAAACCGGCGTTGTTTAACGGCTGTAAATGCGTGGCACTGAATCGCTCCGGCGTTCGGGTCAGCTGAGCTGCCGCCTGGATGACCGCCTGTTCGGATGGACTGGCAATAGCCAGTGCCTGCGACACGCTTTGCCGTAGTGCATCGCGTAATCTCTCATTCCTGTAACGCCACAGGCAGGCCGCACTGCCGTTAATCCTGGCGGCAACGGCGGCGGCAAGTGCGCCTTCCTGTGTCGATGCGTTTTCCCGCAAAATGTTAATCAGCGTTCCCCAGCCATGCAACGTTGCTGCATCGTGCGCCAGCAGCCATGCACAGTCACTGAACTCCGGTTGCGGTTGGCACCAGGTGAGTACCTCCAGCTGGCTGGCTGAAGCGTAGCGTAACTCAACCGGTGGCAGTAGCGGCTGCCATTGGGTGACAGGGTTAAAACATTCTGCGGTGGCATCTTCCGGTTCTGCCAGGCCGGGAAACCAGCGTACCGGCAGGGCGAGAAGGGCATTTATCCCGGCCACCACCCTCGCCTGGTAGCTGATAAAACCGGTTATCTGGTTATAGGTGATAATATCCGGTACGGTCAGCCCCACCTCGTCAAGACGCCGCAACGCGACCGGGGTAATTAATGCGGGTTGGCTGGCCAACTGGCGGGCATATTCGGTCATTTGCGTCAGTCGGAGGTTGCTTTCTCTTGAGGGATCGGGACCGGCAAGAGGATTAAGCCTGGCGGCGTAATGATTGCACAGCCGCTGGATACCGGTCACCTGCGCCACTGTCAATGCGGCGCTTAGCCGGTCATAGAGCGTCAGGGTATGCGTCATGGAAGTGTCCACATGTCGTGGAAACAACAGCTGATAAAGATCGCGTGAAGCCAACAGGGCAGGCTCAATCCGGTCAAGATGGCTTTTCACTTCCGCACCACAGAGCGCGTCGAGACCAAGCAGAAAACGGTCGCCAATCTCCGCCGCCTCAGGAACCAGCGGTGCGGTGGGAGCGGTCAGCGTGCATTGCGTTTCGTGATACAGATGGCTGTTGCCGGAAAAACGGCGCTGTTCCATGATGATTCCTTTTCAGCGAGGAGGTGGCTATCCTCGCCCAGGAGATCTGTCGGACAAAATAACGTTCGGTGCTAATCAATATCGGAAAAGCATAAAAGGACGGCAGATCAGACCGGATGGTCCCGGCGCCATGCATCTGCGGTCAGGGCTTCACCAAAATGGCTGTTAATCAGCCGTCGGGTGAGATCGTGCAGCGGACTGGCAAGCACCTCCGCCGTACTGCCCCGTTCCACCACCTCTCCCTGATGCATCACCAAAACCTGATCGCTGATGTGTTTCATCATTCCCAAATGCTGGGTAACGTAGATATAGGCGATACCGTGTTTGTCCTGTAATTCCAGCATCAGATTGATCAGTTGTGAACGCATTGACATATCCAGCGAGGCCAGCGCTTCGTCTGCCACAATGACTCTGGGTTGCAGGATCAGCGCGCGCGCCAGCCCTACACGCTGCTTCTGACCGGGGGCGAGCATGTGTGGGTAATAGCCTGCGTGATCGCGCAACAGACCAACCTGACGCAGCGTGGCGATAATGCGCTTTTCCCGTTCCTCCGGTGAGAGAGCGGTATTCAGTCGCAGTGGCAAATCGAGGATCTGGGCGATCCGCTGGCGGGGATTCAGCGCCGTAGAAGGGTCCTGAAAAATCATGCGGATATGCTGGCTGCGATAGCCATAATCACCGTACTCCAGTGGATGATTATCAATCACAATATCTCCGGCCGTGGGGACCACCATGCCACTGAGCATTTTTGCCAGCGTCGATTTACCGGAGCCGTTCTCACCGATGATTGCCAGTGTCTGCCGCTCGCGAAGCATAAAACTGACCTCTTTGACCGCTTCAACATGCTGTCGTCGGAACAGGCCGGTGCGGTAGCGGTACGTTTTGCTCAGATTACGCACTTCCAGCAGGGTTTCGACCATCACGAATTCTCCATGTTGAGCGGGAAGTGACAGGCGAACAGATGCGTTTTCGTACCGGTCAGCCAGGGGCGTGCAATACAGGTTTTCTGCGCGTAGGGACAACGGGGACCAAGGCGGCATCCGGCGGGCAGATGCTCCAGAGAGGGGATCGCGCCTGGCAGCGTATTCAGGCGGCCCTTATGTGGCAAGGAGCGACCAAAATCCGGCATGGCGCGGATCAGCGCCTGGGTATAAGGATGATGCGGTGCGGCGATCAGCTCCTCACTGGGGGCGGTTTCCACCGTTTGTCCACAGTACATCACATTAATGCGATCTGCCCACTGACTGAGCATCTGCAAATCGTGACTGATCAGCAAAATGGTGGTGTTGTTGTTCTGATTCAGGCGTCTCAGCAGGCGAAATATCTGCGCCTGGGTCGTCGGTTCCATTGCGTTGGTGGGTTCGTCGGCAATCAGCAGGCGTGGCTGGTTCGCCAGGGCAATGGCGATCATCACTTTCTGGCATTCGCCTTCCGTCAGTTCGTAAGGGAAACTGCTCATAATGTCTTTATGATCTTTAATGCCGACCCGGTGCAACAGATCGATAGCCCGACGCCAGCGCCAGCGGAAGCGCTGATACCAGCGGCCTTTCCAGGTCCAACCCGGTATCGCCTGCATCAGTTGTCGCCCGATACTTTCGGAAGGATCAAGACAGGATTGCGGTTCCTGGAAAATCATCGATACATTATTTCCCACCAGTTTGCGTCGTTCGCGGGGGGAGAGACGCAGCAAATCGATATCATTAAAACGCATCCTGTCAGCGGTGACACGCCAGTTGTCTTTGGTCACACCACAGATGGCTTTGGCAATAAGGCTTTTCCCTGAGCCGGATTCACCCACAAGGCCACGAATTTCACCCTCATTCAGGATCATATTCACCCGGTCAACCGCTTTGACCGGGCCTTCGGCGGTCATAAATTCAATGGTCAGATTACGAATATCGAGCAGCGGCATTTATTCCACTCCCGCAACAATGGCCCGGCGAATGCCGTCACCTAACAGATTGATAATCAGCACGCTCAGCATAATCGCGGCGCCCGGGAGCATCACCGTCCAGGGAGCTACATAGATCAGCTCCAGTGCATCTCCCAGCATGGCACCCCATTCCGGTGAGGGCAACTGCGCCCCAAGATCGAGAAAACCCAGCGCGGCAATATCGAGAATAGCGATGGACAAGGCGCGGGTAAACTCGCTCACCAGCAACGCAAGAATATTGGGAAAAATAGCGTGGCAAAGAATATTCCAGCTGCTGGCACCATCCAGACGGGCGGCAACAACATAATCTTTTTCCAGCTCATCATGGACGGCACTGTAGATGGACCGCACCAGACGTGGAATGATCGCCAGAAAAACCGCCAGCAGGGCATGTTCCAGCTTTGGTCCCAGAAAGGCGACCACGACGATCGCCAGCAACAGCGACGGAATAGACAACAGCGTGTCGAGGATATGGTTCATCACTGCTGAACGCAGACCGCGAGTCAGCCCGGCAAGCGTACCCAGTACCGTGGCAAACAGTGCCGCAAGCAGCGTGACCAGAATGGCTGAACCGACGGTGGGGGCTGCACCGCTCAGCAGGCGGCTGAGCACATCGCGGCCGAGATCGTCAGTGCCCAGGAAGAAAGAGACATCACCGTAGCGTGACCATGAAGGGGGCTGCAACTGGTACCCGAGGAACTGCTGATCCAGGCCGTAAGGTGCCAGCAGGCGGCCAAACAGACAGATCAGCATCAGCGCGATAAAGGCATAAAAGCCGACCATCGCGGTGGTGTCACGATAAAAAAGCCGCCAGGTGTGACGTAAAGGACTGGGCAGCCGTTTCTCGGCGTATATGTCAACGGAGGGCATACCATTCCTTATGCTTAAGTGGATTCGTCATTGCACCCAGAATATCAGCCAGCACATTAACGCTGATTACCATGCCGCCGATCACCATCACCCCCGCAGAAATCGCGGCATAATCCTGCTGACGAATGGCATCCACCAGCCAGTGGCCAAGACCCGGCCAGCTGAACACCACTTCGGTGATCATCGCCAGCGTCAGCATGGTGGAGAACTGCAACCCCAGACGAGGAATGACCGGTGGCAGCGCGTTATGCAACACATGGCGGCGGATAATGCCCGGCAGGGAAAGCCCTCTGGTGGTGGCGGCTTTAATGTAGTTCTGTTCCATCACTTCCCGCGTGCTGATACGCAGAAGACGCACCACTTCGGTGGTCGGCGCAAGGGCCAGAGTAGTGACGGGCAGGATCAGATGGCGAACTGCACTGATTAACATTTCATCCCGCCACGGCGAATGACTGAGCCAGGCATCTAACAGCGAAAACCCGGTGATGCTTTTTACCGGATAAAGCAGATCGAAGCGACCGGATACCGGCAACCAGCCCAGATTGAGCGAAAAAAGCAGCGTCAGTAGCAGCGCCAGCCAGAATACCGGCATGGAAAAACCCAGCAGGGCAAAACCACTGATGAGCCGATCCGGCCAGCGGTTGTACATCACCCCGGCGGTGATCCCCAGTGGAATACCTGTCAGCATTGCCAGGGTAAAGGCCATAATGCACAGTTCGAGGGTGGCGGGAAACACTTCGCGTAGCTGGCCGCCAATCGGCTCGCCGTTAACCGTTGATACACCAAAATCAAACTGGAACAGTCCCTTATACCAGAACAGCATGGCATCGCTCAGTGAAGCTCCCTGTAATGGGGCGTGAGGTGTGAAAAAGCACAGGCTGAAACCGACCAGGGTTAACATCAGCAATGTGACCAGCCACAGCACCAGACGTCGCAGTGCGTAAATTACCATGATGATTTCTCCCCACCGTTGTCCCGCCAGACGCCGGCAAATGAAGCGTTACCGAACGGACTGAGTATCAAACCGTGAATATCATAGCGGTAAGCCTGAAGTCGCAGTGAGGAAGCCAACGGCAGGACTGGCAGCGCCTGTGCCAGTAACCTCTGTGCGCGATCGTAATATTCAATGCGCGACGCTAACTGCTGAGAGCGCAATGCGTTATACAACGTCTCATCAAAAGCCGTATCACACCAGTGGGCGAAATTGGTCTGGGAACCCGCAGCGGCACAGCTTAGCAGGGGGCGGAGAAAACTGTCAGGATCGTTACTGTCCGTGGACCAGCCTGTGAGCGTCAAATCATGGTTTACCGTCATCAGCCGGGCTTCCTGGAAGCGGCCCTCGACCGGAACGATAGTCACCCGGACGCCAACCTGGGCAAGATCGGCCTGGATCAGTTCAGCTGTTTTCAGCGGACTTGGGTTCCACGATTGTGACGCAGAGGGCACCCACATGGTCAGATGCAGATGATTAACCCCCAGCGACTGCAACTGCTGACGGGACTTTTGCGGATTATATTCCGTCACTTTAACGTTATTGTTAAACGCCCACGACGCGCGAGGCAGGATCGAGGCGGCAGTCTCCGCCGTGCCATAATAGATAGACTCCATCAGACGTTCATTGTTGATCGCAAGTGCCAACGCCTGACGTACCGCGGGTTGGTCCAGCGGTGCTTTTCGGGTGTTAAAGGCCAGATAGGCAATATTCATCCCAGGGCGAAGCGTCAGACGCAGACGGGGATCGTTACGCAGTACCGAGATCTGACTGGCGGCCGGGTAGGCCAGCACATCGCACTCACCGGTCAGCAACTTTGACAGACGGCCCGTTCCACCCGCGCCCATATCGATCACCACCTGCTGCATTCGCGGCAATCCTTTCCAGTAGGAAGGATTACGCGCCAGCCGAATATACTGGCCGGTGCGATACTGACTCAGCTGAAACGGGCCAGTACCGACAGGCTGACGATCCAGCTGTTCCTGGCTATCGGCTCTGGTCAGTTGGGCGGCATATTCGGCGGAAAGTACCGGGGCGTAATGGGTAGCCAGATGCCAGAGGAAGGAGGCATCCGGGCTGTTAAGCCGGATATCGACGGTATAGTTATCGCGCTTCTTTACACTCTGCACCGTATCGGCAAATTGCAGGCTGTCAAAGTAGGGATAGCTGCCACCGTTGACATTATGCCAGGCCGAGTGGCGATCAAAAATGCGTTGAAAACTGAATACCACATCGTCTGCGTTCAGTAAGCGGGTGGGGGAAAACCAGTTCGTTTTTTGAAAGGCGACATCGTGGCGCAAATGAAAACGGTAAGTTGCACCATCATCCAACACCTCCCAGCGTTCAGCCAGTTCAGGAATTAAGCGGTAGGTATAGGGATCGACATCCAGCAGCCGGTCATACAGCTGGGCGGCCAGGGTATCCACCACCAAACCGCCACTTACCTTCTGTGGATTAAAGGTGGTCACGGTGCCATTAACACAATAGACAAAGCCGCTCTGACGGATATCGTCCGGCGGTGATGGCCAGGCTGACGCGCTGAACATGCTCAGGCCCAGCAGAAGGGAAGATATAAATATGCGCATTGAGTTATCTGGGTATCAGGCAATCCTCACAGTGTATCGTACTCTGCGGCCTCGCCCCAAATTTGGCGGTAAACTGTCTGGTTTTCATCCGTTCCGGGGGTTGTATTGTTATCAGTTGTACACAATACACCCAGTACCATTATGGAAATGAGAAAAATTCTCAACAAACAGCTTTACAAGTGGTATTGCGAATGATTATTATTCATCTGCACTTCAACGGTGGCTCTGCCGAAGAAGAGCACGACATTGCTCACATTGCTTCCAGTATTTTTAGCCCGCTATCCGCGGGCTTTTTTTATGCCCTGACTAAGTACGGTTTTGATCTCTGACGACGTACAATCCTGTTACTCCGCGCTGGGTTTCACATCAACGCTGTGTTTCTTCATCATTGCACGCAGCTGGTGATAGGTCAGACCAAGCAGCTCTGCGGCACGACGCTGGTTAAAGCGTGACTGATGCAGGCTTTTTTCCAGCAGCGCTTTCTCCTGCTGGTTCTGCCAGCGACGCAGGTCAAGGGGAAGGGTGGGATGCCGATTGTCAGCGCATTGAACGTTCTGTGTGACCTGCTGGCGCCGGAAAGGATTGAGAATAATATTATCCAGCGCCTGATCGGTGGTGCTGTGGCGATAAACTGAACGCTCCACCACGTTTTTCAGCTCCCGAACGTTGCCCGGCCAGCCATAGTCCAGCAGTGTCTGGCGGGCGGAGGCTGAAAACCCGGGAAAGAGTGGCAGCCCCAGCTCACGACTCATCTGGATAGCAAAGTGTTCCGCCAGCAACAGAATATCGTTGCGTCGTTCCCGTAAGGGAGGCAGCTGTACCACATCGAACGCCAGACGATCGAGCAGATCGGCGCGGAATTTTCCCTGTTGCGCCAGCAACGGCAAATCGTCATTGGTGGCACATACCAGTCTGACACTGACCTGTAACGGCTGGCTGCCCCCCACGCGCTCCAGCTGGCCGTACTCGATCACCCGCAGCAGTTTTTCCTGTACCAGCATCGGTGCGGTGGCCAGTTCATCGAGGAACAGTGTGCCGCCGTCGGCGCGCTCGAAACGGCCAAGGTGACGTTTTTGCGCCCCGGTAAACGCGCCGGCTTCATGGCCGAACAGCTCAGAATCAAGCAGGCTCTCATTCAGGGCAGCACAGTTCAGTGAAATAAAAGGTCCCTGCCAGCGTTCAGACAAATAGTGCAGACGGCTGGCAATCAGCTCTTTTCCCGTTCCCCGCTCACCGGTCACCAGTACAGGCTTGTTTAACACTGCCACGCGGGAAACCTGCTCCAGCACTTCAAGAAAATTGTTCGACTCACCTAACAGACTGTCGTTAAATTCACTCATGAAATTCACCATTTTTTAGTGATTCAGACCACATTATCCCAGCGCAATGCCGATGTAAAGATAATTAAATCAATAAAATCATGATGATAAAAATATGGCACGTAATTTGAATAAATATGACCAGCGCATCGCGCCATCAGATCAGACTAGTAAGTAATGAGGATTTTAATTATGGGTATTTTTTCTCGTTTTGCCGATATCGTTAACGCCAATATCAACGCTTTGCTGGAGAAAGCTGAAGATCCGCAAAAACTGGTTCGCCTGATGATTCAGGAAATGGAAGACACCCTTGTGGAAGTCCGCTCCACTTCCGCCAGAGCGCTGGCGGAAAAGAAACAGCTGCTGCGTCGTATCAGCCAGGCGGAAACCCAGCAGTCGGAATGGCAGGAAAAAGCTGAACTGGCACTGCGTCGTGACAAAGACGATCTGGCCCGTGCCGCACTGATCGAAAAACAGAAACTGACTGAACTTACCGCCTCCCTGAAAAGTGAAGTGGAGCAGGTTGAAGAGACGCTGACCCGGATGAAAAGCGAAATTGGTGAGCTGGAGAAAAAACTTGGCGAAACCCGGGCTCGTCAGCAGGCACTGTCACTGCGTCATCAGGCTGCCTCATCTTCACGCGACGTCCGTCGTCAGTTGGACAACGGAAAGATCGATCAGGCGATGGCGCGGTTTGAATCTTTTGAACGTCGTATCGACCACATGGAAGCCGAAGCTGAAAGTCAGCGTTTCGGCAAACAGAAAACGCTGGATCAGCAGTTTGCCGATCTGCAGGCCGATGATGAAATCGGTGAACAGTTGGCGGCGTTAAAAGCCAAAATCAACCGCAGCGAGTAATGCGATTTAAACCAGCCATGAGCGAATGTCGTTATCAGGGCTGAATTGCAAGGAGAGTCAATGAGCGCGTTATTTCTGGCCATTCCACTGACAATATTTGTACTGTTTGTGGCACCGATCTGGTTATGGCTTCATTACAGCAACCGCCAGAACGGCGGCAACGATGATTTATCACCTGCAGAGCGCAAACGGCTGCAACAGCTTACCACGGAGGCCGCCAGAATGCGTGAACGTATCCAGGCGCTGGAAGAGATCCTGGATGCTGAGCACCCTAACTGGAGGCAGCAATGACAGGGGGCAAAAAACTGTACCGCATTCCGGCGCGGGGTAAGCTAAAAGGGGTTTGCGCCGGAATAGCTGACTACCTGGATATCCCGGTGCGACTGGTGCGGGTGATTGTGGTGCTGTCGCTGTTTTTCGGTTTGTTTATGTTTACCCTTATTGTTTATTTCGTGCTGGCTTTCGTACTGGATGAGCAGCCGGAGGAGATTTTCGCTCAACATGACAGCGCGCCCTCGGCCCATCAGCTGCTGGATCGACTGGACACAGAACTCTGCAATGGAGAACGCAGCCTGCGTGAAATTGAGCGTTATGTCACCTCAGAAACGTTCAGCGTTCGCAGCCGTTTCCGCCAGCTTTAACTGTCACTGTCGGCCCGTCTGCGGGCCTTATTCTCCCTGAGGAGTACTGCGATGCGAAACGGCTATGCCGCGGTCCGAAGCCATGTCACACCGCTACTGAAAAAAACCGGTAAATTTGTTTTAATCGGCGTACTCACTTATGGTCCGGTGGGGCTGACCGGCCTGTTGGTGAAATCGGTAGCACGTCGGCCGCTCAAAATAGCGCTGGCATGGGCGCTGGAGCCGTTGCTACGGCGCGTCATACAGGTGGCAACTTCTCGCTGGTATAAACCCTGAGTCTGCTCAGGAGGGCTGTAAACGGATGCACAACTGAAAAGGCAAGTGATGAGACGACTCCAGAATGAATTATTGTCATTGGTCAACCGGAGCGCGGATCGCCACCTGCGCCTTGCTGTTACCGGTCTCAGCCGCAGTGGCAAAACGGCTTTTATTACCTCTCTCGTCAATCAGCTGCTGAATGTTAATACGGGTGCGCGATTGCCGATGTTTTCTGCGGTGCGTGAACAACGTCTGCTGGGCGTTAAGCGCATGCCACAACGGGATATGGGGATCCCGCGCTTCACTTACGATCAGGGGATAGCACAGCTGTACGCCACCCCCCCGGCCTGGCCGACGCCGACACACGGCGTCAGTGAAATATGTCTGGCGCTGCGTTTCCGTTCACAGGGATCCTTGCTGCGTCACTTCAGGGACACATCCACGCTTTGGCTCGATATTGTCGATTATCCCGGCGAATGGCTGCTTGACTTGCCGATGCTGGCACAGGACTACTTCAGCTGGTCACGACAGATGACCGGACTGCTGCACGGCGACCGTGCCCATTGGTCGACAGAGTGGCAGCAACTGTGTGAGGGCCTGGATCCTTTCGCCCCGGCAGATGAGAACCGTCTGGCAGAGATAGCCGCCGCGTGGACCGACTATCTGCATAAATGCAAACGGGAAGGCATGCACTTTATTCAGCCGGGCCGCTTTGTGCTGCCGGGCGAGATGGTGGGCGCCCCGGCATTGCAATTTTTTCCCTGGCTAAAGCCGGATGAAGTCGGTGCTTCACGGCTGGCACAGGCCACTGACACCAGCAATATTGGCATGCTGCGCGCCCGCTATAACTATTACTGTCAGCATGTAGTAAAAGGTTTTTATAAAAACTATTTTCTGCGTTTCGACCGACAGATCGTGCTGGTTGACTGCCTGCAACCGCTCAACAGCGGGCCGCAGGCCTTTAACGATATGCAACTTGCACTGACCCAGCTGATGCAGAGTTTTTCCTACGGCCAGCGGACACTGTTCCGCCGCCTGTTTTCACCGGTTATTGACAAGCTGCTGTTTGCCGCCACCAAGTCCGATCACGTTACCAGCGATCAGCACGCTAACCTGGTGTCCCTGTTGCAACAGCTGGTACAGGATGCATGGCAGCATGCGGCATTTGAAGGTATCAACATGAAGTGCATCGGACTGGCTTCGGTGCAGGCAACGCAAAGCGGTGTGGTGGATCATCAGGGTGATAAACTGCCTGCACTACGCGGACACCGGCTCGAAGATAACCAGCCGCTGACCTTTTACCCCGGAGAAGTGCCACCACGTCTGCCGGCTGATGATTTCTGGCAGCAGCAGGGCTTTCATTTTGAGCAGTTCCGGCCACAGCGACCGGATATTGATCGTCCACTGCCGCATATTCGTCTGGATACCGCACTGGAGTTTTTACTGGGAGATAAACTGCGATGAACGCACCGTTAAAACCACGCATCGATTTTGCGCAGCCCCTGGAAGCAGGCAGCGAGCAGTCGTTAAAGGCAGCACAGGTTTTTGACCACAACGCCAGCCAGTTTATGGCTGTCGATGCCGAAAAAGAGCCGGCTGAAGAGGGCGCCGGTGAAAAAGCGGTGGAAGCCGCCCTGCGGCCCAGACGTAGCCTGTGGCGAAAAATGGTAAAAACAGGCCTTCTGATCCTTGGCGTAAGCGTGGTTGCTCAGGGAGCGCAATGGGCGTACCACGCATGGCTTCAGCAGGACTGGATCGCGCTGGGGGGCTGCATGGCAGGCGGACTGATTGTTTGTGCCGGAGGCGGTTCACTGATTGCTGAATGGCGACGTCTCTGGCGTCTGCGGGAACGCGCGCAGGAACGGGATGTGGCGCGTGAACTGTTGAACGGCCACGGGATGGGTAAAGGACGTGAATTTTGCGAAAAACTGGCCCGCCAGGCGGGGATCGAACAAAATCATCCGGCGTTACAGCGCTGGTATGCTTCATTGCATGAAACGCACAACGACCACGACGTTATCGTCCTTTACGCCCAGCTGGTCCAGCCGGTGCTCGACAGGCAGGCACGTTACGAGATCGGCCGCAGCGCCGCTGAATCCACGCTGATGATCGCGGTCAGTCCGCTGGCACTGGTGGATATGGCATTTATCGCCTGGCGCAATCTGCGGCTTATCAACCGAATTGCCGCACTGTATGGCATTGAACTGGGCTATTTCAGCCGCCTGAGACTGTTCCGCCTGGTGATGCTCAATATTGCTTTTGCCGGCGCGTCTGAGCTGGTGAGGGAAGTGGGGATGGACTGGATGTCACAGGATCTGGCGGCCCGTTTTTCAGCAAGGGCGGCACAGGGCATTGGGGCTGGTTTACTGACTGCCCGTCTTGGGATTAAGACCATGGAATTGTGTCGTCCACTCCCCTGGCTGGAAGACGATAAGCCACGTTTGGGCGACTTTCGGCGCGATTTGATCGCACAGCTTAAGGAAACGCGGAATAAATAACCAACTGTCAAGATTTCCTTCCATGCCACTTCTGACACCAGTGCCAATAGCGTATTATCAGAGGTCACCCGCTTTGATGAAGGTTGCAACGCATGCGTCTGGAAGTTTACTGCCAGGACAGACTGGGTCTTACCCGCGAACTGCTTGATTTACTTGTGGAACGTCGCATTGATTTGCGTGGGATCGAAATTGCCGCCATTGGACGTATCTACCTCAATTTTGCTACCGTCGATTTTGACCAGTTCCGCCAGTTGATGGCAGAAATTCGCCGTATAACTGGCGTTACAGATGTCAGAACGGTGGCATTTCTTCCTTCCGAACGGGAACATCGTGCGCTGAGCGCGTTACTGGTGGCGCTACCGGAACCGGTGTTCTCCATCGATTTGAAAGGTAAAATTGAGCTGGCTAATCCGGCAGCCCAGACGCTGTTTTCGCTTAATGAAGACAGAATGCACAACGTCAATGCCGGAACGTTAATCACCAGTTTTAATTTTCAGCGCTGGGTGGAAAGCGACCATTCCAAATTGCAGGCTCATCATACGGTCATCCAGGGCCGTGACTTCCTGATGGAGATCACCCCGATTTTCGATTCAGGCACAGACGATCGGCCAGACAGCCCGGCAGGTGCCGTCGTGATGCTGAAGTCCACCGCAAGAATGGGTCAGCAGTTACAAAACCTGGCGGTGAATGATGACGGTGACTTTCAGCACATTGTGGCGGTGACGTCAAAAATGCGCCAGCTTGTCGATCAGGCACGCAAGCTGGCGATGCTGGATGCTCCGTTGCTGATTATTGGTGATACAGGCACGGGTAAGGATATGCTGGCACGGGCCTGCCATCTCCGCAGCCCACGAGGCAAAAATCCGTTTCTGGCGTTGAACTGTGCTTCATTGCCTGATGATGTGGCAGAAAGTGAACTGTTTGGCCACGCTGCCGGAGCTTATCCCAATGCGCTGGAAGGTAAAAAAGGCTTTTTTGAACAGGCTAATGGCGGTTCGGTATTGCTGGATGAAATTGGCGAGATGTCACCGCGCATGCAAACCAAACTGCTGCGTTTTCTCAACGACGGGACTTTTCGGCGCGTGGGGGAAGAACATGAGGTTCATGTGGATGTGCGGGTCATTTGTGCCACCCAGAAAAATCTGACAGAACTGGTTCAGCGCGGAGAATTCCGTGAAGATCTCTTTTATCGCCTCAACGTATTAACGTTGAATCTGCCACCGTTGCGCGACCGCCCCCAGGACATTCTGCCACTTACCAGCCTGTTTGTTGCCCGTTTTGCTGATGAGCAGGGCCTGACACGCCCCCGGATCTCCCCACAGCTCAATGCCTTTCTCAGCCGCTACAGCTGGCCGGGCAACGTGCGTCAGTTAAAGAACGCGCTTTATCGTGCGTTAACCCAGTTGGAAGGGAATGAACTGCAACCGCAGGATATTGCCTTGCCGGAATTTTCATCGCCGTTGCCGCTGGATGAAGAGGTACTCGAAGGCTCGCTTGCTGAGATCACCAGCCGTTTTGAACGTTCAATTCTTACCCGGCTTTATGTCTCTTATCCCAGTACACGTAAACTGGCAAAACGCCTGGGTGTCTCCCATACGGCCATTGCTAATAAACTGCGCGAGTATGGGCTGAGTCAGAAGAAAAACGACGCTGAGGATAAAAACATAACCATACCGGACGAAGACAGATGAACGCGCTGGCTGTTTTCAGCACTGAACCGAACAGGATGTATCTGCTCAGGCCCGGACGAATTTTGCGGGTTGCGCCTGAGACAACCAAACCAGGGGCTTAATTGCGGGCCTGCGAGCAGAGCAAATCCACCATCGTGGTGAGATATTTTTCGCAGGCCTCATCGGCAGAAACGGGGGGCAGCTCAGCTGTCATGACCGGCAGATTGCGTTCCGCACACCAGCAGCCAAAGGAGCCGGGAGTGTCATAGCCGGGCGATGCCACCAGCGGCAGGTGCATTCTTTTGGCCAGCCAGTGTCCCAGCGAGCTGCTTTGCGGATCGTCAATGCATGCCAGCGGTTCATGGAAGGTAACGACCCATGCGGGTTGTACCCGTTCAATCAAATCGCATAATGCCTGTGTTTCAGGTTCTGACGCAGGCTGGTCTCCGGTGGAGAGCACCACATCACGCTCTGTGGCCTTGCTGTTCCAGCGGTACAGCGTATCGCCAGCTTGCCACTCTTTTACCGGAAAATTACGATTCAAATCCACACCACGGGAATTGGCCCTAAGTCCGAGCTGGCAGCCGTCCGGGTTTATGGCCAGTATCACATGGTGGCGACGGCAGGCCTGGTGCAGGGTTGGTATGGCACAGGAAAGGGTGACCAGCGAGGCAATCGCATCGCCGTGGGTTCCGGCAAGGATCAGCCCGCTGTTTTCTCCGGCTGCTGGCGCCGGGAACCATAACAGGGGAGCTCCCATGACGCTGTAGCCATGATCCTGCTTGCTGCTGTCAGTCTGCCACGTTCAGGGCGGGGATGTATCAGTGACATGCATTATTTCCTTCGTAAATTTTCCCCAGGTTGACACAAAACGCCAGGGAAAAAAGCGTTGTTCCGTTTGCCTTTAACCAACGCAAACGGCATCGCATTATCCGTTACTGGTGACCTGAACGGCAGACAGACCGGTAAAAATGCAGTACATCAGTACTCCCCAGAGTCAGAATGGTTGGCAAAACAGCGTTGAAAGGACAGGCTGTAAAGTAAAAAATGATTAATAACTTTCAATAATTTGCGCTAAAGTTCTTGCTACAAATTCATTCCGTTGACGACAGGTTAAGGACGGCTGATGGGGAATTCACATGTTACGCTGGCTGTACTGTTACTGACGGTCAGTTCGGTTACTTTTGCTGCAGAGATTCCTGCCGGAACGCCGCTGGCGGTCAGCCAGGAAATCGTTCGCCATATTAAAGATGAACCGGCATCACTGGATCCGGCAAAAGCCGTGGGATTAGCGGAGATCCCGGTTATTCGCGATCTTTTCGAAGGGCTGACTAATCAGGATGCCAGGGGCAATATCGTGCCCGGCGTGGCGGCACAGTGGCAGAGCAGTGATAACAAAACCTGGTTGTTCACCCTGCGCAAAGATGCACGCTGGTCGAATGGTGACACTGTCACTGCTAAAGATTTCGTGTTGAGCTGGCGTCGGCTGGTTGATCCGCAGGTTGGATCTACTTTTGCGTGGTTTGCCGGCCTTGCGGGGATCGAAAATGCAACAGCCATCACTAAAGGTGAAATGACGCCAGACAAACTTGGCGTCACGGCGCTTGATGACTCGCACCTGAAAGTAACTCTGGAACGTCCGGTACCTTATTTTGTGCGTCTGACAGCCAGTTTCAGTCTTTATCCTGTTCCGCTGAAAGTGATTAACAAATATGGGAAGGCGTGGACATTGCCGGGCAATCTGGTGGGCAATGGCGCCTATAAGTTGCAGGAAAGGGTGGTCAATGAAAAGCTGGTTCTGGTTCGTAATGAGCACTACTGGGATAACGCACACAGCGTGCTGAACAAAGTGACTTTTGTCCCGATCAGCGAAGAATCCAGTGCGACCAAACGCTACCGTGCCGGGGACATTGATATTACCGAATCTTTCCCTAAAAACATGTACGGCCTGCTGAAAAAACAACTTCCCGACCAGGTTTACACTCCGAATCAACTGGGCACCTATTACTACGCCTTTAATACCAAAAAAGGCCCAACGGCCGATATCCGTGTTCGCCAGGCGCTTTCATGGAGTATTGACAGAAAAGTTATCGCCGAAAAGGTACTGGGAACCGGTGAGAAACCCGCATGGCATTTTACCCCGGATGCCACAGCCGGATTTAAGGCACAGCCTGATTTTTTACAACAGCACAGCCAGGAAGAGTTAAGTACTCAGGCTAAAGCATTGCTGGCCGCCGCAGGCTATGGACCAGCTCATCCACTGACGCTGACGCTGCTTTATAACAACTCGGAGAATAACCAGAAAATTGCCATTGCGGTGGCTTCCATGTGGAAGAAAAATCTGGGTGTCACCGTCCAACTGCAAAATCAGGAGTGGAAAACCTATATCGACAGCCGCAACAGCGGGAATTTTGATGTTATTCGCGCATCCTGGATTGCTAATTACAATGAGCCATCGACTTTCCTCAGCCTGCTGACTTCCGCACACAGCGGCAATATCGCGAAATTTAAAGACACAAACTATGATGCGTTGCTGGAAAAAGCGGGACGGGAAACCCGCAGTGAGATTCGTAATGATGATTACAATCGGGCCGAGCAAATTATTGCAGATAAAGTGCCAATAGCACCGCTGTACCAGTTCACTAATGGCCGTCTTATAAAGCCCTGGGTGAAAGGTTACCCTGTCACCAATCCCGAAGATATGGCCTACAGTCGCACCATGTATATTCTGAAACATTAATTGCCAATAAAGGCAGGTGCATCTGCAACTGCCCTGAAACGCCGTTCGCCGGCCGGCTGTCATAGTGCAAAATCCTTCCCGTTGCACAGTGACAGCACGGTGGCATTTTTATCATGAGATTAACTATTGTCAGGATGCCGCGTGATTAAGTTACTTTCTGCTATTGCTGTGGTTTTAATGCTCTCAGGCTGTGCTCTGAAGCAGTATCCCGCCTCGCCGCCGGTCAGTGCGGTTGAGGCCACCCAGCTGGACTGTGCAGGCGTTGAGAAAGCGATTGCCAGCCAGCAACAGGTTCAGGCCAGAATCGATCGTACCGGTGAGTTTGACGGTCTGACGGTATTGGGTTTTGTTGGTGACTTTGGTATTGGCAATGGCGTGGCAAAAAGTCAGGCGCAAAAACACGCCGACCAGCGCATGTCACAACTTAAGCAGCTGGAGCATACACGCTGCCAAACCGCGCAACACGGGTGATGATGGCAATTCACGAGATGTGTCACATAACCAAATCCTGAGGCTTGAGCTGTCAGAACAATGAATTAAGGTAACGTCTGGATGATTACTTTTTAGCAGCAGGCAAAAAACCTGATCGGTGCGGTAATACGTTGGTCAGGTTTTTTATTTTCAGGCCGAAATATGAAAATTGTTAAGGTGCTCAACAATAATGTGGTTATTGTCCATGATGCACAGGGAAATGAGCAGGTCATTATGGGACGGGGACTGGCGTTTGGCAAACGGGCAGGGGATGAAATTGATCCGCAACAGGTGGAAAAGGTATTTGCATTGCAATGTCCTGAACTGATCAGGCGGCTGGGTCATCTAGTGTCAGAAATTTCCCTGGAGGTTATTACTACCACCGAGTCCATTATTGGACTGGCAAAAAAAGAACTCACCCACAACCTGCATGAGAGTCTGGCAATTGGGCTGACCGATCATATTAATTTTGCCCTGCAACGCCAGCGAGAAAATGTTCCTTTGCGGAATTCACGACAGCAACAGATTAAAATGCTCTATCCCGCTGAATATGCGGTAAGTATGAAAGCGCTGGTAATCATTGAAAAACGACTGGGTATTCGACTGAATGAGGATGAAGCGGGTTTTATCGCCCTGCATCTGGTGAATGCACGGTTGCACTCTGATATGGCGGAGGTGATGAATATTACCGACTTCATGCAACAGATTTTGAATATCGTCAGATATCAGCTGAGTATTGAATACCAACCTGATTCTCTTAGTTACCACCGTTTTGTCACCCACCTGACGTTTTTTGCCCAGCGGATGCTGGGAAAACAGGGTGTGTGCAGTGACGATGATTCATTGCATGACGCGGTGCGCAACCGTTATCCGCTGGCGTGGCACTGCGTTGAAAAGATCAGCCGTCATATTAACGAAACCTTCTCATATGTTCCCGGAACAGAGGAGCAAATGTTTCTGGCAATACATATCGAACGTGTAAGAAGAGAGGCGTTGTCACAGGAAGAGAGCGGGGATGAGGTCTGAACAGGTGATGCACGTCAGGTCCTCACTGCGGTGCAGGTAAAGTCTGAGTGAAATAAGAAAGCCCTTGCATAGCATGACCGTGTTACCTGTATATTCTGATAGCAACACGGCCAGTGCAGATATGATAAGGACAGTTTATTATGTTAACAACATGCCGTTGGAATGAATGATTTTCTGATACCACCAGAAGCTTTTTTTGCGTTTACGTTCGAGCGTGCCGTGGCCCTCGTCATCACGATCAACATAAATAAAGCCATAGCGTTTGGAAAATTCAGCCCTGGAGGCACTGACCAGATCGATTGGCCCCCAACTGGTGTAACCCCACACTTCAACACCATCATCGATAGCTTCACGCACCTGTACCAGATGGTCATTCAGATAGGCGATGCGGTAATCATCATTAATGCTACCATCGTCCTCAACCTTATCCCTGGCACCTAAACCATTTTCAACAATAAATAATGGTTTCTGATAACGGTCATAAAGTATATTCATCAGCAGACGCAGCCCCTGCGGATCAATCTGCCATCCCCATTCTGAACTGGGCAGATATGGATTAGGGATCATATCCAGAACGTTGCCACGTCGACGTTCCCGATCGGCATCGGTGCTGACGCATCCGGTCATGTAGTAACTGAACGAGACAAAATCGACAGACTGATTGAGAGAGACTTTATCCTGATCGGTGATGGTCAGGTTGATGCCCTGTTCACGAAAAAAACGGGTCATATAGGCGGGGTAACAACCACGTACCTGTACGTCGCCAAAAAACTGCCAGTCGCGGTTTCTTTGCAGGGCTTCCAGCATATCATCCGGTTTGCAGCTGAGTGGATAAAGCAGGCCTCCCAGCAACATATTTCCAATTTTCCCCTGCGGCACAATCTGGTGGCAGGCTTTGACGGCCAGTCCGCTGGCAACCAACTGATGATGTATAGCCTGATAAATTTCCTGTTTGCTGCTGTTTTCTGGCAAGCCGACGCCGGTTAAAGGCGCGTGCAGAGACATATTGATCTCATTGAAGGTCAGCCAGTATTTCACTTTATTCGCGTAGCGCCTGAATACCGTTTCCGCAAAGCGTATAAAAAAGTCGATGGTCTTACGATTACCCCAGCCACCATGATTTTTTACCAACCCCCACGGCATCTCAAAATGAGAAAGCGTGACCAACGGCTGAATGCTGTACTTCGCCATTTCATCAAACAGGCGATCATAAAATGCCAGCCCCGCTTCGCAGGGTTTATCTTCATCCCCCTGTGGGAAAATACGACTCCAGGCGACAGAGATCCGCAGTACGTTAAAGCCCATTTCTGCGAACAGCTGAATGTCCTGTGGGTAACGATGATAAAAGTCGATGGCAACATCTTTTATATAAGCATCGCCGGGCTTGCGTTCAACCTGCTTACCAAAGACACCATATGGCAAAAGGTCGGAAGTTGAAGGGCCTTTACCTTGCTCCTGCCAGGCTCCCTCCACCTGATTGGCTGCCATCGCGCCGCCCCATAAAAAAGTGTCTGGAAAACGTTGGGACATAGTTCTCTCCTTATAACAAATTATAAAAACAGTGCCAGCAACGGCATATTTTCCTTAATATTTTCCTGTTCTCTGTCGGCTGGCAGAATTTCGAGATAGCTATCGCTGTTGCTGATGATTACGGGCGTGGTCAGGTCATAGCCATCCTGGCGTATAGCGGCCAGATCAAACTCAATCAGCAGATCGCCACAGCAAACCTGTTGCTGCTCTCTGACATGTGAGACGAAATATTTTCCTGCAAGTTTGACGGTATCCAGGCCGATATGGATCAGCAATTCCACGCCATTATCTGCCATAAGTGCAATAGCGTGACCTGTAGGGAACAGTGAGACAACACAGCCACTGACCGGAGAAATCACGCGGCCATCAGCAGGTATAATGCCCACTCCTTTACCTAACAGCCCGCTGGCAAATGTCTGGTCAGGTACATCAGCCAGTGGAATGACCTTGCCTGATATCGGGCTGTTCAGGATGAGTTTTTTCAGCTGTGGAACAGGCTGCCGATCCGTTATAACCGGCTCGGTAACGGTGACGGATTTATTACCGGGTAAACCGCATAACCAGGTTGCCAGAGCAGCAAAGGCAAACGCCACCAGTGACCCGACAAAGACGGCAATTACTGAGGCATCAATACCCGTTTTGGGGACTGTCTGAAAGAGGGTGAAAATATTGGCAATGCCAAACGAATAAACGCTGGCCTGATAATAGCCAATAATAGCCGCGCCCAGCGCACCACCGACACAGCCAAAAACAAACGGGCGACGATATGGCAGGGTGACGCCATAAACGGCTGGCTCCGTGATACCAAACCAGCAGGCACTAAAGGCAGAAGCCGCAATCCCTTTCAATTTAGTGTCGCGGGTTCGCAACAGCACACCGAGCGTTGCACCAGTCTGACCGAGTACCGCAGCCAGCAACAGCGGTAACATTGAATCATACCCGTTCATACTGAGGTTATTCAGCATCAGTGGCACCAGCCCCCAATGCAGGCCAAAAATAACCAATACCTGCCATAAGCTGCCAAGAAACAGACCGGCTACCAGAGGACTGAGGGCATAAACCCAAACATAGCCATTGGCCAGAAGGTTGCTCAGCCATGTGGCAAGTGGCCCAATGACCAGAAAACTGAGTGGCACCACCACCACGAGACAAAGCAGTGGCATGGTGAAATTACGGATAGCACCCGGCAGGCGGCTATTTAACCAGCGCTCAAGCAGGCAGGAAATCCACGCAGCCAGAATGATCGGGATCACTGAAGAGGCGTAGTTGATCAGAATGACGGGGATACCCAGGAAATGCATAGGGGAATTGCCCGTCTGTTCCTGACTGAGAGCTTCGAGCATGATTGGGTGGACCAGTGCAGCACCAATGGTCATGCAAACAAAGGGATTTCCGCCAAATTTTTTGCCTGCACAGTAGCCTAAAACCACAGGAAGAAAGTAGAACAAAGCATCGCTGGCGACAAACAGCATTTTGTAGCTACCGCTATCCTCGGTCATCAGACCGCTAGCCAGTGAGATAGCCAGCAGACCTTTTAAAATACCTGAAGCGGCCATCACCCCTATGAATGGGGTAAAGATCCCGGAGACGATATCAATAAATTTTGCGAGCAGCGTCCGTTTTTCTTTACAAACTTTACCATCGTCATTCTTGCTTTCGCTGTCGTTAAGCCCTCCTTCATCAAGCACCGCCCTGAAAACCTCGTTAACGTGGTTGCCGATGACCACCTGAAACTGACCACCACTTTCAACCACAGCGATGATAGCGTCGTTCTGTTTCAACCCGGCGGTATCAACTTTATCCTGGGAGATTAAGTGGAAACGAAGACGCGTGGCGCAATGCACCAGCGATTGAATGTTTTCGCTGCCACCCACACCGGCCAGAATCTGTTGGGCCAGCTGTTGATATTTCATGTATTTTCACTCCCTTGCCGCTGTTTATGGCTACGTAACGTCCAAAAAAAAAAACCTAAACCGCTTATTTCTGTTTTAATTGCACAGAGATAAACGGTTTAGGTTTTGCCTGAGTTAACAGTAACAATCCTTAAATGCTGAATGGATGATTCATTAATGGCAAAAAAATAACAAGATAACTTGTTATAGCAATCTCAGTTCCGTGAGAGGGATCGGATTTTATTCGCATGATGACAGTTTTTAAGCCACGGTTGCAAACAACAGAAGAGATGTCTTCTGCTGTGATGGTGATGGCTTACATTTCAAATGCTTTAAATGCTTTAAATGCTTTAAATGCTTTAAATGCTTTAAATGCTTTAAATGCTTTAAATGCTTTAAATGCTTTAAATGCTTTAAATGCTTTAAATGCTTTAAATGCCCGCCTCACCAAAGGCATCCCGCTCTGGGGGACCAGGTAAAATAATTCAGCGACCTCCTCGCTGTGGATGCATCACTTAAATACCTTATCTTTGATGGTGGCGTAAGCCGTGTTCATCGATTGAAACCCCGACGAGGCGCTGATTAGCCGTTTCATTTGGCCATGATCAGATTCGGTAACGTTATTGCGGTATTTAATTAGCCGGTGCGCAACGCCAGAAGGGCAGCGGTCTTCTCGGCTGAGCAGAGTAAACCCCCTGTCAGGGGTCAATGCTTGATGAACCCTGAGATCTACCATCGTTTCACTTAAAATCTGCCCCACAAACTGCTATACGGCTTTACTGTTATGGAGGGTGGTGAGTAAACGTCGACGATGACACCAGTACTACCTCAACCGCTTATCGATTTCTGGTGCGAAGCGCTGCAAGCAGCGATAAAAGGCAGAGTGCCAGATGCCTGGGCTTTATACGCCAGCATCTCGCGATAACTGATGGCCTGATTACGGTACCAGCGCACGCCCTGCAGAAGCATGTTTAAATACCTTCATGGCCAGCATTACAGGTGAAAATGGAAGCATAGCTTATCAGCGTGGCAATCTTTGCAGCAGTACCGATTGTTTTGCATTGGCGGTGGCTCAGGCTAGACTGTTCCGCATTAATTAATCTGTGCGTGGAGTGGTTGTGGACGTCATTGAAGGCAAAGCTTTACAGGTATCTGATGCCATTATTTCCTGTCAGCTTGACGGTAAAGGTGGCGTGATCCCGATCGAGGATAAAGATGTCATTCACTGTGATAAGCCCTGCTGGTTGCATCTGAATTATACCCATCGTGAGAGCGCCGACTGGCTGGTATCAACTCCTCTTATCCCTGATGCGGTTAGGGATGCACTGGGCGGCGACAGTATGCGTCCCCGTGTGAACCGTCTTGGTGACGGGACGATGATCACCTTACGCAGCGTCAATCTTAACAGTGAATCACGCCCGGACCAGCTGGTGGTAGTGCGGGTATTTATCAATGAAAAACTCATTGTTTCTACCCGACAAAGAAAGGTGTTCGCCATAGATGAAGTGCTGACTGACCTGCAAAACGGGAATGGCCCGGTTAATGCAGGGAGCTGGCTGGTTGATGTTTGCGATGCATTAACCGACCATACCAGTGAATTTATAGAGCAGCTGCACGATAATATTATTGAGCTGGAAGACGCGGTTGTTGATCAGAAGGTGCCGCCTCGTGGGGAACTGGCATTAATTCGTAAGCAATTAATAATTATGCGGCGTTACATGGCCCCCCAGCGTGATGTTTTTTCCCGTATTGCCAGTGAGCGGCTGCCCTGGATGAATGATGACGACCGCCGTCGGATGCAGGATATTGCCGATCGGTTAGGGCGTGGGCTTGACGACCTGGATGCCAGCGTATCCAGAACAGCAGTGCTGGCCGATGAGATAAGCTCGGTGATGGCGGAAGCAATGAACCGACGCACCTACACCATGTCATTGTTGGCAGTTGTGTTTCTGCCAACCACCTTTCTGACCGGATTATTTGGCGTTAACCTGGGAGGGATCCCCGGTGGGAGCTGGCGCTATGGTTTTGGTATTTTCTGTCTACTGCTGATGTGTCTGGTATTGAGTGTCGCCTGGTGGTTACGCCGACGAAAATGGCTGTAATCAGCCGGGGGGGGCGCAAAAAAGAGTAAAGGTGCAAAAGGAATAATAAAGCTGATCGACATCAATAAAACACCTGTATGGATGGGGCACAATCTTTTCCGCAGGTGAATGCAACGTCAAGCGATGGGCGTTGCGCTCCATATTGTCTTACTTCCTTTTTTTGAATTACTGCATAGCACTTTTGATTCATACAAGCCGGTTATTACCGGCTTTTTTTCGTCTGTTTGCCAGCACCGACCTACAGACCTATGCTTAGTATTCACGTTTGTCAGGAGGAAGAGATGAATCCAGTAATGATAACCGGGAAACCGTGGGCATCAGACCCTGTACCTACCGATCCGGTGCCAATACCTGAACCGATCCCCACCCCCCAGCCAATGCCTGATCCACCACCATCCGATCCGGCTCCAATTCTGGACCCGCCACCATACAGATAGCGTTACAGGACGGCAGGGAAGCCCCGTCTGCGTGGGCAAAATGCCTCAATGATGTGTGCTGTTTAAACCTCATCTGAAAAACCGTATAATTGGCGTAATCCCGTCACACAGGCTGCCAGCGCGGTCTTTGAATTGAAGATGATGAATCAAGAAAATATCAGAAAAGAGACCCTTGAGTTTAACAAGCTCCAGAAACGACTGAGAAGAAACACAGGCAATGCCATCACAGATTATGGAATGATTGAAGAGGGCGATGTGGTGATGGCCTGCATGAGTGGCGGTAAGGACTCATTTGCTATGCTGGATATTCTGCTGAACCTGCAAAAAGCGGCTCCGGTCAGTTTTGAGGTGATTGCCGTTAATCTGGATCAGAAGCAGCCTGGCTACCCTGAGCATGTTTTACCTGAATGGTTCGAAAGATTAAATATCCCTTATTACATCGTGGATAAAGACACCTACTCAGTGGTAAAAGAAAAAATCCCCGAAGGTAAAACCACTTGTGGATTGTGTTCCCGCCTGCGGAGAGGCACGCTTTATTCATTTGCTGAAAAAATTGGCGCGACAAAAATAGCGTTGGGCCATCATATGGATGATATTGTTGAAACGCTGTTTCTTAATATGTTTCATGGCGCAAAGATGAAGGCGATGCCGCCTAAACTTCGTTCAGATGACGGACGCAATGTAGTAATCAGGCCGCTTGCCTACTGCCGTGAAAAAGATTTAATTCGCTATGCCCAGCATAAAGATTTCCCCATTATTCCGTGTAATCTCTGTGGCTCGCAGGAAAACCTGCAACGTCAGTCAGTAAAGGCGATGCTAACGGAATGGGATAAAAAAGACCCGGGCCGCGTTGAGAGCATATTTAAATCGCTGCAAAATGTGATTCCAAGCCAGCTGGCTGATAAGAATTTATTCAATTTTGCAGAATTACCCCTGGACCGCTCAGGCGACAGATCGGAATATGCGTTTACCGAAGCGACGGTCTCTTCCAGTAATATTGATGCCTCTCTGTACATTGACGTAACCAATATCAGCTGATGGCAATGCGGGCGTTGGCCCGCTTTCGTTAACCCTGAACAGCTGAACCCGTCATATAAACTGCCTGTTATAAACATCTCTCTACTGACCACCTGACCTGCGGCTGACATCCACTCAGAGTCAGTTTGCTTAATCATATTAATCTGAGACATCCATAACGGCCGACACCGCTTTTCTGTTACACTCAGAGCAATTCCTTCCTGCTTGTTTTATCAGAGAGTAACCAGTGACCCGTTTCGCTACCCTGACTTCACTTTCAGCCAGCCAGCTCGACAATCTGCATCAGCTTGGCTATCACACTATGACTCCCATTCAGGCTGCATCGTTACCTGCTATTTTGGCGGGAAAGGACGTGCGCGCGCAGGCTAAAACCGGCAGCGGTAAAACGGCTGCTTTTGGATTGGGTGTTATGCAACATATCGATTCGGGCCGCTTTGTCACGCAGGCGTTGATCGTTTGCCCGACACGCGAACTGGCAGAGCAGGTGGCTGAAGAGATGCGACGTCTGGCAAGAGCGATTGCCAATGTAAAGATCCTTACCCTGTGTGGTGGTCAGCCGGTGGGTACACAGCGTGACTCACTGGTTCATCCGCCACATATTGTGGTGGGAACGCCGGGACGTATTGTCGATCATCTGAAGCGGGAAACATTGAAACTGCAGCAGATAAAAACGCTGGTACTTGATGAAGCTGACCGGATGCTTGAGATGGGGTTTCGTGAGGAGATTGATGCACTTATCAGCCACTGTCCGGCAAGTCGGCAGACGCTGCTGTTTTCCGCCACCTGGCCTGATGATATTAAACAGATCGGCCAGCGTATTCAGCGCGATCCGCTGTCAGTTGAAACAGATGTTGCCCCGGATTTGTCGCATATTGAGCAGCTGTTTTATGAGGCCGCTCCGGGAGATAAACTCGCTGCACTGACAGGTTTATTAAGTGAGCGTCAGCCATCATCCTGCGTGGTGTTCTGCAACACGAAGCGTGAATGTAACGAGATTGCAAACGCGCTGGAACATCGTCACATCAGCGCTCTGGCTTTGCATGGGGATCTGGAGCAGCGTGAGCGGGATCATGTGTTGATCCGCTTTGCTAATGGCAGTTGCCGCGTGCTGGTCGCTACCGATGTTGCCGCTCGTGGGCTGGATATCAAACTGCTGGCGATGGTGGTAAATTACCAGCTCGCGTTCGATCCTGAAGTACACCTTCACCGTATCGGACGGACAGCCCGAGCCGGCGAGAAAGGCATTGCGCTCAGCCTGGTGGCTCCTGATGAAATGGTCCGGGTGATTACGCTGGAAGACTTTCTGCAACAGAAAGTTGTCTGGCGGAACCTTGCTTCTCTGACATCTGTCAGTTTCAAACCGCTTTCTGCAGAAATGGTAACACTGAGTATTGATGGTGGAAAAAAAGCAAAAATGCGCCCCGGTGACATTCTTGGCGCACTGACTGGCGAAGTGGGGCTGAACAGCGAGTCCATCGGTAAAATTAATATCACGCCAAATCACGCCTATGTTGCTGTTCACCACGCGGTGGCCCGCGAAGCGACAAAACAGTTACAACAGGTAAAAATTAAAGGGAAAACCTGTCGGGCACGGCTGCTGAAGTAAACTGACTGCCGGGCAGGCAGTAATTCGGCGTATGACTAAGTTCGGCCTGCCCTGACACCGGACCGGCGCTGGATGTTCCTGGTGCCGGAAAGACCCATCATCCATCATAAACTGACGTGACATGCATTTTCCTGCTCAGTCTGACTGGGTACCGACGCAGAAATGGCAGCCATCTTATTTTTATAAGCATGAACGTCAGAATAATCGACTAATTTGAAATACAGGACGTTAAATATCTTCATATCGTCGCTTCCGTTCACGTCGGGCATCTGAGGCAGGTTGCCCGATCCCTGGCGTGACAAATCAGTCTCCTGAAAGGAGTTGCATGATGAAAGTAAAAGCGCTGTGTGTTGCGATGCTGTTTATCCCGCCTGTCTGTCTGGCGGTGTCTTTGAAAGAAAAGGGCAAAGTCGTCGATCTGACGCATATCATTTCTGATTACCGCATATCTCTGGCATCAACTCCTCTCGATTACTCTCTCCTGGAGAAAAAACAACTCGCCGGAGTTATGCTTCAGAGATATAACCTGAATTCACAGATATGGTCTCTACAGGGCGTCGTGTCACCGGAACGCTGGCAGAATGAAGTTGATATTTATATTCCTGATTCAGCCAGAAAAAAAAATGCACTTGTTGTGATTAATAACGGCAGCAACAATGGTGGTGCAGGCTATCCGGTAGCGCCAACAAACTTTAGTGAGGAAAAACTCTCACGCATTGCGATTGCCACCCGAACCGTTGTCATATCCGTCAGTAACGTTCCCAACCAGACGCTCAATTACCAGAATGTCACCACGCCTCTGGCTGAGGATGACAGCGTGGCGTACTCCTGGAAACTGTTTACAGGTGACACGCAGAAATATCAGGGCGCATCCCTTCATATTCCTATGTCTGCGTCGGTGTCGCAGGCTTTCAGGCTGGCGAAGAAAGAGCTGGTACAACAAGATATAAGTAAGTTTATTGTCACCGGCGTCTCTAAACGCGGTTGGGCCGCGTGGCTGACAGCACTCTCGGATCCTGATGTCGATGCCATTGTGCCTTTTGTGATGGACCTTCTGGATACTAAAAAATCACTGCAACATATGTATCGGTCATATGGGAAAAACTGGCCAATAGCCTTTTATTCCTACTACAAACAGGGGATTGATCAGCAACTTTATACGAATGAATTTGCAAGCCTGATGACGTTGGAGGACCCGCTTGCTTATCTGAACACTAAAGCAGGCAACCGCCTGAATGTCGATAAATATATTATTAATGCCAGCGGTGATGATTTTTATGTACCTGACAACAGTCATTTTTACTATAACCAGTTGCCAGGCACGAAATCCCTGCGGGTGGTGGCAAACAGCACGCATAACGGAGTTCTCTCTGTGACGGAGCAGTCGCTGATTACCTTTGTCAATCGTTTCCAGCAACGACAAAAGCTTCCTGAAATCACAGAAAAAATACAGAAGGGGAGAAGCGGTGGTGAAAAACTGACCGTCCGTTTCTCAGAGAAACCTGCCGCCGTTTTACGATGGACAGCAAAGAACCCGGTGGCAAGAGACTTTCGCTATGCCTGCAATGTTAAATATAATTCAACGCCAGTCGGTCAGCCGGCCGATGGCAGGAAGGCACTCAGTATCCCGTTGACAACCCCGGACAGCGGATGGCAGGCAACCTTCGTTGAAGCCACCTTCAGCGACGGGTATGTGGCAACAACCCAGGTATACATCACGCCGGACGGAAAATATCCAAAAACGGCGCCACCGTCCACAGGCGCTACCTGCCAGACGCTTCCCGGGCGGGGACTGATCCCCACGTCAGTGAAACACTCACTTCACCGGCACAATTCACACTGATAACCGCCACACTGGTGGAAAAAATGAAATAGCGCTGGTCCTGATGCCGGCCAGTTAAGTCTGGCTGGTATTTTTCTTTTGACTGTCAGGCATTTTCATGGTTTTTCTTTTGCCCCCCCCTGAGGATCACCGTTCCCTTCTGGAGATTAAAGCGCTGTGCGGGGGATCGTAACGAGAGACCATGGAGCTGTAAAGAATCAGCAGACGAAGCCGTTCCCGGATCATTACACCGCCATTTGAGCGGACAACTGATGTTAACTTATCGGCATTATGGCCTTCGTCCGCACGTGATGCGGACGAAAACCATTGAGAGAGTAGCCTTGATGCGTTGGACTGAGAGCCGTGCAGACGATTTAATTCTGAGACAACATTTCCGCGGTGGTTTTCACCAGGGAAAGTAATACCTTAATATCGTCCAGCGTTACCGTCGGGTTAAGCAGCGTCATCTTGAGACAGGTTACGCCGTTATGCTCGGTAACACCAAGGTTGGCACGACCAGAGTCCAGCAGCGCATCACCAATTTTCTGGTTAAGCAGGGCGATGGAGGCATCGCTCTGTTCGGTATGCGACAGCGGACGATAGCGGAACAGCACGCTGGCCAACTGTGGCTTCATCACCAGTTCCAGCCAGGGTTGAGCGCCAACAAAGTCTGCAACCTGCTGGGCCAGAGTCACGCCGTGGTCGATAATCTCTGCGTACTGTTTTTGTCCCAGTGCTTCCAGCCCCATCCACAGTTTTAGTGCATCAAAACGACGGGTGGTTTGCAATGATTTGGACACCAGGTTCGGTACGCCATGTGCTTCATCGAACTCAGAGTTCAGGTACGCAGCCTGATAGCGCATCAGTTCATAGTGTCGTGCATCCCTGAGCAGGAAAGCGCCGCAGCTGATGGTCTGGAAGAACTGCTTATGAAAATCCAGGGTGATTGAGTCTACCAGTTCGATACCGTCCAGATAGTGGCGGTATTGCTCTGACAACAGCAGCGCACCGCCCCATGCAGCATCAACATGCAACCAGATGGCATGTTTTGCGGCCAGTGCCGCGATTTCACGCAGTGGATCGATTGCTCCTGCATCGGTGGTTCCGGCAGTCGCTACAATAGCCAGGATATGCTCACCGCGTGACGCAGCCAGTGCCACTTTTTCTGCCAGATCGTTCACATCCATTCTGGCGTGACTGTCCGTTTTCACCAGCGTAACAGACTGGTAGCCGAGCCCCATCAACGCCATATTTTTCTGTACAGAAAAGTGGGCATTTTCAGAACAGAGCACTTTTATTTTTCTGAGATCGCCGGGAATGCCGTCCTGCTGGACGGAGTGCCCCTGGCGGGCAAAGAAAGCATCACGGGCAAGCATCAACCCCATCAGGTTGCTCTGCGTACCACCGCTGGTGAAAACCCCTGCGTCACCCGGCTGATAGCCAACCTGCGTTCGCAGCCATTCAATCAGCTTCATCTCAATGAGGGTGGCCGACGGGCTTTGATCCCAGGAGTCCATGCTCTGGTTAGTGGCATTGATTAACACTTCAGCAGCCTGGCTGATCACCAGGCTGGGGCAGTGTAAGTGTGCAACGCACTGTGGATGATGTACGGACAGGCTGTCTTTCAGAAAGTACTCAATGGCACGCTCGATCGCGGCCCGGTTGCCCAGGCCCTGAGAAGTGAAATCAAGCTGAATACGCTCACGCAGTTCTGCAACAGATTTGCCCTGATACATCTCAGGCTGTTGCAACCACTGCACCACTGCCTCACTGCTCTGAGCGATGGCTTGTTGATAGGCTTCGGTGCTTTGCGCCGATGCAGCCAGGATTGGATTAGACCGGGACATCAGACTTACTCCATTCAGACAGGTTTGATGCCAGCAGCAATGAGAGCCTGCTCCAGCTTATCCATAAAAATACCCAGCTCATCATCGGTGATCAGCAGGGAAGGCAGCAGGCGCAGAACGTTGCCGTTACGCCCACCACGCTCCAGGATCAGGCCCGCTTCAAAGCATTTTTTCTGCAACAGGGCGGACAGCTCAGGATCGCCAGGGTAACTTCCCATGTGATCGGGCGCCTCATGAGGCTTGACGATTTCAATGCCAATCATCAGCCCCAAACCACGCACATGTCCCAGCACCGGAAAACGCTTTTGCATGTCGCCCAGCTTGCCTTTCAGCCACTCACCCTGAGCGGCAACCTTGTCAGCAATTTTATTATCTTTCAGATATTTAATTGTGGTAAGACCTGTCGCCATTGCCAGCTGGTTGCCACGGAAAGTACCGGTGTGGTGTCCAGGTGACCAGACGTCGATCTCTTTTTTGATCCCCAGAACGGCAAGTGGCAGACTGCCACCCACGGCTTTGGACATCACGATGATGTCTGGTTCAATTCCCGCGTGCTCATAGGCAAACTGTTTGCCGGTGCGGCAGAAGCCAGCCTGTACCTCATCGAGGATCAGCACAATGCCGTGTTCCTGCGTCACTTTACGGATACGTTGCAACCACTCCACTGGGGCAGGGTTGGCTCCGCCTTCACCCTGAAGGGCTTCAAGGATCACGGCCGCAGGCTTACGCACACCACTTTCAACATCGTTGATCAGGTTTTCGAAATAATAGGTGAGCGCTTTCACGCCGGCTTCGCCACCAATACCCAGCGGGCAGCGGTACTGATGTGGATAAGGCATAAACTGCACTTCCGGCATCATGCCGTTAACCGCTTCTTTTGGCCCCAGGTTACCGGTTACCGCCAAAGCACCGTGGGTCATGCCATGGTAGCCGCCGGAGAAGCTGATCACGCCGGAACGGCCGGTGTATTTTTTCGCCAGCTTCAGCGCTGCCTCTACCGCGTCAGCACCGGAAGGTCCGGTGAATTGCAGGCAATACTCCTTGCCTTCGCCGGGGAGCAAAGAGAGCAGGTATTCGGAGAACCGATCTTTTAATGGAGTGGTCAGGTCAAGAGTATGTAACGGCAAGCCGCTGGTAATGACACTCTGGATGCTTTGCAGTACATCAGGATGGTTATGTCCAAGCGCCAGCGTTCCCGCACCGGCCAGGCAATCAAGATATTGATTATTCTCAACGTCGGTGATCCAGACGCCCTGAGCTTTTGCAATTGCTAACGGCAATTTACGTGGATAGCTTCTGACATTCGATTCAAATTCGGCCTGTCTGGCTAAATAGGTTTCGTTGTTACCATTTGAGGAAATCGCACCTAAAGTATTAATACGGACTTTATCCGTCATCATATCTCTCCTACAACCGTGGGTTGTCAGTAACGCCACAGTTGAATAAATGAATTAAAAAACGGCCCTTGAAAAAAACGCGCCCAATATATGGCTTTTCACTCTGCATCTCAATGATTAATTTTGTTCAGTTATTCTTATATTTTTATTAACGTAATCAACAATATGATGGGTAAATAACCGAAGATATTGTCATCACTCAGATAGCCAGTCATTAATAGGGCACGAAAACACTGAAAAGACTCAGTACCACATCGCCATGATGGGCCAGCCAACCAGCAGCAACATGCTGATGTGGATCACCCCAAAGATAGCGCCAAGTCGCCAGTAATCCCTTGATTTCACATAACCACAACCGTAAATGATCACCCCAGGACCGGTGGCGTAAGGAGTCAGGCACCCCATAATGCCGATAGAAAGCACCAGTAAAAGGCAAAGCTGTTCCATGGGAACACCGGGGATGCTTTTACCCAGCGCAAGAATAACCGGTAGCATGGTGGCGGTATGGGCCGACAGACTGGCAAACAGGTAATGGGCAAAGTAGAACACCAGAACCAGCACGATAACGGTTCCCTGAGGTGAGAAACCTTCCAGATGCCGGCTCATGCTTAAGGAGAACCAGTCGATAAAGCCGGAACGGGTCAGGCCGTTTGCCATCACAACCAGCGTGGCAAGATTGACCAGGGTATTCCACGCGCTGCTGTATTGCGTCACATCCTTCCACGGCACTACTCGCAGCGCCAGCATCAGCGCCACGGCTAACAGGGCGACGGCAGTGGCATTGATATATTTACCGCCAAAAACCCAAAGCGTCAGGCTGAGTAAAACCAGGCCGACAAGCGTTATCTCCTGTCGGGTCAGACGCCCCAGGTTTTTCAACTCGGTTGCAGCCCAGTGACATACTTCGGTGCTGTGCGTGACGCCCGGCTTATAAAGCAGCCAGGCCAGCCACGGAGCCACAGCCAGTAAGATTATGCCAACGGGCAGAAAGCCGAGAAACCACTGTAGCCAGCCAATTTGCACACCGGCAATCTTACTGACGAACTCAAGGCCAAGCACATTAGGCGCGGCACCGGTCACAAACATGGAAGAGCTGATGCTGGTCGCAAGCACCATCATCCACATCAGGTAGCCACCAATCCGGCGCGCCGAGGGGTCATTAGGAAAGGATTTAAACAGCGGTGGAAGATTCTTGATAACCGGAAATACCGTTCCCCCGGTACGGGCGGTATTGGACGGCGTAAACGGCGCCAGCATGATGTCGATAAGAACAATGGCATAACCCAGTGTCAGGGTACGCTTACCCATGAATTTCACCAGAAACAGCGCTATACGACGACCAAGCCCGGTCACCTCATAGCCCAGCGCAAAGATAAACGCGCCAAACACCAGCCAGACCGTGGTACTTGAAAAGCCTGCCAGGCCCCATTTTAACGCCGCTTTGCCGGCATTAAAGTCTGGATTTGCCAGTTCGGTGGCATCAAACAGCAGGAAGTGGCTGCCAATAACCGAGACCACAACGGCAATAAAGCTGATCGCCGTTGCCGGAATCGGCTCCAGAATCATGCCAACAATCATCGTGACAAAAATGGCAAAATAGTACCAGGCCTGTGGCGGCATCCCCTCCGGTACAGGAATTAACAACATCAGGGCAAGGATGCATAGTGGCACCAGCGATTTCCATATATTTTCTTTGGCAAAAGTCATTAATACTCCTCCGTGAATAACAGGTTTGCGCAACGTTGATTGTCTCGCGATTAGTGTTTTTTTAAATTACCTTACGTACGGTTCCGACAAATAACCCACAGTATAAAGGCTGGGCAATATCGCCACAGACAATACGATATAACAAGTTCATTTTCATTAATCGTGGATGTCGGGCTTTTTTATATTTTTTAAATCATGAATGTTATATCATTATTTATTTACTGTTACGTAAATTCATAATCACCCGGTCGTTTTGACACAGCGGCCACTGCCTGAACGCCTTTCTGAAGTTGGGTAACACACATTCTGTTATTCTGCCTCCCCACAATTAAAATCACCAGGATATTTTTGTTGTATAAGCCTGAATAAATTTTATTTTGATCAGAAAAATTTGGTCATCAGAAGGCCGTAAAGTCACCAGCTAATGGATATCGTTAATCCTGTCAGTTTGCTGTGATGAAGTAATATTTACATAACATGATTTATCATCAGCTCCCATTCTGCCCTGCAACAGGTGCTGCTGAAAATTCAGAAAGGTATTTTTGCAGCAGGCAGGATTGCTCCATCTGAATACAGGCGATGTAAAAATTTCCTTATCCTGTCCGTTTTGTCTGACTTTTCCGCAAGGGAAGTAAATCCCCCCGCTGGGGAGTACATCAAAGTCTGTAATACGGACATAACAGGAGACCATGAAAAGTACAGACGCTGCTTTAAGCATCTTAATTAACATTTATCATCCCGGAAATAGAATTAACCTCTGTTTCTTTCTGAAAATAGCGGAAGTGCATCTGTATAATCATTACGTTAACGACTGTTTCAGACGGCGCTTTTTAATTTAAGATACTGTCGAACCAACAAACACATCATTAACACTTACTGCACAACTCCCCCATTATTTATTTCAGGTAAGTAAGGTTTATCCTTAATAAACGCACTTCGGAACAGGAAACGTCCATATGCTGCCGATTTGGCCGCGTGACTGCTTATTTTATTTCTGTCTGATGGGGTGCCATCTTTAACCATCAGATTAACAGGGCAGATGCCGTGTAAACCCATGCCTGACATCTCGCGTTAGGCCATTTGAGTATCACAGGATTTTTATAACCCGGTGATGTCAATTCAGGTGAAGAGTTATCTGTTGCCAGGCTGTATGAAGGTTAATAACCGCTGGGCTTATATTTGCCGGGCAGTTTACAGCAGAGGCGTAATCATTCATTTTTCACCACCCCACAGGGGTTTCACCGCAGGCATGTACCGGATGTAATGTATCTGCCAGACAGAGGCCTTAACCTCCGCCCTGACAAAGGCCCTGATGCGGAATCGACATCACCCCCTCGTGCAGGCAAAACAGGCTGTGCCTCAGGGGCAGGTCACAGCCGCTGATGTTACCGGCCAATCTGCCTCAGCAGCGCCGCCAGCCGTTCACGGTGCTCACCGTCAATCTCTCCAGCCGCAGAATAGCCCGCATTCTGCACAATCATGTCGTTCAGGCCAACCAGCCAGTCATAGATATAGCACGCGGCGTGGTTATTTGGCTTCAGTGCCAGTTTGGTCAGCCGTTGTCCAGGCCCCAGGCTGGCGCTTTGTGTTTCCGGCCTGGCGAAAATAGGCTGGCCACGATTGATTTTACTCTCTGGCCGCTGGCTTTCGGGCTGGTTCTGAAAACCAAGCCAGGCAACAAAATCCCCCAGTACGCTGAGAGCACGCGTAACCTGCCGGTCGGCAATCATCTCCGCAGGCGTACCCGGAGCCGCATCATCGGTCAGCATTTTGACCAGTGCGCTTTCAATATCCAGACGTATACTGGCAGTCACCAACTCCTCCGTTAACATCTCCAGCGTAGGTTTGCTGACGCCGAGCAGTTCAAGCAGCACAGAGCGATCCGGCAACTGGCGCAACATGTTGACCCAGTGGTGATATACCTGCCTGGGGAACGTCGCACCGGGCTTTTCCTCGATGAGATTTTCTTCCGGGTTTAACAGGCCGGGAACAGGTTCATCGCTTAACAGATCAATACTGATGCCTATGCCAAATGGATCGTCTTCGGTCAGTGCATGTTCTGTACCCTGCACGGAGAGGGTCGGTGAGCGGCGTTGCAAAAAAAGATGCCGCAGTGTTTCTCTGTCCGGTAACAGACGTTCCAGCAATTCACCATGAACACCCGTGCGCGCCTGCAACGCTTTCAGCAGCGCCGCAGCGATGCGCAAACGTGCCTGCGGTTCTTCTTTTTCTGAGGCAAGATACCAGCGGCCCAGCAGGTTATCTGCCAGTTCCCGGCGGATTTCGTTTGCCTGTTCCTGAAGAAACTCCAGCCTGGTTTCACGTCGGACTTCATTGGTCAGCCAACCAGCCATGCGTTTGACCCCTTTATCATCCATGGCCAGCATCGATCCCCAGGCATCGCCTGGCGTGCCGACAAAACGCTGAACTGCCGCATCGTGGTTTTGCCCCTGAAGGATGCGCTGGTCATATGGCGTCAGTGCCCAGATCAATCCGGGCTTGCGTTGGCGGCGGATTTGACTGTTTTCTCCCTGGTTTTTTTTCACCCAGTTTTCCAGCGCGCGTCCAACCACCCGCGTATCAGCACGCTGGCTGGACGCGCTGCACACCATCAGCAGACTGACATCATAATGATCGGCAGTGCGGGTCAGCAGGAAAGGGCGCTTGGCGGTCAGAAAACGCAACGCCAGAGTGTGTTGTGAATTATCCGGTAAGGCGGCGGGTTCTTCGAACCCCGGATAATCAAGCAGGTCAACCTGCTCGAACAGGCTTTCTCGCGGCGCGCTGTAGAGCGGCAGTAAAACTTCCCGGCTGAGCAGCGTCAGTTCAGACAGGGCCAGATTCACGGGCTTAAGACTGCGGTTGTTCTGTTGCGGTATCACCTGAATAACCCTGTCGGTGGCCGTGTTGAAGTGGCGCAAACTGTGACTGCTCAGCACACTGAGCGCAGGATCTTCCAGCGTAGACTGCGGAGCCAGCACCACCGCCGCCCCGGAGACATGATGCAGTACATGAGCCAGCTGGCGGTAAAGGTTGCTCAACGCACGATCTTCGCCCCAGAGCAGTGAAAACAGACGGGCGCGATCGTCCACACCCAGTAGCGGGGCCATCTCCACGGCCTGCGGCCAGAAATGACTTTCCAGCGCTTTATCACAACAGCGTTTGACGGTAGCCAGCCTGTCCCACAGTGCCACAACCTGATTGTCGCTGATACCACCGGTTGGCTGGTTCTGGCGATACATCGCCGTTGCTTTCAGTCGTTCAGTAATCTGCTGTTCATCCAGCAAAAAGGAGGGGGTATCATCACGCCTGGCATACATATCCGCAATAATCGCCACCAGTTCGCCTTCGCTGAGTAAGGTGAGCCGCACGGGCCATTCATTATCAATGCGTGCCTGCTGCCCGCTGATACGAAGCACCATCGTGCCGGTCTGTTGCTGAGGATTAAGCTGGCGATAATCAAGCGTTGTACCACCGAGGGCAATCTCCATGCGGCCTTTTTCGCTGGCGGCCAGTGCTGAAATCAGGTAAGACTTTCCCGCCTGTGAAAGGCCAAAGAACCCAATTGCACACTCTTTAGCCGCTGCCTCGGTCAGATAGCCAACTTTATTACGCTGGCGCATCAGCCTGATATGCAGACGATCGGCTTCCATATCAAGGCGGGGTGCGTTTTCACGGGCGCTCTCCAGCCAGTCGGTCGCCCCGCTGATACTCTTTGCCAGCGTAGCCAGTTTTTTGCCAAACTGTCCTGATAACTGCTTAGGCGTCAACGCTTTCATTTCTTGTATACGCTCCCACTGTCAATCCAGTAATGGGTGAGTCCTGATCCGCTGCTGGCTAAGGTGTTCAGCTTCAGCCGCAGATGTTCCAGCGGAACCTGCGTACCATCATCAAGGCTTGCCTCTGCAATTTCAAATCGTTCCGCGCCGGCGGCGCGGGTTTTGTCAACGGTCAGGCTGATTTTCAGCACTTTATCACCGGCCACGCGCCTGGCCAGTTGCGGGTCAGCAATCGACAAGGTATACAGCGGTGAGGCAGGCCAGCGGTCATTATCAAGTTGGCGGAACCCCAGCGTTAACGCCCCCCGAACCTGAAAACGCTGGCCTGAATTAAGGCTGAACTGTTCATCATCAAGATCAATATCGCTGTACCAGACATTGTCGCTACTCAGGGAACCATTGCCATCCAGCATTCCCAGGTAACGAATGGTGGAGTAAGGCTGAAAATCGCCAGCTTTAAACCAGAAGTTAGCCAGACGCAAATCCAGCGACAGCAGGCACAACATAGCACCCACCGCGGCGGTGGATTTCGGATTCTCAATACGCCCCTGCTTGTTGAACGGATACCAGTCATTCGTGTGATATCCGTCCAGTGACAAAATGCGGCTGACCGGCAGAGGTTGTAAATGGCGAAAAAGCGCCTGAACGCCAGGGAAACGTGAAGGTCGTCCGGTCAGCAGCAGCACATCACAATCGTACACTGCCACCACCTCCGACATTGAGCGCAGGCTGTGAGTAATATTCATTTGCGGTGAGAGAAACCCGGCGTGCAGCTTGCTCAGGCTGGCAATCAACGGGACATTCAGGATATCAAATGACTCCGCGTCACCCGGTAGCTCACGCTGAATTTCGCGGTTGATATAATCAAGCAGCTTCTGCGTTGGACGCTGAGGCAGCAGTTCCGCAAAACGAGCCTCCACTTCAGCGTTAAGATCCAGCGGATCAAAGCGTTCATAGGCTTCAAGAATAGCCTGGCCAAGAGGAATAAACAGTTGCAGGGTGGCTTGCTGACGCAGCGTGGACTGCCCGTCAAGGCGTCCTTCGTGACCGAACAACCTGGCCATTACGCCTTCAGGATTGTCCATGCCCGCCTGCTTAAAAGCGGCCTGTAACGCGGGCAGAACATATTGTTGAATGACATCCAGCAGAATATCATCCCCCGCCAGCTTGAAACCTTCACGGAAAAGCAGTCGTGGCATGATTTTGACATTATTACCGATCCCGTCATCCAACCGATACTGGGTGATCGCCAGGTCGGTGGTGCCACCACCGATATCAATTGAGGCAATACGCAAGGTTTTTCCCGGCGACTCATCGGCGGCGCGCGGGCGGTCAGGCCGGGCCATACTGCTAAAAAAGGCTTCCGCACGCCCGCCAAAGTTCACCTGCGTTTCGTTATACAGATAGACCATTTGTCCACAGGTGGCTTCGTCCCATTCCATCTGTACATCCGGCACCGGCATAAGGCTTTTGGCCTTGTCTTTATCGCTGGTGAAATCATCATCCGCCGGATGCCAGCCCATCGCTTTCCATACCAGCGCGATAGCCTCATGCATCCGGCGGCGGAAAATCTCCCGCTCCGGCTTTGGCATGGCGGACGGCAGCGTCAGAATAATATTGCGTAACTGTCGGGGGGCGCTGCTGTGCAGCATTTTTTGCCGTTGTGCCGGACTGTTCATCTGCATCATCGCCTGGGCCAGCAGTTCACAGAGCATAAGGCTCATAACCGAGCTGCGGCTGTAGTGAGCGGAGAATACCGGAAGGCGTTCGTCCAACGGCTGATGGTACAGCGGCTGTCCTTCATCGTTGAGCAGATTGGTCAGTGGCAGTGCGGTAGCGACAGGTTCATCCATCGCGTTACCTGGCGTATGGCTGAAGCGCCATCCTGGCGTATAGCTGTCTTCATCCCACAGATAGCGGCGCGGGCTGGAAATACCTGTCGCACCCTCCGTTCCCAGGCGTTGCACCGCCAGCTGGCTGGCTTCGCGGCCCACGCGGGTGATGGAAGGCCAGATAAAGGCATCCTCACGACCGCTTTCCATTGAGAAATTTTGTTTACCAAAGCTGGCCTGAGCGAACTCAACGCGGCTTTCGAACAGCTCGTTATACACCTGTTCCGGGGCGCTCAGATTGCGCAGATGCAGCTCATAGGTATGTCTGAGGCCATGATGATCATCAACGTGGTCCTCCGCCATGATGCCACAGGTGTGAGAGTTCCCGACATCCAGAATCAAATCTACCGGGATTGCCGGAGAGGATGGTGTCGCAGCACTGATTTTGAGTTCTGGCAGCGATAACTGATGGCCCAGCAAATGCAAAATATTCAGATAGTGCGCCTGATACTCAAACTCACGCAGCGCAGTGCGGATATTGACCTGCGGACGCTGTTCAATGTCTGCAGCACGTTCGCTGAACACCTCACGCAGCCAGCCATCGATCCATGTGTGGTCAAGAAACTCGCCCAGTTCGTCACTACGATGCGCCAGTGCGAAGCTGACGCCGGATTGTGCATCACTGGCATTCAGCCCCAGTGATTCATCGTCACCATCCGCCAAGACACGGGTTTCAAAGGCCATGCAGATGCGGTGGGTGTAACCGTTTTGATCGGGCTTATCAAGCGCAATGACCTGCACTCGCGCCCAGTTGTCCGGGCCGCCGATAAAACTTCGTGGAGGATTAAAGCGAAAGAAGGGCAACGGTAGCCAGACGTTGTTGAGCAGGGTAAGCGATTGTTCGAGTGGGAAACTGAATTCAGGTTTAACCACTTCCGGCGCACTGCCAGCCGCCACGGGCAGCATATATTTGCCACTCAGGGCGTTGAAATTAAGTCGCAGAAGCGGACCGTTAGCGGTCTGCCGGACAAATTTTCCCGGCAGATCGGCACCCAGCTCAGGCGTCAGTGCAAAGTCAAGAAACTGAATGCCACTGTTCTGAACCAGAGTCATATTCGGTTTAATATCAGCGATTGTCGCCAGCATAATCATTTACTCTCGCGCTTCATCGTCATCGGTAATACCGTATTGGCATCGTATTGACCGCTACATTCGGCAACACCTGTAGCCCCTTGCTTACAGGTCAGGTCGGGCATCTGATAACGCGATCCGTCACTGCACCTGGCTTTGGTACGACTGTTGATCACCAGATTACCGGACTTCATCAACCCGGCATAAACATCCACTTTACAGGTAATTCCGTCACCCTGAGTCATCTTTGCGATGCCTTTGCCATTCTTGAGCTGATAGCGCAGACTCGGTGGCTTTCCGGTCAGCGGGTTTTTCCCACCAATCACTACCCGCCAGTTTCCGTTCAGAAAGCGGGTGGAGCCAAGTTTCACTGCGTCAGAAGGCAATGACAGATCGTCTTTGCCTGGCGGAGTGACAGCGATGATTGCATCATCAGCGGCGGGAGCCGCTTTTACCGTGTCCTGGGGCTGAACAGCAGTGACCGTTGCTGGCATAACCGGCAAGGACATTTTCCAGAATACAGCCGGTGTGACCGGTTTTTCGACAACCACCGGCGCTGCGGAAGATTCCTGGGTGAGACGGTTTTCGGCCTTGTTACCGTTTTGCACCCCGGCCGATGTGCCGGTGTGTGTTGCAGGCGTTGAAGCCTCCTCCGCCGGAGCAGAAAGGTAACTCTTTATCTGCACGCCGAAAGCGACCAGCAACGCTGCTGCCGGTAGCATCCAGCCATAGCGCAGTAGCGGACGCGATACGGGTGCAACAACAGTGGTCGGCGCTGGGTCCGGTTTGCTTTCAATAACCGCTGGCTCAGATTTGCTTTCCACCACTACAGGTTCAGGCGTTATCTCTGTCACGGGTGCGGCAGCAGGCGCCGGTACGGCGGCCATTTTAGACAGGTTCAACGGTGGCTGTTCATCTTCCACCATGCGCAGGCAATCCAGCGCGTCCTTTTGAGATTTTTTATCCAGACTGACGAAGCCCCAGAAGGTCAATACTGGCCTGCCGCCAACCAAATAGACAAAGTTCTGGTCAGGAAATTGCAAACTCTTTGCCAGCAACGCAGCAAACAATTTGTGGTTGCTTTTCTCAGACTGTTGCGCCCGCTGGCACATCTCCGCCACGATTTGCTGGCAGGCGGCAAGTTGATTCAGAGCCTGGCTGCGAACGCTGTCACTGGCAGCGGCCCAGGAGGTCACTTTACCCTGAATGGGCGCATACCAGTCCAGGCGGTTTCCGGCATCGTTAGGTTGGGGAATGGCAAGGCAGTCAGCTATCTGTTGCTGTTTTCTCAGACGCAACGTTTCACGCAATTGCAGCGCTGAGAGGTAAACAGGCTGCCCGTTTTCGCCAAGGGGCAAAACCGCATCCAGACTTCCGCTGCGTAAAAATAGTTTAGCCACGCAAAATGACCTTATTGTCAGATATGAGGGTAAAAATACTTACTGCAAATGTTTCTTTACTTTAGGCCACCGGACTTAAATCAAATGAACAATTAAGAGGGTAAACAGGCGATTACTTTCGCAATGGGATTACTGAAAGTCATTAATACTGCCAACAGAGCAGTGAGACTGGTGAACAACCGTGCGCCAGCATCGCGGCCTTAACTAAAAAATCCGTCAACATCGGGCTGTCTGAAAGCCTCCGCTAACTGAAATAGTGGTGATTTTTTCGCGGCCTGACCGTGCACCGCATTGTGCTGAACGGATAAGGTGGCCTGTGCCACCAAAAACAGCATAATTTTTTCTCAACACCTGCCGATAACCCGTATGTGCCAGCATAAAAACATGACATAAAGGTTACGATATGCGTATTTCAAAGCGGTTAGGTTTCCTGAGTAAATTGTTCAAGTCTGAAACACTCTGTCGCACCACACAGAACTCGATCAATGGGGCTGTCGCGATTATCGAATTTACCCCTGAGGGTAAAATCCTCAATGCCAATGAAATGTTCCTGCATAAAATGGGTTATAAACTGCATGAAATTGTCGGGCAGCACCACCGTATATTTTGCCCGAAAGAGCTGACTGTTTCGCCTGAGTATGCACGATTCTGGCAGAGGCTCGCTAACGGTGAGAGCTTTGGTAATCAGTTTTCACGACTGACCAAAAGCGGTGAGAAAATCTGGTTTGAAGCCAACTATGTCCCGATACGCAACAACCGGGGCAAGGTGATTAAAATTGTCAAGCTGGCTTCTGATATCACAGCCCGAACCCTTGATGCGCAGGAGAAGAAGGCGATGACTACCGCCATTGAGCGCTCCATGGCGGTGATTGTGTTTAATCCTAATGGCCAGGTGTTACGTGCCAATGATAACTTCCTGAAAACCACTGGCTACCGGATTGAGCAGGTAGTGGGGCAACATCACCAGATGTTTTGTCCACCTCAAATGCACAACAGTGCCGAGTATATCCACTTCTGGCAAAAACTGCGGCACGGTGACTTTGTATCAGGCCAGTTCGAGCGCATTGACAGCAGTGGGCGTACTGTCTGGCTCAGGGCAACTTATAATCCGGTGTTTGATGAGGACGGTCATCTGTATGAAGTGGTAAAATTTGCCACTGATGTGACGGGTCAGGTGATTAAGAATCAGAAGGAACGGGAGGCTGCCGAGCACGCGTACAGTGCAGCCCTCGAAACCAGCCAGAATACCCGTATTGGCGTTGACGTGATCGAAAACAGCGTGGCGAAAATGAATGAAATCGCCGCCGAGCTGCGTAACGTTTCTGGCGGTATTAACGATCTGAGTTCGCAGTCTGCCCAGATCGGAAACATTGTGGAAACCATAAAAAGAATTGCCAACCAGACCAATTTGCTGGCACTGAATGCTGCCGTGGAGGCGGCCCGCGCCGGTACTCATGGCCGAAGTTTCGCCGTGGTGGCCAATGAAGTGCGGAGCCTGGCAGCCAATATCAACACCGCCAGCCAGGAAATCTCAGAAGTTGTGAAGCATAACCAGCAGCTGGCCGCCCAGGCGCAGAAAAATATTTCCGCCAATCTTGCCCGCGCCGATCAGGGGGTTTCGCTGGTGCGCGATGCAGGCAACGTCATTATGGATATACAGAATAACTCCGTACAGGTAGTGGAAGCTATCGGCCATGTTACCGAGCATCTGGCAGACTGACAGCTTTTCACCATCATCAGACTGATGCCTCGGCAGGTTAAATCATCACAGAGGGTGTTTGCTACACTCTCTGTGACTGCTAACCAACACTGAGGTAAAGGATGAAAATTAAAAGCTACGCTGCGATGCAACCCGGCCAGACGCTTGAACTGTATGAATATGACGCAGCAGAGCTGGCCGCAGAAGAGGTTGAGGTCGAAGTCGAGTATTGCGGCGTCTGCCATTCAGACTTATCAATGATTGACAATGAGTGGGGGATCTCCCGATATCCTGTCATTGCCGGACACGAGGTAATTGGCCGTGTTGCTGCCTTAGGTGCCGCAGCAAAAAACAAGGGATTATCGGTTGGACAACGCGTTGGCATTGGCTGGATGGCAAAAAGTTGTCAGCATTGTGATCCTTGCATCAATGGTGAACAGGTTAACTGCAAAAACGGCAGTATTCCAACCATCCTTAATGGTGGTGGCTTTGCTGAAAAATTACGTGCCGACTGGCAGTGGGTGATACCTCTGCCGGAAAAACTGGATGCTGCCACTGCGGGACCGCTGCTGTGTGGTGGTATTACCGTCTTCAAACCCCTGCTGATGAGTAACATCACTGCAACCAGTCGCGTCGGGGTAATCGGTATTGGTGGACTTGGCCACATTGCGATTAAAATTCTGCACGCGATGGGGGCAGAAGTCGTTGCTTTCAGTTCCACACCAGACAAAAAGCAGTCCATTCTTGAGATGGGAGCCGATGAGGTTGTAAACAGCCGCGATGCAAAAGCACTGAAAAAACAGGCAGGGCGCTTTGATCTAATCCTCAGCACCGTAGCGGTGGATCTGGACTGGAAACCTTATTTTGATGCGTTGGCACCGGCCGGTAAATTTCACACCGTCGGCGCAGTAATGAAGCCATTCCAGGTATCTGCATTTGACCTGATTATGGGTGACAAGGCGATAACAGGTTCTTCTACCGGTTCACCGGGTCAGTTGCGTAACCTGTTGAAACTCGCATCCCGCGCGGATATTGCACCGCAGGTGGAATATTTTCCTATGTCTGAAATCAATGATGCACTGAAACACGTCCGGGCAGGTAAAGCCAGTTATCGTGTGGTGCTGAAAGCAGATTTCTGAAGGCGATCTGTAGATTAACCAGGCACCCCGGCCAGACAAAGGCAGGGGTGTACTGACAGAGCGAGATATGCAGATAAACGCGATATCGAACCCGGTCTCTTTATTTCGGCCCGGGTCGTACGTTCTACAGCAAACGGGGGGAATTAATGAGCCTGGAATGAAAAAATAATTATTTTATCAATGAAGGCAGGTTAATATTTATAAAAAAAGATGATATCAATTACAGACTGCTTATTAAACATTTTAATAAAAGCAATAAACTAATTGCCTGTATATTCTATGCTGTGGATAACATTTCCAGCACACGTCCGTACTCAGAAGGAATAGTGCTCCACTTTTGAGCAGGAAAAGGGATTATTCCATCACCGTTGCCCGGCACCTGGTACAGGGCCTTTGATGCGCGGCCAGGCAGAAGCTGCTGTAGGTCAACGTCAGATACAGCCATTCAGGACGCCGCAATCACATTATTATGAAAGACTGCACACTAGCTATTTATAAAAGTGCCTGCCTGCATCTCGTTTATCTCCTCAAAAAAGGACGAAAAGTGTTTTTTGCAAGATTATCACCTGCCGAAATGATATTTATAACCTTACAAACCGGGTCGTCCTACGGGAACACCTTGCTTTAATTAATAGCGGCGCGGATCACACTGTTTAGCGAATCGAGAGCATTTGTGGTGTGGATGGCTTTGCGGATATCGGGCGGATAACCGAAGAATGTATTGAGGTTTTCCCGGTGCACACGCCAGCTTTTGCTGATTTGCGGGTACTTATCGTCCCAGACTCCCGCGAAGGTATCCTAACGCTACTAACGCCATCAGCGCTTGCCCGTCTGATACACCGCCTTCTGCCCACTGCCTACGGCTTTATCCCCAGTAATTCGGGCATGTTTGTATTTACGACCCAGTGAAGTTTTTTATGAAGATAAAAATAGCCGTCTCAACGAGCGTATTCAGTACATCCTGGTGTTTCGGCCCCAATATTTATCGGTCGCGCGCTGGCTTTTATTGCCGAATTTCAGCCAGGCTGTTACCTGCTTTCCGACGACAGGGCTTCCAGATTATCGCGAAAAGCGGTAACAGCAATCGCTCGGTTATCAGCCAGATAACGGTCTTTTGCCGCAGGTGCCGAGCTTTGTACTGCAATCAATTGCCAGGCATTATCCACTTTCATCAACAGGGGAGAGCCGCTGTCGCCGGGCAGGGTATCACATTGGTGTGAAAGAACGCCTTTCTGTGCCCAGCCGGTGACGGTACAGTCACTGTGCGAATAGAGTGTATCAAGATGGTCAAGGGGATAGCCCGCCTGAGTCACTTTACTTGCCGCATTTTTCAGGGCAACGGTCAGGGCGTTGCGGTCGCCGGTGAAGAGTGGCAGAGGAACAATACCTGAGGGCGGGTTGCGCAAAATAATCAGCCCGTAATCATAGGGAGCGGCAGAGGCCGGTACGATCCAACCATCACCATCCGCTTTAAGTTTTTTACCCAGCTCAGGATCGACACGGCTTTCAATATCATGGATCTCATAGCGCCATCCCCCCTGTCCGTTGGAAATAAAACGCAAAGCCACCGCTTTGTCGAGTTTACCCGGCGGGGCAAACAGACAGTGGCCGGCGGTGAGCGCCAGATGCGGTGAGATCAGCGTGGCGGTACAGAGATTACCGCTGGTCGTTTCGAGTTGACCAATAGCTTCCCAGGGTTGCGTAGTGGTCGCGGTGATCGGCTTGCGATCGTCCTTACCAAAGAAAAGGGTCTTGACTTCAGCCGGGTCGGGGCCTTCATTATCATCAGCATGGAGTTGAAACGGAAGGGCTATACAGCCGATTAGAAAAAAAGCAGTCAGGCGCATGTCTCACTCTGCATGGAGAAATATCAGAAATTCCGCAACCAGCGGTGGCAGTAACTATAGTAGCTTAGCAGGAAAAAGGGAGCTTGATTTGGAATGTTAATAATCCATCAGATTAAAGATAAAAGCTGGCAGCGACAATACCGCAAACGATCATTAATCCCAGGATAATTTCGAATAAATAGCGACGCACCATCATCCGATACTCCAGAAAGAAACACCCGGCATAACCGGGTGTTTACGTTGTCAGTATGAATGGAAGAGTCCTTCCACTTCATTAATTACGCTTTAGGTGCAGCGGCTTTCTTAGCTACTTTCTTATGGTGAACTTTTTTAGCAGCCTGTGCTTTCTGCGCTACTTTCTTGTGGTGCTTTTTAGCAGCCTGTGCTTTCTGAGCAGCCGCTTTTTTAGCAACTTTTTTGTGATGCTTTTTAGCTGGTGCCGCTTTAGCTGGTGCTGCAGTTGTTGAAGCAGCAGCAGGTGCAGCCGTTGTTGCAGAAGCAGCCGGTGCCGCAGAAGCAGCTGGAGCAGAAGTGGTTTCAGCAGCGAAAGCAACTGAAGACAGACCCATAGCAGTGGCTACAACCAGAGCAAATAATTTTTTCATTGCAAAACCCTCAACGTTTATTTCATATGTCAGCCCACTGCGGGGCCGGTGAAGTAACTATATGTGATGGCCGCAACGGTGTCCGTGAGTGATTGGTATCGGCGTGTAACGGATTGTACAACGCAGCGATGGAGTGGGAGGAACAGGAAATGTCGTCCTGAACATTATCTTGATGCTCAGGACGTTAACATTGAGGGATTAGCGACCGTTCAGATAGCGATTTTCTAAATGTTTTTTGAAATACAATGGGTTAAGGTCTTCTCCCGTCGCATTTTCAATCAGCTGCCGGGTACTGAAACGGCTGCCATGCTGCCAGATATTCTGTTTAAGCCAGTTAAATATGGGCTGCAAATTACCCTGACGCAACATCTGTCCGACATCGGGCAGTGCTTTATTCACCGCATGAAAAAGCTGGGCCGCATACATTGCGCCCAGCGTATAGGTGGGGAAGTACCCGAACGAGCCATCTGTCCAGTGGATATCCTGCATACAGCCATCACGATAGTTATCACTGGTATCAATGCCCAGTAATGATTGCATTTTTTGCTGCCACAACCCGGGAATATCATCAACCTCAATCTCACCGCTAATCAGTTCCTTTTCAATCTCATAGCGAAGAATGACATGGGCGGGGTAACTGACTTCATCTGCATCAACGCGGATAAGTCCGGGTTTCACCCGTTGATTGAGGGCGATAAAATTGTGTTGTTCCAGCGCAGGTTGATCGCCAAATAACTGCCTGACGTGAGGCAGCATCAGCGTCAGAAAATCCGTATTGCGCCCCAGCTGTTTTTCAAAGAACAGGCTCTGGGATTCATGGACTGCGGTCGAGCGGGCCAGACCGACAGGCTGTCCCGCCCACTGCTTCGGCAAATTCTGTTCATAGCGTGCGTGACCTGTTTCGTGGATCACCCCCATCATAGCGCTGATAAACTCATTCTCATTGTAACGGGTGGTGATACGGACATCTTCCGGCACGCCACCACAGAATGGATGAGCGCTGACATCCAGACGGCCCGCGTTAAAATCAAAATCCAGCAGCTTCATTACTGCCAGGCCAAGTTGTTTCTGTGAGTCCAGTGCAAAAGGCCCAGCGGCAACCTCAACCTTTTCTTTCGCCTGCCGGTCAACAATGCGCTCCAGCAGAGAAGGCAGCCACTGTTTAATCTCGCCAAAAATCTGATCCAGACGGGCACTGGTCATCCCAGGTTCATAAAGATCCAGCAAGGCATCGTAACGGGAGCAACCCTGTGCCTGCGATCGAATCTCTGCTTCCTGACGGCTCAGTCTGACCACTTCTTTCAGATTGGCAGAAAATCCCTGCCAGTCATTGGCCGGGCGCTGTTGCCGCCAGGCATGTTCACAACGCGAGCCAGCGACAGATCTGGCTTCCACCAGCGAGGCAGGTAACAGTGACGCCTGTTTCCAGCTTCGCTGCATTTCTGACAGATTGGCACGCTCAACATCGTTTAGCGTTTGCTGTTCTGCTTCTTTCAGCCATTGTGCAACATCTTTTCCGGTAAGGATTTCGTGTTTTAACACGCTCAGTTCAGCCAGTGCGGCACCACGTGCCTGGCTGCCTCCCGGGGGCATCATTGTCATCATGTCCCAGCCAGTAATGGCCGCAAGATGATCAAATCTGGAAAGTCGGGTGAAAACCTGGGTCAGATTCGTGTAAGCAGATGACATGGTAATCCTTAACATTAACAGAGAGTATTCAGACCACGCGTGGCGGATTTAAGGGTAAATTAACTGGCCAGCAAAAGCGAACGCTGGCTCCCCCCAGCGGACTGGTATCAATCAGCACCTGACCGCCAAATGCCTGAGCAACGGAGTGCACAATCGCCAAGCCAAGCCCACAGCCGCCGGTGGCACGGTCACGGCTGGGATCAAGACGCACGAATGGCTCAAATACCCGCTCACGTTCTGCAAGGGGGATCCCGGGGCCGTCGTCCTCAACCTGAAGACAGGCGAGGTTGCCGTCAAACCATAAACCAACGCGAAGCCGTTGGCCGGCATAGCGCAAAGCATTGTTCACAAGGTTATCAAGCACACGCTCCATTAGCCGGGGGTCGGCTACGCCGATGTTGTGGCGTTGTGGGGTGTCCAGCTCAATCTCAAATTCAGTGTAAACAGAGCGGATATCGTCCAGCCGTTCAACCAGCCATCCGGCGAGGTCAAGCGACTGTAAGTTCAGTTCCACTTTTGGCCGATCGAGGCGGGCATAAGTCAACAGTTCCTCAATCAGGGATTCCAGTTGTCCAATATCGCGGTTGAGGGCGACAGCTTCAGCGTCGCTAAGATTATCGCTCATCTCAAGGCGGTAGCGCAGTCGTACCAGCGGGGTTCGCAGTTCGTGAGCGATGCCGTCAATCAACTGCTTTTTACTGACAACCAGGGTATTAATGTTGTCGGCCATCTGGTTAAAAGCCACGCCCAAACGAAGCAGACTTGACGCATTGTCGAAGTGAATTCGTTCATCAAGGTGTCCCTGGCCAAGCCGCTGTGCAGCAGACTCAAGCCGCAGCATGTCTTTCCAGTGCGGACGCATCCAGATAAACACCGGCAGCGCCAGTGAGACACCGATAACCGCCAGCAACGCAATATCAAAAATACGCATCTCATGCAGAAAGAACAGGTAGGGAATGGGACCCACTGCCAGCACGTAATGGCTGCGGGGAATATGTTGCAGAAAAGTATATTCATCATCCAGCGCGACGATTTCCCCGGCACGCAGACGACGCAACGTGGTCGGATCGAGCTGGTACTTGCTCATCGGTTCTATGTGGAGTTTAAAAGACAGATTCAGCTCAAGGTTATCAATGGTTTTATTCCAGTCACGTGGCGGGATCTCTCGCAGTTCGCTTCGCATCAGATAGAGCGAACTTTTCATCAGGTCATCCATCGACTGGCGTCCGGCTCGTTCAGCGGTGAACTTATAGACCAGCCCGACCAGCATCGCCATTACCACAAAACAGACAAACAACATCAGGTAAAACTGAATAAATAATTTCTTCATTTCTCATCCCACGCATGTGGGGCGAACAAATAGCCTTTATTTCGGATGGTTTTAATGCGGTAGGGTTCGGTTGCGTTATCGAGCAGTTTTTTACGTAATCGGGAGACGGCCACATCAATACTGCGATCCATACCGTCATAGCTGACACCGCGCAGCGTTTTCAGCAATGCATCGCGATTAAGAATCGAACCAGCGTGGGTCGCAAGTTCCCACAGCAAATCAAAGTCCGCAGTGGAGAGGGCGATAATTTCCTGGCCGAGCATGACCTGGCGATTGACCGGGTCCACGGTAAGGGTGCCGAAGGTCAGCGTTTTCTGACCAGAAATAGCCGGAGAGATTTCCTCACTCTGATTTTGTGTGCCGGCCTGACGCAAATGAAGACGAAGGCGGGCCAGCAGAACTGCCGGCGGCGTGGTTTTCAGGATGTAGTCATTGGCACCCATTTCAAGCGAGAGAATATGGTTCATATCACTGTCGAGAGAGGTGAGCAAAACAATCGGACCGGACCAGACATTACTGGCACGCAGATCCCGGCACAGGGTCATTCCGTCTTTTCCCGGCAACATGATATCCAGGATCACAAGGTCCGGGCAGGTTGCGGCTATGGTTGCCTCGGCACGGTCACCCCTGCTTTCTACGATAACGTCGATATCATGACGGCTCAGATAGGCCGCAATCAGTTCACCGACATCCTGATCGTCTTCAACAAATACAATTTTGTTCATAGCGCTGTTTATCTGCGGAGAAGAGGATAGACTACTATTTGTTAACACAGACTACTATGATTCAGCGCTAAATAATTCTCGATATATAGTATAAGACACGTAAAATATGCCATTATAGTCAGTGGGTTGATTCTGGTTAGCCTGGCAATATCTAACGAGGTGGGAGAGGATGAAGGTGTCTGATAAAGAGCCGGCTTCAACGGTAAATAATGAAAATATCTGCCTGAATTATACCGATTTTCTCTCTGCTTCCTGCAAAAAGCGCTGGAGCTTTGTTGATGCAATTTATGGTGTAATGCCTATCTTCGGCATGGTAACCAGGAACTCACCAGACCTGCCGGGCGCGACGTCGGAAAGACTTAAAGTACTGGCGCTTCAGATCATCTCCACCCAGGTCAGTGATGAAATAAACATCGCGCGATTGATAACCCTGGCTGAACAACACCATATTACCCGGTTCGATATTCTGTTACCTTATGCGCTGTCTGACCTTCAACTTGATGTCATTCGCAAGGAATATGGACATCCGCTTAAGCTCAGTCAGTATGATGACATTCTGACAGTAGCCATGTACGCCCCTCACTGATCCAATCCAACAAACTGATCACTTCTCCGGCGAACCTTATAAATGGCTGTTTACGCAGGCCTCAGAGCGGTAGCACTTATTGCGGGAAAACCAGCATCCGCCTGGCTGACCCGGCAAAGGTTTCTTTTTAAAGCGCTGACCTGACTGATAAAAGCGTTACTGACATCGGGGTATATTTATCTACGGGGTTCAGGTCAATGCATTTATCAACGCCGGATGCGGTCAGACGATCGCCTCCGGTTGATAATTATTTGAAGAGGTCTGCGGAAATTGTCACGTTACCGCCGCTTTGATTAGACCACTGACGGGTGATGTGGTAGTACTTCGCGCCTTTGGCGATGGCAGCACGGCCAACGGCTTCAGATACCTCTGTTGGCGTACCAAAGTGCCCGGTGAAGGTCACGCTGTCAAAGGGTTGCATCTGCGCGGCGGTAACGGCATTGACTTCCTGTACGCTTTTGCCATCCGGCGCTTTGACAGTGTAGCGTTCAACGCCTGAATTTTGGGTTTCAAAGAAACGGCCTACTTTGGTGCTGGGTGATTCAGATGAAGCAACGCCTGGGATCTGAACCGTTTTGGCTGCGGCTCCACCGGTGGACAGCGCCGCTTTGCCTGCCTGAGAATCTGCCGGGATCAAATCGGGTGACTGAACTCTACGTGCAGGCGCGTCCGCTTTATAGATATAAGCGGTAATATACTGGTTGCCGCCGCTGTTAGCATCGACCTGGCGGACAATATAAAAAGAGGCCGCACCCTTAGATTTTGCCTGTTTGGAAACGGCATCATTCACATCTGGCTGGCTGCGATAAAACCCCGTCAGGCTGACAGTATCATAGGGCTCCAGGCTGAACGCTTCGCTTTTGGTCAGTTCGCGTACACCATTGATAACGCGGTCCTGATCCTTCGCTGCCACTGGCGCATCGGCGTGATAAAGATCGGCTACCACCCGCCAGTTTCCACCGTTGCCATTGGTGTCGCTGATCCCCTGAATATAGTAGGCGGCAGCACCCAGCTCATCAGCACGTTTTGAGACAGCAGCAGCGGCATCACCGATCGCATTAAAGCGACCTGAAACAGCAATGCGATCAAATGGTTTAAGTGCTGATGCTTTTTCCGGGGTCAGTTCCTGTGCCGCATGTGCGGATAATGATGTGAGTGACAACAGGGCTGATGCCAGAATGGTTTTTTTCAGCTTCATAAAATAATCCTTTGCCTTACGCAAAAACGAGTACGAAACGTTCTGGGCTATTGATGTGTAACAGATTAGCTGCCGATTATTACATGTAATAATGTGTCCTGTCTCAGGCATTTTTGGCGCAGACAGACGGACAGTTAAAATGACCGTATTTGTTTATTACGTAAATGTTAAAATTGACATTTTTACATTTTTGCTACATGAGAAAGCTGTTTTTCCCCCTGTTTTGGTTAAAATCATGTTAAATAATTATATTTTTTCCACGCCAGGAATAATAATGCTGCAATTTATCGCTTATTTTCTGCAAAAATAGTTTATATATAGGCACTTAAATCATTAACTTACCTCAAAGAGCACATTTGATAAAGAAAGCGGCGGAATATACTCTCAATTACTGGATCGCTCATCATATTTTCAGTAATTTATAATAGTTTGTCACAATACTGCCGGGCCATCGGCCTGAGCAGCGAAGATAACTGTCATCTTACTTCTGATGAAGGGAATATTATGCTAATTGGAATAACCAAAGAGCGATTGCCCAATGAAGCACGAGTAGCTGCCACGCCGAAAACGGTTGAGCAGCTACTGGCGCTGGGCTTCAAGGTCACTGTGGAAAGCGGGGCAGGCAAACTGGCCAGTTTTGATGATGCGGCCTATCTTGCTGCCGGCGCAACACTGTCAGATAACCTCAGCGTCTGGCAATCCGATATCGTGATGAAGGTCAATGCTCCGACAGATGCCGAGATAGCGCTTACCCGTGAGGGAAGTACGCTTATCGGTTTTATCTGGCCTGCACAGCATCCTTCTCTGCTTGAAAAACTGGCAGCCCGAAAGGTCACTGTGATGTCGATGGACGCGGTTCCTCGCATTTCGCGTGCGCAATCGCTGGATGCACTCAGCTCAATGGCGAATATTGCTGGTTACCGTGCAATTGTCGAAGCAGCACACGAATTTGGCCGTTTTTTTACCGGGCAAATTACCGCTGCGGGAAAGATCCCTCCGGCAAAGGTGATGGTCATCGGTGCTGGTGTTGCCGGTCTTGCAGCCATCGGTGCGGCGGGAAGCCTTGGCGCCGTTGTTCGTGCTTTTGATACTCGCCCTGAGGTGAAAGAGCAGGTTCAAAGCATGGGTGCCGAATTCCTTGAACTTGATTTCGAGGAGGGCGCGGGCAGTGGCGATGGCTATGCCAAAGTGATGTCTGAGGCCTTTATCAAGGCGGAAATGGCACTGTTTGCTGCACAGGCAAAAGAAGTGGACATCATTGTTACCACCGCGTTGATTCCCGGTCGTCCGGCTCCTCAGTTAATTACCGCCGCGATGGTCGCCAGCATGAAGCCGGGTAGCGTGATTGTCGATCTGGCCGCACAGACCGGAGGCAACTGTGAACTGACCGTAGCGGACAAGGTGATCACCACTGAAAACGGTGTAAAAATTGTCGGCTATACCGACTTACCAAGTCGTTTACCAACGCAGTCTTCGCAGCTTTACGGTACTAACCTGGTCAACCTGCTTAAACTGTTGTGTAAAGAAAAAAACGGCGAAATCCTGGTAGATTTTGATGATGTGGTTATCCGGGGTGTGACCGTTATTCGCGATGGCGAAGTGACCTGGCCTGCACCGCCCATACAGGTTTCTGCCGCGCCAAAAGCCGCAGCGGCTGTGGCAACACAGCCTGAAAAGCAGGAAGAGAAACCAGCTTCATCACTGCGCAAGTTTATGCCTGTCGCGCTGGCGGTCTTGCTGTTTGCATGGTTTGCCAGCGTAGCACCACCTGCATTTCTGTCGCACTTTACCGTTTTTGCCCTTTCCTGCGTGGTGGGGTATTACGTGGTGTGGAACGTCAGTCACGCTCTGCACACGCCGCTGATGTCGGTAACCAATGCTATTTCCGGCATTATTATTGTCGGTGCCGTATTGCAGATAGGTGACGGCGGCTGGGTCAGTTTTCTGTCCTTTATCGCCGTGCTGATTGCCAGCATCAATATATTTGGTGGCTTCACCGTCACGCAGCGCATGCTGAAAATGTTTCGTAAAAACTGAGAGGTAATCAATGTCTGGCGGATTAGTGACAGCAGCATACATTGTTGCCGCAATTCTTTTTATTTGCAGCCTGGCAGGGCTGTCGAAGCATGAAACGGCCAAACAGGGCAATTTGTTTGGCATCAGTGGAATGGCAATCGCTTTGCTGGCCACCATCTTCGGTCCCGACAGCGGTAATATCAGCTGGGTATTGCTGGCAATGGTCATCGGTGGCGCGGTTGGTATCAGGCTGGCGAAGAAAGTTGAAATGACCGAAATGCCGGAGCTGGTTGCGGTACTGCACAGCTTTGTGGGCCTCGCTGCGGTTCTGGTGGGTTTTAACAGCTATCTGGATCACGCACCTGCCACGGAAGTCGTGCTGGAAAATATCCATCTCACGGAAGTCTTTATCGGTATCTTTATCGGGGCGGTGACCTTCACCGGTTCTTTGGTGGCATTTGGAAAACTGTGTGGTAAGGTTTCTTCCCGGCCTCTGATGCTTCCTCACCGCCACAAACTGAACCTGATAGCAATCGTCGTTTCGCTCTGCCTGTTGATTATTTTTGTTCGCACCGACAGTCACGGCATGGAAATTTTTGCGCTGTTTGTAATGACGCTTATCGCGCTGGCCTTTGGCTGGCATCTGGTTGCGTCGATTGGCGGTGCCGATATGCCGGTGGTGGTATCAATGCTGAACTCCTATTCAGGATGGGCAGCAGCAGCAGCCGGTTTTATGCTGAGCAACGACCTGCTGATTGTGACCGGGGCGCTGGTCGGCTCAAGCGGCGCGATCCTTTCTTATATTATGTGTAAGGCGATGAACCGTTCTTTTATCAGCGTGATTGCCGGTGGTTTCGGTACTGACAGTACTTCAACGGGCGAAAGCGAAGAAGTGGGTGAACACCGTGAAATTGATGCTCAGGGGACGGCGGAGCTGCTTAAAAACTCCGATACGGTGATAATCACTCCTGGCTATGGCATGGCAGTGGCACAGGCTCAGTATCCGGTCGCTGAGATCACTGAAAAGCTTCGGGCGCGGGGTGTAAAAGTCCGTTTTGGTATCCATCCGGTGGCAGGCCGCCTGCCCGGGCATATGAACGTGTTGCTGGCAGAAGCACGTGTACCATACGATATCGTGTTGGAAATGGACGAAATTAATGACGATTTCTCCGAAACGGATACCGTGCTGGTTATCGGTGCCAATGACACCGTTAACCCTGCTGCACAGGATGATCCGAAAAGCCCGATCGCCGGTATGCCGGTGTTGGAAGTGTGGAAAGCGCAGAACGTCGTGGTATTCAAGCGCTCAATGAATACCGGTTACGCTGGCGTGCAGAATCCATTATTCTTCAGGGAGAATACCCAAATGCTGTTTGGGGATGCTAAAGCAACGGTGGATGCCATTCTGAAAGCGTTGTAACACTCATCTTCAATGACGTCAGGGTAAAGTCCCGGCATAAGGCCGGGGCTTTAATTCAAATCGGAAACGGTATCTTTCTTTCCTCTCACCGCTTCCAGCAAACTTAATCATCTTCACCCTCAGGCTCCACCGGGGAAGTAAAACCATCGGGTTTAATCGCCAGCAAATCACAGCGGAGATGATCAATAACCTGTTCAGCCGTATTTCCCAGGAAGGCGGCTGACAGTCCGGTGCGGCCAATCGTTCCCAACACCACGACGCCAGCATCCAGTTCTGCGGCAAGATCCGGGATGACTTCTTCAGGCAGTCCTTTCTCTACATGGGTAAATTTTTCATCAATACTGAACTGTTGCCGTAGCGCTTTCATCGCCAGCAAATGCTGACCGCGTATAGCGTCGTTGTAGACACAGGGATCAAAATCCGGCAGTTCAATGGCGATATTAATAGGAGTAACAGGATAAGCACCGACCAGATGCACTTCGGTATGATTGACCAACTGCGCCAGTTCAAGCGTTTCCTGTACCAGTTTTGTATTAAGCGGATCGTGGTGGGGTTCTTCGCTGGCCAGGTTAACGGCAACGACGGCTTTGCCATCTTCCGGCCACGGTTGATCTTTTACCATCCATACAGGACAAGGACATTTGCGCAGCAGGTGCCAGTCCGTTGGAGTAAATACCACTGCCTGCAACCGGTCGTGCTGATGGGCCATTTTCAGTACCAGATCATAATGACCATTGAGCACTTCCTGAATAATTGCCTCATAGGGACGATTATGCCAGATAACCTTGATCGCTATAACTATTCCTGCGTCAAGATAAGCCTGTGCCTGGTCACGGATCCACTCAGTGCGTTGGCTGACCACACCTTTACGCATGGTAGTACGCTCATCCGGTGAGAGCAGGGTGGTCATTTCATAGGAAAAGTCATAAATAGGCAGAAAAGCAGTAATGCTTCCACCAAGACGTTGATTCAGATAGACGGCCCGGCGAAGCGCTGGCTGGTCGTCCTGTTGTGGATCGACAACCACAAGAATATTCTGATATCTGGTCATAACGGTTTCTCCTAAGCAGGTTATTTTAAGATAGCGCAATCATCTGTCCGGCAGAAGAGAAAATTACTGGCACTTCACATATTAATAGTTACCGTGCTATTTAATTTTCGACAGGAATACAGAGGGATACCGGAAACAGGTAGCGAGGACAGGCAGGTCGTTGCGTTGTGCAGGGATGTTATCCACTGGATAAACTGGTCACTGTTTTAATATCAGGCTTTTTATCTGTGAGACATCAGGAACCCGGCTTAATTGCAGAAAGGATATTAAAAATAAGCCGGGTTAAAATATAAGAAAACACCAGATCTGTTAGGTAAACCGATCTGGTGTAAATTACTATGTTGCATACAGCAATTAAAATCAGCGTTGTTTCTGAACGATAAATTGTTCAGAAACAGCACAGGCCGTTATTGCTGACAATATCTCTGTCAGGCAATGGCACGACTCTGACCAGCAAGCTCTGACAATACGGCGTGATCTTCAATAGTTATATATTTCCCCTTTACCGCCAGCATTCCGCTTTTCTGAAAACGGCCAAGCAGACGGCTGATGGTTTCCACCGTCAGACCAAGATAGTTACCAATATCACCACGGGTCATGGTCAGACGAAATTCTCGCTGGGAGAAACCTCGCTCGCCAAAGCGGCGGGACAGGCCATAGATAAACGCAGCCAGGCGCTCTTCCGCATTTTTCTTGGAAAGCAGCAAAATCATCTCCTGATCGCCTTTGATTTCACCACTCATCAATCGCATCATTTGCTGGCGCAGGCTGGGCATTTTGCCAGAAAGATCGTCAAGCGTTTCAAAAGGGATTTCACAAACCATTGCGGTTTCCAGTGCATGGGCGAAGCTGGGGTGAACACCAGCACTTATTGCATCAAAGCCCACCAGATCGCCTGCCAGGTGGAAGCCCGTAATCTGTTCATCACCCTGTTCTGTAATGGTGTAACTTTTAATGGTCCCGGAGCGAATGGCATACAGTGACTTCAGTTCATCGCCAGCTTTGAAGAGCGTCTGACCTTTCTGAATGGGCTTTTTGCGTTCGATGATATTGTCCAGCTGATCGAGTTCGTGCTCGTTTAGCGTAAAAGGAATACATAGCTGGCTGATACTGCAATCCTGACAGTGAATAGCACAACCGCCTGACTGAATACGTCTGCTGATAACTCGCTTTTCAGGGATCATAGTTATGGACTCGATTGATTATTGATTGAGGTCAATTTTATCACTTTTTCCTGATTGAAGGGAACGGACCAGGACAGTTTTCGCATTTATCAAAATGCTTAAATTAACTCTGGTGTCATTCTGTTTAAGATTTATCAAATGTATAACATTTCGCTTATTTAGATAACGTGGCACTAAAGCGATATAAGTTTTCCCATTGTTAATTAGGCAAAAAGTTGCTCATCAGTACGCATAAATTCCGTAAAGCAGTATTAACTGCTGTATTCACTCAATCATTGATGTGTCACCTGAATGAGTCCTGATGATAAATAATGGTTGCGGACATTTAAGGGACCAGCCGGCCTTCGCGGGGCAGAATTCCCCTGTGAGAATATGCAGGAACCGATGTAAATAATCTGTTGCACAGTATTTTTCCGACACCAGCCTGCTGAGGCCTCACGGCATTGATAAGGTCGGCTGCATGCTACCCGGCAGTCTGAAAACACACCGGCTGTGCTGGAGGTACTGTTTCTGGCACCGGACAGCATAAAACATCTGCCCCTGAAAAAAAGATTGTCAGCTGAGTACCGGAAAAGCATTGAAAAAAGCGTAATTTACATTTTTTCGCATCAACAGTGATCGGCAGGAAGAGAAGCCTCGCAATGTTACCGCAGTGGACATCACGCACACTGCGACACCCCTTGCTGATCGGACGGTACCGGCATTTGCTGAGCTTACGGTTGCCGATGGCCGCACTCTTACCTTCCGGGTGAAATGCCGGGATAATAACGGGCTTATCGGCTGCGGTTCGCATCGCATCGCATCGCATCGCATCGCATCGCATCGCATCGCAGGGTGATTATAAATATAGCGCGGCTGAAAGATAATCTGGCTCAGGATATTGAGGCTAACCGCAAGAATAACCGGCAAAAAACCATCAAAGTTTCCTCCGGTAGCGTTGAGCTGTTCACGCTATCTGACGAGATTGAACAGCAGATGATCCGCCGCTTTGCGTTAATGAGTTATCGGCATATCAGCCGGGAAACTGCGGACGTATACGCTTTCAGCGTTTCCACGCGGTTAACGACAATGTTCCCTCTGCATGAAATCAGCTCATCACATTATTGGCCAACATCTATCCACAGCATCTGAGCGCCCTGGAAAGGACTCACGCGGTTACCACCCATGGTTAAGAAATTGAATCGCTTCTTTCAGGAGCACCTGACCATGAAAAGACGGCTTACGCCACAATCAAAGGTATGGAGGTGATGTGTGCACTACGCAAGGGGCAGGCCTCATCGTTTTACCATGGTGCTCCCCTGGGCAAGATGCATCTGGTAAGCAGCGTCTCTGAAATTTAGGGTATTTCAACAACAGACAAGCTGCCTCATCGCACATTTTGCAACAGTGCCCTGCGTTAACGCCTGCTCGTGCCATTGCACGGTAATTGGGCATCTGTAGAACAAATCAAATCCTTTCAATTGGTGAGTTTATTTTCACTTTTATGGAACTGCAACGACTAATTTAATACTCACACATTAATTTTTATTAATGGATTATGCCGCCAGCAGGTCATCAGATGATTTGCTGTTGCAGTCAGTTTTCACCACGGTCGCATTGATGGGAAGAGAAAAGTAGAAATGCCGGTTATGGCGATGACCGCGATAAAGGGACACTTTTCAGATATCGTTGCGGAAATTTTGCCATCATAACCAGATACATCCTGGCAACCTGAAAAGTCATCTTAACTTGGCATATTTTCCACAGGGCGGATGGTAACGCGCGTGAACTGATCATTAACATTTATATTTTTGCCTAAGCAAAATTTATGCCGACAGCAGAAACTACCCTGTGAGTCGGAAAGGCCGGATTGCCTTGTTGTTGGGCAGTTTTCTGCGTCAATTTGGCGGTGAAAATATGACCGAATAGGTTGAGCTGTCAGGCCAGTTTGTTTGCTTTACCTCTGATATTTTAATTTTTTATATTAAATATCAATATTTTAATCCTTTTTGCTTTTTTGGAAATCAAGGAATGTAACTCTATGTTGAATCAAACCTCACGGGCGATAACGCGCTCGAATCCTCAGGAAATGGCGCAGAATATAAGCCACTCTGCGCCGGAAACACCATTGCACCAAAATGTGGCGTCGGGCTTGCGTGGTTCAGGCCTGCCTGACAATGAAGCTTCTCGTTCAATATCGGCCTGGCTGGCTCGCCGGCCAGAGGTACAGGATGAGTCTTGTCTTGCAAGTGGTGGCCTGTTGCTACGCTATGGCCCCGATCATAACGAAGCGATGGCACCCCGTAATGAAGCCCTCTTTACCCACACTTCCGGTTTACTGGCGGCAGTGCTGACGGTGCACCCGCAGGTCGAGCAGCGCGCAAGAATGCCTTTAACGGCCGGACATATCGCCAGCCAACTTGCCGCCCCTCCGTTTGGATTATTAACGGGTATCTGGCAGGCGGCTGACGGTAATGCGTTTATCGAACGTAACGGTCATTTGCATCAGGTAAACGAAGAGGGTCACTGGATGCCGCTGCCAGTAGGGGGGCACGATGCGTCATTGCGCATGATCGGACGGCAGGCTGATGGCAACGTATATTTGCATGATGGTAAAAGGATTTTACGAGCCGGTAATGGCCCTGCTGCTTTCCATTCCACCCGGCTTCCGGCAGGGGCTATTGCACGTATCGACGCCACGGGAGCACTGCGTATTCTGCATAAAGGTCAACTGATGACGGCCACGAACCACGGTCAGACGGTGCGTGATATTTCACTGTTGCGCCCGGTCACAGGTGGTACAGGCTTTGAACCCACCCCGGCCAGACCGATTGACCTGCTGCTGCTTCCACATCCCCACTCAGCCGCAGCGTTAGTTCTCGACGAAAAGGGCAGAGCCTATCAGGCGGAGTTAGGTGGTCAGGGGTCGATAGAAGCACGACGGCTGACCTTACCTGAGGGAATGAGCCATGCAGAGGGATGGGCGATTACCTCAATGGGGCTGTCGAGCGATAATGCGGTGCATTTGCTTTTAGAGAATGGCGAGGGGCATCGTGTCGCATTGCAAAAAACATCTGACCAGACTGAGTTCCAGCCAGCCTGGTTGGTTGACCATCCGTTGCTACTTATCAAAACTGAGGGGTTACATACCCATGCCGATGAGGCGATGCAGTCGCGCACATTGCTCGATGGACATGCACAACTTGGGCATATAAATGGTGTGTTGCATTATAAGTCCGCGCCCGGACAGCATTGGGAACGGCCATCGTTGCCAGATGGTGAACCGTTGACGGACATTCTCTCGCTGCATACAGGTGTAAAAGGCTTTGTGGATCGTCGTCCGGTGTTCGCACTACTGGATAATCCGCAGCGGTTAGCCGAACTCAAGTTACCCGGACGCACCACCTGGTTGCCAGCAGGTGAAACGCCCAGCCATCCTGCGGGTGGGCCATTGGCGATAATTCCTGACAGGGTACAGGTACGGGCTCAAACGATTGCCCATTTTGATGAGGGAGTTCGCGATGTGGCAATAGACGCCGGAGGTCAGGTTGCCGTATTGACGGAGTCTGGTCATTTAAAGCGGTTCAACGCGAATGGGGAAGTTAGCGAATTGCCTGCTCTGGCCCATCCGCTCTCCATCGCCATAGGGCTGGATGATCGTCTGCATGTCCTGAGTCAGTCACCTGACCACCAGACCAAATTGCAGCGGCTTACCGACAATGGACAATGGGAGAATGTCCCGCTGACTTTGCCGGAAAGTCATGACTTGCCGGGCGCTCTGCGAAGTTCGCGTACCGGCCAGCTACAACTGCAATTTGGTCATAACTGGCATACACTGCTGCCGTCAATGACCGGGCCAGATGCAAGGCGGATACCGTCGCGCGTTGCACCTCAGGCTACGCCGGATGAGAAAGCTGTCGCCGGAACACAGTCGGGAACCAATGCACGCGTCAATTATCAGCAAGCCAGTCGTATCAGCACGCCCGATCATGATGTCAGCGTGAATACGACGTTACTGGGGAGCACCTCAACCGACCCGTTGTCGCTGAATTCCAACATTCACCTGATTGCCAATACCTATAAATCGCAGGCGATCAGGATGGCAAATATAGTAAGGGACGTTGCGCACGATACCACTCACGCCGTCGCACACAAAATGGGTATCGCTTTGCCACCCACCCCACAGGAAAAACGATTAGCCCGTTTTCATCAGGAAGCGGATCAGCTGCGCGGGCACATCGGTACTCTTTTCGAGACGCTGCCAGTTCTGGCAGAGGTACGCGTTGCGTCTGCCATCGGGCCGGGCCAGCATGACCGTGCCGGGTTGACGGCAGCTCAGGGCGAACATCTGATTGCGATGCGTGAGAATGAGCTGGCTTCGCTGCTGCGCGATCTGCGCAAGATTGGTTATCATGAAGGTGTTATCGCAGCAGATTTCTCCACGCGAAACAAACCCGGTGTTGAATCCACTTCCTCCAACTTTAGCTATCATGTAGCCGAACTGTGGCGACGTGTAAGTTCAGGTATTACCAGGGCAACATCTCGTCCTGGTAATGATGTGTTGCCTGATTTTGATCGGAGTATTTCGTCTCTGGCACGTGCCGCAGCGGATAATCCGCAGACATTGAGCGGGCGTGAAGCGGAACTACTGACCCAACTGTGTGAGGTCAGTGGAAAACTGAAGGCATCCGGCGTGCAGTTATCCGCAGATGAAGAACAGAGCAAACTCTCCTCCAGGCCAAATGCTTTGCGTACCGCCTGTCTGCTTAACGGCCTTGCCGAATATGACACACTGCTGCGTACTAACAGCGCAGCAGAGCTTGAGCAGGCTGATAGCAGGCAGAAGCAATCAGGATTACGGGGACTTGCCCGATTAGGCCTGTCGTCGTGGAGCCAGCTTGAAGCCTTTGACGACGTGGTATCAACGTTTCGGCAGCAAATCACCACTCCGGGTAACGGGCGTCGCGCGCAACTGCTCAAAAGTCTGAATTTGCCTAAAAACGCAGCACCGGATGAAATGGCGTCGCGAATGACCGATTTGCTACAGGACCTGTTTAACCGCAGCACCTTTTTTTCTTCACAGTCGCGATCGGCAGAATTGCGCGGCTCTTTGGGCGCAGTGGCATGGAAGTATATCAATCCGGTCAGCGCTGGTGTGGGTGGCGAGGCCATTCATGCGCTGGGGGTTGAGCGTATTGGCGATTCGAAAGATGGCGATGCGGGGTTGGTTGCATTTTTTGTCAGACATGCGAAAGCCACTGCATCAGGTAGCCTTGGGATCGGCATTGACTTTAAGCCCGGTGCCGGAAGCGGTTCACACGCCTATCTTAATAATTCCAGTATGAGCTCTTACATGGCCACCTGGGGGGGGAGCGCCAACGTTAACGTAGGGGGCTCATATCAGCACGGTATGGGGGCGGCCGTTATTCTGTCTCCGTCAACAATCCCTGAGTTCTCCAGGCTGCTGTTTGATCATCACGATACCGAAACTACCAATATTTTACATGCCGGTGTGAATGAAGGTTCGATCGGTTTGGATCTTTTTGAGACGAATGTAAATGCTTCGGCCAACCTTAATGTTTCGGTACAGCCCTTTGCAGCCAGTTCCAAATATGGTTCGCAAAAACCGCATGCTGCATCAGAGCCAGCAGGCCCCGGCAACCTGAACAGTTCGATTTCTGGTGCTGTAGCGGGGGGAATTACCGGACAGATTGGTGGGCAGTGGTCTCAGATGGAGCTGCACCTGGATCACGCCTGGCAGGAAATACTGGGCCTTGAGTTTCAGGGGCGTATAAACCTTAACGCCGAGTTAAATGGCGGTGTGAACCTTGCATCGGGTTTATCTTCGGTGCTTGGACGAAACTTTTCCCGGCTGGTTAATGCCGCGACCGGGGCGGGCAACCTGCAACTGGCTGGCGTTCGCCTGAATTCAAGCGATGTCCAGTTGCCGACCAGTGGCATTTATGCTGATAAACAAAATGCACCTCTTTTGGGTACGGCGAGTTATAAACGCACGCTTGACACTAAGGCGGCGCATCCTGTTTCTCCTGATGAATGGCAACAAATGCGTCAACGTCTGGCCAGCGTTTTCCCGGAAAGCGCTGCGGACCTTGGTCCGATGCATTATCCGGCAACGTCCGCTGAACGCATCGCGGTGATTATGCAGGCGATCAAGGGGATTCAGGGTGAACAGGCGAGTAGCATCGAAGCCCGCGGAGCAATAGAGGGAGATGCGCTGAAACAGCAGCGTGCTCTGGCTGAAGAGGCGACCAGTAGAGACGCGGACAGGCTATGGAAAGGTGGAACGAAAAGTGAGCGTGCAGCGGTGGTCACCTCACTACAACAACTGCGCCAGCAGGAAACAACTGCGGTACAGCAGCGGGCGCGACTGATTCCGGGAGCCCGTATTGAAATCAATATGTTTGGTCGTGAATCGCTGGATGCGGTGATGAGTCATGCTATAGGACATATTGCGCTGGGTGAGAAAATGCGCGATCTGACAGAAGTACGCCGACAAATTCCCGGACTGAATGAAGTTCTGCGACGTTTCAAGGATATTCCGAAAATCAATCAGGTCCGTTTTGTATTTGAAATGCGTCCGCAAGCGATGAACGCCATCAACGATGCACTTGAAGCCAAAGTACATCAACAGTCCGCGTCTGCACTCGGTTTGTCATCTTCGTCGGATGGTATGGACTGGCGGTCGGTTCTGAATAAGACACAGCACTCTCCCGATCTCTACCGTCTTGCTGCTCTTGCCGTGCATAACACCGATGATAACTCTGTGATCAACCGTGTTGGTCTACCATTGGTTAACCTGACTGCCAGTGCGGGAACATCGCATCAGATGTTTGAGGCGGAAATTCAGTTCCACTACGATCTGTACGATCGGATACAGGGTGCTGAAGTGCTTGAGGCGGGTGGACGGGCTTTACGACAGTCACTTAATCCGTTGCGAAGCGCCGGAATTGAGGCGATTGGTCAGCATCGCGCCGGTGTTGAGGCGCGGGTTGCGGAGCCTGAGTCTCCCCGTGGTGAATCGTCGCGTTCAGAAATCTGGCACGATATCGATTTGTCGTAGGGGGTGGGTTTACTGCCATCAAATGTGAAGTTGAGACGGCAGCCTGCCATCCCTGATTGACAGAGAGTGTTTTACCTGATGTTTCACTGTTACCAGAAAAGGCCAGTCATGGTGACAGTGAGCCATTCACAGGGAAACATCTGATGATATGGGATGCGTCTGTCGATGCTCTGACATGTTGTGTCCCCCGTGAAAAAACGGGGGACTGAAACAGGAGGCAGTGCTGGATTTAGCGGGGTTGCGTTTTCTGGGGGCTTTGCAGCGGGCCATGTGGATGAATTCCTGCGGAAATTAACATACCGCAGAGCATAAAACGGTATGCCGGTCATCAAGACTGTCAGACGCTCGCCCTGTAAGGGCGCTACGTTCGATTATCGATGTAAGAGGTTATCTGTCAGCAACGTCATCGCTTTTACTTATGAAACACTCCCGTAACGCGAGATTGAAGATTTTCCTTGCGTGAAAGGGATGTAATTTAGCAAGTGAACCTTCTTACAATCCGTTATGATAGCGGTCATTTTTTCAGGAACTAAAGCCAGCCTGCCCACTGGCAATAACCTTACGGAGCGTTACTGTGGAACGTCTTGCCACGACAGATGTGCGTACCTTAATCAATGAGGGAAGCATCAGCCGTTATCAGCTACGAATTATTGTTCTCTGTTTTGCCGTAGTGGCTATGGATGGGATGGATATCGCTGTGATGGGGTTTATCGCTCCGTCGCTGAAAATTGTCTGGGGCGTCAGCACCCAGCAACTGGGAGTGGTGATCAGCGCCGCGCTGATTGGACTTGCACTGGGGGCTATGCTGGCGGGACCACTGGCGGATCGCTTTGGCCGTCGGACGATCATCATCGGTAGCGTGTTCTTCTTTGGCCTGTGGGCGCTCGCTTCTGCTTTCTCACAAAACATCGATCAGATGATGTTATTTCGTTTCCTCACCGGGCTGGGATTGGGTGCTGCGATGCCAAACGTGGGCACGCTGATCGCGGAATATTCCCCTGAGCGTAAGCGTGCCTTTATTATCACCGTGGTGTTTTGTGGTTTTACATTTGGTGCCGCGGGTGGTGGATTTGCCGCATCCTGGTTGATCCCGACTTTTGGCTGGCATGCCGTGCTGATTTTGGGTGGCCTGTTGCCGCTACTGATTGTGCCAGTGCTGATTTCATGGCTGCCGGAGTCAGTGCGTTTCCTGCTGGCCCGTAACGCGCCTGCGTCGCAAATTCACCAGATCGTCGAAAAAATGGCACCGGGAAAAATACAGCATGGTAGTGAATTCACCATGCCGGAAAAGAATGGACGCCACGGCGCGGTCCGGCTGGTTACAAGTCGTCCCTATCTGTTGGGTAGCACGATGCTCTGGGGCGGCTATTTTATGGGGCTGTTTCTGGTGTATCTGATTGGCAGCTGGCTGCCGTCGCTGGTTAAAGATATGGGAATGACGGTAACCCAGGCGGCGCTGATTACGGCAATGTATCAGGCTGGTGGAACAGTAGGCTCACTGTTCGCTGGCTGGATGATGGACCGGTTTAATGCCAATCTGGCACTGGCCTCAATCTATTTTGTTGGTGCTATTGCCACCGTGTCTATTGGCTATACCCCAGCGCATACACTGACACTTAGCCTTGTGGCCTTCAGCAGTGGTTTTTGTCTGAACGGAGCGAATACCGGCATGAATGCGTTATCCGCCAGCTATTATCCCACCCATGCGCGGGCCACAGGTTCCAGCTGGATGCATGGTGTCGGGCGTATTGGCGCCATTCTTAGCGCCTTTGTCGGTGCTGAAATGTTGTCGATGGGCTGGAATATCACCCAGGTTTTCACCAGTCTGGCGATACCTGCGGTGTTAACCTCTGTCATGCTGCTGGTTAAATACCGATACGCACATCAGCGCACAGGCTGAATGAAAATCGTTATCTTCCGGGATTGTGGGCGGAGCCGCTGATAAAAACCGATTGAACGACACAGACATTAACTGGGAATCTGTCCCTGTGCCAGCCAGCAATGAAGCAAACTGGCACGGGCTTATTCCCCAGCGGTTATTGCAGGCTACTGTTACGGATCAAACTGTATCTGCCCGCGCCAAGCAGCATAATGGCAAGCGCCCCGAAGAAATAGAACGCTTCATCTTCCAACCCCCATGCACCGACAGCGCTTCGATGCCACACGGCACCGGTTTTAACCAACAGGGTGGCAAACGCCAGATTGATGGCAATCACAAACGCCGCCGGACGAGTCATCAGACCAATAATCAACATGGCAGGAGCGATAATTTCACCAATGTAGGCTCCCCATGCCACAAAACCCGGAAGGCCATGCGCTTTGAGCAGGGTGGCAATCCAGCCGATACCGTGAACCACCTTAAACTGGCCGTGAAACAGCAATAATCCCCCCAGTGAGAGACGCAGTACAAGCTTGCCAGCATCGGGATGATCACAAAAACGGGCAAAACCGCTATTAATTGCAGAAAACATATAGGGTCCTCAGGAAAATTGGCAGCCAATAATGATTGCGCTGAAAAGCAGGATCTTATTTTCCCTGCATCTCTTTGGTCGCCTCAGATTTTATCCGTTGCAGCAAACAGCGCTACCGTGCCGTGCAAGGTAATGTCCACCTCACGGAAATGCTGTTGCAAAGCCGCCTTAAGATTTAACAGAGAATCCGTCTGATTGCCAAAAATCCCTTTTTTATTGTACACGCTCATCAGCTTACGTCCGAAAGCGTTGTGTTCCACGCCGCTGCCAAGAATGGTTGCGCCATAGACTGTGCCATTCTGCGTGACAGCTGATTTGATATTAGCCAGCGCGGTGGCCTTCAATGACATGTCCCCAGGCAGGCAGTGCAGGAGATAAAAGAGTGATACTGAGTCATAGCGTTCGGTCAGTTCAGAGGGCAATGCCTGATAGACATCATGACGGATCGTTTTCGTGATACGCGAAGTACCAATTCGCTCTGTCGCCGAAGTGAGGCTGAACGGATTCAGGTCCAGCAACGAGACCTGTTGCAGTGAGCCTGACAACTGCGCCAGGTAATAACCGGTACCTACGCCGATATCGAGATGATTCTTACCTAAATGGCGTCGAAAATGGGGCAACAGTATCTGTTGAGTTGGACAACGCCATGCAAAACGGTTGGAGATATCCAAAACCCACCAGTCATACAGTTTCAGGCTCAGTGGGGTATAAACACGGGAACCTTTCGCACTGTCAATACGCATTATTCTTCCTTAACAATCAGCCATTTTTTTGTGGCTATAAGGTAATTGAATTATCAGCCTGAATACAATAAACATCTGGAAGAAAGGATTTTATTGGCAAATAGCAGGCCTGATTTTTACCTTATTTTTCAAAATTCGGTCACATTCCTTGCTCATGATGTACGCCAAAAAGTGTGACAATGTTCCGATTTTACAGACACGCTTTTCCTTACATAAGCTTATCTGGCCTCGGCGAGAGAAAAAAACCAACCAGTGCAAACACTTACAGTTTTTCATCAAATCTTAACATTTTGAATAAAAAGAAATAATTACTCAGGTAATGCGCAAATGTGCCGATAACCAGTGCAGGGTCATACGTCAGGCCGGGCTGACAAGGTTTTCTATCGTTACGGAGTAGTTATGAATATATTAAAAAATTTTACCATCCGCAGCGTTATGCTCTGGATCCTCGGGCTGTTCTGCCTGCTGTGGTCTGCTGTAGGCATGTACAGTGTCTATTCCCTGAGCGCTCTGAGTAAAGGCAATGAGGTTGATCGGGAGCTGGTCAATCAAATGACTATTCTGAGTAAAGGCAACGATCAGTATTTCCGCTTTATTACCCGCCTCAGCCGTGCAGTGGATTCCCGCCTGGCCGCCAGCCCAACCGCCGCCAGCGATATGGCATCTGTCCAAAAAGCATTGGACAACATGACGAAATTACTCGCTGATTTCAAAGCAAGTGTTCCAGGCCCACTTGATGCCAGCTACTCTGATGCGGTTATCGTCAGTTGGGAAAAGCTGCTAAATGAAGGCGTGCTGCCTCAGATGAAACTCGCCCAGCAACCCGTTATTGATGAATACCGACGCCATGCCACTACCGTCACTCCGGCGCTGAGTCGTGAGTTCGGCAGCAACGTAGAGAAATTTAACAGTGCTGCGGGCGATAAGCTCGATATCACACGTGTTAAGGTTGATTATCTGACCAATGTTACCAAAGTGGTCATCGTACTGGCCGTCATTGCCGGACTGCTGATTTTACTGTTCACTGACCGTTACCTGGTGAAAATGCTGGTCCGCCCGCTGGACACAATACGCCAGCACTTCAGGCTGATAGCCGATGGCGATCTTAGCCAGCCACTGGAGGACATTGGCCGCAACTGCGTGGGTAATCTGGTCCCGTTGTTACAGGCGATGCAGGACAGCTTGCGTGACGCAGTAAGCGCAATACGCAACGGAACAGATAATATTTACCGCGGTGCAGCAGAAATATCTTCCGGTAATAACGATCTTTCATCCCGAACCGAACAGCAGGCTGCCGCGCTGGAGCAAACCGCCGCAAGTATGGAACAGCTGACGGCAACGGTAAAACTGAACGCAGACAATGCGGCACATGCCAGCGAACTGGCTGAGGTTGCCTCCATTACGGCCAGTAAAGGGGGTAAACTTGTAAGTGACGTTGTAACAACTATGCATGGGATCGCCGGAAGTTCTCACAAAATAGGTGAAATCACCAGCGTCATTAACAGCATTGCTTTCCAGACCAACATCTTGGCGTTGAATGCGGCTGTTGAAGCGGCAAGGGCAGGTGAGCAAGGTCGTGGCTTTGCGGTGGTTGCCAGCGAGGTTCGTAATCTCGCACAGCGGAGTGCCAACGCAGCAAAAGAGATTGAAGCACTGATTAGCGATTCGGTCAGTAGGGTGGATAGTGGCTCACGTCTGGTGGGTGAAGCAGGCAGCACAATGGATGAGATCATGCGGGCGGTAAGTGAAGTGACGCAAATTATGAAACAAATAGCGTCAGCCTCTGATGAACAAAGCAAAGGGATCTCTCAGGTTGGCACCGCTATCACTGAAATGGACAGCGTCACCCAACAGAATGCGTCGCTGGTTGAGCAGGTTTCAGCGGCGGCGAGTTCACTGGAACGTCAGACAGAGGAGCTTACATTATCCGTGTCCAAATTCCGGCTCTCTCCGGCTTCAACAAAAGTAAGTGAGGCCACCACGGTTAAACTCGCTCAGTTACCAGCACAGTTGCCGGCGCGTCCAGTGGATGCCCAGAAGCCGCCGGTCGATGACGAATGGGTTTCATTCTGAGGAAACGGTTACCACTTCGCCAGCCGTTTCTTCCACCGTGCTGGCTTTTCTTCTACAGGGCCGTTCACCACGGCCCTGTTGCTGTCATTAATATGTGATCCTAATCGATATTAACTGCAGAATTCTGCCACCTTCGTTCGCGGCCAGGCAACCAGAATAAGGTTGTAATAAATGCTTACTTTGTAGACTGGACTCTGACCCTCCTGAACAGGAAGTGAGTATGAGTCAGGCTATTGTATCAGGTATTTTCTGGCATCTTGTCGGTGCTGCCAGCGCCGCCTGTTTTTATGCTCCGTTTAAAAAAGTCCGCCACTGGTCATGGGAAACCATGTGGTCAGTGGGCGGTATCATGTCATGGATTATATTGCCCTGGTCGGTCAGTGCCATCCTGTTGCCTGACCTCTGGGGTTTTTACAGCACATTTTCCCTGTCACAACTCATGCCGATATTTCTTTTTGGCGCCATGTGGGGGATCGGTAACATCAACTACGGTCTGACCATGCGCTATCTTGGCATGTCCATGGGTATTGGCATTGCGATAGGTATCACTCTGGTAGTTGGTACGCTGATGACGCCGCTACTTCAGGGACGCTTTGCCGAACTGTTCAGTTCCGAAGGAGGAAGACTCACGCTGGTGGGGGTACTGGTCGCCGTGGCCGGCGTCGCCATTGTTTCATGGGCAGGGGTACTGAAAGAAAGGGCAATGGGGATCGCCGTTGAAGAATTTAATCTGAAGAAAGGACTGCTGCTGGCGATAATGTGTGGTGTGTTCTCCGCAGGGATGTCCTTTGCCATGAATGCCGCCAAACCACTGCATCAGGCCGCCACGGCACTGGGGATTGATCCACTGTATACCGCGTTGCCCAGTTATGTCGTGATTATGGGGGGCGGGGCAGTAGTCAACCTTGGCTTCTGTTTGATTCGTCTGGCCACCAGGAGCAATCTTTCATTAAAAGCCGATTTTTCCGTAATGAAATCATTACTGGTGTGTAATGTGCTGCTGTCACTGCTGGGTGGCACCATGTGGTACTTGCAGTTCTTTTTCTATGCCTGGGGTCATGCCCGGATCCCGGTGCAGTATGACTTTATCAGCTGGATGCTACACATGAGTTTCTATGTGCTGTGCGGTGGTCTCGTTGGGCTGGCTCTCAAAGAGTGGAAGAATGCCGGTCACCGCCCGGTCAGTTTGCTCTGCTGTGGCTGTCTGCTGATTATTTTTGCCGCCAATATCGTTGGCATGGGAATGATGTTCTGACGCAAAAGCTGATTCAGCGCTGTGTTATTTTACCCGACGCGCATGATGTTCAAACTGTTGGCGAAAAGCGCTTGGCGTCATTCCGGTTCCCCGCGTAAATACCACTGAGAAGTAGTTGCTGTCGTCGAAACCACAGCGTGCAGCGACTTCTCCGATCAGACACTCCGTGCTGCGCAGAAGAAATTTTGCCTTGCACAGCCTGATTTGCCGGATATATTGCGCTGGCATCATACCGGTCTGCTGGCGGAACAGGTGCTTCAGGGTGCGCTCAGACAGATGATGCTGCTGGCAGAAGAGACTGAGATCAAAATTATGGGCAATCTGACCCTGAATGGCTGACATCAGCAGGTCCAGCTGTTCTCCTTCAGGCAGTTGTCGCGCGCAATCCGGCTTATAACGGTGACGCTGCAAAATCAGCACCAGTTGCAGAAATAGCGTTTCCGTTAGCTGCCTGGAAAGTTGATCGCTTTTGTGGCACTCCTGTGATAATTGCAGGATCACCCCACGGACAAGGGACATTCCTCGCGTGGTCAGTCGCCATGCTTTCTCGTCCTGCGGCAGGAATTCCCTGAGGTCCAGGCCCAGCTGAAAACGTTCAGGACAATATATAATGTTATCAAGTACCAAATCGTTGACTGATTCATAACTGTGGCAATCATCCGGGCCGACATAAAACAGGTCTCCACAGGTGATCAACCACGGATTGTCATTCATCACATGAAGACCATTGCCACGCCAGACAATCACCAGCTCGCTGAATTCATGAGTGTGAAGGGGGAAAGAGGGCTGCGGGCTGCGGTCAGCCACCACCACTGGCATCAGTTCAGAAGGAAAATAGTCGGCTTTCGTCAAACAAAGAGGCACGTCCAATGTTCACCTCACAGAAAATTTTGCCTGATGGTACGTGGAGACGTGCCAAACTCGCGCTTAAATAGCGTGGAAAAGTGATTGCTGTCACCAAATCCACAATGAAAGGCAATATCAGTGATGCGCATTTCGCTATGTCGCAGCAGATGCCTTGCCTGTAACAGTCGCAGGCGGTTCAGATAACGCTGAGGCGTGCTGCCAGTCTGCTGCTTTAACTGGCGATGCAGCGTGCGCAGGGAGAGTGAAAATTGATCGGCCAACGCCTCCCAGTCGACTTCCTCACTGTAATGCGCGGCCAGCCAGTCCAGCAGACAGTGCATTCTGTCATGCTGATTATCAGCCTGGAGTTCACTCATCCCATTACGTAGCAGCAGTAACAGTTGCATAAAATGCATTTCCTGCCCGGCCTGACTTTCCAGGGTGCATGGCTGTACATCTTTCTTCATCACGTCAATAAGCTGCCGCACCTGTTCCAGTACCGCGTTATTAATCCGCCAGTGGTAAGGGTAATTCCCTTCGCTCTCCTGTGGAAGCAGGCGCTGGAAGCCGGTGATAAATCGAAACGCATCAGGCTCACGATACAGGACGTTAGTCAGAACCAGCCGGTCAGTTTTTTCATACAAATGGCGATCGTGGCTGCGTACAAAACAAACACAGCCGCCAGACAGCGGTTTTGGCTCCCCGTTAAAGATATGGATCCCGGCCCCCTGTTCAACGATCACGATCTCATGAAAATCGTCATGGTAATGCTCAGGAAAGGCATTCTGTGGCACCCGGGGTTCAATGGCTACCGGGCCGCCGCCGGGGAAAAAATCCACGCTGTGTAGCACTGTCATAATGTTCCTTCATTAACTATTTTTGGCAAAGTCTACAGACAGACGCCGCGCTTCACCTTGAGTTTTCGACAGGAAACAGCCTCCTTAAGACGAATTATTCAAGAACCCGTCCTGTGAAATTCATAATTGCGCGTCGCATCACATCAGGTTCTGGCGCGATTAAAAATAAAAAATGTGAGCTTTTTCACGTTCACCTTTGTCGCGTTGCCAGCTCCCCAGACTGGCTGGCAGTGAAGGAAAGGTACTAAATAGCCGGGCTTTTACACTGATGTTATTAAATTGACAGGAAGCCAAACCATGAGCATGCGAAATTGTGTTGCCATTGATCTGGGCGCATCCAGCGGTCGCGTAATGCTGGCAAGCTATAACGCACACGATGGGAGTCTTGCGTTACAGGAGGTGGCCCGGACGAAAAATCGTCTTGTCTACGTTGACGACCAACAATGCTGGGATGTCGATGCACTCGAGGCCTTTATCGTTTCCTCGCTAAATGCCCTCGAACCGCAGGGTATCATGATTGATAGCATCGGCATTGATACCTGGGGCGTGGATTTTGTCCTGTTAAATAAAGAGGGTGAACGTATCGGCTTGCCCGTGGCCTATCGTGACGATCGCACGCATGGCTTGCAGGCCCGCGCCATAAGAGAACTGGGACGCGACAATATATACCGGCGCACCGGCATTCAGTTTTTGCCGTTTAACACGCTCTATCAGCTACGCGCACTGTCTGCAAGCCGCCCAGACTGGTTATACGATGTCCGCCATGCGCTGCTGATCCCTGATTATTTTCACTATCGGCTGACGGGCCAGGTTAACTGGGAATACACCAACGCCACCACAACTCAGCTTCTTAATATCACCACAGGGGAATGGGACAAGGTGCTGCTGGAGTGGACGGGAGTCAATCCTGACTGGTTTGGCCGACTTTCACAACCTGGAAGCAAAGTAGGCTGCTGGCAGAGTGGATCAGGCAAAAAAGTTCCGGTGGTTGCGGTAGCGACACACGACACCGCCAGTGCGGTGCTGGCGGCGCCATTGACTGACGATGATTCGGCCTGGCTCAGTTCCGGCACCTGGTCGCTGATGGGCTTTGAAAGTTTCGAGCCATACAACGACAAGGCGGCACTGGCTGCCAATATTACCAATGAGGGGGGGGCGGAAGGGCGTTTCCGTGTGTTGAAAAACATCATGGGACTGTGGCTGTTGCAACGCGTTTGTAGCGAACTCTCAATTGATAACCTGGACCACCTGGTCAATGAGGCCAGAAATCAAACCGCCTGCCGCGCGTTAATTAATCCAAATGACGAGCGTTTTATCAATCCGGTCAGCATGGTTTGTGAAATTCAGAATGCCTGTGTGGCACAGGGAATGCCACAGCCAACCACACCCGCTGCGTTAGCCCGGTGCATTTTTGACAGTCTGGCGCTGTTCTATCGCCAGGTACTGAAAGAGCTGGAGCAGGTTCGCGGTGCCCCTTTTAACCGGTTACATATTGTCGGGGGCGGTTGCCAGAATTCGTTGCTAAATCAACTCTGTGCTGATGCCTGCGGTATTCCGGTGGTGGCCGGACCGGTAGAGGCTTCGACGCTGGGTAATATTGGTTGCCAGCTTATTGCCAGTGGCGACATACGCGACGTCACACACCTTCGCCAGCTGATTAAACAAAATTTCCCCTTACAAACTTATAACCCACACGTCAGTGATGTATACCGGCACAACTGGCCACTTTTCCAGTCACTGACAAATACGGCTAAGGAGCTATGCATATGACCCAGGCAATCGACCAGGCGTTCGGGTTGGCAAAACAGCGTTTTGCCGCTATCGGTATTGATGTTGATGCCGCAATGGCGCTGCTGGATAAGATGCCCATTTCCATACATTGCTGGCAGGGTGATGACGTGCGCGGCTTTGAAAATCCTCAGGGTGGACTGACTGGCGGCATTCAGGCAACGGGAAATTATCCCGGAAAAGCGCGTAATGCCACAGAGCTGCGCGCCGATCTGGACAAGGCCCTGTCACTCATTCCCGGCGCAAAAAGGCTGAATTTGCATGCGATTTATCTGGAAAGCGATACGCCAGTTGAACGCAGCGATATCAGGCCGGAACATTTTGATCGGTGGGTGGAATGGGCCAAAGCCAACCAACTTGGACTTGATTTCAACCCCTCGTGCTTTTCACATCCAATGAGTGAGAGTGGTTTTACGCTTTCAAGTGCCAATAAGGAAGTCCGTCAGTTCTGGATTGAGCACTGCAAGGCCAGTCGTCGTATTTCTGCTTACTTTGGCGAGCAGCTGGGGACACCGTCAGTGATGAATATCTGGGTCCCGGATGGGATGAAGGATCTCACCGTTGACCGCTTTGCTCCCAGAGAGCGTCTGATGAATTCACTTGATGAGGTTATCAGTGAAAAACTGAATCCGGCTCATCATATTGACGCGGTAGAAAGCAAGCTTTTCGGTATTGGCGCGGAAAGTTACACCGTCGGGTCAAATGAATTTTGCCTTGGTTACGCTGCCAGCCGCCAGACCGCATTAACCCTGGATGCAGGACATTTTCATCCAACCGAAGTCATTTCTGACAAGATCTCCACCGCCATGCTTTATGTCCCGCGTCTGTTGCTGCACGTCAGTCGCCCGGTACGCTGGGACAGCGATCATGTGGTGTTGCTGGATGATGAAACGCAGGCCATTGCCAACGAGATAGTCCGTCAGAAGTTGTTTGACAAAGTGCATATCGGTCTGGACTTTTTCGATGCCTCAATTAACCGCATCGCTGCCTGGGTGATTGGTACGCGTAATGCCAGAAAAGCGCTGTTGCGGGCGTTGCTTGAACCCGTTGACCGGTTGAAAAAACTGGAGCTGGAAGGGGACTACACCTCACGTCTCGCGCTGTTGGAAGAGCAAAAATGTCTGCCCTGGCAGGCGGTGTGGGAGACCTACTGTCTGCGTCACGACGTTCCTGCCGATGCCAGCTGGCTCAGTGAGGTACGCCATTATGAACAACAAATTCTCAGTAAACGCTAAGGGTGTATTATGCAACACATTCTGACTTCATGGTTTGTCCAGGGAATGGTCAAAGCAACCAGTGATATGTGGCTTAAAGGATGGGATGAACGCAATGGCGGTAACGTCAGTCTGCGTTTGCTGGATGAAGAGGTAAAACCTTTTACCCAGGATTTTTACCGCGCACCGCGCACCGTCGAGCTGAGTCAGCCTGCACCCTCGCTGGCTAACTGCTGGTTTTTGGTCACCGGTTCCGGCAAGTTTTTCCGTAACGTGGAGCTTGATCCTGCGGACTGTCTGGTGCTGCTGCGCGTCAGTGAAGATGGCAGGGCTTACCAAATATACTGGGGACTGGTCAACGGCGGACTACCTACCTCTGAACTGGCGTCACACTTTCAGTCACATGCGGTGCGAATGAAGGTAAGCAATGGTGCAGATCGGGTGATTATGCATTGCCATGCCACAAACTTTATGTCCCTGAGTTATATCGCTGAACTGGATTCTGCCCGTTTCACCCGTCTGCTGTGGGAAGGCAGCACGGAGTGCCTGGTGGTGTTCCCGGATGGTGTGGGGATCGTGCCGTGGATGGTACCGGGTACAGACGGTATTGGTGACGCGACGGCAGAGAAAATGGCGTCACACAGCCTGGTCATGTGGCCATTTCATGGCATCTTTGGTGCCGGTCCAACACTGGATGAAACTTTCGGTCTTATTGACACTGCCGAAAAATCGTCAGAAGTGGTGGTAAAAGTGCTGTCGATGGGGGGAATGCGACAAAGCATTACTACAGAAGAACTGATTGCTTTGGGGAAACGGTTCGGCGTCACCCCTTGGCAGGCGGCAATAGAGGCACGGCATCCTTATGTTGCGTAAGGCGTTCGTCATGCAAATCCATCCTGACAAACATCAGGAGTATCAGCAACGGCATGACCCTATCTGGCCGGAACTGGCCCGGACACTGAAAGAACATGGGGCGCATCATTACAGTATTTTTCTTGACGCACCCCGTAATCTGCTGTTTGCCGTTGTGGATATTGAATCAGAAGCACGCTGGAATGCTGTTGCGCAAACGGAGGTGTGCCAGCGATGGTGGCGTTCGATGTGTGAACTTATGCCGTCAAACGCTGACTGCAGCCCGGTCAGCGCTGAACTTTCCTGTATGTTTTATCTGGCATAAAAAAGCGGTCTGCTCCAGGGCAGGCCGCGGTCAGCCGTTGATGCGTAACTGAGGATAGCGACGCATACTCCATGCGCACCATGCCAGAGAAATCAGTCCGATCGCGCCACCAACGTAGCCAATACTGGCCATATTCAGAGACAAACTGACCTGATTACCCAGTAACGCTCCGCCACCAATCCCAATATTGTAGATGCCCGAGAGTAGCGACATCGCCACATCGGTGGCATCAGGAGCCAGTGCCAGAACCCGCACCTGAACCGCAAGGCCGATGATCATCATCGACATTCCCCAGAAAATGCATAGTGTCGAAATTGCCATGCTGTGCGTGGCCGCAATAAACAAGCCCAGCATACACAGTGAAACGATGGCAATGGCCCCGAGTAAGAACACAGCCGGATACTTATTTCCCAGAGCGCTGAACAGGATGCTTCCCACGATGCCAGCCGCACCAAAGATCAGCAGTAAAAAGGTGGTGAAATTCCCACCCATACCCGCCACGATCTGAATAAACGGCTCAATGTAACTGTAAGCGGTGTAATGAGCGGTGACCACTACCGCAATCAAAAGGTAAAGTGCGGCCAGAGCAGGGCGCCTGAATAGCATCGGTACACTTTTTAGTGAGCCGCTGTGTTCACTGGGTAATTTAGGCAACAGCTTAAGCAGGCAAATCATGGTGGCGAGGGCGACAACACCGATCACCCCGAAGGTGACGCGCCATCCGAGGAACTGACCGATAACCCGGCCAATAGGTAAACCCAGTACCATTGCCAGGGCCGTGCCGGTCGCCAACATACTGAGCGCCTGCGTTTTTTTGCCGGCGGGCGCCACTCTTATCGCCAGCGACGCTGTAATTGACCAGAAAATCGCATGCGAGAGCGCAATACCAATTCTGGATACCACCAGAACACTGAAGCTCCAGGCCAGCGTGGACAATACATGGCTGAAAATAAAGAGCAGAAAAATGGCCATCAACAGGAAACGCCGTTCAACGTTGCGGGTAAGCAACATCATGGGTAGAGACAGCAGCGCCACCACCCAGGCATAGATTGTCAACATCAGACCTACCTGCGCGGTCGGCATGAAAAAGCTGACCGCAATGTCAGACAGCAGGCCAACTGGTGCAAACTCGGTGGTATTAAAGATAAACGCGGCAATGGCTAACATGATGACACGTAACCATGCAACTTTGCGTGAAACGTTAGTTGATTGCATTGGGATTTACGACTTATTGGGCTGGGTTAATTTCGTTCCAAACGAAATCAGAATGAAGATTACATATTGTGTGTGATCTGCTTTGCAGATGACATATAAAAATTATCTTTTTTGTAAATCAACCGATGCTGGACAGCATGCCTCGACGTAGAGCGGGCCGTTTGCTTAAAACATTTAGCGCATAATTCCCGGCTTTTCATGGTGATACATTTAAGAGCGGTAATCGCTTATTGGCTATCTTCTAAATAACCACGTTATTTGTTATATTAATTTAAAATTCACATACAACTAACTGATTTAAATACATTTTGAAATGGCAGCAACCACAGTAAATCACAGCCGAACGCAAGGGCATAAAGATGCTTGATATCCGTTTTCCTACGGCAGTACAAATGGTACTCTGCATAGCCCAGGCGGAGCGGGAAGGTAAACGCAGCACCAGCAAAATTCTGGCTGCCAGCCTTGAGGCTAATCCCAGTTTTGTCCGTAAAATGATGGTACCGCTCAGCCGTGACGGCATCATCGTATCGACGCTTGGCCGGACCGGTACTATCAGACTGGGGCGGTCGGCAGATCAGATTACCCTTTGTGACATATATATGTCAGTGCTGGAAGACAAGCCTCTGTTGGCGGGGCGGCCAGAGGTATCACCACGCTGTCTGGTGAGTGCTAACAGTTGCTGGTTTTTTAAAGAACTGGCGCAAGAGGCAGAGCAGGCCACCATGGATGTTCTGTCGGGACGCACGGTGGCGGACGCCCTGAAAGAGATCGGTGAACGTGACCAACGCCACACTCTTAATGTTCGTAGCTGAGGCAACCTCAGCTGATGATCTTAACTAAAACCCATTCAGTCTCAGCTTCCACTCCCGCTGAGGAGATCGTTTCCTTCATTAAATAGCTATATGGACACTAACCCGATGCAAGTAGGGACAGCTATTCAAAAAACAGTGGGGTAGGGAAGCAGCGCGCCATTCTGCCAGATCCTGTTCTAAAGCGGTGCGGCTCTGTATAATCTGCAAATTACAATGCCTTCTTCACTTCTCTGACAGGAAACGTCATGGAGATACCAAAACTGAATAAGCAGGTAGGGTGTGAGTTAGCCAGCTATTTGCTGATTACGCTTGCCCTGTTTTTAATTTTTCCGCTGCGCTTATTGCCCTGTTTTTTGACAGGTTTTATCGTTTATGAAACTATTCTGGCGCTTACACCGTGGGTAGAGAAATGGGTTAAAGGCCCGCTGGCCCGATGGATTATTATTTTCTTTCTTACCATGATGGTCGTTGTCTCGTTGGCTTTGGCGATAACCAAACTGACCGGCTTTTTGCTGCATGATTTTCAGGATCCGGCTGCTTTTCACGCCACCGCGAGCAAACTGCTTGAGGATGCCCAACGTACTCTGTCGCCGGTTATTGCACGCTATTTACCTTCAGACATTGATGAGTTGCAGCATCAGGTGATGACCTGGCTACGGGAGCATCTGGTGGTAGTGCAAACCTTCGGCAGGACCGCTGCTCACACATTTGCAACGATGTTGATTGGTATGCTACTGGGCGCGATTATTTCACTGCGCATCGGCGGGAACGACAGGCAGAATGCGCCTTTGAAACATGCATTGCTTGAACGTCTCAGCAGACTGGCGGCCTCTTTTCATAATGTTGTTTTTGCACAAATCAAAGTATCGCTGATTAATACATTACTCACCGCCGGATTTTTGTTTGGTTTATTACCGCTATTTGATCTGCATTTTCCGTTTGCCAAAACGATAGTAATAGTGACTTTCATTGCCGGACTGCTGCCAGTTATTGGTAATCTCATTTCTAACACCATCATCGTACTTGTTGGGCTTTCTATCTCTCTTGAAGCGGCGTTGATAGCCCTGACTTTTCTGATACTGGTGCATAAACTGGAATATTTTATCAATGCCCGGATCTTTGGCTCACGGATCAACGCTAAAACCTGGGAAATTCTGTTGGTCATGCTGGTATTTGAATCAGCATTTGGTATGGCTGGAGTGGTGGCAGCCCCGGTGTATTACGCCTATCTCAAATCAGAGTTGCGCTATGCCAGACTGATTTAAGCCTCCACGGGGGGAATTCCCCCAGGTTTTGCCGGTCAGGGCATCTGCAAATGTTTGGAGGGAGGCGGGAGCAAGGTTACTCATGGTGTGCGAAGAGATACGCAATTTAACATAATATACATTATACGCACCAATGGTAAGGATGGCAGAATCTGACGGGAATCGTTGATACTGGCCATCAACTGGCTACTATCGACAGTGATTCAAAATCATCCGTTTCTCCAAACGAATCAGAATCAAATGTCTGTCAGCAGTAACGGCCTGACCTCACCAATCAGGCCTTTCATCCAATTGCAGTTGGTAAATCTGTACCTGATACACGAGAATCAAACACCACTTCTTCAGTGCCATCATCATGATGCCGGACAATCTGATAACCGGATTACGGGTTCTGGCTCTCAGCTTCATAAGCAGCCCGGAATGCGGATGGATGTACTGATGCAGAAACCACTAACACACATAATTTCATCGTGTGGAACATCAGGACACTGGAAAAACAAGATATTCTGGCACTCGAAAGGCATATTTCTACATTAAGTTCATACACTTACATTACGAAGATGTTTATGAAAAAGCGGTATCTGGAGAAAAGTAAAAGGATTAACAGTCTCAGGAACAAGCGGCGTTGAACTGGTTTTCGTCAACGTAATTGCTTTCTGTCTGGCAGTTGTTGCCTGGCTAATGAAAACTTTCGAGGTTGAATGGCAAACAGCACTAGAAACTGCGCCTGGCCTGATAGGCTGTCGGTGCGGGGATCAAAATTGAAACAGGTCTTGTTCGCTGGGGTGCTCCACTGGCGATCGCCCTTCTGATTCCGGTATTCAAACCAATTCTTAAGGAAGCTGCCGGAGTACGTGAAATGGATGGGTTGGTTTCCGATGATATGGTTTCGTGGTACGGAACTGGCTGATGTTTTTTCGGAATTCTTATCATCGGATAACCGCGCGGTCTTTTTCAGGATATCCCGCACTTCTTCGGTGCGTTTCAGTTGCGAATATAACGTGTAAGAGAAAATGAGTTTCTTTAACTCTGTCCGAATAAAAATAAAAAATGATTAACGTAATCCACACCACAAAATGATTCATATAAATGATTATTATTCCCCCTCCGAATTATTGCTTTTCTTAATACAGGGAGGTAATTGTGTCTTTATAATTATTCTCTGACGATATGAGGAGTGACCTATTGCAAAAATGACGAATCAAGTTGCTGAAGAACCGCTATGATAAAATCATCTGACTGTTTTCACTTGAAAATTCATAGTCAGTCTGAAAAAACAGATTATGTAAGAATAACCAACTCCAGGTATATTCATGCCAGGATAACAAAGTCATAAAAAGGAGATAAGAATGTCTACAATCAATCTTTCATCAAATTATGGATTTATAGATCGTAATATATGGGGAGCACCGCAACCCGGCATGGGGGAAGCATTGAAAGATCTTTTTAATTTTTTCCTGGAAACCTGTCGAACCTATGATATTCACGACATTGACCTCAGGCGGTTTGAATTTGAATATCCAACGGAAAGTGGAACATCAATATGGGGTTTTTTCGATCTCTCTCTTTTGGAGTATATGTTTAATGAGATTCTTTTTGAGAATTCAAATATTACAGCAGTCGAGTGGTCTTATTATCACCCCAATATGACTCCAACACATCCGGGCATAGCATACAATATTGTAGTAAAGTTTGAAAACGGATACATTCATGATGATTGGATGTATAACTTAATTGCACTGGCACCTGACGGGCAATTCAGGGTTAATATGGTATTTTCTCCTTACCCAGGAATGAACAGCCATAGTTTAAGAAAGGCCGCATTACAAAATATATAAACTCTACCCCTTCATAAATCATGGAGGTTTCTTTCCATGTGTATAATCAGGGAAAGAAAACAAAGATAAAAATCAGTTAAAAGGCACAAAACCTGGATTTGAGTTCGGTGAGCGCCTGAACGCTCACCTTTAAAACAACGGCAGTCACACAGAATTAATTACAGGGTTTTTCTGACATTCCTGACGCTTCAGAATAATTTGTGAATAAGTTACTCACAACACCTGAAATACTGCGACGGTTTGCACCAGTTTATGCGCCTGTATCCTGAGATTTTCTGCTGCTGCGGCACTTTCCTCGACCAGAGCGGCATTGCGTTGTGTCACAGTGTCAATCTGAGTGATTGCCTGTCCTACCTGTTTAACGCCTGAACTTTGTTCCATACTGGAAATACTTATTTCAGAGACGATATTAGTAACCTGTTGGATTGCAGAGATAATCTGCACCATTGTCTCTCCCGTCTCATCAACCAACAGGGAACCTTGCTCAACCTGTCCTACACTGTCGGTAATTAACATGCTAATTTCTTTCGCGGCGTTAGCACTGCGTTGCGCCAGGTTACGCACTTCAGACGCCACCACGGCAAAGCCCCTTCCCTGCTCTCCTGCACGCGCTGCTTCAACCGCCGCATTCAGCGCCAGGATATTAGTCTGGAAAGCGATACTGTCAATCATATTGATGATATCGGATATTTTCTTTGAACTGCTATTGATGCCTTTCATGGTTGATATTACGCGATCAACTATCTGGCCACCTTTTGTTGCCAGTTCAGATGCACCGGACGCAAGATGGTTGGCCTGCCGGGCATTTTCAGCGTTGCTACTGACGGTAACGCCCAGTTGCTCCATAGTGGCAGACGTTTGCTGCAATGCGCTGGCCTGTTCTTCGGTACGCTGGCTCAGATCATGATTGCCCTGCGAAATCTGCATGCTGGCCGTCGCCAGACTTTCCGCATTACCACGCACGTTGGTCACCAGAGCCGAAAGAGAGGACTGCATCTCTTTTAACTGCGCCAGCAAGCTCATCTGGTTTTTATATTTCAGCTGAATCCGTTGTGAAAGGTCCCCTTTCGCCATCAGATTAACTTCGCGCATCGCTTCCAGAGGTTCTCCACCCAATTGCTGAAGCAGGCTACGTAAAAGCATAACGCCCAACAAAATCGATGCGACGGCCACGAAAACCACGGCGAAAAATGAAATCATGCTGGTGGTAGCCGCAATATTTTTCTGATTAGTGACTTTTTCGCTGGCAAGATCGTCCTGGTATTTTTTTAACGTCACCAGCTCATGAAAGGTTGTATCCGCATAAGGCTTTACTTCTTCTTTGTTTATCCCTCTTGCACCAACAGCGTCGCCTTTCTCAATGGCAGCAACCTGATGCTCCATCCCTTTACGCATTAACGTATAGGATGAGATAAGATTTGCATAAGAAGATGCCATCGAAGAGTCAATAATGAGCTTGAGATCATCCAGCTGACTTTCAACGCTGGTGAAATTGTCCGTATTCTGTTTTTTCCACAGGGCAATAGATGTCGGATCGCCAATAGCGATCATTCTTAGCGTATTAATATCGATGCGCGTCAGCAAACCATCGATCTGCCCAAGAATGGAAGCAGCTTTGTAATCTTTTTCATATAAAAACTGCAGTTCTGATGTGGCAGCAGAAAGACGTGAAAGCAAGAACACGGCCAGTAATATAAAAAATATTATAATTGTGGAAATCATCACCAACAGCTTCTTTTTTACTGACCATTTTTTCATCGGTGTCTCTCAAATAGAAAATTATATTTATAAAATATCCACAGCATGTGCTGTGTTGTGCTGAATTTATTTTCGCACTGACTCTGTATCGGCCGAAAAAGATGAAACTTGAAGCAGGATTCAGATAGTTTTTTTAATTAATTGCTAACGCCCGTGATTAAAATACAACTTATTGATATGAAAGTATATTTTTAGCTTTTTAATGAGATATTTGTCGCCATATAATTCTAAATGTGAAATCTTTCGGCTTTTTTTTACGCATAAAACAACTAAGCAGCATTGTTTGGTCGCTGTCGAAAAACGGGAAACAGCATACTTAAACTGGCCGGGAGAATCCGGTTGCAGACATGAGAATATGTATAAAACACCGGTGTAATGATATACGGCAGCCCCTGTCACAGGTAAAGCAGTTTACAAAACTGCTTGACCTTTTCCTGTCAAACATTACGGTCTGGCGTAACACGCAACGCTTTTTAGCTGAATGACATATTCTGGTTGCCGCCGCTAAATAACGGCTCCTGATATCGCTACACTTTACGTAAACCCTGTGGCACATGGGATTGCCCGTTTCCACAACGAAAACCGGCGCTATCGACGCTTCAAAGTTGTCGTCAGGATTACAGCTATTTAGACTGTCTCATCCATTGCCTGATGAATGCGCTTTTCCGACACCGGATACGGCGTCCCAAGCTGCTGGGCAAAATAGCTGACCCGGAGTTCTTCAATCATCCAGCGCACATCCTGAACATCCACGTCTTCCCGGCGCGTTGGCGGCAGTTTATTCAACCAGCTGTTCCATGCCTGCTGCAGTTTCTCCACCTTCAGCATTCTTGCACGATCGCTGTGAGGATCGACAGGAAGTTTCTCCAGCCGGCGTTCAATCGCCTGCAGGTAGCGCAAAGTATCCGCCAGGCGTTTCCAGCCGTTTCTGGTGACAAATCCACGATAAACCAGCCCGCCCATCTGTGCCTTAATATCTGACAACGCCAGCGCCATGCTCATATCCACGCGGCCTTTCAAACGCTTGTTGATAGTGAACACGGCGGTCAGGATCTGCTCAACCTGCTTCGCAATGTCCATAACCGTATCGTTGAGTTCTGCCCTCACTCTGTCATGCAGTTGACTGAATCCCCGCTCCTGCCAGCTGGGACCGCCATTTTCCTCGATCAGTTTATCAACGCCGCAGGTGATGCAATCGTCGATCAAGTCCAGTACCTTGCCATAAGGGTTAAAATAAAGGCCCAGTTTGGCTTTATTTGGCAGCTTCTCATGCAGGTATTTGATCGGGGATGGAATAGTAAGCAACAGCAATCTTCGCTGGCCCTGCCACATCGCTTTCTGCTGCTCATGTTGGGAATCAAACAGACGGATCGCCACGCTATCTTTCTCATCGACCAGCGCTGGCCAGGCCTTAACATGGTAATTTCCACGCTTCTGCTCAAAATGATCGGGCAAATCACCAAAGTTCCAGATATGCAGACCACGCTGCTCCAGACCGTCATTGGCCACCAGAGACAGTGTTTCCTGCACCTTGCCCTTCAGTTTTTCACGAAGCGCTGCCAGATCGCGGCCTTCAGCCAACCGGCGATTATGTTCATCCACCACGCGGAAGGTCATTTTAAGATGATCGGGCACCTGATCCCATTGCCAGCTTTCCCGTTCAATGGTCACCCCGCTCATCCGACGGAATTCACGTTCCAGCGACTCAATCAGTGGTAATTGCAGTGGAACCGCGCGGCCAAGAAAAGCCTCCGCATAATTTGGTGCCGGAACAAAATTGCGGCGCACTGGTTTCGGTAACGATTTAATCAGCGCAATAACCAGTTCCCGCCTGATGCCGGGGATCTGCCATTCAAAGCCTTCCTCTTTGACCTGATTCAGCAGCGGCAGCGGAATATGTACCGTGACACCATCGGCATCGGCTCCCGGTTCGAACTGGTAGCTGAGACGCAATTTTAAATTACCTTGCTGCCAGAAGTTTGGATAATCAAGTTTGCTGATGTCTTCCGCACCCGCTTTAATCAGCATCTCTTTGGCAAAATTCAGCCGTTCTGGCTGTTCACGACCGGCCTGTTTCCACCAGGTATCAAAATGGACTGCCGATACCACCTCATGAGGAATACGCTGGTTGTAGAAGTTAAACAGCGTTTCATCATCCACCAGGATGTCACGGCGACGTGATTTGTGTTCCAGCGCTTCCACTTCCTCACGCAGCCGGAAATTGGCCCGTAAAAACGCATGTCGCGTCTGCCACTCTCCTTCAACCAACGCATGGCGGATGAACAGCTCCCGTGACAGCGTAGGATCGATGCGACTGTAATTCACCTTGCGCGCTGCGACAATCGGTAACCCGTACAATGTCACTTTTTCACTGGCCATCACCGCGCCCTGGGCCTTTTCCCAGTGTGGTTCACTGTAACTGCGTTTGATCAGGTGTTGTGCCACCGGTTCAATCCACTCCGGCTCAATGCGTGCCGCAATACGCCCCCACAGGCGACTGGTTTCCACCAGTTCCGCCACCATGGTCCATTTTGGTGGTTTCTTAAACAGAGCGGAGCCGGGGAAAATGGCAAACCGCGCGTTACGTGCCCCTGTGAACTCCTGCTTTTCAACATCTTTCTGTCCGATGTGTGAAAGTAATCCGGTCAGCAACGCGGTATGCAAACCACGAAAATCAGCCGCTTCACCGTTTAGCGGGATCCCCTGTTCACGCACCACCTGGCGCAGCTGAGTATAAATATCCTGCCACTCTCGTACGCGTAAATAGTTGAGATAGTCTGTTTTACAAAGGCGGCGGAACTGACTGGATGACAGCGCTTTTTGCTGCTCCTGCAGGTAATCCCACAGATTGACGAACGACAGAAAGTCAGACGCTTTATCAGCAAATCGCCGATGTTTCTCATCCGATGCCTGCTGTCGGTCTGCCGGTCTTTCACGCGGGTCCTGAATGGAAAGCGCCGCGGCAATGATCATCACCTCACGGGTACAGGCATAGTGTTGCGCCGCCAGCACCATTTTTGCCAGCCGGGGATCAACCGGCAACTGTGCCAGCGTGCGCCCGGAAGGCGTCAGCCGGTAATGATTCTCCTGCTGCACAATTGCGCCCAGCTCTTCCAGCAGTCGCACGCCATCCTGAATATTACGTTTATCCGGCGCTTCCACAAAAGGAAAGGCGCTGATATCTCCCAGCCCCAGGGCGGTCATTTGCAGGATCACCGACGCAAGGTTAGTGCGAAGAATTTCCGGGTCGGTAAACGGAGGCCGGCTGAGGAAATCAGCTTCCGAATAGAGACGGAGGCATATTCCTTCTGCCACCCTGCCGCAACGCCCCTTACGCTGGTTAGCCGACGCCTGAGAAATCGGCTCTATCGGCAGGCGTTGTACCTTGGTGCGAAAGCTGTAACGACTGATGCGTGCCGTACCGGGATCGATAACATAGCGGATGCCAGGTACGGTCAGTGAGGTTTCCGCCACGTTGGTGGCCAGCACGATGCGGCGACCGGCGTGCGACTGGAACACCCGGTTTTGCTCCGCGTTGGACAGCCTGGCGTACAGTGGCAGGATCTCCGTATGCGGTAGTTCGCGGCGATTCAGTGCGTCGGCCGTATCTCGGATTTCACGCTCACCGCTCATAAAGATCAGGATATCCCCCGGCGCTTCTTTACTCAGCTCATCAACAGCATCAAAAATAGCCTGTAACTGATCGCGCTCACTGTCATCAGCGTCTTCGACGACCGGACGATAGCGCACCTCAACCGGGTAAGTCCTGCCGGAGACTTCAATCACTGGCGCATGATGGAAATGTCGGGAAAAACGCTGAGGATCAATGGTCGCAGAAGTGATAATCACCTTCAGGTCCGGGCGTCGTGGCAGCAGTTCGCGAAGATAACCGAGAAGAAAATCAATATTAAGACTGCGTTCGTGCGCTTCATCAATAATCAGCGTGTCATACTGCATCAACAGACGGTCCTGCTGAACCTCTGCCAGCAGGATACCGTCGGTCATCAGTTTGACCTGGGTGGTTTCACTGACCCGATCGTTAAAGCGTACCTTGTAGCCAATACAGCCACCCAGTGTGGTCTCCAGCTCGTCAGCAATGCGGTCAGCAACGGTACGTGCCGCCAGGCGGCGCGGCTGTGTATGTCCAATCAGTCCGCTGATCCCCCTGCCCAGCTCCATGCATATTTTCGGGAGCTGGGTGGTTTTGCCGGAGCCGGTTTCACCCGCCACAATCACCACCTGATGCGCCCGGATGGCATCGGCTATTTCCTGTTTTTTCTGGCTGACGGGCAGATTATCAGGGTATCTGATGGCCGGAACTGCCGCCTGGCGCTGGCGAATACGCTGCTCAGCCACACCAATTTCATGGTTCAGCTCGGCCGCTATTGCTTCCTGTGCTTTCGGGTTTTTTACTTTTTTCGCACCGTGCAGACGCTTGAGCAGACGCTGGCGATCGCGGAGCATTAGCGATTCCAGACGCGGTAACAGCGCCGTCAGGGTCATGAAGGGTGTGTCAGACATAAAAGAAAACTCGCTAATCGCAGGCTCACGGGCCGGTTTCACATGGAAAGGGTGGAAAAATTTTGCGTAGTGTAGCACAGACCATCACTTAGCCAGGACAGATGACCGCTACGCTTGTTCAGTAAATTTGAATACAGGCCTCAGAATATTGCACTATGACCGTGGGTTAATTGCCCCTACAGTGTTTGCCACATGGCCGAAAGACCTTCGCGAAACTAACAGGATATTATTATGAGCAAAGTTTTAGTACTGAAATCCAGCATTCTTGCCGGTTATTCCCAGTCAGGCCAGTTAGCCGATCACTTTGTTGCAGAGTGGAAAGCCGCACACGGAAGTGATGAGATAACCGTTCGCGATCTGGCGGCGGACCCGCTCCCCGTTCTTGATGGCGAACTGGTGGGTGCTTTGCGCCCTTCCGATGCAACACTGAGCCAACGTCAGCAGGAAGCGCTGAATTTATCCGATCAACTGATAGCCGAACTGAAAGCACACGACACCGTGGTGATTGCAGCACCGATGTATAATTTCAACATTCCCACCCAGTTAAAAAACTATTTTGACCTGGTTGCGCGCGCAGGTGTGACCTTTCGTTACAGTGAAAATGGCCCTGAAGGCCTGGTAACCGGTAAAAAAGTGGTGGTGATTTCCAGCCGTGGCGGCATCCACAAAGATACGCCAAGTGATTTACTGACCCCTTATCTCAGGCTTTTCCTCGGCTTCCTGGGCATGTCAGATGTGACATTTGTTTTCGCTGAAGGTATTGCTTACGGACCTGAAGTGGCTGGCAAAGCAACTGATGAAGCGAAAGCGCTGCTCAGGCAGATCGCCACGGCGTAACGGCAGGCCAGCTTCAGCTGGCACGCTGAGCGCATCATGAAAATTGAACCCGCTGAACCGAACCTGCCCCTGAAATTACACTGATGTATGGCGGGCAGGTCGGTAAAGTTCAGCTGGAAAACTCAAGGTTTCGCAGCCGGGAGTCGGTCGCATTCGAACTCCGCTATCGCCGAAATTACCTGGATAGTCATCTTTCCTGCCGGACTGGTGAGGTCAACGCCTGCCAGCGCGAGACAGTGAACACGAATATCTGATGTTGCCAGCTGCTCAACTGTCTTTTCCTGAGGCGACGCTCACAGGCAGGGCTAAATAAAGGTGAGATCCGCAATCGCTACGCTCAGTAACGAGCCGTCGGTGTAAAAAACAGGTCTGGGGTAGATTTCCAGACGGCCCCTGGTCAGCATAATTTCATCTGGCAAGAGCGGAAAAATAATCTGCTAGATCTTACCGATAAATAATGAGACTAACCCGGCTGCAATCAGTGGACCGACCGGAACACCGCGAAACAGCGAGACGCCAATAATGGTACCAATCAGCAGGCCGCCCACCACAGAAGGTTGTGAACTCATCAGCGCCACGCCGCGTCCCCCAACCCAGGAAACAAAAATGCCGATGGCAATGGCAAGCAGTGATTTCCAGTGCAAAAAAGAGTGCATCAGCGTGTTAGTGGGAATACTGCCACTGGCAATGGGTGCCATCACGCCGACAGTCAGAATAATAATGCCCACGGTAACGCCCTGCTTTTCTATCCAGGGAAAGAAGGTGTTCAGCGGTGTCATCCTTAACACAATCAACACCAGCAAAGCGATGGCGACCGTCAGGTTGTGACTGAAATAGCTGAGCGCTGTGAGCAACAGCAATATCACGAGGGTAACATCAAACATAATTTTTCCGGCATGGCAGGGAACGGATTGAGCCAGGAGCTTATTCCTTCACTCTGTTTTTTTCAACGCGCTGGCAGCAATTGCCGCCAGCAGGCTCGCCCTTGGGACGGTCAGCACAGGTACTTCTGCGTCAACCTGCCGGGCCGCTTCCGTCATCGAACTTTGTGCCAGAACAATACAGCCCGGAGAAGTGTGCATGTACTGCCGGGCATAAGCAGCAATTTTCCGATGATATCCGGCAATGTCCTGCTGCATAAAAAAATCCCATGCCTTGGGTATAAGGGCAACGGAAAGACGATCGTCGGCAACAAACGTGCTGAACAGTTCCCGGGTTGAGGCCAATGTGGCAGGCGCTGAGCACAGTACCACAATATTACCCTCATAACGCGAGGCCGCTTCAGCCAGCACAGCATCAACCCGCAGCACCGGTTTACTGAACAGACATGCGTCCTTCGCCACCACACCCAGCGTGGTGCAGGTGATCAGCACCGCATCCGCCTGCCCGCACAACTCCTGCACGATACGGCGTACTGCGTCGGCAATCATACCCGTTACTTTCCCGACGGCGATGGCGCTGGCCAGCAGTTCACTTTCCACCCGATGTATCAGACGGGTCTGACTGTCAGCAAGTGCAGACAGGGCTTCTTCAAATACCGCGATATTACTTTCTGCCCCATGCAGACAGGCAATAGTGGCCATCCCGAGTGCTCCATGAATACTGAGGGAAACACTCTGGCAAATTTTGCGACCTTTGCCAACCTCAGCGCATTGCAAGGCAGGAAGAATGTTTCACATCCATATCACCAAAATGGTGCATCCCTCTTTGATTGTGCGGTCAGATGATAAAACGAAATTTTCATCACCGCGGTTTTCCACGCCTGTGCGCCTTGCGAGAAATGGTACAAAAATTGCTTTATTCCATCGATGCCCCACAGGAGAAGCGGATGAAAGCAATAGTAATTGGAGCCGGGATCGGTGGAATGTCTGTCGCGATCGCCCTGAAGCGTTTCGGCATCGACACCGAGGTATTTGAGGCGGTGAAAGAAATTAAACCGGTAGGCGCGGCCATCTCTATCTGGCCAAACGGCGTAAAATGCCTCAATTTTCTTGGTATGAAAGAACCACTTCGCGCGCTGGGCGGAATGATGCGCACCATGGCCTATTACGACTTTCAGCAGGGAACGCCCCTTACCTGCTTTAGCCTCGACCCACTGGTGGCAGCATGCGGGGAGCGTCCGTACCCGGTTGCCCGTGCCGAGTTACAGGCTATGCTGCTGGATGCCTATGGTCGTCAACAGGTGCAGTTTGGTAAACGCGTTACCCGTGTCGAACAGGATGATCACGGAGTGACCGCGTGGTTTGAAGACGGCAGCGAGATACATGGCGATCTGCTGATTGCATGCGACGGTACCCATTCGGTGGTGCGGGAATATGTGCTGGGCCGACGCGTGGAACGTCGCTATGCCGGTTATGTTAACTGGAATGGTCTGGTGCATAACGATCCCTCCCTCGCCCCGACAGATCAGTGGACGACATTTGTCGGGGAAGGCAAACGTGTTTCCCTGATGCCCGTTGCCAACGACCGGTTCTATTTCTTTTTTGATGTACCATTGCCTGCCGGACTGGCGGAAGATCGCAGCACGCTGCGTGACGATCTGAAACGCTACTTTCATCACTGGGCAACGCCGGTGCAGAAGCTGATTGACTGTATCGATCCACAAACCACCAACCGGGTGGAAATTCACGATATTGACCCTTTTCCTCAGCTGGTGAAAGGACGAGTGGCTCTGCTGGGGGATGCCGCGCACAGCACCACACCGGATATTGGCCAGGGAGGATGCGCGGCAATGGAGGACGCCGTAGTGCTGGCGAACATGTTGCAAACCAACGCTTTGGGGATTGAAGATGCGCTGTTGCGCTATCAGGACAAACGGGCCGAACGGGTGAAGGAGCTGGTTTTAAAAGCGCGTAAACGCTGTGACGTCACCCACGCCAAAGAGATGGCGGTAACCAGACAATGGTACGAAGAACTTAAAAGCGAGACGGGCGAACGTATCATCAGTGGAATGTGCGAAACCATCCAGGCAGGTCCACTGGCCTGAGCAACCTGAACCCGCGATGCACCGAGCTGGTGTCAACGGCCAGGGGAGATGCTGTCGGACGCTGACTGGTCGTGGCAGGTTGGCGATGCTTTCGATGCTCTCCCGGTTCTGTTTTAACTCTTTTGCGGAGTTAGTGCCTGTCCTGCCTGTTTAATGCCAGCGCGGTATTCCGCGCTGGCAATACTTATACAGGTTACTGCAAACAGACCTGAACTGCTGGCTATTCGGCTGTCCAGGCGCACTGTCCGTTGATCCAGGTACAGGCAATATTACGGTCATCACCCAGCGTCATCAGTACAAAAAGTTTCTCCCAGATATCAGCACTGTTAGCGAAGCGCAGCTTCTGCAGCGCCGAGACAGCCGGGTCAAGCACCACGAAATCGGCCTCTTTGCCCGGCATAAAGTTGCCAATACAGTGATGGAGATCGAGCGCATGTGCCCCCCCCAGCGTGGCATGATAGAAAGCTTCACAGGCGGCCAGTCTGTACTGTTTTAACTGGCCTACCTTGTAAGCCTCACCAAGCGTTTGCAGCATATTAAAGGTGGTTCCTGCTCCGACATCGGTGCCGATCCCCAGTTTTACGCCCTTTTTCCAACAGGTTTGCAAATCGAACAGGCCGCTGCCAAGAAACAGATTCGATGTCGGACAAAACGCGACGGCTGATTTGGTGTCGTGCAGACAATCCCACTCCTGATCTTCCAGATGCAGACAATGTGCGAACACGCTGCGCCGCCCGGTTAGCTGGTGCTGATGATAGACATCAAGGTAGCCGTCATTAGCGGGAAACAGCGCCTTAACCCACTCGATCTCCTGCACATTTTCGCTCAGATGCGTGTGCATCCAGGTATCGGGGTATGTTTCTTTCAGCTCGCGCACTTTTTCCAGTAGCGCGGGTGAAGAGGTCGGTGCAAAACGCGGTGTCAGGGCATAGCCAAGGCGGCCACGGTTGTGCCAGCGGTTAATCAGTTCACGGGTTTGCTGCCAGCTCTGCTGCGGGGTTTCAATCAGCTCATCCGGCGCATTGCGGTCCATCATCACCTTCCCCGCAATCAGCCGCATCCCCAGTGCCTCTGCCGCCGTAAACAGTGCGTCAACCGACTGCGGATGTACTGTGCCAAACACCAGTGCGGTGGTGGTGCCATTGCTCAGTAACTGATGCAGAAAGAAAGCGGACATTTTTGCCGCATGCTCCGCGCAGTGATACTGGCTCTCCACCGGAAAGGTATATTGTTCCAGCCACTGCAACAATTGCTCGCCATAAGCACCTATCATTTCCGTCTGTGGGTAATGGATATGCGTATCAACAAATCCGGGCACAATCACTTTGCCGCGATAGTCAGCAAGCGGAATGGCAGGGTCAAGCTGATGTTTTCCCTCCTGCCAGCTCTGCAATGAAACGATCTCCCCGCCGTTGAGCAGTAAAAGACCATCTGCAATGTAGCGGGAATAATGTGGTAGCCATGCAGGATCGGAGACAGTCTGGGTAATATCAAAAAAACTGCCGCGAACAGCCTGAGTGACGGAAAGTGACATAGCGATTCCTTGTGAGCGCCGGGCCGGCTGCAGTATGGTGCGGGTGACCATTAAAAAACAAAGCAATTGTTATGCCAGCGAACTGTCTGGAATTTAGTTGTTTTTTATCATGACGTTAATTTATTCTGGACCAGATGGCTGTTTATTCCTGTCTGAGGGTTGCAGAGAACAGCAAACGATTGCTGCCGGTCATTATCAGCCAGCCTCCTTCGCATAAGGCTGTCATAGCACCATTATCGGGCAAAATTGCAATACAATGCACTGCTGTTGTGCTCGCGCTTCTCTGAAGAAACGCAATATCCGTCTGACTTATCATGCTGACGGCAAAGTGATATGGTGAAAAGCCGGGAATGTGTTGAGGAACAATGAGATGATTGTTTTTGTTACAGGTGCCACCGCCGGCTTCGGTAGGAGCATTACGCGCCGTTTTGTTACTCAGGGTCACAAAGTTATCGCCACAGGTCGCCGCAGGGAACGTTTACAGGCGCTGAAGGACGAGTTGGGCAACAATGTTTTTACACTTGAACTCGATGTCAGAGACCGTGCCGGCATTGCCAGCGCGTTGGACAGCCTGCCAGCCAGCTGGCGCGATATTGATGTGCTGGTCAACAACGCCGGGCTGGCTCTCGGCATGGCTCCCGCTCATCTGGCAGATGTGGAAGACTGGGAGTTGATGATTGATACCAATAATAAGGGACTGGTCTATATGACCCGCGCCGTGTTACCCGCGATGGTTGAACGTAATAACGGACATATTATCAATATTGGCTCTACGGCGGGCAACTGGCCCTACGCTGGCGGCAACGTTTATGGCGCAACCAAGGCTTTCGTTCGCCAGTTCAGCCTTAATCTGCGTACCGATCTTCACGGAACGGCACTGCGGGTGACCGATATTGAGCCAGGACTGGTCGGTGGCACCGAATTCTCCAACGTGCGCTTTAAGGGGGATGATGCTAAAGCAAACAATGTCTATGTCGGCGTTGAACCTTTAACCGCAGAGGACGTCACGGAAGCCGTGTTCTGGGTGGCTACGCTGCCAAAACATGTGAACATCAATACGCTTGAGATGATGCCAGTGAGCCAGACGCTGGCGGGTCTGAAGGTACATAAAACCTGACCTGCCAGCGGAGTTCTCCTGTTTCTCCTCAAAACAACGGCACCAGAATGCTGATGCCGCTTTTCTTTACCGGCTGGCGGCAAAGTTTTGTAATGTCGAGGCGTTATTAACCAGCACCGGCATACGCATCACCAGATGGGCAGCGGTAACGTAAAGCCATTGATGGTTGCTCTTATCCGTACACAGCGCCAGATTTCCGGTGACTGTTGACGGTATCAGGATTTTACCTGGCGGCGTACCTTCCGCAGAATAGATCCGCACCCCTTCTTTATAGCTGCTCCAGACGTTGCCCTTCTCGTCCACTTTAATACCGTCCGGGATGCCGGCTGTAATTTCCGCGAAAGTCTGCCCATCCTGCAGGGTATTGTTACTCACGCGATAAGCGATGATCCGCTTTGCAAGCGCGGGATTACTGAAATCATGAGCCTGTTCAGAATCAGCAACATAGAAGCATTTACCGTCCGGTGAAAAAGCAAGCCCGTTTGGTGAGTGAACTTCCGGCTCGTTCATCCGTTTCAGGATTTTTGAGGTCGGATCATAGCGATAAATATATTCGCCACCCTGTTCGGGCGTACCGCCATAGCTTTCTTTTTTATTCAGCACGCCAAAGGTAGGATCGCTAAACCAGATTGCGCCATCTGGCGCAACCACTTCGTCATTCGGGCTGTTAAGCCGCTTACCTTGCCACGAATCGGCCAGTACCACCCAGTGTCCGTCGTGCTCCTGACGCAAAATAGCGCGTTTGCCGTGTGACGCTGCAATAATTCGGCCTTCGGCATCCACCGCATGGACGTTCTGATAATCGGAGGGAGAAAGCCATACCTTCAGGCCCTGCTTCCCGACCAGCTCATGACTTTATTTTGCTTATCGTCACTGAATATGAGCGAGCCATCTGACATGCAGGCTGGTCCTTATGACCATACCGCTTTATTGGTGATCTGTTCAGCATGACTGTGGCTGTCCACCAGACCGGAAAACGCAGGCTGTTCCACAACAAAACGAACGCCCGCCACCTCCGTTTCGGCATGTGCCGCCCCTGACAAAATCATTCCCAGCAGCAGGCCGGTGACAGGCTTATTTGTACTAAAAAACATGATTTATTCCTCTTCAGCTGGCGCAAACGCCTTTTATTCTGGTGATATTGGCACCGGGTTTCAGTTTGATAACCAGCTGAACATTCGGCTCATTTCCCACCGTTCGTGTTACATGACCAATACGTGGATCGTTGGGGCGCGCCCGCGAGGTACTGTCGGCGTTGAACTGTATTTCACCAGGCCCCTGAACCAGGGTGCTTCCGTCCGTCGTTTCAACTGACCATTTTCCTGACAGGGTGATCACCCACTGAGGCCCCGGAGCATGATGCCAGTTACCAACGTATCCCGGTGGCAGTACGGCCCAGGCCGTGCTTTCCACTTCATCGGGGGAGATACCAATCCACTGTGGGGCCGAGGGTGGCGCATAACTTTTGTACTCCAGCCCTTCCATCCGGCAACGGCCAATATGCGTTGCCCCCTGCTCATCAGCCCAGACGGTGGCATATTTCACCTCAGGCTGTTTTTTTCCATTGCTGACTGTCTGAGTGGCACTGTTTGCCGGTACGGGCTCCAGGTTACTACCGGAAAATGACAGAGTGGATACGCCATAAAGCGCCATAAAAATTAGTAATTTGCTGTTACTCATGCAGTTTCTCGTCATTGGCTAATTCGCGATATAAGCGTAGTTGGGGTTTGAGGTCCAATCGTGTAAAAAACCACGTTAAGGAAATAACCTTTTGTTTTATTTATAAAAAAATCAACCATCTGATGGTTATGATGATCCAGCTTTACCCAGGATTTTTGTGTATACTTGCTGCTGAGAGGTATCTACATTTTAAGGATGGAAGGTAGAACGTTATGAAAGTAAGTGATGTTGCGCTACTTAAGTCAGGGTTTAGTCATGCAGATCTACAAAAACTGAAAAACAATATTGCTAATTATGGCGGATCGCTGGATTCCGTGATTCATGATCTTGCCAACCGCTTCAACGCCTCAAAGTGGATTACTATCGCTGCTTTTACCATACTTACTCTCACACTAATGCTGGCATCTATAGATACCAGCATCACGCTTGCGGCAACGCTTGCGATTTTATTATCTTTTATATGGTATTTAACGCCAGCGAAGCTGGCATACAAGTCATGGCGCTATCGCAGATTAACGACTAATTCTGAACCACGTCAGTAACAGACATAAGGTCAAATATAACCTTAGCTTTAACACCATAACCGACAATTTTCATTGCGAGCTTTGGACGGCTCATGGTGCTGACTTTCCGGTAATCATCGGCGGGCAGATATCGAAATAAACGCCATGTTCCAGGGCGTCTGAACAAACCGAATATGCTATATGCATTCGCAACAAGCGAGACTGATTTATAGATCCCCAGCCCGCTTTTACGGCTGAACCCCATGAATTCAGTTGTGGACATAGCTGCATCAGCAACCAAACCTTCCGAGGTTTTGTTATCCATTGCGTAGTGCGCAATTTCTTTGCTTATGCCGTTCGCACCATCAGTAACCAAAACTGCACCAGCCAGAACACCCAAGGGCGTCACAGAACCTATTAGAGTCAGACCAACAGCTATTTCAACGCCGGACAAAACCACATTTACAGCAGAAATCACATACCCCACAATTTTGTTATTTTCCCGGACGAACTCCACTTTGGCATAAAGTTTCGCCACTTTCGTGCGCAGCATTCGACCCTGCTCTTCATGATTTTCGGTCTCTGCCCTGAGGTTTTTTACGCAGGCCATGCATTCTTCATCAGACTTTGCGCGTCGTGCGGTTGCAAACTGCTGCTCAATAACCTCTTTTATTTCCTGAACAAAATTCATACGTGTGAAACCATCTCTGAGATGAAAAGCAGACTGCGTATTAGCTGTATTGATAAGCTTTCTGGCCTCAAGATTAACCATTGTTTCAGCCCAGGCTTTATTTCTCCCGTCTGAGCGCATCATATCGAGTAATGCCGCGTCCATTCTGTTCTTCCTGTATATTATTTCACCGATGATACCCCGTTATTATCAGCTGTAAACTGTCTTTTCAGACGGAAATATGTTGGTCTCGATATGCCTGTTTTCCCCGATACAGCCTTAAATGAAGCACCCTGTTTAATCAGAGTCAGAGCTGAAGCTGTCGCCAGAGGGGGCTTCCTTCCGAACCGAACAATTTCAGGAATGCTGCGGACGTTTATTCGTCGTTTTGGCTCTGATGTTTGCCAGAGTGATCAGGGAGCGTCAGGCCCGTCCCCATCCTGAGATAATGATCAACATGCCGCACAATGCCACCGCGGCGCCCAGCCAGTCATAGAGACTGAGACGAACACCATCCACCAGACGTAACCACAACAGTGCCGTTAAGACATACACGCCGCCATACGCGGCATAAACGCGTCCGCTGGCCTCAGGATGGAGTGTCAGCAGCCAGACAAACAGTGCCAGGCTGAGTGTGCCAGGCAGCAACAGCAGTACCGAGCCGCCTTTTTTAAGCCACAACCACGGCAAAAAACAGCCAGTAATTTCCGCCAGCGCGGTGATAAAAAACAGCAGGGTCGTCTTTAACAAAATTTCTATTTCTCCCGGACGTAAACGAAATCCCGACGCCTGGTAGGTGCCGGAACGGCCTGATGATATAATCATTCCCTTAATCTCATACAAGCTGACCGTTTGGGGATCAACTCTTAAGGAATCGATGATGAAAATGACGATGAAAACCTGGCAGAAAGTTGTTCTGCCTCTGATGCTGTTTGTTGCGGTGCCTGTGTTCCAACAACATGTTCAGGCGAAAACAGATACGCTGATCATTCAAAATGGCAACCCTGCCCTGAGCAACGAACAGGCCCGTCAGCAGAGGCAGCAATGGGAACAAACGCAGCGCCTGCGTAGCAAAGAAAATTTACGTGATGAAAAAAATTTTGATAAAAGCGACCGGGCTATTGACAACCGCGATACCTGTGAGCAAAGCCTGAATGTTAACGCCTACTGGGAACCCAACACCCTGCGCTGCCTCGATCGCCGTACGGGCCATCCTGTCGCTCCGTAACAGAATAATGCTGCTATAGTTACTGCTGAATTCATGCAAAAGGAAATGATGATGAAACATATCACGTGGATGTTCAGCGCACTAATTATTGCTTCCCCGCTGGTGGTACAGGCCTCCTGCGAAACGGTAAAAGCAGATATCAATCAGAAAATTATCAACAATGGTGTGTCTGCCGGCAGCTTCTCACTGGAGATTGTGCCGAATGATCGGGTCGATCGGGCGGATGGTCAGGTGGTGGGACACTGTGATAATGATAGGCAGAAAATTGTTTATAAGCGCAACCCGAATGAGGACGATGCCCCCGCAGGCACGGGGTCTTCGCAAGATGCGCCGTCATCCTGACGTTTCGAGGCACCTGCACTCAGGCCAACGGGATGAGATGTTAGATTGCGGCCAAACGCGTCGCGTGATCTGCTGAGATCCCCTCCTTTATCATGGGCTGCCCTGGCAGCCTGCTTTACTTTGCAGCACCCGATCACGGGTTCTGACGCTCAATGGAAAGACAATTCACCTCAAACAATATTCTCCCCCTCTGACGCCTCTTTTAATGGCCTCATATGTCCTTATGTCACCTGTTCTGCCAGCGTAAGGGATAATGGCCGGGCATATTGATATGCCCGTAACTGCGCTGGTTACCAGTCGTACGTCTGTTTCCTGCCATTTACCCATTTAATACATCCACTGATACCATAAGCTGATTAGCGCCCAGTAGCGATTCTTCTGACATGCACACAACAGATAATTTTGTAAGCACTGTATTAACTGACTAAAGCCTCAAGCGTCCGGCCTCCTCGCCGGTGTTGACGACCGTGGCCTGGCTTCTGCTCTGACCTCAACATTCACTCTGGTCCCCGGCAGCCAGGACAGGTGGCTTTGGACAACAGAATAATTGTTACAGTGTCACAATTGTGACGATAAATATTGTTTATCAAGCTGAGGCCAGAGTTTATCTGGGCTGGCACGGAATATGCGTGATTTCTATCTTTCTGATTTTTGGTCTTAAACTGGCAACAGCGCCAGAGAACTGCTATAGCTTTTAATGCTCTTTTTACCTTTAAATAACAAAAGTGCCATAAGTTGTATTAATTGACCGTCAGGGAGAATGAATTACATGCAAAATGCATCGCTTATGCGGCGAACTTTGCTTGCCGTTTTTTTTATTGTTGTCGCGATAGCCCTGCTGATCTATGGGTTGGGGCCGGACATCATCAAAGCTCGCCAGGTTGATCTTATCTACCTTGGACAAAAACATATGTTCCTGGTTTTCTGGTCGATGCTGGCGGCACTTCTCGTCGGCATCCCCAGCGGGATCATACTCAGTCGCCCTTTCGCCCGTCGCTGGGCAGAATTTGTTATGCAAATTTTCAACATCGGCAACACCCTTCCGCCACTGGCGGTGCTGGCGATGGCGATGGTGATTATCGGCATCGGCGAACGCCCGGCGATCATTACGCTGTTCCTCGCTTCACTGCTGCCGATTGTGCGTAACACCTATTCCGGGTTGTGTGCTGTTCCCTCTTCGTTGCTTGAAGCGGCAAACGGTATTGGCATGACCAAAGGGCAACGCCTGCGTCAGGTCGAATTGCCGAACGCTTCGCCAGTGATTATGTCCGGGATCCGTATAGCCACCGCGATCAATGTCGGTACGGCGCCGTTAGCTTTTCTGATTGGCGCCAGTAACTATGGTGAACTGATCTTCCCAGGTATCTATCTCAATGATTTTCCCACGTTGATACTGGGCGCAGCAGCCACCGCTCTGTTTGCGCTGATCCTTGACATGTTGCTGGCTGGTCTGGGCCGTTTACTCAGTCCACACGTCGCCGTATAGAATAATAAGGAGTTGATTATGGCGCAGGCCATTTATCTGACCCGCTGGGTTCGCAATACTGTACTGGCGCTCAGCGCCCTGATGACGACCACTGCCACCGTCAGTGCAGCCACTCCCATTGTGATGGCGACACAGAGCTACACAGAGCAGCACGTTCTTTCAGCCATCACCACTCTGTATCTCGGCAAAAAAGGTTTTCAGGTAGAGCCAAAAACCAATATCGCCACCACCATCAGCCGTAATGCAATGATCAACCGACAGATCGATATGACCTGGGAATATACCGGCACCTCGCTGATTATTTTCAACCATATCACCAAACCCATGTCTGCTCAGGAAGGTTACGAGACGGTTAAAAGGCTTGATGCCCGACTGGGCTTGATCTGGCTTAACCCGGCCCCGATGAATGATACCTATGCCTTTGCCATGCAGCGTAAACGTGCAGATCAAGAGCAGATTGATACCATGTCTCAACTGGCGGCAAAAATTGAACAGGTTCGCTCGCAGGACCCTGAAAATAACTGGACGCTGGGTCTGGACCTTGAATTTGCCGGCCGTGCCGATGGTCTGAAACCTTTACAGAAAGCCTACAATATGCCGCTGGATCGCCCCCAGATCCGTCAGATGGACCCCGGTCTTGTTTATAACGCGACCCGCGATGGCTTTGTTGATGCCGGCCTGGTTTATACCACCGATGGCCGTGTCAAAGGGTTCGATCTGAAAGTACTGAAAGACGACAAAGGGTTCTTCCCCAGCTACGCGGTAACGCCCGTTCTGACCAAAGAGACACTGGATTCACATCCGGGTCTGGCAGAGGCGTTGAATGCGCTGTCACCCCTAATCACTAATGAAGCAATCACGGAAATGAACAAGCGTGTGGATATTGACCACCAGTCGCCGCAACAGGTGGCCAGCGATTTCCTGAAATCTAAAGGCTTAATCTGAGGAGAACGCATGGAAACCATCCACTATTTCATTGATAACTGGAGTTATCTCGCCACTCTTACTTTCCAGCACCTGTGGCTGGTCGGCCTTGCCGTCGGTATGGCAATTATTATTGGTGTGCCGGTAGGGATTATGATTGTTCGCTACAAATGGCTGGAAGCCCCGGTGCTTGGACTGGCCACCATTGTGCTGACCATTCCTGCCATCGCATTATTCGGCATGATGATCCCACTATTTTCGCTAATCGGCCAGGGTATTGGCGTATTGCCAGCCGTAACGGCGGTGTTTCTCTACTCGTTACTGCCTATCGTGCGTAACACCCATACCGCGCTTGAAAATCTGCCAGACGGACTGCGTGAAGCAGGACGGGGCATCGGGATGACATTCTGGCAGCGCCTGCGTTGGGTCGAAATCCCAATGGCGTTGCCGGTTATTTTTGGCGGTATCCGCACCGCAGTCGTGATGAATGTTGGCGTCATGGCAATTGCCGCAGTGATTGGTGCGGGTGGCCTTGGTTTGCTGCTGCTGGATGGCATCAGCGGTAGTGATATTCGTTTGTTAATTGCCGGTTCGGTAATGATTTGCCTGATGGCGATAGTTCTCGATTGGCTGCTGCACCGTTTGCAGCTGGCTATGACACCTAAGGGGATTCGATAATGATAAAACTGGAAAACCTCACCAAGACGTTTACCCAGAAAAACGGAACAACTATTAATGCTGTGGACAACGTGAGCCTTAACGTACCGGAAGGTGAAATGTGCGTGCTGCTTGGCCCTTCCGGCTGTGGTAAATCCACCACGTTGAAAATGATCAACCGACTGATCCCATCCACCAGTGGCAAAATACTGATCAATGGTGAAGATACCAGCGGACTCGATACGGTAACGTTGCGACGTAATATTGGCTATGTTATTCAGCAAATCGGTCTGTTCCCAAATATGACCATTGAAGAAAATATCACCGTGGTGCCCAAAATGCTGGGCTGGGATAAAAAGCGCTGTCACGAGCGCGCCAGCGAACTGATGAGTATGGTTGCGCTGGATCCGAAAAGCTTTCTGCACCGCTATCCGCGTGAGATGTCAGGTGGACAACAGCAGCGTATTGGTGTGATCCGCGCCCTGGCTGCTGATCCACCGGTCCTGCTAATGGATGAACCTTTCGGTGCCGTTGACCCGATCAACCGTGAAGCTATCCAGAATGAATTTCTTGACATGCAGCGGCAGCTGAAGAAAACGGTAATGCTGGTGAGTCATGACATTGATGAAGCACTGAAACTGGGTGACCGCATTGCGGTGTTTGGTCAGGGCAAAATCGTGCAGTGCGCCAGCCCGGATGAGTTGCTGGCAACGCCCCGCAATGATTTTGTCGGTTCTTTTGTTGGCCAGGATCGAACGCTGAAGCGCCTGCTGCTGGTATCCGCAGGTGATGTCACCGATCAGCAACCGACCATCACGGTGCAGCTATCAACGCCGTTGTCAGAAGCGTTTGCCATGATGGATGATAACGATATGCGTTCCATCACCGTCGTCGACCAGCAGCAGCGTCCGCTTGGCTTCGTAAAACGTCGTGAGGCGCGGGCGGGTAGCGGCAGCTGTGCAGACATCCTGCATACCTTTAAGGTGACCGGGCGCGCGGAGGAGAACCTGCGTGTGGTGCTGTCGAAATTATATGAGCACGACACCACCTGGATGCCGATTGTGGATGAAGATGGTCGCTACAGCGGAGAAATTTCGCAGGACTATATTGCCAGTTATCTCAGCTCAGGACGCACCCGTCGTGCGCTGAATCTGGCTTAATCAGTAAAAGCGGCAAGGAAGCCGCTTTATCCCGGAAGGCGTTGCCGGTCAGTTGTGCAGCAGCTCGCTCAGGTCGAAATAGTCAGCCAGTTCCCGGGTTTCAATTTTTGGTAAGTAAGGCAGCTCAGCCAGTAACGGCGATGAAATACTGTTGCTCAGTACTTCAATAATCTCCGCATAGTGGGCCAGCCCAGGATTGATCCTGTTCGCCACCCAACCCAACAGCGGTAGCCCGTCGTTGATTACCGCCTCTGCCGTGAGCAATGCATGGCTGATACAACCCAGTTTGATGCCTACCACCATCACCACCGGCAACCTTTCAGCCACTACCCAGTCTGATAAAGGCCGCGTGTCATTCATCATGTTGCGCCAGCCCCCGGTGCCTTCCACCACGACATGGTCGGTCTGCTCACTCAACGCATGCAGACTTTCACTTAATATTTTGTAATCAATCAGGGTTTTCTGGTTGGTGCTGATTTCGTCATCAGGAAGGGTAATGGGGTTAATCGCAGAATAGGGAAACGTCAGTGAAGAAGCAGACTGCAAAATCAGTGCATCATTGTTACGCAGGCCCTTTTCGGTATGTTGACTACTTTTTGCTACCGGTTTAAAACCTGTGACACATTTATTTCCAGCGGACAGCTTTTGTATCAGCGCACGGCTGACCACGGTTTTACCCACGCCAGTATCGGTCCCGGTAACAAAAAAACGCTTTAACATGCTGCTTTTCAAAGTCAGATCCTCAACGGGAATGATAAGAATAATTGAACATAAAAGATGAGGTATCTTAAGAGATGTAATGGAAAAGCAGCTTGCGTTAGCGCAAGATTTTTGTTGATAACACGCAGGGTTCTGGCGCGATTTCAGCACGGTAAAAACCGACTCAGGCAGCGTACTTATCAATGAGAAAGGAGATGGCGTCCCGGCTGGCGGTCAGCCCTGCAACAGCCGGACCAACAGCGTACCATTATAGAGTGCGTCTTTGATTAACGCCCCACCCGGCAAAGTACCCTGATTACAGAACTGTGTTTCCTGTATCTCAATCCCGTTGCTGTAAGCCGGAAATGCCTGACGCCGGATACAGTCAGTAATGGCCGGATGAAGGACACTACTCGCACGATTGAACGGCGAACCAATCAGGATTTTTTGGGGGTGAAACAGGTTAACCATAATGGACAGAATGCGCCCGACGCTATGACCCACATCAGTAATAATATCTTTTGCCAGCCGGTCGCCAGCAAGAGCGGCTTCACATAACGTTTCTGTAGTCAGCGCTTTCTGGTGCAGGATGCTGTTTTGTGCTGTCTGCATTCTGGATAACGCCAACGCAAGCACGCTTTCACAACTGGCAACCGTTTCCAGACAGCCATGATTGCCGCAGTAGCACCGTTTACCATAAGGATCGACCTGAGTGTGACCAATCTCTGCTACTGTTCTGCCACCGGCGTGCAGCAGGCGTCCGCCACTGATCACCCCAGCGCCAACGTGATGATCAATCACAACCTGAATCACGTCGCTGTCGTCTCTGGCAGCCCCGAACAGCGACTCGGCCAGCAGCCACGCATAAATCTCGTGCTGTATGTACACCGGAAGCCCGGTGCATTTTTCCAGTTCCGCTCCCAGTGGCATATCGCTGACCTGGTAAAACGGCAAGTGATGAACAATACCGCGATCTTTATCCGGTGCGCCTGGCAGGGTAATAGCAATAGCAGTAAGCCGCTCCAGCCTGTTCTGATGGCGCTCAAAAAAGTGGTTAATCTCAGAAATAATACGTTCAGAAAGCGGTTTGGCAGCATTGACCGGCAACGGCAACGTATCCTCAACCACCAGTGAAGTGCTCAAATCCCGCAGCGCCAGGGTTATCTCACCACGACCAATGCGCACCGAAAGAAAATGCCATGCCACGGTATCAAGGATCAAACCAATGGCGGGCCGTCCCCGGCTGCCAGGGTCCTGGAATTCTGTTTCCTGTACCAGATGGGCTTCAAGCATTTCCCGCACAATTTTGGTGATACTGGCCGGTGCCAGCTGCGATCTTCGGGCCAGTTCAATACGGGAAATAGGGCCATACCGGTCTATTAGCCGGTACACCACCCCCGCATTAGTTTGTTTGATCTGGTCGATGTGGCCAGGTTGAGTGTCCATTATCACGCCCTGCCCTCATTTATTTTCGTGCTGCTAAATAAACCCAGCGGCCATGGTGGAACACTTCCCGTACTGCGTCAACTATTTGGCCAGCAATGTGATTTATCACACACAAAAGCCATCTGTTTTTTTCTTGCGAAGGGGAAGCAGCTGGTTTTTCATCTTTCTCTGACGCGTTAACCATTCGCTGGCTGGCCCAGCGCAGCAACGGTACGCCTTGCTGAAAGAACACCACAATGCAGCAGCCTCATTTCTGTTGTCATACCGCTACTGGCACTACCAGCGGCTGTAACGTTAAGAAATAGAAAATGCCGGGAGGGGTATTATGCCATATCCGCCACTTCCAGGCGCGGACAGGGTATGGCTTTAACCGGAGACTGACTTATGTGGTACGATCGGCATAATGCTTTTGCAGCTTTTGTAATTTAGGTGGGATCACCGCGAGACAATAACGGTTCTCCTGGCCTTCACCTTCCCAGTAGTTCTGATGGTAATCCTCAGCAGGAAACCACTCTCCCCTTTCAATCGTGGTCACAACCGGCTCGCTGTGCTCACTCTGAGCACGGGCAATCGCCGCTTTGGCTTCAACAGCCTGATGTTCATCCAGCGGAAAAATAGCGGAACGATACTGTGTGCCCGTATCGTTCCCTTGCCGGTTCAGCTGAGTAGGATCATGAGTGGCGAAGCTGATATTCAGCAACTCTCCATAGCTGATTTGTTGCGGATCAAAACGAAGGCGAATCGCTTCCGCGTGGCCGGTTTCACCGCTACATACCTGGCGATAAGTGGGATTGGGCAGATGGCCACCAATATAGCCACTCTCCACAGATTCCACTCCGTTAATCTGCCTGAACACGGCTTCAGTGCACCAGAAACATCCTCCGGCAATAATGGCATACTCAACGGTCATGCTGTTCTCCTCATTAATCTGTTCATCTGCCAGCAGAATAATCAAGTGGCTTTAATAGTGTTATTGCAGCACAGGCATATTAATAATGCCATGCAAAGCGCACAACTCATTCATTTATGCACAGAAACCGACAACCTTTGATGGTTTAACATCGCCATTGAAACACCACTGTCAGGCAAAACAGTCTGGCGTTATGTGCCGGAAACGGCGAAATTTCCGTTATCACGATCGCTCGGGGCCAGAATGCCCGCAAGCATCATGCAACTGACGAATGCCAAACTAACGGCTATATCCGGGGCAGTCCACCATGGAGATGCGTATTAGCCTGATTAATCATTGTCTCAACCCGCGCTTTGATGTTGTATGTCGGCAACGGTGTTCAGACAAATATTTCATGCGCAAAGGAAAATGGTGAAATGGTTATTCATTGCCCGGCATTGCCTGCTTCATGATGCATTCTCCCTTAAACGTCTGATGAGCGACATAAAAAACTGAATACCTGCTGTCTCTGTTGAACAGTTTCGCCTGATGTAGAATCTCCGGTGTAATTCCTTATTACTTTAGTTGGCTAAGCATTATTCACCATTTACTTACCGCGATGCCTGCAGACATAAATTACTGTGCTCACCGCTATGGTTCTGTTTTAACAAATTGCATGTTGTAACTAAAATAGCATATCCAACACCCGCATTAAAACTGATACGCCCGTCGCTACCGGAGAGTTTCGTTGCCTGGCGCCTGGCCCATCTGCGGCAGATGCAGATAGTGCTGTACAAATGTTGCATTCAGTGAACTGACATACTGCCGGGTAGTCGATGAACATAAGACGGTTTACCTGTAAACCTAACAGGCTCTATTTACAACGCGTCGTACATACCTGAAACTTATGCCTTGCCGATTACTCAGGTTTGTCACTGAGCTACACGGTAAAAACTATAAATGCTTCGCCATGACCGATAGCGCTGTATACTTGCGCCGACGAAAAAATCCGGGACTCTGGCATTGAAGGCATTGAACCACAATAGCTGAACTTTTTCGCTGTCGCTTCCGGTTGTTAATTTGCTCCCCCCTCACTGTTTTAATGCAGCAGCAGTCCTGATGTCATTTGAACAGGAGGTGACAAATTTTCACGAACGGCTAAACTGATGCACGAATAAAGTTCACTTCTGGCAATCCTTTCCGGGGCAATACATTGGACATTTTCGTCGTCAGATAACATCACGGCCTGACGAGACGGCGGCTGTTCAGGTTCAGGGAATGTCTGCAATGGCATTAAGCGTGCCGCTCAGAGATAACTATTCACTCAGTATCCTGAGTGAACATAACCGCTACTCTTAATTGAATATAAACGCCGTTTCGAATCGCTATAATTATACTTCCCTGCTCATTTGTTTCAGCTCATTGATTCGTTCATGACTGCCAATGTCACTTAAGACTAATCCCAATATTGTAAATATCCTCTGTCATTCTCCCGCAATTCAGAAAAAAAAATGAAAAAATCGGGTAAATAAAAAAATATTTTCTTGTCTGGGTATTTTTAACTGCCGAATTTATCTGTACACTGCTTATCGTTCCATACACTGATTAGTTTTAAACCATCCACAACGCTACGGACTCCTTTTATGAGCGAAACACTGAAAGTATTAAATAACATTCGAACTCTTCGTGCTCAGGCTCGGGAGGTTTCTTTATCTGAACTTGAAGATATGCTTGAGAAACTCGAAGCGATTGTTAAAGAACGCCGGGAAGCTGAAGCGGCTATTGCCTCAGAAATCAAGGAAAAAGAAGAAAAACTGGCAAAATATCGTCAGATGTTGTTGGACGATGGTATTGATTTGAGTGAGCTTACTGCATCTGAAAATACATCCGGTAAACCACGTACAAAACGCGCGCCGCGTCCGGCTAAATATCAGTACACCGATGAAAACGGTGAAATCAAATCATGGACCGGACAGGGCCGTACTCCTGCGGTAATTAAGCAGGCACTGGACCAGGGTAAACCACTCGACGATTTCCTGATTTAACGCCTGAATCTCCTGCCACGCTAAAAACACTCGGCGTGGCAACTTTAATCTCCCGTTTCCTCTTTACGACTTATTCGTATCTGAAAGTAATAATCCGTCATTTAATCAAACATAACTAACAGATAAGTATGTTGTAACTAAGGGCCAATACCATGAGCAGATATGATGCCGTTGAAAACCTTCGCCTCTGCGTGGCAGAACTCGAGAATGCACTGAGTTTATTCACTGTACAGGTACAGCAACAACGCCTGCTTTTCGCCAGAGTATTTGAATTACCGCCAGTTAAAAAAGGAGAAGATCACCGGAAGGTAACCGAAATTAACGTGGTTCAGCACCTGGCTCAGCCTGCCTTGCAAATGGCCCTGACACATTATTGCCGGCTGTTTATGCAACATCAGTCTGAAACACTCAGTACAAAATCAGCCGTGCGTCTCCCCGGTGCTATTTGTATAGAAGCCAACTCGCAACATGCCGCTCTTATCAGATATCAGGTCCAAAGCATCAATAACCTCAAGGCGAAGCTTGAAAAGATAATTACGGTAGATTCTGGCGTCTCCAGCGAAGAAAGATTTGAGTTTGTTCACCAACAACTGCGCGGCCTGATTACCCTGAATGCCTACCGCACAATAACCGTGCTGGATAACGTTGATTCCGTCCGGTTTGGCTGGGCTAATAAGCATATTATAAAAAATGTTTCACGCCAGTCGATGCTCGACAAACTAAATAAAAGCATTCTGTCTGGCAGGAGTTCAACTCCATGGACCCGGGAACAGTGGGCCGAAAAATTGCAGGAAGAGATAGCGATGATTAATTCGTTGCCAGAAAAAGCTCGGCTTAAAATTAAGCGACCGGTAAAGGTACAGCCCATTGCAAGAGTATGGAATAAGCAACAACAGAAACAAACACAGCTGGCCTGCCCTTCTCCCCTGCTGATCCTTTGTGCTGATACCAGCGCAATACCTAAAACGGGAGAGTTATTAAATTACGATGCGAAGCGTATCGTTCACCGCTTTAAGCCTGAAGCCGAAACGCTCTATCCGGTGATCCCGCGCTTGCATCTTTACAGCGATCGGTGACGCTAACTTCTTAATCTGTCAAGGTTCCTGAGAAAAAACCAGCGGAATATTTTCCGCGCTGGTTTTATCAAAAAAAAATCACATTTTCATGCTACCAACCATATCTTTCGGACGAACCCAGGCATCAAATTCTTTTTCAGAAAGATAACCCAGTTTCAGTGCCGATGCTTTCAACGTCAGACCTTCTTTATGCGCTTTCTTGGCAATTTCCGCCGCTTTATCGTAGCCAATATGAGTATTTAATGCGGTAACCAGCATCAGGGACTCATTCAGCAATTGCGAAATACGGGCGTGTACCGGTTCAATTCCCACGGCGCAGTGATGATTAAAACTTGCAATACCGTCAGCAAGCATTCGTACCGACTGTAAGAAGTTATGAATAATCATTGGACGATAGACATTCAGTTCGAAATTACCGGAAGCCCCCCCCAGATTAATCGCGACGTCATTCCCCATCACCTGGCAACAGAGCATGGTCATCGCCTCACACTGCGTCGGGTTAACTTTACCCGGCATGATTGAGCTTCCCGGCTCATTTTCCGGTATGGCTATTTCACCGATACCGCATCGTGGCCCTGATGACAGCCAGCGGACATCATTGGCTATCTTCATCAGCGAGGCGGCGAGGCCTTTGAGTGAACCATGGGCGTGCACCAGCGCATCACAGGTGGCCAGCGCTTCAAATTTATTCGGCGCGGTGACAAAGGGCTGCGCGCTGATTTCCGCCAGCTCTTTTGCCACCCTGACAGCATATTCCGGGTGGGTGTTGAGTCCGGTACCCACCGCCGTGCCACCCAGTGCCAGCTCGGCAAGGTGAGGAATCGTATGCTCAATGTGCCTGAGATTATAGCGAAGCATCGCTACCCAGCCAGAGATTTCCTGGCCCAGCGTCAGTGGCGTGGCATCCTGGAGATGAGTACGGCCAATTTTGACGATATCTTTAAAGGCTTCTGCTTTGGCATTAAGGGTTTCATCAAGCTCGCTGAGCGCAGGCAGCAACTGTTCCTTAAGAGCAATAACAGCAGCAACGTGCATTGCGGTCGGAAAGACATCGTTAGAACTCTGGCTTTTGTTGACGTCATCATTGGGATGCACCAGCCGGGACATACCACGTTCGCCGCCAAGCAGTTCACTGGCCCGGTTGGCAAGCACTTCATTCATATTCATATTGCTTTGCGTGCCGGAACCGGTTTGCCAGACTGCGAGCGGAAACTCGCCGTTATGTTTTTCTGCCAGCACTTCATCGGCAGCGGCGATAATCGCCCCGGCACGATCGTCCGGTAACAGACCTAAATCCTGATTTACCTTCGCGGCAGCACGCTTAGTCAGCGCCAGCGCGTGGATCAGTCCGGCAGGCATTTTTTCCGTGGAGATACGAAAATGTTCCAGTGAGCGCTGCGTCTGGGCGCCCCAAAGCTTTTCTGCCGGTACGTCAATCGGACCCATTGAATCTTTTTCAATGCGATTACTCGCCATCATTCTCTCCTCTGGTTGATTGGCAGGAACGGCTGCCTGTATTCTATTCTGTTCCCACCGGATTTCAGCGCGGGCAGTAGTTTTGCATACAATGATTTAACATTATGCGACCCATCCGTCTTTTCTGCACCGCAGGTTCTCTTCGGGACGCTGTTTTCTGCTTTAATAATCGTAGCGAACGCCAGACATTGATGAGTTAATATGCACAAATTAATCAATTCATTACAGAACTATGCCTGGGGCAGTCGTCATGCCCTGGCTGATTTATATGGCATTGTCGATCCTCAACAGCGGCCTGTGGCTGAGATGTGGATGGGCGCGCATCCGAAAAGCCCTTCTTTTATTGTCACCGCAGAAAGTGAAACATGTTCACTTCGTGAAGTTATCGCCAAAGATAGCAAGCGCCTTCTGGGTCATGAAGTGGCAGCCCGGTTTGGTGAATTACCGTTTTTATTCAAAGTAATTTGCGCCGATCAGCCACTTTCCATCCAGGTGCATCCCAGTAAGGCTGCGGCAGAAGCAGGTTTTGCCCGTGAAAATGGTGCCGGAATACCACTCTCTGCCCCTGAGCGCAATTACAAAGACGCTAACCACAAGCCAGAGCTGGTTTTTGCCCTGACGCCCTTCCTCGCCATGAATGGCTTTCGGGAACGACATGAAATCGTTTCACTGCTGCAGCCCATCGCTGGTGCCCACCCGGCTATCGGCCATTTTTTGCAGTCAACCACCTGTGGCCTTGCTGAGCTGTTTTCCGCACTGCTTTCCATGCAGGGAGATGAAAAGCAACGGGCATTGGATGTGCTGAAAGCCAGACTTTGTGGCCAGAATGACCAACCCTGGCGCACGGTAAAAAAAATAGCGGAATACTATCCTGATGACAGCGGCCTGTTTTCACCACTGCTGTTGAATGTGATTGAATTGCAGCCCGGTGAGGCGATGTTTCTGTTTGCAGGCACTCCCCATGCCTATCTGGAAGGGGTCGCACTGGAAGTGATGGCCAACTCTGACAACGTCCTGCGGGCGGGGCTGACGCCAAAGCATATCGATATCCGGGAGCTGATGGCCAACCTGACATTTGCAGCAAAACCCTTCACCAATCTGCTCACTCAGCCAGTACGGGAAGGACATTCGCTTTTTTTCCCGGTTCCGGTGGCAGATTTTGCCTTCTCATTGCACCAGCTCAGCGAGACGCCGCTTACGCTCGCGCAGCAAAGCGCCGCCATTCTCTTTTGCGTTGATGGCCAGACGCAAATCAACGATGGTCACAGCCGTCTGACCCTGGAACCGGGGGAATCCTGCTTTATCCCCGCAAACAGATCGCCCGTCACCCTTTGCGGCAAGGGACGTACTGCCAGAGTTTACAACCAGCCAGGAGATTACGGCTGACGTAAATAACCACAATTGCTATTATCAACCAGGTTAATAAACTTTCTGTTCTGCCTGTGACCTGGCTGGGCAGCCGGAACAGGGATGAGATTATGACGTATTTTACTTCGTGGGACGTTACCGGCTAGGCTTTGCCAGGCAAGCGACTTAAATAAAGGACAATGTTACAGATGAAGAAAACAAAAATAGCAGTGAGTGTGGTAGTTGCGCTTGGTGCGATCTGGACCGCAGCAGCGTGGCAGACCGGCAAACAGCTGGAAAAAAACCTCGATCAGGTGGTACAGAATGCCAATGCACGTATTAACGAAATATCGCCGGAAAGCCGCCTGCATCTGAGCGTTCAGGATTACCAGCGAGGCATATTCAGCAGTCGCGTTCGCGCGGTGATACAGTCCAGTTCGCAAACTGAAGATAACGCGCTGATCAAACCGGGACAAAGTATTGTTTTGGATGAAAGAATTGATCACGGCCCTTTCCCGTTTGCCCAGTTAAAAAAGGGTAATCTGCTGCCCAGTATGGCATCCGTTCACAGTCAGTTAGAAAACACCGATGCAGTGAAGAAGCTTTTCGAAATAACCAAAGGGCAATCCATTGTCCAGATAGAAACGCGGGTGGGTTATGGTGGTAACACCGTCTCCGATATCATGCTGCTGCCGGTGGATTACAGCAATCAGCAGACCAGCGAACATTTTGCCTCCAGCGGAGGAACCCTGCGTATCAGTGCTGACAGTAAAGGGGATAAAGTTGACTTCAGCGGTAAGGTGGACAGCCTGACACTTACCGCTAAAAACCAGCTGAATATGCCAGTGGTATTCACCGGCAACGGCCTTGACATGAGTGGCGAGACGCAGCTTAGCCCGGAAGGAATGCGCATTGGCGATCAGAGCATCAGCCTGAAAAACCTTACGGCGGCGGTCGATGGGCAGCCCGCTTTCAACGCTGAGGGCATGAACGGAAAATCGTCATTCAGCACTGATAACAGCCTGGTTTCCGGCAATATCGACTATACGCTTGACTCCCTTAAGATACAGGACCAGCCGTTTGGTCAGGGGAAACTGGCGATTAAACTGTCGAAGTTTGATGCCAACGGCATGAAAGCCTTCTCAGAAAACTACAATCGTCAGGCCCAGGCGCTGGCCAACGATCCCAGCCTCAGCAACAATCCTGAGCTGTACCAGCAGCGCCTCAGTCAGGTGCTGAGTACCAACCTCCCCTTATTGCTCAAAGGCAATCCGCAGCTGGATATTGCACCTCTCAGCTGGAAAAATGCCCGCGGTGAGAGCAGCCTTAATCTTGCCGTGCAGTTTAAGGATCCGGCCTCCGGTGCAGCACAGCCGCAAAATGTCACCGAGGCGGTGGATAAGATACTGAAAACGCTGGATGGCAAACTGTCGATATCCATGGAGATGGCAACTGAGCTGATGACTCATGTGGCAATGGCTGAGGGACACAAGCAGGATGAGGCCGCCAAACTGGCAGAACAGCAGGTGAAAGGCATGGCGGCAATGGGGCAGATCTTCCATCTCACCACTCAGAAAGACAACAATATCATCAGCACGCTGCAATACGCTGACGGTCAGGTGACGATGAACGGTGAGAAAATGACGCCAGACCAGTTCTTCTCACGCTATATGCTGGGCGGCGCTGCACCAGCGCAGGTTCCCGCACCATAAGTCGTGTGAAAGGCAATGGACAACGACCTTCAGGGCGCGAATTCAGCGCCCTTTTTACTCCTTAAAGCCTGTTGAGATTAAGCATATCGGCCGGTGTCTGAAATAGACTGTAAGGATTTGTTCGCCGGAGTACTTCAGCCTCAGTGTATCCCCAGGCGACCGCGCCAAACGACATACCCAGACGACCGGCAGCCTCAGCGTCCCTGATTTCATCACCAATATAAATCGCCTGCGTCCGATCAACGTGTGTTTTCTTCAGGATACGCCGGATACGATGGGCCTTTCCGAAAAGCGAGGAGCCACACTCCACCGTACTGAAATGCCTCACCAAATCCCTGCCCAACACTGCTTCAACGTTTTCAAATGAGTTCGATGTTGCAATGGCCAGTTCAACGGGCTGCTGCAATAGCGCGTGCAGGACAGCGGCCATATTCGGAAACGGTTCTATTTCGCTGATGCGCTGACGCATGATTTTGCGAAAATCCGACAGTACCGCAGGGACTTTCCACAGCGGCAGCTGCAGTTCCCGAAGCACCTCGGTTGCGCTCTTACTTCGCAGCGCGTCTAACCCCTCCGGGTTAACCTGACGAAAACCATGCCTGGCCGCGAGTCCGTTAAGCGAATCGGTAAAAACCGGCCAGCTATCGGCGAGTGTGCCGTCAAAATCAAAAATCACCAGCTTTATTGTCATGGATTTCATCATGTTTATGTGCGATACGCCCAATGTTGCAATAGTGCTCAGGGGGGTGCAAGTATTTTTCTGTGGCCGTGACGGGGGGTTATATCTGTCACCGGATTGCACTAAGATTTGACTGTGTGGCAACTTGATGTGCTGACAGTATTTCGCCAGTTCGGGGATACAGTCGCTCCTCAATATCAGGTAACCTGAGGTTTGCCGCCGCGGTATGTCCGCGCTGTATGCCGGTTTCGAATTTGCCAAACGCCGGGAGAGTGATGAATTACCGGCCTTGCCTGATTCACTGATTCAGACAGCAGAGCCACTATATGCTGTCGTCCAATTCCCTGAAGGGCTGAATGATAAAACTTGCCGTCATTTCCGATATACATGGAAACGTTACCGCTCTCGATGCGGTACTTGCTGATATTCAGAAAAAAAATGTCGATACGATCGTTAATCTGGGTGACATTTGTTCAGGTCCTCTTTTTCCCTCTGAAACCCTTGACAGAGTAATGGCGTTGAATATCCCAACAATAAGGGGAAATCATGAGCGTCAGTTGCTTGAACTGACTTATGCACAAATGAGTCTTTCGGATAAGTATGCCGCCGGCCAACTCAAAGACCACCATTGGGCATGGTTAAAATCCCTGCCTGTGGCTCTGCGGCTCCATCAGGATCTACTACTTGTACATGGCACACCTGAAAACGACATGACGTATTTTCTGCATACGGTGACGGCTGTGGGAGTGAGAGAAGCAACACCTGAAGAGATTACTCACCGTGCAGGAGCATCAGATGCGAAAGTCATCCTGTGTGGGCATACCCATCTGCCGCGCAGGGTCAGACTGGATAATGGCTGTTTGCTTCTCAATCCGGGCAGTGTTGGTCTGCCGGCATACGCTGATGATAATCCTTATCCACACCTTATTGAAAATGGCACTCCGCACGCACGATATGCAATCATCACAAAAACAGATAACGGATGGGAGATGGAATTTGTCGCCGTGGAATATGACTGGGCTTTCGCGTCTCAGGCGGCTGCCTGCCATGGCCGTGACGACTGGGCAAAATGTATCCTGACAGGCTATTGCTGAAAAAGATGTCAAACCGCAGGCAACGTAACGTATTGTGCAATCAGCCACTGAAGCCGGGTATTTAGTGAGAAACGCCAGGCTCACCACAGGTGCGCCATCTTCTTCTGATGATGGTTATCAGGGTAAGTCCTGCCCACCCTGAAACGTTTAAACAGCGTTAGGGGGCAATCAGCCGGAAATATACGCAACGGGATATAATCTGCCATCCTTATCAAATATCAATCCGCCTGCCGCGAAAGTTGCAGTTCCGTATGACTCGCCCCAGCTCAAATAATCCACTTTTAACCAGTGAATGACGCAATTTTCTGGTAAATGAGACTCAGATGTTTTTATACTGTTGCGCACTTGAACGCAAAAAACAGAGTGCATCAGCATGATCGACAGCCAGCTCCCCCTTACCGATATTCACCGTCATCTTGATGGCAATATCCGTGCGCAAACCATCCTCGATTTAGGACGTCAGCACAACCTTACCCTGCCTGCCTCAACGCTTGAGGCGTTGCGTCCGCATGTGCAGGTAACGCAGAACGAGCCGGACCTGCTCAGCTTCCTGCATAAACTGGACTGGGGTGTTAAAGTGCTGGCCTCACTGGATGACTGCCGCCGCGTGGCGCTGGAAAACGTTGAGGATGCAGCCCTTGCCGGGATCCATTATGCAGAGCTGCGGTTTTCTCCCGGTTATATGGCGATGACACATCAGCTGCCAGTGGCAGGCGTGGTGGAAGCGGTGATTGACGGGATCCGCGCCGGGTGCCAGCAACAGGATATTGACGTGCGTCTGATTGGCATTATGAGTCGCACCTTCGGTGAAGAAGCCTGCCGGCGTGAACTGGAAGGATTACTGGCTCACCGTGACGGTATTACCGCGCTGGATCTGGCCGGTGATGAACTGGGTTTCCCCGGCAGCCAGTTTATCAGCCACTTCCACCGGGCGCGTGATGCCGGTTTGCGCATCACCGTTCATGCCGGGGAAGCCGCCGGCCCGGAAAGTATCTGGCAGGCAATACGTGAACTGGGTGCCGAGCGTATCGGTCACGGGGTAAAAGCGGTTGAGGATCCGGCACTGATGGATTTTATGGCGGAACATCAGATTGGGCTGGAATCCTGCCTGACCTCAAATATCCAGACCAGCACGGTTGCATCCCTTGCACGTCATCCGCTGGCGACGTTCCTCAATCACGGTATCCTGGCCACCATTAACACCGACGATCCGGCGGTTCAGGGTATTGAACTGGCCCATGAATATCAGGTCGCCGCGCCGGCGGCGGGACTGAGTAAGGCGCAAATCCGCACCGCCCAGGATAATGGCCTGAAAATTGCGTTTCTCAGTGAAAGAGAAAGAGAGGCTATACGATCCAGGGTGACTGGCTGATTTCAGCACGCGACGGATATCTAACGGTGTCGGGACCTGCTCCCGACCACCATGTTTACTTCAGTGACATCGTCTGACGCTTCTCCGCCGATTGCAGTCCAAGCTCAATCAACTCCATAACCTGAATCGCTTCTTCGGCGGTCACCGGATTGTTGCCATTACCGAGAATGGCATCCCGCATCCCGGCGTAATAAGCCGGATAGTTACCGGGAATGGTCAGCAGCGTTTCTTCCACCAACATTCCATTATCACTGACTGACGTCACCACGCCATCACGCATATCGTAACCCCACGCTTCCTTTGGCAAACGGGCACCGGACTTCAGACAGTCCTCCTGCGGATCGAGTCCCCACTTGACATAGCTGCCTTTGGTTCCATGCACCTGATAGCGTGGTGATTCCGCTGCCACCAGCATACTGGCATGAAGCACGACCCGGCGCTGAGGCCAGGTCAGCACGGCATGAAAATAGTCGGTGGTTTGCGCACCGGGACGCAGATCGGTCATATCAACATTGATGGCGACCGGTGAGCCAAACAGTTGTAGTGCCTGGTCAATCAAGTGGGGGGCCAGATCGTACCACAGGCCACTACCCACGCCCTTCTGTTCACGCCAGCGGTCACGCACTTCCGGCCGGAAACGGTCAAAATGCGACTCGAAATAGCGCACGTCGCCCAGTGTACCTTGTGCCAACAGGTTTTTGAGGGTCAGAAAATCACTGTCCCAACGGCGATTGTGAAACACCGACAACATCAGCCCTTTGGCTTTCGCCAGCATACCAAGTTCGCGCGCTTGTGACAGTGTAACGGTAAAAGGCTTGTCCACCACCACGTGTTTCCCGGCGTTAAGTGCCGCTCTGGCCAGCGGAAAATGAGTGTCATTGGGGGTGGGGATAACAACCAGCTGTAGCGAGGGATCCTCAAACAGCGCCTGCGGATCGGCAACCACGCGGGCGGCGGGCCAGTCGGCGTGAACTTTAGTGGCATTGCTGCTGGAAACGACGCTCAGTTCCAGTCCGGCCGTGCCCACAATTAACGGCGCATGAAAAGTCTTGCTGGCAAAACCGTAACCGACCAGCCCTACACGAATTTTTTCGCTCATTTGCACTCCTTTTGTCTGTCACCATGATGATTTAAGACCATTAACCGGCTAAGGACAAGCAGGAATACCCCTGAACTGCACGGTTCAGCGAGCGGCACCGATCGTTACACCCCAGGTTTCCTCTGCCACCAGCGCATCATGAGCATCGTGCATCCGGCGGCGAAAATCACTGGGGCTGACCCCCACCCGCTTACGGAAAACCCTGGAAAAATAGAGCTGATCGTCATACCCCACCAGGCGGCCAACGGTGGCTATCGGCTGCCGGGTAGTTTGCAACAGCAGCCGGGCACGGATCACCCGCTGATCCTCACGCCAGCGTAACAAATTAACCCCCATCTGTTCGCGGAACAGATGAGCCAGCCGGGATGGTGACAGACAGACATGATTCGCCACATCATCAATCTTCAGCTCGCCCGCCAGATTGCTGGTGACGAACTGACAGGCTTCGATCACACGTGGATCACGGATTTGCTGACGGCGCATGGGATCTTCTTCCACCGCGCGCAGCAACAGTTTCTCCAGCAGGTTCATCGCCAGTTCTTCCGCCAGGCGTCGCCCGGAAGTATGCGTCTGCTCAATGCTGATAAACAGCTGTTCAAACTCTTCCCGCTGCCGCTCCGGTAGCCGTAGACGCCCAACCCCCAGGCACTGTTCCTGCCATACCAGCCAGTCGCTCCAGTAGGCGCGGGGACGGAAATAGATCCAGCGGTGATGCCAGCTGTCGCTCTGTGCAGAACGCCCGTAGTAATGGGGCGTTTGGGGCTGAAACAGCAACAGATCCCCCGCTTCGCATCCGAACGCATCCGTCCCGCTGAATACCTGACCACGCCCGCTGATGGTCAGGTTGATGATATAGCCCTTCATGCCGTGAGGCCGGTCGATAAAAAAATCGAGCGCGTCCCCGGCATTGATTGGCGTAAGCCCGGCCACCAACCAGGCATTAAAAGGATATCCCGGCAGCAACGGATTGGACTGTGCCACCGGCGCTAAATGATGACCCATAATGCCACCTCAGGCTGATTTGGCTTTCTGTTTATAACGGTCAAAAATCACGGCCATTAGCAGTATCAGACCGCGCACCACATACTGAGAAAAGGGTGAAATATTAAGCAGGTTCATCGCATTTTCCACCGTCCCAAGGATTAACACCCCTGCCACGACGTAGGAAATTTTGCCTATCCCCCCCTTCAGCGACACGCCACCCAGCACACAGGCTGAAATGACAATCAGTTCATAGCCCAGTGAGGTCATCGGCTGGCCGCTGGTCATCCTTGAGGCAAGGATAATACCGGCTGCCGCCGAAACCAGCCCGGAGAGAATGAAGATAATGATACGGGTTCGCACAACCGGAACACCCGCCAGCCTGGCCGCTTCTTCATTACCACCAATGGCCAGCGTGTTACGTCCAAAGGTGGTCCTGTTAAGCAGGAAACCAAAAATTACCATAGTGATGATCGTCAGCCAGACCGGTGCGGGTATCCCCAGCCAGTTGGTGTAACCCAGTGCGAAAAAGCGCTCATCCTCAATGCCTACCGCCTTACCGTCAGAAAAGATATAAGCCAGTCCGCGTACAATCTGCATGGTGGCAAGGGTGGTGATCAGCGCGTTGATCTTCAGCTTCGCAATAACAAAACCATTAATAAAACCGCAGGCAACCCCCAACAACAGACCGGAAAACACCCCTACCCACAGGCTTTCAGTGAGATTGATAACCACTGCGGTAGTCACGCCAGCACAGGCGATCACTGACGCAACCGAGAGGTCAAAATCACCCGAAGCCAGGCAGAACAGCATGCCGCAGGCCACCATGCCGGACATCGACATCGCCAGCCCAAGGCCCTTCATATTGATTAGTGTGGCAAAATTCGGCACAAACAGGCTACAACCGATAAACAGCACGGCGAATACCACCAGCATACCGAAATTATCCCAGATACGGCTCAGGTTGATACGCGATGACGTCGGGTGCGACGTCACAGGCGTCGTGGAGGAAGATGACATCAGAGCTCTCCTTCAGTTCAGGCCACAGCGGCGGTTTGTTGAGTGGTTTTAGGCATAGCAAGGCTCAGGGTCAGGGCTTCGGTGGCCTCCTGATGCTTCAGCTCACCGGCAATTTCTCCTTCCCGCATCACCACGATGCGATCGGCCAGCCCCATCACTTCTGGCAGGTCGCTGGAGGCAAACAGCACCGCAACGCCCTTTTCAGCCAGCGCATAAATCACATTATAAATTTCGTGCTTCGCGCCCACGTCGATACCCCTGGTTGGCTCATCCAGCAGGACAACATTCATCTCCTCCGACAGCCAGCGTCCGAGGATCGCCTTCTGCTGATTACCGCCGGAAAGATGCATGATGGCCTGGTCGGCTGAAGGGGTTTTAATCTTCAGCGCACGGATGTGCGCGGCGGCATTTTCGCGCTCCCACTGATGATTGATCAGGCACCCGGCGGTCAGATTATTGCGCCGTGCGCTGATATTGATATTGTCGCGCACCGAATGTACCGGGATAATACCGTCTGCCTTGCGGTCTTCCGGGCACAGCAGAATGCCAGCGCGAATGGCATCAGCCGGTTCACGGACCGTCAGCTTTGCGCCATCCAGCCACAGCTCACCGCCGCTCAGTCGCGTGGCGCCAAACAGGCCTTTCATCAGCTCGCTACGGCCGGCACCGACCAGACCAAACAGACCGACAATTTCCCCGGCACAAACGCTGAGAGAAATGGGCGTCCGCACCCCTTTTGCCTGCACCCGGTCCAGCTGAAGCCTGACCCGGCCGATCGGGCGTGGTCTGTAACCATAGATATCGCCAATGTCGCGTCCCACCATCGCCTGTACCAGCTGGTCATGGCTGGTATTTGCCACATCGGTAAAGGTGCGCACGTAGCGCCCGTCCTTGAATACGGTGATGGCATCGCTGAGAGCAAAAATTTCCTCCATGCGATGGGAAACATACAGTACCACCCTGCCCAGATCGCGTAGCTTGCGGATCACCCGAAACAGATGCTCAGTTTCCCGCACCGAGAGTGAACTGGTCGGTTCATCAAAGGCGATCACTTTGGCATTTCGCGCCAACGCCTTGGCAATCTCCACCATTTGCCACTGCCCCAACGAGAGGGCTTTCAGCGGGGTGTCCGGGTCGATATCCATCCCCAGATTGGCTAACTGCTGGCTCGCCTCGTAACGCAGCAGTGAACGATTCACCATGCCAGCCCGGTGGGGTAACTGCCCCAGGTAGATATTCTCAGCGACCGACATTTCCGGTACCAGATGCAGTTCCTGATAAATAATGGCGATCCCGGCATCCAGCGCGTCGGTGGTATGAGCAAAGTTGACCGGTTGGCCTCTGAGGCGAATTTCCCCACGGTCGGGCCGGTAGCTGCCACTGAGGATCTTCAGTAGCGTCGATTTACCGGCACCGTTTTCGCCCATCAGGGCATGAACCTGGCCGGCCGCGCACTCAAAACCGATCTCCTGCAACGCTTTGACGCCCGGAAAGTCCTTGCCGATACCGTGAAAGCTCAGATAAGGGGGTTGCGTGCTCATAACTTCTCCTGCAAGGGTTGTGGCCACAGGTGATGCGGCCCTTTTCACGGCTACATCAGGCCTTTTTTCGCCAGCTCGGTTTTGAAATTTTCACGGGTGATCAGCACCACGTCGGTCACTTCGGTAAATTTCGCCGGTTCGGCATCTTTTGTTACCCAGTTAAACAGCATCTGGATGCTCCTGTAACCATGCACATCCGGGCTGGGCAGCAGCGAGCCAAAAAAGCCTGTCGGCTGGCCTTTTGACAGCTCGCTGATGGCGTCCACGCCGTTAATACCAATGCCAATAACATCCGGTGCCTTAAAGCCCTGTCCTTCGGTGGCCCGGACGCCGCCCAGCACGGTGTTGTCATTCATGCCGACGATCAGCCAGTGCTTAACCTGAGGGTGCTGCACCAGCAGAGCGTTACCGGCATCAAATGCACCAGGAATATCGTTGGATTTGGTCGGGACCTTATAGATTTGCGCCGCCGGGAAACCGGCCGCTTTCAGTGCATCCATTGCGCCGCTGGTGCGGCGGCGGGCGGTATCCAGCTCATCGGCGGTAATCGCCATTACCCCGGTATCTTTGACATTCCAGGCGCGTTTCTGCATCTCTTTGTACAACTCCTGCCCCTGACGCTCGCCGATTTTAGTGGCCGCCATCATCACCAGCGGCACGGTATCCATTGGTTTGCCTTTGGCGGTAACAAACTGATCGTCAACAGCTATCACTTTCAGATCATAGCTGCGGGCCTTTGCCACAATCGCCGATCCGAGTTTGGGATCGGGTGTGCAGATCACAAAACCTTTCGCCCCACTGGCAGCGAGACTGTCAATAGCATTAAGGGTTTTTTCACCGTCAGGAACAGCGATTTTAATCACCTCAAAGCCCATCTCTTTTCCGGCTTTGTCGGCAAATTTCCATTCGGTCTGAAACCAGGGTTCTTCGGGCTGTTTAACCAGGAAACCCAGCTTTATGGCATCAGCCATAGCTGAATGTGACATAACGGCAGCAAGGCCAATGGCGGCCAGCGCATGAGTGATTTTGTGCATAAAGCTCTCCAGTTCAGTACCCGCTTTTTGCGGCGTGATGTAAACGGTAACAATCGCAATGCTGAGAACTTAACTAACTGTAATTACATCATATCCAGCTTTTCTCCGGGAAAAAGATACCGGCAGACAGTAGTTTTAGCGCTTACCTGACGTCGAAAGAGAGAGCGCTATCACACAGTGAGATAACAGTCAGATTATCCATATATTCAGCCAAATTAACCTTTGGTTAACATTTTGACTGCCATCACAAATGCACTCGCAACGGCAGAAAAATACATATATCCAGCGTCCGTTTCCTAACCTCTCCGGCTGCCACTTCATAGGGTAGGAACACAGCAGATAATTAGCGGCGGGAGATAACATGATGCAAAGGGAAGCCATTACTATTGGGCTGGATTTCGGCAGTGATTCGGTACGGGCGCTGGCGGTGGACTGTGCCAGCGGTAAGGAACTGCACAGCCAGGTGGTTCTCTATGCCCGATGGCAGAAAGGCCTGTATTGTCAGAGTCGCAGCAATCAGTTCCGGCACCATCCACAGGACTATATTGACGCATTTGAACAGGCCGTCTGTGACGTTGTCACTAAACTTACACCTACCCAGAGACAACATGTAGTGGGCATTGGGGTCGATTCCACCGGCTCCACACCTGCGCCTGTCGATCGCCAGGGCACGGTGCTGGCGCTGCGCCCGGAGTTCGCAGAAAACCCCAACGCAATGTTCGTGCTGTGGAAAGATCACACCGCCCTTAAAGAAGCTGAAGAAATCACCGCGCTCTGCCACAGCGGCCAGTTTGAAGATTATTCACGCTTTATTGGCGGTACCTACTCTTCAGAATGGTTCTGGGCCAAAATCCTGCATATCAGCCGCCAGGACAGCGCCGTGTGCGAGGCCGCCGTTTCCTGGGTGGAGCTTTGCGACTGGGTGCCGGCGCTTCTCAGTGGTACCACCGCCCCGGCAGACATTCGCCGCAGCCGCTGCGCTGCCGGACATAAATCCCTCTGGCATCCTGACTGGCACGGGCTGCCCCCGGCGGCATTTCTTGACGCGCTGGATCCCCTGCTCACCCGTCATCTTGATGTTCCGCTGTTCAGTGAAACCTGGACCGCCGATCTGCCGGTCGGCAACCTTACTGCAGAATGGGCCAGGCGCTTTGGTCTGACCGGGAAGGTAAGCGTTTCTGGCGGGGCTTTCGATTGCCATATGGGTGCGGTCGGTGCAGGCGCCGGACCGCACACGCTGGTGAAGGTGATTGGCACCTCCACCTGCGACATTCTGATGGCCAGTGAACAGCAGGTGGCTGGTCGCGCCATTAAAGGGATTTGTGGCCAGGTGGACGGCAGCGTGATCCCCGGCACGATCGGGCTGGAAGCGGGCCAGTCTGCCTTTGGCGATATGTATGCCTGGTTCAGTCGACTGCTGAGCTGGCCTCTGTTACAGGCTCAGACGCGTTATCCGCAGCTCAAGACCGAGCTGGCGACCATTCAGCAAAACCTGCTTAACGATCTTACCGAAGCCTGGGCTGGCGACCCGCAGCTGGATCACCTGCCGGTGGTGTTGGACTGGTTCAACGGACGCCGCACCCCTTTTGCCAACCAGCGTTTACAGGGGGTGATTGGCGGGCTCAATCTCGGCACCGATGCGCCGGCACTGTTCGGTGGCTTTATAGCCGCCACGGCCTTTGGCGCACGGGCGATCATGGAATGTTTTGAGCAGCAGGATATCCCGGTGGAAAGTCTGCTGACCCTGGGCGGGATCGCCCGCAAGTCACCGGCCATTATGCAGGTGTGCTGCGATGTAATGAACCGGCCACTGGATATTGTGGCTTCGGATGAGTGCTGTGCGCTGGGCGCGGCGATTTTTGCCGCCGTGGCCGCCGGCGTTTATGCCGATGTGCCGGCCGCACAACAGAAGATGGCCAGTCCCGTCGCCACTACCCTACAGCCGGATGCCAGCCGCGTCCCTGTCTGGCAACAACGCTACCAGCAATACCTCCAGTGGTGTAACGCGTCAGAACCGCTGTTCGCCGCCATCCCGTCAACAAGTATAAGGAGAATGATATGACCCAGCTTAACGTCTGGTTTGTGATTGGCACGCAGCATCTGTACGGCGAGGAGACCTTACGGCAGGTTGCACACCATGCCCGGCAGGTGGTGGACGGGCTTAACCAGCAGGGAAATTTGCCGTTTACCCTGACCCTTAAACCGTTGGTAAAAAGCCCTGATGACGCGCTGTACCTGTGCCGCGAAGCCAGTCACGATCGGCACTGTCTGGGGGTTATCACCTGGCTGCATACCTTCTCCCCGGCGAAGATGTGGATTGGCGGACTGTCTGTCCTTAATAAACCGCTGTTGCAGTTTCACACCCAGTTCAATGCTGAAATCCCCTGGGAGAGCATGGATATGGACTTTATGAATCTCAACCAGACCGCGCACGGCGGTCGTGAATTTGGCTTTATTGGCGCCCGGATGCACAAGGCGCACAGCGTGATAACCGGTCACTGGCAGGATAAAACCACCCAGCACCGTCTGGGCAATTGGATGCGGGCCGCCTCGGCAAAACACGCCAGCCAGACGCTTAAAGTGGCACGTTTTGGTGACAACATGCGCGAAGTGGCGGTCACCGAAGGCGATAAAGTCGCCGCGCAAATCCAGTTTGGCTATGCGGTGAATGGCTGGGGCGTGGGCGATTTGGTTGAGGTGGTCAACGGCATCAGCGATGGCGATGTCAGCACCCTGGTGGATGAGTATGAAACGCTGTATGACTTTACGCCCGTCGCCGCCGTTAACGGTGAGAAACGGCAGAACGTGCTGGATGCGGCGAGGATCGAGCTGGGCCTGAAACGTTTTTTACAGGATGAAGGCTGTATGGCCTTTACCACCAATTTTCAGACGCTGCATGGCCTGACACAGCTGCCGGGCCTCGCGGTACAGCGACTGATGTCGCAGGGCTACGGTTTCGCCGGTGAGGGCGACTGGAAAACCGCCGCCCTGCTGCGCATTTTTAAAGTGATGGCAACCGGTCTGCCGGGCGGCACCTCGTTTATGGAAGATTATACCTACCACTTTTCTCACGGTAACGAACTGGTGTTGGGATCGCACATGCTGGAAGTCTGCCCCTCCATTGCGCTGCAATCCCGTCCGCTGATTGACGTGCAGTATCTGGGCATTGGCGGCAAAGCAGATCCGGCGCGGCTGATCTTCTCCACTCCAGCGGGTCGGGCGGTCAACGCCAGCGTGATCGATATGGGCGACCGGTTCCGTCTGCTGGTTAACGTGGTGGATGCGGTTGAACAACCGCAGGCATTACCTAAACTGCCGGTGGCCCGCGCACTGTGGCAAGCACAGCCCTCGCTGACCATCGCCTCAGAAAGTTGGATACTCGGTGGTGGCGCACATCATACGGTATTCAGCCAGGCGCTGACCGTGGACGATATGCGCCTTTACGGTGAGATGCACGGGATTGAGGTGTTGGTGATCGACGAAGAAACCACGCTGCACGGCTTTAAAGATGCGCTACGCTGGAACGAGGTATATTACCGGCTGAATCAGCGCTAAAGCGTGAGCCGCGCCCCGGGGTAAGGGGCCGCGGTTCGTTTAAAAAAACACCGGCGCGGTTCTCCGGCAGCCTGACAGCCACTTTATATCCACAGTGTATGTTTCCCGATGAGCGAGGCCGCGATCAGTACCCCATCCCCGATCGCCGGTTTAACTGAAACTGTGCGTCAGCAGGCAGGTCAAGGCGCGAATCGGTCTGGATAATTTTGGCCGGTTGCGTACCGTCTTTTTTGTATTTTTCCAGCGCATCAAACGCCGGGCCGGCCATATTTGTCGTCAGCTCAACGGTGGCATTGGCTTCACCCGCCAGCATCGCCCTGTAGATATCCGGCACGCCGTCAATGGAGCCAATGAGAATATCTTTACCCGGTTTCAGCCCGGCGTCCTTTATCGCCTGAATCGCGCCTGTGGCCATATCATCGTTATGAGCAAAAACCATGCAGATATTCCTGCCGTTATTTTCCTCGCGGATAAACTGCGCCATCACCTGCTGGCCTTTACGTCGGGTAAAATCGCCCGACGCCGAACGAATAATGTTAATCCCCGGTGCGGCATCAATCGCGTCGGCAAAGCCTTTGTGCCGGTCAGTCACCGTACTGGCTCCCGCCGTTCCCTCTAACTCAACCACATTACAGGGTTTGCCAGCACGTTCTTTTACCAGCCAGTCGCCAATCAGTTTGCCTTCGTACACATTATCGGCGGTGACATGTGCCATATAGAGCGAGCGGTCTTTCACCACTATTGCCCTGTCGAGCAAAAACACCGGGATTCTGGCCTTTTTGGCCTGTTCCAGCACCGCTTCCCAACCGCCCTCCACGACCGGCGCGATAAAGATGGCATCCACATGCTGAGCAATAAACAAACGCACCGCTTTTATCTGGTTCTCCTGCTGCTGCTGTCCGTCGGCAATTTTCAGTGTGATACCTCGCCTGATGGCCTGGGCGATGGTTTCACGGCTCTCTGCCGCACGCCAGCCCGATTCAGAGCCACTCTGCGAAAAACCAACCGTCATTGATGCTGCCCAGGCGCTACTGGCAAGGCCTGCGCCAGCAAGAAGGGTCAACAGTGAACGCTTCCACATGGATCGTATTCCTCTGATGGGATTCAGTTCAGGCAGGATCGCCCCTCTCCAGCTCCGCCTCTCAAATTCTCCACGGTTAGCGGTGAAGGTACTCATCAGTTACACCGGGTGATGAAGAGACAGGGATAAATCAGCTGAAATATTAGCAGGGGACGTTAAAAAAATGTAAACAAAACACGCGTTTTATGCGGATAAGCAACCGCCCGACACGCTGTGGAATTCTTGGCCATGATCGGCTGTAGCCAGACAGAAACAAACGCGGCGAATTTTCGCCGCGCTTATTTCTGCTCAACCCACCTTTTTTCACGCGTTGACTGTGTGCCGGGACCACAACGGCAGCCTGATGGCTCTTTCTGGTATCCCAATAACGGCAATCACTTTTATCGTCCTGCTGCCTGTCAACGAAGGGCAGAGCCAGATCAACGTCGGAAACATTCGCGGGCGCTGATTATCCACACAGTACATCCCTGTCCAGCATCGGCAGCATTACCACACCTTCAGGATCGCAGGCATCCGTTCTGGAGATCACCACCGTTGCCTGACTGTCGCTGGCATTGTATGGAAGATGTGGCATATCAGCCGGGATATATAAAAAGCTGCCCTCAGGCACTTCCAGATCGTGTTGCAGATTTTCACCAAAACGCACACGGGTTGTGCCTTTAAGAGCATAGATGGCTGTTTCATGATGTTCATGCTTATGCGCCCGCCCCTGAGAATGCGGAGGAATGAAGGCAAGCTGCATGTGGATCCCCTGCGCACCTGCGCTCTGGCGTGAAATTCCCTGCTGATAAATCAGCCCCTGCACCCCTTCTTCAACAGGCTGAGGGGTGATCAAACGGCATCTGGCTTCTGTGCTATCCACGTGATCTGCTCCTGTATTAGCTATTTTTACAACTCTTAACGCAAATCAAACAAAAAAGTAATGAAGATGTCAATGCCCGGATACAAACGGCTGTCAGCAGAAAGGCGAGCGGGATGATCTCTTTCCCATTTTGCGTATAATTCCCTGCCGTTTCCTGTTTAACTGGCGGGATAATCAGCGGTCAACTTTCCCCTTTCAGTAAGGACTTATTGTGGCAGATTCAAAACCGCGTATTGCCGGATGGTTACTGGTTCCCCTGGCCTGGCTACTGATGACGTTGTTAACCAGCGCTCTGGTGGTCGCAATGTATCTGAGTGCACTGGTGAAACCCGAACTGCGTGACGCGTTGTTTAACAACACCCAGGCATTTACCTTGCAGTGGAGCGTTTCACTGCTCACCGCTCTGCTGGTGTGGTGCTACAGCCTGTGGGTGACGTGGATATTCTGTAAGCGCTCCCGCCGTCTGCCTAAACAGTACATTATCTGGCTGTTGCTTACCGTCGTGCTGGCACTTAAAACTTTTGCGTTCTCCCCGGTCAGCGACGCAGCCGCCATCCGTACCCTGCTGATTGCCCTGCTCGCTGCCGCCGTGCTGGTGCCCTACTTCAAACGCTCACAGCGGGTAAAAGAGACCTTTGTTGCCCCCTGAGAGAGTCACAAGCGTGCTTAGGTCAAATATCCTGAGCACGCTTACGGCAAGGGGCCAGGCAGATCAGAACTGATATTGCAGACCAGTGGTTAACGAATAACTTTTATTAGAAAGGCCGGCAACATCACCGCTCAGATGCTGCTGATCTTCCATCATCCGATCAATAATGGTCATATCAGCACTGGCTGTTTTGTACTGCGAATAGTTAAATTCCATGTAGATTTTCGCTGACGGGTTCAGGTAGTAACCCGCAGCGAGGGTTGCCGAGTAGTAATCTGAATTGATGCCCTTCTCATGGAAGGTGACCGCGCGTTGATAATGTTCGTCATTGTCTCTTGCCCTGACCCAGGGACTGAATTTGAACATCGCGCTCAGTTCAACATCACCAAAGCGGGAAACACCGGCCAGGCCCAGGTAAGGTACGCTGAACTGCTGTTTATAGCCGCCAACCGCTTCGCCGGGTACAAACGCCCCCACGTCCTGACCGTTATCATAGCGGTAAGTACCGCCATAAGCCGTCCAGCTATAGCGGGTCTGTTGATAACCCAGCATGGCAGCCAGACCATATTCCGGCGTCTTAACCAGCCAGCCCTTCACATAAGCGTCAAATTCGTTGGCATGATTCAGCTGGGTATCCGGGTGCGTTGACCAGTCGGACCAGCCGGACTGGCCCGGCGTTAACCAGTCGTAATCATCCATCTGTGAGTCGCTGGAGGTAAGCGTTACCCAGCCGCGCGCGCCCAGGGTCAGCCAGTGGGTAGCATCCCAGGAGAGATCGCCTTTAATAATAGGCGCATTTTTTATTTTCCATGTTAACGCGCTGGTTTTACTGCCGTCATCCGCATAAACATACTCGCCAGACTCCCCACCTAACCAGCCCAGGCTGGTGCTCAGTGTTATGGCGTCAAACTCTGTCTTATCCGCAGCGAAGGCCGACGAGGCCAGTAATGTGGTGGCTGAAGCCACAATCAGATTGATTTTCATGGTGTTACCTCCCAGATACGTTTTTTTTTGTGGCTTAACCCTAAACCACATCAAATGGAGCCAATCGCCTGAATAAAGCGGTGTTGAATACAAAACGGTCAAAAAAACAACATAAATTTAATCCCCAGTGCGCTCTTAACCTGTCCGTCGCGTTCAAATGTTGTCGTCAGGCAGCGGATCCCCGATAATAGGTTGCTTTCATTTTTATCAGGCGAAATAATGACCGATTACCTGCTTCTTTTTATTGGCACAGTGCTGGTGAACAACTTCGTTTTGGTGAAGTTCCTCGGCCTCTGTCCCTTTATGGGCGTTTCCAAAAAACTGGAAACGGCGATTGGCATGGGACTCGCCACCACCTTCGTTATTACGCTGGCCTCCATCTGCGCATGGCTGGTGAATCATCTGATCCTGCTGCCGCTGGATCTGGTCTACCTGCGCACCATGGCTTATATCCTGGTGATCGCCGTGGTTGTGCAGTTCACTGAAATGGTGGTGCGCAAAACCAGCCCGGATCTCTACCGCCTGCTGGGCATTTTTCTGCCGCTGATCACCACCAACTGCGCGGTACTGGGTGTCCCACTGTTGAGCGTCAATCTCAACCATACTTTTTTACAGGCCGCGCTCTATGGTTTCAGCGCGTCCATTGGCTTCTCGCTGGTGATGGTGCTGTTTGCCGGGATCCGTGAACGGCTGGTGCTGGCTGATGTGCCCGCGCCTTTTAAAGGATCGTCAATTGCGCTGGTCACTGCGGGCCTGATGGCGCTGGCGTTTATGGGCTTCAGTGGACTGGTGAAATTCTGATGAGTGCGGTCTGGATTGCCATTGCAGTACTGAGTGCACTGGGTCTGCTGTTTGGCGGCCTGCTGGGTTATGCATCACGTCGTTTCAAGGTTGAAGACGATCCGATCGTTGAGCAGATTGACGCTATCCTGCCACAAAGTCAGTGCGGACAGTGCGGCTATCCCGGCTGTCGCCCCTATGCTGATGCGGTAGGTAATAATGGTGAAATGATCAATAAATGCGCGCCGGGTGGAGAGCAAACCATGCTCAAACTGGCCGCACTGCTTAACGTCGAGCCACAACCGCTGGGTGATGAAGCCGCCCGTGAACCGGAGCGCAAAGTCGCCTGGATCGATGAAGCAAACTGTATCGGCTGCACCAAATGCATTCAGGCCTGCCCGGTTGATGCCATTGTCGGCGCAACCCGCGCCATGCACACCGTAATGAGCGATATCTGTACGGGCTGCGATCTGTGCGTTGCCCCCTGCCCGACTGACTGCATTGAAATGCGTCCGGTCGCCACCACCACCGAAAACTGGAAGTGGGACCTGCATACCATCCCGGTCAGAGTTATTCCTGTGGAACACCATGCGTAATCTGTTCAGGCTGTTTAAAAAAGATCCCTTATGGGATTTCGACGGTGGCATTCATCCGCCGGAAATGAAAACCCAGTCCAACGGCACGCCGCTGCGTCAGCTGCCACTGCCCACGCACTTTATTATTCCGGTAAAACAGCATATCGGCCAGGAAGGCGAACTGCTGGTCAGCCCTGGCGATAAGGTACTGCGGGGTCAGCCACTGACCTTTGGCCGTGGCCGGATGCTGCCGGTACATGCGCCAACTTCCGGCACGATTGAGCGTATTGCGCCACACACTGTCGCGCATCCTTCCGCGCTGGCTGAGATGTGCGTGTTTATTACCCCGGATGGCGAGGACCGCTGGTGTGAACGCCAGCCGCTGCCGGACTATCAGCAGCGGGAACGCAGCGAGATTATCACACTTATCCACCGGTCAGGCGTCGCCGGTCTGGGTGGTGCTGGCTTTCCTACCGCAACCAAGCTGAGAGGCGGCATTCGTGGTGTGAAAACGCTGATTATCAACGCCGCCGAGTGTGAACCTTACATCACCGCCGATGACCGTCTGATGCAGGACTGTGCACAGGAGGTACTGGAAGGGAGCCGTATCCTTGCCTGGGTATTACAGTCAGAGCAGGTGCTGATTGGCATTGAAGATAACAAACCACAGGCCATCGCCGCGCTGAAAAAGGCGCTGGGCAACGCAACAGATCTACAGATCCGCGTGATCCCAACCAAATACCCGTCAGGCGGTGCCAAACAGCTGACCAAAATTCTCACCGGGCTGGAAGTGCCACACGGTGGGCGCTCGACGGATATTGGCGTGCTAATGCAAAACGTCGGCACGGCTTATGCGGTCAAACGCGCCATCATCAACGGTGAGCCGCTGACAGAACGGGTGGTCACGCTCACCGGGGAAGCCGTCGGTCAGCCGGGCAATGTATGGGGCCGCATCGGTACTCCGGTCAGCCATCTGCTCCGCAATGCGAATTTCACCCCAACCAGCGGTCAGATGGTGGTGATGGGTGGCCCGCTGATGGGCTTCACCCTGCCGACGCTGGATGTCCCGGTGGTAAAGATCACTAACTGTATTCTGGCCCCTTCTGCCAGCGAGACAGGCGAACCGCAGACCGAAAAATCCTGTATCCGCTGTAGCGCCTGTGCCGATGCCTGTCCGGCAGCGCTGCTGCCCCAGCAACTCTACTGGTACAGCCGGGGCGGCGACCACGACAAGGCGCGGGAACATAATATCGCTGACTGCATTGAATGCGGTGCCTGTGCCTGGGTGTGCCCTAGCAACATTCCGCTGGTGCAATACTACCGTCAGGAGAAAGCCGAGCTTCGTGCCATCGATCTGGAAGCAGAGCGCACAGCGCAGGCGAAAGCGCGTTTTGAGGCGCGTCAGCAACGTCTGGAGCGTGAAAAAGCCGCCCGTGAAGCCCGTCATCAGCAGGCCAAACGCAGCGTCAGCCAGAATGAGAGCGGTGAGATTAGCGCCGCCCTGACACGGGTGAAGGCAAAGACACAGCAAAATACCCGCGACGCTGAAGACGGCGTGCCGCCGCCGGAAAACGCCGCTTCTGAGGCACGGTATGCCCAGGCACGGGCGCAGAGCGCGCTCAGGCAGTCAGAGACTGAACCCGCCACCCGCCAGGCCGACGACCCGCGCAAGGCCGCGGTGGCAGCCGCCATCGCACGTGCCAGGGCAAAAAAAGAAGCCCAGGCCACCCCTGACGCACCGGCGAAAACAGATACCGACGCGACCACACCGGCTACTGACGATCCGCGCAAGGCCGCGGTGGCAGCCGCCATCGAACGCGCACGGGCAAAAAAAGCCGCTCAGGCCACCCCTGACGCACCGGCGAAAACGGATACCAACGCGACCACACCGGCCACCGAC
>NZ_RHHM01000006.1 GCF_003846135.1 Erwinia psidii
CACTCGTCGGCAAAGAAGCAAGCTTCTTCCCGCTACCGTTCGACTTGCATGTGTTAGGCCTGCCGCCAGCGTTCAATCTGAGCCATGATCAAACTCTTCAATTTAAAGTTTGATTTGCTTCACCGTTCATTAATGAACTGTGAAGCGATGCTCAAGGAAAACGTCGTAATGAATTACGTGTTCACTCTTAAGACTTGATATTTTTTTGCGCCTTACGGCGCGGATATCAATCCTGCGAGTGCCCACACAGATTGTCTGATAAATTGTTAAAGAGCGGTGCGACCGGACATAACTGCCTGTCGCGAGGTGGCGTATATTACGCTCTCCTCCTTCAGAGTCAACGTCTTTTTGAGAAGAAGTTGCTCCGGCGGTTCAGCGTGCTGAACCTCTTAACCCGGCGACCCGTAAGCCGTTGTTCCGTGTCAGTGGTGGCGCATTATAGGGATGCGCCGCGGGAAGGCAAGCACAAAAACGAAGTTTTTTATCATTAGCTGAAACTTCGTACAAAACGCTGTATTTTAGCCTTGTTTAATCCTTGCAGGCAGCTCAGCGAGGCTATTAATCACCCAGTCAGCTGCTTTTTCACCCTCTGCGGTAACCGCCTTGCCGGTACGGACTAACACACATTTCCCCACACCAGCCGCTTTACCTGCAAGCAGGTCATCAATTTTGTCACCCACCATAAAGGAGGCTGCCATATCAATATTAAGTTCCTGCTGGGCAGACAGCAGCATGCCAGGCTGTGGTTTACGACAGTCACACTGCTGGCGATAGACATCCACAACAGCTTCCGGGTGATGTGGACAAAACCAGATACCATCGAGATCTACGTCCCGATCGGCCAGCGACCAGTCCATCCATTCAGTCAGCTGCATAAAGGTATCTTCTGTAAAAATACCACGCGCGATACCAGACTGGTTTGTCACCAGCACCAATGCATAACCCATTTTTTTCAGTTCTCGCAGCGCATCAATCACGCCATCAATAAACTGAAAGTTATCGATCTCATGGATATAGCCGTGATCAACATTTATCGTGCCGTCACGATCCAGAAAAATTGCGGGGACTTTGTCTGCCACGTAGAAACTCCTGCTACAAATGTTGCCACAGTGTATTGCATTATTATGCGTATAACGACAATGGCAGTTTAGATGACGTTGATTGATTCAGACGTCTGGATGCCTTAACATCCAAGCGCCCTACGCCCTCTTTGGGATACACTAAAATTAAACACCACGGATAATCGTATTACCTAGAAAAATGATAAAACTCTCTCACATTACCAAAGTATTTCGCCAGGGTGCGCGTACTGTTAACGCGCTGTCTGATGTCAGCCTGGAGGTACCAGCGGGTCAGATTTACGGCGTCATTGGTGCCTCAGGCGCGGGTAAAAGTACCCTGATTCGTTGTGTTAATTTACTTGAGCGACCAACGTCCGGTAGCGTATTGGTCGATAACCAGGATTTGACCACGCTTTCTGAAAGTCAGCTAACACTGGCTCGTCGGCAAATTGGTATGATCTTTCAGCATTTTAACCTGCTGAACTCCCGAACGGCAGCAGGCAATGTGGCACTACCACTGGAACTGGGAAAAATGTCTGGAACCGATATTAAAACGCGCGTGAGTGAATTGCTGGAGCTGGTTGGTCTGGCCGATAAGCACGATGCCTGGCCTGCCAATCTTTCCGGCGGACAAAAGCAGCGCGTAGCTATAGCCCGCGCGCTGGCCAGCAACCCCAAGGTTTTATTGTGTGACGAAGCTACCAGCGCACTTGATCCGGCTACAACCCGTTCTATCCTTGAATTGCTGAAAGACATCAATCGCCGACTGGGCATCACCATTCTGTTAATTACCCATGAAATGGATGTGGTGAAGCGTATCTGTGATCGGGTCGCGGTGATAAGTCACGGTGAGCTGATTGAACAGGATACGGTGAGTGAAGTGTTCTCGCACCCTAAGACGCCACTGGCACAGCAATTTATTCAGTCAACGCTGCATCTGGATATTCCTGATGACTATGCCGCCCGTCTGTCAACAGAGTCCCGAACGGGCAGCGTTCCTTTATTGCGTCTGGAGTTCACGGGTAAATCGGTCGATGCGCCGCTGCTTTCAGAAGTAGCCCGCAAATTTAACGTGAACAACAACATTATCAGTGCGCAAATGGATTATGCCGGTGGCGTAAAGTTCGGCATTATGCTGGCAGAAATGCATGGTACAGATATGGATACCCGCGCAACGATCGAGTTTCTGAAAGAGCATCATGTAAAGGTGGAGGTTTTAGGCTATGTCTGAAGCAATGATTATGCTGCTCTGCCGGGGCGTATGGGAGACACTGGTGATGACATTTGTCTCCGGTTTTTTCGGCTTTGTACTTGGCCTGCCGCTGGGCGTCCTGCTGTATGTCAGCCGCCCGAAACAGATTATTGAAAACCGGCTGCTGTACCGCTCACTGTCCGCACTGGTGAATATTTTCCGAGCCATTCCGTTTATCATTTTGCTGGTATGGATGATCCCTTTCACCCGGCTGATTGTTGGCACCTCAATTGGCTTACAGGCCGCTATTGTCCCACTGACTCTTGGTGCCGCGCCATTCATCGCTCGTATGGTGGAAAATACGCTGCTGGAGCTGCCCACCGGATTGATCGAAGCCTCACGGGCTATGGGAGCAACCCCGATACAAATCATAAAAAAAGTGTTGCTGCCAGAAGCGCTGCCGGGTTTGATCAATGCAGCGACCATTACACTTATCACCCTGGTCGGATATTCCGCGATGGGAGGAGCCGTCGGTGCCGGTGGGCTTGGCCAGATAGGCATTCAGTATGGTTATATCGGTTATAACGCAACAGTGATGAATACGGTATTAGTGTTGTTAGTGATTTTAGTGTATTTGATCCAGTTCTGTGGCGAACGCATTGCGCGTGCCGTCACCCACAAATAAACAACCATACATTCTGATAAAGGAAGGGATATGTCTTTTAATTTTAAAACATTTGCCGCTGTGGGTGCGCTTATTGGTACACTGGCGCTGGTAGGTTGCGATCAGAAAGAAAAAGATCCAAACCATATTAAAGTTGGCGTCATAGTCGGTGCCGAGCAGCAGGTTGCTGAAGTGGCCAAAAAAGTCGCCAAAGATAAATATGGTCTGGATGTTGAGCTGGTGACCTTCAACGATTATGTTCTGCCAAACGAAGCGTTAAATAAAGGCGATATTGATGTAAACGCCTTCCAGCATAAACCTTACCTGGATCAGCAAATCAAGGATCGCGGCTACAAGCTGGTTCCGGTCGGTAATACCTTTGTTTATCCGATCGCAGGCTACTCCAGGAAAATTAAATCACTGGATGAACTCCAGCACGGCGCGCAGGTTGCTATCCCTAACGATCCTACCAACCTTGGTCGTTCACTGCTTCTGCTGCAAAAAGAGGGGCTGATCAAACTGAAAGAGGGGGTTGGCTTGCTGCCAACGTCGCTGGATGTGGTAGAGAATCCGAAAAACATCAAGCTGGTAGAACTCGAAGCCCCACAATTACCTCGCTCTCTTGACGATCAGCAAATTGCGCTGGCAGTGATTAACACCACCTATGCCAGCCAGATCAACCTGACACCAGCAAAAGATGGCATTTTTGTGGAAGACAAAAACTCGCCATACGTAAATCTGATTGTGGCTCGTGAAGATAATAAAGATGCTGAAAACGTGAAAAAATTCGTCCAGGCCTATCAGTCTGATGAAGTAAGCGACGCGGCAAATAAAACCTTCAATGGCGGAGCGGTAAAAGGCTGGTAAATCAGCGCAAAAACACCGAACTTACAGCATTATTTTATCAAAGCGGGCGAAAGTCCGCTTTGATACATTCTGAGCGCTTGTCATTTAACACCGGGCTTGTTTCAATAACGCCACTTTGATTACCGAACATGAGGATTTTCCCATGCGTGTTTTACCGCTCTGCTTGTTAGCCCTTTCGCTGACAGGATGCTCGCTGCTGCAAAAGCCGTACAAACCGGTCAAACCCTTCAGCCAGCCCACGCAAACCGTGTCGGAACAGGCCAAGACAGTCTCCCATCCGGCACCGGTAAAACTGTACACCAATGCCAGCGATCTGATGAACGGGCCTTTTCGCGATTTAGGGGAAGTCTATGGTGAAGATTGTCAGAATAACCGACAAAGCTCGCCCCCAAACATTAATACTGCGCGCAAGCGGCTGCAAATCCACGCGGCAAATATGAAAGCCAATGCGGTATTACTGCACCGCTGTGAAATTGTCAGCGATACACAGGGATGTTTCCGCAAGGCGGTGTGTGAAGGCTCAGCACTGAAAGTAACCCGGCAATGAATTCTTTTGCCTTCCAGCAAATCGGCACTATCCGCTCCCCCTGGAAAGAGAAGTTTGCCGTGCCTCGCCAACCGGGCCTGATTCAGGATGGCGGTGGGGAACTGCATTTGCAAGCACCCTATAATCAGACGGATGCAGTACGCGGGCTGGAAGCGTTCAGCCATATCTGGCTGCTGTTTATCTTCCATCACACCATGGCAGAAGGATGGCAGCCAACCGTTCGCCCTCCCAGACTGGGTGGAAATGCCCGCGTTGGCGTTTTCGCCACCCGTTCCACCTTTCGCCCAAACCCTGTGGGTATGTCGTTGGTTGAACTGACCGGAATTCGCACAGAAAAAAAGACAGTGATACTTGAACTGGGTAGCCTCGATCTGGTTGATGGCACACCGGTTATTGATATTAAACCTTATCTGCCTTTTGCCGAATCACTCCCCCAGGCACGGGCCGGTTTTGCGCAACAAGCGCCGGCAGCTGATATGCCAGTTACGTTTTCCCCTGAAGCGCAACAGCAGATTGCCGGACAGCAAACCCGCTATCCTCATCTCGAACGTTTTATCCGACAGACTCTTGCTCAGGATCCTCGTCCGGCATATCACAAAACTGCACACACCGATCGGGAATACGCCGCCTGGCTGCTGGATTTCAACGTGCGCTGGCGTGTCACCGCAAGCGAGACCATCGTAACCGCCATCGACGACCGTTAATTTATCTTCCGGCATCTTTTGACTCTTCAGACACGCTGGTACACTAGCCGCCAGCAATTTCTTTACAGGGCTTAATTAGTAAGCTTTCTGTTTAACTGGGATCGTAATTCATGCGCACTACTCAATATTTGCTCTCCACTCTGAAGGAGACTCCTGCCGACGCTGAAGTGATCAGCCACCAGCTGATGCTTCGCGCCGGTATGATCCGCAAACTGGCCTCCGGCCTCTACACCTGGCTACCAACTGGCCTGCGCGTATTGAAAAAAGTTGAAAACATTGTACGTGAAGAGATGAATAATGCGGGTGCTATCGAGATTTCCATGCCTGTGGTACAGCCTGCTGATTTGTGGCAGGAAAGTGGCCGCTTTGAGCAGTATGGCCCTGAACTGCTGCGCTTTGTCGATCGTGGCGACCGCCCTTTTGTACTTGGCCCAACGCATGAAGAGGTGGTCACCGATCTCATCCGTAATGAACTCAGCTCTTACAAGCAGTTGCCGCTGAATGTATTTCAGATCCAGACCAAATTCCGTGACGAAGTACGGCCGCGTTTTGGTGTGATGCGTTCGCGCGAGTTCATTATGAAAGACGCTTACTCTTTTCATACCTCGCAGGCGTCTCTTCAGGCCACTTATGATGATATGTACCGTGCCTACAGTCAGTGTTTCAGCCGCATGGGTCTGGACTTTCGTGCTGTTCAGGCGGATACCGGTTCCATTGGCGGTAGCGCATCTCATGAGTTTCAGGTACTGGCACAAAGTGGTGAAGATGACATTATTTTCTCAACGGATTCCGACTATGCGGCCAACATGGAACTGGCTGAAGCTGTAGCGCCGACCGAAGGCCGTGCAGAAGCCACTCAGCCATTAACCGAAATCGACACGCCTGATGCAAAAACGATCGCGGCCCTGGTTGAGCAGTTTAATCTGCCGATTAAAAAAACGGTCAAGACACTGCTGGTCAAAGCCACCAAAGAAAGCGGCCACGATCTTGTCGCGCTGCTGGTACGTGGCGATCACGAACTGAATGAAGTAAAAGCCGAAAAAATTGATATTGTTGCTGCGCCACTGGCCTTCGCCAGTGAAGAAGAGATCCGCGCGGCTATCGGTGCGGGACCGGGGTCACTGGGTCCATTAGGCCTTACTTTGCCAGTAATCGCTGACCGCACTGTTGCCACCATGAGCGACTTTTCAGCGGGTGCAAATAAAGACGATAAACATTTTACCGGCATCAACTGGCTGCGCGATCTGCCATTGCCACGAGTGGAAGACATCCGCAACGTGGTCGAAGGCGATGCCAGCCCGGACGGAAAAGGCACTCTGCTGATTAAACGCGGTATCGAAGTAGGACATATCTTCCAGCTGGGCACGAAATACTCTGAAGCGATGAAAGCGGCCGTTCAGGGTGAAGAGGGCCGTAACCAGACCCTGACCATGGGCTGCTACGGTATTGGCATCACCCGTATTGTTGCTGCGGCAATTGAGCAGAATCATGATGAGCGCGGTATTATCTGGCCAGACGCGCTGGCCCCCTTTCAGGTGGCGATCCTGCCCATGAACATGCACAAATCTTTCCGTGTGAAGGATCTGGCAGAAGATCTGTATCAGCAATTGCGAGCGAAAAGCGTTGAGGTCATTCTGGATGACCGCAAAGAGCGTCCGGGTGTCATGTTTGCCGATATGGAACTGATTGGTGTACCGCACACCATCGTCATCGGCGAGCGTAACCTCGACAGCGAAGAGATTGAGTATAAATCCCGCCGCGAAGGTGAAAAAAGAATGATTAAAACCGGTGAAATCCTCGATTTCCTGATCCGCGAACTGAAAGCCTGAAAATGAGCATCGGCGGGCTGTCCGGCCCGCCAGCAACCTTCCACTTGTTATCAGCTAGCTATCTGGCCACCGGCTTACGCTTCTGGCAGGCAATAATTATTGTTCAACCGGGCAATAGCCTGAATATCGATTATTTCCGGCCTGTATGACAGCGGTCATCAATTACACTTTGTGTTTTTATCAGAAGCCGCACCAAAGTTACGCCCTGCGACGTGTAAATGACCGTCTTTCCCCCGATCATATTGACTCATGCGCTAATTGCAGTGAAAACGAAGCCGGGGCGTTTTCGCCATCAGCACAGGAGGTAACATTCTGATATTTTCGCCAGCACTTGCTCTGCCTGAACGCTGAGGTCATTCTGATAGCCCGATAGCGAAAAGCAGCCTCACCGGAGCCGTCGCAACTATTTTTTATATCATTCACGGCCGCAACACGGCTTTCCGCGAAGTGACTTAATGCCGGATTTACGGGACTTGGACTCCAGTCGTCGCTGCTTTGAAGCCCTGGTTGGCCTTGTCGCTCGTCGCGTTTTCTCCACTACCGTCAATTCCTGAATCAGATTTTCCAACCGCTTCAGCGCTGCCTCACGGTTCATTTCCTGACTGCGGTACTCCTGCGCTTTGATAATCACCACGCCCTGGGCAATCAGATGGTGGCTGGCTGCCAGCAGACGCTCTTTATAAAACACCGGCAGACTGGAGGCGCGAATATCAAAACGCAGATGGATAGCGGTAGCACTTTTATTAACATGTTGACCACCGTTACCCTGAGCCCTGATTGCCGTCAGCTCCAGTTCACTGTCGGCAATGGTCACGCTGCGTGAAAGAACAATCATATGATGTTGCCATTTTTCAGCCAGTCGGTAAAACGCAGTTCAAGATGGTTTTTCTCATCGGACAGCCAAATCGTACCGTCCTGTACTGTGGCCTGGAGATGCATTGATCGGGCTGCCATCCCGGCCAGAGCCTGCATTTGGTGATCGTCAAGGAAACGCACGCTGAGATTTTCCAGCTGTGCCAGTCGGCGTTGATTCTGCTGCCACCAGATCTGTGCAGCGCGCGCATTGTAGGCGTATAAAAAAACACTCGCTGCACGGTTACAGGCTTTTTTTATACGGCGCTCATCGGGTAGCCCCAGCTCAACCCAAACCTCAATGCCATTATGGTCATTCATGCGCCAGATCTCTGGCTCATCTTCAGCACTCAAACCACGGGTAAAAACCAGCCTTTCATCCGCGTTTACTAACCAGGCCAGCAAACGCAGCATCAGCCGTTCTTCTGTTTCGGAAGGATGACGGGCCAGCGTCAGATTGCTGTCAATAAAAACATGCCGATCCATATCAGCGATGTTAATCATCGCTTTGTAAATAGTCGCTTTGAGTGCCATAACGTTCCTTATATTAATCGCCTGCTATTGTAACCTGTTAAGACAGCAAATCACTCGACGTCAGGCTGATTTCACGTAAATTCCTGTGTTATAGTCGTCGAATTACCAGAGGAAAATCTTGAGGTGTAATGGTGCAGAGGTATAGCGAATTAGTTCGCCGTAAATACGCCGGGATAGGCAGCGGCGACCTGGGATACGTGCCGGATGCACTGGGTTGCGTGCTAAAAACACTCGATGAGATAGCGGCTAATACTGAGCTACACTCTTCCATCAGGGAACAGGCAGCATTTGCTGCTGCAAACTTATTGGTGAGCGATTATGTTAACGAATGAAGCCTACAAACCGATAAACTGCGATGATTACGACAACCTGGAACTCGCCTGTCAGAATAACTGGACGCTGGTGCTGGCATTGAAAAATGGTGAACAGCTGAAAGCCATAGCAACTGACATGGTGTCACGCAAAAATGTGGAATATCTTGCTGTTGCTCTCTCTGGCGAAGTAAGGGAGTTACGCCTGGACCACATTGCCAGCTTCAGTCACCCGGATTTAGGTACTGTTATCGTCAGTGAGTCCGATTAGTGTCCGGTGGGCGGGCTTCCCCGCCCAAAATCGCGACGTAATACACTGCCAAATCGCTGACATCCCATATTGCCCAGCAGCTCCCGCAAGCTTTCACCACGTTACTAACCTCTGCCAGCGCGTAATTTTGCATAATAATTTTCCCGGCCACCAGCCGGTTTCAGGTCATCGGGTAAGCTCCTGTTGCCAACAAATCTGCCAGTGAGGTCCCATTCCGGGATCACCTTCGCGGGTAACAAAGATGCCCACTGCGGCAATCAACTGGTCGTCATAAAAAATCATCGGGATACGACCACGCTGCCACGGCGGCACACCCAGTTCCTGCCAGAGCTTTTTTAGCGATCGACTACCCGCGCGGCCAACAATATGAAATTTCCCCTGAGCCTGAAAGCGCACGCTAACTTTTTCATGGCAACCTGCAGGACGCACCATGGTATTTTTCCCACCAATAGCTGTGGCATTATCATGAACAATCATTGCACTAGGTTCCCGTCGCAGCAGCCATCCGCTTGCACTGGCCAGGGCCACAGTCGTGTCAGTGGCAGGCCACTCAATCACCACATTATCCACAGGCTGACACACTTCAAGCCAGTAAAGACGGTTCCGATAGCGACGGATCTCATATTTACCCAACAGCAGACGTGGCTCTGCATCGTCGCGGCTGCACGCTACCTCCTGCCAGATCCGCAACAACGCATCTCTGGAAGGCATCACGCCCTGATGACTGGCAATCCAGCGCCGAATCAGTGCACTGCGCCGAACATGACTCATCTCCGCCAGCGGCGCGATAGCCAGGGAGCCATCTTCTTCCATCAGGGTGATTAGCGAATCTGCCAGAAGCTCATCCAACAACTGTTCCTGCTCAGCACACAGACTGGCACTTCGGGCAACCGCCTGAGGAAAATGCGACCAACGCGCGCTCAGCAGCGGCATAATAGCCTGGCGCAAAAAGTTGCGCTCATAGCGCTGGTCCTGGTTACTGTCATCTTCAATCCATCGCAGACGATGCTCCGCAGCCCAGCTTTCCAGCTCAAGCCGTGAACAGGCCAGCAAAGGACGTAAATGCCAATGGCAACCAAGCAGCCCTCTGGCAGACATCCCGGAGAGTCCGGCGGGACCGCTTCCCCGCTTCAGGGCAAGCAGCAGTGTTTCACACTGATCGTCCTGATGTTGAGCAGTAAGAAGAACCTCACCGGGCTGCAGATGTTCCAGAAACGCCTGATAGCGGGCGGCGCGTGCCGCAGCTTCAATACCTTTTTCCCGGCCATCAACCTGAACGTTGACCACCTCAAGTAAAACCTGCCATTCAGCACACTGTCGCTGGCAATGGCTAACCCAGCTGTCAGCCAGCGGGTTGAGTCCATGATGAATATGGATCGCGCGCAGATGTAAAGCAGGGAGCTGCTGGCGGAGGAGAACCAGCTGATGCAACAGCACGCTTGAGTCAACTCCACCGCTGTAAGCCACCAGCAGATGCCGGTGCCCACCAAGTTGCTGTTCAAGATTAGACAATGGCATGAACGTTCCAAACAGGGATTAATCAATCCGGTTATATATGAGCGGATCGGCCGGGCGCTATCTTACGCTTGATACAGCTCAAGCGGCAAACCATCTGGATCGCAGAAGAAGGTGTAGTGTTTACCCGTAAGAGGATCAACACGGATCGCTTCACAAACCACATCGTTTTCTGTCAGGTGCTGTATGGCAGCCTCAATGTCTGCCACACTGAAAGCCAGATGACGCAGACCACAGGCTTCAGGCTGATTAACTCGTGCTGGCGGTTGTGGAAACGAGAACAGCTCAATACTGTACTGACCATGCAGGGCCAAATCACCTTTCCACGAATCACGGGCTTCCCGATAAACTTCACTTATCAGAGTAAAACCAAGAACGTCACAATAAAAACGCTTACTGACTTCATACCGGCTGGCGATAATGGCGATGTGATGAATTTGCTTAATCGCTAACATGGTTGCTCCCTGAAGATGATGAATGTGGTTATCTGAGGCATCTTTTCGCCTGCCAACGACGACACCAGCCCGTCACGGCGCTTTACGCTTCAGCCAATCAGCCAATCAGCCAATCAGCCAATCAGCCAATCAGCCAATCAGCCAATCAGCCAATCAGCCAATCAGCCAATCAGCCAATTATGATGCCACTTATCATTGGCAGGCAGGTGGATAAATGGGTAACGGTAGCGGCAGGTCGGCACGCCGCAACATTATACATACCGAAAATGCGGTCAGGGATGACACCATCCGGGTTATCTTCTGGCATTGCCTGGCAGCAAAGGCAAGCGTTGCAATCGTTTTTACCCTGATGTCATCTGCATCATCAAAAGCCACCAGCCTGACAGGGCCAGCCATGGACCAAAAGGCAAAGCCTCGTTCAGGCTCCGGCGTCCCATAAAATGCAACAGCAAATGAACAGCGCTTGCCATTAAGGCAGCATACAGCACCAGTAGTGGCAACGATCGCCAACCACACCATGCCCCAAGCGCCGCGAGTAATTTGAAATCGCCATAGCCCAGCCCCTCTTTACCAGTCACTATTTTGAAGATCCAGTGAATGGCCCAGAGGCTTAAATATCCCAACAACGCACCGATCACCGCATCATTTAGCAATACGACTGAGCCGTTGAGATTTGCCAACAGGCCCAGCCAGAGCAGCAAAAGTGTCAGGCGGTCCGGTAACAACATATATTCAATGTCAATCACAGCAAGTAAAATCAGCAACCAGCCGCAGAAGATCAGAGCAAACGCTGCAATATCTGGCGGCCAGTTAAACGCCACCCAGAAGCTGCTGACGGCTGCCGCCAGCTCGGTTAACGGATAGCGCCAGCCAATATGGTGCTGGCAATAATGACAACGCCCCCGCAGATACAGCCAGCTCAACAGCGGAACATTATGATAAAAGGCCAGACGCCGCCGGCAATATGGGCAGCAGGATCGCGGGGAAAAAAGATTAACGCATTCAGTGCCATGCTCAGAGGGTAACGCCAGCAGATGTCGTGCTTCTGCCAGTGCCTGGCGTTGCAGCATTTGTGGCAAGCGCCAGGCTACGCAGTTTAATACGCTACCGGCTATCAGTCCCAGTCCACCTGTTATTACCCACCACATTTCCGCTTTCACACCGAGATTCTCCCTGTCAACGCCGTCTTATTAATTTGATATCTGATAAAAAGGATTGCTAACCACTTTGCTGTCCGTTAATCGTCAGCGCGTCTCATTAACTTACTGGGCCAAAATAATTGCTGAGAAAGTCGATCAACCCACCGTTGTATCTTCGTGCTCTTTCCAGACCAGATTCACAGCATAAAACCACCGTCGCGCATCGTTAAAAACCGCGAAGAAACGTAAATGCGGAGAGAATCGCAAATAACAATATCGGGGAAATTACATAAACAAAAGACCGGAACGCCGATCATAAATCAGGACAAGCTACACTGGCTGAACGCAGAGGTAATCCTGAAGCGTGTGAACAGATAATCGCGCTATTTTGCCTGTGCCGGTGAGCATATTCATCGTTATTGAGCCAGGATTAAAACCTTAAAACAGCAACAGAAGTCACTGTATCTGGCCAGTAAAAATAATATGGCACCACGGGTTTATTTTAAGAGAAAAATCGTTGATGGCTGCGTATGCAGAGGGAAAGTGGCGTACCAGAAAACCCACCCTCATACTTACGGTAGCGTTCAGCAAAGGGCATGAGTGGGTGCATACGGACTCAGCAGGTATCACGTTCATTGTCATAAAGCGTAGAAAGTCCACTTCGTCTGCATGGATCATGCAGGGAAAACGATGGGCCTGTGTATGAAGAAATAAAGACCCCGGCAAAAATCTTTGCTGGGGTCAGGCTGGCGTATAGCATCAACTGCGGCAGTAAAAGCAGCAGGCCTTCTTTCCCAGTGCTTCTGTATGCGCCCTTACCGGTAAGAACCGAATCAGGCGTAGCCGTAATTCATCAGACGCTGGTAACGGCGATCCAACAGTTCATCTTTGCTGAGGCTGTCCAGATCGGCCAGATCGGCCAACAGCTGTTTCTTCAGCGACTCACCGGCCACCAGCGGACCGCGGTGTGCGCCGCCGAGTGGCTCAGGGATCACCGTATCAATCAGCTTAAGCTCTTTCAGACGGGGCGCAATAATGCCCATCGCTTCAGCAGCCAGCGGCGCTTTATCGGCGCTTTTCCACAGGATGGAAGCACAGCCTTCCGGCGAAATAACCGAATAGGTGCTGTACTGCATCATGTTGACTTTGTCACCCACGCCAATGGCCAGTGCACCACCGGAACCACCCTCACCAATCACCGTACAGATAACGGGCACTTTCAGGCCGGACATCTCACGCAGGTTGCGTGCGATAGCCTCAGACTGCCCACGTTCTTCCGCTCCCACGCCAGGGTAAGCGCCTGGCGTGTCGATAAAGGTGACGATCGGCATATTGAAACGCTCGGCCATCTCCATCAGGCGCAGGGCTTTACGGTATCCCTCCGGTGCTGGCATACCAAAGTTACGGCGGATTTTTTCTTTGGTTTCACGCCCCTTCTGATGACCAATGATCATCACTGGCCGACCGTCCAGACGGGCAGTACCGCCCACGATGGCTTTATCATCTGCGTAGGCACGATCGCCTGCCAGTTCGTCAAAATCCGTAAATACATTGCGAACATAGTCCAGCGTGTAAGGACGCAATGGATGGCGTGCCAGCTGTGCGATTTGCCATGCACCCAAATCGGAGAAGATTTTGCGGGTCAGCTCAACGCTTTTCTCACGTAAGCGCTGCACTTCTTCATCCAGATTAATATCCAGTTTTTCATCCTGACGACCAACCGACCTGAGCGAATCAATTTTCGCTTCAAGCTCCGCAATTGGCTGTTCAAAATCCAGGTAATTAAGACTCATAATATTCCTGTTTTAGTCAAACTCAAGTTCCACCTGCTCCGTTCCTATCAGCAAGCGCAGTTCATTTAATAAGCTATCGCTGGGTGATACACGCCATGCTGCACCAAAGCGTAGCCTCGCCCGCGCATCCTCTCTCTGATAGTAGAGATAGACAGGAATCGTCCCCGAACGATGGGGTTCAAGGGACTGACGGAGACGGTTCAAAAGCTGGTCATCAATTTGCCTGTCCGTCAGCGAGATAGCAAGCCCACGAGCATATTTTTCACGAGCTTCATTAATGTCCATCACATCACGGGCGGTCATTTTAAGGCCGCCACTGAAGTCATCGAAGCTGACCTGTCCGCTGACGATCAGGATACGGTCTTTTTCCAGCAAATGCTGGAACTTTTCCAGGGCGTCCGTAAACAGCATTACCTCCAGACGACCGGAACGATCGTCAAGAGTGCAGACACCGATTCGGTTGCCACGTTTTGTTACCATAACACGGGCCGCTATGACCAAACCCGCCGCCATAATAACTTCACCACGTTTTGTCGGGTGCATATCTTTAAGACGCACGCCCCCGACATAGCGCTCAATCTCTTTCAAATACTGATTGATCGGATGCCCTGTTAAGTAAAGCCCCAGGGTCTCCCTTTCACCATCCAGCTGGACCTGTTCCGGCCAGCGGGTGACGTCAGCATAAGACTGCTCAATCTGTTCAGGCGCTTCGGCCAGCACGCCAAACATATCGGTCTGGCCTGTCGCTTCAGCCTTCGCATGCTGATCGGCAGCTTTCAACGCATCGCTCAGGGCGCTCATTAAGGCCGCACGGTGCGGACCGAGCCGGTCAAACGCACCGGACATGATGAGTTTTTCCAGCACGCGTCGGTTCAACTTTTTGGTATCGGTGCGCGCACAAAGATCGAACAGCTCACGGAAATAGCCGCCCTGATGACGTGCTTCCAGGATAGCTTCAATCGGCCCTTCACCGACGCCTTTTATCGCGCCAATCCCGTAGACAATTTCACCTTCATCATTAACGTGGAACGGATAAAGACCTGAGTTGATATCAGGTGGCAACACCTTCAGTCCCATGCGCCAGCACTCATCCACCAGCCCAACCACTTTCTCGGTGTTATCCATATCGGCGGTCATCACCGCCGCCATAAACTCTGCCGGGTAGTGCGCTTTCAGCCACAGTGTCTGGTAAGAAACCAGTGCATAGGCCGCCGAGTGCGATTTGTTAAAACCATAGCCGGCGAATTTTTCCACCAGATCGAAGATCTTAACAGCCAGTTCACCATCCACGCCACGCGCTTTCGCACCATCTTCAAAGCCACCACGCTGCTTCGCCATTTCGACCGGATTCTTTTTCCCCATCGCACGACGCAGCATATCCGCACCGCCCAGGCTGTAACCTGCCAGCACCTGAGCAATCTGCATTACCTGTTCCTGATAGAGAATGATGCCATAGGTGGGTTCCAGCACCGGCTGCAAGGACTCGTGCTGCCACTGAATATCCGGGTAAGAAATAGCTTCACGACCGTGCTTGCGGTCGATAAAGTTGTCCACCATGCCCGACTGTAACGGACCGGGACGGAACAGTGCCACCAGGGCTATCATGTCTTCAAAGCAGTCCGGCTTCAGGCGCTTGATCAGGTCTTTCATGCCACGCGATTCCAGCTGGAACACGGCGGTGGTTTCCGAGCGCTGAAGCATATCGAAACTTTTTTTATCATCAAGCGGGATGGCGGCAATATCGAGCGGCGGCTCTCCCTGCTTCTCGCGCCGGGCATTAATCATTGCCAGCGCCCAGTCAATGATGGTCAGCGTTCGCAGCCCCAGAAAGTCAAACTTCACCAGTCCGGCATATTCAACGTCGTTCTTGTCAAACTGGGTAACCGGATGGTGGCCATTTTCGTCACAATAGAGCGGCGCAAAATCAGTGATTTGCGTCGGGGCAATGACCACGCCACCGGCATGTTTCCCGGCATTGCGCGTCACCCCTTCCAGCTTGCGCGCCATATCAATCAGCGCTTTAACTTCTTCATCCGCCTCATAGATTTCTGGTAGCTGAGGCTCCGCTGCAAAGGCTTTTTCCAGCGTCATTCCCGGATCGGGCGGCACTAATTTAGAGATGCGGTCGACAAATCCATAGGGGTGTCCCAGAACGCGGCCCACGTCACGAATGACCGCCTTCGCCGCCATCGTACCGAAAGTAATGATCTGCGATACCGCTTTGCGACCATACATTTCAGCCACGTGATCAATCACCAGATCACGCTTTTCCATACAGAAATCGACGTCAAAGTCTGGCATCGACACACGTTCCGGGTTCAGGAAACGTTCGAACAGCAGATCAAACTCCAGCGGATCAAGGTCAGTGATTTTCAGCGCATAAGCCACCAAAGAACCGGCCCCGGAACCACGTCCTGGCCCAACAGGCACGCTGTTATCCTTTGACCATTGGATAAACTCCATCACAATCAGAAAGTATCCCGGAAAACCCATCTGGTTGATAACGTTGAGTTCAACCTCAAGGCGCTGGTCATATTGCGGGCGTTTCTGCGCCCGCAGGTCGGCATCGGGAAACAAAAATGCCAGACGATCTTCCAGGCCTTCACGTGATTTCATGACCAGAAAGTCTTCCGTGGTCATCTCGCCGGTCGGGAACTGTGGCAGGAAATACTCTCCCAGCCGGATAGTGACGTTACAACGTCTGGCAATCTCCACGCTGTTTTCAAGCGCTTCGGGAATGTCTGAGAACAGCTCACACATCTCTTCGCTGGTACGCAAATATTGCTGGGAACTGTAAAGACGTGGACGTTTAGGATCGTCCAGCGTGAAGCCATCGTGAATGGCAACACGGATTTCATGGGCGTCAAAGTCGCTTTCTTCAAGGAAGCAGACGTCGTTAGTGGCAACAACCGGGATATTTTCAGCCATCGCCAGCTCAACCGCCGCGTGTAGCCAGGTTTCTTCATCAGGCCGACCTGTGCGGGTCAGCTCCAGATAGTAACGGTCAGGAAAATGCCGCTGATAAAACGCCAGGCACTCTCTGACCTGAACCGTATTACCCCGCAGTTGCATCCTGCCCACATCGCCGCGGCGTCCGCCGGAGAGCAGAATTAAGCCTTCCTGCATTTCTACCAGCCAGTCTCGATCGATGAACGGCCCGGCTGCACCGTATCCACGCTGGTAGGCACGCGAAATCAATAGCGTCAGATTCTGGTAGCCCTGATTGTTTGCGGCAAGGATGGTCAGCTGTGAAAGTTCATCACCCATCGCGTCGCTGGCCACGTTAAAATCCGCGCCAATAATCGGCTTGATGCCCTGTCCATGCGCACTACCGTAAAATTTCACCAGACCACAAAGATTGGTAAAATCGGTAATTGCAATGGCTGGCATACCGAGCGCCGCCGCCTTCTTCACCAGCGGTGCAGTCTTGGCCAGCCCATCAATCATGGAATAGTCACTGTGGACGCGCAAATGAATAAAACGAGGTTCAGCCATCTCTGATTCCGCTCAACGCTGTGAAATAAAAGCTACGGTGCAGTGCCAACTGAAGCCGCAACGTCGGCATCCAGCAACGCATTGCGAACGGGGGCAAAACTGCGCCGATGGTGTGGCGTGACGCCATATTGTGTCAGCTTTTCCAAATGTAGCGCCGTCGGATAGCCTTTATGCTGCGCAAAACCATATTGCGGAAACAGCCGATCCAGTTCAGCCATCTCGCGGTCACGCGATACTTTAGCAATAATAGAGGCGGCACTGATTTCAGCAACCAGGCTGTCGCCTTTTATCACTGCCTGCGATGCCATTGGCAGTGCCGGGCAGCGGTTACCATCAATCAGCACTAAATCAGGCGTAACCGCAAGGTTAGCCACCGCGCGTTGCATCGCCAGCATGGTGGCATGCAGAATATTGAGTTGGTCAATTTCCTCTGGTTCCGCGCGGCCCAGGCTCCAGCTTAACGCCTTGTCTTTGATCTCATCAAACAGCGCAATACGACGTTTTTCAGAGAGCTTTTTTGAATCAGCCAGTCCGCTAATGGGTTTCAGAGGGTCAAGGATCACCGCCGCCGTTACCACTGCACCAACCAGTGGGCCACGACCTACTTCGTCCACGCCGGCAATGCAGGTGGCAATGGGATAGATGAAATGGCTCACTGGCACAGCTCCAGTACCGCTTCAGCTGCCTGCTCATCTGCATTCCAGCGAATCTGATGATGTAATTCAGTGAAAGTAGCCAGCAGCGCGTCGCGGGCCTCGCTTTCTGCCAGCAACGGCTCCAGCGCCGCGGCCAGCTGTTCCGGCTGACACTCTTCCTGCAACAGCTCTTTCACCAGCTCACGCCCGGCCAGCAGATTAGGCAGCGATACGTACGCTGTTTTTATCAGACGTTTCGCCAGCCAGAAGGTAAAAGGCTTCATGCGGTAGCCGACCACCATCGGACATTTCGCCAGCATACATTCCAACGCCGCCGTGCCGGAGGCCAGCAAAGCGACATCACTGGCAATCATCGCCTGACGGCCCTTACCATCCAGAAGATGTATTGACAAATCGGGTGCCACTTCCGCTTTAATTTTTTCAAACTGTTGCCGACGGCGTGAATTCACCAGAGGCACAACGATGTCGAGATCGGGCCATTTCTTACGCAACAGCACAGCTGTTTTCAGAAAATCGGCGCTGAGCATTTCCACTTCCGCACTGCGGCTACCGGGCAGCAATGCCAGACAGGGAGCCGAATCGGCAATACCCAGCTCCAGGCGTGCGGCGCGTTTGTTCGGGATCACTGGCATGGCATCCGCCATGGTATGGCCGATAAAGCGGCAGGGTACATTAAAACGATCGTAAAACGCTTTTTCAAAGGGCAAAAACGCCAGCACCAAATCGGTGGAACGGCCGATTTTAAATACGCGCTTCTGACGCCACGCCCAGACCGATGGACTGACATAATGAATCGTACGGATACCGCGCTGCTTAAGACGCCCCTCAAGGGTAATATTGAAATCTGGCGCATCAATACCGACAAATACGTCAGGTTGCAACCCGGTGAAGCGTTGGGTGAGATCGCGGCGAATTTTCAACAGACGAGGCAGGCGACCAAGCACCTCCACCACTCCCATCACCGCCAGCTCTTCCATCTCATACCAGGCCTCACAACCTTCGGCCTGCATCAGCGGTCCTGCCACACCAACGAAGCGAGTATCAGGATGCTTTTCCTTCAGAGCACGAATCAGGCCAGCGCCAAGAATATCGCCAGAGGTTTCCCCGGCGACCAGCGCAATGGTCAGCGCACGGGGAACATCATTATGTCCGGGAGCGTTGTCTGATAATAAAGACATAAGTTAACGGATCAGGCCTCGCGTGGAACGGGCAAAGAAATCGTAGAAAGGCTGTACTTCAGGATGCTCGCGGGCGATTTCAGCGATTTCAGGCTTTACTTCATCAAGGGTTTTACCACTGCGATAAAGCACCTTATAAGCATTACGTATCGCCTGTAGTGCGCTTTTACTAAAGCCGCGACGTTGTAGCCCTACCAGATTGATACCAAATGGCGTGGCGTGATTGCCTTGAGCTATCACATATGGTGGCACATCCTGCGCAACGCCAGAACAGCCGCCAACCATAACGTGTGCCCCGATAGTGCAGAACTGATGAACGGCTGTCATACCACCAATAATGGCGAAATCATCCACGGTCACATGCCCGGCAAGCGTGGCATTATTGGCAAGAATACAGTTGTCGCCAATAACGCAATCGTGAGCAACATGCGCATTTACCATCAGCAAATTGCCACTGCCAACTTTGGTTACGCCATCGGCCTGAATGGTGCCGCGATGAATAGTAACGCTTTCACGGATACTGTTGCGATCGCCCACTTCAACGCGGGTCGGCTCATCGGCGTATTTAAGATCCTGATTCACTTCACCAATAGTCGCAAACTGGTAAATGATGTTGTCTTTACCAATGCGGGTATGACCGTTAATCACAACGTGAGATTTCAGGACAGTACCTTCACCAATCTCAACATTTGCACCAATGAAGCAAAATGGGCCAATATGAACGCGGGCACCAATAATGGCCCCCTCTTCAATCACGGAACCTGGGTGGATAACAGCAGTCTCATCAATCATGCATCATGTCTCCCGGCTGCGGGCACACATCATTGTTGCTTCGCAGACAATTTTACCGTCAACGGTTGCCACGCCTTTAAAACGCGTCAGACCACGGCGGGTTTTTTCAAACGTCACATCCATGATCATTTGATCGCCAGGCACCACCGGCCGTTTAAAACGTGCTTCATCAATACCGGCAAAGTAATACAGCTCACCAGGCTCCAGTTTTCCAACGCTTTTAAACGCCAGAATACCGGTTGCCTGCGCCATAGCCTCTAGAATTAGCACACCGGGAAAAATCGGTTTACCAGGGAAATGGCCCTGGAAAAAGGGTTCGTTGACCGATACGTTTTTTACTGCACGCAGGAATTTGTGCTCTTCAAACTCAAGCACGCGATCAACCAGCAGAAACGGATAGCGGTGCGGCAGTAGTTCAATAATCTCTTCAATCTTCAGAGTATGCGTTTCAGTAGTCAAAATACTCTTCCTGTCCTAAAAAATTCTGATGGCATCAATAACACGGCCTGCAAAGATCGATAAGACTCTTCGCAGGCCGCAAATCAGTTTCCGTCCGCAAGCTTCCATGATTTACTTTATGTATTTATGAAAGTGGGCCACCGGTCTGGTCATAAAACTCTGTCAGTCTTTCCCAACCTTGCGTTCGATGTTTTTTAAGCGCTTGCTCATTTCATCAATGTTCATTACCAGCGCGGCGGTTTTACGCCAGATTTTGTTCGGTTGCAGCGGGATCCCGGAAGAGTATACCCCAGGTTCGGTAATTGGTCGCATCACCATTCCCATTCCCGTTACCGTCACCTTGTCACAAATCTCCATGTGACCATTTATCACACTGGCCCCGCCAATCATGCAGTAGCGGCCAATTTTCAGACTGCCAGCCATGATGACGCCACCAGCAACGGCTGTATTGTCACCAATCACCACGTTATGCGCAATCTGGCATTGGTTATCAATGATAACACCATTCCCAATTTGAGTGTTATCCAACGCACCGCGATCGATCGTGGTGCAGGCACCAATCTCCACCGCATCGCCAATCACCACCGTGCCCAACTGAGGGATCTTCACCCAGTTACCACGATCGTTCGCATAGCCAAAACCATCAGCACCGATCACGGTACCCGACTGGATCAGACAGCGCTCACCGATCTGAATTTCATGGTAAACCGTTACGTTGGCCCACAAACGCGAGCCGCTGCCAATGCGGGTATTTTTACCCACGAAGCACCCCGGACCAATCACCACGTTATCACCCAGCTTAACGCCGGATTCAATCACGGCATTCGCGCCAACAGCGACATTTTCGCCAAGCGTGGCACTGGGATCAATGACAGCACTGGCGGCAATGCTGCTTGCAGGCAGCGGAGTACTGTCAAGAATTTGCGCCATGCGCGCATAGGACAGATAAGGATTTTTAACCACCAGGGTTGCCCCCGGGAAACATTCCCTGTCCGCTTCCAACAATACAACAGCGGAAGCATGGCAGTCAGCAAGCTGGTCGCGATGGCGGCTGTTTGAAAGAAAAGTGATTTGTCCTGCCTGGGCAGATTGTACAGAAGCAATGCCGGAGATGACAATTTCGCCATCTCCGTGCAAATCTGCATCCAACTGCTGGGCTAAATCAGCCAGTCGAATCGAAGGCATCAATTATTTAACCTGTTTCAGTACATCAGCAGTGATGTCTTTGGACTTGCCAGCGTAAGCTACCGCGTTAGCATCGATAACCACATCGTAACCTTCGTCATCAGCCACTTTCTTAACGGCATCCTGGATACGGCTCAGGATTTTATTGCGTTCTTCAGCCTGGCGACGACGGTTATCCTGTTCAAAAGCCTGAGCTTTTGTCTGGAAAGTCTCACGCTGAGCCATGATGTCTTTTTCCATGCGGCTACGTTCGCTGGCTTTCATGGTTGAACCATCACGCTGCAATTTCTGCATTTTAGTTTGCAGATCGCTTTCCATTCCCTGCAGTTCGGTTGCACGGCCTTTAAACTCAGATTCGAGCTGTTTCGCAACTGTCGCACGCGCTGGTAACTGTTGGAAAATGCTGGAAACGTTCACCACTGCAATTTTGTCAGCAGCCTGGACACCAGCGGAAACCGCCAGAGCAAGAGAAAGGCCTGCGGCACACAACAACTTTTTCACTATAAAACTCCTTACCATTAACGTTTGTGTCTTCGACACAGGTGTTACGCGTTCAGGCAACCCAAAGTTGCCTGTTCACTGCGCGAGACTTGCAGTAACCACCGCAAGCGATGGGAAAGCGAAAACCCCTCTTTCCCTCAGCAACCCTGCCAAACCGGCTTACCAGGTTTTACCAATGTTAAACTGGAACTGCTCGGCCTTATCTCCATCATACTTTTTAAACGGCTGGGCGTAAGAGAACACCAGAGGCCCCAGCGGAGACATCCACTGTAATGCCAGACCGGCAGACATACGAATATTGCCCGGATCACTGTAATCAGGAATACCCGCAGCACGAGTCTCAGCCGTATTTTCCCAGTTGGTATCCCATACCGTACCGGCGTCAACAAACAGCGACGTACGTACTGAATTAGCGTATTTATCGCTCAGGAATGGGGTTGGGGTAATCAGTTCAGCGCTGGCAGTTGCCATCGCGTTGCCGCCCACAGCATCACTTGAATTACAGTAAACGCCCGTTGAACAGGTGCTGGAACCGTTGTTGTAGTATGCCGCTTTCGGACCGATGGTATTGGAGCGGAAACCACGCACGGTGCTGGAGCCACCGGCATAGAAGTTTTCATAGAATGGCAGCTCTTTGCCATTCAATCCGCCACCGTAGCCAACTTTCCCACGGCCCAGCAACACCCAGGTATGATCCTGGTTCAGCGGCATATATTGCTGAGTATCCAGCGTTGCCTTGTAGAAAGCATTATCTGAACCCGGAATCGTCACTTTTCCGTTCAGATTAGTACGGTTACCTGACGTTGGGAAGAAGCCACGGTCAAGATTATTGTAGGTCCAGCCGTAGTTGAAGGTGAAGTCATCGGCAGAATAATCAGCGTCAGAAGTCGTGCCTGGATCCTGGCCTACGGAGCGCAGATAACGGAACATCGCAATTTGCGGCTGCATGTTGGACAGATCGTTGTGAACATAACCCAACCCAACGCGCAGGGTATTATTCTCATTCACCGGGAAGCCAAGCGTGCCATCCAGACCATAACTCTTGTTGGTATAGTCAGAAAGGTCAGCATCATCCGCTTTGAAATCATTATAGAAAATGCGACCGCCCAGGCTGACACCATCCACCGTGAAGTAAGGATCGGTCAGTGAGAATTCGGCATAGGTCTGGTAGTCATTTTTGGTGCCGCTGATACCAACGGTGTTACCCGTTCCCAACCAGTTGTCCTGAGTGACACCGACCTGGAAGCTGACGCCACTCTCTGTGCCGTAACCCACACCAAAGTTAAAGGTGCCCGTGTTACGTTCTTTCACCTTATAAACGACGTCTACCTGATCTGGCGACCCCGGTACACGCTGAGTTTCAGTTTCGACCGTTTCAAAATAGCCGGTGCGGTTCAGACGTTCTTTGCCCTGTTCAACCAGGTTGCTACCCAGCCACGCGCCTTCCATCTGACGCATTTCGCGGCGCAGAACGGAATCTTTGGAGGTATCGTTACCTTCGAAGCGCACCTTACGTACGTAATAACGGTTTCCGGCGTCCACATTGACATGCAGCTTGACGGTTTTATCCGCATCATTGATTTCAGGCTGGGTCATCACGCGTGGATAAGCGTAACCGTAGCGACCAAACATCTTCTTGATGTCGTCTTCCATTTTGGTGACTTTGGCACCGTTATAGAGTTCACCCGGTTTGACTTTAGTCAGGCTTTCCACTTCCGCAGAATGGCCCGCCATACTACCGTTAACCACCACGCCTGAGAGCTTATATTGATCGCCTTCGGTGATGTTAATGGTGATATAAATGCCCTTCTTGTCCGGCGTCAGACTGACCTGAGTCGAATCAATGTTGAAACGGGCATAGCCGCGATCCAGATAGAAGCTACGCAGGGTTTCCAGATCACCCGCCAGTTTCTGCTTCTGGTATTTGCGATCGCCGACCACATTCCACCACGGAACTTCATCACGCAGCTGGAAGCGGGAGATCAATTCATCAGAGCTAAAGGCCTTGTTGCCCACAACGTTGATCTGCTGAATTTTGGCGGAAACCCCTTCGGTAAACACCAGCTTCAGGTCGACACGGTTGCGGGGCAGTGGCGTGACTACGGCTTTAACGTTGGCACTGTATTTACCCACGCTGTAGTAGAAGTCTTCCAGGCCCTTTTCAATGGAAGAGATGGTGGTGCGGTCAAGGGCTTCCCCGACGCGCACACCCGATGCTTCCAGGTTCTGCTTGAGCATGTCATCTTTCACCGCTTTGTTGCCGGAGAAGGTGATGCTGGCAATGGTAGGGCGCTCCTTCACCTGAACGATCAGCGTGTTACCATCGCGCAATACCTGGACATCCTCGAAGTTCCCGGTGGCAAACAGCGCACGAATGGTATTACTGATATCTTCATCTGAGACGGAATCTCCTACGCGGACAGGCATACTAAGCAATGCCGCCCCGACGGCGACCCGTTGCAGGCCTTCGAAATGAATATCCTTCACTACGAAGCCGTCTGCCGCGTATACGGTAACGCTGCTAAACAGCAGCGACGCTATGAGCAACTTTTTCATCGCCATCGTTATTATGCATTCTTCCTAACTGGTTTTCGCACCACATCTGCCTGATGGCAGATCAGAGACGCGAAAAATCATTGAATAGTGCAAGCCCCATTAACAACACCAGCAAAATTGAGCCAATGCGATAACTGAAGTCCTGAACTCGCTCAGACACCGGCCCACCCTTGATCTTTTCGATCGCGAGGAACAACAAATGCCCACCATCTAATACCGGCAAGGGAAACAGATTGATAATACCGAGGTTCACGCTGATCAGAGCCAGGAACATCAGATAGTAGATCAAGCCATATTCCGCCGACATCCCAGCACCCTGGGCGATTGAAATCGGCCCGCTGAGATTGTTTAACTTCACTTCGCCAGCAATCAGTTTACCCAGCATGTTCACCGTCAGCTTCATCAACTGCCAGGTTTTTGCACTGGCCTCACCGATTGCCGAAAAGGGTCCATACTGACGAACCGTTTTATATTCGTCCGGCAACGGGATAATACGCGGGACAACCCCGGCAAACCCCACTGCTTTACCGCCTTGCTTTACGTCCGGCGTCAGCGTCAGCGCCAGCAAGCCTGCCTGACGCTCCACCTCTATCGACAACGCTTTACCGGGATTATCCCGCACCAGCGTAACGAAATGCTGCCACTGGTCCAACGGCTGACCATCGACTTTAACGATCCTGTCACCTGCTTGCAAACCCGCCTTTTGGGCCGCTGAGTTGGCCTGTACTTCAGCCAGTACAGTTTCAATCTGCGGGCCTCGAGGACGGATCCCCAGCGAAGTAATCGGATCCTGTCTGGCCGGATCGAACTGCCAGTGACGCAAATCAACACGCTTTTCAGCGAGCTGACTGGTACCAAAGGGCACCATGCTGAGCACCGTTTCCGGGTCACCTATTTTCGACACCAGTGCCATGCGTACAGCATCCCAGTCAGGCGTTTCGATACCATCAATAGCCTTAAGTTCCATGCCAGGAACAATTTGCGCCACTCCGGCAGGCGAACCGTTCACTATTTCACCAACCACAGGGCGAATACCGGGCACACCAATGATAAAAACCAGCCACCAGGCAAAAATGGCGAAGATAAAGTTAGCAAGGGGGCCAGCGGCAATAATGGCGGCACGCTGTGAGACGGTTTTATGATTAAAAGCCCGGTGACGAAGCTCAGGCGGAACGGTTTCAACCCGTTCATCAAGCATTTTCACGTAGCCCCCCAAGGGGATCAACGCGATGACATATTCCGTTCCCTGTCGATCGCTACGGCGCCACAGTGCCTTGCCGAAGCCAACCGAAAAACGCTCTACTTTTACACCACAGCGGCGCGCAACCCAGAAGTGGCCAAATTCATGAACCGTAATCAGTACACCCAGCGCGACGATAAAAGCTCCCAGGCTCCAGAGTATACTCAGCATAGTAATCCCTTATAGCGTTCCGAAAACCAACAGCAGTAAGCAGGTAAATACCGGGACTGCTGCGGTAAGGCTATCAATACGATCCAATATTCCTCCGTGTCCTGGGATCAGGTTGCCACTGTCTTTGATGCCGGCCTCACGCTTAAACATACTTTCACTTAAATCGCCCAGCACAGAAGCCAGTGCAGCAGCGACAGAACAGATTAACAGCGTGTCTACGGACACCTTTAACGGCGCCCACAGGCTGAACAGCCAGGCAATCAGCGCTGACGTCACCAGTCCACCGAAAAAACCCTCCAGGGTTTTACCCGGAGAGACTTTAGGTGCCAGTTTGTGCTTACCGAACAGACGACCAAACAGGTAAGCGCCAGAATCGGCTCCCCAGACCAGGAACATGACGTACAGTAACCACCAGGCACCGGCAAAACGGTCCGCTTCGTAGTGATACTGACGCAGGGTCAGCATACTCCAGAAAAATGGCACAATCGTCAGCACCCCAAAGAGCAGACGCAGCGCCCTTGAACAACGCCAGAGAGAGGCAGAAACCGGATAAAAAACCACTAACAGTAAAGCGCACCCCCACCAGCCCAGAGCAGCCCACAGCGAAAAGGCTATCTGCGGCTGATGAACAGAGTGATGCCAGGCAGGTAACGTAAACATCATGAACGCCAGCAGCAGCCCGCATAACAGAGCCAGCCAGATACGCTGCGAGTGCGAGGCCAGCCCGGCAAATTGCCCCCATTCCCAGGCAGCAAGCATACAGACCGCCATAACAACGATGGCAAATGCCGGGGGAGGCAGCAAAAACAGTGCTGCAATCACAATTGGAATAAGTACAAACGCGGTAATCAGGCGAGACTTCAGCAAAGATTACCCCCAGTGCGCTCAGACGCCGCCGGGTGCTGCACCGCCAAAGCGACGCTCTCGTTGTGCAAAAGCATTCAGGGCACCTTCAAAAACGTGTTCATCAAAATCAGGCCAGAGAATATCAGTGAAAAAGAATTCCGCGTAGGCTACCTGCCACAGCAAGAAATTACTGATTCGATGTTCTCCTCCCGTCCTTATTACCAGATCCACCGGCACCAGTTCATTGAGGCAAAGATGCTGACCCAGCGTCTCTTCCTCAATCTGGTCTGGAAGAATCAGGCCTTCCTGAACCTGCTCCGCTATTTTTCTGACGCCGTGAATAATATCCCAACGCCCGCCATAATTCGCGGCAATGTTCAGGGTGAGTCCATCATTTTGTTGAGTGAGTTCCTCAGCGCGACGAATGCATGCCTGCAGTCGGGCATTGAAACGACTGACGTCGCCAATAACTCGCAGTCGGACATTGTGCTTGTGCAAACTTTTGACTTCGCTGTCGAGCGCCCAAACGAACAGTTGCATCAGCGCCATGACTTCCTGCGGCGGACGGTTCCAGTTCTCACTGCTGAAAGCATATAAGGTGAGTGCTTTCAGCTTGTTGCTTACGGCGAAACTGACAGCACGACGAACCGATTTCACTCCGGCTTTATGGCCCAAAATACGGAGTTTTCCCCGATTTTTAGCCCAGCGGCCATTGCCATCCATAATGATGGCCACATGACGGGGATTATCTCCCAGGAAGTCATCGGTTTTTAATTGATTTTCGGACGACATAACGCGTAATTATTTCCTTTAATCAGAAATACAACGGTTTCTGAAATATCTACCCGCTCGACGCAAAAAAGCCGTGTTTCACACGGCCATGCATACCGCTCAATACAACGTCATTCTCATTCAGCGGGCGGAGACTATATCATCTACGCCCACCGGCCACAAATAGCGACAGGATCCCAGAGCGAATTATCGTCACTGACTGAAAGCAGAAAGGCAAGCTGTCGCAGCAGCACGAGCCTGGCGATCGATTGCCAAAACGGCCTCCACACTATCTGGCTCTGCACAGTGGAGCGTTTCCATAACGGTGGAATTGACGGCCGCAATATCCGTGAAACGTATCTGAGAATCCAAAAATGCAGCGACGGCGATTTCATTGGCTGCGTTCAGGGCAGTGGTCGCCGCCTGACCGGCTTTACAGGCATCAATGGCCAGTTTCAGGCAAGGATAGCGCGCATAATCAGGCTCGGAAAATGTCATTGCGCCCATTCGGGCAAAATCCAGCGATTTCGCACCGGACTGAACACGCCGCGGCCAGGCCATCACATGTGCGATTGGTGTGCGCATATCTGGCGATCCAAGTTGCGCAAGCACACTGCCATCACGGTACCGCACCATTGAATGTATCACCGACTGAGGATGCAGAATGACTTCCATCTGAGCGTCTGTTGCATTAAACAGCCAGCGGGCTTCGATATATTCCAGACCTTTATTCATCATGGTGGCCGAATCGACGGAAATCTTACGTCCCATCGACCAGTTCGGATGGGCACAGGCCTGATCGGGTGTCATATGCACCAGATCGGCCAGTGGCGCGTCACGAAAGGGGCCACCCGATCCCGTGAGGATAATGCTTTCTATGCCATTATCCTCTAGAGAAGCGTAACCTAACTGCTGCTGAAGGGAAGCAGGCAAACTCTGAAAAATGGCGTTATGTTCGCTGTCAACAGGCAGCAATTGCGCGTTTGACGCACTCACCGCCTGCATAAACAGCCGTCCACAGGTAACCAGTGACTCTTTATTGGCGAGAAGCACCTGTTTTCCGGCACGAATGGCGGCCAGGGTGGGCATCAATCCCGCTGCACCGACAATCGCCGCCATAACCTGATCCACATCGTCCAGCGCCGCCAGTTCACAGGCTGCCTGCTCCCCACTCAGTACTTCCGTTGTCACATTCATGTCTTGAAGGCGAATACGCAGTGCTGAAGCAGAAACTTCATCCGCCATCGCCGCCAGGGCTGGCCGGAAAGTAAGACATTGAGCGGCCATCAGTTCAACATTATGGCCTGCCACCAGCGCTTTTACCGAGAACAGATGGGGATTCGCTCCAATCACAGCCAGCGTGCTGGTCCCGATAGAACCGGTTGAACCAAGAATGGTTAATTGCTTCATGAAAGTACTCTGTGTCGTGGCCTGTGAAACAGTCTGGCCGGTAGGTCAGACGGGCAATAAAAGCAAAACGCCGCAAGACTGTCCACCCAAACGAACGGCAATCTGTACGGCGTTTTAGCGCTGCACCGGAAACTCAGAACTCCATCAGTTCCGCTTCTTTTTCTGCCAGCGCGGCATCCACTTTTTTGATGCAAATATCAGTCATCTTCTGAATATCATCCTGAGAACGACGTTCTTCGTCTTCACTGATCGCTTTGTCTTTCAACAACACTTTCACTTTATCGTTAGCGTCGCGGCGAACGTTACGGACAGAAACGCGCCCCTGCTCCGCTTCACCACGGACAATTTTGATCAGGTCCTTACGACGTTCTTCGGTCAGCGCGGGCAGCGGCACGCGGATATCGCTCCCGGCAGAGCTGGGATTTAAACCCAGATCGGAGGTCATGATCGCTTTTTCAACGGCGGCGCTGATGGAACGATCAAAAACATTGACTTTCAGCGTACGTGAGTCTTCTACCGTCACGCTGGCCAGCTGGCGCAGCGGCGTGGCAGCGCCGTAGTATTCGACCATAATGCCGTCAAGAATACTGGGGGATGCACGGCCCGTGCGGATTTTACTGATATTGTTTTTGAATGCTTCCACGCATTTATCCATACGCGTTTCTGCATCTTTTTTGATTTCGTTAATCACATTGAAACCCTTGAATTCTGGTTGACCGGCCAGGCGTTGTAATAAGCCGGCTGCAACATAGTCATCGTTATGATTCTGTAGTGCGTAAGGCACCGCGAAAGCAGAATATACCTTATTTTATCTGCTGACTGATATTATTGCGTAATCAGCGTGCCTTCTTTTTCACCCATCACCACCCGGCGCAGTGCCCCAGGCTTATTCATATTGAATACGCGGATAGGCAGCTTATGGTCACGGGCCAGCGTAAAGGCAGCCAGGTCCATCACCTTCAGTTCCTTGTCCAGCACATCAGCATAGCTGATGCGTTCAAACAGCGTCGCTTCAGGGTTTTTTACCGGATCGGCAGAATAAACACCATCCACTTTGGTCGCTTTCAACACCACGTCGGCTTCAATCTCAATGCCACGCAAACAGGCCGCTGAATCCGTGGTAAAGAACGGGTTACCTGTTCCGGCAGAGAAGATCACCACGCGATTGTTACGCAACAGACTAATGGCCTCTGCCCAGCTGTAATTATCACATACGCCATTCAGAGGAATGGCAGACATCAGACGGGCATTAACATAGGCACGATGGAGGGCATCACGCATTGCCAGACCATTCATTACGGTCGCCAGCATCCCCATGTGGTCACCGACAACCCGGTTCATACCGGCCTGTGCCAGACCGGCACCGCGGAACAGATTACCGCCACCAATCACCACACCAACCTGAATGCCCAGCTCCACCAGTTCTTTCACTTCCTGAGCCATACGATCCAGCACACTGGCATCAATACCAAAGCCTTCAGCACCTTGCAGGGCTTCGCCACTCAGTTTCAGCAGGATACGTTGATATACAGGTTTTGCATTGGTCGCCATGGTTTTTTTCCTGGAAGATATTTATCGGGGTGAAATGTTAAATCCTGTCAATCATCCTACCAGCTGCAACAAAATGCTATTGGGATGAGACTGAAAATGCGCTGAGAGACAGCAGGTAAAAAAGAACCGCCGGTTGGCGGTTCTTTTCAGACGATTAAGACTGTTTGGACATCGCTGCAACTTCAGCAGCGAAATCAGTTTCAGCTTTCTCAATGCCCTCACCCACTTCGAAACGGATGAAGTTAATCACGTCAGCATTCTTCTCTTTCAGCACCTGACCAACGGTTTTGCCTGGATCGATAACGAAAGGCTGACCGGTCAGAGAAACTTCGCCGGTGAATTTCTTCATACGGCCTTCAACCATTTTCTCTGCGATTTCTTTTGGCTTACCAGACTGCATGGCGATGTCGAGCTGGACCTGGTACTCTTTCTCAACCACATCAGCAGACACGTCTTCTGGCTTAACAAATTCTGGCTTGCTGGCGGCGACGTGCATAGCAATTTGCTTAACCAGTTCTTCATCAGCATTTTTAGCGGAAATCAGAACGCCGATACGTGCACCGTGCAGGTAGCTGCCCAGCACATCGCCTTCCAGCGAGGAAACGCGACGGATGTTGATGTTTTCACCGATTTTGGCCACCAGCGCCACGCGTTCTTCTTCGAACTGCGCTTTCAACACTTCAACATCGGTGATTTTGCCAGCCAATGCAGCATCCAGCACTTTATCAGCAAACGCCTGGAAACCACCATCTTTAGCAACGAAGTCAGTCTGGCAGTTTACTTCCAGAATCACACCGTAGTTGCCTTCGATTTTGGTTTTGATCACGCCATCAGCGGCCACGTTGCCTGCTTTTTTAGCGGCTTTGATCGCGCCAGACTTACGCATGTTTTCAATCGCCAGCTCAATGTCGCCACTGGCTTCGGTCAGCGCTTTTTTACAGTCCATCATGCCAGCGCCAGTGCGCTCGCGCAGCTCTTTTACCAGAGCAGCAGTAATATCAGCCATTCTCTAATCCTCGGTTAGCTCGCATCTGTCCGCTGCGTCGTAAGACGGCACGACAAATGCCTGGTCTCGGGGGAAACATTCTGCCCCGCCGCGTGTGACAGGCGGCAAAGCAAAGTCGAAAAAATAAAGGGGCCAGTCAGGCCCCTTACAGATTTTAATCTGATGGCTACCCATTATCCCTGACACGACAGCAGGACGCTTTGTGCAGAATGCCTGTCACGCTGACTCAGGTCAGTCATCCGGGCAAAAAACACGAAACCAGTATCACTGCGGCATCAGAGACAACGGATATAAGGGCTCTCTGTAGAGCACGCCTTATTCAGCTTCAGCGAAGCTTTCTTCTGCCTGCTGAACCAGGTCCTGAGAGCGACCTTCACGCACAGTGGTGGCCACTGCGGTCAGGTACAGGCTAACAGCGCGGATGGCGTCGTCATTACCAGGGATAATGAAGTCAACACCGTCTGGATCAGAATTAGTATCAACAACGGCGAATACCGGGATACCCAGGTTGTTCGCTTCTTTGATAGCGATATGTTCGTGATCGGCATCGATAACAAACAGTGCGTCCGGCAGGCCGCCCATGTCTTTGATACCGCCCAGGCTGTTTTCCAGCTTGGCCAGCTCTCGATCGCGCATCAGCGCTTCTTTTTTGGTCAGTTTATCGAAAGTACCGTCCTGAGACTGAGTTTCCAGATCTTTCAGACGTTTGATGGACTGACGCACGGTTTTCCAGTTAGTCAGCATACCACCCAGCCAGCGGTGGTTTACGAAGAACTGATCGCAGCTCAGAGCATGCTCTTTTACCGCTTCGCTTGCTGCACGCTTGGTACCAACGAACAGAATTTTACCTTTACGGGAAGCAATTTTGTTCAGTTCAGCCAGCGCTTCGTTGAACATTGGTACCGTTTGTTCAAGGTTGATGATGTGAACTTTGTTACGCGCGCCGAAGATGAATGGCTTCATTTTCGGGTTCCAGTAACGGGTCTGGTGACCGAAGTGTACACCGGCCTTGAGCATGTCGCGCATGGAAACAGTTGCCATGATTACCTCTATAGAATGATTTGGGGTTAAGCCTCCATGTATCCCATACAACCGACCTCTCACAACGTTCAAGGCACCCCGGCGTATGTGTCGATACATGTGTGTTATTTACACGGGAGATTTATGCGCTTCCCTGTGAAACTGCTGATACAGGGATTCGTCGGCGCGCTTTATATCACAAAGTGCCGCGCGAAGCTAATTTTTCATCGCCATGACAAACGACAATTGGCAGCGGCAAAGTGGACTGCTACCATTGCAGCACTTCTTTTATTATTGTCGAAAATATCGTCAGCTGCGGACTAAATGAATGGCAATTACAATCAAAACTCCTGAAGAAATTGAAAAAATGCGCGTCGCTGGCCGTCTGGCTGCTGAAGTGCTGGAAATGATCGAAGAACACGTCAAACCCGGCGTCAGTACCGGCGAGCTGGATCGCCTTTGTCACGATTACATCGTTAATACTCAGAAGGCGATTTCGGCAAGCCTCGGCTATCACGGCTTTCCGAAGTCAGTCTGTATCTCAGTCAATGAGGTAGTCTGCCACGGCATTCCCAGCGATGACAAAATTCTGAAAGAGGGCGATATCGTCAATATTGACGTTACCGTCATTAAAGATGAATACCACGGCGACACTTCCAAAATGTATCTTGTCGGCCAGCCGACCATCCAGGGAGAACGCCTCTGTCGCGTAACACAGGAAAGTCTCTATCTTGCCTTACGCATGGTCAAACCGGGTATCCGACTGCGTACCATTGGTCGCGAAATTCAGCAGTTTGTTGAAGCACAGGATTTTTCCGTGGTGCGTGAATACTGTGGTCACGGGATCGGCAAAGGGTTCCATGAAGAGCCACAGGTATTGCACTACGATGCGGATGACGGCGGTGTAGTGTTGCAGGCCGGCATGGCCTTTACTATCGAGCCAATGGTCAATGCAGGGGACTATCGGATCCGCAGCATGAAGGATGGCTGGACGGTGAAAACCAAAGATCGTAGCCTGTCGGCACAGTATGAACATACTATTGTGGTCACGGAAACCGGCTGTGAAATTATGACATTGCGTAAAGACGACACTATACCGGCGATCCTTACTCACCCGATGTAACCCCGCTCGATCCCGTTACAGCAGTACAGGAACGCACCGCTGATGCAGTGCGTTCCTGAAAGCGAAGTTCTCCTTTGAAAGACAGTACCCTTCACGGCACCGACAGCGCCTCTGTCGGAAAACCTTAGCTGGCGCTCCCTTTTATCTCCTCCCTCAGGCAGTACCGTTTTATTTTGATTTTGACCGCATACTGGCGGTATTGTCCTGAGGACCGCCCAACTATTCCGACTGGCGGAGCACAACCTGGAGCACTGGCGTGACTGATATACTGAAAAATGACGGGCTGACGGAATCTGCTGCAAACTGGGATGACAGTGAGCTGACGCGTGACAAGCTAAAGCAGCATCTGGAACATTTCCGACACCACCTGGCCTGCGCGTTTGACCAGGGCGTTGATGTGGAGCAATTGATCGATGCCCGTACGCTGTTTATCGATCGCCTGCTGCGCCGCCTGTGGCGCTTTTATAATTTTCCTGAACAGCAAGATATTGCTTTAGTTGCCGTCGGCGGCTACGGACGTGGTGAGCTGCACCCATTGTCCGATATTGACGTGCTAATCCTCAGCCGCAGTCCCCTCTCAGCAGAAGATGCCCAGCGCACCAGTGCGCTACTGACGCTGATGTGGGACCTGAAACTGGAGGTAGGACACAGCGTAAGAACGCTGGAAGAGTGCCTTCTGGAAGGGCTGTCAGATCTGACCGTGGCCACCAACCTGATAGAATCCCGTATGCTGGTCGGTGATGTCACACTGTTCCTTGAATTGCAAAAAAACGTCTTCAGCGATGGATTCTGGCCTTCGGATCGTTTCTTTGCTGCCAAGATTGCCGAGCAACAGGAACGTCACCATCGCTATCACGGCACCAGCTACAACCTTGAACCAGATATTAAAAGCAGTCCCGGAGGACTGCGTGATATCCACACATTGCTGTGGGTAGCACGACGCCATTTTGGCGCCACCTCCCTTGATGAAATGGTGGGTTTTGGTTTTCTGACCGAAGCAGAACGTAATGAGCTGAACGAATGTCAGCATTTTCTCTGGCGCATTCGGTTTGCCCTGCATCTGACGCTGCCTCGTTACGATAACCGACTGCTGTTTGATCGTCAGCTGAATGTGGCCCAACGCCTGAACTACCAGGGAGAAGGCAACCAGTCGGTCGAGCGGATGATGAAAGATTTCTATCGCGTCACCGGCCGCGTCAGCGAACTGAACCAAATGCTTTTGCAACTTTTCGACGAAGCTATCCTTGCGCTGGAAGAAGATGAAAAGCCCCGTGCCATTGATGACGAGTTCCAGTTGCGCGGCAGGTTGATCGATCTGATTGATGAAACGCTGTTTGCCCGCCAGCCGGAAGCGATCATGCGCATGTTTCACACCATGGTGCGTATGCCAAATATCCGCGGCATTTACTCCACCACCCTTCGTCAGCTACGTCATGCACGCCGCCACCTGGAACAGCCGCTTTGTTACATCCCGGAAGCCCGCCAACTATTTCTCTCCATTTTGCGTCATCCCGGCGCGGTGAGCCAGGCGTTGGTGCCCATGCATCGCCACAGCGTGTTATGGGCCTACATGCCTCAGTGGGGCAATATCGTCGGACAGATGCAGTTCGACCTGTTTCATGCCTACACCGTGGATGAACACACGATCCGCGTATTACAGAAGCTGGAAAGTTTTGCCGACGAGGGAACCCGATCACAGCATCCCCTCTGCGTGGAGATTTGGCCAAGGCTACCGCAGCCCGAATTATTGCTGATGGCGGCGCTGTTTCATGATATCGCCAAAGGCCGTGGTGGCGATCACTCAATTCTTGGTGCCGAGGATGCGCTGCAGTTTGCCGACTTGCACGGGCTGAATTCCCGTGAGGCACAACTGGTTTCCTGGCTGGTGCGCCATCATCTGTTAATGTCGGTGACCGCACAGCGGCGGGATATTCAGGATCCGACAGAAATACAGCAATTTGCCGAAGTGATGCAGAATGAAAATCATCTGCGCTATCTGGTCTGCCTGACGGTGGCAGACATCTGTGCCACCAATGAAACACTGTGGAACAGCTGGAAACAAAGCCTGCTGCGCGAGCTGTTTTTCGCCACGGAAAAACAGCTGCGCCGCGGCATGGAAAACAGCCCGGATCTTCGCGAGCGCGTTCGCCATCACCGGCTTCAGGCACTGGCATTACTACGCATGGACAATATAGATGAGCACGCCCTTCATCGTATCTGGCGACGCTGTCGCGCGGATTACTTCCTGCGTCACACCCCGAATCAACTGGCATGGCACGCCCGTCACCTGATGAACCATAACCTGAGCGAACCGCTGGTTCTGGTCAGTCCGCAGGCCACACGCGGTGGTACTGAGATCTTTATCTGGAGCCCGGACCGGCCTTATCTGTTTGCCACCGTGGCAGGTGAACTGGATCGCCGCAACCTGAGCGTGCATGATGCACAGATTTTCACCAGTCGGGACGGCATGGCGATGGATACTTTCATCGTACTGGAGCCTGACGGCAGCCCGCTGGCAACCGATCGTCACCAGATGATCAGCGAAGCGCTTGGACAGGCTATCGCCCAGACTCACTGGCAGCCGCCCAAAACCCGCCGCCAGTCCGCCAGACTGAAGCATTTCAGCGTGGAAACTGAAACCAAGTTTCTGCCCACTCATGCTGATAATCGCACCTATATGGAATTGATCGCGCTGGATCAACCCGGGCTGCTGGCGCGGGTGGGCGAAGTGTTCGCCGATCTGGGCGTTTCATTACATGGCGCACGTATCAGTACCATCGGTGAACGCGTGGAAGATCTGTTTATCATTGCCGACAGTGAACGCCGTGCCCTCAGTCCACAATTGTGTGAACTGATACAACAACGGTTGACAGAGGCCCTTAATCCAAACGATAAAGTGTGACCCAAATTTAATTTTTACCCCGCCTTCCGGGAACCAGTGCGGCAGCGTCCGAAGCGCGTGGTCGTGTCGGCCCGGAGAGATGTTCAGATACAGGAAATAAAATTAATGCAACAGTTACAAAGTGTTATTGAGAGCGCCTTTGAGCGCCGTGCAGAAATCACCCCCACGAATGCCGACACGGTTACCCGTGAAGCGGTAAAGCAGGTAATAAGCCTGCTGGACAGTGGCGTGCTGCGCGTGGCTGAAAAAATTGACGGGCAATGGGTAACACACCAGTGGCTGAAAAAAGCCGTGCTGCTCTCTTTTCGCCTCAATGACAACCAGGTGATGGAAGGTGCTGAAAGCCGTTTCTACGATAAAGTACCGATGAAGTTTGCAGACTATGATGACGCCCGTTTCAAAAAAGAAGGCTTCCGCGTGGTGCCTCCTGCCGCCGTGCGCCAGGGCGCATTTATTGCGCGCAATACCGTGCTGATGCCCTCCTACGTTAATATCGGTGCATGGGTTGATGAAGGTTCAATGGTGGATACATGGGCAACCGTCGGATCCTGCGCCCAGATTGGTAAAAACGTTCATTTGTCAGGGGGCGTTGGCATCGGTGGCGTACTGGAACCATTGCAGGCAAACCCGACCATTATCGAAGATAACTGCTTTATCGGTGCGCGTTCAGAGATCGTTGAAGGCGTGATAGTGGAAGAAGGCGCGGTGATCTCCATGGGCGTGTACATCGGCCAGAGCACCAAAATCTACGATCGTGAAACCGGCGAAGTTCATTACGGACGTGTTCCGGCAGGTTCCGTAGTGGTATCCGGTAACTTACCGTCGAAAGATGGCAGCTACAGCCTGTACTGTGCGGTTATTGTGAAGAAAGTGGATGCAAAAACCCGTGGTAAAGTGGGCATCAACGAACTGCTGCGTACTATCGATTAACTTCCTTTGCGGGCCACTGATGTGGCCCGTAATGTTATCTTTACACTTCAGCGCTAAAAAACCTCTCCGGCGTGATAAAACAACTGATGCTATTGAGCATTAACCAGGCGATAATCCGCGCCGTTAAGCGCACAGACGCTCCCCGATCGCTTTTTAGATTTTCACATATACTCATCTGAGTACGGGATGAGCGAGCTACGCAAAAATACATCTTACCGCGCACCGTCAGCCAGATGGAGATTGTCTTCGTCAGCATGACGATGGGTCCGGGTCGGTTTTTGCAGCGCGCAGCCAAAACACCCCTCTCCCGCTAAGGAATAAATGACTATGTATGACAATTTGAAAGGTTTGGGTATTTCTAACCCTGATGATATTGACCGCTACAGCCTGCGTCAGGAAGCCAGCAACGATATTCTGAAAATTTACTTCCGAAAGGATAAAGGCGAGTTTTTTGCCAAAAGCGTCAAATTTAAATATCCACGCCAGCGCAAGACCGTGGTGGCGGATAACGTCAGCCAGGGCTATAAGGAAATCCAGGAAATCAGTCCGAACCTGCGTTACGTGATTGATGAGCTGGATCAGATCTGCCAACGCGATCAGGTTGATGTCGATCTGAAACGCAAAATTCTGGAAGATCTGCGTCATCTGAAATACGTCGTGTCCAATAAGATCGACGAAATTGAATCCGATCTGGAAAAACTGACCCGTAACGGTCGTTAATTCCCCGGACAGAACAGCAGAGGCCCACTTAATCCTGACACAGGCATTGAGTGGGCGTTATTTACTGCCAGACTTTCCGTTTGTCGACAGACATATCGCCGCCGACGTTTTCCTGCCTGTCAAATCAGGGCTGCTCATCGAACTGCAACGCGACATAAAGCAATAACCGGTCGTCAAAGTTACTCAGATTAAGGCCGCTCAGTTCAGAAATTCGGTTCAGGCGATACTCCAGCGTGTTGCGGTGGATATACAGCGCTTTTGCGGTGGCCGACGGTTGAACATTATTGCTGAACCATGCAATCAGCGTGCGTCGAAGTAAACCGTTATTATCCATTGACTTCAGTTTCGCCAGCGGGCGCGACAACTCCACCGCCTGCCAGCCGCCGCGAAGGCTATCCAACAGCACCGGCAGCACCAAATCCTGGTAAAAATAACTGCGTAACTCCGGCATCCTCTGTTTACCCACCTGCATGGTGGTATGGGCCGTGCGGTAAGAACGGGCAATACTGCCAGGGCCAGTGAAAAAATTACCCAGCGCAACCCGCATACGTAAATGGCCGCTCTCCTTCATGCGCGCCTGTAACAGTTCAACCCGCTTACGATGATCTTCTGCGTCAAAGCGACCGTGAGCATTTAAGGCTGGCTTCAGTACCACCATTTCTGTCAGTGAAACAATGGCGATAAGATTATCCCGCTCTGGCGTGGTCAGCAGCGTCTGTAGCTGTTGCAGCTCCGACATGGCGCTGTCCACGCCCAGCTGACCACTGTCAACCTCCACAACCGCAACCACCCGCGGCTGATTCAGATCGATACGCAGTCGTTGCGCCCATTCCATTAGCGCCGGTGACAGCGTGTCGCTGCGGATCAGATTCAGCACCAACTCTTCCCGCAGGCGGCTATCCTGTGCCAGCATATGAAGTAAACGCGCCTGCTCCAGCATCATTTCCGCCGTCATACAGACCAGCTCGCCATAATGCCGCAGGGCTTCAGGTTCACCTGTCAGGCCAATTACGCCAACAATCTCGCCATCAATACGCAGCGGCAGGTTGACCCCCGGCTTCACCCCGTGCAGGTGCTTTGCCACGGCTTCATTAATATCCACCACCCTGCCCTGTGATAACGCTAACAATGCTCCCTCGTGCAACTCGCCGATACGTTCACGGTCACCACTACCGATAATCCGGCCACGAGCATCCATCACATTGATATTACTGTCAATAATTCGCATGGTACGGGCAACAATGTCCTGAGCAAGACGGGGATCCAAATGATAAGTAGCCATTGACGACTCCTGGAACACATTATGCTGCCAGCATACCGCAGCAAAGCAGCGAAACACTGTGCATATGCACCAAGCGTGATCGGGGTTGTAAAAATTGCGATGGGATGAGGCAAGCAAGGGGGCCCGCACAGAAGCCGACTTCGATGACGCCCAATGTGGGGATAGTTAATTCCCTGAAAAGAAGCCTCTGCCTGTACCGCAAGATGCAAATCCAGAGACAACAAGGCAGGGCCAAAACCTGTTGATCACCACATCTACTGGACGCGGTGTTCAGTTAGCAACAAAAAGGCGGGTTAAAATAACCCGTCCTTTTGCAAGGGTCGTTCAAAAATACGCTACACGGCCAACCTGTGCACTGAACCCGTGACACAACCCACACTGAATGTTTACTGCATCAGCAGATAAATTGAGCTGTCGCCACGCTGAATATTCAGCGCCAGTACCGACGGTTTGGTATCAAGGATCTTACGCAGTTCACCCAGATTGGCGATACCCTGCTGATTCACTCCGAGGATCACATCATCCTTCTTCAGCCCGATACGGGCGGCGGCAGAGCCAGCCTTGACGCTGTCAACCTTGACACCCTTAACGCCTTTTACATCGTAGTTGCTGAGGTCAGCCCCTTCAATACCGGTATAAATCGTCCCGGAATCGACTTTCGTCTGGGTACTTTGCTTTAACTCAACGTCGACGGTGAGCGGTTTTCCATCACGGATCAGGCCCAGCGCCATTTTACTGCCAACCGGGAGAGAGCCCACCTGCGCACGCAACGCGGCAAAGCTGGCAATTGCTTTTCCGTTGATGGAAACCACAACGTCCCCTGCTTTGATACCCGCTTTCGCCGCAGACGAGTTTGGCAGTACCTGGCTGACAAAGGCACCACGCTGAGCATCCACTTTCATTGCTTTCGCCAGTTCAGAGTTAAGCTCGGTACCCATAATACCCAACTCACCGCGTTTCACCTGACCATACTCGACCATCTGCGCTGTCAGATTTTTAACCATGTTACTCGGAATGGCGAAACCAATGCCGATGTTGCCACCGTCGGGCGCGAGGATCGCCGTATTAATACCAATCAGCTCACCATTCAGATCGACCAGCGCACCGCCGGAGTTACCGCGGTTGATTGCTGCGTCGGTCTGGATAAAGTTTTCATAGTTTTCAACATTAAGACCGCTACGTCCCAGGGCAGAAACAATCCCGGAAGTCACCGTTTCACCGAGGCCATACGGGTTGCCAATTGCCACGGTGTAATCACCGACCCGCAAATTGTCTGAATCAGCGATCTTAATGGCAGTGAGATTTTTCGCGTCCTGCAACTGAATTAACGCGATATCGGAACGCGGATCTTTACCAATGACTTTTGCGTCGTATTTACGCCCGTCGCTCAGCTGAACCTGGATTTTGGTGGCATTATTCACCACATGGTTATTGGTAACGACATAGCCCTTCGCGGCATCGATCACCACGCCTGAACCCAGAGCGCGGAATTTCTCCTGCTGTGTATTTGCATCACCCTGTCCCTGATCGGCCCCGCCCTGACACATTGGCGATCTCTGGAAAGGCGAACCGTCCTGGCAGAATGGCGAATTTCCGCCAAAAAACTGCTGGAACTGTTGGGGTAAACGAGGTGTACGTACTGTTGTGCTCCCTTCAACATTAATACTCACCACTGAAGGCATCACTTTTTCTAACATCGGTGCCAGGCTTGGCAATTGCTGGCTGGAGGAAGAGGCAGTTTCTGCTGCCAGTGCAGAAATTGGGTTCATTGCCGTTCCCAGGCACAGAACCAGTGCGCTAGCTAAAAGTGTTTTTTTCATGCGTCGTTTTCTCAAAAGTATCCAATTATTTAACCATGTCGCGGTCACCCAGATGAGATTCAATTTTTAGCGCTAAGTTCATGAATTAGATTCAGCTAAAGGTAAAAAAATATTCTTCATCTTTACAAATGAGTACGGCCAGTTATTTTACTCTACTGCCATCAGCCGACGATATTCGTCCCACGCATACAAATCAGTCATTCCGCTAACATAATCCTGTAACAAACGTGCCCGATAATATCGCTCCCATAAAAGTTTTTCAAAAGGGTGCTGAGTCTGCAAATTATGCATGTGAACGGAATAGGCTTTGCGATGCTTTCCTGACAACTTATGAAACAAACGTGTTTCAATGGGATAATCTTTGTGATAATCCTCATTAATCAGCACGGTAAAGTCGGCACAGGGCATAGCCAACAGCGGTTGATAGATATTCAGCAGTCCTTTTATGATCTGATACCCCTGCAACTCAAGTTGTTCCACTTCCGCATGATTAAATACGTGCTTTCTGGCCACCGCTTTAAACAGAGCCAACAAACAACTTTCATTACTTTCATCTTCCAGTAACGAATGATTAAAATTACCGTTATAGATGGCCGCAATATTATCAATAAACCGTCTGACTGCATGCCCGACCAGCAAAGACTGAACGCCAACCCGCAATTGCATAAAAAAGGTGTCACTGCGGCTACGGTAACGCTGTTTGTTTTGCGCTTCACTGTAAGCAAAGTCGACTATCTTTACAAACAACGCATCTGACTTGACTTGCTTATTCTGCTTAAGTAATTGCCATTCAGCCTGGAGATAACCGTAAAGCTGATCAACGCTGAAAATAGCTTTCTCTACGGCATCATCAAGATCGGCAATACAGTAAGAAATATCATCTGCGGCCTCCATAATATAAGTCAGTGGAAAACGATGATATTGCTCCGTGGAAGTGGCCCGTAGCAGTTCAGAAACGAATTTCTCTTCCGACAGAAAATAACCCGGCTTTTTCATCAGCGTACTGAACTGCGCGGGTTTTTCACCGCTGAACCAGGCCGGAGCGGTATATTTCAGGATACAGGCAACCTGAACATATGACAGATTGAGTTGCAACAGCGTATGCACCAGGCGAATAGCCTGCGCATTGCCTTCAAAGTGGCAGAGATCCTGACGCAGCTTTGCATTGATTGCCAGAAAAGCCTCGTTCTGCTCACTGTTGGTAACGCCGGCCTGTGCCGGATCCACCAGCATTCCGGGCAAATTCATTTTAAACCAGTCGTTGATCGCCGCCTCACCAAAGTGACCAAAGGGCGGATTTCCCACGTCATGCAGCAGACAGGACATTTCCACCAGACTCTCGAATACCCCGGTAAAATCGCTCAGACCATATTGTTCCAGGCCGCCCGGCTGTTCTTTTAAATGCTGAATAATCTCTCTGGCAATATAGCGGCCCGTCTGCTGTACCTCCAGCGAGTGCGTCAGACGCGAACGTACCGCAGCGTTTCTTTCCAGTGGAAAAACCTGGGTTTTCTGTTGCAGGCGCCGAATAGCAGCGGAGTTAATGATTCGACCACGATCGCTTTCAAAATGCCGGGTGATCCGATACTCACCCTGGGGTTGTTCGCGGTTATTAAACGGCCTTTCAAAACTGAATTTCTTCCTGAAATCGATTGCTGGCATGGTCGTCCCCCGAACTGGCTGCTTTGGTAAGTTAAATAACGCCCTGACCACAAATAATCCGGCCAACTGTTACGCTGGCAACTCAGGCTGCCATGACATTGCCCGCCTGAAGTATGCTGGATTTAATCATGATAAACTATGCTCCAAATTTGACGAGTTATACCACAACATTAGCGAGTGTCCCTATGAAAGCAGGTATTATTGGTGCGATGGAGCAGGAAGTTGTTCTGCTGCGTGACAAAATCGAAAGCCGTCAGACTATTACGCTGGCAGGTTGTGAGATTTACACCGGCACACTGAATGGCACAGAGGTTGCTTTATTAAAATCGGGCATTGGCAAAGTCTCCGCAGCAATGGGAACCACCCTGCTACTGGAACTGTGCAAACCGGATTTTATTATTAATACCGGCTCGGCGGGTGGCCTGGCACCTACGTTGAAAGTGGGTGATATCGTGGTGTCTGACGAAGTGCGCTATCACGATGCTGACGTCACCGCCTTTGGTTATCAGCCCGGTCAGATGGCAGGATGCCCGGCAGCCTTTAAGGCCGATCCGGCGCTGATTGCAGCAACAGAAAGCTGTGTTGAACAACTCGGTCTGCACGCGGTGCGGGGTCTGGTGGTCAGTGGCGATGCTTTTATCAATGGTGCAGAGCCGCTGGCACGTATCCGCGCCACCTTCCCACAGGCCGTGGGTGTGGAGATGGAAGCCACCGCTATCGCACATGTTTGTCATCAGTTCGGCACCCCTTTCGTGGTGGTTCGCGCCATCTCTGACGTAGCCGACCAGGCATCCCACCTGAGTTTTGAAGAGTTCCTGACCGTCGCAGCCAGTCAGTCCTCACTGTTGGTTGAAACACTGCTGGCCCGTCTTGTGCGTGGCTAAATTTTTGCCATCCTCTGGCTGCGGTGCCTTATGCCGCAGCCCACGCTGTTCCGCAGGTAATTCCTTATCTTCCGTCCTGAGCAAACTGGCATTCGCAGCCGGGATAACCCCGGGGGCCAGGCTATTCAGATTATCCGCCTGAGGCGTACACTGTTGCGCAGATTGCCAACGGACAGCGCATCAACAGCAGGCGAATTATCGGTGGTTCTGGCCCGGCGCTGATAATTCAGGGCGGCAGGGGCGCTGCTGAAAACATTGGGTATTTGGGGCGAATGGATAACGTCAGGGTGATTGCAAGAAAAAGGTGACTGGCTGAGACGCTGGCCGCGCAATAATCATACCGCCAGCGATGTTCTGAACGTCCTGCCATCCATCTCAGACGCCGACAGAGCGCATCAATGGCCTGGGCAGTGCAGCCACTGCCCAGCGAAAACACAAAGAAAATAACCCCGCAGACCAGGCTCCGGGGAAAATATCAGATGCTGAAGGACGAACCGCAGCCACAGGTGGTTTTGGCGTTAGGGTTGGTGACCACGAAACGCGATCCTTCCAGCCCTTCGGTATAATCAACCGACCCACCCACCAGATATTGCAGGCTCATTGGATCAACCACCAGCGACACACCGGCTTTCTCAATGGTCATATCGCCGTCATTGACCTTATCATCAAAGGTAAAGCCATACTGAAAGCCGCTACAGCCGCCGCCGGTGATATAAACACGCAGTTTCAAATCAGGATTATCTTCATCTGAAATCAGGTTTTTGACTTTACTGGCCGCCGCTTCGGTAAATTGCAGGGGAAGTGCTAGATTGTCACTCATGTATTACTCCAGTTGCATACGGGCTATTGCCCGGCAGGTCATATTATGACCATCAATCGCACTATTATCTTATAGCGCATTATAGCAATCAAGTATCAGCACCTTTGCCGCCGTGCGGTGAGGTGGCATTCTGTGCTGCGGCATCATCGACCTGCTGCTGTTTTGCCAACAGCCGGGCCAGCAAAGAAGAATAAAGCGGCTTACCGCCAAAAAACTGTGCCAGTAATGTTGCACCAAGGCAGGTAATAATCATCGGCAAAATGAGCTGATAGTTGTCAGTCATCTCCAGAACCAACACAATACCGGTCAGCGGTGCCCTGACTGAGGCAGCAAACAGTGCTCCCATCCCGGCAATGGCAAAGGTTCCCGCGTCAAGATGATAGGTGGGGAACAGCCCCGCGCAGACCATGCCAAAAGCGGTCCCCAGCAACGTCCCCAGCGCCAGCATCGGCGCGAAAATACCTCCCGGCGCACCAGAGCCAAAGCACAGCAAGGTGGTTGCCACACGGGCGATAAAAATAAACAGCAGCATTGCCAGCGAATAATGGCCTGCAACCGCAATGGGGATCAGATTGAAACCACCTCCCGCGACTTCAGGTCTGATCAGGCCCAGCACTCCACACACGCCGCCCAGCAATGCACCGATCATTACAAACTTACGCCAGTTACCACCATGCAGGCGTTGAAACAGATCCTGCATCCTGAAGATCAGTGCATTGAAAGCCACGCCCACCACACCAAAGACCATCCCCAGCAGCAGGTAGAGCCACAGGGTGTCAACCGCAGAATCAGCCAGTTTGCCAACGGCAATCACCGCGTGTTCGCCATTGAAGAAACGAAATACAATGCCCGACATGATTACGCCAATAAAAACGGCCTTAATAGAAATCAGGCTGTAGCGAAATTGCAGGCGCATCTCCTCAATGATAAACAGGATACCGGCCAGAGGGGCATTGAACGCCGCAGAGAGCCCGGCTGCGGCTCCCGTGGCCAGCAGCGTGTGGCGAGCCTCGGTTCCCTTCACGCGGAAAATATCCAGCGCCATTCGGCCAATATTTCCACCCAGCTGCACCGTCGGCCCCTCGCGCCCCAGAACCATTCCGCCCCCCAGCGTCCCCATTCCGCCAATAAATTTTACCGGGATCACCCGCCACCAGCGCACCGGTCTGAGTTCTTCCAGTGCCCCTTCAATCTCCGGGATACCGGAACCGGAAGCCTCAGGAGCGAAACGTCCGACCAGATAATAGCCAATGGCAGCCAGCCCGCCAGAAAGAGCAAACGCGAGAGGAAACAGCAGCAGCCAGTGGTGCTCAACGTGATGTAATACAGCCAGCCGGTGAGTACTGACCGCATTGACGGCCTTTTCAAAACCAACGCCAACCAGCCCTGCGAGGGTGCCGACCAGCCCCGCCAACACCAGCACAATGACCGGGGTTTTATCACGCCGTAACAGCAGGCGGAGAAAATCACCGCGCCTTGACGGAACAACGTTTAACGCATCAGTCGTAGAATTTGGCTCAGTCATATAGCGGAATTATTCTGACGGGAAAGTGCCATATCTTACGCCGCTGGGTGCAGATGTCCCGTAGAAAAAACGCTTTTTATGCCAAAGACGCGCCTTAACGTTTAACCGTGCCACCAGTTCCTTCAAATAGCGTGGTTTTCTTTACGTATCTTCAGAATGCCTGGCCCTGAGTTGGTTTGAATATCTTTATGCTCAACGGCAATAAGTTCTACGCGGTTGCAAGGTTTATACAGAACGGAGATGCGTTGCCTGTCTGAATAATGCAGGGGGCAAAGCTTATGTAGCTCCCGGACACAGGTCAGGAGCAGAAGATGAGATAGTGTGAAAAAAATAATTCGATTCAGAAAGATGCATAGATTTAGCTTTGCAATAAATACCCCCAGGCCTTATGGCAGAGGGGGTTTTGATATTAAGAAAGCGTCAATTTATTGATCGGCAATAAAATGATCGTTATCTCCGACCGGAATATAGACACGTGTCCATTCCTTACCATCAATGATATCCCAACTGTGTCCTTCCCCCATCGTATCTGCCGCAAGCAGCACCGTGCCTGGCTCTATAATGAAGGTAGAACCATCGCTAACCTTAAATTTAAGCTTTCCTACAAGGGTAACCACATACTGTTTTTTCGGTGCCGGATGAATGCCTTTCTGCCATTCTTCAAAAGTATTGCTGAAGTAGAGCCCTTCTGAAGACAATTTTGCCAGAGAAGGCACCGAGCCCTTAATAAAAGCGGAGTGATTGTCCGCCGTATTGATCAGCTTCACTGCGGGAATACGATGCTGAACGGCTATGGTTTTGATTGGTTCTGCATGCCCGGTGATGGAGATAAACAAACTGGCCGAGGCCAGAAAAAATGGTATCAATGTTTTCAAAATATTATCCAGGTTTGATTATAAAATGTTTATTTTGGTGAAAAATCAGGCAAAACATTACACTCAACCTAAGAAAAATCTTAGAAAAAAATAGTTACATAATTATTATCCACAGAAACAGTACCCCCTGACGATGAAGAACCCAGGCCCCGCTTATAGCGGTTCAGTAAAAGTTCCTTGCCTGCAAAAACTGCTATTAACGATACATTTACGCAGTGGCTGACTGATGCAGAGAAAAGCAGACAATAGCAGACAATAGCAGACAATAGTTACATAATTATTATCCACAGAAACAGTACCCCCTGACGATGAAGAACCCAGGTCGCGCTTATAGCGGTTCAGTAAAAGTTCCTTGCCTGCAAAAACTGCTATTAACGATACATTTACGCAGTGGCTGACTGATGCAGAGAAAAGCAGACAATAGTTACATAATTATTATCCACAGAAACAGTACCCCCTGACGATGAAGAACCCAGGTCCCGCTTATAGCGGTTCAGTAAAAGTTCCTTGTCTGCAAAAACTGCTATTAACGATACATTTACGCAGTGGCTGACTGATGCAGAGGAAAGCAGACTGTTGCGAGGGTTCAGAGCGGATAGCAACAATCGCTGCATACCAAAGCGCATGATGTTTGGTTTAGCCCGGAATTCGGCAGCGATAAGAATGCCTCTCCCGGTTCAGCGATATGGATGGTTTCAGTTTTCTGGACGCGAACATTTAACCTGCCACCATGTTCCCTTAGAATGGCGGCGTTTTATTTCCCTATTCTCAGGAGCCAAACCATGAGTAAGTCTGAAAATCTGTACGCTCAGGCACAGCAAGTTATTCCCGGCGGCGTTAATTCACCGGTACGCGCCTTTACCGGCGTTGGCGGCGCACCTCTTTTTATAGAACGCGCTGACGGTGCTTATCTGTACGATGCAGACGGCAAGGCTTATGTGGACTACGTAGGTTCCTGGGGTCCGATGGTGCTGGGCCATAACCATCCCGCGATCCGTAACGCGGTCATCGAGGCAGTACAACGGGGCTTAAGCTTTGGTGCACCCACCGAGATGGAAGTCAAAATGGCCGAACTGGTGACCACGCTGGTGCCAACGATGGATATGGTGCGTATGGTCAATTCCGGCACCGAGGCCACCATGAGTGCGATCCGTCTGGCTCGCGGCTTTACCCAACGCGACAAAATCATCAAGTTCGAAGGCTGTTATCACGGCCATGCCGACTGCCTGTTGGTGAAAGCCGGCTCGGGCGCGCTCACGCTGGGCCAGCCAAACTCACCGGGTGTCCCGGCAGACTTTGCGAAGCATACCCTGACCTGCACCTTCAACGATCTCGCCTCGGTGCGCACCGCCTTTGAACAGTATCCCCAGGAGATCGCCTGTATTATCGTCGAGCCGGTGGCCGGCAATATGAACTGCGTCCCGCCTCAGCCAGATTTCCTGCCGGGTCTGCGCGCGTTGTGCGATGAGTTCGGCGCATTGCTGATTATTGATGAGGTGATGACCGGATTTCGGGTTGCGCTGGCAGGCGCACAGGAGCATTACCATGTAGAGCCGGATCTCACCTGTCTGGGCAAAATTATTGGCGGAGGAATGCCGGTAGGTGCCTTTGGTGGCCGTCGGGACGTAATGGCAGCGCTGGCGCCAACCGGCCCGGTTTACCAGGCGGGGACACTCTCCGGTAACCCCATCGCCATGGCTGCGGGTTTTGCCTGCCTGAGCGAAATCGCCAAACCGGGCATTCACAGCACGCTGAGCAAGCTCACAGCTCAGCTGGCTTCAGGTCTGCTGGCTGCGGCCAGGGCTGAAGGCATCCCGCTGGTGGTCAACCATGTCGGCGGCATGTTTGGTCTGTTCTTTACCGATGCGCCTGAAGTCACCTGCTACGCAGAGGTCATCCAATGCGATGTTGAACGCTTTAAACGCTTCTTCCACCTGATGCTGCAGCAGGGTATTTATCTGGCCCCTTCCGCCTATGAAGCAGGCTTTATGTCACTGGCGCACAGCCAGGAAGATATCCAGCGTACCATTGCTGCAGCGCGTCGTTGTTTCGCTAAATTAGCCTGATCGCCTTTGCTGCCGGATAACCCCGGCAGCGTCCTCATAACCGCAATATGCTCCCACTGTCACATCGCGCATGCGCCATGCCGGGAGCTGCTGCGTTGTCCGGGGAAGCCCGCGGCACATTGCCCCGGTGCTTTGCAGCAACGTGATTTACGGCGTGCGAATTTTTCGCAACAGATACACAAACCAGGGTGCACCGATAAAGGTTGCCAGCAGCCCTGCCGGAACCTGTGCCGGAAAAGCCACCATGCGTCCACACCAGTCAGCAAGCGCCATCAATCCGCCACCCAGCAATACGGCGATGACTAACTGTGGCACTGCACGGCGAAAGCCCAACATGCGGGCAATATGTGGTGCCATCAGCCCAATAAAACTGAGTGGTCCTGTGGTCAAAGTGGCGGCCGCAGTCAATGCGGACGCCAACAGCAGCAGCGCCATCCGTGCCGGCTTCAGCGCCAGGCCGACAGAGCGTGACGTTTCGTCCCCCAGTGGCAACAGCGTCAGCCAGCGCCGACAAAGTGGCGTCAGCCCCAGCAGCGCCGTGGCAACCAGCAGCGTGCGCCATGCCTGGCCAGCATCCACAGGGTAAGTGGAACCGGCGATCCACGTCATCAGCGTCGCCATACGCGGGTCGCCGCTGGCCATCAATAGCAGCAGTAAAGTGGCAAAGGCGGTACTGAGCGCCATTCCTGCCAACAGCATTCTCTCTGGAGAAAAGCCGCCACGCCCGCCGATGGTGGTGATAACCAACAGCGTCAACGCGGCACCAAGACACCCTGCCGGCAGCAACCAGCCAAAGGCATCGCCCGGCACGATAAACAGCATCACCACCACACCAAAAGCGGCGCCTGAACTGATCCCCAGCACTTCCGGGCTGGCCATCGGATTACCGGTCAGGCGCTGCACAATGCAGCCTGCCGCTCCCAGCATCATCCCGGTGGCAACCGCCGCCGCCAGACGGGGCAGACGCCACGGCAGCAGTTGCTGCCAGAGTTCACCCATCGCCCAGTGCCAGCCATGCGCATCACGCCCCAGGCTGAGTGCGGCGAGACTTAATATCAGTAGCGCCAGCGCCGCGAAGCCCACCCATATCACCACCCGGTGGCGTTCAACGGGCACCTTATCCCCCTGATCCATCGCAGGCATCACCGCTGCCGTTTTCAGCCGAGGCAACAGCCACAACAGCAAGGGGGCACCAATAATTGCCGTTGCCGTACCGGTCGACACTTCCCGCCAGTGTGCCGTCAGCCAGACAACACACTGATCGGCCAGCCACAGCAGCAGCATGCCTGTCAGCGGCGCAAGCAGTAGCCGACTGAGCAAACGCCTGGCGCCGAACATCTTCGCCAGCAGCGGAGCGAACAAACCGATAAAGCTGATAATACCGGCAACGTTAACCAGCTGAGCACTGAGTACCACCGCCAGCAGCAGCACGCCCAGCCGCGACAGTGACAGCGCCAGGCCAAGATTTTTCGCCACGCCATCATCCAGCCCCATCAACGTCATGGGTCGTATCAACAGCAGCGACAGTAACAGGCCCGACAGCAGTTTTGGCCAGATAAAGCTGACATGACTCCAGTCCATCTGGTTCAGCGTGCCGGTGCTCCACAGGAAGATATTTTGCAAACGATCGTGATTGAACAGACCCAGCAGCTGATTGACCGCACCGCAATAAAGGGACATGACCAGCCCAGCGAGGATCAGCGTCACCGGTGAAAGACGTTTTCCCCAGGCAATGCCAAATACGATCAAACCGACGAAAATGGCCCCGGTCATCGCTGCCATCTGCTGGGTAAGCAGGCCCTCCGGCAGGCTCCACAGAGTGGCCACGGTCAGTCCCAGCTGCGCCCCGGTCGCCACCCCCAGCGTGGTTGGCTCCGCCAGCGGGTTACGTAACACCTGCTGAAACAGCACCCCCACCAGCCCAAGCCCTGCGCCCACCAGCAGAGAAAGCGCCAGCCGTGGCATCAGACTGTAATGAAACACCATCTCTTCCACCCGGTCGGGATTGGCCGCGCGGAGGACACGCCACCACCGCGACGCAGGCAGTTGCTGGCTGAAGTTGTAAAACGTCAGGCACAGCGCCGCCGCCATCAGTAGCGTCAGAAGACATACCGGAAAACGATAAGATGTTTTCACGCGGCCCCCAATACGCTGTCAAGTTGACGACAGAAGCGCATCGCAGAAAGGGTTGCGCCGTAAAACCACACCTGTGGCACGCGGTGGAGACGGTTTTCCCGCACAAAAGGCATCGCCTTCCAGAGCGGGGTGGCAGTGACCTGGGCCACCAGCGCATCGTCACCGTGGTCAAAACAGACCGCATCCACCTCCCGCATCGTGGCCAGTCGTTCCAGCCCAACGATCGCGCTCCCCCAGAAGTTGGTTTCACCCTGCCAGGCATTTTCAATGCCCAAATGTTCCATCACTTCCAGAAACAGGCTGCCTTTACCGAATACCAGCGCGTGTCGCGGATCGAGAATCGACATCAGCAGCAAAGGTCGTTGCGCTCTGGCGGTAATGCGCGTTTTTGCCGCTGATATAAAGGCATCAAACGCGACAAGGTGCTGCTGTGCCTGCACTACCCGGTCGAGACGCTCCGCCAGCTGCATCAGGGATCGGCGGGCTATGGTCAGCGGTTTACCACTGGCATCACTGAACGGAAAACCCATTCCCGGCGCGATCTGGCCGATTTTCGCCGCGGAAGGGCCATAGCCAGAAGAGTACAGGATCAGCGAGGGTTTCATCTGGATCAACAGCTCCAGATTGGGTTCGGTCCGTAGGCCAACATCCACCGTCGAGGGCGGCAGGGCGGGTTCTCCCACCCACCGTTTGTACTGGTACATTTCTGCCGCCCCCATCGGTGTGACACCCAGCGCCAACAGCAACTCGACGGGTAACCACTCCAGCGCGATGATGCGCTGAATATCGACAGACGAAGCCGCCCGGCCCGGCAGGGCAGGTAACAAAGGAGAAAGCGCCAGCGCCATCAGCAGGCGGCGGCGAAAATAATCAGGCATCAATACCCCACTCCGTCAGTAAACAAAACTCACCGGCGTTCTGCCGTCAGGGTGAGGCAAAATCCCCATAGGGATACCGTAGATACGATGGAGCACATCGGGTCGCATAATGGCACCCGCATCCCCCTGCGCAATCATCCCACCGTCGCGCAATGCCACCAGCGTGTCGCAGTAGCGCGCCGCCATATTAATATCGTGCAGCACCGCGATCACCGTCAGGCTGCGCTGGTGGCTCAGGCGCTGAATTAACGCCAGCACCTCAACCTGATGGGCAATATCCAGCGCCGACGTAGGTTCATCCAGCAGCAGGCAGCGGCTGTTTTGCGCCACCAGCATCGCTATCCAGGCCCGCTGACGCTCGCCGCCAGACAGGCTGTCCACCAGACGTTGCGCAAAGGGTTTCAGTCCCACCAGCCCAATCGCCTCTTCGACATACTGGCGGTCCTGCACAGTAAAACGCCCCAGCGCACCATGCCACGGGTAACGTCCCATCGACACCAGTTCCTGCACCGTCATCCCTTCGGCAGGGGGCAGTTGCTGGGGCAGATAAGCCACTTCGCGGGCAAACGCTTTGCCAGACCAGTCAGCGAGCGCGGTACCGTTAAGCAGTACCCGACCATTGGTCGCCTGGTGATGCCTGCCCAGCATTTTTAGCAGCGTGGATTTACCGGAGCCATTATGACCAATTAACCCACAGACTTTGCCGCCAGGAAACGTCAGCGACAGCGGTTGCAGCAGGGTTCTGCCGGGCACGGCAAAGGTGGCCTGCTCAAGGGAAAAGGTGGTTTCTGTTGCGTGCGGAGAATGCATAACGTTCTTCTGATTGGGGGCCGCCGACGTATGGCGAACCCGTTAGCAGTGGTTGATCCCCGATAGCATCCGGTTGCCGGCACCGGCAGAGCGGGAGGACGCTAAATATAAACGAGAATCATTACTATAAAGACGAGATAATATGCGAATGTACGCCAAACCCGCAAGCAGAAATCGGGCCTCTCGGCCCCGATTATCAGCAGATTAACCCGAAAATACATGAGGAAAAAGCAGGCCAGAAAGGGTATTCAGTGCAAACGGATGTCCATCGCGGTTCACTGAAGCACAGTGGATATCAGGAAACCTGTTGCAAACATGGCGTCATGGACCGCTTACCAGAAACCGTAAAGCGGTCCATGCCAGCCAGATCACTTACCAAACATATCCTTGATCCAACCCGCAACCCCATCACTGTCTTTCTGCTCATTCTGCGGTTGTTGCGATTGCTGCTGTAACTGTTGCTGTTGCTGCTGCGCCTGTTGCTGCTGGCACAGGGCATTGGCATCGGTGGTCCACACCGGCAATGTCCGCCAGCTGCTACTACCGCCGCCACAGACAAAGTTACCGGCTGAATCAACATTCATTGGGGCAATATCTTCCGGCGGCGTTGGCAGTAACGGCATCGGTGCCTGGTTATCCAGATAGCGGCGGTAGATCTGCATCGCACCGCTGGCACCGTAAAGTTTGGTCGGCTGGTTGTTGTCGCGGCCAATCCAGGTGATAGCCACTTCTTTACCGTCCACGCCGGCAAACCAGCTGTCGACCTGATTGTTGGTGGTGCCGGTCTTGCCTGCCAGATGCGCTTTGGAATAACGGGCGCCAAGGGCGCGGGCAGTACCCTCTTCCGCCACCTGCTGCATCGCATAGAGCGTCAGATAGGCCGCCTGCGCCGGTACGGCCCGTTCAGCCTGCGGGAAGCTTTGATACAGCGCGGAGCCATCTTCCGCCATCACCGAACGTACGGCAGAAAGCGGGGCACGGTTGCCCCCGCTGGCGATAGTCTGGAACGCCTGCGCCACTTCCACCGGCGTCAGGTTAAGCGCCCCCAGCAGCATTGACGGAACCGGCTGCAACTGATCTTTCGCCACGCCGAGCCGGGTCCAGGTATCCACTACCTGCGGTAGTCCCAGCGTCATCCCAAGGTTAACCGTGGGCACGTTCATCGAGTGCGCCAGCGCATCCACCAGCATGACCTGACCGCTGAAGCGACGATCATCGTTCTGCGGTTTCCAGATCTGGCCATTAGGCTGTTTCAGTGCAATCGGATTATCCGCAATCCAGGTATTCAGGCGGTATTTATCCGGCTGGCTCAGGGCGGTGAGATAGGTGGCAGGCTTCGCCAGTGAACCGATTGAGCGACGTGCCTGCAGGGCGCGATTGTACCCGGCAAACTGTGGTTCGGCACCGCCTACCATCGCGCGAACTTCACCGCTGAAGCGATCGACGATCACCATCGCCGTTTCCAGATCGTTCAGGCCACGTTGTTTACGCAGGGCGGGGATCCCCTCTTCTACCGCCTTTTCCGCCGCATCCTGGGAAAGCGGGTCCAGCGTAGTGAAAATTTTCACCCCGGAAAGATCTTTAACCTTGTCACCCAACTTTGCCTGCAACTCATTACGCACCATCTGCATAAAGGCAGGCTGTGGTGTGATCACGCCGCCTTTCGGCTGCACGCCCAGAGGACGCGCACTGAGCATGTCGTACAGCTCCTGATCGATCACTTTTTGCTGTTGTAGCAAGCGCAGCACCAGATTGCGGCGCTCCAGCACCAGCTTTGGATTGCGCCATGGATTATAAAGCGAAGCGCCTTTGACCATGCCAACCAGCAGCGCCTGTTGATCGAGGCTCAGTTCATCCACCGGACGCCCAAAGTAATAAAGGCTGGCCAGCGGGAAGCCACGGATCTGATCGTTACCCGCCTGCCCCAGATAAACCTCGTTAAGATACAGCTCAAGAATGCGATCCTTGCTATAGCGTGCATCCATGATCAACGCCATATAGGCTTCGTTGACTTTACGCCACAACGAACGCTCGTTGGTGAGAAACAGGTTTTTCACCAGCTGCTGAGTCAGCGTACTGCCCCCCTGCACCGCCCGACCGGCGGTGATATTGGCCAGAAACGCACGGCCAATGGAGTAGAAGCTGATACCGTCGTGCTGATAAAAGTGGCGGTCTTCGGTAGCGACCAGCGTATCCACCAGCAGATCCGGGAAACCGGCTCGCGGCACAAACAGACGCTGTTCACCGTTAGGTGACTGCAACATGGTAATCAGCCGTGGGTCCAGACGGAAAAAGCCGAAGTCACGCCCGCTGTCGAGGTTTTTAATCTCACTCAGACTGTCATTGCTGAAGCTCAGTCGGGCGCGGATCTGGCTTTCCTTACTGTCCGGGAAGTCAAACGGACGGCGGATCATCTCAATGCTGTTCGCCTGCACGGTAAATTCTCCAGGTCGCGTCATACGCGTCACCTGACGATACTGCGTGCCTTCCAGCAAGGCGATCATCTCACTTTTGTTCCACGACATACCCGGCTCAAGATTCACCATCCGGCCATAAACGGCGGCGGGCAGCTGCCAGACTTTGCCATCAATGCGGCTACGAATCTGTGAATCAAGGTAAAATCCGTATGCGACCGCCACCACGATCAGGACCAGCAGCAGCTTTATAAATAGCCCAGGCCAGCCTCTTCTCCGGCGCGGTGAACGCCCTTTTCCTTTACGTGGCACCGGTTGTTTCTCCTCTTTATCATGGTCATCATCCTGAAAATCATCGTAGTCATCATCCCTACGCCCACCCCGGCCAGGCACGCGGCGCGGGGGGATGGTTTTTTTACCTTTGCGCCCAATCGGTTCGCGATCGTCAGACATTCTTTTCTCTTCTCCGCCAGCGGCCACACGCAATGGTCGACCACTTTGTTCTTACTCAATTCAATACGGAACGGGAACCTTCCGAAATCAGAGGCTCATGCGCTGTTTTCACGAGGGAGCAGAAAACTTTTTGGTGCGCCGCGTAGGCTGTGCATTCGCCGGATCGTCCGGCCAGAGATGTTTGGGATAGCGCCCTTTCATCTCTTTTCGCACCTCAGGATACGCCCCCTGCCAGAAAGCAGCCAGGTCACGGGTGATCTGCACAGGCCGCTGTGCCGGAGAGAGCAGTTCCAGCACCAGGGCAAGGCGTCCCCCGGCCACGCACGGATTTTGCGCTTCCCCGAACATCTCCTGCAAACGCACGGCCAGCACTGGCGGCTTCTCTTCATCGTAACGGACAGGAAGCCGGTTTCCGCTGGGCACAGTGTAGTGAGTTGGCAGCAGAGTATCCAGTTGCTGGCGGCAGGACCATGTGAGCAATGGTAATAAAGCCGCAGCAACATCAATTTGCTTCAGTCCCCTGGCATCACGCACGCCACGCATGGCGGGCAGCAGCCAGCTTTCCAGCGAGGCCAGCAGATCGTTTTCACCGGCGGCAGGCCAGTTTTCTTCCGGTAGCCACCGGGCAGCACAAACCATACGCAGACGCAGTTGCTCTGCCTGTGGCGTCCAGTTCAGTACTGATAATCCTTTCAGACGCACCCAGCGTAGCATCGCCGGGTGCAGTTCATCCTCATCCGGTTTGCTTAACGGCTGCGAGGTGAGCACCAACTCACCGATTTGCTGCCGACGCCAGGCGCGCAACGTCCCGCGCTGCTCATCCCATTCCACATCGGTATGCAACGTCACACGCTCCGGCTGCTGGCGGATCAGTGCTTCAATATCCAAAGGCGCCGCCTGTAAAATACGCGCATCTGGCTGTGCGCTTCCCTGCAACAAACCGGGCGCGATCAGCCATTCATAGCGGGTCAGCGCCTCATCAACGTTGAGGCTGGCACCGCTGCCATTGGCTAACTGATAACGTCCCTCCGCACCACGGCGACGGGCGATACGGTCCGGGAAAGCCCTCGCCAGCAGCGGTGCAATCAGCGTGCTGTCAGCGTCTCCCTCTGCCATACCAAGACGCCGCAACAGCTGCCCTGCACGCTGTTGCCAGCCAGGCTGACGACGATGAAAGCTGTCGCGTAAATCGACGCTGCTCCGCGCGGGTTCTTCCAGGATCGCCACCAGCAGCGCTGCCGTGTCGGCCAGCTCGGTATCACCCGCCGCATCAGCGAGCATCGCCGAGAACCGCGGTTCACTGCCCAGTACCGCCATGCGTCTGCCCTTGACCGTCAGCTTACCGCTGGCATCCGTGGCACCAAGCTGCATCAGCAACTGCCGCGCACTGTCAAGATGCCGGGCAGGCGGCAGATCCAGCCAGCGTAACTGCGTCACCTCGTGACAGCCCCACTGCAACAGATCCAGCCATAACGCCGCCAGATCGCTGTTGAGAATTTCAGCGTCGGCATGGCTGGCAGCACGTTCAGCCTGCTCTCTGGCAATCAGATGCACACAAAGACCGGGTTCAAGACGGCCAGCACGCCCGGCACGTTGCGTCATTGAGGCCTGGCTGACCCGCTGTGTTTGCAGCCTGGTTAACCCGCTACGTGGATCAAACAGCGCCACCCGCTCCAACGCGCTGTCCACCACCAGCCGGATACCCTCAATGGTCAGGCTGGTTTCCGCGATATTGGTTGCCAGCACCACCTTCTGACGCCCGGCAGGCGCAGGCAGGATAGCTTTCCGCTGCTCGGCCAGCGGCAGCGCGCCATATAAAGGGCAGAGATCGATATGGCTGGCTACCAGCGTCATAAGATGGGCCTGCACCCGTTGGATCTCGCCCACGCCGGGCAAAAACAGCAACAGCGAGCCGCTCTCATCACGCAGCAGCTGGCTGACCTGACGGGCGACCGCCTCATCAAATCGCAGGCTGGCAGGCAGTGAAACGTATCGGCGTTCAACCGGAAATGCGCGACCTTCAGAACAGACCGTCGGCGCATCAGGCAGGAGTGTCTGCAAGCGTGGATTATCGAGGGTGGCCGACATCAGCAAAATTTTCAGGTCGTCACGCAGTCCATCCTGTACATCCAGCAACAGCGCAAGGGCCAGGTCGGCCTGTAAACTGCGCTCGTGGAATTCATCGAGGATCACCAACGACACCCCTTCCAACATGGGGTCCTGTTGCAACATGCGGGTCAGGATGCCTTCGGTCACTACCTCAAGCCGGGTAAGCGGGCCACTGCGGCTTTCCGAACGCATACGGTAGCCCACAGTTTTGCCTGGCGATTCACCCAGCTGTTCCGCCAGCCGCTGTGCCACATTTCGCGCCGCCAGCCGACGGGGTTCCAGCAGCAGGATTTTACCCGGAAAATCGCCCTGTTGCAGGAGATGCAGAGGTAGCCAGGTGGATTTTCCCGCACCGGGAGGTGCCGCCAGCAACACCTGAGGCGAGCGTTGCAAGGCTGACAACAGCTCAGATAAAATCTCACTGACCGGTAATGCACTCACTTTTGCTCCATAACGTCATGGTCTGAATGTGCCGGGCATTGTAGCATTCCTCCTTCAGGAATACCGGAGAGCACCATGAGTGAGCAGAAAAGGCTGTTTTTTGGCATCAGTCTGCCGGAAGAGAGCAAAAAGAGCATCGTAAAATGGCGGTCGGATACTTTCACAAAAGAGGCAGGTCGCCCGGTTGCTGCGGCGAATCTGCATCTGACGCTGGCGTTCCTTGGCGATATCAGCCTGGAGAAATCCCTTGCATTGCAACAGCTCGCGGCGAGGGTTAAACAGCCGGGCTTCACCCTCGCGCTGGATGACGCCGGGCACTGGCCGCGATCGGGCGTGGTGTGGCTGGGACCAAAACGATCGCCACGCGGGTTGCTGCAACTGGCAGAGATGCTGCGCTCACAGGCCGCTCGCTGTGGCTGCTATCAAAGCCCAACGCCCTTTCATCCGCATGTCACGCTGTTACGCAACGCCACACGGCCGGTGGCATTGCCGCCACCCAATTTCCACTGGCCGTTTCACGTTGAACGTTTCGCGCTGTTTATGTCTGTTTTTTGCCGTGGCCGCACCGCATATCAACGGCTGGCAGAATGGGACCTGGAGCTGGAAAAGAGATGATTTTTGATCCCCCCTTACGGCCCGCGACGCTGGTTATGCGTTACAAACGTTTTCTCGCAGATGTTATCACCCCTGCCGGCGAAAGGCTGACGCTACACTGCGCCAATACCGGTGCGATGACCGGCTGCGCCACGCCAGGTGACAGGGTGTGGTACTCCACTTCTGACAGCCCGACGCGGAAATATCCCCACAGCTGGGAACTGACAGAGACGCAGCAGGGAGAGTGGATTTGCGTCAATACATTACGTGCCAATGCGCTGGTGAAAGAGGCGCTGGATCATCAGGCCATTACGGCATTATCCGCCTATCCCCGCCTTCGCGCTGAAGTGAAGTATGGAGAGGAAAAAAGCCGCATTGATTTTATGCTTCAGGCAGACGGACGCGCCAACTGCTATATTGAAGTGAAATCCGTGACGCTATGCCAACAGGGCAGAGGCTATTTCCCGGATGCGATAACCGTACGCGGCCAGAAACATCTGCGTGAACTTACGAAGATGGTTGAACAGGGGCATCGTGCGGTTCTGTTTTTTGCCGTTTTGCACTCGGGGATTGAGGACGTTGCCCCGGCGCGTCATATTGACGCGCACTATGCAGAACTACTGGCACAGGCGCAACGTAGTGGGGTTGAAGTGCTTTGCTATAAAGCACAGTTATCACCTGATCAAGTCTTACTTGAAAAAGCACTGGCTGTGAGGTTGTAGAGTTGTAAATTACGACGCAATTTGCTGTTATAGAGGCGATCTCAGCAATGCCGCCGTTACGCTTTTACTCACAGGTTTGTCAAGGGATGTTCAGGAATAATTGCCAACCTTGATCGCTTCTGCTATTTATAGCGACCTGTTTTTATCCCCGTAGGGGATCGATAGTGCGTGTTATCCAGGAGAAACAACATGCAAGAAGGGCAAACCCGTAAAACCTCGTCTCTGAGTATTCTCGCCATCGCTGGGGTGGAACCTTACCAGGAGAAACCGGGCGAAGAATACATGAATGAAGCCCAGCTGGAGCATTTCAAGAAAATCCTGGAGGCCTGGCGTAACCAGCTTCGTGATGAAGTTGATCGCACGGTTTCTCATATGCAGGATGAAGCAGCCAACTTCCCCGATCCGGTTGACCGGGCGGCACAGGAAGAGGAATTCAGTCTTGAACTGCGTAACCGCGACCGTGAGCGTAAACTGATCAAGAAGATCGAAAAAACGTTGAAGAAAGTGGAAGATGACGATTTCGGCTACTGTGAATCCTGTGGTGTTGAAATTGGTATCCGCCGTCTTGAAGCCCGTCCTACCGCCGATCTCTGCATCGACTGTAAAACACTGGCCGAGATCCGCGAAAAGCAAATGGCCGGTTAACGACCTGAAAGCATGTGCAGTGAGGCTGGCTCGTTGCCTGCTTCACTGCCATTGTCACCGATGATGTCATCTTCCTGCGTCGGGCGTTTTGCCCCTTCCCCCTCCGGTTCATTGCACTTTGGTTCCCTGATCGCCGCGTTGGGTAGCTATCTACAGGCTCGCTCGCAGCACGGTAGGTGGCTGGTGCGCATCGAAGATATCGATCCCCCTCGTGAAGTGCCCGGTGCCGCACAGCATATTCTTGCGCAACTTGAGCATTATGGTCTGTGCTGGGATGGCGAGGTTTTGTGGCAGTCGCAGCGCCATCAGGCCTACCGTGAAGTACTTGCCTCGCTGGCAAAAAAACAGCAGAGTTACTGCTGCACCTGCACACGTCGTCGCATCCAGCAAAACGGCGGGATTTATGACGGGCACTGCCGTAACCAACATAACGATCCTGACAATGCCGCGATCAGATTGCGTAACAGCCATCCCGTTGGCCATTTCCACGATCGCGTGCGGGGTGAAATCATCGCTGACAGAACGCTGGCCGGAGAAGATTTTATTATTCACCGCCGCGACGGGCTGTTTGCCTATAATCTGGCCGTGGTGGTGGATGACCACTATCAGGGCGTGACCGAGGTAGTCAGAGGGGCCGATCTGATCGTCCCGACGGTAAGACAAATTGCCCTTTATCAGCAATGCGGCTGGCCGGTTCCGGGTTATCTGCATCTGCCGCTGGCGATAAACCGTGATGGCAGTAAGTTATCGAAGCAGAATCATGCGCCGCCTTTGCCGCCGGGAGATCCGCGTCCCACGCTGGTCGATGCCCTGCGATTTCTTGGGCAGCCGGTGTGCGACGGGTGGCGTGACTTGTCACTGGATGCGCTGCTCCGACAGGCCGTTGAGCGCTGGAATGTGGCGACAATTGCGCGCGAAGATCTTTTTATTTAAGCCCGGCGGTATTTCAGGATTGCCAGCCACAGCCAGAAAGAGCGTCAGGACGAGAGATGAGCATTCTCAAACGGGCCACACTGAGCTATGATTAGCCGCTGTTTTTATTGCCCGGCTTTTACTGTCACTATCGAGGTGTCCTATTTTTACCCGCGTTGCTAATTTTTGCCGAAAAGTTCTGAGTCGCGAAGACAAGATGCCCACCGACACCGGTGAAGCGCTACCTCCACAGATGACCGTAATTCCTCGCGACGGCCATAACATCTCGCGTAAAGACATCAGTGAAAATGCCCTCAAGGTGCTGTACCGCCTGAATAAAGCTGGGTTTGAAGCCTACCTGGTCGGCGGCGGCGTTCGTGACTTACTGCTGGGCAAAAAACCAAAAGATTTCGATGTCACGACCAATGCCACCCCGGAGCAAATGCGTAAGCTGTTCCGCAACTGTCGGCTGGTGGGACGTCGCTTCCGCCTGGCTCATGTGATGTTCGGCCCGGAGATCATTGAAGTCGCAACCTTCCGTGGACACCACGAAGCAGAGCTGGTAAGCGAAGATCGCAACAGTTCACAGCGCGGCCACAACGGTATGCTGCTGCGTGATAATATCTTCGGCTCCATTGAAGATGACGCCCAACGCCGCGATCTTACCATCAACAGCCTTTATTACAGCGTTGCCGACTTCAGCGTGCGTGACTATGTTGGTGGCCTCAACGACCTGCAACAGGGCATTATTCGTCTGATTGGCGACCCGGAAACCCGCTACCGCGAAGATCCGGTCAGAATGCTGCGCGTCATTCGTTTCGCCGCCAAACTGAATATGTCCATCGCCGCCGGGACGGCAGAGCCGATCCCGCGTCTGGCCACCCTGTTGAATGATATTCCCCCGGCGCGGCTGTTTGAGGAGGCGCTGAAGCTGTTGCAGGCTGGCTTTGGCTACAATACCTATCTGCAACTGCGTGAATATAAGCTGTTCCAGCCTCTGTTCCCCATCCTCACCCGCTATTTTACTGAGACGGATGACAGTAATATGGAGCGGATGATTGCTCAGGTGCTGAAAAATACCGATAACCGCATTCATAATCAGATGCGCGTGAACCCGGCGTTTCTCTTCTCCGCGCTGTTCTGGTATCCCCAGCTGGAAGCGGCACAGAAAATTGCTCAGGAGAGCGGCCTCGCTTATTACGACGCCTTCGCGCTGGCGATGAATGATCTGCTGGATGAAGCCTGCCGCTCACTGGCGATCCCCAAACGCATCACCACGCTGGTGCGCGATATCTGGCAATTGCAGCTGCGTCTGTCACGCCGCCAGGGCAGGCGCGCATGGAAACTGATGGAGCATCCCAAATTTCGTGCGGCTTATGATTTGCTGGCGCTGCGTGCTGAAGTGGAAAACAACGCTGAGCTACTGCGTCTCTCCGCCTGGTGGAGTGAATTCCAGGTAGCCGCGCCGCCACAGCAGAAAGCCCTGCTGAGCAATCTCGATAACGAGCCGGCACCGCGACGTCGCACGCGTCGTCCGCGCAAACGTGTTCCCGGCGCGCGCCGGGATGGCAATAATAACGCATGAACCGCGTCTGGCTGGCAGTCGGCAGTAATCTTGCCGCTCCGCTACTTCAGGTGCAGGCCGCCCTTGATGCGCTGGCGAAACTGCCACAGACCCGGCTGGTTGCTACTTCCTCTTTCTGGCGTACTCCGCCATACGGCCCTGCGGATCAGCCAGATTACCTCAACGCGGCGGTGGCGCTGGACAGCGAGCTGACGCCAGAAGCCCTGCTGAATCACACCCAGCGCATTGAACTGGAGCAGGGGCGAGTTCGTAAAGACCATCGCTGGGGGCCACGCACACTGGACCTGGATATTATGCTGTTCGGCAATCAGACGCTGAACACACCGCGTCTGATCGTACCGCATTACGATATTCACAATCGTGCCTTTATGCTGGTGCCTTTGCTGGAAATCGCCCCGGATATCACCTTCCCGGATGGCCGTCGAGCCTCGGATATGCTTGCCAGACTGGATAGTGGTGCCATTCAGCCCTGGTAGTGCAAAGCCCCTCCCCATCCATTAAGATACGCCATCCAGACAATATCTTGAGAGATTGCGATGAAACCAACGACGGTATCAACCCTTCGCCAGTGGAAAAAGAGCGGACGCAAATTTGCTTCCATCACCGCTTATGACTTCAGCTTTGCCCGCCTGTTTGCCGATGAAGGCATCCAGGTGATGTTAGTGGGCGACTCGCTGGGTATGGTGGTGCAGGGGCATGATTCCACACTGCCCGTCACCCTGACGGACATTGTTTATCACACCCAGGCAGTGCGCCGCGGTGCGCCGAAAGCGCTGCTTCTCGCGGATCTGCCGTTTATGACCTACGCCACGCCGGAACAGACCTTCGAAAGTGCAGCACAGCTGATGCGGGCCGGCGCAAATATGGTCAAACTTGAAGGGGGGCAGTGGCTGGCCGATACTGTCCGGCTGCTTAGCGAGCGCGCCGTGCCGGTGTGCGGTCATCTTGGCCTGACGCCCCAGTCGGTGAATATCTTCGGCGGCTACAAAGTGCAGGGACGTGAAAGCGCATCGGCAGAAACGCTGCTGAATGATGCGCTGGCGCTGGAAGCCGCCGGGGCACAAATGGTGGTGCTGGAGTGTGTTCCGGTCCCGCTGGCTGAACGCATTACCAGGGCACTCACTATTCCGGTGATTGGTATTGGTGCGGGTAACCGAACCGACGGGCAAATTTTGGTGATGCATGACGCTTTTGGTATCACCGGCGGGCATATTCCAAAATTCGCCAAAAACTTCCTCAGTGAGACCGGTGAACTGCGCGCCGCAGTCAGACAATATATTGCAGAAGTCGAAGCGGAAAGCTATCCCGCAGAAGAACACAGCTTCTATTAACCCAGGAGAAACATCGTGCTGATTATTGAAACGCTGCCGATGCTGCGCCGCGAGATCCGTCGCTGGCGGCAGGATGGTAAACGTATCGCGCTGGTGCCGACAATGGGTAACCTGCACGACGGACATATGACGCTGATTGACGAGGCACGCGAACAGGCTGACATTGTGATTGTCTCGATTTTTGTCAATCCGATGCAGTTCGAGCGTCCTGACGATCTTGCCAGCTACCCCCGAACGCTACAGGAAGATTGCGAGAAGCTGAACCGTCGCAAGGTGGACCTGGTGTTTGCTCCGGCCCCCGACGATATCTATCCGCAAGGGCTGGGCGAACAGACCTTTGTCGAGGTTCCCGGTCTTTCCACGCTGCTGGAAGGGGCCAGCCGTCCCGGCCATTTCCGTGGTGTTGCCACCATCGTCAGTAAACTGTTCAATCTGGTGCAACCGGATCTGGCCTGCTTTGGCGAGAAAGATTACCAGCAACTGGCGGTGATCCGCCGGATGGTCGCAGATATGGGGTACGATATTGAGATTGTGGGTGTACCGACGGTACGGGCCAAAGACGGACTGGCACTCAGCTCCCGCAACGGCTACCTCACCACGGAGGAACGAAGGATCGCCCCTGAACTGAGTAAGGTGATGAACAGCCTCGCGCAACAGTTGTCCACAGGAGACCGGCAAATTGGCGAAATGCTCAGTGCTGCCGAAGCCACGCTGGCAATAAAAGGGCTGCGTGCTGATGGTCTGGCCATTTGCGACGCCGATACGCTGCAACCGCTGACGGTGGACAGCCAGCGCGCGGTGATCCTGATGGCCGCCTGGCTGGGCAAAGCACGACTGATTGATAACCAGCAGGTTGATCTGCTCGTCTGACCCCGCTTACGGCAGACGGCAAGCCATCGGCCTGGGTGCTTTCACGCCCGGTCGTTTTTTTCTGATTTTCCGGTAAAGGTAAAAGGTTATGAACCGTACTATGCTGCAGGGCAAGCTGCACCGGGTCAAAGTGACCCAGGCAGATCTTAATTATGAAGGCTCCTGTGCTATCGATCAGGATTTTCTTGATGCTTCCGGCATCCTGCAATACGAAGCGATTGATATTTATAACGTGACCAATGGCCAGCGCTTTTCCACCTACGCTATAGCGGCTGAACGTGGGTCGAAAATTATCTCCGTTAACGGGGCCGCCGCACGTTGCGCCTGCGAAGAAGATATTCTGATTATCTGTTCTTATGTCGATGTGCCCGATGAACAGGCGCGCCAGTGGCAGCCCAAAGTAGCCTATTTCGAAGGCGACAACCTGATGAAGCGCCTGGCGAAAGCCGTTCCTGTTCAGGTTGCCTGAACCCTATTTAAAGGCCGGTTATCCGCTAATGCCGAGGGGTAAAAACGATCGGCGGAAGACTAAAACGGTGCGGCAAAGATCCGTCATCTCTCAGGGATGTCGGATTTTTTTTTATGCCTTTCAGCCGGCTCCCACTTAATCCAGATGGCTCTGGCGTATCATGGGGATGTATAACTTTTTATCGTTCTGCTGAATGTCAGCTACTCAGGAGATCATTGCTAAATCGTCAAAAGGTCCGCGTACCCGGTAGTAAAGGCCTTATGGCTTATGGTCGGATTGATGTCCGTGGTGTCCCTGACTTTTCTAAATGTGCCGCAAGATGAAAATAATCATTTTCCTTATCGTATTTGTAGCCTCTATGGCGCTGATTCCCGACAGTCTGATTGGTGGTTTTGTTAACCACAACATAACTATCAGTGGTGATGGTGAAGAAGCGATGAACAATTTTGAGTTTACCGTCATTCTCATCAAAGGTGCTTTGTCTGCTTCGATCGCCACTATAGCACTCTGGTTTTATCGTAAACGAAGAGAGTGATTCAGTGGCCAGGTGAGACGGTGGTGCATCTAATTGGTTGAATCTGATGTATAATGCGGGCTTTTGAGGTTTTCCCATGGCCAGCGTTAACGTGTTAACGTTCATTGTTCCCGTTGTCAGTCTGCTCAGGTTTACCGCCATGGTCAGAACCCTAAAGGCCATGACAGATTTCGCTGCCGTGACTGCCACCGCGTGTTTCAGCTCACTTACGTTTATGAAGTCCGTAAGCCGGGCGTTAAAGAGCAGATCACTGAAATGGCCTTCAATGGTGCCGGGGTTCGCGATACAGCCAGAACACTGAAAATTGGTATTAACACCGTCATCCGGGCTTTAAAAAACTCGCGCCAAAGCGGATAACGTCTTGAACGTAATAACCTGACGCTCCGCACACACGTTAAGCGGTTGGCTCGTAAAACAATCTGCTTCTCGCGTTCAGTGGAGATCCACCCAATCCTCAGGCTCTTGTGAAGTCAGGCCCGGATCATACAAACAGACGTCAGTTTTTACTGTGTACATATCTTTTACCCTATAAAAAAACCACCAAAGTAAGCCTCAATAACGATTACGCCAGGTTATGCAGCGGCCTGGCGCATTTCCTCAATTTAACCGTACAACTTATAATGAATCGGCTCCGGGTGATTAAAAGCAAAAAACCCCGCCAGATGGCGAGGTTTCAGGATGAATAGTGGCATATGCATATAAAAATCCCATTTTGGCTGGACATTACGCCAACGTCAGACAAAAGCAATTTTTAATTGATCTACGCTATGCAATCTGTACTTTCAATTAATTTTAACTGGAAAAAAAATTAAACAAACCGCTTAACTGTTTGCGTTAATGAAGTATTAACCTGCTAAACAGCATAAGGATATATGACATGGACTTATAATGTAATAAACAAAGCTTTTACTCATAATGGTGAGTATAAATTTAACGCTGAATATGCGGGGGCACCAGGTTATAAGAACACCCCTGATTATGAATGCATTAAAAACAAGGGGCCTTTGCCACGCGGCAGGTATCGTATAACCGGCCCGATTGCAAATCATCCCACACGTTATTCGGCTTACGCCCGATACTGGAAACAGTATGTGTGGGCGTGACGGCTTTCTTATTTATGGTGGCAATGGCAGGGGAACTGCATCTAATGGTTGCATTGTTTTGCAGCCAGGATTCAGAGAAACAATAATAACAAGTGGCGACAGGGAACTAATCGTACAATGAAAATGGGTATTTTTTTACTTATCGTGACGCTGCTCGCCGGGTGCTCAACAGGCGCTTTAAAAAAACCAGAAGATAAACTTTATGAAAAGGTTTTGCTGGCAATAAAAACGCATGAAATAAATGAATTGTCAGAATCAGATTTTAATGAAATCTCCGATTATTTTTCAAAGGGTAAAGCGCGCTGGTTAGCACTGTATCCCAGCCTGAGTAACGAACCATTTTCAGGAATAACCTACTTTCAGGAAGGGCTGGATATATCTATGGCAAAAGCCCTGTCAAAAAAGGCGTCCGAAACATTGAAATTTGTAAACAAAGAAAATATTAAAAAAATCTGCGGCATTCCTTTCATTGAACCTGCTGATGAAGAAATAAAATCCTACTATATAAAAACGCGAACAGCTTTAAAATCACTCTCTTCTGAAAGCAAATGGAAAGATGCCTGCTTAATACAGCTGGAACAATCATTCGCTTACCTGAACAACCATAAAACTTAATTGCGTTCCCCCCTGAGCCAATCTGCACATGCGGGTTATTCGCATGTTAACGCATCACCTTTCTGAACTCTGCGCCAGCATGGCTGCCTTCAATCTCATATGTAGCCACCAGCGTTGCAAAAAACGGCTTCCGGTTTCGGCTCCTTTCCCGTAAGCCTGGCGCTGTCGGACAGCAGAGCACCATATTAGCCCGGAGCGCTAAAAAAAGAGGCCACAACGTTATTCGCTGCGGCCTGCGTTCAGAACGTCACCATCAGGGTTACGGTTATCCTGCCTTTTATCTCATCAGGTGCGGAGTCCTGTGCCGCGCTCAATAAGCCACCAGACCACGACATAGATGACCAGGATAAAAGCCAGCAGCACCCCCAGCGTAAGCACCAGCGGCACATCAGTAATCCCCAGAAAACCAAAGCGAAAACCGCTGATCATATAAACGACAGGATTGAGTTTTGACACCCCCTGCCAGAAAGGCGGCAACAGCGTCAACGAGTAAAACACCCCTCCCAGATAGGTCAGTGGCGTCAGGACAAAGGTGGGGATCAGGCTTATATCATCGAAGGTGCGGGCAAACACCGCATTCAGCAGACCCGCCAGCGAAAACAAAATGGCGGTCAATAACAGCGTTACCGTAATCATCGTCCAGGAGTGAACCTGGAACGGTACAAAAAACAAAGAAACTGCCGTGACCAGCACGCCAACACAAAGGCCCCGCGCCACGCCGCCGCCGACATAGCCAGCGATAATCACATGCGTCGGCACGGGGGCCACCAGTAGTTCTTCGATATTGCGCTGAAACTTGGCGCTGAAGAACGAGGAGGCCACATTAGCGTAGGCGTTGGTGATCACTGACATCATAATCAGCCCCGGCACAATAAACTGCATATAGCTGAAACCATGCATATCACCAATCCGCGAGCCGATCAGATTACCAAAGATGATGAAGTACAGCGTCATGGTAATGACCGGCGGCAACAACGTCTGGATCCAAATGCGGGCGAAACGGATCACTTCTCTTTCCCACATACTTTTCAGGGCAACCCAGTATAAATGCGTCATGCTTTCTCTCCTCTGCGACCATTTACCAGGTCAACAAACAGCTCCTCAAGACGGTTGGCTTTGTTACGCATACTCAGTACCTGCACCCCCTGATGGCTGAGCTGGCTGAATACGCTGTTCAGCCCCTGCTCACGCAGCACTTGCACCTCCAGCGTGGAGGTATCCACCAGCCGGTACTGAAAACCTTCCAGCTGCGGCAGTGGGCTTTTGGCCGCCAGATCGAGGATAAAGGTTTCAGATTTCAGCTTCGACAGCAGCCCTTTCATGGTGGTATTTTCCACCAGCTCTCCCCGCTGAATGATGCCGATATGGCGGCACAGCATCTCTGCCTCTTCCAGATAGTGCGTGGTCAGAATGATCGTGGTGCCTTGTGCATTCAGCTCCTGTAAGAAGCTCCACATTGAGCGCCGCAGTTCAATATCCACGCCTGCCGTCGGTTCGTCGAGGATCAGCAGTTTAGGTTCATGCATCAGCGCGCGGGCAATCATCAGGCGTCGCTTCATGCCACCGGAGAGCATTCGCGCACGCTCGTCACGCTTGTCCCAGAGATCGAGCTGCCGCAGATACTTTTCAGCACGTATCCGCGCCTCTTTTTTCTCCACGCCATAATACCCGGCCTGGCTAACCACAATCTGCAATACGGTTTCAAACTGATTGAAATTAAACTCCTGCGGCACCAGGCCCAGCTGGCGTTTAGCGTTAACGACATCCTGTTGTAAATCATAACCAAACACCCGCACCTTACCGGCGGTTTTATTCACCAGGGAGCTGATAATGCCGATGGTGGTGGATTTTCCCGCGCCGTTAGGCCCAAGCAATGCATAAAAGTCACCGGCCTCGACGTTAAGGTCAATCCCCTTAAGCGCCTGCACGCCGCCGGCGTAGGTTTTGGTCAGTTTTTCAAGTTCCAGTGCATAAGTCATAGGTTAACGAGCGCCCTGTTCTGAGTGGTTTTTTATTTACCGTTTAAAATCACGTTTCATTGCCCTATATTACAGCAACGCATATAAAGTCATGGCTAAACAGAAATGAAAGATATTGATACCCTGATTAACAATAACCGCGAGTGGTCCAGGCTGCTTAAAGAAGAGGATCCCGGCTTTTTTGAACGCCTCTCTCTTGCACAGAAACCCCGCTTTTTATGGATTGGTTGTTCTGACAGCCGCGTTCCCGCCGAGCGCCTGACCGGGCTGGAGCCGGGTGAACTGTTTGTTCACCGTAATGTCGCTAACCTGGTGATCCACACCGATCTCAACTGCCTGTCGGTGGTGCAGTACGCGGTTGAAGTACTGGAAGTGGAGCACATCATTATCTGTGGTCACTATAGCTGTGGCGGCGTACAGGCGGCAGTGGAAAACCCGGAACTGGGTCTGATCAACAACTGGCTGCTGCATATTCGCGACTTATGGTACAAGCACAGCTCATTGTTGGGCGAGCTTCCGCCACAGAAGCGCTTCGACAAATTATGCGAAATCAATGTGATCGAGCAGGTGTATAACCTGGGTCACTCCACAATTATGCAGTCAGCCTGGAAACGTGGTCAGAAAGTAACCATTCACGGATGGGTATATGGCGTTCAGGATGGCCATCTGCACGATCTGGAAGTGACTGCCACCAACCGTGAAATCCTCGAACAGCGCTACCGCCACGGCATTGCCAACCTGCTGAACAATCTGGAAAAACCCGATTCCTGACAGCAAGCGATCGTCAACAACAGGCCGGAAATTCCGGCCTCAGTCGATTGGACAGTGACCATATGCGCTGATGCAACGATCTACTCTTCGAGCATCACAACTTTGCCCACGTAGGGCAGATGGCGATAACGCTGCGCATAATCAATCCCGTAACCCACCACAAACTCGTCCGGGATGGTAAAACCAACATACTCAACGGAGACATCCACCTCGCGGCGATCCGGTTTATCCAGCAGCGTACAAATTGCCAGCGACTTTGGCTGACGCAGGCTGAGGATCTCACGGACCCTGCTCAGGGTATTACCCGAATCGATGATATCTTCAACGATTAACACATCCTTTCCGCAAATATCCTCATCCAGATCTTTGAGAATTTTGACATCCCGCGTACTCGACATGCCGCTGCCGTAGCTGGAAGCGGTCATAAAATCCACTTCGTGCGTCACCTCAATTTTGCGGCAAAGATCCGCCATAAACATAAAGGAGCCGCGAAGCAGGCCGACCAGCACGATACCACTGTCGCTGTCACGATAGCGTTCGGTGATCTGTCGGCCCATCTGTGCAATGCGACGGGCGATCTCATCTTCAGAGATCATGATATCTACAGTGTGTTTCATTATTTACATATCTCACTGATTTTATTCAGTTAATAACCATGTAAAGCCTGTGTGAGAATCAGATATTGATACCCGGTTACGATATGGGGCATCAAACAATCATGTACAACAGCGATAGCATGAGAACCTTTTGAAACGGATGATTATATCAGGGATGGTAGTGGATGGGGGAAGGATGAGAACAAATCGCCGGGCCGCTGCCAGACCAGGGCGTCCCTCTGATACGCAGACCACGGCGGCGTTGCGCGTTCAGGGCTGTCGCAACATCAGGAAGATCAATCATGCTGCGGGCGGCTGATAATTGAGCAGAAGTTACCTGATTCACACCGCATTAAGAAATTTTGTATTCGTTCAGAACGATATACTTATTTTATGTCAAAGAAAGAAGGTTAACTGAATGATTTTTAAGATAAAGTCAATCATCCACCGAACGCCCGTTAACGGCGCAATCGGACCTGCTGCGAAGGCACTTTGCACCGATCGCGTTGCTGGGAAAAGATCCCCGCCTCGCCCGATAGCGTCCGCCTCTCTCGTTCCGCGAAGGTTGCGCCTGGCCGGAGTCCCTTTCTTTGGGATGCCGGAAACACTATTCAGCGGGCCTGTAAGGCATATCACACCCAACACTGCGCCTCCGACGCCAGCCATACCAGTCTGGCGGCGCGGCGCTGATGCGGATTGCCCAACGTTTTGTGTTAGTGATCCTGTCGGATGCAAACACCGGACTTATCGCACAGGGTCTCGCCCGTCGGAAAGCAGGCTTCCACGCCGTATACACCACAAACAAATACGCCCCCGAATCGTTGCGTATTTGTTTGACCAACGGCGTTGCGCTCCTGAAGAGGGAATACACTGCTCGCCCGGCTTACGCCATGACCGGATGACAACTTCCGATGCCGGTTTGATGGCTGAGGCGAACCCTCCACCCGCCGTTGATGGCGTCCGTTAACGCCCGCGCTGCACGGCCCTGGATTTGTCCACGGGCGCCAGATGATTAAGCGAGGTAAATGATGTTGAAGGTAAACCCGACTGACGCTGCCGCATTAAGCACTGCGCCTCCCGCGATCCCTCTCTCAGAGATACCGTCTCTGGTGGCCAGGCTCTACGGGATCGAGGGCACGGTGCGGCCGCTGGCAGGTGAGCGTGATCAGAACTGCTGCATCGAACAACCTGATGGGACTCGCTATGTATTTAAGATCGGTAATCCGTCTGAATCGGCCGCCGTTGTCGATTTCCAGATTGCCGCGCTGCATCATATCGCTGATAACTCACCAACGCTGCCCATCCCCCGTGTCGTGCCGACACTGACCGGACGAACCTGTGACCACGTCAGGCTGAATAATGGGACAGATACGATTGTGCGGATGCTGACCTATCTGAACGGGATGCCGATCAAGGAAACGGTGCGAACGCCTGCACAACGTCGCACCATGGGAACCTGTCTGGCCAGGCTTAACCTCTCCCTGCAGGGATTTTCACATCCTGCTGCAAACCACGATCTGCTGTGGAATGTCTCTGCCGCACACCGTCTTACGGATAAGCTGGAAGACCTTATCGATCCTGAACGACGCCGGCTGGCCAGGAAATTTATGGCACGCTTTAAAGAGCAGGTATTACCTGTTCTGCCGATGCTCAGAGCCCAGGTTATCCACAACGATTACCATTTTTACAATGTGCTGGTCGCACCGGGGGAGCAGGAGCGTATCACAGGTATCATCGACTTTGGCGATATGCTGTATGCGCCACTGGTAGGCGAAGTGGCCACCGCTGCGGCATTCCATATGACCGGTTGCACCGATCCATTCGTGGGCGCGGCACAGTTCGTCGGCGCTTACCACCGGACGCTTGCGCTCACCGAGACAGAGCAGGAGATCGTTGCCGACCTGATGGCAACCCGTCACCTTATCACCGCGCTGATCTCCGAATGGCGTGCCGTCCGCTACCCTGATAACCGCGCCTATATCATGCGTCATAATCCCGCCGCCTGGGAGGCGCTGTCACAAATGGCCGATATCTCCCGCCACGGTGCGCGAGACCGGTTACTGTCCGACATCTGAAACGGGAGAAATCAATGAAAAGCACCACAGACCTGAATATGGTGAACGCTTACATCCCTGGTCTTGCTGACGTGGGAGAGAGTACCGCGGCGATGATCCGGCGGCGCGACGCGCTGCTGGGGCCTGCCTATCGCCTTATGTATGAACATCCTTTACATATCGTGCGCGGTGAAGGTGCCTGGCTGTTTGATGCAGAAGGCCATCGCTATCTGGACGCCTACAATAACGTGACGTCGCTGGGACATTGCCACCCGGCCGTGAGCGAGGCGATTTGCAGACAGGTTCAGACCCTGGCGACCAATACCCGCTATCTGCATGACACCATCCTGACGCTGGCCGAACGCCTGCTCTCAACCGTGCCGGAAACCTCACTGGCCCATCTTATGCTGACCTGCACGGGTAGTGAGGCAAATGATCTTGCCTATCGTATCGCCAGGATACGTACCGGCGGCACCGGGGTGATCGTCACCGAGACGGCTTATCATGGTATCACCGACGCGGTGTCTCAGTTCTCACCCTCACTGGGCACCACGGTTAATCTCGGCCCTCACGTGCGCCTGGTTCCCGCACCTCGTTCCTGGCATGCCGGGGATGTCGATACTGGCGAACGCTTTACGCGCGACGTCAACGCCGCCATTGCCGATCTGGAGCGCCACGGGATCGTGCCGGCTGCGCTGATCGTCGACTCGCTGTTCACCAGTGATGGTATTCTGCCCGGCACGAAAGGCTTTCTTAAAAGCGCGGTCGATGCAATCAGGCAAGCCGGTGGCTTATTTATTGCCGACGAAGTGCAGCCCGGATTTGGACGAACCGGAGAAAATATGTGGGGCTTTCAGCGCCACGGTGTTATCCCGGACATCGTCACGATGGGCAAACCGATGGGTAACGGTCAACCGATCGCAGGTCTGCTGGCAACTGCCGACGCGTTAGAGGAATTTGGCCAGCGCTCCCGCTACTTTAATACTTTTGCAGGCAATACCGTATCCTGTGCGGCAGCACTGGCCGTTTTGCAGACCATTGAACAGGATAACCTGATCGACAATGCCCGCCACGTTGGCAAAGTTCTGCTCGATGGTATTGCCGGGCTAAACAAACGACACGAGGCAATAGGCGATGTGCGGGGGGCCGGCCTTTTTGTTGGCGTGGAGCTGGTTACAGATCGTCAATCGCGTGCCCCGGATCGTTGGCTCACCAGCCAGGTGGTCAACCGGATGCGCCAGAAGGGCGTATTACTGAGCGCCTGCGCAATGGGGCATAACGTGCTGAAAATCCGCCCACCGCTGGTGCTGACCGCGGATCAGGCCGGCAGGATAACGGACGTACTGGATCAGGCGCTGACGGAAGCCACCGCCGCCAGAACCCGGCAATCGGCTTCGACGCTATGATATGATGCAGCGATGACAACATTTAAATCTCCAGACCGCACCGACATCAGGATCCTTGAGCACCTTCAGCGCGAGGGCCGTTGTTCAAACCTGGAACTGGCCGAGGCGGTTAGCCTCAGTCCCAGTCCCTGTCTGACGCGCACCAAACGTATGGAGCAAAGCGGTATCATCGCCGGGTACGGCGCAAAAATTGCGCTGAACAAGCTGGGCAGTCATGTCGTGGTATTTTCCGAGATTACCCTTAGCAGTCACTACCCGGATGATTTCCGCACGTTCGAGAGCGGGGCTGCCCGGTACCGTGAAATCGTTGAATGCTACAACGTCAGCGGCGGTTACGATTATCTGCTGAAAATCATCGCGCCTAACGTCGCCCTGTTTCAGGATCTGATGGAGCATCTTTTGCAAGACGAAATAGGCATCGCGAAATTCGCAAACCGCATCGTATTACGTGAGCCTTATCAGCGACGCGGAGAACCGCTCACCATGATTGCCACCGGGACAGCGAGTTGGGAATAACATCGCACTGACAGCGGGCACGGGTTGCCCTTTTATCCTGCCGGGGCCAGATCGCCCCGGATGCTCCTCTTCCCGCTGGCCGTCAGAGTTAAGTGACGGTCCTGAACGCATCAAAAACCGTTGACACCGCCGATCACCGGGCGATTTTTCACCTCAGCGTAAACCACCGGATGTGCTTCCCGCCGCACTGCGGCGTTTTTACATCATTTGCGGTTGGCGAATCGCCTTGCCCGGCGCAAAGCGGCTCAGTCTGTACGGCGACAAATCGGTGTAAGTCTGCTCATTGAGCACCAACTGTGAACACAACTTACCGGCCCCCGGACCGATGCCAAAGCCATGTCCGCTAAAGCCGGAGGCCACGATCAGACCTGGGATCTGTGAAACTTCATCAATTACCGGCACCAGATCCGGGGTGGTATCAATCCAGCCAGCCCAGGCATGATCAACGGCTATACCCGCCAGTTGCGGGAATTCATAAACCAGTTTGGCAATTGACTCGCGCAGAATTTGCTTATCTGCTGCCGGATCCAGGATGCGCATTTTCTCAAACGGAGAGACCGCATCCATCGACCAGGAGCCTGCTGCCTCCGGGCCGGAAAAGAATGAACCGTTAATGCGGATTTTCAGCTTCTTGGCAATTTTGCTGCGATACATCGGATAAAAGCGCGTTGCGTAACGCAGGTTTTGCGGTGCAAGGTCCAGTTGACCTCGCCCGGTGATCGCCACGGTGTAGCTTCCATCCAGACGACGGCGTATCGCCAGTCCCGGTATGCTCAGACAGCCTTTGGTGACTTCAGCTGCCACCGTGCTTTTAAATGCCGTGCCAAGAATATTGGCGCTGGGTAGCGCAATGCCGTAGCGCGTACAGAAGCGTGAGCTCCAGGCACCGCCGCAACAGACTACCCTGCTGGTTTTGACCAGCCCGCGCTCTGTCCATACGCCGGTGACATGCCCGCCGCTGATATCAAGCCCGCGCACGGCACAGCGCTGCTGAATATTCACGCCCAGCTGCTGTGCCCCGACAGCCAGCGCGGGCACCGCCTGTGAGGGTTCGGCGCGGCCATCGCCAGGTGACCAGACGCCCCCCATCCACGCTGTCTGACCGCCAATACGTCCACGGGCTTCACTGGCCGACAACAGCTGGCTATGGAAACCGATATTTTTAGCCTGCTGGCCCCAGCTTTCCCATTTGGCCAGATCGCTGGCACTGGTAGTACCGTACAGGATCCCGCTGCGCCGGAATCCCACATCTTTACCAATCTCATCGCCCAGCTCAGACCAGCGTTGCAGGCTGTACATAGCCATCGGCAGCTCGTAAAGGTCGCGGTTTTGTTGCCGCACCCAGCCCCAGTTGCGACCGGACTGCTCACCTGCCATCACGCCTTTTTCAAACAGCGCCACCGACACGCCACGCTTCGCCAGCTCATAGGCAACTGAAGTACCGATGATCCCGCCGCCAATCACCACCACATCGGCCTGTTCGGGAAACGTCGGGCTGTCCGGCACTGCATCAATCTTTATGCGCATAAATTGTCCTCAACGTATCGGGTTCAAAGATGGTTGTCTGGCTTGATATGCATTATCCATAACACCTCCGCCTGCTGGGAAGTATGATTAAAAATGTTATGAATCAATGCACTACTGAACTGAAAGCTGTCACCGGGAGATAAAATGGTGCGTTCCCCCGCCAGCTCCAGCGTCAGTTCGCCGCTCATCACCAGACCCGCTTTTTCACCCATTCCCATCAACATTTCACCGGAGCGCACTCCCGGCGGGATGATGATAAACATAAACTGAATATCGTGATCGCCCGTCGGCGACAGCATCTTTTTGGCAATACCGTTTTTACCTACGTTAAAATGCGGACGTTCCGCACTACGCCGGACGTAGTGACCGATGCCTTTCAGCGACGGGTCCGATTCCTCAATAAATGCGGTGAGCGGAACTTTTAACACCAGCCGTAGCTGCTCTAACACGCGAATAGTCGGGTTAGTGAGATTACGCTCAATCTGGCTGATGGCCCCCGCCGAGACATTAGCCAGCGCCGCCAGTTCATTGATGGTCATGTTGCGCGCCTTGCGAAGGCGTTTTAAGCGCGCACCAATATCGGCCTCAAGCGAACCGGGGTCATTCACCCCGGCAATCTGTTTATTCATTCCATGTATTCCCTGAAGGGTTTACGGCATACCCCATTTCGCTTTCAGCTTATCCAGCGAACCATCCGCTTTCATGGCGCTCAGCGCCGCATTGATTTTTGCCAGTAATGCTTCATTACCTTTCTTCACCCCAAACGCCATTGGCGAAACGGACTCTGGCTTGTATCCTTCCACAACATGCATTCCTTTCAGGCCACCCGCCTTTTCCTGCGCCTTGAGGATCGGGTAATCATTCAGTGCGCCGGCGATACGACCAAGCGACAGGTCACGCGTCATGTCCGCCGGGCTGTCATACACTTTAACTTCTTTTGCGATACCGCTTTTCATCAGGCTTTGCGTGTAATCAGTTCCCGCCATGCTACCCACCACCTCTCCCTTCAGGTCCTGCCATGAGCGGTACGTTTTGTGGTTGTCATCGCGGACAATCAGTCCGGCACCAAAAGCGGTGACCTGCTGCGAAAACGAAATGCGCTTTTCCCGTTCCGGGGTGGGCGTCATACCCGCGACAATCACATCGATTTTACCGGCAATCACCGACTGGATCAGCGTGGAAAAAGGCACGGCGGTAAAGGCAATATCAAGCTGCGCACGACTGGCCACTTGATGCGCAACATCCGGCATAAACCCCTCAATCCTGCCGGTTTTGGTATCAAGAAAGGTGGTGGGGGCGCTGGAAGGTGGCGATCCAGCGGTAAGACTGGCGGCCTGCGAAACCACGCTGGTCGTCATCAACAGGGCAATGGTCAATCCCCGGCAGAACGCAGTAACGATAAAACGCGATGCAAACATAGTTCACTCCTGATAGCGGTGAATGAAATGACGCAGGTTTTTTCACTATAATGAAAATAAACACTATCTGGCGCGACAGTAAATGAATAAATTTACCTGCCCGGAGAACTGGCTATATTATTCATTGATTTTAAATAAATTTAATATCCATTCTATCGTTTTATGACGGCAATAAGTAAAGCCTATGTTGATTAAAGATAAAGCCGTTGACACCATCCTGCTCAGTGGCGATATTCATTTTAATGAAAACAGGCTACCCCACAGGAGCGCGAGATGGACTGGAACAGCATCCCGAACTATTTACCTTTTCTCCTGAAAGGGACGGAAATGACCATCGTCATCACGCTTTTTTCGCTGCTCATCAGCACGCCGTTAGGGTTACTGTTTGCCGCAGGCAAAATGAGCCCGTGGAAAATAATTTCATGGCCGGTTTCATTGGTCATTAATATTACCCGCGGACTGCCGATGATCGTGGTGTTGTTTTATATCTACTTCGTCTTCCCCGATATTGGCATTACCCTTACCTCATTTCAGGCCAGTGTCATCGGCATCGCCTTCTGTTTTTCAACCTATATCGCTGAAATCTTTCGATCGGGGATTGAATCTGTCGATCGAGGTCAGTTAGAAGCCGCCCGTTCGATGGGCATGAGTGTTGGCAAAGCGATGCGGCGGGTGATCCTGCCTCAGGCGTTCCATGTCGCCCTGCCCCCTTACAGCAACACGCTGGTGATGATGCTGAAAGATTCAGCACTGGCGTCGACTATCGCCGTCACCGAAATGACGCGCCAGGGGCAGTTAATCGCGGCGTCAACGTTCGATAATACCACCGTCTACACCCTGGTGGCCGTGCTCTATCTGCTACTTTGTCTGCCGCTACTGGCCGTCAGCAAACGGCTGGAAATACGCCGGATAAACGGAGCCTGAAATGATTGAAATCAATGAGGTTCATAAGCGTTTCGGCCCGGTTGAAGTGCTTAAAGGCGTGACTTTCACCGTCAGCGAGGGTGAAGTGGTATGCCTGATTGGCCCGTCAGGATCGGGAAAATCGACAATCCTGCGCTGTATCAACGGGCTGGAGAGCTATGAAGAAGGTGAGATCCGCGTGTTAGGTCAGCGCGTTAATCATCGGGATAAAAACATCAACGCGCTGCGGCGGCAAATCGGAATGGTGTTTCAGCGCTTCAATCTTTTTCCACACCGCAGCGTGCTGGAAAATGTCATGGAAGGCCCGATACATGTCAATGGCGAGCCGCGCGCCATCGCGGAGAAACGGGCAAAGGACCTGCTGGCGATGGTCGGGCTGGCGGAAAAAATACAGGCGTGGCCCATGCAGCTGTCGGGGGGACAGCAACAGCGCGTCGCCATTGCCCGTACTCTCGCGCTACAGCCACGCGCCATTTTGTTTGACGAGCCGACCTCGGCGCTTGATCCTGAACTGGTTGGCGATGTGCTGCAAGTGATGCGCAACCTGGCGCGGGATGGCATGACGATGGTGGTGGTTACGCATGAAATGCAATTCGCCCGCGAGGTGGCGGATCGGGTGTGCTTCCTGCACAGCGGACAGATAGTTGAACAGGGGCCGGCAGAGCAGATCCTGCTACGCCCGCGGGAACCCCGTACTCAGGATTTTCTCAGAAGGGTGCTGGGTTCGCCGGAGCCTGGCGTGTGCAACCATTGTCAGATGAAAAAGTAAATAACCGGTGTCGCCTGGCGGACGTTTTCACACTTTCAATGCGCTTAACGGCCATAACCGCAACGCCCTGGTAAACGAATGCCGGATGTCGTGCCGTCAGCCAGCGTTTCCACTAAAACTGCAAACCAATCATTGCCCGAAATCTGTTCCGCTGGCACTGGCGGAATGGGCAGAAAAACGCTGCTGTCACATAGCAGTTTATTAAGCCCGGAAACCAACGCAGAGTGCGTTTATCGGGTGCTTCAACCGGGCTTGCCGGACAGAAACAGTGGATTTTCATCTGTTGAGCACCCGGTCATCAGGTACGGGAAACGACTCATTCACTCACCGTAAATCCCAGCATCATGCCGGTATCTTCATGCTCCAGCAGATGGCAGTGTGCCATATAAGCCTGCGCTTTACTGGCAGGATGATTAAAACTCACCAGCACTTCACTGCGCCAGCCTTCCACCCGAACCATATCTTTCCAACCGCTGCGGTGGGGAGCCGGCGGTTTACCATTTTCAGAAAGAATACGAAACTGGGTGCCATGAATATGAAAAGGATGCAGCATCAGATCGCCCTCGCCGGAAATGGTCCATTTCTCCATGACACCCTGCTTCACATCAAATGATGGCGTGTTCATATCAAAAGCAACACCGTTGATTTTATTGGCATTGTGGAAATCAAATGCCGCTGGGGCAGGTTTCTCATGCGCCATGCCTGGCATTGCACCATGATCCATCTCCGCCATTGGTTGCGCATCGTCAGGGGCATTATCATGCGCATCGCCACTCATACCCGCCATTGCGGCGTGACCATACCTTTCCATCAACGCCAGCATACCGCGCCTGTCCAGTTCCGGGTCCATCGTCAGTTGCAACAGGCGCGATGGTATCCCTTCCTGCTTTGGCAGGGCTGGCACCGCCACCAGCTTATCCGGCAGGGTACCACTGGCCAGAATCGCCAACGGCTGAATGGTCAGCAGCGGTAACGGCTGCTCAAAGGGTGCCAGCGTCATCCCCATCTGCTGCACCGGCAACGTTTGCAGATCAAAGGTCTTGCCATCATGCGTATCAACCAGCACTTCAAAACGCTCACCCGGCATCATCGGCAGTTCATTGAGTTGCACCGGCTCCGCCAGCAATCCACCATCGCTACCAATCACATACAGCGGGCGGCTGTCACTGGTCGCCAGCATCAGCGAACGGGCGTTACATCCGTTTAGCAGCCGCAGACGCAGCCAGCCACGCGGTACGGCATGCAGTGGACAGACAGCGCCATTGGTGAGCATGGTGTCACCGAACCATCCCGTTGCCGCACTCATGATGTCCAGCTGATAATCAATCCTGCTGCCATCCGCGCTCAGTCGCTTATCCTGCAAAATGACCGGAATATCATCCACGCCCCAGATTTTGGGCAGCAGCAGTTTTTCACTGTCGTCATCTTTCAGCAACAGCATTCCGGCCAACCCCTGTGCCACCTGGTAGCCGGTACGACCATGTTGATGTGGGTGATACCAACAGGTTGCGGCAGGCTGATCGGGAGTAAAGCTGACACGGCGAAACTGACCGGGCGCAATCAGCCCCTGTGGGCCGCCCTCTGTTTCGCCAGGAATGGCCAGTCCGTGCCAGTGGACCGTCGTCGCTTCCGCCAGCCTGTTATGCAGATTCATCGTCACCGGCTTCCCGCGCTCCAGGACAATGGCTGGCCCCAACAGTGCGCCATTGTATCCCCAGGTGGTGACGGCTTTCCCCAGCAGCCGCGTCTGTCCCTGCTGCGCTGCAAGGTTGATAACGCCGCGTGGGTCCGGCGTTAACAGTGGCGGGACAGGCAGGCTGGGACGGGGCTGCTGCGCCATCAGTGAACGGCTCCACAATGGCAGCGCACTGGCAGCGGCCATCGCGCTACTCAGCTTAATAAAATCACGACGATGCATCCGTTTTTCCTTCACCAGAAATGGTTTACAGATAGCAGCATAACCCCTGCCCCTGCACCGGGGTCAAGTTGCCTGCGGCATCACTGAAAGTTATTACAAGAAAATCGCCCACGCTCAGGCAAAATTGCCTGAAGCCTGTTAATAACTGTGCTAACGTCTGGCTATTCCAATCGGTTGAGAACAATTATGAAGAAAAGCATCCTGGCTCTGCTGTTTCTGGGGCTATCTGGCTTCTCGTCGGCAAGTTTTGCGCTTAACGAGTCAGAAGCAGAAGATCTGGCGGATCTGACCGCTGTGTTTGTCTACCTTAAAAATGACTGCGGCTATCGGGATCTGCCGGATGATCAAATCCGCCGGGCGCTGATGTTTCTTGCGCGTCAGAATCGCTGGGATTTGAGTAATTACAGCAGCTATAACATGAAGTCGCTGGGCGAGGACAGTTATAAAGATCTCAGCGGTATCGCTGTACCCAACGATATGAAATGCAAATCCCTGGCCCGAGATTCCCTGAGCCTGCTCGCATACGTCAGATAATCCTCATAATGCGCCCTCGCTGATAATTTGACCGTGCAACCACGGTCAGAGTTAGCTATTATACCGCCCCATTTTTCATGGCTATTTTCACCAGGAGAGCCTCATCATGGCTGAAAAGGACAGGTGGTATGAAACGCTTCATACCGGTTTTGGGCAGTGTTTTTCTGTTGACCAGGTATTGTACCGTGAGCAAACCGGGCATCAGGACCTGATCATCTTTGAAAATGCCGCACTGGGCCGCGTCATGGCGCTGGATGGTGTGGTACAAACCACCGAGCGTGATGAATTTATTTATCACGAGATGATGACCCATGTGCCCTTGCTTGCCCACGGCAACGCGAAGCGCGTACTGATTATCGGCGGCGGCGATGGTGCCATGTTGCGTGAAATCAGTCGTCATCAAAACATCGAACAGATAACGATGGTGGAAATCGACGCGGGCGTGGTGGAATTCTGCCAGCAGTATCTGCCCAATCACAGCGCCGGTGCTTATCAGGATCCGCGTCTGAATCTGGTGATTGACGATGGCGTGAATTTTGTCAGTCGCTGCAACGATAAGTTTGACGTAATTATTTCAGACTGCACCGATCCTATCGGTCCCGGTGAGAGCCTCTTTACTTCCGCCTTTTACGAAGGTTGCCACCGCTGCCTTAATGAAAACGGCATCTTCGTGGCACAAAACGGCGTGTGCTTCCTGCAACAGGAAGAAGCCGTTAACAGCCATCGCAAACTGAGCCACTACTTTCGTGACGTCACGTTTTACCAGGCGGCGATCCCGACCTATTACGGTGGCATCATGACCTTCGCCTGGGCCAGCGATAATCCGGCACTGCGCCAGCCGGATACCACAACATTGCAGGCTCGTCTCGCTGCTACTGGCCTTAACTGTCGTTATTACAATCCGGCAATTCATACTGGCAGCTTTGCCCTGCCACAATATCTGTTAAATGTGCTGGCCGAGTGACCGGACATTTCAAGGGGGTGAACAAAATTGCAAAAGCTTAAACTACATGGCTTCAACAATCTGACCAAAAGCCTGAGTTTTTGTATCTACGATATCTGTTATGCCAACTCCGACGCGGAGCGTGACGGATATATTGCTTATATTGATGAACAGTATAACGCTAACCGGCTGACTGAAATCCTCAGTGAAACCTGCTCAATTATTGGCGCGAATGTGCTGAATATTGCCCGTCAGGACTACGAGCCATAGGGTGCCAGCGTCACCATTCTGGTTAGCGAAGAGCCAATTGACCCGGATGATATCGATACCTCTGAGCATCCAGGCCCACTGCCTAACTCGGTAGTGGCTCACCTCGATAAGAGTCATATCTGCGTTCACACCTACCCGGAAAGCCACCCTGAAGGCGGCCTTTGTACTTTTCGTGCCGATATTGAAGTATCGACCTGCGGCGTCATTTCACCGTTGAAAGCGCTGAACTATCTGATCCACCAGCTGGAATCCGATATTGTCACCATCGACTATCGCGTGCGCGGCTTTACGCGCGACGTTAACGGCGTGAAGCACTATATCGATCATCAGATCAACTCTATTCAGAACTTTATGTCGGAAGACATGAAGTCGATGTACGACATGGTGGATGTGAACGTGTATCAGGAAAACATCTTTCATACCAAGATGTTACTGAAAGAGTTTGATCTTAAACACTACCTGTTTAATACCAAACCGGAAGAGTTAAGCCCACTGGAACACAAACGCATCACCGACCTGCTGTGGAAAGAGATGCGTGAAATTTACTATGGACGCAACATTCCCTACGTGGTGCCCAAAGCGCCCTGAATAAGAGCGAAAGCGGGCTGCCAGCGCATTGCCCGCTTTTTTGCTCCAGGATCAGGTCAACTGCAAACGGAAAGGCTGGTCCCCCAGTTCACGCTGTATCTCTTCACCCAGATGTTTATCAGTAATGATATCCGTGAGATTTTGCAACGGCGTTGCGCAAAACAGTGACCATGAACTGTACTTACTGCTGTCGGCCAGCAACACCCGACGGCGGGCATTCACCAGCAGATCCTCTTTCAGTCCGGCTTTTTCCTCGGTGGGTGCGGTAATACCCTTTTCCAGACTCCATGAATTACAGCTGACAAAGGCGACGTCAGGGTAGAGATTACGCAACAGCCTGCGGCCATGATCGCCGACACAGGACTGGCTGGAATCATCAATGCGCCCACCAATAATGGTCACTTCAATCTGTTTGAACTCCGACAGAAACAGCGCAATATGCAGATCGGCGGTGATCACCCGGAGTTGCAGATGCGTCAACTGGCGCGCCAGCTCCATCATGGTAGTCCCCGCATCCAGCACCACCGCATCGCCCGAACGCACCAGGGTCGCCGCCGCGCGGGCAATCGCCTGTTTTTCTGCCAGATTGCGCTGCATTTTCTCAAGCGTGGTCGGCTGGGCGGGAATAAAACGGTTCAGGGTCACGCCACCGTGTGAACGGCTGATCACCCCTTCACGATCGAGTTTGATTAAATCCCGCCGGATGGTGGCTGGTGACGCCTCAATGGCTGCCACCAGCTGCTCGACGGTGACCAGGTTATGGCTTTTCAGATAGTCCATAATCTGGTCGAGGCGGCTTTGTCCCTTCATATATCCTTATGCAAGCTGCATTGCCAGCTGAATGGAAATCGTCATGCTCTCAGACTTCGCTTTACCTGTCCAGGCAATATCAAATGCCGTGCCGTGGTCAGCAGAGGTGCGGATAAACGGCAGACCGGCAGTAATATTCACCCCGTCGTAGAAACCCAACAGCTTCAGCGGAATGTGTCCCTGATCGTGATACATCGCCACCACCATATCGTAGTGGCCTTCATGGCATTGCAGAAAAACGGTATCCGGTGGGCACGGCCCGGAAACATTCAGCCCCTGCGCCTTCATCGCCTCAACCGACGGACCGACGATGTTAATCTCTTCGTCGCCAAACAGGCCATTTTCACCGGCATGTGGGTTGACTCCTGCCACCGCAATGCGCGGATCCCGGTAGCCCACGCGTCGCAGGAAGGTATCCGCCATGCCAATCACCGTCGCCACGCGTTCACCGTTCAGCGTATCAAGGAATTTACGCAACGCGATATGGGTGGTCACATGGATCACCTTCAGCCGATCGGTATAAAGCACCATCGCGTAGTCTTTACTGTCGGTCAGTTTCGCCAACAGTTCAGTGTGGCCAGGGTAGAGATGCCCGGCCGAATGCAACGCCTCTTTGTTCAGCGGGGCGGTGGCGATGGCCTGCACCTCACCCGTCATCGCCAGTTCCGTCGCCCTTTTCACGCAGCGAAATGCCAGGTCGCCTGCGGCAACCTGCACCACACCCGGCCTGAGCGCCTGAGGATCGGCCAGCGGCTCGTCGATAATATTAATGATCCCCGGTGCAAAATGGGCCTCCGATACGCGGTTAAGCACCCGCAATTCCGCCTGCGGTGTGACAGCCATACTCATCACCCGTCGCAGCGTACTGGCACACCCCACCACCACGGCCGACGCCCCCGACAGCGCGCCTTCAGCCAGCGATTTAATAATAATTTCCGGGCCAATGCCCGCCGGATCGCCCATGGTAACCGCAATAATTTTACTCACCTGACTTCTCCTCAATAAAATGAAAAACGTCTACCAGGGTATTTTCATCTCCAAAACCGCCTGCTTTGGTCAGCACCAGCAGATCATTTTTACTGTTCAGCAGTTGCCCCCACGGGACACAGCCTGCCACCAGCCCACCGAGATGAATCCCCTCAGCACCCAGCCCACTGGCCACGGCGATCGCCACATCACCGCCGGAGAGATAAAGTCCTCGCGGCTGTACCTCACCCACAACATCCCGCACCAGCGCGGCCAGAAACTCACAAATATGTTCGCCCATCTGCTGACGGCTCAGGCCATAATGCTGGCAGAGGGCGTGAATGTCGTATCGCTGGCTGACCTGCTGGCAGGTGCGCACTACGCAGTGCTGCCCCCGTTGCAGGGCCTCAGTCGCCTGCTGTCGCCACGGCATATCACCCGCTCCGTCGCATAAAACCTGCCGGATATCGATGTCAATCAGGCACAGCGGATAGTGCTGCTGCAGGCGAACAATCTGGCGGCTGGCGATATCACTCATTGAGCCGATGACCGCCAGCATCGCAGCCTGCTGTCCTGGCGTTATGGGCAAGGCAGCAATGGAATTACCGTTGCCACCCAGAAACTCGCTCAGGGCGTCGCTCAGCCCGGCGGCACCCACCAACAGTGGACGCGGCGAAAGCGCTGCCGCCGTCCGCACGATATGGTGTAAATCCTCCTGCCGTTCCGCATCCAGCACAATCAGCCGCTGGCCTTCAGCTATCGCGGCGGCGAGACGGGCGGCCAGGTCCGGCTGGCGCACCGCATCCAGCGGCAGCAGGCCAGCGTTCAGCGAGCTTTGCTCCTGTAGTCGCGTAATGATGCTGGCGCTGCTGACCGGCGTCTTTGGGTCGCTGGCGTATTCCGTTTCGCTCAGTAGCTGGCCGTCGATATAACACATCCCCTGCCGCGTGGTTCGGCCCAGCGTCGGCACCGCCGGAACCACCAGCGCCGCCGGGGCGTTACTGGCCAGCAAAGCCGCTTCTGTCTCAGCGCCGGGATTGCCGCGTAGCGTGGAATCCATTTTTTTGAAGATCCAGCCGTCGCCTGTCAGCACGCGACCCCGGGTCACCGCCTCGGTGGTTCGCTGTGCAGCCAGCGCCGCATCACATGCCCGGCTGTCGGTATTGATCACCCAGACATCCGCGTCATCTCGGCTCCCCTCTCCGGTCGGGTTAAACAGGACATTAACGCGAGCGCCGGCCCTCGCCAGTCCGCCACCGGTATCGTTGGCACCGGTCAGATCGTCCGCCACCACCAGCACCGGCGTTTTCCATTGCACGTAGGCCATTTCGTCTCCTGCGCCCCTTCGGGAAAAACCTGTCGATTTGCGTAATATTGATTATATTCAATCATAATTGATTATATGTGAGCAACTTCAAATTAATATAAATCAATTTACCCTATAAAATTAATCACGAACTGCAGCACACTGCGGAAAATTGAGCGAATACAATCAATTCTCTCCAACAAGGCAGACAAGGGTAAGGCAAATGAATATCAACAGCACCGTCATCAGTGGTTATCGGGCGCTTCAGGACATCAGCTGGCTGTTACAGGGTGTACAGCGCGCCCTGCTGGTGACGGATAAAAATATCGTCGGTATCCCGGCAGTGCAGGCGCTGATCGGGGAGATGGGCAATCAGGTTGGCACCCTGATCCTGATTGATAGCGTCCCGGCGGAACCCAGTCAGCATGATGTGACGACAATTCTCGCCGGGCTGGATTGCCATGAGGTGGATCTGGTGATTGGCGTCGGCGGCGGCAGCGTGCTGGACGTTGCCAAGCTACTGTCGGTGCTTTGCATTAAAAACGCCCCCACGCTGGATGCGTTGTTGAAGGGTGAAAAACCACAGCATCGTACCGCGTCACTGCTGATCCCGACCACGGCAGGAACCGGTTCAGAAGCCACCCCTAACGCCATTCTGGCCATTCCTGAAAAAGAAACCAAGGTGGGAATTATTTCGCCGGTGATGTTGCCTGATTATGTGGTGCTGGCACCGGAGCTGACCACCACTATGCCCGCCCATATCGCTTCCTCCACCGGTATTGATGCACTGTGCCATCTGATCGAATGCTTCACCGCCACGGTTGCCAATCCGGTCAGCGATAACTACGCGCTGATGGGGCTGCATAAGCTGTTTGCCAGCCTGGAAAAAGCCGTGGCCGAACCGGACAATCTCACCGCACGCCTCGATATGCTGTGGGCATCGTATTACGGCGGTGCGGCGATTGCCCATGCCGGGACGCATTTGGTCCACGCCATGTCTTACCCACTGGGGGGCAAATACCATCTTCCGCACGGTGTGGCGAATGCCATCCTGCTCGCCCCCTGTATGCGCTTCATTCGCCCGGCGGTAGTCAGCAAATTTGCACAGGCTTATGACCTGCTGCCGGATGCAGACCCCGCCCTCACTGAAGATCAAAAATCCCATGCGCTGGTTGACTACTTCACCGCGCTGGTGAAACGGCTGCAACTGCCCGCCAGCCTTGACGAACTGGGTATTGGCGCCGATCGGCTGCCCTCACTGGTTGACGCCGCGCTGGATGTACAGCGCCTGATGAAGAACGTGCCTGCCCCGGTCAGCGCCAGCGAGGTTCGTGAGGTTTATCTGTCGCTGTTCCCGGCTCGCACCCCTGACTGATGACGAGGACATGATGAGTAAAAACATTTCCGGCGTACTGACCGCTATCGTCACGCCATTCACCCGTGACGGTGACTACCACGACGCCGCCATGCGCATCCAGATCCGGCGTCAGCTGGCCGCCGGTAACGGCATTTTCTGCGGCGGCACCAACGGCGAATTCTTTGTGCTCAGCAGTGAAGAGAAGCTGGCTGTCGCCAGAACCTGCGTGGAGGAGGTGGCTGGCAGGGCACCGGTTATCGCGCACATTGGTGAAATCGCTACCCGTGAAACGGTTCGCCTGGGCAAACAGATTGCGGCGACAGGGGTGGATGCCGTTTCCGCGATCACGCCGTGGTTTGTGCCACTCAGCCAGCAGGCACTGATGGCCCATTACCGCCAGATTGCTGACGCACTTGACGTGCCGCTGTTTCTCTACAACATCCCGGCGCGCACCGGCAACACCCTGGAACCGGAGACGGTGCGCCAGCTGGCTTCCCACCCGAATATCGTCGGCATTAAAGATAGCGCTGGCAGTTATGACAGCCTGAGCGGTTTCCTGCACGCCGCCGAAGGTATTGATCGCTTTGATGTACTGAACGGCCCGGATTCCCTGATCCATCAGGGGTTCGTTGACGGCTGTTCGGCCTGTATCTCCGGCCTGGCCAACGTTGCGCCACAAGCGATCAACGCCATCTGGTCACAGTTCCTCGCCGGGAATATTGCAGGTTCACGCCGCGCGCAGGAAAACGTCACCGGCCTGCGTACCGATCTCTACAGCATCGGTTTTTCGCCCGCGGTGGTGAAAAAAGCGGTGGCGTTGATGGGCCATGATGTGGGTGAAAGCCGCTATGCCGTGCGCTTCAGCGCCGAAGAAGAGCAGCGCATTCGCCAGCTGGTCAGGCAATACACACACTGATGTGCCACAGCGGCAATCGCCGCGACACCGGGACAGGCAAGATACCCCTGGGCGGCACTGCCTGGCTGGCCCGTCACGTTGCCACCTTCATCAACCGCTGAAACTACCGGCGTGGTGGGCGGGCAGGCCACACCTGTGCTCACCGCCTGACGTTACCTTAACCCAGCAAGGCGCGAACAGCCCCCTCAGGTCGGGCGCGCCATGAGAAACTGTGAGGCATTACAATGAAAGAGTTTTCCTCCTCAGGCACGCTGATCATTATCGGGATGGTGGTAGCCTATATTCTGTTTACCACCTGGCTCACTTACCGCCTGCGTAGTAAAAGTTCCGGCGATTTTATGGAAGGTTCACGGGCGATGCCGGCTTTTATCGTTGGCATTATGCTGATGTCTGAATATATCGGTGCCAAGTCAACCATTGGCACCGCACAGGCCGCCTTTGAGGATGGTTTTGCCGCCTCATGGTCCGTGATTGGCGCAGCGATTGGCTTCCCGATTTTCGGGCTGCTACTGGTGAAACGCATCTACAATACCGGCAAAATCACCATTTCAGGTGCGGTGGCCGAAAAGTTCGGTAGCACCACCAAAAACATTATTTCCCTGATTATGATTTACGCTCTGCTACTGGTGAACGTAGGCAACTACGTCAGCGGCGCGGCGGCTATCTCCACGGTACTGAAAGTCAATCTGCCGGTGGCCGCCTTTATCACCGCCATTGTCAGTACATTCTACTTCGCCTTTGGCGGGATGAAGGGGATGGCGTGGGTCACCCTGTTACACAGCGCGCTGAAGTACGTTGGCATTCTGATTATTCTTGGCGTGGCGCTGAAGATGACTGGCGGCATTACGCCGATGGTGCAACAGATGCCGGACTTTTACTGGACGTGGGACGGCCATGTCGGGGCCAGCACCATCGTGGCCTGGCTGATCGGCACCATTGGTTCAATCTTCTGTACCCAGTTTGTTATCCAGGCGATCTCTTCAACCAAAAGCCCTGCCGCCGCCCGTCGGGCAACCTGGGTCGCCTTTTTCTTCTGCCTGCCCATCGGTATTGCTATTGCGGTGATTGGCGTGGCGGCAAAATACCTGCATCCCGACATTAAGAGCCTCTATGCCCTGCCGGTTTTTTTACAGGATATGAGCCCGTGGCTGGCCGGGATTGTCACCACCTCGCTGGTGGCGTCTATTTTCGTCAGCGTCGGCACGGTGGCGCTGGCTATCGCCTCGCTGATTGTCAAAGATTTCTATGTGCCATACCGCCACCCCACGCCGGAGCGGGAGTTCAGAATGACCCGTCTGCTGTCGCTGGCGATCGGTTTTGCACCGCTGATTTTCGTGCTGCTGGTACCGGAAGTGCTGAAGCTCTCTTTCTTTACCCGCGCTATTCGCCTGTCGATTTCCGTGGTGGCGATCATCGCATTCTATCTGCCGATGTTCAAAAGCGCCCGCGGCGCAAACTGGGGACTGGTGGGTGCCTGCGTGGTGACCTCGGTGTGGTTCCTGCTGGGCGATCCCTTTGGCATTAACAACATGTATATCGCCCTGATCACACCGGCGGTGATCATGGTAATTGATCACCTGATCCCACGTCGGGAAAGCGACAAGCACACCAACGACAGTTTACAAAAAAGTGGAGCGTAAAATAATGGATACCGTAACCGTGGAGCATGATGGACTGATCCGTCTGGCAGATGACGACAGCGCGTTACGCGTCGCAATGCTGCCCTCCCCTTGCCCCCAGAATCACGCGGCTAATTTGCTGCCGTTGCCGGATGGCGACGTGCTCTGCTGCTGGTTTGGCGGTACACAGGAAGGGATTGCTGATATTTCCATTTGGTGTTCGCGTCTGGCAAAAGGCAGCCCACGCTGGAGCGAGCCGCAGAAGCTCTCGCAAGACAACGGCCGCTCGGAGCAAAACCCGGTGCTGTTTCTTGCCCCGGATAACATTCTGTGGCTGATGTATACCGCGCAGAAATCAGGTAATCAGGATACCGCCATCGTCCGCTATCGTCAGTCTGCCGACTTTGGCAAAAGCTGGGGGCCCATCGCCACACTGCTGGAGACGCCCGGTACGTTTATCCGCCAGCCGCTGGTGGTGCTACCCAATGGTAACTGGCTGCTGCCGGTGTTTTACTGCACAACCCGGCCCGGCGAGAAATGGGTGGGGAATGATGATACCAGCGCGGTGAAGATTTCATCGGATCAGGGGAAAACGTGGCGTGATGTGATGGTGCCGGAAAGCACCGGCCGTGTGCATATGAATATTACACTGCTGAAGGATGGCTCGCTGCTGGCGCTGTTTCGCAGCCGGTGGGCTGACCATATCTGGCTCAGTCGCTCATACGATAACGGCGAAAGCTGGTCGGTGCCGCAGCCCACCGACCTGCCAAATAACAATTCCTCCATTCAGGTCACCACGCTTGCCAATGGCAATCTGGCGTTGGTGTTCAACGCCATGAGTGCCGAAGGCGCCAGCGAGCGACGCCTGTCGCTGTACGATGAAATTGAGGATGAGGAGGACACCGCTTCCGCCGTTGCGCCGGTATCGCAGGCCGGAAAAACCGCGTTCTGGGGCGCACCGCGCGCACCAATGACGCTGGCTGTGTCGCAAGACGGTGGCAGAAGCTGGCCGTGGCGGCGAAATCTTGATGAGGGTGATGGCTATTGTATGACCAACAACTCACAGCTGAAGCTCAACCGTGAATTCTCCTATCCCACCATCAAACAGGGGATCAACGGCGAACTGCACATCGCCTATACCTACTTTCGCCAGGCGATCAAATATGTCTGCCTCAACGAAGAGTGGGTCACCCACGCAGGAGCGCAACGATGATTACCGGCAATCTGAACACCCTGACGATGGCAAACTTACCGCCTTCTCTTTACTCGCTGCTCACCAGACCGGAGCACAGTCTGGCGGCCCTGCGGGCGCAGGATGACGGCAGATTTCAACCGACAGGTGAAAGCTGGTTTTACACCATCAGCGTGGCACAGACGGCGGTGGCTGACACCCGACATACTGAGTTTCACCGTCAGTATCTGGATATTCAGATCGTGCTGGAGGGCACAGAAACCATCAATTTCTCCTGTGCTGACGCCCGCCAACAACAGGCAACAGAAACAAAACCCGATCTGTTTATTGTCGCCCACCCACAGCTGCCGCATTCGGTGCAGCTTGCTGCCGGTGATTTCGTCATCTTTTATCCGGGCGAAGCACACCAGGCACTGTGCGCCATTGGTAAACCCGCGACGGTGCGTAAAGCGGTGTTTAAAATTCCACTGGCGATGTCGGGGACGATGCGATGAGCCGCCACGCCCTGATCACGGGAGCCAGCTCCGGGATTGGCGCGGCGATTGTTGCACGATTACTGGACGAGGGCTGGACGGTAACCGGACTGAGCCGGACGCCGGTTGCACTCCCGCATCCACGCTTTACCTCGCTGCCGGTTGATCTGGTTGATACCCACGCCTTAAAGCAGGTGTTACGTACCCTGTCGCAGGTTGATGCGCTAATCCATGCGGCGGGGATGATGAAGGCAGCACCGCTCGGCCAGCTTGATGAAGAAAGCGGCCAACGGCTGTGGCAGTTACACATTGCCGTAGCAGAAGTGATGGCTAACCAGCTGGTGGATCGGCTGCCAGCGGGGGGACGTATTATTCTGATTGGCAGTCGCACCTCGGTGGGTGCCGCAGGACGCAGTCAGTACGTCAGCACCAAATCGGCAATGAAAGGGATGGTAAGAAGCTGGGCGGCGGAGCTGGCCGCACGCGGTATTACCGCCAATATTGTGGCCCCGGGAGCGACGGCCACGCCGATGCTCACCATGCCGGGACGGGAAAGTTCCCAGCCGACCATGCCCCCCATCGGCCGTTATATTCAGCCTGAGGAGGTCGCAGGGCTGGTCAGCTTTTTACTCTCCCCGGCTGCCGATGCAATTACGGGTCAGGAAGTGGTGATTTGTGGCGGCGCATCACTGTAATCTCCGTCGTCATATGCTCATAACCGGTTACGATGGATACTTTATCCCCTGCTTATCACGGACGTTAAAATAATACTTTCTCCTGTTATCAGCCGGTGTAAAAAAATCCGCTGTGCGGGTAAACATCGTTTTGCTGTCCATTTTTGAAAATGTCACTTTTTAAGCATCTCTTTTCTTCTGATCCATCTTTTTCAATTGAATTCTTATATTACTCTTCAGACTGATAAGCGTTTTCCTGTATCAAAAATCATCCGTTTTTTGCTATATAAAAACATGCAAAAAAGGAGAAAAAAATGCCATCTGTTCATACAAAATGCCTTCCCTCATCATTTACCAGAACACCAGAAGTCATCGCAAAACCAATAACAAAGGAAAAAAACATATGGCAAGACATTATTGACCAGGGAAAAAATGATATTTGGAAAGACGTTATTAGCCATGAAGAAGATGATATCTGGAAAGATATTATCAACTGGGAAGAAAACGATGTCTGGAAAGATATTATAGACTGGCAAGAAGTTAATGAAACCAGTTTTAATGCCAACGATCAAAGAACCACCGGAGAAAGCGCCGTGTCGGAGAAAGCTGACTCTCATGTCTCCCTGACAGAGGACAGCTACCGCGCGCTCCAGCAATTATTCCAGTTAATGGCCAGCAACGGAAATAGCAGGATTATATCAACCTGTCTTTCAGCATTACTTCCCGGTATTTCTCCACGGATAGCCGTGGCCGCCATCAGCCTCTATAATGCCGTTACCAGAAAAAGAAATATTGACTATGCCATATTAAATACTCTTGAGCTGTCATCATGGTTACTCCCTGATAATTTGAATATTATCTCTGAACTGGCAAATTTTATCAGGAAAAATATCGTCGAATGGATTGGTGAATCGTTTTCACATCCCTTTCCAGAGGGAGAGAATACCGCTCTCTACGAACATATTCTCATTGCAATGGCCGTTACAGCCATTGCAGTAAAACCCTGGATGAAAAACAATCAGGCACCACAGCGCTGGTGCCTGAGGATACCCACCATTATGGCGGATTTTTTAATTCGCGCTAACGAGTACTGGAATAAGCTGGGAGATATAGCAGGCACTCCTGCACCAGTCGCGGCCTACCATGAAGAAAATATTCCTCTCCACCGGATACCCGCTTTTGAGGTGGATACCTGCATGCAAACATCCATCAGCAGACGTGATGATCGCCTGGGAGCATCCTCTTCTCTTATCGGGGACATGACCGCTTTTTCATCGAACTCCACGGCACGATATGATGCGGCTATCCGCGCCACGGTACAAAATAACCCCAAATCCCTGGCACTTGAAAATTACTCTGTTGCTGAGAAAGCACACTGGCTGGCAACAGACAGACTCCGGCAGGAAAGTGGATTTTCAGGCCTGTCATACTGTGCTACCCGCAAGACAGAAACACGCCATCACACAGATGAACAGATAATCACCCACAGCCATTTCAATACCCAGTGCGATGCCACAGCGCATTCGACAACGCTTGCAGAAGAGAAAAACGCGGTAAATACCATTGTGCCGCAAACGCCAGTTTCTTCAGTACCGAATCAACAGATAGTGAACTTACCCAATCCAGGAATGGTTGCGACGACGTTTGCAATAACGGCGTATCTCTCGTCCATAGCGGGAGTAAAAGGTAACACGATTTCGCTGGCTACCATCGGCGTTTTCTCCTGGGGAAGACATCTGTGGAACAGGCTAAGGACACCGCACCAGGAGCACATCCCAGATGGGAGTACAGACGCAAAAAACTCAACAATAAATCTCTCTCCCACCTCACTTTCGCAACCTCATATGCGATCCAAACGAGATGTAGTGCCTGACGAATCCCCGCTATACGCTGGTGATGATGTATTCGATGCGGAAATTCACCACTCGCTGATTGATTTTTTACAAAACGAGAAATTACTTCCCGATACAGAGATCGATAAATTTAAAACGGGTGACGTCGCCGCCGCCATCGCCGGGTATATCATGCCAGCAGATAACCATCGTCAGCAGACTATCTCCAGTGTGAAAATACAACTTCTGGCACAACATATTCTGACTGACAGCAACCTTTATGGCGGCAAAAAAGGAGAGGCAATATCTAACAGCTTCGCTGAATCTGTGGTCATGGATATGATATTTCGTACCATCATGGGCATGTCACCTGAATGGTATCTGGCTGATAAACTTGCCGTTAATAAAGCTCCTCTAACAATCAACGCGCTGAAGCAAACGCTTTCGCTGAAAAAAATACTCGCAGAGAGACAAATAAACATTCCTGAAGAAAAACGAGCCAGTATTGAGCATATCTGGTCTTTATTTATGAAGAAGAGGTTCCCTCTCTTTTATCATCCCATTGATAATATTGATAACATTTCAACAGACGATCCTGAGTTTAACTGGTATTACAGCGGCTCTCTCTATCTGGCTGATAAAGGAAAATTGTCTGATTTTACCTCTCAGGAGATCCTGTACCTTGGTAAAGCAATATGGGAAACGGCATTTGCAGAAGACATGAGTATCCACTCTTTTATTTTACTTCCCGCCCTTTTACTGATGGCAAAAATCAGGCCGGAAGAAATCCATGCTCAGGAAGATATGTTTTATCACCATGTGATAGCCATTAATCAGTATTTTCAATACCAGGATATCAGCCTTAAGTTTGAAGCTTATCGTTCTGCCGTCAAAGAATGGATGAGCAGAGGAAAGTTAGCAGAAAAAATTGTTAATGACTGCGGTGAGGCTATCCCCCCTACAATGGACGTGGTTATTGAGCAATCCCCGTTATATTTCAATACAGAGATGGACCTTCTCCTCAGAAGAGAGGAAGCAAAGCAGGACTATATGGATGGTATCTCTAAGCCCTGTGCTCAGGCTCCTGAAGATCTTGATACAGCCTGGAAGAAACTCACAGAAAAGGTTGCCGACAGTTTTGCCGATATCAATTTTTATATTCTCTGGTCCACGTTCTCCAGTATAGAAAAAAAAGATGCCAATTTTATATTTTCTCCTGATGCCATTATTTATCCAACATCGTTTACTATGGAGCCCAGCTACAGTGTAGAGAAAGACCTTCTTTTTTCAGAAAAATTAGGTGAACAGGATTTATACAACCCGGGAACCAAACATTTTTTTGAAAAAATATCAGCACCTGCCGTAAAAAATATCAACCTGGACAAGGCCGAACTTATTACTGTTCAGGTTGGAGATGAGAAACGTATTTACGCCCTCAAGAGTACAGGAAATGGAGATGAGAGCAAATACAGGCTGATACGCGTTGATAATGACATCAGTAATTTTATCCATGCTGACATTCTCGATTACCGTCCTGTGAATGGTTTTACGAAATTCTCCGACAATGGCGTTAAAGATGGAACTGGTCAGTTATTTTATTTCTCCACCACAGAAAATAAGAATGAGAATATAAACAGGCAGAAAAATGAACTGGGATTGATCAATCATTTCAACCAGATATATCGTGAAAAATTATATAAATCTGTTTACGACGCAGGCAACGATAAATCGACAAGGCAGAAAACATGGGATTTTTTCAAACACTTAATTCCCTTTTATGACTGTGTTGAAGGTATACAAAATAATGACCCTTCTCAGGCAGTTCCTGCCTGTTTGTTAGACGCACTGACGTTTTTTGATACATTTATTAAAATCGGCAGTATGAGTGGGAAATTTGGCCAGGGCCTGGCCAGGGGAATGTTAAAAGGAACGCAGGGGGTCCCCCAATCAGCAGTAAAGGGGCTTGTAAAAAATCTGTATCAGGAAGCGTCATTCCCCACCATCAAAGAACTGGCAAAACTTGGAAAAAACGTACTCAGAAGCGCCGATCCCGGATTTGAGCTACTGACAGACACGTATCGAATATTGCCAGTTTATGTATTAGACGTGCTGAAAGAAAATCATGCTTCGTTAGGGAAAAGAATAGAATCAATTAACACTGCGGCAAAAAAAGGTCTGCACTCAGAAAATTACGCTACCGCAAAGTTGCCACACACGGATTTTCGCGTTCCTGTAAAAGGAATAAAAGATGATAATGGTAAATATTTTTACGTTCAGATGGATCCAAACACCGGAAATGTATTTGGCAGACGCTATCAGTTAGATACGGACATTCTTAAGCCACTGGGTCAACTGGGTCACCCTGGCCAGGATTATGCTGATGGCTTGTTGGACAAACTCCCCCTTTGTTCCAGCCGTGTCAGGAGAGGAATTGATGGCGTTAAGGATACACTATTTTGTATAGACAAAAAATGGAAAGTTAATGATGAAAAATTATTAGAAGACATCAATAAGTTACCTGAAGGAATGTTGGGAAGATATAAAAACATATATATCAATGAAAAATCTTCACTTCCTGATTATTATATTAAACAGGACGGTGATGTATATAAGGTGAAATGGCACGAGAGAAAACACCAATGGCAGGTGGTCAATGTTGCCAATCCAGAGACACATACCATCCCCGTCACATTAAATGAAATTGGAAGATGGGTAGCAAAAAATGAAGCATCCTGGCCTAAAGGATTACCCTGGGAAACATCAGCCGGGACGGCCAAAATCGTAAAAGAAGAGTTTATTCTGGATAAGCATATGGGGATGATGGAAGTCGCCACGGAAAAAGGCAATTTTGCCGTCAGCTTCCGTAAAGCAGGAAAAGCAACGCTCAATGCTCTTAAAAATGGCGCAGCGGCAAAGCCCCATTCTATTCTGGAAAAGACCATTAAAGAAAGCTCATTGAGTAAGTATTATCCGCAAAACAAAGATGAGATGATGGCAAAAGTTCATAATGCAGGTATTGAAGGACTGGTTGGCCACTGGGATGAAAAAAAGGGACTGGTGGGTATTTATCTGACAAATAATATGCAACTGGAAAATGTCATGACAACTAGTGAAGGAATATTTATTTATCCTGTAGATATCAATCAGCTTGATACGTCATTGCACGCCTTGAAGCAACATAAAAACTGGATAACAAACTGCTATACTGGCGATTACGATATGCACGACCTCATCGTTTTTAACCATGCAGGGCGCCCCAGAACACCGTTAATTGGTAAAGAAGAAGAAGACTTAATTAAAAAATTAAATCAGGAGATAAAACGGACAGATGCTCTTCGTAGCCATGACTCCGCCACGCATCGTGCTGTTCAACATGGCGCTCAGATCAACTATGCCACCTATATGATCAAAAATAATTTTGAAGGCGGTGATGGAATGGTTCTTGACGTTGCTAACCCCGGGGAGTACCCCATTGCTATGCTGGATCGTGGCGTATGGAGCGTTATCCATAACCTGGCGGAACACGAAAAATATTACCAGCAGATTGGTGCAAAATTAAAAGAAACCTGGAGTGCCGATGGCAGCGTTGTTCTGACCAAGGGAGGAATTAAACCTCGATCACACCAGGAATGACACGACCTTTTCGGGGAGCCTGTCTGTAATTCTGTGTCACTGTCATCGTATTAAAGGCGATCGCTCAGGCGAGCACCTTTAATACGATAATCAAGCGACTTATCGCCCACCGTCAGCTTTGGATCAACATACTCCATTTTTTCGATGCGAACTGAACGACAGGGGCAATAAACTGACGAACTGAGTCTGGCAGAAACGCTTTTCGTCAATAAATTTGCGTCCCGGCGCTTTCCCCTTAGCCCTCCCGACAAAAGGCCCGGTAGGCGGCAATCACCGCCAGGAAATCCTCAACGCCGCAAAAACACAGGCTCTCTTCATCATAGTAACGCATTCCTTCCTCCAGCCCGTCGTCTTCCAGACTGAGAAGGTTGGCACGAATAATCACCTCTTCTTCATCCATCCACAGCGTATATTCACGGCCCACGCGCTGCCACTGGCGCTCACTGCCTTTTACCCCTGCGATGGCGTTTTCCACCTCGTCAAGCAGGGCGAGGTTATTTTCCACTTCTTCGTTAAACCAGTGCCCCACGGCTTCATGTCCCATCGACATGCGCACCCTCACCTTACCGGTGCTATCCCGTAAAAATTCGTATTCCATGGTGCTGTCCTCTGTCAGTTGACTTCACTGCTGGGTGTGATTACGGGCCTTTGTATTGTCCACACGGCCGACCATAACGGCGATATGGCACACATTATCGCAGTCCGGCCCCAAAAAAACAGTGTCTGTCGCCCGATGAGACGCAGATTGCCACCCGGTATTTTGCCGGCCAGCTGTACGGCAGTGAACTCACGCCAACGGCGCGCAAACGTTGCTGAGTCGCCTGTACGGCAGTCAAAGGCGGCCAATGAGATGGCGGCGACGTCAACACGGTAAGACAGTGAAAATAACACGACGGTGATCTTAACGACGCGGCTACGGGGACGTTCATGTCCCCTGCCCCAGGGCAGCGGCAGCTCACCGAAGTAACGCTATCAGGTGCGGGCATGGCGAACTGAAACGAATAATTGGATTGAAATCAATGCAGGCCGCTTACGCCACGATGAAGGGAATTAAAGTGATGCGTGTGCTGCGTAAAGACCAGACTGAGTTATTTTACTTTGGCCCCACTGGGCGCGATGCGTCCGGTGAGCGGCGTTTTTGAAATGTAAGGCATGGTAAACAGGCAAAGAGTTATTTGTCCTCATTTTTGCAACACTACCGTATAAAGCATGAGAGCTACCTTGTGTTTATATAAGGATCCGACACCCCTGTTAAAACCAATAACTCTCAACCTTTCAGGACCCAGGATCGGATCACGTCGCGACTATATATCCTGTAATTCCACAGACTGAATCTCGGTTGAAATATCTGTTATCCTGTTTTTCTCATTATTATGAAGTACAGGATCTGCCTGACCAGAAAGTATGCCACCATGCTTTATGCTCAGAGTATGGTAGGTAATTTTCCCGGACACTTTGCCATTTTCTGTTATTTCCATATTTTCGCTAAAGCAATCTCCCCTCAATTCCCCGTCAATGATAACCTTTTTGCATTTTATATCCCCCTCAACCATGCCGTTGCTAACAATTTTAATTAAACCTGCCTCTGTATTTATATTTCCCTTTAAAACCCCATAAATATACACATGACCGATTGATGTAATATTCCCTTCGAAGCATACATTTTTGGCAATCACAGTTGATTCATCTGTCTTGAACTCGGTCTGTTTTTTTTCATCTGATAAAGAGTTTCCTTTATTGGCAAGAATGAGGGAAGTGGTATCTACAGGTTTTTTTTTAAACATAATTACATCCTGATTTGTCAGAATATGGATAATGAATGCTGCGACAGATAGCATTCCAGCTACCATTGTCAGGGCATATCTGTGGCCGGAATGCCAACCAGCCAGTGCGAGGATCCAGAAAAAAATAGCACAATTTATGGCAAAGTGGTCTGGTTTTTCTTTGTGAGCAATAGAGTTAACTTTCTTTTTCTTCAGAGATGATATTTTCAAAATAGATCTCCATATCTGAAACCCCCTCTATGACTATCGACAACACACGATTATTTTTCTCAAGTTTAAAATTTGTTTCTATTTTTTTATTGGATGTATATTTCTCAATAAGTTCCCTTATTTCCTTTAACATACAAGCTAACATTTCCTCATCATCCATAATTATAACCTAATAATATTATATAATTTTCAAAATTTATGATATTAATTCCGTTATCACAGATGCGTTATAAATATCATAATAGTTTACCTAATTAATAGTTAATATTTCAGGATATGTGCATTTTGATTATTCTTTCGTGATTTTCGGCAAAATGAAGGTGACGTATCGCCATGCCGGCACTGTTGCAAACATCTGACGGGGATATGTCGGCCGAGGGCGCTGCATATGACCCCATTCCAGGACTGTCATTTTCAGTACAGCATTATCCCGTGGAGGGTATGCCGGTACTGCAAATACGGTGGCAATAACAGAAAATACTTACTGAAAGCGGCACCAGTGTTAATCATTGTACGATTTACCATTGGCCACAGTGCTGTACGCCGGAAATGGAAAAGCAAGTCGGCTGGTACTGGCACCCTCCGATCTCAGCATCCTGACATATTGACGGGACATACATCAATATTAATGACCACTGGGCTTATCGGTACCGTGCCGTCGAGAACAGAGGTTGTACCGTCGTTTTTACCTCTCCTCCTGCCGGAACAATACCGCTGCGTTCCGGTTTCCGCGAAACATTTTAGCAGCGTTATATAGTGGCAGCTCCTGCGCTTTATCAATAAGGATAAAGCGACAACACTGCGCCAGGCGTATGCCCTGCTCAGGCGCGAAGGCCGATACCCGACAGACGTTGAGCACTGGCAGATAAAGTACCGGAACAAGCTTATCGAATGTGCTTATGACAAACTGAAAAGAATAATCAGCGCCATGCCTGGGTTCGACGCCATGATAAAAGGGGTTGAGGTAATGCGGGTGCTGCATAAAGGTCAGACGATTGACTGCCCCTGAACAAAATGCGTCTGGTGAGCAGCATCTCTGAAATATAACGCTTTATTTTTACCACGTGAGAAGCCCCCCTTCTGATATTTGCAACAGTGCCGAAAACATTCCGCATGTGCCTTTTCTCTTTTTCCGCATATTCTCAGAAAAATCGCATCGCTATTATCAGCAGCGACCGGACTTATGCCTGACAGGATAAATCATCCTCAGGCCTGAAAAGGGGCTATTGGTTTATATTAAAAATCACGTTTCAGACAGGAATTGACTGAATAGATTCTATTTACCACAGTGACAATTATATATAAATAAAACCTGTAAAATCCTTTTTTCCAGACAGAGGAGGAAAGCAGATCATATGCACAGGTAGTTAAGAATTATGTTTCAGGTATATCAGAAAAAAAAGATCAAATAGTAAAGCTGACCGATAATTTTCAGATACCCGCCAGCGGAGGGCTGATTACGATATCCGGTAATAGTACAGTTGCATTTTGCAGGGGGCGCATCTGTCCTGCCAGCATCGTTTTTATTGGGCGGTACTGAGCATGGATACTATCCCCGCCTGTACGGGACCATACTAATTTACCGGTTCTTTGCCTGATAAGTTTTCTGAGCTGCCTGTACGGCAGTGAACACCACGTGCGGGACTTTTGGTCTTGATGTGTGTTTCTAAGCTGCCTGTACGGCAGTGAACGATAAAAAAACAATATTTTGACGATGCGCTGTTTTCTAAGCTGCCTGTACGGCAGTGAACGTTCAGCAGCTGAAAAAACCTGAAACGCCGGATTTCTAAGCTGCCTGTACGGCAGTGAACCATGGCTTCTGCAGTTGATCTGAAAATCTGTTTTTCTAAGCTGCCTGTACGGCAGTGAACGGTATGAGGCCGTATCAGCCACAGATGAAGAATTTCTAAGCTGCCTGTACGGCAGTGAACGTTTAATGTTTAAGGAGATTCTTCTGCTAATCTTTCTAAGCTGCCTGTACGGCAGTGAACTATTTTTTCACCTTCTGTTTGCGAGGCGCAATTTCTAAGCTGCCTGTACGGCAGTGAACTTAAAACAACTGTTCTCACTATGGTTTATCCATTTCTAAGCTGCCTGTACGGCAGTGAACAGTATCAGCAGCCTTATAATCTGTTTCGAGCTTTTCTAAGCTGCCTGTACGGCAGTGAACGTCAGGGTATTCCGACAGCCTGGCCGCATGATTTTCTAAGCTGCCTGTACGGCAGTGAACACCAGCGTTATTGGTCGCCTGATGGTTCGTAATTTCTAAGCTGCCTGTACGGCAGTGAACATGGTGTTTCTGGCAATCTCCGTTTCTTTGATTTTCTAAGCTGCCTGTACGGCAGTGAACGCCTTCCTCCTTTTACTGAGCAGCCTTGCTCTTTTCTAAGCTGCCTGTACGGCAGTGAACCGTTAGCTTTTAAGCCTAACGCTTTACGAATAAAAGAAAAAAAGGGAATTCCGTTAAAAAACCCTTTTTTCCTTTATCCAATTCTGGCACTACATATCAACAGGTTAGGAACAGACCTGAAAAAAGGGTCAGAACCAGGGAACCGTTGCCTGCGAACTCAAACCATAGGCGCTGAAGCGTCCGGGAACCGGCTCAGCAACCAGCGGCCCCTGTTCAATAAACAACAGAAAGGTTTGGCTGCTGGAAAGGCTTTTCAGCCGGAGATACGGCAAAGATAAGAGCCGCTCTTTGGCGTAAGGTATACGCACCTTGGCTTCCTCTTCGCTTAACCAGCCTTTCCTTACCGAACGCCGACGCAGCCGTTCCGCGCTGCTTTGGCACTGTACCCGGCGAACAATACGGTACTGTGCCGTCTCAGGCACCGGCAAAATACCACTGTAATCCGTATAATCAGTTAACCCCTTGCGCCAGGAGAGCGCTTCCAGACGGGAAAGTGCCGCCCGTGAGCCATGCAGCCGTATTCTGTCTCCCGGTGTGGTTGCCGCGCCCGGAAAGCTCACCCCAATGCCCCCTTCCCCGGCGCTGACCAGTGCCCGGTGCAGTTTGCTAAACAATGCTGCCATCAGCCTCGCTTCGCTTAACTCCAGGTCAGGATCGGGCAGGATGCGGATTTCAATGTAATGATCCATACCCGCCCCTATTCACCTTTTTCACCAAACACGCCACCGCGGATCAGCACGGCCATCACGTAATGCTGTTGCTCCGTCTCAGGTTTGATCCCTTTGGTCACCCAGTTATCCAGCAGCGTGTAGAAGTCCATTTTATCTTTCGGTTGGCGATATGCTTTACCGCGGCTGGTCACCGAGCCATACGGCTCAACCGCGATCGGCCCCAGTTCCAGCGTCGCCGCCGACGGATACCAGCTGTCAATGGTGCGCAGTGCATTACCCACTTTCTGTGAGTGCAATGCCGCACAGCCATCCACCTGATACAGCACTTTGCTTTTTTTACTGTTGCTGTCCAGCACCAGCTCCTGGGAAGGGAATATCTCCTGCCCTTTCCCCAGGCGCACGAAAGCATCAATACTGAAAAAAGCGAAGCTGTCCCCCGTCAGCCCCTGTTCAATTTCCCGCGCCAGTTGCGCCAGATCTCCCGCAGGCTGGCTGAATTCACGCAGGCTCAGCCGGGTACTGTCAAACTCAAAAGGTTGGCTTTTACCAGTGACACACACGCGGATTTCGTCCGCACCAACGCGGTTGCGCCACAGAAAACGGGCATTCGCCAGATTTTCCGCATAGCGGGCGGCCAGCACGCCCATCCCCTGCTCCGCGATATAGCGGTTAATCACCTCCGACAGCGCGGCCTGATATTCCTGATCGTTACAGACGGAGGGCACCGCCAGATTACCCAGTACGCGCAGGGTGAAACTGACGTTAAGCGTGTCGGCATCAAAAGGCAGGGCGGCAATATCCACCCGCTGCAGATTGGCCTTCTGAATTTCTGCGTCCAGTTTTGCCGGATCGCTGACCAGCGCATTTTTGAGGCGATTGGAAATCGTACCGCGCACCGCCTTTTCTTTAATCTCAATCGCCTGACGCTGTTCGGGTTGTTGCCAGTTGCAGGCATACATCATCGCGTCTGAATTGGATAATTTGCGTTCGAAAGCCAGCACGGAAGCGGTTTTAATCGTTGATTTAGCCATTCGGTTATTCCTTTACGTTATTCTTCGTCAATGAATTCATATGTGTCAGTGGGTGCAGACAATACAGAACAGCAACGGTACAGCCCATCCTGATAGTCATGGCACCACAGCAGTGTGTTCAGATCGGTAATCCGGTGCAGGCTTCGCCACTCACCGATGCCGTATATCGCCTCAACAAAGCGAAAAGGCGTGGCAGGATCGCGGGATTTCTCCACTTCTCCGGCGGGAAACAGCGGGGAGACGGATTGCCAGCCGGTCTGGATCGGCACCAGATAGCCCGGCTGAGGTTTGGCAACATAACGCCACTCTGCCGGGGTTTTCGTGGAGGTGCTGGCATCGCCGTCCACCGCCAGCGCCGACATTTTGACCACGGCAAAATCCAGCCAGGCGTCGATCATTTCTGCCTGCGGATTTTGCTGCTTTAACGTCTGATAATGTTCGGAAAGACAGGCAGAGCGATCCAGTAAAGCAAACCCTGGTAGCAGACGATACAATACGCGCCGCAGTGACTTCTGCTCATGCGGATAACCGATGACTCTGGCTTCCGCCATGCTGATGACTGTGCCACCCGCCAGACGTTGCCTGACGCACAGTGTCTGAAGATGTGCCTCCAGCGCTTTTGCACCTTCCCGGCCATTCGCTATCGCCCCCTGACACTCAATTAATAAAGAGACCGTCATATGCATACGCCCCTCTTCATTGAAGGCAGCGGTTTTTGCCTCTCTGGTCAGCGGATTTCGTGTCAGCGAGAAAACCGCATCACGGCCACCGGAAGCATGGGCGTGATGCTGTTGCTGATGGCAAATCACCGCGCATTTATCCAGCGTCAGACCGTGGCTTTGCTGCAACCTGCGTGAAAGTGCGTGGGTGTACCCCAGAAAATGGGTGATGGCGGGAAACCCCCAGGTCAGCCCGGCAACGGTATTGGCGTTTTCCACACGAAGATGCCGCAACAGGATTAAACTGCTCATTGCCATTCCTCCTTCACCGCCTGTTCAAACTCCCGCAGCCGCTGCTTAAACAGCGATGCCGTCGACCATTCCCGCCGTTCCGTCTCGCTCATGTTCAGATCTTTATGTTTTAGCTGCCGGTTAAGCCAGAGACCAAAATCCACAGCAAGCTCTTTCTGCCATTCACCGCGTTCACGTTCGGCACAAAATTGCTCATCGCCTTTTGCCCTTCCTGGATCAAGCCACAGCTGCTGCGATCGCTTTAGCTGACAGGCGTCCTGCGCACTCCAGCCTTGCTGCATATCGTCATGCTGAACGCCAGCCGCATAGTTAAACAGCATGTCGATTATTTCATCGGTATACGCCAGCCGGCGCTGACGTATCTCCATGTTATTTGGCTGCCCTTTCACCCTGAGTAAAAATTCACGAAGTTGCCAGACAGCAGAACGGGCCATCTGGCTGAATGCGCTGTAGCGGTTAAATACCGAGGTGTGCTTTACCGGTGGTACGGGCTGGCTGTGCCAGACGGGTGCCGCACAGGAAAGCAACCAGCTCCGCCCACCCCGTACGCTGTTAAGGTAAGAGATGTTTTGTGGCCTGGAGCCGCCCGGATTTTGCGAAGCCATATTGAGGTAGCCGATCCGTGGTGCTGAATGCCAGCGTTTTTCCCTGAAAGCCGCGTTAATTTCTTTCGCGTTATCGCTGAAACGCGCCTCAACGATGCGCTGATGTAAAGCATGGGCCAGTGAAGAGGAGAACAGCGGCCCCAACAGATGATATTGATTGTCACCCACCGGAAAGTAGAGCTGTTTCGCCAGCTTATGTGAGCTGGCCTGCCTGTCGTGCAGCACCTGCTGAAAGCCTTCCACCCACGCGGTGAGCTGCTGCTCAGATTCGGCCAGCGGCGCCAGCGGGGAATAATCGCCCCGGCTGAGCGCGGCAATTAACGATTCGCCCTGATATTCGATCTGCAATAGTTTGGCAACATCCAGAGCCGCCGCATTGCCAACGGCATCAATCGACGGTTTGTGCAGGGTGGCGGTGGAAAGATAGTGAGCGTCAGTTTGTCCGCTGGATGCCTCAAACCGGCTGCTGCCTTTGGCGTCACTGTGGGTAAATTTCAACGCATGGGTGACCAGGCTGATTTGACCGGCCCGACTGGCTGCATCACTCAGCCAGCGTTGCACCTCGTAACGCTGTTCAAGCTCGCGCCGCTGGCTGGCCAGGTTCTGGCGTGCCAGAGAGATTTGCGCACTGTCGCTGAGTTCAACCAGCGTCTTTTCCGCCGCTTTATCAAACGCTTCCAGCTTCGGCTGACCACGCGCCCGGATATAAGCGGTAATCAATAACGTGAATCCTTCATCCGCCATGACTGGCTCCTTAAGCCTTTCCGTTAGCTATGATTTGTTATGGTTAAAGATGATTGAAAACATTGAAAAATTTTGCTGTTTTATCCCCACTGCTGACTCGTCGATTAATCTGAAATTGCTGACATTAGATTTAGCAAACAAGATGCACGTAGCAAGGGCAAACAACAGAAATCCCGAAATCCAGTACTTGCGCACAAAAAACCATCCTTAATAACTACAATCTAAAGATGTGATATTTTACACAGACAATTTTTCGCTACAAGTATATTTTTTGTTCATATCAGTAAGCGTCATCTTTAAGCCCTGGTTTTCTGGAACTTCATTCTTTTTATTTGTAAAATGCCTGAACTGTCGTTCAGACAGCTTAGAAGTTAATAACTACTGACTTTAACTGCCGTACAGGCAGCGGCGCACTCAGTCGGGTGCGCCAAACACCCCCAGCAGCGGATGGTAAAACCACCGCGTATCATCATCCTTTTCCGCCAGGCTTACCTCACCAAATCGCTGGCCCACCTGCCACAGCGGCATCTGCAACGTCTCCGCCAGGTGTTGGTACACCTGTGGATAATCCACCACTATCCAGGGACTGATCCCACTGGCAAAACCGATCTGGCATGGCTGAAAACCCGCGCTGTCTTTCCAGCAGCCGGGCAAGACGTCAGGCATTTTAAACACCGGCAGTGAGCTCTCCTCCTCAAGGCACAGGTAGTGCAGCTCTTCAGGGGCAGAGCGTCGGAACGGGGTGATCCTTTGCTGTTCACCGCTCCAGGTGGCCTGTTCCCGCCACCACTGCGCCGCGTAATAGTGATGTTGCCGCACGGGTTTGATTAGCATGGCGTAGAGTGCGGCATGTTCCAGCGCGGCTAAATTGCCTGCGGCATCGGCCTGCGCAACCGGTTGCACCCTGGGGATGGCATTGACAATCTGATACTGAGACGGCAGCAGGATCTTACTGAGATCGTGGCTGCTCAGGGGAAAACGCGCCGATTCAAAACCAGGCCGACAGTAAGCCAACTCCATATTTTTCAACGCCCTGCGGTTTTTTTGCAGGATAAGCAGATTGGCGATATGACACGCTTCCCGGCGATGGCGCTGAATACGTCCGGCCAGCTGGATCAGTGAACGAACCGAACTGGGTTCCGCAATCGCCCAGTCGTAGTCATGATCCCGGCCGACTTCCGCAACGGAGGTGGCCAGTACCACAAACAGGTGGTGCCGTTCAGGATGGTTAAAAACAGGGCTGATGTCCGGGCGCTGCCAGATAGCCTGCGGGTCATGACGGGTCAGCGTGGCATCCAGACACTGCTCAAGGTGCGATCGCATCGCCAGCGGATGCTGACTGTGATACACGCAGTAGTGGATGTGCATATCCGCCGGTGCCGCCGTCTGCATCAGGCGTCTGGCGACCGCGACCAGCGGATCGATATTCGCCATTCGAATCAGCCCAACCGAGAGGGTTTTCCCGGACGCGTGTTGTTGATGGTGGCAATTATGCAGCCTCTGCATGGCTGCCAGCATGGTTTCTGCCATGCTGTCCAGCACGTCCTTTTCCCGCGTGCCAGGCGCGTTGATGGCCAGCAGCTTCCCCCGGCGAAGCACCCCGACATGTTGCAATCCCCGCACCCGACGGCTGACGAAATCGCCATGATGCTGCACAAAAGCGTTAATCGGCGCAATATCGTGATGCACACAGTGATATTCATCAAACCAGGCACAGCAGATATTTACCGGAATATCCGGCTCCCCGCAGGCACGTTGATATTCTGTCCGGCCCGCCCGGTAAGCGCTGAACAGAGCCTGTACCAGCGCGGGCGGCAAGGTCGCAGAGGAGAGCAGGACCCGGCAACCCAACATGCCGGCCCAGTTCACCAAACGGCATAACGCGGGCAGGTCGTTAATATCGAAGTCGTCAGGTTCATCCAGTACCAGGTCAGCTGTCAGTAAACGCAGCATCGGCGCGATTTGCTGACCGCCATGGGTCCCTTCCGTTGCGCCAATCAGATGATCGATGGTGCTCACCAGTACCGGCGCACTGAGCAACTGATGTAACCCCGGTGAGCGACCAAGCCAGTGACGTAAACGCCCGTCATCAAGCGCACCGTCGTAGCGAACATACTGATGTTCAGCAAATATCGCTTCTGCATCATCCTGGCCGTTATCGGACGGAAGGGTGTTTTTTTTATAATGCAGATCATGCAATTGCAATACCGACTGCGAGCCAATCAGGACCGCCAGATCGTCATTCTCCAGCCGCAGTTTTTCCCTCAGCGCCTCACCGGTTTGCAGCGTCAGGGTGCGAAGACCCAGGGCTACCGAAAAACGGCATCCCTGTTTTTCATCCGCCAGCGCATACATAATGCGTGCATTGGCAAAGGTTTTACCGCAGCCGGTTGAGGCCATATTAATGCCGAAAAAACCCTGCGCCCGGCTGCGTTCACGCAACGATAAGGCCAGGTCACAGGCTTTGTCCTGCCAGCGGAATTGCGCCAGCTTGCTGCGCTGTTTGAACCCTTTATGCCGGGTTATCGCCGGTAAGGTACTGCGTAACTGCGGCAGGCAGCGGCCAATCAGCAGGGCATTCTGACTTACACCAATATTATGTTCATCCAGCCGTTGCTTTAATGCCGTCGTCTGCCGACAGGTATTCGCCCAGGTTTTACCTTCCGGGTCCTGCCAGCCTTTGGTGGCAGGCAGCCCTGAATAATGGTGGTCGGCCAGTATCAGTACCAGCCGCGCCATATGGCTGGTGAAACGCTGCTCCAGGCCACCAGCGTCGCTCAGTGAGGGTAATTTCAGCGCACGCGCCGCGAACTTTTGCGCCTTTCCGCGCCATGTCGCGCTACGAAAAGGGGTGCCATCCGGGAAACACCAGGCGTCGGAGCGCTCCTGTTCTGTCCACGGATGCAGGTGATTGGTTGCGTTCCATTCCGCCGTCAGTTGCCCGGTGAGCCAGTCAGACATGCGCGATATATCCGGCGGGTATTCTCCGCCAGAAGGGCTGGCAGGCAGGTGATGATGAGAAAGGATCAGCCACGCAACGGTGGTCGCCACAGGCGGTAAATTCATAAAGGGGTTTTGATAAGGAGGATCGGAGTCCTGATACAGGTTCTGCCATACCTGTTGTTCATCTGCCGCGGTGACCTTGCTGAGTGCGGTTAACCATTCGCGGTCGCTCCTGTTGCCCACCCAGGCACAGAACAGTCGCAGCGATACCCACTCGTGCCGCCAGGGCTGATAGCGTTTTCCCGTTCCCTTCAGGGTATTCTGAAACAGCGCGTTAGCCTTACCGAAATCATGAAACAGCCCCGCCAGGGCAGCCAGCAGGCTGATGCTTTCCGCACAGTGCCACCGGTCTTCATCATGCTTTTTCAGAATATCACGCTGCGTGCTGTGCGTTGGCACCGCGCCCTGGGTATTAAAGCGCCGCAGGTTACCCACAATCCACACCAGTTCAGTCTGATGACCGGCTTTAATCCAGTGGCAGGCCACCGCCGTATTGCGTCGCGCCGTTTTCTTCAGCAGTTTACGCAGGGTATTGAGTCCCTCCAGCGTGATCGCGGTATGCCAGGTTCTCTCGCCTTTGCGCTCAGCAAATTGATCGAGGATGCGCCTTGTCTCTGTCAGCGCCTGTTTAGTGCATTGTGACACCAGCAAAATATTCATTTACTCACCGTGCTGAGCGAGTTTGCGCTGCGTTGCAATGCATCAATCATCACCTCAAGGGCATCCGCCTTTTGCAGGCTGCGAACGGCGCGCTGCCGGAATTCCTGTTCATCTTCCCCGGACATAGCAGCAATAAAAGCCTGCGGTAAAATAAGCGCATCCTTAATCAGGTCAGCGACGTCAAAGACCAAACCTCCACGCCGGGTTTTACCATGCAACACCGCCAGCCCATGAGGTAAGCCGGTAACCCAACAGGCCACGGCAGCCAGTCCGTAAGCCAGGTAGTTGCCGTGATCAAGAAAACGATTAGCCACATCCACGCCACCGCCCCGTTTTGCCCGCCTAAAACCACCATAATTTACCGTCTGCGCCGCCAGTCTGTAGAGGCCTTTGCTCATCACCGCTTCGAGTGATAACACCTCCGATGTATGCCGGCTTTGCGATAAACCTTTTTCAAACTGAGTAAGGAGTGTGGCTAACGTTTCCTGATTGCAGGGAAACTTTCCGTCTCTGTTTAAGGCGTCACTGAGCCAGTGCCGCTCAATTTGAGCCATACGTATGCGTTGAAAAGTTTTAGCCGCCTCCAGGCGGCTGTTATCATCAAACCAGAAACTCACCCACTGTTGCAGATATTCCGTAGGGCGATATTCGCTTTGCGACGTCAGCCAGGAAACGGTGGTTTCGACCTCGTTTGCTGCATATAAAGGGGTGCCACTACCGCCACAAAACCCAACCAGAACGCCTGCCCTGGCAAATTCACGCATCGCCGCCTGCGTGACCGAGGTTCCGGTCCCCAACATAACGACCGTGGTATTGGCGATGGGTATATTCCAGTAAAGCGATTGCCGCCCTTCTTCAGTGACATATTCAACCTTTCCACCATTCACCAGCACCCGACAATATTGCAGGTAATAAATATTACTTCGTTTGGAATGTAGAATTGTTTTCAAATCTGAAGGTTTAACCGATTCCAAAATGCATTTTCCTTATGCTGCTTTCAGGTTCAGCTCATACTGTTAACTGCATTTATTTTTATCTGCGAAAACCGTCTCAGTTTGAAAGTCAGCATTTTCAGTCCATATCTGAAAAAGCCGCAATAAAACGGGCGAACGGATCAGGATGAAAACGCCCCGACATCAGGAATATCAGTCATCATCCGGCTTCGCATCGTCTGCTGATAATACGTTTTGCCAACAGTATTCGACGTTCTCCCGAACAGGCCAGGCGTGGACATAAATATTACCCTTCCTTTAAAACACGCCCTCAGGAGGACATCGCCCGTAGCCGTTCAGGACCAGATTTAGCCAGGATGGACGAAAGCCCGATAAAAAACAACCGCAAATTACATTTGCATTAATAATATTTTTTTTCAGGAAAGACATTCACCCTGATATTGTTAAAACAATTAAACACAATAAAAACAACACATTAAAATAAGATATGTGTTTTATCATGTGTTTTTTTTAGATGACATTATAGTTAAATATTATTTTTACTTAACAAAAAACAAATACAGGAATTAACTCATGTCTAACTTTAAGCGGTCAGTAACATCCAGTGATGCAGATGTCAGCCCGGCCATACCTGTGCACAGACCAACACGGGCGGGAACGCTCAAATCCTGCCTGCTCTCCTTGCTGCCTGTGCTGGGCCTTTGCGCATTCTCCGGTCAGTCACTGGCTACCGTGTATGTGTGTAGTGACGACAATTGCAGCAGCTGGACGCCAATTACCCGGGCGCAGCTTGATACCAAATCCACCGATGGGGAAAATACCACCATTGAGCAGACGCTGAGCCAGTCAGCGGAGCAGAGCATCACCAATGGCGTGAGTAATCCTGGCGTTGGCAGCACCAATCTCTATCTGAAAAAAAGTTTGTGGCATATTGGTGGCGTTGAGCCTTTCAAGGGCAAGCAGCATGTGACGGCGTACATATACAAAGCTACCGATCTGCATACCCGCCTGAAAACCTGCCACGCTTTCTCCATAAAAAATGCGGGTGGGAAAAAATATCACGCCACCTGTAGCTAAGTTCAGGAGCCTTGTCTCGCTGGCTAATGCTGTATAGCGCTGTTTAATGATGCCTGATGGCCAGGTGCTTTTCGGCAGACGTCGGGTTTATGGTCGTGGACAGGCGGTTTTTTCACCGCTATTTTTGCGGCAAAATGACAGTAAACGGGCTGTTGGCAGCAGCAGCCCGTGTATTGGTTTCCGTGCTGCCTGCACGGCAGTGAACGGTGTATTTCTGTACAGGCAACATTGGGTACATTTCTAAGCTGCCTGTACGGCAGTGAACGTGGTCGAATTTATGCCCCGGCCATTCGTCCGATTCTAAGCTGCCTGTACGGCAGTGAACTTGTCGCCTCCCTGCTCACCGGAGCGGAGCTGTTTCTAAGCTGCCTGTACGGCAGTGAACTAATAGTGCGTAAAATTTTTAGTGTTGCTGCCTTTCTAAGCTGCCTGTACGGCAGTGAACTCTGCGATACTTTTATTAAGACTTGCTTTTGTTTTCTAAGCTGCCTGTACGGCAGTGAACATGGATCGCCGGAATCACTGGCTAGCCCTACATTTCTAAGCTGCCTGTACGGCAGTGAACCTGATGCGCGACCTTTGCAATGTTGACCTGTTTTTCTAAGCTGCCTGTACGGCAGTGAACATCTCCAGTCCGTTCATTGTCTGCTTCACCCCTTTCTAAGCTGCCTGTACGGCAGTGAACCCGATCACCCCAGCCAGCACACTGGCAATCATTTTCTAAGCTGCCTGTACGGCAGTGAACTCTTAAATTCGTTATACGGTAAATTTGCAGAGTTTCTAAGCTGCCTGTACGGCAGTGAACGGTAGCCTTTTAAGGCTAACTTACCGATAAAAAAAGAAATTTGACCTGAATCGCTAAAATACCCTTTTTTAAATGCATCTGCCAGCAGCATTAAATATCAAACGGTTACGTTGAGACTAAAAAAAAGGGTTCTGTTATCCTCCCCTGCCTATAGTGCGCAACTATACCCTGATGGCGAGAAATCGTGGGCAACCGGAAGTCAGAGACAGCGGCACCCTCAGAAACCGGGATAAAAAAATCCGGGAACGCAGGTTCCCGGATTTTCAACGGTAGGGTGCTGTTTAAGCTCCTGGTACAGGAACTTTCTGCCAGACCCCGCAGGCTTATACCGCCGTCTGGAAAATAACGCCGTCGGCTTTCTCGGTGTACTGCGACAGCTGGTCAAAGTTCAGATAACGGTAAGTATCCACCGCCGTCTTATCGACCTGGTTCATAAACTGCTGGTATTCGTCCGGCGTGGGCAGTTTGCCCAGCAGAGACGCCACCGCGGCCAGTTCGGCAGACGCCAGATAAACGTTAGCGCCGTTGCCCAGACGGTTCGGGAAGTTACGGGTTGAGGTGGACACCACCGTCGCCCCGTCCTTCACCCGTGCCTGGTTGCCCATGCACAGTGAACAGCCTGGGATCTCAATACGCGCACCGCTCTTACCAAAGACGCTGTAGTAGCCCTCTTCCGTCAGCTGGGCCGCGTCCATCTTGGTGGGCGGAGCCACCCAAAGACGCGTTGGCAGCTGACCTTTATGGCTGTCCAGCAGCTTACCGGCCGCGCGGAAATGACCGATATTGGTCATACAGGAACCGATAAAGACCTCATCGATTTTCTCGCCCTGCACGTCCGACAACAGGCGGGCATCATCGGGGTCGTTCGGCGCACACAGGATAGGTTCTTTGATCTCCGACAGATCGATGTCGATCACCGCGGCATATTCCGCATCGGCATCCCCTTCCAGCAGTTCAGGTGTGGCCAGCCATTTCTCCATCCCCTGAATACGGCGCTCCAGCGTGCGACGATCGCCATAACCTTCAGAGATCATCCACTTCAGCAGCACAATGTTCGAATTGAGATATTCGATGATCGGATCTTTACCCAGCTTGATAGTACAACCCGCGGCAGAGCGTTCAGCCGACGCATCGGAAAGCTCGAATGCCTGCTCAACTTTCAGATCCGGCAATCCTTCAATTTCCAGGATACGGCCAGAGAAAATGTTTTTCTTGCCTTTCTTCTCAACGGTCAGCAGCCCCTGTTTGATGGCATACAAAGGAATGGCATGAACCAGGTCGCGCAGGGTGATCCCCGGCTGCATTTTTCCTTTAAAGCGCACCAGCACGGACTCCGGCATATCCAGCGGCATCACGCCGGTCGCCGCGGCAAAGGCCACCAGGCCAGAACCCGCCGGGAACGAAATACCGATCGGGAAACGGGTGTGTGAATCCCCACCGGTGCCTACGGTATCCGGCAGCAGCATACGGTTCAGCCAGCTGTGGATAATGCCGTCGCCCGGACGCAGGGAAACACCGCCACGGTTCATAATAAAGTCGGGCAGCGTATGGTGCGTCGAGACGTCAACCGGTTTGGGATAAGCCGCAGTATGACAGAAGGACTGCATGACCAGATCGGCAGAGAAGCCCAGACACGCCAGATCTTTCAGCTCATCACGGGTCATCGGGCCGGTGGTGTCCTGAGAACCGACAGAAGTCATCTTCGGTTCGCAATAGGCACCAGGGCGGATCCCCTCGGTACCACAGGCACGCCCCACCATTTTCTGTGCCAGTGAGTAGCCACGGGTGCTTTCAGCAACATCTTTCGCCTGGCGGAACACGTCGCTGTGCGGCAGTCCCAGGGATTCACGCGCTTTGCTGGTCAGTCCACGCCCGATGATCAGCGGAATACGACCACCGGCACGCACTTCGTCCAGCAGCACATCGGTTTTAAGCGCAAAGTTTGCCAGCACTTCACCGGTTTCGTGGTTCAGCACTTCACCTTTGTATGGGAAGATGTCGATCACATCACCCATATTCAGCTTGTCTACATCCACTTCAATCGGCAGAGCACCCGCATCTTCCATAGTATTGAAGAAGATCGGCGCGATTTTACCGCCCAGCACCACGCCGCCGCCTTTTTTATTCGGCACAAAAGGAATGTCTTCTCCCATAAACCACAGCACCGAGTTAGTGGCAGATTTACGCGAGGAGCCGGTACCCACCACATCGCCCACATAGGCCAGCGGGAATCCCTTTTCCTGTAAGGCTTCGATCTGCTTAATCGGGCCAATATTGCCAGCGTCATCCGGTTCAATACCCTCGCGGGCATTTTTCAGCATGGCCAGCGAGTGCAGGGGAATATCAGGGCGGGACCAGGCATCAGGTGCAGGCGAGAGATCATCGGTATTGGTTTCGCCGGTGACTTTAAAGACGGTAACGGTGATTTTTTCTGCCAGTTCCGGGCAGGAAAGATACCATTCAGCATCGGCCCAGGACTGCAAAACCTTTTTGGCATGGGGGTTGCCAGCTTTGGCTTTTTCTTCCACATCGTAGAAGCTGTCGAACATCAGCAACGTGTTGCACAATGCTTTAGCGGCGATGGCGGCCAGTTTTTCATCATCCAGCGCGTCAATCAGCGGGTGAATATTATAACCACCCTGCATGGTACCCAGCAGCTCTACGGCTTTTTCCGGGGTGACCAGGGGAGAAGTGGCTTCACCTTTCGCAACCGCAGCCAGGAAGCCCGCTTTCACGTAAGCGGCTTCATCAACACCCGGCGGAACACGGTTAATTAACAGATCGGACAGGCATTCTTCTTCACCCGCTGGCGGGTTCTTCAGCAGTTCAACCAGCGCGGCCATTTGGGAAGCATCTAACGGTTTAGGAACGATCCCTTCGGCTGCACGCTCGGCAACGTGCTTACGGTATTCTTCTAGCACGACGTTCTCCTCGCTCACATTGTAATGGCTACCGGACGACCTCAGGTTTAGTGCGAAGTGATTTGCTCATTCTGTAGGGTAACGCGCCCGGTCCCGCGTGGGCCAGCATAGCAGGATTTCCCTCCCTTGTTAATCCGTTTACAAAAAAGCAACATTATTTGTCGCGGTAAGCAGGCTATATCCCGGTGATAACTAAATTTCCCGGTGCATCAACGCGTTCAGATTTTAACATGAGAACGGACTTGCCCGACCATGCCAGTCGTAATACTGTATATAAATACAGTTAAAAAGAGACCAGTAATGCAAACCCTATACCGTCCTGCTATCGATGGCGCCCTGTACCTCCCCCTTTACCTTGAGCGGGTACCCTGTGGTTTTCCCAGCCCGGCGCAGGATTATGTCGAGGATGCGCTCGACCTGAACAAGCTGGTTATAAAACACCCGGGCGCAACGTATTTTGTCAGGGTCAGTGGTGATTCAATGATCGGTGCCGGTATCAGCGATGGCGACCTGCTGGTAGTGGATCGCTCGTTGTCGGCTGAACATGGCGATATTGTGGTGGCGTCCGTCGCCGGAGAGTTTACCGTCAAGGAGCTTCGCATCAGACCTTTCGTGCAGCTTATCCCACACAATACTCATTATTCCCCGGTGAATTTCCAGGGTGAAGAAGAGTTGCAAATATTTGGCGTGGTTACCTTCACCCTGAAGTCGAATAAACATGTACGCGCTGGTTGATGTAAATAACTTTTATGCCTCCTGTGAAACGGTTTTTCGCCCGGATCTGCAGGGGAAACCGGTTGTGGTGGTATCAAACAATGATGGCTGCATTATTTCACGCTCGGCAGAAGCAAAGGCTCTGGGCATTAAGATGGCAGCACCTTTGTTCAAAATAAAAGAACAACTGCGTCAACAACAGGTTACTGTTTTCAGTTCGAATTATTGCCTGTACGCCGATCTCAGCCACCGGGTCATGCTGACGCTCACTGAAATGGCCCCCGCCATAGAAATCTATTCCATTGACGAAGCGTTTATTGATATGAGGGGAGTCTCCAACTGTGTGTCACTGAGCGCTTTCGGACATCAGATGCGCAATCAGATCCTGAAAAATACCGGTCTTACCATAGGCGTGGGCATTGCCCCCACCAAAACACTGGCAAAACTTGCTAATTATGCAGCAAAAAAGTGGCCTGCCACCGGAGGGGTTGTTGACCTGTCTGATAAGCAGCGCCAGCGAAAACTGATGGCCAGAGTACCGGTGGAAGAAGTCTGGGGCGTGGGTCGCCGGATCGCTAAAAGGCTTCAGGCGATGGGGATTGAAACGGCCTTACAGCTGGCTGACAGTACCAGTTGGGTTATCCGTAAAAACGTTAATGTCGTTCTTGAACGCACCGCTCGTGAGCTACGCGGTGAGTGCTGTCTGGCATTTGATGAAGTGCCAGCCGCCAGACAACAAATTATCTGTAGCCGCTCTTTTGGCCATCGAATTACCCGTTATGACGATATGCGTCAGGCAGTGTGTACTTACGCTGAACGCGCTGCGGAAAAACTTCGCGCCGGAAACCAGTTTTGCTGTGTCATCAGCGTGTTTATACGCACCAGTCCACATGCTGACCAGAGCATATTTTATGCACCGCAGGCCAGTGGCCGCCTGGCAATACCGTCTGACGATACCCGTGACATTATACGCGTAGCCATCAACTCACTGGAGCGAATTTGGAAAGCGGAGTTTCGCTATGTGAAAGCAGGCATCATGTTGAGTGACCTTTACGGCGAGGGCGTCGCGCAACTCAATCTGTTTGATGAACATCCGCCACGCCCGGCCAGCCATCAACTGATGCAGGCGATCGATAAACTTAATCGTTCCGGCCGCGGGACGGTATGGTTTGCCGGACAGGGCACCCGGAAAAGCTGGGCCATGAAGCGCGACATGCTGTCACCGGGATACACCACACGCTATTCAGATCTGCCGGTGGCTAAATAAGACATAACCGTTGACCAGTGCTTTTCACATGAGCGAACGGACGTAAGAAAAAATTCAGCATAACAGTACAGATGAAATTTAATCACTCAAAAAGATAAATAAAATCGCCAATCGGAATACGGCTATGAATGATACCTGCTAATAAAGATGAAAATATTTCCGTTAATAAAATTATAAAAAATGGAACAAAAACAGAACCGAACACCATTTACCTTAACCAGGATATTTATAATAAAAATACACGTCTGAAAAGAGATGAGAGAAATTTTATTTACCGTAAGGAACCGCAGGGGTTTAATTGCAATAAAAAACAAGGTAACATATATTCCCCGCACCATGAATTTATTAATAACTTACTTACTGGTATTACTCTGACATTCCTTTTCAGCCTGCCTGTGGTTATGTATTTTTTTAGCTATTTTAATCCTGAAGAGTATAAAAATGAAATTTACCCTACCAGCGATCGTCACTGGCAGCGATGAAGATCGCCAATTGGGCCGGGAAATGATTGAGGTATGGCGTCGTGATGGTATTTTCGAAGTGCAGCTCACGCCAGAGCAGGCGACAATAGCCGACGCCGCCATTGCAAGCAGTAAGCGTTTTTTTAAAGAGCCGGTTGAAAAGAAAAAAACGTTTCTTAATGACACATCATACAGTGGGTATATTGCCAGCAAAGAAGAGATTACTGCTGGTGAAGAAGACTATTCAGAAATATTCACCGTATACAAAGATCTACCGTTATCTGATGCGCGAGTGGCAGCAGGCTGGCCCTGCCACGGCCCCGTGCCATGGCCTGATGATGTTTATCAAAAAACGGTAACCGATCACACGAATGCAATGGGAGACATAGTTGATAGATTATTGCAACTGGCTTCACTGGGACTGGGATTAGCACTGAACCAGCTAAAATCCCTGACAGAAGATGGCTGGCACCATATGAGAATTCTGCGTTTTCAGAAAGCTGTACCCGAATCTGACAGAGGTATTGGATCACATACGGATTATGGCTTCCTGGTTATCGCGGTGCAGAAAGATGCTGAAGGTTTAGATATCCGTCCTCCTCTCGCCGCTGACGGAAACAGGGAAGTAAGGAAGAAAAACTGGCTGGAAGGGCAAAGTACTGCGGGAGAATATCAGAGCGATCCACACTGGGTCACAATGCCACTTACCCCAGATGTTGTGACCGTTTTCCCCGGTGATTTACTCCAGTATCTGACAGGCGATCATCTTATTTCAACGCCACATAAGATAGTTTTACATCCTGACAGTGAACGATATGCTCTGGCTTATTTCCATGAACCTAATTTTAAGCAATCTGTAAGGCCACTGATGGGTCAGAATGAGCCTGAATCAATTACCTATGGTGAACATTTCACTAATGTGTTTATGCGATGCTATCCTGACAGGCCAACCACCCTGCGTATTACTGAAGAAAATCGCCAGAAGAATTACTGATATCGAATATTATATTAATCCGGGACCACATAGTAAAAATACCCTGATCACTGCTGCGTAATAAAAACATTACGTTATTCTTTTATGGTCCGGCACCACAAAAAAGCAAAATACAGGACTTTTTTTCCACCGGAAATATCCGTTTGTATACCAGGTAATTGTCACTGCCGGACGAGGGTGTCTGGCAGTGAATGAAAATTATTAATATGCCGTAATAGAAGGCTAATAATAATGTCAGCCAGATAACCCCACGCAAGTGGCTGGTGACACTCAGTCTCACAAACAACACTGTTTATCAAAAAAAACCGGCATCCGGCCAGGTCCCTGGTAATAAACGCCGTTGCGCTCCACATCCTTCCGGTAGTCGCCTTTCCGTCACCGTCTGGCATTTCAATCGCTTTGCAGCCGCCATCTTTTGTCCCCCGTCTTCGATCGCAGGGTACTTCTCAATTTCTGAACTGCCCTGACAGAGGCTGCCAGAACCTTGCCGGTAATGGTAAACGCCTGTTCCCGGTTCAGTTAAACACGCAAACGGGATACAGAATCGCGGTCCACGCCGGTTTCATACCCGGACAGGCTGCCGGCACAACGGTACGATCCGAAAGCGTATCGGCATATAAGCCACACTACCCGGACAATAACAGAACAGTAGTTGCCTGAAAGTCTTCTGTATTGCCACCACGCAACTGACAGATTATTTCTCTGCAAGGTGATGAAATAGCAGTCAGTATAATCTTAGATTATTATATTTTCATAATTACCCTTCATAGGATATTAACCTAATCCAATTGCGTGGACGTTCAATATTAAAGGGCCAGCGTAAATCAGGAATATCCGCAAACAGATAAGAAAATGCGGCGGACAGAGTGGAAATCCAGTGAAAAGGACTAATCATTTATGGGTATCCGTCAGAAAAAAACCATACTTCACCCATGCAAAATATTTAAGACTCAAAGGAGAGATTGGTTATTAAAAATCAATATTTTTAATTAAATAAAATGTCCTGTATTCACCTCCGATAATCTGTCCAATCCCGGAGAAAGAAACATAACAGCGGCAATAACATTGCAAGTGCATATGAAAAAAAATCAATTATATCAATAACAAATATAAATAATTTTTAAAAATCATACGATTATCAATCTCTTTTTTTCTGTACAAAAAATAAGCACCACAAAGACATCGCTATTTCTGAACAGGGGAAAAGTGCCATCTTTTTTACGAAAAAAAATATAATTTATAAGACACTTTCCCATAAAAGCAGAAAAAATATAAACATATCTAATCAACATGACAGGGGGTTAATCTGTAAAATAATCGCCATCAAGGTAATGGATTTATAATAACCAACCAACAAAAAACTCACATATCAAACAGCAGTTTGATCTATTAACAATTGGACCATATGACATGCCCGCAGAATACTATTATGTTACGCAACACACCGATCAGGCCGGTTTTCACACTCTTCACCGGGCAGGGTGTTTGAAGATGCCTGCGAGGAATATGCTGGTTTTTATTGGCAGTCTCTACACTTCGTTACAGGCACTCACCATTGGCAAAGTCCGCTTTGGCGACAATGTAAAGGTCTGCTGTTTCTGCTGCCAACGACATCAGATAAAGGGGGGCAAAATATCCTATCCTCTGGCATCCCCACAGCGACATCCATTAAACAGTGCTGCAGAATAGCGAGCAATATGACACGTCATAAAAAGCCGTAATAAAATGCACTATTGCAGAGGTCAGATGCGGGATAAAGGCAGTTTCATCACGCAGAACTGACCTCAGGTCATTGATGTTATAACAACAAAAATCCAGCGTCCCTCTGAGGCATTATGGTGCGCGAAGCAGGATACAGAATGGCCGTTATTCCCGCCGATATAGCAGGTAAAGAAGCCCTGTTGAAAGACAATCAATAAGGTTGCCAGCCCCAGCCACGTTGATATTCCGTGTTAATGGGCCTGGATTGATCCAGAAATCTTTCTCCGTCTGGATTACTGGCTGGGAAAAAGCCTTTCCGTTACAGCATCCGATATCGACAGGCCTGGCCATACCCCAATCGGCTGAAGCGGATGGGTGGTGACCATGGCTGCGCATTACGCGACACCGATGTCATTCTGACTGACTCAGGCTCTATCGATACCGGCATCTGCCGACCTCAACGCGAGCAGTTTATTTAAGCCGGAGAACATCCCGGTAACGGGTATTGCCGGGAAAGGAAAACTAACTGACCGGGCATGAAGCAATGCTGCTGGTTCATACCCGCCCTGGCAAAGCTGTAAACGCGATTATGGCCGGGACTGGAGCAGATAGCAGATAGCAGATAGCAGATAGCAGATAGCAGATAGCAGATAGCAGATAGCAGATAAAAGGAATTACCCCAATAATTGGTGCGATGAGGCGTATAAAGGAGACGATTAACGCGATTGCTTGCGCAATGTTATCTCGCAGTGCCAGTCTGAGCGTCTCATTATTTAAAATTAAATTACTGCATTCTTATTATTTTGCTTTAATATGGGATGATTCTTATTAAAACAGAATGACAATCATGATTGGGCATCCCATAAAGTTAATTTTCATCACAATTAAGATTACACCTGGCTGAAAACCCCTCTCAAAGTAAATTTAATTAACATAAATTAAATGGCCATATAATAAGATGATGGTTAACAGATTAAAAATTAACAAAAAAATCCGTTATTGACATATTAACTACGCAAATCTTGTTTTAACTAAAATTAAACAAATTACAATCAATCCGCTTTTAATTCTGTACGAAACAATAAAAAAGAATATCATTTTGATGATTGTTTTTTTGATTAAAACAGGATTTCTATCTAAAAAATCAGCAATTGCAGAGTTAAATAACAATAATATTAATAAAAAATAAGAATATTGTACCAAACTGATTGAAAACAGAACAACTCTCACTATCCCACAGTGTGGTTGAGCTTATTTAATAAGAGAAGATAATATTTATTTATACATTCACACCACAACCTCTCCTTAATTATAGTTATAGTTACAGTGACTAACATAGAGGCAAAAAAATGGATCAGCATAGTAGGAAAGTTTTTGGCTATGTGATTGAAAGGGATATTCAGGTCAACATTATACAGAGCAGGGTTATCAACATTAACCATTTAAATCATGACGATATTACGGCAATAGTAACGTTAAGGAAAACCATGATGAGGCTGTTTATATACCTACTGGAAAATGCTGATAGCGGCGTAATTCAACATGAAGATATTTTACTCAACGTCTGGGATAAATATGGCCTCAGCTCATCGAATCAGCGACTGTGGCAGGTAATGCGTTGCTTGCGAAATAAACTTTCCTCCCTTGGCATACCTGATGACTTTATTACAAGAATAGAATCAGGACCACATCGGGGGTATCAGATAAGTAAAAATAAAGTCACCACTGTTTATTATTACGTTCAAGAGAATTTGTAGTCAATCTACAAATCCCTCGCGTTTGCGGGAAGGGTACGTAGCTCTATAGAGGAAAAAAGAGCTACTTAATTTATATTGGTTATCTAAGGAGTTATTTAAATATGAAATATGCAACATTAGTAGCAGCGATGCTGGCTACATGTTCATCAGTCAATGTGTATGCAGTCGCTGAAGGGACCATTACGTTTAATGGCACACTTCAGGCAACAACCTGTAATAGCAACATTAACGGTGGCGATGCCAGTGGTGAAGTAGCACTCCCCATTGTTGGTGTTAACCAACTGGCTACACAGGGGCAGACAGCAGGTCAGACCGAATTTTCCATTGGCCTTACCGACTGTGCGGGTGTGTTGACCACCGCTGCAGCATTCTTTGAAGCAGGTGATAGTGTTGACACTAACGGTCGCCTGATCGATCAGAATGATACCGCTGAACAAAAAGTCGCATTTCAGTTACGCAACGCAGGTAACCAGTCCATTATTGTTGTGGGTAATGCAAGCCAGCAAACCAATAATACTTATGGTGAAATGGTTGACGGTAATTTGACTCTGCCGTACATGGTAGAATACTACGCTAACTCAGCGGCAGGTGCCGGTGTGGTCACCAGCTACGTGACTTATTCTGTTATGTATAAATAACAGAGCTTGCAGCAGAGAGATAATATCTCTCTGCCTTTTTACGTTTCAACTACCTTTTGCTCAATTAAAGAAACCAGTATGAAAAGACTGTTTTTTTCTGCTTTATTTATCACTGTTGTTGCGACGCTGTTCAGTCCTGTACTGTATGCGAGTATTGTAGTTAATGGCACGCGAGTAATTTATCCAGCCAGCGCCCGTGAAATTAGCGTAAAAATGACCAATATGGGTCAACGCCCATTACTGGTACAAAGCTGGATTGATGATGGCGATATAAAAGCTAAACCAGAGAATATCCACGTTCCTTTTGTGCTCTCACCTCCTTTTAACCGCGTCGATGCCGGAAAAGGCCAGACCTTAAGGATCAGTCAAACCGATCCCGACTTACCGGAAGACAGGGAATCCGTGTTCTGGTTAAACGTCCTTGAAATTCCGGCAAAAAGTGCAAAAACGGAAAACATCAACTCTTTACAGATGGCCTTTCGCACACGCATCAAATTTTTCTATCGTCCTGACAACCTTGGCGGCGAGGCCGACGATTCAGCCAAAATGCTCAGGTGGCAACAACAGGGAACACAGATCGTTGCCAGTAATCCCACGCCTTATTATGCCTCACTGGTTACTGTCATATTAAATGGCAAAAAAGTCGAAGGAGAAATGGTGGCCCCATTTCAATCGCAACCATTCAGCCTGTCAGGTAAGGCCGGCGATAAAGTTACCGGGGAGTTTATCAATGACTATGGGGCGCTCATCGCATTTCAGGCCACGTTACAGGAGTAACGCAGATACCTGACATTAAAAGCGACGGTAGTTAGTAAGGACGTTTCAGAAAAGGATTTCAATGAAAACATCTCGCAATGGCAAAGGTGTAAGAAAAACACTGCCGCTCTGTTTTCTGGTTCATCTCACTGGATTTGCCTCCACGACAAATGAAAACGTCCCCGAACAGGCACAGGAGGTGCAATTTGATTCGTCTTTCCTTTATGTCAGTGACAAAAATTCCATTGACCTGAGCCGGTTCGCCAAAAGTGCGTCCGTGCAGCCCGGTACCTGGCGCACTGAGATATATGTCAATGACATGGCGATGGGAAAAGAAGATGTCCGCTTTATTGCCGGTAAGGATAAGGTAGTTTATCCCTGTTTAAACACATCATTGCTGAAAAAGATCCCTTTTGCGCTGGAGAAACTGCCCGCGGATTTTTACAACGGCGAAGATAATCCGACCACCTGTGTGGATCTCAGGAAAAAACTCCCACAGGCGGAGGTTATTCATGACAGTAACGAACAGCGTCTCAATATCAGCATTCCGCAAATTATGCTGATCAAAAAAGCGCGGGGAGCCGTTGACATGGAACAGTGGGATAAAGGAATTACCGCTCTGCCTCTTGGCTATACCGTCAGCGCCTGGCGCCGTGAAAGTCAGGGCAGCGTCTTTCAGTCTGCTTACGGTTCGCTGAATGCCGGACTGAATCTGGGTCCGTGGTATTTGCGGCACAATGGCCACAGCAGCTGGCAGGCGCATCAACCATTCAGCTACAACACGGTGAACACCTGGCTGCAACGTGACATACCTGTTTTGCAGGGGCGGTTACTGATGGGCCAGACTTCCACGCCTGGGATAATTTTCGATACGCTGCCTTTTACCGGCATACAGCTCGCCACTGATGACCGTATGCTTCCCTACTCGCAGCGCGGCTATGCACCTGAAATCAGAGGCATAGCCCGCACGTCAGCGCGTGTCACCGTGCGGCAAAACGATCAGCTACTCTATGAAACCACGGTCCCACCGGGTGAGTTTTTAATTAACGATATTTATCCTGCCGGATACGGCAGTAATCTGCATGTCACCGTTCACGAATCGGATGGTAGCGAACAGCACTTTGAGGTCCCGTACTCCTCTATTGCCCAGCTGTTGCGACCGGGTAATCATCGCTATTCATTCACGGCAGGCAAGATCCGCAGCGCCAGTCTGCACAGCAATCCATCATTCTTCCAGAGTTCCTGGCAGTATGGTTTCAGTAATGCCATTACCGGCTGGGGTGGACTGCAATTTAGCGAACGCTACCAGGCGATACAATTGGGTGCTGCCTTGGGGACTTCGGCTGGCGCATTTGCGTTGGATATTACCCATGCCCGTGACAGGGAAGATCGCTGGCGTACACCTCAACGTGGAGGGGGTGAGAGCTATAAGCTTGCCTACAGCAAAACGATCGATGCCACCAGCAGTAATCTTTCCCTTTCTGTCTGGCAATTTTCTACCCAGGGTTATCAGGATCTGCTCAGTACCCTGCAACACCGCCAGGCATTAAAAAGTGGAACCTCTTCTTTCGCAAGCTGGCGAACCCGACAACGCCTGACACTCACCCTCAATCAGGCACTGCCGACAGATTTTGGTCATCTGAACTTTGCTGGTTCAATACAGAACTATTGGAACCAGCAGCACGATACCCGGCAGTTTCAATTTGGCTACAGCAACAGATTTAAATCGCTCTCGTGGGGGATGACTGCCAGCAGGACTTTTTCTACTGACGGCAAGGCAGAAAACAACTACCTGCTGAACTTTACCCTTCCTCTCAGAGGATATGCCAACCGTACCACCTCACAGCTTCGCATTGATTTAAATCGGGATGGCGACGGGCGCTACGCTAAACAAGCCACGCTGACCGGGGCAATCGGTGAAGCTAATCCATTCAGCTATGGTATCACTGCAACAAATGAGAGCAGCAGTGGCACATCCGGTTCGCTCACTGGCAGCTATCGTACCCGGATGACCTCGCTGAGCGGAAGCTGGAGCCAGGGAAATAGCTACAGAAGTGGCTCAGTCAGTCTTAGTGGTACGGTACTGGCACATGCCGGGGGATTGACGATGACACCTTACACTTCTGACACCTTTGCACTGGTGGAAGCACAGGGTGCCGAGGGAGCCAGAGCCTCCACCTATCCCGGCGTGTATGTTGATCACGCCGGATTTGCCGCGGTGCCCTATCTCAATCCCTATCAGTTTAATGACATCGCCATCGATCCGGCAGGAGCCTCCAGCCACATTGAGCTAAATAGCACGACCCAGCAGGTTGTACCCAGGGCGGGGGCTGTTGTCGCGGTGAAATACAGTACCCGTTTTGGCACACCATTGTTGATCAGGGCGCACTATCAGGGAGAGCCGGTAAAATTTGGCGCAGAAATTATCGACCATCGCGGCAATTCACTGGGCTCAGTGGGGCAGGCCGGCCAGATTTTTGTGCGGGTAAATGAAACGCAGGGCCAGCTAAGGGTCAGATGGGCTGACGGCCCGGAGGGCGAGTGTACGGTGGCGTATTTCCTGCAACCCACTGGAAAGACAAAACACCCTCTTCTTCAACGTTTTGACAGTCAGTGCCTGAATACAGCACACGACCCGGCCTCAGGGGACAACAGTCGTTAACACGCTGAACATGACCGGATGACTAAAAAAGGAGTTTGCTATGAAAATAATGCCCGGATCTTACATTCCCGTTATCATCCTTATGGTGATGGCCGGGTGTTCCTCCTGTTTGGCTGCCGGTTGTGACGTCAGCAACCCCGCGCTTGCATCATCCCCTGTGCTACCTTTGCAAGGCGGCGCAATCACGGTTGGACCGGATGTCAGCAACGGCACAATTGTCTGGCACCAGCATTTCCGACCCACTTCCCCCGTAACACTCGACTGTAAAAATGAGATACCCATCGCGTCATCAATCAGGGGGGATTTCGCCACCGGGCTACGGCCTTCAAACTGGTCCGATGGTCGTTTTCCTCCTGGCTCAGTTTATCAGACCGACGTACCCGGTATCGGTGTGGCTGTCTACGCTTATGACAGTACGCAATACACCGTCCCCTTTACCTACCCCCTTACGGCAATCCAAAAAGATAATTATCCCAATGATAAATGGATGCCGCATGAAGGAATCGAATTTGATGTTGTATTAATCAAAACCGGCGTTATTATACCCGGCAGGATTGGCGGAGAAAATTTACCCTCGGTCAATTACAGCTTGCACTCTAAAGATCGGTCGCCGGTTAGTCTTGGCAGTCTGAGATTCTCAGGCGAGATTAATATCATATCCAGAACCTGTATCACCCCGGATATTAATGTTCCCATGGGGGATTATGAAATATCAGGAACCTTTAAACAAACCGGCAACCATAGCCCCTGGAAAGATGCCTCAATAAAACTGGTCGACTGCCCCCGTTTACACGGCATAATAACTGAAGGCAAAGGAGCAGAATCTGGAAGGCTTCAGGATGGAGATAAAATAAGCAACAGTATTAAATTATCGCTTTCCCCAAACACTTCGATTATTAACAGCTCCCAGGGTATTTTAGGTTTAAAAAATGGCACTGACAGTGCCTCTGGCGTGGGTATACAGCTGGCATGGGGAAATCTGAGCGATGCTTCCCCGCAGATGGTGAATTTTAGCGAGAACAAGCAGTATATTTTGCCGGATGACGGTTCGACACTGTTCTCGTTGCCTCTTCTGGCGCGCTATATCCAGACAGCGCCACTGGTCACACCGGGCAAAGCCGATGCCACCGTGACATTTACTATTTATTATTACTGAAACCAGCGATGCCAAAGGATTGTTAAGGATAATCAAACATAGAGGGAATTATGTGTATATATATTATTTCTGATGATCATTTCTTTGTCCGGGGGCTGGAAAATATCCTCGCCACCTCAAAGAAAGAACTGAAGCAGTACAGTTACGCAAACGGATTACTTCTTTTTTGTTATTGTAGCTTTCGGCAGGAAGATATCGTGATTGTTGATATCCATTATTCACAAATGGCTCAGCCGCAAAATGGTCTTGCCCACAATACCAGTTACTTCGGTGTAAATATTGTATTTGTGGTGGATTTACCTTTACAGAATGAACCGAGTAATTTCTACCCATACTGGATAGTTTCTAAAAAATGCCCGATAAAAAGTGTACTCCCGTTGCTAAAAACCATCGCCGAAGACAATCCGATGCACACCGACCATCTTTCCAGGAAAGAAAATATCGTGCTACGGGAACTGGCGGTGGGACATTCAACGGACTTTATTTCCCGTAAGCTGAATCTCTCCACTAAAACCATCAGTTCCCATAAACAGAATGCTTTCAGAAAGCTGGGGATGACCAGACTCAACGACATGTCGCTGATTTGCTACCGCCAGATCCTCAATCTCTATGCAGGGTTTAACCGTTTGTCAGCCCAGCGCGCAGGCGGAAGCGCACTCCTGCCAGAAAAAAAAGCAAAGCATTATTCGCTGATCCGGTAACGCTCCAGCCAGTGCGCGTAAGGAGCAGGCAGAACCCAGGATGCCTGTTCTTTTTTCAGCGTCAGCGCGGCCTGATAAGGCCAGTGTGGATTGGACAGGTGCGCACGCCCCACCATAACTATATCCCGTTCATCGTTTTCAATCGCCCGGTTAGCGGTGGGGGACGCATCAATTCCCCAGGCAGAAGCGACCGGAATATTTACCTCACGGCGGACACGTTCAGCAACCGGTGCCAAAGCCAGGGAATGTCAGCATCCGGCGTAGAGAAGCCGATACTGACACTGAGCAGATCCAGCTCTCCCTCACGAAACTGGCGGGTCAAGGTGATGGCTTCTTCAAGTGTGGTTTCGTCACGTCCATCATATTCAATCACACCGAACGTGCGGTCAGGGGGAGATGCTGCGGCCACTCATCGCGCACTGCGGCCTGTGTCTCCAGCAGAAAACGACTACGCCCCTGCAGGCTGCCACCATATTCATCCTGCCGCTGATTGGCATGGACAGAGAAAAAGCTTTGCGCCAGATAACCGTGGGCAAAATGCAATTCCAGCCATACAAAACCGGCATCCTTTGCGCGACGGGCGGCGGTAACAAAGTCGCTTTTTATGCGGGAAATATCTGCCGGCGTCATTTCATGCGGCACCATTGTTTTGCAACAGGGCTTCCCACTACCGAAACCGGACCGTTAATGAACAAAAAACAACCTCAGTTGTAACATTTTTAATAAATGTCACACTTTAAGCGGCGGAGATGCATCTTTCTGGTCGTGATTTGTTGCGCAATCTCTATCATTGGGCAAAAAAAGAGACCATGACACGATTTCCCGGTAATGAAATTCAGAGATTTTGCAGAAGAAGAAAAACTGTTTGTTCGCAGGGCACTGGTAGCCTTTGGCCTGGTGCTGGCCGGTTTCGTCACGCTTGTCGTCAATCTGTGGCATGTGCAGATCGAACAAAATGAGTATTATCAGACCCGCTCCAACCAGAATGACATTAAGATGATCCCCATCGCCCCGACGCGCGGGATCATTTTCGATCGTAATGGCATCCCGCTGGTGAAAAATGTTACCTGGTATGACATTGAGATCCTGCCCTACAAAGTTCAGGATATGAAAGATCTGCTGGCACAGCTAAAGCCAATTATCGACCTCACCCCTGACGATATTGATAATTTCACCCACTCACTGCACGCCAACAGCCGTTATAAGCCTGTGGTGCTGAAAACCGAGCTAACCGATGAAGAAGTGGCGCGCTTTTCAGTGAATCAGTACAAATTCACCGGTGTAAACATCAACAGCTACGAAGATCGCCAGTACCCCTACGGCCCCGATTTGGCGCATGTCATTGGCTACGTTTCCAAAATTAATGACAGTGACTATAAACGCCTGGATAAAGAAGGTATCGGCGAGAATTACGCTGCTGACCACAATATCGGTAAACAGGGTATTGAGGGCTATTACGAATCGGTGCTGCACGGCAAAACCGGCTATCAGGAAGTCGAGGTGGATAACCACGGTCGGGTGATCCGTGTATTGAAAGAAGTGCCGCCAGTGGCGGGCAAAGATCTGTGGCTGACACTGGATTTGCATCTGCAACAATACGTCGAAACCCAGCTGGTTGGCCAGCGGGCAGCGGTACTTATTGAAAACCCACAAAATGGCGACGTGCTGGCGATGGTCTCCAGTCCAAGTTACGATCCCAATCCTTTTGTTAAAGGGATTGGCTATAAGGCCTATAAAGCGCTGCTCAATAACAAAGATCTGCCGCTTATCAACCGCGTCACTCAGGGGCTCTATCCACCCGCCTCCACCGTAAAACCCTACATGGCGATGTCGGCGCTGCTCACCCATGTGATCACCCCATCCACCACTTTCTTTGGCGCTCCCACCTGGACACTGCCCGGTACAACACGGAAATATCGTGACTGGAAAAAGACCGGTCACGGTACGCTGGATGTCACCCGCGCTATTGAGGAGTCAGCTGATACCTTTTTCTACCAGGTGTCGTTTATGCTGGGGATTGACCGTATACATACCATGCTCAGTCAGTTCGGCTACGGCAAACCCAGCGGTATCGATCTGAATGAGGAGTACAGCGGTCTGCTTCCCAGCCGTGAGTGGAAACAGAAAGTACATAAAAAAAGCTGGTATCAGGGTGATACCGTCTCCGTGGGTATCGGGCAGGGTTACTGGATTGCCACGCCGGTTCAGATGGTGAAAGCGCTGGCTACCCTGATTAATAATGGCCGGGTGATTCAGCCGCATCTGCTCTATCAGGAGAAACGGGGTAAAGAGGTGGAACCCTGGAAGCAGACCATCCCTGAACAGCAAATTGGCGATGCCAGTTCACCTTACTGGGGATTGGTGCGCCGCGCGATGTTTGGCATGGCCAATGCCCCCAACGGCACTGGCTATAAATATTTTCACACCGCGCCATACGGCATTGCGGGTAAAAGCGGCACCTCACAAGTGTTTGGCCTGAAGCAAAACCAGATATATAACGCCAAAATGATCCCACAACGCCTGCGTGACCATATTTTTTATACCGTCTTCGCGCCTTTTAACAATCCGAGGGTGGCGATGGCATTAATTCTGGAAAACGGCGGCGTCAACGGTGTCACTGCCGCACCGCTGGCAAGAAATATTCTGGACCATATTTTCCTGCCGCCGGATGTCGCACCGATGCCTGCCACTGCCGATCCTGGCAGCAACACCACGGCACAGTAAGTCCGTGGCCTGCATCGCCGTCATTAACGTCGCAGGACAATTTGCGGCACCGCATCCTGGCTGTGGTGGTGAACCTGCAAATCCGCCTGATACCAGCGGGTCAGTATCGCTTCGGTCATGACTTCAGTGGGCGTGCCACTGGCGACCAGCGCGCCCTGATGCAACAGCAGTATCCGGTCTGACCACAACGCGGCAAGGTTAAGATCGTGCAGCACACAACAGACCATCAGCTGCCCCTTGCGGGTGAGCTGATGCAACAAGCGTAAAGCGTGCTGTTGGTGGAAGAGATCCAGCGCCGATGTGGGTTCATCCAGAAACAGCCAGCCATGGGGTCCGTCATCATGCCAGAGCTGTGCCAGCGCCCGCGCCAGCTGAACCCGCTGCTGTTCGCCGCCGGAGAGATAGCGATAGTCCCGCCATGCCAGCTCGTCACAACCGGTCAGATGCATAACCCGGTCAATAACCGGCCCGGCGGGTTTTTCCGGCCACGGCGCACGCCCCATCGCCACCACCTCACGCACCGGCACGGCAAACTCAATGTGGCTTTGCTGGCGCATCACCGCTCTGCGTCGGGCCAGCCGATCGCCGGGCCACTGTTCAATCAGCCGATCGTCCAGCGTGCAACGGCCTTCACCGACCGGCAAAAAACCGGTCAGTATTCTCAACAACGTGGATTTTCCGGCGCCGTTAGGTCCGATCAGCGTCACCATCTCTCCTGGACGTAACGTCAGCGAAACCCGGTCAATCAGCAGGCGTTGCCCGGCGCGATAAGAAACGTCAGCCGCCTCAAGAACCGCACTCATCGGTGGTCTCCCTGTCGGCGTAGGATCAGCCATAAAAACCACGGCGCACCCAGCATGCTGGTCAGTAGCCCTACCGGCATTTCCGCCGGAGCAACCACCGTCCGCGCCAGGGTATCCGCACCCAGCATCAGAATAGCACCAAGTAGCGTCGAACCGGGGAGCAACCAACGGTGATCGCCCCCCATCCACAGCCGGATAAGGTGCGGCACCACCAGACCAACAAAGACAATAACGCCACTGACAGCCACCGCAGCCGCGACCATCAGCGCACTGAGGATAAGTAAGGTGCGCTGAGTTCGCCGCACATCCACCCCCAGGTAATGCGCTTCTTCATCACCCAGTTGCAGCAAATTAAGCCGCCCTGCCTGCCACTGGATCACCAGCATCGTTGGCAGGATCAGCCCGGCACAGGCCAGTACCGTTGACCACTGTGCCTGGCCAAGCGATCCCATGCCCCAAAGGGAAAGCTGGCGTAACTGCTGATCGTTGCTTATCCACGACAGGATACCCACCGCTGCTCCACAAAGAGCGTTAATGGCAATGCCAGCTAACAGCAGGCGGGAAAGCGTGCCGCTGCGATGGCGACTGAGTACAAAAATAATCATCGTCACCGCCAGACTACCGGTGAAGGCCGCAAGCATCGGCCACCAGAGCGCCAGCACCAGAGGCAATTGGATCGGCAGTACCACGGAGAACGCCAGCATCAGTGATGCACCGCTGCTGATCCCTAACAGGCCGGGGTCGGCCAAAGGGTTACGGAACAACCCCTGCATCGTTGCGCCAGACAGTGCCAGCGCCGCCCCCACCAGCACCGCAAGAAGCACGCGCGGCAGGCGAATATTCCACCAGATTTTCCATTCCATACTGTCGGCTTGCGCATGCCAGAGCGTGGTCAGCGACAGGCGCATCGCGCCGAAATTGGCGGCCAACACTATCATCGCCAGCATCACGATGAGCATCACCAACAACGCCCATTGCACGTTCGCCCTTTTCATTGCGCGATGGTTTCCGCCGCCTTACGCAGTTTGACGATCGCCCCAGGCGTCTCAATGCCAAAACCCAGCAACGCCATCTCATCGACCACCAACAGGCGGTGATTTTTCCCGGCCGGCGTCAGCGCAAGCCCGGGTAACTGCCATATTTTATCTTCGCTGCCCATCGCTTTCATGCTTTCTTCACCCATCACCACCAGCTGTGGCGCGCTGGCAATGATGCCTTCCTGCGTCAGCGCCTGATAGTGAGGAATATTGCCCATCGCATTTTGTAATCCTGCACTGCGAATAGCGCTGTCTGCGGCAGTTTCCGTACCGGCCGCCATCACCTTCATGCCAGAATGGTTGATGATATACAAAACCTTAATGGGCAGCGGTTTATCCGGTACGCCAGCCAGCTGGCTGGCGATCTTTTCCTCCAACGCCTTGCCCTCTTCCTCTTTGTGCAGCGCGCTGGCAACGGTGGCTATTTTCTGCTGGATCGCGCTCAACGAATACTCGCCAGTGACGGTGATCACCTTAACGTTCGCCTGCTCAACCTGCTTCAATGCCACTGACGGTTTGGACAGCTCACTGGCGATCACCAGGGTTGGCTTCATCGCGAGGATCCCTTCAGCATTGAGCTGACGCATATAGCCGACATCAGGCAGTTTGGTGACCACGGCAGGATGCAGACTGGTGGAATCACGGGCCACCAGGCTTTGCTGGGCGTCCAGCGCATAAATAATTTCCGTTATGTCGCCGCCAATAGAAACTATTCGCTGCTGTGCCAGCAAGGTAAAAGGCATCACCAGCAGTGCTATAAACCAGGCTTTCATGCCACTTCCCCCACACCATTAGTGACAATGGCCATCTGTTCCCGCCAGCGCGTCTGCTCTGGCTGACCTTCAGTGCGCTGTCCGTTCAGTTGCGCAATCTGCGTGCCATCGGCGGCAAACAACTCCAGACTGGTCACTATGCCATCAACGGTGGGTTTACGGACAACCCAGCTTTCTGCGATGGCGTCTGCCATTAAATGCATGGTAAAGGTTGGATTGAAGATATTCAGCCAGTTATCCATCGGCATCAGTTTCTCCACCACGCCGGTGAAAATCTGTACACAGCCCCGATTACCAATAAAAATCATGATCTCATTGCCGTCATTCTGCGCGCGCTTGAGAAGCTCATCCAGCGCACGGTTATCCACCTGCTGAGCCAGATCGCCGGGAACCATACGAAACGCCTGCTGGCGGGAAATATTATGACGATTCAGCAGGCCAAAAAACTGATGAACATCCGTCATGGCTCGCCATTCCTGCTCTATTTTCGCCGTGTCTGGCTGCGAATTAAATGTGTCAGGCAACGGAGCAGTCACGCTCAGTCGCCCGGCATTATCCGCGGTAAAGCTATCAATTAGCGTCTGCCAGGCCGTCATATTGCTTTCAGGCGTGGTGTAGATCTTCAGTACGGAATCACCATGCGCATCAAAAATCTGGATGCTGTGACGCTCGCCCCGGGCGGTTTTCTCCTGCAAAGCAAAAGCGCTTTTCCATTTCGTTGGAAAAAAACGCAGGTCCAGCGCACGCGGGTTAAGGATTAGCGCCGCATGATTGCCCAGCCGCAGATTCTCATAACGTCCCACCTGCTCATGGACAGCCCAGGCATTACGGGTGATAGATTTGGTTTCTCCCACCGCTTCCAGCGCCGGTAGCAGCGCGGTGAAGTCCGGCCGCAGCGCGATGGCATCGTCCTGAGTGCGGGCTTCGGTCAGTTCTGCCTCACTGACGCCAAGCATACTGGCCAGATCACGGGCATATTTTTTTGGCTGTTCTGCCTTAATATCCTGATAACGTTTAAAAAGAGTGTTCATTTCCATTTGCTCCCATACAGATGCCCTGCAAATACATGCAGGGCAACAGGTGATAAGTAAATCTGTATTACGATCAGAAATCGACGTTCATACCCAGCTGGAAGGTACGACCTGGCATCACCGCCAGCGCTTTATCATACGCATCCTGGCTGGTGGTTTCGGTGAGATTGCGGCTACTGAGGTAATCCCAGTATTTACGGTCAGTCAGGTTATAAATGCCCCCGTTAACTCTGACGTGCTTCGCCACCTGCCAGTAGGCGGTCATATCCACCAGACCATAACCCGGCACACGCATATACTCACTGTCTGAATCAGTCAGCGCACTACCGCTGTTGGCGTAGGATTCACGATTCGTATCGGTGGCACGCTTACCTTTGACGAAGGTCGCGGTGACGGCGGCACCATAACGCTTCGCCGGATCATCCCAGGCCATACCAACAATGGCTTTCACCGGTGCCACGCTGTCAAGGTCGACATAGCGATCGCCGGAGTAGCTTGATTTGGACTTGCCTTCGCTGTAGCCCAATGCAAAGGTGGCGCTCAGTCCGTTGACCTCTTCATACCAGGTGCCAAAGTTCACTTTGGTACTCACCTGACCACCATAGATATAGGCTTTATCGCGGTTCTCAGCCTGATAGATAGTGTAGATATTTGACGGCACGTTGCTGAACATACCGGGGTTGGCTGAACGGGTGTAACGGGTGTAGGCAATAAAGTTTTCATAGGTGTTATAGAACATCGCCGCATTCAGCGTCACCCCTTCTACGGCCTGACCTTTCAGCCCCCACTCAACGTTGTTGCTGGTTTCAGTTTTCAGATCGGTATTACCAATCAGCGCATACTGCTGTCGGCCAGCATAGCTGGAACCAAGGTTCCATGAGCCATACAGCTGACTGGCGTTCGGGAACTGTGCGCCACGCTTGTACATCAGATAAGTCATTAGCTGCGGCGTGATATCGTAATTAAAGCTAAGAGAAGGCAGTACCTGCGTATCTGAATTGTCTTTGCCGTACAGGGTTTGCAACTGAGATTCAGTCAGCACGCTGCTGCCGGCCGTCAGACTACTGAGGTTCTGTGGTTTGGTGGTCTGATGCGCCACACGCACACCGGGTACAATACTGAAATCATGGCCGCTAAGGTCAAAGTGGATTTTATCCTGCAGATAGCCGCCAAGCGCATAGCTGCGGCTGTCCGCTTCCGGCTGCATGATCACGCTGTACTGACTGGCTGCTGGCTCCTGACGAAACGGGCGTGTGGTCTTATTGATGCTACCATTCAGACCGCCACTCAGCTCATGCCGTCCAAGTGATTTAGCCAGCTGCGTTTCAAATCCATAGGTATCAACGTCATAATCTGACCAGACGCGCTGCATTGCTGTGGCACTGGAGGGCATCCAGGTATTGTCATGGGCCTGCGTCTGCTGGTAGTAAACACGTGACGTCAGGCTGTCAATAAAGGCGTTGGCAGGCGTCCACTCATCTTTCAGGCTGACACCCCAGCGACGCGTATTGCTCTGCTGCTGTGCAGTACCCCAGATGGCGCTGCCTGCCGTGTTCCACGAATCATAATGCGTATGATTGGTTTTGTCGTAATAATCGACGGTGCCGGTCAGCTTGTGCTCATCGTTCGGCTGCCAGATACCAGAGGCCATCAACGCATTGGAGTGCCAGTTTGCCGGATACGCGGCAATGGTGCCGCTATTATTGCGGGTTTGCTGACCATCGCGGCGACTGTAAACAAATACGCCACGCAGGGTTTCATCACCGGCGGCGGCGGTAATGCCATTGTGCCAACTGCGGTTGGAGGAATCATAATCGGACTGGTAGCCAAAGTAAGTCTGTTTATAGGGTGAGAGATAGTCGTCCGCTGATTTAGGTACAAAGGAGACCGCGCCACCAATGGCGTTGTTAGCCTTTGCCGTGGAGGTGGCACCGGATTCAATGTCCACCTGACCATAGATGTAGGGATCGATGTAGTCGCGTCCGATACCAAAGGTATTCACACCAACGCGACTAACATAGCTGCGGCCGGTTGCCTCTGGCTGTGGGATGCCATCCACATCCAGCCCGACACGGTTGCTTTCCAGGCCACGAATGTTGTAGCCAGTATAGCCGCTGCGGTCAAAGCCGCTCTTGCCCGCTGAAGATCCGCCACTGCTGCCAGTGGCAGCGATTAACGGCTCATAACGCATTACGGAACCAAAATCGTTGGTACCTTTTTTTTGCATCTCTTCTGCACTGACGGTGGTCTTACTGCCCGCTTCTTTTTTCAACCGCGGCGCGGTTACAACCATCTGAGGTTCAGCGGCATTAGTGTGAGTTGAAACGGCCTGTGATTTACCAGAGGAATTGGCAGCCTGAAGCAAGGTAGCAGTGTCGGCAGTATTGCTGGTGGTGTTTTCTGCCCCGATGGAATAGCAAGAGGTGACCAGCGCACTGCACAATACAGACGTCTGGACAATTCCCTTTGAGGAAATAAGTTTACGCATTTTAGTAAGCCTTTATTCTTTATTAGTATCGACTCATACATTGCTGCCACAGGCGTAAAATCCGCAAAAAGAGCGTGCGCTTGCTGCGCCTTATAAATGTCGATCCCTGACCAAAACAACAAATGATAATGATAATGATAATGATTAAGCTTATCAACTCATACTGAGATTTATTCGCAATTCAAAAAAGAACAGATGTTGACAGTATGTTTCCACCGCAAGATGATGAATCAATCACTCCCGGAATACACCTTATGAAAACACCGCCGACCATCACCATTCACTACTGTTCACAATGTAACTGGCTGCTGCGCGCTGGCTGGATGGCGCAAGAGCTGCTGCATACTTTCAGCACCGATCTGGCTGCCGTCACGCTGATCCCCGGCAGCGGCGGCATTTATCAGATAGCGATTGACGGAGTGCTGATTTGGGACCGTAAAACAGATGGCGGTTTTCCTGATGTGAAGGAACTGAAACAGCGAGTACGCAATGTCTGCTTCCCTGATCGCGATTTAGGACACATTGATAAACCTTAACGCACTGATGAACGGACCAGTCAACTTCCCCGGACTGTTTCACGTTGGATGGCAGCATTTCTTGTGTACTGAACGCCGGACCAGGAATGCAGGCTCCTGAATGGATGTGTAAGCTGCTCCTTTAGCCAGCAGGACAGCATCAATTGGCTACCGCTGGGTAATGCATACGGTTAACAGAACAGGTGTTTTTCGATAAAGGTCCCGGCTGCCGCTACCCGACCGTCACTGGTCAATGGCATGCGTTGTGCCACCAGGTCCCGGCAGCTTGGTGGACAGGCGTTCGGATCAGTTTACCGCCGGTTTTGTTGCGTTTGTTAAGCGTAAGTGAGCTGAAATACGCGCTGGCAGCCACGGCCGCGAAATCTGTCATGACCTTCAGGGGTCTGGCCATGCGGTAAACCTGAGCGGACTGACAACCGGAACAATGAACGTGAACATACCGTCAAACATGGGTATTCTTTCGGTCACTATGGCTATCGGCCTTTTAACAATAAAGATAGTAACTTTTTCTCCAAAGAAATAAGTCGGTTGATTCTTTACCGTGCCCCTGTGCCATGGGCAATAAATACCTGGCAGGCTGTAATTCCCCCGGCAATAACCACCTCAGCACAAGGGATGCCTGTTGGTACTATAGTTTAAAGTACGTCTGCAGTGACGGATTTTAAATCTGCTGAATATCTCAATTTCTACGGCTGTTATTTGACTGAGCAACAGTGACAAAATTCTCCAGGTTCCTTTCCACAATCCAATAAGGACTGATATGACCAAAATGCAAAGCTGGAGTGTTGGCGAACTGCGCATCACTAAACTGTTTGAACAGTGGATCAGCCTACCCGCAGAGGCGCTGTTTCCTGAGGTGACTGAGCAACATCTCACAACGTTTTCATCCGGGATGACGCTACAGAGCCCGCTGAAGTTAAGCGTCCACAGCTGGCTGGTGGAGTCACCGCAGGGCCGATTTCTGATTGATACTGCATCGGGTAATGATAAGTCTCGTCCTTCCAGTCCACTGTTTGACCGGCTGAACAGCCCATGGATGGAGAACTTTCTTGCCACCGGCTTGCGCCCGGAAGACATCGATTACGTTTTACACACGCATTTGCACATTGACCATGTTGGCTGGAACACCCGTTGGGATGGGACACAATGGGTGCCGACCTTTCCGAATGCCAGATGGATCATTGCACAGGAAGAAATTGACTGGCATCAGACACCGGCTGCCGCGTCACAGGAAGTGATTTTTGCCGACAGCGTGCAACCACTGATTGAGGCTGGCAAAGTGCAGACCATAGCAGGAAGCGGGGGTGAGATCCTGCCGGGTATCCACTTTTTGCCTACCCACGGCCACAGCGCCTGTCATATGAGTATTGCGTTTGAATCCGCAGGAGAGATGGCGCTGTTTACCGGTGATGTGATGCACAGTCAGTTGCAGGTAGCTAACCCGGATCTGGTCTCCGTATTTTGCCTTGATAAAGACGCCGCGCGGCGCTCACGGATGTGGTTACTGGATTATGCCACCAGCCACAATGCCACGCTGTTTAGCGTACATTTTAACGACAGTGCGGTAGGTCGGCTCAGCAAAGTGCCAGACGGCTACCGCTGGACAGCGATCTGACGCTGCTGCGCATCGTCTTATCCGCGTATTTCCCGTCTGCGGCCTGTTGTGCAGACGGGTCTCCGGGCCTGCTTCACCGTCAGGCAAACCTGAATACGCCAATCGCCTGTTTCAGGGCATCCGCCTGCTGTTGCTGCTGTTGAGCTACCTGCACTGTCTCGCTGACGTGGCTGACATTATCCTGCACGCTGCGATCGATACTGGCGATGCTGTCACGCATCCGGGTGATACTGCTGCACTGCTGCTCACTCATGTCGGACAACTCATTCACCAGCTGCGTCAGTCCCTCAATACTGGCAATAATCTCGCGCATGGTATGTCCGGCCTGTACAACCTGCTGTGAACCGCTACGGGTACACTCCGCCGAGGCACCGATCAACTGGTGGATCTCTTTCGCCGCCCCTTCACAACGCAAAGCCAGAGTGCGTACTTCTGAGGCCACCACGGCGAAACCTTTACCGTGGACACCCGCGCTGGCTGCCTCTACCGAGGCATTCAGCGACAGAATGTTAGTCTGAAAAGCAATGCTGTCGATCAGCTCAAGCGCGGCATTTATCCGACGTGATTCCTCACCAATTTGCACCATTGACTCCACGGCATCGTCAATTTTCTCGCCGCCTTTCAGTGCCACCTTATTGGTACTGGCCGCCAGATCACGCACTTCCTGCGCCTTTTGGCTGGCCAGCATCGCCGCCGAATTCATCTGTTCCATTTCGCTGGCTGCGCTGGCTAACGATGACGCCTGCTCATCGGTTCGCGATGACAGTGCAGCATTACGCTGCAAAATGCTCTGCGACGCAGTGAGCAATTCGCCTACGCCATCGCTGACCTGGCACAAGGTGTTGCCCATCGTACCCAATGTGTTGTTAAAGGTTTTACCGAAGGCCGTTTCCGTCGCCTTTTCATCCTGTGTCAGGGTCAGTTTACCCGGCTCGCGGGTGATCCAGGACGCCAGATACGCTATCTCACTGGCTGAACGGGCATCTGCCGCCATATTCAGGGCAATGGCAATGAGAATAGCAGCCTGCGCCACCACAAACAGCGCATGAAATACCACCATATGAAAACCGGGATGCATAAACACCACCACATCCCACAGCCCCTGCTCCTGTAAATAATTAAACAGCACATGGTGAACCGCTGCCGTTACCGCGCCCATCAGCAAAGGGCGGTAATCGCGGTAGGCCAGCAACGCTGAAAGCAGTACAAAAATAGAAAAATGGTATTCCGTATCGCCATCACCCAGCTGGATAATCAACCCGGAGTAGGCGATCAGTACGAAAGCAAACCAGAGTCGGGTAAACAACCTTCCCGACAGCAATGCCCTGATCACCGTCGCACTGATGGTTAACATCGCGCCGGCAATCAGTGCCAGTTTAATCTCATCGTTAAACCAGCCAATCGCTACGGCAATAAGCAGCAAGCCCCAACAAATAAACAGCATTAACAGATCGGCCTGACGCCATATTCGGTCAAGATAAACCTGCCGCGCCTGCTGATTTTTTGCCTGAGTTCGATTTGTCGATAACATGATATTCCCGGTGGTTATGTGTCCACGTCATTTTCCGCACAAGGCACGGGACGTGTCTTCGTCGTTCAGATTAGGGCCGCTGCACTGTCATCGTCAACGTGATTTATTTTCAATGATTACGACAGCGGACGCAGATACTGAGGTAAATATTAGCGAGGAAAATAACAATATCCGGTAAAGTATTTTACGGCACTATATTTGTGCGACTTAATGATTATTGGGCGTAGTTAATGGCATTTTAACCCTCATTAAATCGCGGTCATCTGATTGTAATACCACCCGCAGTCCGGGTGACCGTTTAGCGCCCTTATGCATCGGACAGCACAACGGTAACGTTAGCACGCAGATCGGCTTACCGCCGTCATTTTACAAACTGACCCTAAGCCCCTTTTTCGAAGATGAGCACACTGGCCATGCTCGCGACTGATGCACTCTGGCAAATGCAGAGCTGTCGCTTTGCATATGTTCCCACCCGGCATGGTAACCCATTCTGGCAAACGCGGTGCAAACCGCGGGACGAGCCAGGGGACAAAGAGGCGTATCAGGCGACGATAGGCGAGCCTCATGATGCAAATGGACAGATGACGGCCACCTCAGTCGGTGGCTCTGGCATAAAAGCAGCACTGCGGAGTGCCCGACACGATGATGACGTAATCGCTTTATTATTTTTAAACCAGATATTTATTGAACCACCCCAGCGTCCGTTGCCAGGCAAGGTCAGCGGCAGACTTGTCATAGCGCGGCGTCGAATCATTATGAAAACCGTGGTTCACTTCCGGGTAGATGTGCGCCTCATAGACTTTATTACCGGCTTTCAGTGCCGCCTCATATGCGGGCCAGCCCTCATTAATACGCGTGTCCAGTCCGGCGTAATGCAACAGCAGCGGGGCTTTGATCCGTTCAACATCCTTCGCCGCAGGCTGGCGACCATAAAACGGCACCGCACAGGCCAGCTCCGGGTAAGCCACCGCGGCCGCATTCGCCACGCCACCGCCGTAGCAAAAACCGGTAATGCCCACTTTGCCGGTGGTGCGTGCATCCTGCATCAGAAACTCAATCGCGGCAAAAAAGTCGTTCATCAGTTTGGTGGGATCGATCTGCTGTTGTAACTCACGCCCTTTTTCATCATTACCGGGATAACCGCCCATCGCACTCAGACCATCCGGTGCCAGCGCAATAAATCCGGCTTTCGCCACCCGCCGCGCCACGTCTTCAATATAGGGATTCAGCCCACGGTTTTCATGAACCACCACTACCGCCGGAAGCTTGCCGTTCGCTTTGGCCGGACGCACCAGGTAGCCACGTACCGTCTGGTTGCCGTGTGGCGAAGGGTAATGGATATATTCCGGCAGGATACCCGGATCGGTAAATTCCACCTGCTGTGCCAGCGCGTAATTGGGGGTGAGCGAGGTCAGCAGGGCCGCCGCCGTCAGTCCCCCCACCGCGAATTTTCCGGCCAGCGAAAGAAACTCGCGTTTATTGATTTTGCCGTGCACGTAATAGTCATAGATTTCGAGCAATTCAGGAGAGAAGTCTTTCGCAGTCAGTCGGGACATCAGAGGGCTCCTTCATGTTATTTATCCTGCACAGCACATTTTGGCCAGGCAGACGTGGGGAATTTCAATGCATCCTTTATTTAACATTGCATACGTCGCCTGATAACAACAGGCCTGATTTGATAATTTATCATGACCGGTTCCCCTGACGCTTTTCGCCAACCCATCTTTGATGGCCACAACGATTTGTTGTTGCGGCTGTGGCTAAGCCAGTCCGACAATCCGACAATCCGACAGACGATTTTCTTCACGGCTCTCTGGACGACCATCTTGATATGACCCGTATCCGCCAGGGCGGCTTTGCCGGGGAGTTATTTGCCGTGTTTGTGCCACCCGTACAGTATGTTAAGCAACTTCAGCCGGATTACGATGAACGGCAATACAGCGCGCTGGCCATTACCGAGGCACAGATCGCCCTGCTGCATAACGTGGCAGAACGATCGCAAGGGCAAGCCCGCGTCTGCCGCACTACCGGTGAGATCGAACAGTGCACAGAACAGGATCTGCTGGCAATGGTGCTGTACATTGAGGGCGCGGAAGCACTGGATGTCGGATACAGCCAGCCCGACGGTTGGGTTGCCGCCGGGCTGGCCAGTACCGGGCCACTGTGAAATCTGCCAAATGCCTTTAGCTACCGCGTAACCGGCAATTTTCCCGGCTCGCCGGGCAGTGGCGACGGACTGACGCAAGCCGGTCTGAATCTGCTGCGGGTACGCAATCAGCAACGGCTGCTGATCGACCTTTCCCAAACGACGTCTTTGTCGATAGCGACAACAACACCACGAACATATGAATGAAAAAGCGTTCTGGCAGCGCCGCTGGTGGCCAGCCACTCGAATGTCCATGCTCTGTGCAATCAGCCACGCAATCTCACCGATGATCAACTGGCCGCCAGCGGGAGTTTTGTCGGGGTTAACTTCGGTAACGCGTTTCTGCGTGCCGACGGCAAACGCGACAGTGATGCGCCGCCTGGTGAAATAGTCCGTCATCTGGACCATTTGCTGGAGAAACCGGGAGAAGATGGCGTGGGCTTCGGCTCCGATTTCGACGGCATCAGCGTGCCTGAACCACTGGGTGACGTCGCCGGATTGCCACGGCAGAACTGGCAAAAAAATCCTTCTGCAGCAGGCGACGCTATCCACTCAGCCCCTGCGGTCCGGCACAGTGTGTCGGACACTGGCAGCATCAGCAGCTGAACCTGGCATCTCTGACCCCGGCGATTTATTAGCAGATGACCGTGGATACGCTTAATGCGCTACAGCTGACATTAAGCAAAACCCATCGCTGGTGGTATCTGAATAATCAGCCAGCACCGCCTGTTCACTGAACCTCATTCCTTTTTAACCGTGCCCTTCGCTTATCGTGACGTTATTTTGCTGCGTAAGAGATAAAGTTCTGATGCTATCGATCCGATAACCAGTTAAGCAGTCATCCACCACAACTGAGTACATAGCATGATTAAAAATATAAAGGTCGTTACCAGCATAATTATCATGCTGGTGGTATTTAGCGGACTGCTGTTGATCTCCAGCGCCCTCTCTTTTAAAGCCATTAGCCAGGATAAAAATAATTTCATTCACGCTAACGTGCTCAATTACCAGCAGGGGCAACTCAGTCACAGCTGGCAAACGCTGCTCAAGACCCGGGTTATTATCAACCGGGTCGCTATCCGCATACTGAAAAAGCAAACCGATCCGGCGGCACAGGCAGCCATCGCCAAACTGCTCACTGATGCTTCTGCTTCACTGACGGTGGCCGCGGATCATTTTGCCCTTTATAAAAATTCTCCCGCCGTTAGCGGGCAAAGTCCTGAGCTGGCGACACAGGTTGCCAGCGATTTCCAGCAGCTGTCAGATACGCTATCGATGTCAGTCCAGTACCTGCGGGCAAATAATTATGACGCCTACAGCAATCTGGATACGCAAAAAGCCCAGGAAATGATGGATGACATTTACAGGCAATGGTGTGCTCAAAACGATGTGCTGTTGGCGGGCGGAATGGAGCAGAATCAACACAGCTACAGCCATATGACATGGACGCTGGCCACCGTGCTACTGGTACTGGTACTGCTGGTACTGGCGATCTGGGTGGTGATCAGAACCGTGCTGCTGGCCCCGCTGAACCAGGTGACAACCCACATTAAGGGCATCGCCGGTGGCGATCTTTCCGGCCAACTGCAAGTGGAGGGGCGCAGCGAGATGGGACTGCTCGCAGCACATCTCACCATGATGCAACAGTCATTGCGCGATACCGTCGGCCATGTGCGCGACAGTGCCGGGGCTATTTATAGTGGTGCCAACGACATTTCCCAGGGGAATAACGATCTTTCTGCCAGGACGGAGCAGCAGGCAGCCTCCCTTGAGCAGACCGCCGCCAGTATGGAACAGCTGACCGCCACCGTGAAACAGAACGCCGAAAATGCCCGCCAGGCTTCACAGCTGGCGAAAAGCGCCTCCGAAACCGCCGAAAAAGGGGGTCAGGTGGTGGATGGCGTGGTGAAAACCATGAGTGAAATTGCGGGAAGTTCACAGAAAATAGCCGATATTATCAGCGTAATAGACGGCATTGCCTTCCAGACCAATATTCTTGCGCTGAACGCGGCGGTGGAAGCTGCCCGCGCCGGTGAACAGGGACGCGGTTTTGCCGTAGTGGCCGGTGAAGTACGCAATCTCGCCCAGCGCAGCGCACAGGCAGCGAAAGAGATCAAAACCCTGATTGAAGCATCGGTCAACCGGGTCGACGCCGGATCTCAGCAGGTGACTGTCGCCGGTGAAACCATGCACGATATCGTCGCCGCCGTCATGCGCGTCACCGATATTATGGGGGAAATTGCTTCCGCCTCTGATGAACAGAGCCGGGGTATCGATCAGATTGGTCATGCCGTTACCGAGATGGATCGCGTTACACAGCAAAATGCCGCGCTGGTGCAGGAGTCTGCGGCCGGCGCCGCTTTACTGGAACAGCAGGCCAGCCGTCTTTCACAGGCGGTTGCAGCATTCAAAACAGACGGACAGGCAGCGCGGTTGAACCAACTGCAAAATACCCCGGTACCATCTGCAGCAGCCATGCCTCCCCCGAGGCGCCTGCCTTCACCACCGAAGGCGCAGGCGGCAGAGGAAAGCAACTGGGAAACGTTTTAAACCTTAACATCAGCTACCTCGTCGGGGCCTGAGTACCGCAGATAACCGGTAAAACCTGCCACATCAGCGCCAGAAATTTACGCAGTTTGGCAGGATAATATCGGCCCAGGGACAGACCAGATAAACAGGCAGCGGCTCTGCACGCCATTGGGAACAAAGGTGCAGCAGCCGCCCGCTGGCAATATCGTCAGCTACCACCCATTTCGACGCCACTCCCGCCCCCTGTAGCACACTGTGACGGAAGGCATAAAGACTGTCGGTAAATAATCGTGGGCGAATATCGATCTGCTCTGTCTCGCCGTGGTCACTGTGCAGCATCAGCTGATGGCGGTAAAAGGTGCTGAACGCGACCCAGGGCAGATCGGCGAGTGCTGCCGGATGGTCACGGGCGTTGCGTAACGGGAATAAATCCACGCAAGCCACCACAATACGCGGAACCTCGGCCACCAGTACCGCCACCACGGAAGGATCGGTTAGTGCTCCACTATGCACCGCCCCCTGCAATAAAATCGGGCCGTCGATCGCTGCGCATCTATTCCAGGGACATTTGCGGGTAGCTTTGCAAATAACGCTGTAGCGGCGCGATCATTTGACCTGGCCAAATGCATGGGGGACCAATACCCGCAACAGATCCCCAGGATCTTCTGTGGTCCCACGCGGATCGTCCTCAATCGCCTGCCAGCTCTCCAGCAGCGCCCTCAACGTTCCCCGTCTTCGGTGAGTTTCATCACATAGGTGGTACGCTGCATCAGCTTGAGTCCGAGTAATTTTTCCAGCGACTGTAGTCGTCGGGTGACGGGTGGCCGGGCGCAGTGGCATTACTGACGCTGAGTGGCTGCGGCAGTAATGCCACTGCGCTGGACAAAGATAACCCCACCTGCGGTGGCAGATTAGCCAGCGGCAGGCGACAGGCGACAGGCGACAGGCGGCAGGCGGCAGGCGGCAGGCGGCAGGCGGCAGACAATTATGCAGCGGCCCACAACGGTAAAATCTTTCCGCGACAGATGATAAAAATATCATTAAATACCAATTTCATGGCCCGGAGAAAATAAATATCCCTGTGCAGATATAGCCCGATCCAGGCACATTAATTTAATACGGATTAATAATAAGAATGGTTATCAAAACCATTTAAAAAATGGAATGATTGGAATTACCGGGGGAATAATTATCACTTATCTTTCATTACATTAGAAATAAATAAATCAGGATAAAAAAATCAACTAACGGTTTTTATTTTGCACTCTACCGTGCATAATGCGCGCAATTATACCATTATTAAAATTCACCGTAAAAATATGGAGCCGCTATGCTGACCAGCGAAATGACCGCCAAACTGAACGATCAGTTAAATCTGGAATTCTTTTCTGCCAATCTTTATTTGCAGATGAGCGCCTGGTGTACTGATAAAGGGTTTGAAGGCGCTGCCGCCTTCATGCGTGAGCATTCTGCTGAAGAGATGCAGCATATGCAGCGCCTGTTTAACTACCTGAGCGATACCGGTGCCATGCCGGTACTTGGCGCGATCGCCGCGCCGCCAATCGCGTTTAACTCGCTGAATGAGGTGCTGCAGCAGGCTTACGATCACGAAAAACTGATCACCAGCAAAATTAATGAGCTGGCCCATGCAGCAATCACCACACAGGATTATTCCACCTTTAATTTCCTGCAATGGTACGTGGCTGAGCAGCATGAAGAAGAGAAGCTGTTCAAATCCGTGCTGGATAAACTGGCGCTGGTAGGCAACAGCGGTGAAGCGCTGTTCTTTGTGGATAAAGATCTGATGAAGATGAGTAGCGACAGCCACCCGCAGTCGTAACCGACAGCAGGGCGGAGTATCCCGCCCTGCAAATACCGCCGCTTTATTCCGCCTCACTCTCCCGGAGACTGAATACAAATATCCGCTGGATGTGCTCAGTTCAGGCAGTCACCTCATGAACCGCGGCGTTTCGCTTTAAACACCCCCACCATTTGCCACAAAATTCCCTCTTAGTGAAAGAAACAGGTACTCTGCGTAGGGTATACCCGGTAGTCCAGCCACCGGCCTGCGGCAGATGGATGATATGCAGGGGCATTTTGCCCGGCTGGAAAAGCACCAGCGAAACTCCGGTGATTAACCCAACGGAGATGGCACCCGGCGCCTTCGTTATTTTTCATCTCCTCTTGTACGCCAGATTTTTTTAATCAGATACGCATGTCACTTTTTCATCAGAAACCAGTGATGCCAAAAGAGTCTCTCTGCACAGCTGGTTTACACCTAACCATCTCAAAATGAAGGAAACAGTGCTACACCTCTTATGGTTCAGCGTGGCCTGTTGCCGCTTCTCCGCCTTTACCTTTTTCACACGGTAGTAACATTTCACCTATTAATTTGATAGTTGACATTGGCTCTCTACTCAGCGCAATTCCATGTAAGGTATGTGTGATTTCAGGCAGATAGCCTGTATCATCCAACGCAGAAAAAGCCAGAGCGGCACCCACCAGCAGATTGAGGTGGGGAATAACAAGCCCCGATAAGCAAAACGATCGATAAGATCCTTCACAGCAAAAATAATAAGTGTCCTGAAAGTTTTCGGTGATTTCACGTCGTGCGTGAAGCAGCGATGTCTTTTGCGTTTTTTAGCAGATGGCATCGCTCGTCGACGAATCATCCGCTAACAGGCGGCTTTCCTTAATCTGTGCCTTTGTGCCGTAAAAAACAGGCTGCTGACACAAGCGACTCTGCGGAAATACGTTTTACCCCAATAACCGATGAGGATAGTGTGATGAGCAATGACCATATCACCGGCGGATTCAATAACCGGAAAAAACTCCTGCTTGCTATAGTCTCGCTGACCATTAGCCAGATGACGATGGCAGAGACCTTAACCCGCGATAATGGCGCACCAGTGGGTGATAACCAAAACTCGCAAACTGCCGGTGCCAACGGCCCGGTGCTGTTACAGGATGTGCAACTGCTGCAAAAGTTGCAGCGTTTCGATCGCGAGCGCATCCCTGAGCGCGTGGTACATGCCCGCGGCACCGGGGCACACGGTGAGTTCACCGCGACGGCAGATATTTCCGACCTGACCATCGCGAAAGTGTTTACCGTTGGCAGCAAGACCCCGGTATTCGTTCGTTTCTCCAGTGTGGTACACGGTAACCACTCACCGGAAACGCTGCGCGATCCGCGCGGATTCGCCACCAAGTTCTATACCACCGATGGCAACTGGGATCTGGTCGGCAATAACTTCCCCACGTTCTTCATTCGCGATGCCATCAAGTTCCCGGACATGGTGCACGCATTCAAGCCGGATCCCCGCACCAACCTGGATAATGATTCACGTCGCTTCGATTTCTTTTCTCATGTGCCGGAATCAACCCGTACCCTGACACTGCTTTACTCCAACGAAGGAACACCGGCTTCCTACCGCAACATGGATGGTAATGGCGTTCATGCCTATAAGCTGGTCAACAGCAAGGGTGAAGTGCATTACGTCAAGTTCCACTGGAAAACGCTGCAGGGGATTAAAAACCTCGACCCACAGCAGGTTGAGCAGGTACAGGGCAAAGACTACAGCCACATGACACACGATTTGGTGGCGGCGATCGATCGTGGCGATTACCCCAAATGGGATCTCTACATCCAGGTGCTGAAGCCGGAGGATCTGAAGACGTTTGATTTTGATCCTCTGGATGCCACCAAAATCTGGCCAAACGTACCGGAGCGTAAAATTGGCCAGATGGTGCTGAATAAAAACCCGGATAACGTATTCCAGGAAACCGAGCAGGTGGCGATGGCTCCTTCCAACCTGGTGCCGGGAATTGAACCGTCGGAAGATAAGCTGCTTCAGGGTCGTCTGTTCGCCTATGCCGATACGCAGCTCTACCGTATTGGGGCCAACGGACTAAGCCTGCCGATTAACCGTCCACACAGCCCGGTTAATAACGGCAACCAGGATGGCAGCCTCAATAGCAGCCACACGCAGGATAAGGGGGTCAATTACCAGCCAAGCCGCCTGTGGCCGCGTGAAGAGCTGGCCTCCGCCCGCTACAGCCATACGCCGCTGGAAGGCACCACGCAGCAAAGCAAAATCCAGCGCGAGCAGAACTTTAAGCAGGCCGGCGAGCTGTACCGTTCTTACAGCAAAAAAGAGCAGGACGATTTGGTACATAGCCTGGGGACATCGCTGGCCGATACCGATACGGAAAGCAAAAACATCATGCTGTCCTGGTTCTACAAGGCAGATAAGGAGTACGGCACGCGTCTGACCAGGGTGGCAAAAGGGGATCTGGCCAGGGTACAGAAACTGGCGGATAAGCTTTCCGACTGATGTAACCGGTACGCGCCCGCACCCCCGGTGCGGGTTGCCTGATATGCTGATGAGGAAAACGCGATGAAAACGCTTTATCTCCTGTTTTGCCTGTTGGCCGCACCGGTGTGGGCCGTTCAGGCGCAGAATGACGTCAACCAGCAACAGATTAAACAACAGCTTAACAATTATCTGTGGGATGCGGCGAGGGCTGGCGATGGCAGCATGATCGATAGTTTTATCGCCGCCAGATACGATCTTAACGCGCAGGATGAACACGGCTATACCGCGGTGATCCTGGCCGCCTACCATGGCCATCAAACGGCGGTGGAACACCTGCTGAACGCCGGAGCCGACCCCTGCCTGCGTGATAAGCACGGCAATACCGCGCTGATGGGCGCGATTTTTAAAGGCGAACTGAAGATTGCCCGCCGGCTTATCGCCGCAAAGTGCAATCCAGATACGCGTAACAATGCCGGGCAAACGGCGGCCATGTACGCCGCATTGTTCCAACAGCATGCGTTGTTAAAACAACTCAAGGCGAAAGGTGCCGATATGCACGCAACCGACGTCAATGGCAATAGCGTTGACGCGCTGGCGCGCGGGAAAATTAACGGTCATTGAACCTGGTTGATATTCGCCCTGGAGAGATTATTCGGGCGCCATTACAAAGATCGCCGCACAGGGAACCTTTGAGGCGCTCATAATCCCCACTTTCAGGAGCGAGATTATGGAGAAACATCCCTCCAGGTACTGGCGAGATGCTTCCAAACTCTGCTGATATCATCGTGATGAAATCTGTGTGCAAATGCATGGTCACAGGCCGATCTGTTCAGGTCAGTTGACAGAACAGGGCTGACTGTCGGTTTTTATCTCTCCAACTACTGTAATACAAAGGCCGCTTAGCGCTTTCCCAGGAAAACCTTAACCACCTGAGACACTGGCCGCTCGCGCATGAGCAATAGGGAGAAAAAACCAACATGCGGGCATACGCTGGTCCTGCTGAGACGTGATGGAAAATGCCCGGCTAATGTTAAATACAAACAGATAAAGTGCGGCAACAACCTACCCCACTACAGCGCCAACCGTCCCGGCCCGACGAACAGATGATAATTTGTATAAGTGGATAAATAGCATCTGATAACTCACTGACCACGATCCCGTTCTTAGCGCAGGGCCAGCCGGTAAAATTTGCTGTCCACCTTCATTACCGGAAAACTTCCCGGTAATGTGTCACGTCCGACTTCGCGGAAACCGTTCTTTTCATAGAAACGGTGCGCCGCAAGAAATTTACTGGTGGTGCCCAGGTAAATATCATGTAGCTGCCGGTGCGCTGCGTGTTCCAGCAATATGCTCAGCAACGCGTTAGCAATGCCCTTTTCTCTTCCCCGCCAGTCCTGTGCAACAAACATCTTGCGCAACGCCGCCTGCTGATTGCCGATATCCTTCAGCCCAATGCAGCCCACCACATTGTCACCCGCCACGGCCAGCCAGAAATCACCCTTACCCGTCTGATAAAATCCTGCGATATCACTGAGATCCGGCTGCTGTGCCGCAGTGATATCAATAGAAAATTCTTCATTCTGGATCGGCAGGATCAACGCCACCACGCCAGACTGAAAGCGCGGCTGATACCGCACCAAAGATACCGACTGCTCTTGCATAAGACTGACTCCCGCTGGTTATTGCAGACAGACAAAGGATCTGCCCGCGAATATCTCACTGATATAAGCTGCACTTTAACAGCATGATTATTCATCTGTAACCTGTAGACTGGCCTCACTGAGAGGAAATTTAATGCCACGGCAGTGCATACGAAACAGCCGCGCCAGATGGGCCCCCATCGGCGTCAGCGTGGTGTCCTTACGCTGGATTAAATAAAACGTGGCTTTGGGCATTCTGTCCTGCAAATTCAACGCCACCAGCTGGTTGCCATGCAGCGGATCGGCAATCACATCCTGCGACAAAATGCTGACAAAGTCACTCTGTGCCACCAGACTGACACAGGCCATAAAGGTTTCACAGGTCACACTGACTGACGGCGCTATCCCCATATCAGTGAACAGATCGTGCAGCAGACGGTAATAGCTGCCTTTCGGCGTGGGCATCGTCCAGTCGCAGTGCTGCAAGGCCGCCAGTGAAGTAACATGCTGCAACGGGTGTCCCTTGCGAACTACCACCCGGTACTCACGTTCCATCAGCTTTTCATAGTTCAGTTCGTTATCCAGATGACTCTGATAATAGGTGTTGATGGTGAAATCCAGCTCTCCCTGACGCAGTTCAGGGAGCATCGACACCAGCTGTCCTTCGACAATACGCACTTTTACCTTAGGAAACTGACGATGAAACTGAGTTATCACCTGTGGCATCACCGTGCGGGCCACGCTGCCGCCAACGCCGATATTAACTGACCCTCCCGCCAGTCCCAGACGCTGCTGAATATCTTCCTGTGCAACCCGTAACTCTTCCAGAATCAGGCAGGCATGTTGAAAGAAGGTGTCGCCCATTACGGTCAGCGTGACGCCCTGCCGACGGCGGATAAACAGCCGTACACCCAGCACATCTTCCAGTTCCTGAATCGATTTCGTCAACGCGGGCTGCGACAGACAGGAAGCGCGACTGGCAGCACGAATGCTCCCCTGGCGGGCAACATCCACAAAAGCGCGGAGCTGATGAAGCTTGATGGCAGCAGGCATAAATCCCCAAAACTGATGATAACCATAGTTTATCAAAGCAAAGATATTGTCATCTTCTGCCCCCCTGGGCCAGTGTGTACAGTCGAAAAAAACAACATTTTTAATCCCGTAACGGTGAGGAAAAGAAAATGGCTCGGTCTGTTGCTGATTTTGTACAGGAAATTTATCCGCGCCTGCAAAGCTGGCGCCGCGATCTGCATAAATATGCCGAATCAGGCTGGCTGGAATTCCGTACCGCCACGCTGGTGGCTGAAGAATTGCATCAGCTGGGTTATCAGCTCCAGCTGGGTAAAACGGTGATCGATGCCGATGCACGCATGGGGCTGCCCTCCGCTGAAGTACTGGCGCAACACGAGCAGCGGGCCATTCAGCAGGGCGCACTGCCGCAGTGGCTGGGGCATTTCTCCGGCGGTTTTTGCGGCATCGTCGCCACGCTGGAAACCGGTCGTCCGGGACCGGTGATAGCGTTCCGCGTCGATATGGATGCGCTGGACGTGGTGGAGATGCAGGCGGCAGAACACCGCCCTTTTGCGCTGGGGTTTGCCTCCTGCAATGAGGGCATGATGCACGCCTGTGGTCACGACGGACACACCACCATCGGCATCGGTCTGGCACAGGTGCTGAAACAGTTCGAATCGCATCTGTGTGGCACCATCAAACTGATCTTTCAACCGGCGGAAGAAGGCACGCGCGGCGCAAAATCAATGGTGGCGGCAGGCGTACTGGACAATGTGGACTTTTTTACCGCTATTCATATCGGCACCGGCGTGCCTGCTGGAGAGCTGGTATGCGGTAGCAACAGTTTTCTTGCCACCACCAAACTGGATGTCAGCTTTCGTGGTGTGGCGGCTCATGCCGGAGCCCGCCCGGAAGAGGGAAAAAATGCCCTGTTGGCAGCGGCACAGGCAACGCTGGCCCTGCACTCGCTGGTACAGCACAGCGCCGGAAGCTCACGTATCAACGTTGGCGTCCTCCAGGCGGGGACCGGGCGTAACGTGGTGGCAGACCGGGCGCTGATGAAAGTGGAAACCCGTGGCGCAACCAACGAGATTAACGACCATATCTGTCAGCAGGCGCTACAGGTACTGGCAGGTGCGGCGACAATGTACGGTGTGCAACATGAAGTGACGCTCATGGGTGCCGCCCGCAGTTGCCAGCCAACGCAGCCGTGGGTCGACTATATCCGCCAGCAAGCTGCTCATATCCCCGAACTGACCTCGTTGGTGGATAGCAAAAACCAGGCGGCGGGTTCCGAGGACGCCACCTACATGATGGAGCGGGTGAAAGCACGCGGTGGGCAGGCGTCCTACATTATTTTCGGCACCGAGCTAACCGCCGGACATCACAACGAGAAATTCGATTTTAACGAACAGGTGATGGCGGTGGCGGTAAAAACTCTCGCGGCGCTGGCTTTTAATATCCGGCAATTCGGGGAGGCCTGATGAGCACAGATTTCAGCGCCTTTGTGGCGGACTATATCGACCAACATCAGGCCCGTTTCAGCGCGCTGAGCGATGCGATCTGGGATCGGCCAGAAACCCGCTTTGCCGAAACCTTTTCTGCCGCGCTGCTGGCTGATGCGCTGGAGGAGGAAGGGTTCAGCGTGACGCGGGGCGTGGGCAATCTTGCTACCGCCTTTATTGCCAGCTATGGCCAGGGCCAGCCGGTGATCGCGCTGCTGGGTGAGTTTGATGCGTTGGCAGGCCTCAGCCAGAAAGCCGCCTGTGCGGCCCGCGAACCGCTGGTGGAAAACGGCAATGGCCACGGCTGCGGTCACAATCTGCTCGGCACCGCAGCCCTCGCCGCCGCCTTTGCCGTTAAAGCCTGGCTTAAACAGCAGGGGATGGCGGGCACGATACGCTTTTATGGCTGCCCCGGAGAAGAAGGCGGCTCCGGCAAAACCTTTATGGTGCGCGAAGGACTGTTCGACGATGTGGATGCGGCGCTCACCTGGCACCCGGAATCCTTCAGCGGCATGTTCAGCACCAGCACGCTGGCCAACATTCAGGCCGCCTTTCATTTTAAGGGCGTTGCGGCACACGCCGCTAATTCTCCACATCTGGGGCGCAGCGCACTCGATGCAGTCACCCTGATGAACACGGGGGCAAACTTTCTGCGTGAGCATATCGTACAGGAAGCCCGCCTGCATTATGCCATCACCAACAGCGGCGGCAATTCGCCCAATGTGGTACAGGCCAATGCGGAAGTGCTCTATCTGGTGCGTGCTCCACGACTCGATCAGGCGCAGGAAATCTATCAACGGGTTTGCAATATTGCGCAAGGTGCCGCGCTGATGACCGACACCACCCTGACCGTTCGTTTCGATAAGGCCTGTTCAAACTACATGCCTAACCGGGCGCTGGAAAGCGTGATGTATCGCTACCTGCAACATTATGGCCTGCCGGATTACAGCGCCAGCGAACGCCAGTTCGCCCAGGAAATTCGTCAGACGTTAAGCGAGGATGACCTGCGTAATGCGAAGTTGAACATGGCCCGTACCGGCGGCGAGGCGGGAAAAATCTGGGTGGCCAGCCTGGGGGACAAACTGCTGATGGATGAAGTCGCCCCCTATGCGCCCGTTGATGAGATGCTGTACGGCTCCACTGACGTGGGCGATGTCAGTTGGGTGGTCCCCACCGCGCAGTGCTTCACCCCCTGCTTTACCCCAGGCACCCCGTTGCACACCTGGCAGCTGGTGGCACAGGGCCGTACTACCCTCGCCCACAAAGGCATGTATCTCGCCGGAAAAACGCTTGCGGCCACGGCGCTGGCCCTGCTAAGCGACAGAATCCTGCCAGAGGCAGCCCGTGAAGAGTTTCTTCGCGCACGCGATGGGCAGCCTTATCACTGTCCGATCCCAGCCGGGGTGCAACCCTCACCGCTGGTGTAAGTTTATCCGCTGCATCACGAGGCAAGGCCAGCATCCGGCCCAACAATGACAACAATAGCCAACATCACAATCACCAGAGGGTAAAAAATGAGTGACTTCAACAACACAGGGAAAACCTCCGGCAAGATTTTTAGCTGGATCGAACGCATCGGCAATAAAGTGCCGAACCCTTTTTTGCTGTTTGTCTGGCTAATCGTGGTATTGATGCTCGCTACCGCGCTGCTGTCATGGCTCAATGTGACGGTGAAAAACCCTGCCAACGGCGAGATCATTCAGGTTAAAAACTTGCTCAGTGTCGCCGGGATGCAGTGGATTTTGCCGAATATCATCAAAAACTTCAGCGGATTCACGCCGCTGGGGGCGATTCTGGCGCTAATGATCGGTGCCGGGCTGGCAGAAAAAGTGGGATTGTTACAGGCGTTGATGAACAAAATGGCTTCTTTCGTCAGCGCCCGCTACGCCAGCTATATGGTGCTGTTTATCGCCTTTTTCAGCCATATCTCCTCCGATGCGGCGCTGGTGGTCATGCCTCCGCTGGGGGCGCTGATGTTTATTGCGGTGGGCCGGCATCCGATAGCCGGACTATTGGCGGCCATCGCTGGTGTAGGTTCCGGCTTTACCGCCAATTTACTGATCGTCACCACCGACGTGCTGCTTTCCGGTATCAGCAGCGAGGCCGCCAAAGCGGTCAGTGACACGGTCCACGTCAGCGTAGTGGATAACTGGTTTTTTATGGCAACGTCGGTGATTGTGCTGACCATTGTCGGTGGACTGCTGACCGACAAATTTATCGAACCACGCCTGCCAGCATGGCAGCAGGATGGCCGTGATGACACTCTGGAAAAACTGACACCGTTACAGAGTCGTGCCCTGAAACTGAGCGGCGTCGCTGCCCTGATTTTTATCGCGCTGGTGGCGCTGCTGGTGGTGCCGGAAGGCGCACCGCTCCGCGATCCCAAAACCGGTACGATCATTCCTTCACCGTTTATCAAGGGGATCGTTCCGCTGATTATCCTGTTCTTCTTTGTGGTGGGCATTACCTATGGCGTGGTGACAAAGCAGATCAAACGGCCAGATGATATTCCGCAACAGCTGATTGATCCGATGAAAAGCATGGCCGGATTTATTGTGATGGTATTTCCACTGTCGCAGTTTGTGGCGTTTTTCAACTGGAGCAATATGGGAAAATTTATGGCCGTAGGCCTGACTGACCTGCTGGAGAAAGCCGGAATGACCGGCGTACCGGCGTTTGTTGGGCTGATGTTTCTGTCGGCTTTCCTCTGCATGTTTATCGCCAGCGGGTCAGCAATCTGGTCGATTCTGGCCCCAATTTTTGTGCCGATGTTTATGCTGCTTGGCTTTCATCCCGCCTTTGCCCAGATGATCTTTCGTATTGCCGATTCGGCGGTGCTGCCACTGGCCCCGATGTCGCCGTTCCTGCCGCTGTTCCTGGGCTTTTTGCAACGCTATCGCAAGGATGCCCAGCTCGGTACCTATTACATGCTGATCGTGCCTTATCCGCTGGTTTTTTTCAGCGCATGGATAATCCTGCTGCTTGTCTGGTACGCCACCGGTCTGCCGATTGGCCCCGGCGTCTGGCCACAAATGCCCTGAAAGAAAAAGGCGGAGACAGCTCCGCCCTTGTGTTATCAGCCGCCGTGATGCGCGGCGCTGACGGCAGCGGAGAGATCGAGACGCTGCCAGAAATTCTGCTCTGGCGTGTTGCCGGAAAGCGGATAACCACCGGGCAGCGCGGTCGAGACCATCAGCTGACGGCGCTGAACGGCACTCAGGTGCGGCAGTGGCCCTTCCAGCAGCACTTCCGCTCCTTCCGGCACCACCACTGGCGAGGCTTTCACCTTCTCCTGCGGCAGGTGATAAGTCATGGTGTAGCGGTAGAAGGCTTTCATTTGTGGTGCAGTGTAGGGATCGCCCGCCCCCTGAGGTTTGGCGCATTCTGCAAGCGACGTCCCACAGGCTTTCTCCAGCGCGGCGCGAAGCTGCTGGCGGGCTTCATCAAACAATGCATGATATTTCGCATCATTGAGATAACCGGCGACGTTACGCTGTGCCACCATCCTCGATCCCATCAGATCGATGGGGTAGTGTACGCCAAGGACCATCCGTGAATAGCCATAGCGGGCAGCGCGATCCACTAACGGCACAAAGCGCTCCGGCAGCATCTCACCCAACAACAGGGCGTCGGTGTAGGCAGTGTTAGTGTGTCCGCTGGGATAAGAGCCTTCGGTGGCTTTGTAAGGCGCATTGTCCTTAACAATGGCGGTATCCGGCACGAAATGAATGGTATTGCCGGGGATCAGGAAGGGACGCGGATTATTAAAATGCTTTTTCGCCGTGCCAGTGCCCACTTCGCTGGCTTTGATTAACGCCGCCGCTTTACCCAGCTCACCATTATTGTAAGCACGGATGAACGCCTGCCCCAGTTTTGGCCCCAGCGCATCGGCAAGGAAAAACAGGTGATCCTGCCCTTCTGCATCAATCAGCGCCTGGCTACGCAGCCCCTGACTGGCATTCAGATTGACCTGTTCCACCGTTTTCAGGCTGGCATCAATAGTGGTTTTCGGCAGCAAAGGAAAAGCGCTTAACAGTGAAATACTCGCCTGCTGCTTCTCTTTTTTCGCAAAGTCGTAGCCGCTCGCTTTCAGCCATTTGTTGTCAGCCAACTTATCGCTCTGTTCAGCATCCTTTAATTGATCGCGTGTCAGCTTGTCGGCATCCCCCTGCAACGCCGCAATCAATGACTGCTGGATAGCGCTGTCCAGCGCTACAAACTGCGTATCGGTGCTGGCAGGCGTTGTACTGTCGAGGATAGCGCGCAGATGTTCTTCAGAAAGATCGGTGGTTTTCGCCTGTGCCAACTGGCTAACCAACAAAGTCGCCGTCAGCAAAGTGTATCGGATGCGCATTGCTTTTCCTTTTTAAAATGAGGTGTTGTAAATGAAAGAAGAGTGTCAGATTGCAGATATTATGTTGGGTAATAAAGATGACAGAAATATGGCAAATTATTAATGACGACTGAATGAGGCATTTCTGAAAGTTGCGCTGATTTTGCAGTCGTTAAACGACCATCAGGCGATCGTGGATGGCAGCATGTGGGCTGCCACGGGAAATATTTAGTCAAACGACCTTGCTGCCACACCAGCAGAACCTCGCCGGATACACGCTATTCTTACTCCAGTGCCCCAACCGGAGCAGCATATGGGTCCGGGCGGTCTCAGATTTTCCTTCTTCAGGCTGTCTGTGATGGAACGCAGCACATCAGTGATGATCATCCTGCTCACCGTGAATATTCGGTTATCCCGATGCCTGTTCCACGCTGTTCAGCCATTTCCGACAGCACCCGGCTGAATAAATCGATGACGTTTTTTCACATAACAAAGGCCTGCGGCGCTTTTGGCCAGTGTAATATGTGGCGCAATGCGCCAATCAGCTTTAGTTGTAAACACCGGTAGCTCTGTGGGTATTTTGTCGCGACAGCAAACCAGCTTAAAGAGCAGATCGATCATTATGCCGGACCAGCATCACATGATGCAGGTTTCGCCAGTGTGCATATGGGTGAGAAACTGCACTCTTTCATCCACTTTTTCGCTGGCTTTTGAAGCACGGACACGCAGAGCAAGATTCCACTGATCCAGCTCCCGTGCATTTCTCACCAACGGATTATCCGCTGACATCCGGCCACTGGCCACCAGCCATTCCGCCACCTCCGCCCAACTCCACAATGGTGATTGCCCCGTAATGCGGTGTATTGGGTTGGGAAAATCCCCGTTTCCTCTGGTGCCGTCTTTTAACAACGCGATAGCCTGCCTGGACAGGTTGGCCAGCTCAGCAATATCGCTCAACCCCACCAACGTCGAGTCCACTGACTCAACCCGCGCCCCAATCCCGGCACCTTCGATATCACCGATCGCGCCCGATACTGCAGCGTTAAGCGTGACGGCTTCACGGTCAAACTCCAGATAAACCGCCGTGCCATAAAAACAGATCAACGCATCATCACAGCCCGCCGTAAACAAGGCATCTTCCAGTTTTGGTGTTGACGACCTTACCCCTGACAGTACCAGCGTAAAATTCCATAGCGCCATATTCATCTCCTTAGTGTCGACTCACGCACCGTCTCAAACCGCACCAGCCTGACGTTACATAACGTTTGTGAGCTCATCAGTTTATCGTTACCGGTGTGCATTGCCTGACCTTTCTGACAATCTGCTTCGCATGATTTTCTGGATTTCCCGGCGTTGACCAGATGCTGATCGTGTGTTCCAGGTGCCCGGCAACCCCACAGCGCAGTTTGGCAAAACAATGCGCAGACTTCCCTGCCACAATCAGTATCCAGCCATGTTCCATAGCAAATTCAATAGCCTGTTGTATCTGCCTGTTCCTATGCTTCCTGCTCATAATTTTCGCGGTCCCTGTACATTATTTGAGTTGTTGACGGATGTCAACGAATAAATTCAACCCCCATATCTTCGTCGGCAGGCACGCTGTGGCCATCTCAGCCGATACCCGCAGGAAAGCACATTAGCAGAATGAATGCGTCTACCCACCTGCCGACCGGCTGCTGATGCGGATTTAGTTTCTTTTTGAGCAATCTCTTCAGAAAAAATTTGCTGCTGACAATTTTCAGAGGAGTTATTACCAACGCAGATCACGGTTTAACATTTTAGTATCCTTGCCTCCCCCCTTTTCACCGGTTTCAGCGTATGTTTCGACTTTCGGGAAAGTGAGACGGCAGATATGTATAACGTTGATCTGGTTTTACTGTTGCTGCAGCAAATGTGTGTTTTTCTGGTTATCGCCTGGCTGATGAGCAAAACGCGTCTGTTCACCCCGCTGATGCAGATCACCGTTCGTCTGCCACACAAATTGCTTTGCTATGCCACCTTCTCTGTTTTCTGCATTCTGGGCACCTATCTTAGCCTGCACATTGAAGGTTCCCTGGCCAATACCCGCGCCATTGGGGCGGTGATCGGTGGGCTGCTGGGTGGACCGGTGGTCGGAGGGCTGATTGGTCTGACCGGTGGGCTGCATCGCTATGCGCTGGGTGGCATGACGGCAACCAGCTGCATGATCTCCACCATCGCTGAAGGGTTGTCAGGTGGTCTGGCACATTGCTGGCTTATCAGAACCGGCCGTACCGAAAACGTATTGAGTCCGCTGACCGCAGGATGCATTACCCTGGTGGCAGAACTGCTCCAGATGGCGATTATTCTGTTGGTTGCCAGACCCTTTCAGGACGCATTGCATCTGGTACACAGCATCGCCGTGCCAATGGTGGTGACCAATTCCCTGGGGGCCGCCATGTTTATGCGCATTCTGCTGGACAAACGGGCGATGTTTGAAAAATACACCTCGGCCTTTTCCGCCGTCGCGCTCAAAGTTGCGGCCTCGACGGAGGGGATCCTGGGCAGGGGATTTAACGAAGAGAACAGCCGGAAAGTGGTGCGGATACTCTATTCAGAGCTGAAAACCGGCGCGGTCGCTATTACCGACCGTGAAAAGTTACTGGCCTTTACCGGGATCGGCGATGATCATCATCTGCCGGGCACAGCCATCTCATCATCGTGTACCGTACGGGCAATAAAAACGGGCAAGGTGATCTATGCCGACGGTAATGAAATCCCTTATCGCTGCTCCCTTCATCCCGCCTGCAAACTTGGCTCAACGCTGGTGATCCCGCTGCGTGGCGAAAATCAGCAGGTTATTGGCACCATTAAATTGTATGAGGCGAAACACTGTCTGTTCAGCTCAATCAACCGTACGCTGGGTGAGGGGATCGCCCAGTTGCTGTCCGCACAAATTCTGACGGGTCACTATGAACAACAAAAATCCTTGCTGGCACAGGCGGAAATTCAGTTGCTCCATGCCCAGGTGAATCCTCACTTTCTTTTTAACGCGCTGAATACCCTGCTGGCGGTGATCCGCAGGGACCAGCAGCAGGCCGTACAGTTGGTCCAGCATCTGTCAACGTTCTTTCGTAAAAATCTCCAGCGCCCCTCACAAATTGTCACACTCGCCGATGAAATTGAGCATGTGAATGCCTATCTGCACATCGAAAAGGTTCGTTTTCAGGCGCAGCTGGGGGTGCGATTGCAGATTCCATCCGTCCTTTCACATTTCCGGCTTCCCGCATTCAGCCTGCAACCCATCGTTGAAAATGCCATTAAACACGGTACGTCCCAGCTGGCGGATAAAGGAGAGATTTTGATCGAAGCACATCAGCAAGAGGGGCATTTGATTCTGACCATCGAAGATAACGCAGGCCTCTATCAGCAACAACATAACTCTGCCGGACTGGGGATGGATCTGGTGGATAAGCGTTTACGGGCACATTTTGGTGATGATTACGGTATTACCATTCGCTGTCAGCCAGACCATTTTACCCGTATCAGCCTGCAACTGCCGCTGGAGGATAAATGCTGAGAGCCGTCATAGTTGATGACGAACCGCTGGCAAGAGAGTATCTGCGACTGTTGTTGCAGGATGAGCAGGATATTGCCATCGTCAGCGAGTGCGCAAATGCGATAGAAGCCATTGGTGCGGTGAACCGCCTGAAGCCGGACGTGCTGTTTCTGGATATCCAGATGCCGCGAATTAACGGGCTGGAAATGGTCAGTATGCTGGATGACGGCCATCGCCCGTCCATCGTTTTTCTCACGGCATTTGAAGAGTACGCGCTGAAGGCGTTTGAAGAACATGCCTTCGACTACCTGCTGAAGCCCGTCGCGGCGGAACGGCTGAATAAAACCCTGCATCGCCTGCGTCAGCAACGCCAGATAATGCCTGCCCCGTCCGAAGCACCACAGCCTTTACAGTTTATCCCCTGTAGCGGGCACAGCCGTATTTATCTGTTGCAGATGCAGGATGTGGCTTTCGTCAGCAGCCGCACAAGTGGGATCTACGTGACCGATAATCAGGGCAAAGAGGGGTTGACGGAGCTGACCTTGCGCACGCTGGAGAACCGCACACCACTGGTGCGCTGCCACCGCCAGTATCTGGTTAATATGGCACAGTTGCAGGAGATCCGCCTTCACGACAACGGCCAGGCGGAGTTGCAGCTACGCTGTGGGCCGATCGTGCCGGTCAGCCGCCGCTATCTGAAACCGCTGAAGAAAAGCATCGGATTATGACCCGCAGATCGATTCAGCAGCAGCGCATTCCACCCTTGCCATTACCGCCATAGCGAGCCTGCTGCCGTTCACGGAAAAATGCCTTATAAGTCATCACCGGCCGATCGGGATGATGGGTTTGCATATGCTGCACGTAAGTTTCGTAATCGGGGATACCGACCAACATCCTCGCCGCCTGCCCGGCATATTTACGTATTTTACCCAGATGAACAAACATAAGCTTTCCTGAGTGAACCGCCCCGCCAGAGCGGGGCCGACAATGTTTTAATGACCGGAAGAAACCTTTACACCTTCTTTCGGGATAGCGACATAAGGCGTTTCTTTGTCGGTACGCTCTGCTGAACCACGGGCCCTGATGGCGCAACGAATACCGTAAAAAATAATGCTGTAAACCACCACAAGGAACAGAATGCTCAATGCCGCGTTGGTGTAGTTGTTGATCACAATATGATTCATATTGGCAATCTGTTGTGCGTTCAGCCCCCCGCTACCGGCCGCTATTCGGGCTTTATATTCAGCTGCCATATAAAAAAAGCCTTCCATTTCTGGCCTGCTGCTGAACAGCTTCACCGCCAGCGCCCAGCTGGTGCAAATCAGCAGCCAACATGCCGGGATCACCGTTACCCAGATATAACGGGTACGCTTCATTTTAATCAGGATCACCGTCACCAGCACCAGCGCAACCGCCGCCAGCATCTGGTTGGAAATACCAAATAACGGCCACAGGCTTTTGACGCCACCCAGCGGATCCACCACGCCCTGATAGAGCAGATATCCCCACAGGCCAACGCATCCCGCCGTACCAACGATCCCCGCCACCAGCGAGTCACTCTTTTTCAGGAAAGGCACAAAGTTGCCCAGCAGATCCTGCAACATAAAACGACCGGAACGGGTGCCCGCATCCAGTGCGGTCAGGATGAACAGCGCTTCAAACAGGATCCCGAAGTGATACCAGAAGCCCATATCCGCTACCGGTATAATTTTATTGAACACCATCGCAATGCCTACCGCCAGCGTTGGTGCGCCGCCCGCCCGGTTCAGCACCGATGGTTCACCAATATCACTGGCTGTTTGCATGATTTGTTCTGGTGAAATCACAAAGCCCCAGGCGCTGATGGTTGCCGCCGCGTGAGCGGTGACCTCGTGCAACTGGGCCATAATAGCAGGTGCGTTGGCCCCTCCCAGTTCATGCAGGTTAGGCATGGTGATCCCCAGTCCGGCAGGCGGTGTGTTCATGGCAAAATAGAGACCGGGTTCAATAATGGCTGCCGCCACCAGCGCCATCACCGCCACGAACGATTCCATAAGCATGGCACCGTAACCAATAAAGCGCGCTTCGGTTTCCAGCGCCAGCAATTTTGGCGTGGTGCCGGAGGCAATCAGCGCATGGAAACCGGACACCGCACCACAGGCGATGGTGATAAACAGAAACGGGAATAAGGCCCCTTTCCACAATGGGCCGGTGCCGTCGATGTACTGGGTCAGCGCGGGCATTTTCAGGTCAGGGTTAAGGATAATAATCCCTACCGCCAGTCCAATAATCACCCCAATTTTCAGGAAGGTCGCCAGATAATCACGCGGGGCAAGGATCAGCCAGACCGGTAGCAGCGCGGAAACAAACGCATAGCCAATCAGCGTAAAGGTAATGGTGGTGTCTTTGAAGGTCAGCGCCGGTCCCCAGTAAGGATCGTGGGCAATCACGCCGCCAAACCAGATGGATACCAGCAGCAGGACGATACCGATAACAGAGACTTCGCCCACCCGACCCGGCCGGATAAAGCGCATATAAATACCCATAAACAGCGCAATGGGCACCGTGGAACAGACGGTAAACACGCCCCAGGGACTTTCAGCCAGCGCTTTCACCACGATTAAGGCCAGCACCGCGAGAATAATAATCATAATAATAAAGCAGCCAAACAGGGCGATGGTTCCCGGCACAGGCCCCATCTCTTCTTTTACCATTTCACCGAGCGAAGCTCCGTTACGGCGGGAAGAGATAAATAACACCATAAAATCCTGTACCGCGCCGGCCACCACCACCCCGGCCAGCAGCCAGAGCACGCCGGGAAGATATCCCATTTGTGCCGCCAGCACCGGCCCCACCAGCGGCCCTGCACCGGCTATCGCAGCGAAATGGTGACCAAATAACACGAACCTGTTGGTCGGTACATAGTTAAGACCATCGTTATTGAGCACTGCCGGGGTAGCACGCGTGGCATCCAGCCGCATTACTTTTTGCGCAATATAGAGGCTGTAATAGCGATAAGCGACGAGATAGACCGAAACAGACGCAACCACAATCCACAACGCGCTGACGTGCTCACCACGGCGCAACGCCACCGTTGCCAGACAGAAAGCGCCGATAATGCCGATAATGGCCCACGGAAGGTGCCTGAGTATTTTTTTATTGTTCATAGAGCGTCATGCCTGATGTCAGAGGAAAGACAATAAAGCGGTTCTGTCCGGCCAGTCGGTAAAGAAGCGTTATTCAGGCGCGGTTACCGATCCAGACCAGATGCCATGTTGACGAATTTTTAACTCAGCCGGGAGAATAAATTGATGAGCGGCAAATTTGCCGCTTAAGCGGCCACTGGCTGTCACCAGCGGTTAAGAGCGGTGGTTTTGCCTAAGCCAGCGATCCACTACACTGGCACGCATGATGGTCATTTTTGTTAATAAAATCAAACCAATAGAAACCAGACGCCCGGCACCGGCAACAACAGGGCTAATGACCGAGGATCGGTACAACAGGGGAGTGTGTTTGCGATATGCTTACTCTGCGTTGATGAGATTGTGACTCATTTCACAAATGCGGAAGATATGCAGGTATTAATTAGAAATATTTAAGATTAAACGCATGGAAGAAAAATGATTCTTAATTAGTATCTTAAGTGGACCTGTAGTGTTTTCATTATTTGACGTTTTTTTTGATACCGGCACCCTGCCGGTATCTTTTTGTTTATGATTAACCCCATTACTCATCCAGCTCCAGTGGCGGCAGGCGGGCAAAGACGCTGAGTAATCCGGCACTCCATAACTGACGAATTTGTGAAAAATAGGGGTGCTTATCGGTCAGATGATACTGCTGGGCAGCACTGAACGTATCACTGTGATACATCATCACGTCCAGCGGTAGCCCAACCGAGATATTACTGGCCAACGTCGAATCCATTGAGATCAACGCACACTGCATCGCCTGATCCAGCGGAGTGTCGAAACGCAGCACCCGATCGATAATTGGCTTGCCGTATTTGCTCTCACCAATCTGAAAATAGGGTGTATCGGTGCTGGCTTCAATAAAATTGCCCTGCGGGTAAATTTGGAACAGTCGTGGCTCCTCGCCTTTGATCTGCCCACCAAGCATCAGCGTACCGCCAAATTCCTCGCCGTCCCGCTTGATCACTTCGCGTAGCGTTTCCCCCACCAACAGGGCAACATCATACATGCTGCTACCGCTCATCAGGTTGGGCTTTTCAGCGCCTTCACAGCTTCGTCGCAGCAGGCTCAATGCGCTTTGCGTCGTTGCCAGATTGCCCGCGCTTTGCAGCACCAGCGTTCGCTCGTCATCCTGCTGGAAAACATGCAGTTTGCGAAATGACGAAATATGGTCAACGCCCGCATTGGTTCGCGAGTCGGAAACGAAAATCATCCCTGATGATAAGCGCATTGCCACACAGTAGGTCATAGTTAGCCCGATTCAATTTACTGCTGCAAATGGATCTGTTGTACCGTAGCCACCGCCAGCATATCTTCACTTCCGCCTCCCAGCCGCACGCCTCTGACCGGACAGGCATCCATATAATCCACGCCAACAGCCAGCTTCAGATGCTGCCGGGTGCTACGCGTATTGTTGGTAATGTCAAAGCTGTGCCAGCTGCCATCCACCCAGGCTTCCACCCAGGCATGGGTCGCCACATGCTCCACGGCATCAGTGTAAAGATATCCACTAACATAGCGAGCAGGAATATTCAGGCTACGGCAACAGGCGAGAAACACATGGCTATGATCCTGGCAAACCCCGGTTCCGGCGGCAAACACTTTTGCTGCCGTATCGGTCACCGTAGTGCTGCCCGGCTGCCAGGGCATTTTCAGCAACAGTTCCCCCATCAACCGTTCAAGGCTGAGCAGCGGTGCTTCAGCGCGAAAGTAACGCTGGGCAAAGTCGCGGATCGCCTGGTCGGGCTGGGTTAGCCGGGTGAAGCGCCGAAACACCAGCGGCGATAATATCGTGTCAGGGTCAGGCATCATTTCCCCCTCATCAAGGATCTCCACCACGCCACGTGCCTCAATTTCGATTGACTGATGCGGCGTATCCAGCGTCAGGACGTGCAGCACATTACCCCAGGTATCGGTGGTGCAAACTGCCTGGGCAGGCAGCCGCAGTTCCCATGACAGAATGTGCTGGTGGATCGAGTCCTGTGGCGTCAGACGCAGGTACTGGGTGCTCTGTTTCACCTGATTCTGATAGCTGAAGCAGGTCTTATGGACAATATCCAGTTTCATTTAGCCTCCAGATAAGTCTGTTGAATGCTGCTGGCAATCTGATTCAGACTGGTAAGAAAATTCTCCAGCCAGCGGTGCAGACCTTCGCTGACCAGGGTGTCATAGCAGGTAAAACGCAGTTCAGCATGAAGCACGGTAACTAACTGGCGTGGACGGTTTTCACCGCTGCCACCAATCAGATCAAGCTGATTGTCTATTTCTTCAAGGCAGGATCGCAGCGATCGTGGGCTTTCTTCCCGCAGGAGAAGCATTTCGTTGACGCTATCACTGGCCAGCTCATGCCGGTAAATGGTGTGATAGGCTTCGCGGGCAGAGACCGAACGCAGCAGCGTATCAAGGCGATAGTATTCCCGCACGGAGTCGTCATCCTGTTCGCTGAGATAGCAGGTCACATCCAGTAATCTTGCCGTACAGTCAGCCCGCTCCAGCAGCGTCCCCAGTCGAATAAAGCTCATGGCATCACCGCGCATCAGGGTGCCAAACATCGCGCCACGAAACAGGTGTGACCGCTCTTTTACCCAGTCAAAAAAAGCATCGGCACCGCTACTGTTTACGCCCTTTCGACGCAGCTTGCGTAGTTCAATCCAGCTGGAATTAATACTTTCCCACACCTCCGAGGAGAGGCTGCCCCGCACTGCATGTGCGTTATTCCAGGCGGACTCCCAGCAGCAGAAAATGCTGCCCGGATTGCGGTCGTCCAGTACAAAAAAGGAGAACAGTTGCGGCATCGTCAGCCGGTCATTCAGCGTCCAGAACAGTTCGGAGGTGGACGTCAGATTCAGCGGCACCCGCAGCTCATCATCGGAGTGGCTGCGAACCTGCATCAACGACATCCGGTGCGTGACATCGAGCACACGGGCAATATTTTCGGCACGCTCCAGATAACGCGCCATCCAGTACAGGCCACTGGCCGTGCGACTTAACATGCGTCATCCTCCAGAACCCAGGTATCTTTGGTCCCGCCGCCCTGCGATGAGTTCACCACCAGTGAACCTTCCGTCAGCGCAACCCGTGTCAACCCTCCTGGCACCAAACGAATTTCCGCGCCACTGAGGGCGAAAGGACGCAGATCGATATGCCGGGGTGCCAGCCCCTGGTCAACAAAGGTCGGACAGGTGGAGAGTGCCAGGGTGTGCTGTGCAATGTAGTTTTCTGGTCTGGCGAGCAGCAGGTTACGAAACGCCTCCAGCTCTTTCTGGCTGGCAACCGGGCCAATCAACATACCGTAGCCACCGGCACCGTGGACCTCTTTCACCACCAGCTTCGGCAGATTGGCCAGCACCCAGGAGAGTTCATTCGGGCGGCGGCATTGCCAGGTCGGGACATTATTCAGGATCGGGGCTTCATCTAGGTAAAATTTAATCATATCCGGCACATAGGGATAGATGGATTTATCATCCGCCACGCCGGTGCCAATGGCATTGGCCAGCACCACGTTTCCGGCACGATAGACCGACAGCAATCCCGGCACGCCAAGCATCGAATCAGCCCGAAAAGCCAGCGGATCAAGGAAAGCGTCATCCACCCGCCGGTAGATAACATCCACTTTGCACGGCCCGGCCGTGGTCCGCATCACAACGGCACCCCCCTTCACAAAAAGATCGGCGCTCTCTACCAGCTCCACGCCCATCTGTTGCGCCAGGAAGCTGTGCTCAAAATAGGCGCTGTTGAAGCGCCCCGGCGTCAGCACCACCACAACCGGATCGTTCACCGGGGAGCTTTCCTGCAATGTTTTAAGCAGATGTGACGGATAACGCTCTACCGGCGCGATGCGCTGCTGAACAAACAGCTCCGGGTAAAGTCGCATCATCATCTTGCGGTTCTCCAGCATATAAGAGACGCCGGATGGGGTACGCAGGTTGTCCTCCAGCACGTAATATTCGCCATCGCTGTTACGGACCATGTCCACACCACAGATATGCGCGTAGATATCACGATGCAGACTCAGTCCCTGCATACAGGGCTGGTATTGATCGTTCACCAGCACCTGCTCCGCCGGGATAATATTCGCCTTCAGAATGTGCTGCTGATGATAAATATCGTACAGGAACGCATTAAGGGCCTGTACCCGCTGGCGAATGCCTTTGTCCAGATGCGCCCACTCACCGGCTGGGATAATGCGCGGCACGCTGTCAAACGGGATTAGCCGCTCTGCGCCGCCATCCTGTCCGTAGACATTAAAGGTTATCCCAACGCGGTGAAACAGCAGTTCTGCCTCGTCCTGCTTGCGCGCAATTGCCTGCTGATCGGCCTGTTTCAGCCAGTGCCAGTAATCACGATAGTGCGGACGATACTGACCATCGCCCAGCAACATTTCATCGTAAAAGGGTGAAGCTGATTGATAGCCTTGATTCATGATTTCCCTTTTGCTGTCGGTGAACTCAGCAGGATTTTGCACAAAGCATGCCAGTCCGCGAACCACTCAGAAAGCGGCTGACGCACCGACGATGCAACCGTCCATGGACGTTGCAGAGCAGATGCTATCCCTGAAAAGCATGTGGATGCGCACCATCACGGTGCGGGAAGATTCAGAGTTGCTGCAAGGGGTGCCAGATTTCAGTGACCGCGCCTTCCCCTCCGGTAATCGGGTCATGCAGCGGCATTGGCACGCGAGCAATCTCTATGACAGATTGCTCAAACCATTCCTGTTCGTCACGGCGTGTTTCCGGCTGCACGCCACGCGGGTAGGCACCGACGGCAAAAAAATCCTCGCTGGAGGCAAGCTGCTGATGACCGACACCGGCCGGAATAAGCACCGCATCGCCGACGTTCAGCGTTACAGCGCGTCCCGTTTCCCCGCCGAACAGAACCTGTGCCCATCCCGCACTGATCCCCAACAGCTCATGAGCATTTGGATGATAATGCGTATAAGGATAGATCGGATAGCGCCAGCGCGGCAGCCATTGATGGCGGGCGAAGAGATCTTCGAAATAGCAGGCGATATCTTCTTCTTCTTCCGACACCACCTGAGGATAGATGATCAAAGGCAGCGGACTGTTCGGGAGGCCATTGACCGGTTGGAAGGTCATATATTGCGGATTGGTTGACGTCCCGGCTGCAAAACTACCCGCCGCAAAAGACATCATGGTGAGCAAACTACCGGTATGATGTAGCATACAGTGTCTCCTGTTAGCTGATAGCAGATTTGAAGAAATTGTTTAATTAATTGTGGCACCTGCGGGCCAGGATGCAATCCTTTGGTCAGGGTTCGATCACATAACGCATTAATTTAACGCAACTTAAGTCAAATCAACTCCCCTTGAAGAAGACGCATAATCATCACGGCGGTAAAGGCAGGACCAGGGCGCTTTACTGCTGTGGATCAGCAAATAACAGCGTCTCTCATTCGGTCCTGAACCGTTTTACCATTTCACGTTAAAAGAATGCCTTGATCTTCTCAGCAATCTGCTTGTTCAGCTGACAGACCCTGGCCTGAGTAAGATCCAGCACCATCGCAATCTCTTTCAGGCTCAAATCCTGTTTGTAGTAAAGACTGAGAATGACTTTTTCACGATCGTCCAGTGAATCGATAGCCCTTACCAGCGTGCGCTGTGTTTCAATTTCCTCCTCCAACCGCCGCCCGGCGAAAGCGCTGCCCTTCCCTTCTCCCGACAGTAGCAGGTCAAGACTCTCAAGGGTGCTGGCACTGTCGAGCATCAGATATTCCTGATAAGCTTTCATGCTCATTTTCAGTTGCTGGCAGATTTCTGTCGGCGTCGGTTCACGTCCCAGACTTCGCGACATCATGCGAATCGCATCGTTGATCTTGTGTGCTTTTTGTCGCATGCTGCGTGGTCGCCAGTCATGCTGGCGGAACTGGTCCAGCACGGCACCACGGATGCGCTGGGCCGCATAACCGGCGAACTGTTCGTCAGGCTTGCCATAGCGGCGGAGGGACTCCAGCAGGCCCATCAATGCGATCTGCTCAATATCTTCCCTGCCAATCATGCTGTTGGCCTGCGGGGCCAGTTGACGAACAATGCGTTTTACCAGAGGGAGCCACTGCTGCATGTATTGACTCTCTTGCGCCGGAGTGAGTGCCGGCAACTCACTAACCACTTCCTGCTGTAGCATTACTTAAAGACCATTTTTGAAAGAGTGAGATCGGTGAAGGGCATCACCACGTTGAGGGCGTCAAAGCCTGACTGATACTTTTCCATCATCAATTGACGCAGCTCAGTGAGACTCATGCTGCGTAACTCGTCGGATGTCAGAGAACTGAAAATATCGGCGGTAATACCTTTGATGACTGGCAGCATATTTTCTGTGCGCTGAGAACGCAGGTCATCAGGTGTAGTGAATATCAGGTCCAGTAACACAGCCTGTTCACTGGCATGATCGTCGCGTAAGTTCATCGCCAGGTTTTTCACCTCCACAAACTGCAACATATGCCGTTTTGGCGTTGCTGACAGAAAAGCCAGTGGAGAGGCGTTATATCCCTGTTCGACAAGCCGGACATAATGTGTGCCAATCACTACCAGCCCGGCATTAACCACAGCGCCAACCAGTACCAGTAACAAAATGAGGAAAAAAACTTTTATTTTCATTAGGTAAGCCATTGTAAGTATTATACCTTTGGTACACAGTGCTAAAGGTTGTTTCGCTCAAAAGCCCGGCCGGGCCACCGTTCGTTCACCTTTGATTACGTTGTGGCGGCTTCAGGCTATATCCTTTCAATAGCAATGGTCATGCCAGAATTTAAAACTATTAATATTCAAATGGTTGTATTTTTATAGCGGAAATATTGCTTCCGTCAGTACGGAAAGAAAGTGTCAGAGGAAGGAAAAACATCGTGCTCAAGCAGGATCGACACCATAATTTCAGTGGACAGGCAGTGAATGCGGACCGTCGCGGTGACGAAGTGCATCGCCGTAACCTCTGCCTGTAGGTTGAAATATTCACAATACTGCGGGCGAGAAGCGAGAAAAGCATTATTTATCGGGCCGAATGGCACTCACTTTTTATCAGTGCCATTGTTAAACAAAAACACCCCAACATATACCAACACCGCAAGGCCAAATAAATAACAAAATTGAAATATAAAAACCAATAATACTCTTATTATAGCTGGCGTTATATTACTGAATATATCGCCAAAATATATAAAATATAATCAGGACAATGTAATTAAAATCGCTACAATGATTGCAAAAAAAATAAATAACGCCATCGATTCCCAGCATCACCGTCAAGTTAAAAAATGACAAGAGAAAGGATAAACAGTATGACACCAGTGATAAATTACCGACTGTATATGTCAAAAGATAACGCTTATCCGAAAAAAATATTGCTATCCTGTCGTTCCCGGACTGAAATGCGGTTGTTCGTGCCATGAGCTCACGCTGTGTCATTCACCACTGGCTAATTGATATTGCCTCAGGCTCATTAATTCATCAGCAAACCGGCGAACAACGTCGTCTGGGAGAATATCAATTTAAACTGCTGATGGTTCTCGTACAGCATGCCGGACAGATCCTGACCCGTGACGAGCTGAACACGCTGGTGTGGGAACGCCGGGTCATCGGTAACAACAGCCTGCCAAATGCGATTCATGCGCTTCGCGTGGCGTTGGAAGATGATGGTAAGCAACAGCGCATTATTAAAACCATTCCCAAGAAGGGCTACATCATCGAAGCCGAATTTTGTACCGTTCAGCAACAGCAAAGCAGAGACGATGCAGCCACCCACGTTCCTACCCATCACCGAGGCGCTCCCACACGGCCTGATGTCGGTGAAACATGGAATGAGGAGTCACGAAGAGAGCACCCGCCACTGACTCAGCCTCCTCAGGAAAAACATAAACGTTTCTGGCGTTGGATGTGCCTGGCCCAGACTATCCTGCTGGTACTGGTGGTGGGATTCCTGTCGCCTGGCGATTCAGGAAAGGCCCGCGATAGCCTGACAGAGCAGGAATTTCAGCTATACAGCCAGATACGGATTTTTGCGCTGACCCAGGTTAATGACGGGCAAACGATCAATGAAGATATTACTGGCATCATGAGCAACACCTTTTTTGCGCTGAATGAGATGCTGGCCGTTAAAGGCATAACAATGCAGGTCTTCTACTCCACTACCAGCACCACGCTGAAATATACGCTGGTGATCGGCAATGCCTGCGATCATCGTCAGCTGGCAATGAATATTGCCCAGTTTCGCAGTAATACCGGGCAACTCAACACCCTGATCTACCGAGAAACAGAGCGAAAAATTAATGAAATGGCAAACTGCATCAATCGGCCTGATGGCACTGACGTTAATAATCACCGGATCGGCACTGCTGATGGACCTGTTGGTTCCGGGGATGAAACAGTCCATGCTGCTCAGTGAAAATATCAATAACTTTAATCTTCAACTGGGTTATTACGATTTACTGTCTAAAAACAGTGAAATTTATAATCCTCACGTTGATATCAGGCAAAATACCGTGGTGATGAAACTGTCTGACCCGGATGATAACCGGATGCAAATCATTATTCATATGAAGCTGAAAAAAGTAACGCCTCAGGGCATATGGTACGGCTATAAATCTGTCTCAGTGCCGGAAAAAAGTAATGATCTGCTTATTGCCAACACGCTGGGCTACCTCCAGAACCAGCATATTCTGTTCAGCGGTATCAGTTATCCCGGCGGCAAAGTGACCGTGACTTCATTAGGACTGATCATCAGCCGCCCTTAGCGCAAGTGACCCGGAAACGACGGCCCGGTGCAAAACTGAGGGATTTAATTTTGCCATTCGGCCTGCCGCTTTGTTGAAACACCGACAAAGCTATTCAGGGGAAAATGGTGAAAATAACGCAGATCGGTAAGGCTATGACCCGAAAATCCACAAAAAATGCCACCACTGAGCCACAACCTTACCACAGTATAAATGATGACCGCATTCTTCTGGTGATGCACAGGCTGCTGGTCCAACTGCCTGAGGTCAGTATGTCGCGGGTAAAGGCAATGCAGATCCATAGGGATACGTTGTCACCGCCTGGGGATATCGCACTGGCGATGCTGGCCTGGCACCACTGTGGGGTCTGTGCCGGATCGTGCAGGAAATAGCACAACTTATTTACGGCGGGGCACAGCATGATTGGCAAACCCGCTGCGAGGTCGCCAGCAGACCCACCGTCTGCGACATTTGTTATTGAGTTTAACATTGTCGGAAAACATACCGCTTAGTACTGGGGTAAGGGATGGCCGCTTTTATGCTTCAGCCGTGAGGCACCGCAGCACTTCGCCTGTACATCCTTCGAGGGTGGCCAATCTTGCCATACCGCATTTCTACGCTTAAAAAACCCACTTCCACACCGTGTTCCAGATAACGTCTTATGGTGGTCTTGCTCAGCCCTGTTGCCATCATCACCTCATCCACCGAAAAACAGTGACAGGTATTGTCGTTAAACAGCGCCTGAATCCGCGTCAGGGTATTTTCTTCTATCCCCCTTGCGCCACTCTCCTGGCGATAGTTTTTCGCCTGCAACTGATAAAGTGAATCGACATTTTGCTGATCGACAATTTTCCACGCCCGCTGCTGATCGTTGAACAGCAGAAACCGCGACAGCGACTGCTCAAGTCGTTTCCAGGAAACAGGTTTAAGAATATAGTCAAATGCACCATGACGAATTGCGTGGCTACAGGTATCCATATCACTGGCGGCAGTAATAAAAATTACCGAGCAGTTAGCCGCCGCCAACAGCGGATCGCCAATAAGCGCAATGCCTTTGCCATCCGGCAGGTAGTTATCCAGCAGCATCAACCGCGGTTGTTTATCCGCCAGCAGCGCCTGTGCCCTGGCAAGCGACGATGCGGTACCTATCAGCCTGAGACGCGGATGCCTGCCGATCAATTCTGCATGCAGCTGTGCCAACTTATTCTCATCCTCAACAATCAGCACATCGATCGTTTCATGTTGCATAAAGAATATTTTCCATTTCCGGTGTGGAACACCTTGCCGTTTCCGCGAGAGGAATGAACAGGGTGAAAATGGCACCGCGTGGCGTGTTATCAGCCACTTCAATCGTGCCGCCCATCTGCATGACATAGCTTTCAATCAGGTAAAGCCCAATACCATGATCGCCCTGAGTTTTCGTGGTGACACCACGTTCAAAGATACGCTCGCGGATCTCCGATGTTATGCCAACGCCCTGGTCAGCCACTTCAACGATCAACTCACGCTCACTCAGCTTAATCAGAACCTCAACCGGCGCATGGGGTAACGACGCACGCTGCGTCGCCTCAATCGCGTTATCCAGCAGATTACCAATAATCGAGATCAGCTCTCCTTCCGCAAGGGGAACAAAAGGGCGGTTCATCCCGCAGCCGGGATCAAAATTCAGCACGACGTCTTTTTCACTGGCGCGGGCGGCTTTCCCTAACAGCAGACCGCACAACATCGGTGAACAAAAGCGTGAAGAGATAAAATCCAGCAGTTCCTGAGCATGTTCAGAGTGTGCCTGAATATAATCCGTTGCTTCCTCATAACGGCCCATATGCAATAACCCGGAAAGGGTGGCCATGCGGTTCAACTGTTCATGACGCATGATCCGCAGATTATCCACATAGCGTTTTACCTGACTGAGCTGGGCGTTAAGTGAATCGATCTCATTGCGGTCACGGAAGGTAATCACCCAGCCCTGCAACGACGTTTCCAGCATGATCCTGACACGGCTGGCAATCACCGTGAGCTGATTGAAACGACACATTTCATCGTGTGTGTCTTTTTCCAGCATGGCGGAGAGCAGCAGAAAAGGAACCGGTGCGATAACCCGGTCGATCGGTTGCCCACGAAGTTGGATGTCAGGTTGCTCCAGCCCCAGTAGCTTGCGCGCGGCATGGTTGATCACCTCAATACGCAGGTCGGCATCGAGGGCAATCACGCCTTCATAAATTGATTCCATAATTGCTTTCTGCTGACGGGCCAGCAAACCGATTTCTCGCGGCTCCAGTGAGAAAATCTGCTTCTTAATGCTGCGGGTGAAAAACCACGAGAAAACGAACAGCGCCATCAGCAGCAAAACCGCCGCAATCAGGATGTTAACCACTTTGCTGGCGGTAATTGTATCAAGATGGCGGGTAAGATACCCCACCGAGACAAGGCCGATGACCTCATTGTCATCGTTAAAAATGGGGGCTTTACTGCGAAGTGAGATGCCCAATCCGCCCTCACGGATAGTGGTAATGCTTTTCCCCTTCAGCACCTCCTCATTATCCCCCCCCACCAGGGTGGTACCAACCCGGTTTGCAAACGCTGAATGAAACAGATGTAAACCGGTGTTATCACCCACAACGATAAAGCTGGCATCGCTGTGAACAACGATTTTTCGCATAAAATCCCTGATTGCCTGAATATCCTTTTTAGCAACGTCCTTCCTCAGAACAGGAATAAGCGCAATTTCTTCAGCCTGAATTTTGGCCCTGACACTCATCTCCTGATAGAGCTGTCTGCTAACATCAGCATAATAATATCCGCCTAACAGGGCAAACAGCACCGAGAAAAAAAATAACCAGAGAAAAAAACAGTTTTATCTGGAATGATAATTTCATTTTTATCACGTAAAATATTTATCCATGTACAGGTAATATATCATCTTTTTACACCAGACCACCTGCCCCACCAGAAACTTGTGATCTTTTACGCAACATTACTGCGTTATATAAAATTAATTAATAAAAACATAAAATTAATGTTGTTTATTTGTTTAATATATAATAAAAACCATTAAAACCATGAGGAATAGTTCAGACGCGACTCACATAAAATAAAATAAATCATTAAACCCATAGCCACCATTAAAGCTTCTCATTTAATATGCGCACCCTTACGTTAAGTCATCACCTGGCACTTTACCCTACGAAAGAAAAATAACCCTGTGACTTAATTATGAGTACAACTGACAATAATTTTACTGTTACTCTCGACCCGAACGATATTATACGCCCATCGTTCAAAGCGCGCTGGTGGCATATTATGGATACGTGGAAAGTAGGCATTATCCCTCTGCCGCTGTTTGTGTTGGCAGGTGTGCTGATTACCATTGACTGCCTGGGAGGACTACCGAGCGATATCGTGGTAATGATCGCCACGCTGGCTTTCTTTGGCTTTGCCTGCGGTGAGTTTGGCAAACGTCTGCCGCTGGTCGGTAAGCCTGGCGCGGCGGCAATCTGTGCCACGTTTATTCCCTCTGCGATGGTTTATTACGGCCTGCTGCCCGATACGGTAGTAGCGTCCACCACCTCCTTCTACACATCCACAAACATTTTATATGGTTATATCTGCTGCATTATTGTCGGCAACATTATGAGTATGAACCGCACCGTGCTGATTCAGGGCTTTTCAGGCATCTTCTTCCCTATGCTGTGCGGCGACATCGCCCGTGACTGGCAACACAGCTGGTTTTCGGCGGGGGAAAACCGGCGACAAACCGGCGCATTTGGCCTCTGGATGACCATCGCCGATGAAATTCCTGACCCGCACCGGCTTGCCATCAGAACATGGCTCAATGGCCACAAAGTGCAGGAGGATAACACCAGTCGCATAAGCCACAAGGTAGCGGAACTGATTGAGTACATCATCACCTTCACCCCCTGGCGATGTGATCATTACCGGCTCACCGGGCGGTGTGGGTAAAAAGCGCAATCCTCCGCTGTTTATGCAGGAAGGCGATCGCATTGAGGTAGAGATTAAGCATATCGGTCATCTCAGCAATGTGATCAGGGAAGCACCGGCAACCACACTAACGGCCTCACACTGAGCAACAGCACTATGTACACGCAAACTGGTATCGATTTTCGCCTGACGGATGTGGCGAAACACCCTGAAAGAGTAGAAAAAATCCGTACATTCCTGGCCGACAGTGATTTGGGGCTTGATCGGGATATCACCTTGTTTGTTGAGGCATGGTGCGGCCCGAAGCTGGTCGGCTGTGCCGGGCTGGTAGCCAATGTGATCAAATGTGTAGCGGTGGATCCGGCACTACGCGGGGTGAACCTCAGCGCCCGTTTGCTGACAGAGGTGGAAAATGTGGCGATTGCTCGCGATCATTTCCACCTTTTTCTCTGCACACGCCCCTGTCACGAAGCACGCTTTGCGCACAATGGCTTCTGGCCCATCGCACGCGGTGGCGACGACGCCGTGTTGATGGAAAACACATCCCAGGGTATTGCACGCTATTGCCGTTCACTGCAGAGCCTGCGCAAGGCTGGCACACAGATCGCCGCCATTGTTATGAATGCCAACCCTTTCACTCTGGGCCACCTGTATCTGGCTGAACAGGCTGCGAAACAGTGTGACTGGCTGCATCTCTTCGTGGTACGCGAGGACGCCTCGTATTTTCCATTTCACGCCCGTCTGGAAATGGTGCGAGCCGGTGTGGCACATCTGCCAAATATTATCGTGCATGAAGGTTCACCTTACATTATTTCCCGCGCGACTTTTCCCGCCTACTTTCTCAAGGCCAGCGGCCAGGTGGACCAGGCATGGAGTGAAATCGATACGCTGATATTCCGCGATTACATTGCCCCAGCGCTGGGTATTACGCATCGCTTTGTCGGCTCGGAACCCTTTTGCAACCTGACCAGACACTACAACCAGACGTTGCACAGATTATGCGGTGACCTTCTCAGGGTCGTGGAGATCCCCCGCATCGAAACATCGGGCAGGGCGATTTCCGCTTCGGAAGTGCGCCGCTTGCTACGGGCACAACAGTTTTGCCTTATACGGGAGTACGTCCCGCAGTCCACTTTTGCCTGGATCGAGGCACATTACCATGCACAAGTGGCATAACTGTCAGGAAATGAATATGAAAATTGTCAGAGAGGCGCTGGCCGGAACGCTTGAATCCAGTGACCTGATGGTAAAAATCGCCCCCGCTGAAGACGGGCTGGAGATTGTCATCCACAGTGACGTCATCAGGCAATTTGGCGAGCAGATCCGTCGGGTTGTGGAAGAGACATTACGCGCTATGGAGGTCCACCGTGGGTTAATTATCATTGACGATAAAGGTGCGCTGGACTGTGTGATTCGTGCCCGCCTGCAAAGCGCCCTGCTCCGCGCGAGCGATGAGCAAACCATCCACTGGGAGAAACTGCAATGAGTCAACTTCGTCGCAGTATGCTGTTCCTGCCGGGATCAAATGCGGCCATGCTTTCCACCGCCTTTATTTACCGCCCTGATGCGATCATGTTTGATCTGGAAGACGCGGTGTCGTTGCGCGAGAAAGACAGTGCCCGACTGCTGGTCTGGCATGCGCTTCAGCACCCGATGTATCAGCAGACTGAAACCGTAGTACGCATTAACCCGCTGAATACCCCATTCGGCCTTAAGGATCTGGAGGCAGTCGTCCGTGCCGGGGTGGATGTGGTGCGCCTGCCAAAAACTGACAGGCCGGAAGATATCCATGAACTGGAAAGCCACCTGGCACGCATTGAACGGGAATGTGGGCGTGAACCCGGCTCCACCCGGCTGATGGCGGCTATTGAATCTGCCGTCGGCGTGATTAACGCCGTGGCAATTGCCCACAGCTCTCCACGACTGATTGGTATCGCGCTGGCCGCTTTTGATTATGTTATGGATATGCAAACTGAACGCGGTGATGGCACAGAACTCTTCTATGCCCGTTGCGCGGTACTGCACGCTGCCCGTGCCGCCGGTATTGATGCTTTCGATGCGGTGTGGTCAGACGTTAACGACGAGGCAGGATTCCTGCGTGAGGTTGACCTGATCCGCAAAATGGGCTTCAACGGCAAATCACTGATTAATCCCCGCCAAATCGATCTGCTGCATAATGCTTATGCGCCTACCCGACAGGAGGTGGATTACGCCAGACAGGTTATTGAAGCGGCAGAAGAGGGAGAACGCAACGGGCTGGGTGTGGTTTCGCTTAATGGCAAAATGATCGATGCCCCGATCATTAACCACGCGCAAAAGGTGCTGCAACGTGCGGCGGCTTCTGGCTTACGTCAGCAAGGATGACTTATGAATCAGACAGAACTTCTTCATGCCCAGTTCCCCCACCTGCGGGAGCTGGAGCCATTTGACCACGCACTGAGCAGCACCCCCTGGCTGGCCGACGCAAAAACAAAACGCCGCCGCAAACTGTGCGATACGCTCGAACAGGCGGTAGCCTTCTGTGGCCTGCAGGACGGCATGACCATTTCGTTTCACCATGCTTTTCGCGAAGGCGACGAAATTATCAATCGCGTGATCGACACGCTGGCGGAGAGGGGTTTCAAAAACCTGACGCTGGCGTCCAGTTCGCTCATGGGCTGTAACGACGCGCTTATCAGACATATTGAAAATGGCGTAATCAGCCGGATTTACACGTCGGGGATGCGCGGCAAACTGGCTGAAGCCATCTCCCATGGACTGATGGCAGAACCGGTACAGATCCACTCGCACGGCGGTCGCGTCAAACTGTTACAGGATGGTGAACTGAATATTGACGTGGCGTTTCTCGGCGTGTCCTGTAGCGACGAATTCGGAAACGCCAACGGCACGCATGGCACATCCTGCTGTGGCTCACTTGGTTATGCAATGGTTGATGCCCACTTTGCACGCAAAGTGGTGGTACTGACCGCACAGCTTGTGCCCTTCCCCAACACACCTGCCAGCCTGGTACAGGATCAGGTTGACTGTATTGTGCATGTGCCGCGCGTCGGCGATCCGGCGAGGATCAGCGTGGGGGCGGCACGTGTCACCAATAACCCACGTGAGCTGATGATCGCCCGGTGCGCCGCCGAGGTGATCGAACACTCTGGCTACTTCCGGCAGGGTTTTTCCCTGCAGACCGGCTCCGGGGCAGCGGCAACCGCCTGTACCCGTTTTCTGGGAGAAAAAATGGCGCGTTGCGGTGTTAAAGCACGTTTTGCGCTGGGTGGCATTACCGGAAGCCTGGTGGCGTTACATGAACAGGGGCTGATAGAAAAGCTGCTTGACACGCAAAGCTTTGATGCCACAGCAGCCACCTCGCTGGCGAGCAATCCGAATCATGTGGAGATCTCCACCAACGTTTATGCCAGCCCCGGAAGCAAAGCGGCCAGCTGCGATCAACTGGACGTGGTGATCCTCAGCGCACTGGAGATCGACGTTGATTTTAACGTCAATGTGATTACGGGTTCAGACGGCGTGATGCGCGGGGCATCAGGCGGTCATTGTGATGTGGCAGCGGCGGCCAGCCTGACCATTGTGGTCGCCCCATTGCTACGCAGTCGCATACCCACCGTGGTGAAGCAGGTTACTACGCGACTGACGCCAGGCGAGTGTATTGACGTGCTGGTGACCGACCACGGCATTGCGGTTAACCCGGCGCGTCCCGAAGTGCGGCAGCGGTTGACCGAAGCCGGGCTGAAGGTGACCGACATCGGTGCGCTTTATCAGCGAGCAATATCATTAAGCGGTGAACCACGTCCTATTGAATTTACGGATAAAATCGTCGGCGTCATCCGCTACCGCGATGGTAGCGTCATCGATACCGTACGCCAGGTAAAGGAGTTGGCACGATGACCGCAACACCGTGCAAAACCGCCATCAGCATGGAAAGCTGGCTGGCAGCAAAAGAGCACCGCGCAGCCCGTCAGAGCAACTGGCTTGCTGAGTATCAGCAACCGGTGCTCTCCCTGACCCTGATCACCCCGGGCGGTATTAAAAACAGTAGCCGTTATCGTAATCTGATGGGGATCGCGCTACAGCAGTGCGATCAGCTACTGTGGGAACATCGCTGGCTGGTGCTGGATCGCCAGCTACTGTGGCTACCAACCGGACCGGAGGCAATGTGGTGCGTGCAACACCCTGCGGCGGAAATTAAAACCCACTGTATTGCGCTTGAACAGTCGCACCCGCTGGGCAGGCTGTGGGATCTGGATGTCATCTGCTCACAGGCCGGCCATATCGGACGGCAGCGCATTGGCTTACATTTGCGTCGCTGCCTGATCTGTGACGCCCCGGCCCATGTCTGTTCCCGCTCGCGCAGGCATGCCACTGAACAGCTGGTTGCTCACGTGGATAAGATGATTGATGACTGGTTTGCCCGCGACTGAGCGGCCCGCTGTCAATGTCCCCCACCTTGCAGAAGAAGCGCTAAGGATGGAGCTGGCATTAACGCCGAAACCGGGATTGGTCGATGCACATAATAGTGGCGCACACCGCGATATGGATTACACGCTGTTGGCACGCAGCATTGACGCGATCGCTCCGTGGTTTTCCCGTTTCACCCAGCTGGGCGGTGAACAGGTAAACTGTCCCGCCTCAGAACAGCTGTGTCTGTTACGTCCAATGGCGCTGGCATGTGAACAGGCAATGTACCGTGCAACCGGCGGGGTAAACACCCATAAGGGGGGGATTTTTGCTCTCAGCCTGCTGTGCTTTGCCGCCGGGCGTCTTGAACAGGTAACATCACGACATCTTTGCCAGGAAGTCAGTGACATCTGCCAGGGACTGGTAACCCGTGAGCTTGTTGGGCGCGACACATGGATAACCGCGGGAGAAAAACAGTTTCAACGCTTTGGACTGACCGGCGCACGCGGCGAGGCGGAAAGCGGCTTTGCCACGGTGCGCCGCGTCTCTGTCGGCTGGGATCGCCGTGACCTGCATACGCTGCTGCTACGTATCATGGCCGTCAACCCCGACAGTAATCTGGTGTCGCGCGGGGGGCTGTCGGGGCTGCAATATGTGCAACGATATGCACAGCGATTACTGGATAACGGCTGGGATATTCAGACAATGGCAGAGATGGATCGGGCTCTGATAGCCAGAAATCTCAGCCCGGGTGGCAGTGCCGATTTACTGTCAGTAGGGTGGCTTTTGTCCTGCTGTGACTGACATGCATCGTCCACTGACAGACAGATTATCCTCCTCCCTCACCGGAACCGGCAGGCTCCGGTGGGGTGGTTTTATTACCTACCTTCGGACGTGGCGTGGAGAGAAAAGTTGATAATGTTGTCAAAACCCTGTTCACGCATACTGGCCAGACGATAGCGCAACGCGCGCGGCGTGATACCGAGAAAAGCGGCGGTACGTGATTTATTGCCCTGATAACGTTTCAGCAGATCGGTGAGGTACTGGAATTCCGCCAGTTTTCCACGTTGCTTAATCAGATTATTTTCGCCACGTTCCGGGACTGAAAGGCTTTCCTGCCGGCCAGGCAAAGGCACAAGGCCAAAACAATTGGCATCCAGCGCACCGCCCTCGCACAAAATCAGGGCGCGCTGCACGGCATTTTCCAGCTCACGTACGTTGCCCGGCCAGTCGTGGGCCAGCAGCGCGCTGCGCGCCTGCTCCGTCATACGGGGATTGCTGATGGAGAACATACGGTATTTTTCAATAAATAATTCGGTTAGCGGGATGATATCTTCCTTTCTTTCACGCAACGGAGCGACGGGAACAGGTACCACAGAAAGACGGTAAAAAAGATCCTGGCGAAAACGACCCTCTGCAATTTCCACAGCGAGATCTTTATTGGTTGCGGCAATCAGGCGGATATCCAGCAGAACGGATTTATGGCTGCCTAAGCGCTCCACTTTTTTCTCCTGTAAAACTCGCAATAATTTCACCTGTAACGCCATCGGCATATCGCCTATTTCATCCAGCAGGATGGTTCCGCCATTCGCCTGTTCAAATTTTCCGGGCTGGCTGTTTATCGCCCCGGTATAAGCCCCTTTTTCGTAGCCAAATAAGATTGCTTCCAGCATATTTTCTGGAATTGCAGCACAGTTCACGCCAACATAGGGTGCATCATAATTAAAAGCATGATGATGAATATATTTTGCCACGCACTCCTTTCCCGTACCGGTTTCACCAGTTATCAACACGGGAACATTGACTTCTGCCAGGCGACGTGCCATTGACAACAGTGAAACACTGGAATGAGAGTGCGCAACGAAATAAAAATCATTGCGATTAGATGGTTTCCTTTTCATTTTCATTCGGACTCACCTCACAGTGATAATGATTTATTGCGTCCTGTCAAACCTCATTACTAAGTCATAAGAAAGGCATGAATAAGAGAGAAAATTATTCATAAAATGGCAGCTCCTCCGCCGCCACTTGCTATGGGGGTAAGTATACATTTTTGTTGTTTATCTTCTTAACTTTAATTATATATTAAAAAATAAATTGATATATTTCAAAGGATTAAAAATTAACCACACAAAATAATGGGTTAAATAATAAAAAATTAATAATCTTTGAGGGGTTGCCTGAATGAGAAAACAGAGGTCTAATTTATTTTACCAATGACAGCCTGATTCATTTTTAAGTGTTAATGAAAAAGGAGAGAGCCATGAGCAAAGACGGGAAAGAGAAAAGCACAAAAACAAACATTAACATAAAGGAAAATGTGTTTATTTCAGACCATTTTAAATCACAATTACATTATGAAAAAACATTTCTCAGTGAGGTGCAGATATCATTTCAGTAGCGGAACCACAGGCATTGAAATCCAGATTAAAAAACATTATCACTGACAGACTCCGTGATGATGATATTCAGCGTAAAAGTAGAAAAACCGAAGAATAACCATCAACAAGTCAACAGTAATGAAACAGATGAGTGATCTGAAAACACACTATCAGCCCGGTTGAAATTTAATATCTGGATACAGAACGTTGCACGGAAAACCGGGTGACCAATATCTGGTATACGTGGCAGAAACATCGACGTTCATTAATTATCCCGATGCTGGTTGCACGGACATTACCATCAGCACGCTGCTCCTGCTGTTGGTTCATCTCACAATATTATCTGGCACACCAATAAACTCTGACGCAGTATGAACGGTTAAAGGTGAACTGATGCTCTTAATTAATAATAAAAGTAAAAAAAACAGAGTCCGTAAACTGAAAAAATTACGCGAATACGAAGATATTTCGCATCCAAAAAACATGCGACTGGCAGTAGGTCGAATCACCTGCCTGCTGGTCCTTATCGCATTTACCCCATGGTATCACGGTGTAGTCTGTCGATCGTTGATAGCCATACGACAACTGGCATTCCATATCCATGAAGCAGGTTCACTGCATAAATTTACGCAGCTGATAGCCCTGATGGTGCTGAAAGTCTCGCTTTCTCTGGTGGTCATCCTGCTGGCCTCTGCACTGTCGCACAGGCTCCCCGACGGCTGGATTTTTATTGCGCGACGTATTCCGCCTGGGGTGAGAAAATGCAACCCTCTCACTTATATCAAACACCTGACAAACAGCCAGCGCGTCGCAGCAATGCTGAAAGTGCTACTGAAATGCGCCCTGTTGCTGGTTATAACCGGCATCATGTTGCAACAGAAGGTACCGTTATTGCTCAGTCTGGAAAGCTATTTTCTGAACCATGCCATCATCGCCGTTATGTTGCAGTTCACCGAAATTATGCAGCGGTTTATTATGATCATTGCGCTCTTTGCGCTGCTCGATATCCCACTGAACCAATTTATGTTTTTCAAAAAAGCGCCCGCTGGCCAAAGAAATCTGTATGAGTAAGGCAAAAACAGCCAGGGCTATCGGCACACTTGCCGCTGATGGCTGAATATAGCCTCCGCGTTGCCGCCACCCCACGTCTCTCTTCTCCTGCGATGAAAGTGCCGGACAAGGTGGTTTTGCAAATGGGCACCGCGCATGGAACATCCCCTACGCAGGCTAACTGTCAAATAATGCACGCCAGTGGTTGATAGTATTCGGCGGATTTTTCTGGCCTTTTTCGGTGGTCATGTAGTCGGTATGTACCTCGCGTTGTTTGTCACTCTTCGGCATCACCCGCGAAGCCCATATCCTGCCGTCCGGCGTATACATGATTATCGCCGCATGATGGCTTGCATCCCCTTTCAGCGCCAGTGTGACCACGGTTGCATTGATGTCATCCAGATCGGTAGCATAGGTAATACTGTTCGCCACATTGACATATTGCTGATAATCCTTGCCGACCAGCTGACGAAAACGATCGTCGAGCGCTTTCGAGGGAAATATTCCCATCGACAGCAATGCGGCCGCAGGACGCGGGTCGTTATCTGCTCGCTGATAAACCCCATCTATCGCCATACCGCGTTGCATCAGTAACTTACAACTGCCACCGTTGTCACTGCTGATGGTGATCTTGCCGTCGGGATGTGGGATAAAAATAACCGGGCAACCCGCTCCCCATTTGATGTTATCGACAAAACCCACGCCCCTGAACATCCTGACATTGCCACGCAAGGTTGTTTTATAGGTTCCTCCCCAGACCATGGCATCAAAATCAAACGTCCACTGATTTACGTTGCTGATAATTAACCGACCACCATTGCCATTGGTGGCCGATGTATTCCACCATTCTCCGCTCCATGAGAATGATTCAGGAGCATGATATAACTGCCCAATTCCCTGAAGGTAAGCCCAGCGCAAACAGACGCTGCTGGTACAGACGTCACGCGAACGCTGCCATTGCTGCGTCATTTTATTGACCCCTTGCGGGTTTCCCAGCTGCATCATATTGCGATAAGTATCATTTAATACGGAATCCAGCCACACCAGTTGGGGAGATTCGCAAATGGTACTCTCCACGATAGTGGATGCCCTGGCGCACTCTATCGCCAGGGCTTGAGAGGTGCAGACAAGTGTAATACCACAAACAAGCATGTTGATGATTGATTTCATTAATCCTGCCAAAAGATAAACTTCCAGAACTTTACGGATTATGGTCTGTTAAACGCATAATTTCATGCTTACGATATGACTGTTATAACTTTATTGAACCTGACTGTGGCTACTGCTGACCGATGATTTGTAGTGAAATACGGCCAGTTATTTCCGGGAGATTTACTATGGAAAGCGTTAAACAAATTTTGCTGCGCGAGATTGAGATGCTGAATAAGGCAGAACGGCGTGATAACCGACCACGACTGAGTTTTTCCTTTCTGAAAAACCATCCCGGACTCTGGGCATCGATGTACCTCTGTTATGCCCTGACCGTGACACTTATTTTCACTACCGAATTTTTGGGCTGGCCAGCGTTTTGGGGGGCAACATTTTTTGTGCTGCTGATGAGCGGACTGATGTTGCTCGATGTTAATCCCCGCTATCGTTTCGAAGATATCGATGCGCTCGATCTGCGGGTCTGCTATAACGGCGAATGGTACTATGTACGTACTCTTTCACCGCGGGCGATTGAGGAAATTCTCACCCACCCTGAGGTGCCAGCGCACATCAGGCAGGGCATTGAGAAACTGTTGCTGAAAAAGGGTGAAGTGGACTTTTACGATGTCTATCACCTCGCATGGGGACAACAGCGAGCTTCCCTCGTCTGATCACGTCTCTTTGCATGGGGTATCATTCAGCCAGCATTTCCGCTATCAGCCTGCCCAGGGTCGCCACAGCCCTCTCCTGCTGATCACCCCATTCCCATGCCGCATTAAAGCGAAAACAATTGGAATACTGCTCACCGGACGAAAACATTTTCCCAGGCGCAATACTGATGTTGTGCCTCAGTGCCCGGTAGCAGAGTTGCGTGGTGTTGATGTGCTTCGCCAGAGCGATCCACAGAAAGTATCCTCCCTGGGAATCATGGATCCGGGCGTCGGCAGGCAGGTGCCGTTTCAGTGCATGAAGAGCCTGATCCTTGCGCTGTTCCAGCTGCTGCCGTAGCCGACGCAAGTGGCTGTCATAGCGACGGGTAGTAAGATAATTTGCCAGAGCCAACTGCATTGGCGCGCTGGTGGAGAGGGTGCTCATCAGTTGCAAACGTTGAATACGCTGTGCATGTCTGCCAGCGGCCACCCAGCCAACGCGAAAACCGGCAACCAGATTTTTTGAGAATGAGGAGCAATGAAGTACGCGATCGTCGCGATCAAACGCCTTTGCCGGCAGCGGCTTTTCCTGACCAAAATAGAGTTCGCTGTAAACATCATCCTCAATCATCATGACCTGATACCTCTTCAGCAGCGCCACCAGCTGCTGCTTTTTCTCCCTGGTCAGCGTGCAGCCAACCGGGTTTTGCTGATTGCTCATCATCCAGCACGCTTTTACTGGCAGACGGGCCAGCGCACTTTCCAGCTCTTGCAGGTCAATGCCATACTGCGGGTCAGTCGTAATGGCTACCGCTTTCAGTTTCAGTCGCTCAATGGCCTGTAACGCCCCGTAAAAACAGGGGTTCTCAATGACCACCCAGTCTCCCGGTTCAGTCACCGCCTGCAGACTCAGATTCAGGGCTTCCATCGCACCGTTGGTGATCACAATTTCATCCGGCGAAATGTGGATCCCCTGGATAGCGTAGCGCTGCGCCAGCGTCTTACGCAAAGCCTCATTGCCCGGAGGCAGGTTGTTGATAGCATCAGCCGGTTTCAGTGAATGCGACACGGCAGTCAGCGAACGCATTAGCTGCCGCTGAGGAAACAGCTCCGGGTCGGGAAAGGCTGAGCCAAAGGGCAAAATGTCCGGGTTACGGCAGGCCTGTAAAACCTCAAAGATAAATCCGTTAATATCAACAGATCCAGCCAACTGGACTTTCTGGTGGCTGAAAGACTGATTGGTTGGCTCAGAATGCGGTGCAACAAAATAACCTGATTGCGGACGGGAGCAGATCAGCCCCTGGCTTTCCAGTACCTGATACGCATGCAGCACCGTCATCAGACTCATGCCGCTTTGTGCCGCCTGCTCACGCAGGGAAGGGAGTTTTTCGCCAGGCAACCAGATTTCCGCAGATATCTGCTGCCGAAGTTGGTCGATCAATTGCTGATACTTGGTCATAACCGTGGCAGAACCGTCGAGAGGATTTGGTCACTATTATAACGCGACCAACCGCCAGGATGACACCAGCGGACAAACACAGAGGAAAAGGCGGAGTTTATCCGCTCTTCACACCACATCCGGGCCAGGGATCAGCCAAGATGATTACCACCGGTGACACCATGCACTTCAGCAGTAACGTAGCTTGACTCCTGCGAGGCGAGATAAACATAGACACCGGCAAGTTCAGCAGGCTGACCGGCACGCTTTAATGGCGTTTGCTGACCAAATTCAGGGATGTTTTCCTGCGTCTGTCCTCCCGCAATCTGTAGTGGTGTCCAGATGGGGCCAGGCGCCACACAGTTGACGCGGATACCTTTCTCTGCCACCTGCTTTGCCAGTCCGCGAGTGTAGTTGAGGATGGCCGCTTTAGTGGACGCGTAATCCAGCAGATACGGACTGGGCTGCCAGGCCTGAATGGATGAAGTGGTGATAATGCTGCTTCCTGCGGGCAAATGAGGAATAGCCGCCCTGGTAATCCAGAATAATGACATCACGTTGGTATCATAGGTTTGACGAAACTGTTCGGTGGTCAGCTCGGCAATATTTTCCACCGCAACCTGCTTTCCAGCCACCAGCGCCAGAATATCCAGGCCGCCCAGTTGGTTGCGGGCATCGGCAACCAGCTTAATACTGGTGTTTTCATCACTGATATCACCTGGCAGCAATACCACCCGTCTCCCTGCCTGCCGGATCAGGCTGGCCACGTCTTCCGCATCCTGCTGTTCATCCTCCAGATAGGAGAGAGCCACATCGGCACCTTCTCTCGCATAGGCAATGGCAACAGCGCGACCAATCCCGGAGTCGGCGCCGGTAACCAGCGCTTTACGTCCTTCAAGACGCTGGCTTCCACGGTACGTTTTTTCACCACAGTCCGGGAGGGGTTGCATCCTGGCCTGTACTCCCGGTGCCTGCTGGCGCTGTTTTGGATATTCACCGGCATAATACTGGGTGAGCGGATCTTGCATTTTATATTGATCTGGCATGGTGACTCCTCATTAAAGATAACGCGACCTGACCTTTAGCCTGGCAGACTGAGTAGATACGTCCAGTTCCAGAATTTTTTCGCAAAAAAAAGGCCAAAAGAGCGGGAAAACAGAGTAAAAAACAGCAATAAGCCATTTTTAAATTAATTTACGTTGGAAATTTCCTGACGAAGAACAACCTCCTCTTGTTAATTTTTTGTTACTAATATGAAAAAATCACAGTGCATTAACGGTGAGATCAGTCACATTAAAAAGTGACAGACTGGGCTAGAAAGGAAAAAAACATAAAGGAAGCTGTATGACCGAATTAACTTCTCCTGCTAAAAAACCTCAGGGCAATGCCAAAACTATTTTCAACGTGACCAGCGGTAACTTTCTGGAAATGTATGATTTTATGGTATTTGGATACTATGCCTCCGCCATCGCTAACACCTTTTTTCCTGGCGATGATCCTTTCGCCTCGCTCATGCTGACGCTGATGACTTTTGGTGCCGGTTTCCTGATGCGCCCGCTGGGCGCCATTATTCTCGGCTCGTATATCGACCATCATGGTCGCCGCAAGGGGCTGTTACTGACACTAAGCCTGATGGCTCTGGGCACTCTGACCATTGCGCTGGTGCCTGGTTATCAGACACTGGGTGCCGCCGCGCCGATCCTGATCCTGCTGGGACGCCTGCTTCAGGGATTTTCGGCGGGTGTGGAATTGGGTGGAGTGTCGGTCTATCTTGCTGAAATTGCCCCAAAAAACCGCAAAGGCTTTTTTGTCAGCTGGCAATCCGGCAGTCAGCAAGTTGCGGTGATTTTTGCCGCCCTTCTGGGTCTGGGGCTGAATCACCTGCTGGCAAAAGACCAGGTGAACGACTGGGGCTGGCGTATTCCGTTCTTTATCGGCTGTATGATTGTGCCTTTCCTGTTCTGGATCCGAACCATGCTGGAAGAAACTGAAGCATTCAGCCAGCGTAAGGTTCATCCCACTACCGGGCAGATCCTTCGTTCCGTGGCCAGTAATTGGGCGCTGGTACTGGCAGGGATGCTGATGGTGGTTACCACCACAGTGATGTTCTATATGATCACCGCTTTCACGCCAACGTTTGGTAAAACGGTGCTGATGATGAGCGATAAACAGAGCTTTTTTGTGACGCTGTGCGTCGGCCTGTCGAATCTGATTTGGCTGCCGATAATGGGATCGGTTTCCGATCGCTGTGGCCGCCGACCACTGTTACTCCTGTTTACAGTACTGATGATTGCCACAGCCTGGCCTGTTCTGCACTGGCTGGTTGGCTCACCGAGCTTTAATCACCTGCTGCTTGCAGAGCTTTGGCTCTCTTTCCTGTATGCCAGCTATAACGGCGCAATGGTGGTATATCTGGCAGAAGTGATGCCTGCTGAAGTCCGTGCTACCGGATTTTCTCTGGCTTACAGCCTGGCAACCGCGCTGTTTGGCGGCTTCACACCGGCTATATCCAGCTACCTGATCCATGTTACAGGTGACAAAGCAATGCCAGGCGTATGGCTGACCGTTGCCGCAATATGTGGGCTGGCGGGTACCATGATTATCAAACCGCTGGTTCGCCAGTATCAGACGAAACACCCCGTTTCTCCAGCGGTACAGGTATAGCGCCATCGCTGGCGGGCAAGGGGGATAAACCCCATTTTGAATGTTGAGCTGTTTCAGGCAACCACTCTGCGGAGTGGTTTTTTATCCCTGGATAAACACCACCAGCGCTAATTTAAGCAGATGTTCGTCAGGCGGAACCTCTGAGGGAAATGGCATCGCCACGTCTTCCGTTCAGGTTCCATTGCAAAATCTGGCGGTGAAAAATCATCCCCCCTTTGCTGACGGAGCAGCAGATGAATCTATTCAAAGGCCGGCATTTTCAGAGAGAAACTTTACCTGCCGGTTGATGTTACCGGGGTTGCCCGCCGGGACCGCCGAAATTTCCGTGATGCACAATTTTGACACCTGGCAACGGCCTGTAAGTAAGACCGCCCGTTAACCGCAGAGCAAAGGGATCACCGTTCGGGGCGAAGAATCACTGATTGCAACATCTCACTCCGCTGGTCTTATTGACGGCAGCATAATCGTGCGCATTGATGCCAACCAATTGCGCAAAAAAGAGTCGACATTCTCACGCCGGCAATTTCGGTGCAAAACTCCGTAAAGATATTTTCAGCCATCCAGCCATGCCTCTGTTAAAAACAGAGGCATGGTTCACGCTGATTTTCCATTGCACGCTAAAAAAGAGAATTATCGCAAGAAGATAAGGCACAGGCCGACAGGGATGCTCTTGCGGCATTTATACACGGAGGTTTTCAACAGTCTTCAGGTAAATTAAGCCGACACGACGTGTCGACATGGGTTATCTGACAAAGATTATTTACCGGCGGTTTCCATTCCCACCAGACCAATCTTCAGATAACCGGCCTGACGCAGCTTATCCATTACGCCCATCAGCGTTTCATAATCAACTGACTTATCAGCCTGAAAAAAAATAGTGGTGTCTTTGTCGCCCTGCGTTTCCCCATCCAGTTTGTCGACCAGCGACGCTGCACTAACCCTATCGTTGCCGATAAACAGCTGTTTGTCAGCTTTAATGGAAAGATAAACCGGTTTTTCAGGCCGCGGCTGAGGTGCGCTGGTTGAGGCAGGAAGATTGACACGAACATCCACCGTTGCCAGTGGCGCGGCAACCATAAAGATAATCAGCAGCACCAGCATTACGTCAATGAACGGCGTCACGTTGATTTCGTGCATTTCACCGTTGCTATCAACATCTTCATTTAATCGCATTGCCATAATACTTATCCTGCCCGCAGTTTCTGCGCCGGATGCGCACGCTGTGTATTGCTGCTGGCCGCGAGGTCCAGATCGCGACTTTGCAGCAGCAGAATCTGAGCGGCAAGATCGCCCAGCATCGCTTTGTAGCTGCCAATCATGCGGGCAAATACGTTATAAATGACCACCGCCGGAATGGCGGCAACCAGACCGATTGCCGTGGCCAGCAGGGCCTCTGCGATGCCCGGCGCGACCACCGCGAGATTCGTGGTCTGGGTCTGCGCAATGCCGATAAAGCTGTTCATAATACCCCATACCGTACCAAACAGGCCCACAAACGGGGCAATGGCACCAATGGTTGCCAGAAAGCCGTTGCCACGACCGGCATGGCGGCCAAAAAACGCTACGCGACGTTCCAGCCGGAAAGCCGTGCGTTCTTTAATACCAGCATTATCGTCGGATCCCTGCGACAGCAGCAGCTCATTTTCGGCTTCTTTCAGCAACTGGATACTCTGACTGTTGGCATTGAAGCCTGCACAGGTATCAGCCGCTTCTTCAAGAGAACGGGCGCTGGCCAGAGCCAGTTGTTCACGTTTCAGCCGCCGTTTTGCCCTGCTCAGTTCCGCACTTTTGCTGAAGAAAATAGCCCATGTCACAACCGACGCCAGCAGCAGACCAATCATTACCACTTTAACCACAATATCTGCATGGTGGTACATGCCCCAGACGGAGAGATCCGTCTGCATAAAATCATTCGTCATGCTGTCTCTCCAAGGAAAAACGGATAAAAAAAACCAGCACGGATCATACCAAATCAATGACGAATTGATAGTGGTTATCATTACTATTTGACCAAGGGACACCGATTTTTATACTTCTCCGACAGATTTTCGCGGTCAGCATTTGCTAAATCTTATCAATTATTCGGTTGACGAATTTCCCACTTCCGCCCGGCATGTTAACGTTAGAGACAACTCGCTAACCGCAAACAGATCACCACCATGAACAGCAAAAAAATTGAAACGACGCTGATTGCCGCCGGACGCCGTAAGCGCTATACCCAGGGGGCAGTTAATAGCGTTATCCAGCGCGCTTCATCACTTGTTTTTGACACCGTTGCCGATAAAAAACGCGCCACCGCAGGCAGGGCTGATGGGGAATTGTTCTATGGCCGCCGGGGCACCCTCACCCACTTCTCGTTGCAGGAGGCGATGACTGAACTGGAAGGCGGTGCTGGATGTGTACTTTACCCCTGCGGTGCCGCCGCAGTGGCAAATGCCATTCTTGCCTTCGTCTCTGCCGGAGATAACGTGCTGATGGCGGGTTCGGTCTATGAGCCGACTCAGGACTTTTGCAGCAAGATCCTTAGTAAAATGAAGGTATCGACCAGCTGGTTCAATCACTGTAGCGGTGCCGACATTGCACAACAGGTGCAACCCAATACCCGGGTGGTATTTCTTGAATCCCCTGCCTCCATCACCATGGAAATTCAGGATATTCCTGCTATCGTCGCGGCGGTGCGCAGTAAAGCACCTGAGGCGGTCATCATCCTTGATAACACCTGGGCGGCGGGTATTTTGTTTCCGGCGCTGAACTATGGGATCGACATTTCTGTCCAGGCTGGTACCAAGTATCTGATTGGCCATTCTGACGCGATGATCGGTACCGCCGTTGCCAATCAACGCTGCTGGGCACAACTGCGTGAAAACTCTTATCTGATGGGACAGATGGTGGATGCCGATACCGCTTATATGGCAAGCCGCGGACTGAGAACGCTGGCGGTCCGGCTTCGCCAGCACCAGGAAAGCGCTTTGCAAGTGGCAAACTGGTTGGCGGAGAGAGCGGAGGTCGCTGTGGTTAACCATCCGGCGTTACCACAGTGTAAGGGGCATCAGTTCTGGAAACGGGATTTTACCGGTAGTAGCGGGCTGTTCTCCTTTGTCCTGAAGGCACGCCTTAGCGACCGGCAGCTGGCGGCTTATCTCGACCATTTTGAGCACTTCAGTATGGCCTACTCCTGGGGAGGCTTCGAATCGCTGATCCTGGCCAATCAACCCGATGAACTGGCCGCTATTCGTCCGGTGGGCGGCATCGATTTCAGTGGCACATTGGTACGGGTGCATATTGGGTTGGAAAATGTCGATGACCTGATTGCCGATCTCGCCGCAGGGTTTATCCGTCTGGCCGACTGTCCGGCCTGAACAGGCTAAATGGCCGTTGCATCAACGCCTGTGCGTCAGCGCTCAAACTGCAACGGTAAGATGATAAGTACAATGTGAAGTGCGACAAGGTAAACAGGATACAACATGGTGGTTTTACACGAGATTATTCAGGCACTCTGGCGACAGGATTTTGCCGCCCTGGCTAATCCTGAAGTAATTTATATCGTCTATGGCATTATGTTTTTGACACTCCTGCTGGAGAACGGCCTGTTGCCAGCCGCGTTCCTGCCAGGAGACAGCCTGTTGCTGTTGGCAGGAGCAATGATTGCAAGAGGGGCAATGAGTTTTGTACCCACCGTTGTGATCCTGACACTCGCCGCGAGTCTGGGCTACTGGTTTAGCTATTTGCAGGGGCGTTGGCTGGGCAACACCCGGATAGTGAAAAGCTGGCTGCTGCATCTACCGGTCCAGTACCATCAAAGAGCCTGGGACCTGTTTCACCGGCATGGCTTGATGGCCCTGTTGATCGGACGGTTTCTCGCATTTGTTCGCACAATCCTGCCCACTATGGCGGGAATTTCAGGTCTGAATGGCACCCGTTTTCAGATTTTCAACTGGCTGAGCGGGATACTGTGGGTCGGGATTCTGGTCACGCTGGGCTACACCATCAGTCATGTGCCATTCATCAAGCGGCATGAAGATCAGGTGATGGCAATCCTGCTAATCCTGCCACTGGTGCTGCTGTGCGTTGGAATACTCACCAGTCTGGCCCTGATATGGAAACGGGTTAAAGTAAGCTAAAAATCTGCACGGCAGTGTGAGAAACAGGCCGTTATCTGTAGCGACTCGCCATTCAGCACAGATTTCGGCCCACATTAGCTGAGAACAGGTTCGCATTCGTTCTGTCAGACTTGCACTCCATTTCAGCGGGCTGACAATAGCTGCAAATCAACAATGGCCTGGCGTTAATCGTGTTTGCCCATTTTTTTGTAAAATTGCCATTCTGATGAAACGAATACAATCGATAAAATTTACTCCTGAGCGCCAAAAAAGAAACGATCAGAATCTCCAGACTTAACGCCAACCAATCCCGGAAGCCTTATTTCAATTCAGAAAAGATAATGAATAAATTTTTTCTTTTTCTGTCCCGGCACCGGATAAGACTACCCCGTCACTTTCTGATGTGCCGCAGCCTGCTCCGTCAGCTGCTGCTTAGGGCGGACACTTTCAGCTGCTAACTCACTTTCACGAGATTTACTGTTTGCAACGCCAGCTACAAAGCCGGGATTAATACAAACAGAGTTCACACGCCGCAGCGGCAACGCCAATACGCTCAGCAAGCTTCAGGGCTTCGCTGCGCAATTCAGGCGAGAATGGTTTACGGGACTTCCTGTTGGTTGAGGCTGGTTTTGTCATGAGTTACCTCTGATTGAGCGTTTACTCACCTGGTCCCGTGTCCTCTGTTGCTGGGGGAGATCAAATTATTTAACTGAATACAATGAAAATCACCTTTATCCCATAAATAGTTAAAACTTCCGGTATAAGCAGTACTGTTAGATTGGCTTACTACAGTGACATCCCATGATTTTTTCAAGAGAGAGTGAGTTATAATGAACGATGAACTCCCTCATCGTATCGGTTGCCGCACCATTATTTTTCTCATCCAAATAATTATTTTTAATATCATGGTTCCCTAATCCATATCGATGAGGCCCATTGAGTACATTTAGCAATTCGGCCATTTTCAAGCGTTACCAGCCATGGCCAAACGCCGTAAGATCACCATTAATCAAAACCATTGTTTGGGATCTGCATCCAGCAATATACTGATTATTCTCATTATATTACTCTCTTATTAGTGCTTCAGAACGGGCCTTCCTGCCATTCTCACGTTCAGAAGTCCCGCTATCTGTATTGGCTGTCCCAGAGTATTGTGGGTCTGATGCAATCATTTAATCATAGCCCGGCCCCAGGGAAACGGAAAAACGATAAAGTAAATAACTCCATCCTGGAAGGTGGCTTCAACCTCACCTGTCAGCAGCGTGTAAAAGACCTTAGAAAAGGCCTCTTGCCGATCTGGAATTTAAAAAAAACAAAGCCGAATCCGCACCATCGGAAACATCCCACTCACAACATGACTTCAGTTATAAGCTGTCCCAAAAGCGTTATTGTGAAAGCAGGTCTGTACACGACCAGCCCCGCGGAGCTTGCAGGCAGCAGCTAAGGATGCAGGGCACCGTCGCATAAAAAATGATATATTTTCGTCCGTTCAGGCAGACCACAGTTAATAAAAATAAAGCGTAAAATTTATTCTGCTTATGATTAAATATCATTATATTCAGCATATCAATTGCAATTATTAGCATAAACTAATCAGGGTTTAAAAATAACGTCATCACCGACACTATAAACGACCCTCAAAATTCATTACCACAAAATAAAAACCAATATATAATATAAAAATATTTCCCCTTCATTAGAAAAGGTGTTATTTAAAAATGAATATGTTCTTGCAGACAAAAATACACCCCTGATAAAAAAGGATATTACCGCAGTATCGAGCCATATTTTCCATAAGGTATGCAGGTCTGAGATAGTTAAACGCTATTTCGGTCCAGACTGGCGCATACGGGCAATCTCTTCGCCTGGTGTGACGCCAAAATAGCGCTTAAACTCGCGTGAGAACTGCGATGCACTTTCATACCCCACCCGCAGCGCCGCAGCGCTGGCCTTCACTCCCTCCTGTAACATCAGCATACGCGCCTGATGAAGACGATAGCTTTTCAGGTATTGCAGCGGTGAGGTGCTGGTCACCGCTTTGAAATGATGATGGAAGGCTGAGACGCTCATATTTACTTCAGAGGCCAACCTGTCCACGCTGAGATTATCGGTGTAATGACTTTCAATACACCGCACCGCACGGGCAATCTGGCTGAACTGTGTCTGACGGCTGACCAGTGCCATTAACGCACCTCCGCATGGCCCCAGCAGGATGTAGTAGAGAATTTCCCTGATAATCTGCGGTCCCAGAACACGGGCATCCCGTGGTTCCTGAAGCACATTCAGCAGCCGTTCTGCTGCGCAAAGTATCTCTTGCGTAAGGGCCGAGGAGTGGATCCCACGGGTTTGTGGCTGCGGCTGAAAGCTGTTGTCATCACCAATGGCCACCACCAGATCCTGTAGCTTAACCGGGTCAACATTCAGCAAGATACCGGCCAGTGGCTCTTCAGGGGTGGCGAAAGTCTCACATTCTACTGACAACGGTACCGTCAGCATCAGATATTCGGTCGCGTCATAGTGAAAAACGCTATTGCCAAGGTAGCCTGTTTTACGGCCCTGAAACAGAATGACAACCCCTGAGCTGTACAAAACCGGGGTACGTCCACTTGGCTGGTTAGCATAAATCAGGCGAATATCCGGCAATACGCTTATCGCCGATGTCCCAGCTGAGACCAGATCCACCACCTGCCCAGCCAGCCGGGTACAAAGGGTGCTGCGATCCATAGTTTATCCTCTCAATTTATATGCCTCATGATGGCGAATATCCCCGTAATACGCCAGCGTTGCGCAGAAGCAGGCAACAGCAAGAGAGAAACATGTGCAGCACCCACCATTACCACAGTTAGCCTTTCTGACCACCACAAGATTTACCTGATGGTCGGCTAAACTCAACTAAACTTAGGATCACTCAGTCGGCACACGTCGGCGGCTTTACTGGCTGTAAAAGGAGACATCATGACAGAGCAAACGGTAATTAAACTCCGCGATGGCACTATGATGCCGCAAATCGGCCTTGGCGTATGGCAGGCCAGCATTGATGAGGCACGACACGCCGCCCTGAAAGCGCTGGAGGTGGGCTATCGTTCCATTGACACTGCGGCAATATACAAAAATGAGGAAGGAATCGGACAGGCACTGCAGGAAACGGAGGTGGGGCGTGATGATATCTTTATCACCACCAAACTCTGGAACGACGATCAGCTCAATGCGCCGGCAGCGCTGGAAACCAGTCTTAAAAAATTGCGGCTGGACAGCGTAGATTTGTATCTTATGCACTGGCCCTGTCCGGCAAAAGATAACTATGTTGCCGCATGGAAAGCAATGATTGAGCTACAGAAACAGGGGCTGACCAAAAGTATTGGCGTCTGTAACTTCAATGAGACCCATCTGAAACGCCTGATGGAGGAAACCGGTGTCAGTCCGGTTATTAATCAGGTAGAACTGCACCCAATGCTGCAACAGCGTTCGCTTCATGCCTGGAATGCCCTGCATCAAATCCAGACCGAATCCTGGAGCCCACTGGCACAGGGCGGTAAAGGGGTGTTTGAGCAGGACGTTTTCAAAAATCTGGCGAAGAAATATGGCAAAACACCGGCGCAAATTGTGATCCGCTGGCATCTGGACAGTGGGTTGGTGGTGATACCAAAATCGGTCACACCATCGCGCATAGTGGAAAACTTTCAGGTATTCGACTTCCGTCTGGAAAAAACTGAAATTAGCGAAATTACCTCGCTGGACAAAGGCCATCGTCTTGGGCCGGATCCTGATACGTTGAATTGATATTAAGGCTGGTTAGTTTTTAATTAACAATCCAGCTTAATTATTTTAATAGACAACGGACCTTAATTAACACCAGGGAAAGCCTGTGTAGCAGCAGGCTTTCCACTTCTCTTTGTCATTACTTTAAACCTTTTTTAAATCAGAATGATATTTTCTTATTATTCTTAAAAATACAATCATGAAGAACCAAAAATTAATGCAGATCAGAGGAACTTGCAGTTAAAAAAACACATCTTTTCATAGGAATACACAAAAAAAGAAAGTAAATGATATTAATAACAGCGGATAAAAAGACTGCAACCGCAGATAAATTTACAAAGTAGCTCTGGATATTTCATATTAAAATTGCATACTGTTTATAAATGAAAGTTTCAACCAATCACCTTTAATTATGGATGGTTTTACAATGAAAAAAATGATTTCATTTATCGTTCTTACCATGTTGAGTAGCTCAGTTTTCGCAGCACAGATCATACCCAAAAACGAACTCAATAATTACATTAAGAAAGAACGCGTGTCCGTATCGAACGTCAGAGGTGGTAAGACAAAAGCGGTTGATGCGCTGAGAGCAGAGGTCGATAAGAAAGGCGGTGAATATATGTATATCTCATCCCTGGGCCGTCCGGGCGACTCAAGCCATTGGCGTGGCACGGCCATTGTTCTGGAAAAGAAAAACGAACCTTAAATCTGTCAAAAAAATACCCTAATACTGATTATTCCATACCCTGGCAACACAATTTATTGCGCGGCCGGGGTTTTAATGATTCCCCCACTGGCATTCTGCAGAGCAGCGCTAAGTTAATTATTTGCATTGTTCTGAAACTGTATCAGGACCAGCACGGCATAAATTTCAAATAAAATTATTAACCTCGCCGAGAATAAACAGCCGTGACATGCAGGCTGTTTCTCTCTCGCGCTTAAACCGCTGGCTGTGTCTGAAGTTGTCCGCCACTTCCACGATCGGCCATTTCAAGCGTCTGACTGTAGTAGACAAAAGGGAAATGAGCGGAAGACGGTTGCGTAAAAGCAACAAACAGCTCCACGCTGCCATCCACCCAGACCGTATCCTTCCATCCGCGGTCTTCCACCATTGGTTGCGCACCGTTGACGTTTTTAATAAGGAACATCACGCCCTGAATATGAAATGACTGTGGCAAATCAGCATAAATTACCCAGCGCTCATAAGTGCCCAGCTGCGCCTGAGTATCTATGCGCCCCACATCCCACAGGGCACCATTGATTCCCGGCTGAGCATCACCCAGACGAAATTCCCGCGTTCGGCTGACGCTGCCTTCAATCACCTGATCGGCCAGCAGTCGCATCGGCAGATTATCCGTGACCAGCGGCAACAGCCCGGTAGGGCTAAGCGTCAGCACCATCGTGGAGGTCAACATGCTGGATGGCTGGAACAACCCCCGCAGGCGTTCGACAATGCCCGCAGCACGACCCGCGGTAATCGACACCTCATCCCCCTGGCTCATATCCACCAGAATCTCGCGTCGCTCTCCCGGTGCCAACGAAAGCTGCTGCACGGCCACCGGCGCCGGGAGAAGTCCCTGATCGCTGGCAATAACGTTAAATGCACGGCTGTCACTCATCTGCAACAGGTAGCGACGGGAGTTGGAGGCATTGAGCAGCCGTAAGCGCACCCAGCCACGGGAAACCTCAACCCAGGGGTTCTGTACCCCGTTAACCAGCAGCGTATCACCAACAAAGCCACCGCTGCCGGGCGGATCGTATTCCGGCGAGCCGAAATTATCGATGCGTTTGTCCTGAATAATCAGCGGAAAATCATCCACGCCATAGTGATTTGGCAGCGGCAATGCTTTACTTATCTCATCTTCCACCAGCCACATTCCTGCGAGACCGTTATAGATATGCGAGGCCATGTGGTTTGGCGTAATGGCATGATACCAGCAGGTTGCCGCAGGCTGGCGAACCGGCATCACGGGTGCCCAGTCGACGCCCGGTGACATCAGCCGCGGCGCTCCTCCCATCAACGCCCCCGGAACCTGAAGACCGCTGATCGTCATCGCCACCGGCTCACTGAGGCGGTTACTGTAGATCAGTTTGACATCATCACCATTCCACACCCGCACGGTAGGGCCAAGGTACAGGCCGTTAATCCCCCATACCTGAGCTTTACTGCCACTGGTAAATGACCAGTGACTGCGTTGCAGGGTAAGAAAAACCGGCTGTCCACGGCGGGATTCAACTAATGGAGGAACCGGTAATGGGGTGCCCGGACCGGCAGCGTGAACGCTGAAAGGCAGCGCGCTGGCGCACAGTGCCGTGCCGGATGTCTTAAGAAACTGACGACGACTAAAGGACATAAACACTCCGTGACCCAAAAGCTGCCCGGTAACCGGGCTACTATCCATTTTTATGATTGTGATAAATGCTGTGTGTGGCGAGGCCGGTGCTAGCGGTTACCGGCGGCTTCGCGAGTGGCTACTTCCGCGTTCAGTTCTTCCAGTTTAGCCGCCATCAGTTCACGGCAGTGGGTTGCCAGCTTGCGCACCGACTGGTCGGCAAAGGAGGAGGTATCCACCGGTGGCAGCATCTCAACAATGACCAGGCCGTTTTTCAGCCGGTTCAGTTTAATTTTGTTGTGTGTGTCACTAATCACTATTGGGATAACCGGCACACCGGCTGCCATTGCCGCATAGAAAGCGCCCGTTTTGAACGGTAGCAGCCCACGCCCACGGCTACGGGTGCCTTCCGGGAACATCCAGAATGAGATTTTTTTCTTTTTGAACTGATTAACCAGCTCAGCAATGGTGCCATGTGCACTGGCCCGGTTATCACGATCGATAAGCAAATTGCCCGCCAGCCAGTACAGCTGCCCAAAAAAGGGGATCCACAGCAAACTTTTCTTGCCGACGGTGACGGTTGTCGGCTGCACAATGTTGGCCGCGGTGATCATGTCGTAATTATTCTGGTGGTTGGCTATATAGATAGCATTCGGAAAATTTTCCGCCCCGGCGGGTTTACGCAGTTCAACCTTCAGGCCAAAAACCGTCGACAGGCGGCCAAACAGATGACCAAACGTTGCCACATGACGTGGATTGCGTGGGCTGAAGAGGCAATAAATACTGCCAAACACACAGACCAGCACCGAATAGGTAATTACTATGATGAAACGTAAAATGGAGAGCATCACATCCTCGTTATTGCTTTCAGACCCGGCCAGCAGGCCCGACCAGAGTATATCCTGAGTGGGTGGAATATGCCGCATTTCACCGGGTTAGCAGCGCTTTTGCCGCTCACCCGACGGGCGGTTACGCTTCGCTGTCGCCCGTTTTCGCACGCGCTGGCACATCCACTTCAACCCGATCAATGCGTTGCAGGCCACGCGGCAGCTGCGTACCCTTTCGTCCACGCTCTGCGCGGAACTTCTGAAGATCTTCCGGGCGTAAAGTGAGTTTTCGCTTACCCACGTGGAGCGTAACAGCCGCCTGCGGTGACAGCAGCAGCAGCCAGCTGAGCTTATCCTCACCGGAGGCCGCCTGGGCCGCCGGGACAGACACAATTTTATTGCCTTTCCCTTTCGACAGCTGAGGCAAATCAGCAACCGGGAACATCAGCATTCTTCCGGCTGCAGTAATAGCCAGCAACAGTTCATCGTCGTGATGAATGGCGATGGGCGTCATCACTTTCGCGTTTTCCGGCAGGCTCAACAGCGCTTTCCCTGCACGGTTACGTGAGACCAGATCGCCGAAAGTACAGACGAAACCGTAACCGGCATCAGACGCCATCAGCAGTCTTTGTTCATCGGATTCCATCAGCACCTGTTCGATGATGGCACCCGGCGGCGGCGTCAGCTTGCCGGTCAGCGGCTCGCCCTGCCCGCGCGCCGATGGCAGAGTGACAGGATCCAGCGCGTAGCTGCGCCCGGTAGAGTCAATAAACACCACCGGCTGATTGCTCTTACCGCGCGCGGCAGCATGGTAGCTGTCACCCGCTTTATAGCTCAGGCCACCGGGATCAATGTCATGTCCCTTGGCGCTTCGCACCCAGCCCATCTGCGACAGCACAATCGTCACCGGCTCGGAAGGCACCAGCTCGTTTTCGCTGATGGCTTTCGCTTCTTCACGTTCACGCAGTGGAGAACGGCGATCGTCGCCATAGGCATCGCTGTCAGCCTGAAGCTCTTTTTTCAGCAACGTGTTCATCTTCCGTTCAGAAGCCAGGGTCTCCTGCAACCTGTCACGCTCTTTGGCCAGCTCATCCTGCTCACCGCGAATTTTCATCTCTTCCAGTTTGGCAAGATGACGTAATTTCAGTTCAAGGATCGCTTCGGCCTGGGTTTCGCTGATACCAAAACGCGCCATCAGTTCCGGCTTAGGTTCGTCCTCGCTACGGATGATATGGATCACCTCGTCGATGTTGAGGAACGCAATCAGCAAACCTTCAAGTATATGCAGCCGTTTCAGCACTTTTTCCAGACGGAAGTTCAGGCGGCGACGCACGGTTGCACGACGAAAAACCAGCCATTCGCTGATAATCTCCAGCAGGTTTTTCACCGCCGGGCGGTTATCCAGACCGATCATGTTCAGGTTGATGCGGTAGCTTTTCTCCAGATCTGTCGTGGCAAACAGATGATTCATCACCTGTTCCATCTCCACGCGACTGGAGCGCGGAACAATTACCAGCCGCGTCGGGTTCTCATGGTTGGACTCATCACGCAGATCTTCCACCATCGGCAGCTTTTTGTTACGCATCTGCGTGGCAATCTGCTCCAGCACGCGCGCGCCGGAAACCTGATGTGGCAATGCGGTGATCACCACATCGCCATCCTCTTTTTTCCATACGGCACGCATCCGCACTGAACCACGTCCGTTCTGGTAAATTTTACGGATCTCATTACGCGGCGTGATGATCTCTGCTTCGGTGGGGTAATCCGGCCCCTGAACAATGTCCATTAACTCATCCAGCGACGCGTTGGGTGAGTCGATCAATTTGATCGCCGCCTGCGCAACTTCACGCAGGTTGTGCGGTGGGATGTCGGTCGCCATGCCGACGGCAATGCCCGTGGTGCCGTTGAGCAGAATATTTGGCAAACGGGCAGGCAGTATGGAAGGCTCCTGCATCGTTCCATCGAAATTCGGGATAAAGTCAACGGTGCCCTGAGCCAGCTCACTGAGCAACAGATCGGCATACTTAGACAGCCGCGATTCGGTGTAACGCATCGCCGCAAAGGATTTGGGATCGTCCGGTGCCCCCCAGTTGCCTTGCCCATCGACCAGCGGATAGCGATAGGAAAAAGGCTGTGCCATCAGCACCATCGCTTCATAGCAGGCACTGTCCCCATGAGGATGATATTTACCTAACACATCACCGACCGTTCGCGCTGATTTTTTGAACTTGGCACTGTTATTCAGTCCCAGCTCCGACATCGCATAGACGATACGACGCTGCACGGGCTTAAGCCCGTCGCCAATATAGGGCAGCGCACGGTCCATAATGACGTACATGGAATAGTTAAGGTAGGCTTCTTCCGTAAACTTATGCAGGGCACGACGCTCTGCACCATCCTGCGTCAGATCACTCATTATTCTTGGTTCCTCATATCGCGGCGTGATCGACACGCCACAGCGGGATCGTTTGGCGAGGATAGTACCTTATCCGGGCAGGTTCTGTCACAGGTAACCGTGGAGCAAGATGGATGACGGCGGGCGTCTGTATTTCCCGCCGGGTGCGCTATTGTGCGGTGGACAACCACTCTCCAGCCGCCTTCTGATATTCGCCAGTGGCGAGGCTCAGGTGCAACCACTGATCGACATACAGTTTCCAGCTCATGTCATCACGCGGCAGCATCCAGGCCTTTTCACCATACTGCATCGGCTGCTGGGGATTGACTGCACAAAGCTCTGGATAATGCTTCTGTTGATACTGCGCTTCAGAGGCGTCGGTTATCATTACATCGGCTTTTTTATCCACCAGTTGCCGGAAGATGGTGACGTTATCGTGAAACAGCGTCAGGTTTGCTTTCGGCAACACATCACGGGCGAACGCTTCATTGGTACCGCCTGCCGGTTCAATCAGCCGTACCGAAGGCCGGTTTAGCTGATCGACCGTGCGGTACTTTGCCTTATCAGCACAGCGAACCAACGGGATTTTACCGTTACTGCCCAGGGCGCTGGCAAACCACGCGGTCTGCTGGCGCTTCAGGGTGACAGAAATACCTCCTACCGCAATATCGCACCGCGCCGACAGAAAGTCCTGCATCAGCGTTTTCCAGGTAACCGGCACCCATTTGATTTGTGCGTCAAGGCTTTTCGCCAGTGACTGTGCCATCGTTACGTCAATCCCCTCATAGTGACCATCCGCGCGCCGCACACTGTAAGGCCGGTAATCTCCTGTGATACAGACCGTCAGCACTTTACTTTCCAGTACCTGATCGAGGTGTGATTGTGCACTGGCGCTCCCGGCCACAACCAGTAACAGCGTGGCAAATCCTGTTTTTATCATGGCGATCTCTCCCGTTATGTCAGAAAAACAGTGCTGACAGGTTATCGCCTGTTGTGGTGCTGATAGCAACGGTGTTATGGCAAGACAAGGATTTCTCAACGGGTCTGATACACGTAAACTAATGCGCATCACGTAATTCGGAGAGAGACACGATGAGCAACATTCTAATCCTTGATGCAGGAAAAAGCTTTGGCCATTCGAAAGGCGAACTGAATCACACCCTGTGCGAGGTCGCGACGCGCTGGCTGCGTAATGCCGGCCACCGGGTGGACATCACCCTGGTGGATGAAAATTACGAGGTTGCCGATGAGGTACAAAAATACCTTACTGCTGATACCATCATTTATCAGATGCCGGGTTGGTGGATGGGCGAACCCTGGATTATGAAAAAATACATTGATGAAGTCTTTACCGCAGGACACGGGGCGCTTTACGCCAGCGATGGGCGTACCCGTGCAGACGCCAGTAAAAAGTATGGATCTGGTGGCCTCGTGCAAGGCAAAACTTATATGCTGTCGCTGACATGGAACGCGCCGCTGGAAGCCTTTACCGACCCGGACCAATTCTTTGAAGGCGTTGGCGTCGATGGTCTTTATATGCATTTTCATAAGGCTAATCAGTTCATTGGCATGAAAGCACTGCCCACCTTTATCTGTAACGATGTGATTAAACAACCGGATGTGCCGCGCGACATAGCGCGCTATCAAACCCATCTGAGCCAAATTTTTGCTTAACTGATATAGCAGGCCGGCAACCGACAGGTGCCGTTTACTTACCCAGGCCAGGTAACGACGCCGCAGAAGAACTGGCAATCCCGCAAGGGGAGCTGATGGCGTTTAACTCAGAGGGAATCAATATGCTCACCGTCATTGCTGAAATTTGCGTCAGACCGGGCCGTCGTTCCGCCGTCATAGAGGAAATTGAGAAACTGATCCCTTTGGTGTTACAGGAGGAGGGATGCGGACGGTATTTGCCACTGGTTGACCATATCGCCCAGATCCCGTGGAAACAGCACTCCCCGGACTCGATCTTTATGATCGAACACTGGGATTCAATGCGGCACCTGGAGGAACACCAGCAGTCACCACACATGGAAAAGCACCGTAGTCTGATTAAAGACGATGTGGTGGAAGTGAAAATTTTTGTGCTGGAGGCGACCAGACAGTAATGCACCACCTGGATTAGGCGGCTCTCGCAACGGACGTCGTTTTCCCGGCCACCGCAACGTACACGCAGGGGGTCAGGATGGCGAGTCAATAGCCTGATGGGCCTGGCTACAAGGCGAGGCGCCATTTTCCCAACTGAACCTGAGAGCACAATGAACAAGATAATCTTTGATACTGATATCGGCGTGGATGATGCGTTCGCGTTGGCTTATGCGGCTAAAACGCAACACATCGTAGGGATTACGACCGTTTTTGGCAACGTTGCGGTAGGTCAGGCGGTGAAAAATGCCCGCCTGTTTTCACAACAGATTGGCCTGAATGTCCCCATATTTCGGGGATGTTCACGCCCACTGGCCCTGCCGCAGGTGACAGCCGCTGCGAATGTCCACGGCAGTGACGGACTGGGTGATGTGCTGGAAAATCCCTTTGACGATCGGGCAGAAAATGCCGTTGAGTTTATTATTAACACCGTCAGGGCACAGCCGGGCGAGATCACGCTGGTTGCCATCGGACCACTGACCAATCTGGCGATGGCGGCAAACCTGGCACCGGATATTGTTCCACTGGTGAAAGAGGTGGTGATCATGGGCGGCGCCTTTGGCACGCACGGTCATGCGGGGAATGTGACGCCGCACAGCGAATTCAACATCTGGAAAGATCCTCACGCCGCCGATCGGGTGCTCTGTGCTGCATGGCCGGTGGTGATCCTGCCACTGGATGTGACACATCAGGTATTGATCGGCGGGGAGGAGATCCGCAGCCTGAATCTGCCCGTGCTGGAGGCCATCTCAAAAGGTTATCTGCGTTACAGCCTGGAGAAAGAAGGCTTTGAGGGTATGGCGCTGCACGATACGCTGACCATCTCATGGCTGAACCATCCAACACTTTTTACCACGGTACAGTCACCGGTCAGGGTCGTTTGCGAGGGGATCACGCTCGGCCAGACGGTCCGGCAGCTAACGCATCTGGCCTCGCGCTATAATCCTTTTGCAGCCTGTCCGGCGCAGACACTCTGCCTGGAGGTACAGGCTGAAGAAGTTAAAAACGCCTTCCTTGAAACACTTCGCGTGAGGCACTGAAGATCAGATTTCGCGCGCGTCCCTTTCCATCTTTACTCCTGCAAAACAGGAGCGCTCCAGGATGGCGGAGCTGACGTCTGACTGACTTTTAACGCCCCCCGAACTCTGGCCAGCACAACACGCTGGCGTATCCCTGTTAATTTTTTTTCTGCCTGAACAGCCATTCACGCGCGGCCTGAATATAAAAGAACTTACGGGCAGAGGCCATATGATCGATCCCTTTAAAGGTAAGAAAAGTAATATTACCGCCTTCTGCCAGATAACGGTTCACCTGATCAGAAAGCTTACTCTGATTGCCAGGCGGAAAAATCAACGTAGGATCGAGCATCTCCTCAGGCCGGGTAACCTTACCACCCGCCTGTTGCCAGACAGGAACACATTTCTCATTCCACGGCGTGGCTTTATTATCTTCCGACCCCGTAATAATCAACAGCTTTTGCTTTGCGAGAGTAACGACATCTTTTGGCCGCTGCTGACCCGCAATAATAAGCCCAGCCGCAAAGGTTTCCGGGTGCTTCGCCATCAGCCAGAGCGAGGTCATGGCGCCCATTGACCACCCCGTACAGTAAACCCGCGCGGGATCTATTTTCAGCACCTTGTCCCGACGATCATCAAGATTGGGGTTTCCGTAATCCCAGCGATTGCTCAGCAACGACTGCACCAGGCGCCAGGTATTTTCCACATCGCTGGTGTGTTGCCAGTAGTCATTCATGGTGGTGCGCTCATAGCGTGGCGTAATCACCACACATTCATGCCGCTGCTGCTCTTGCGGCATACTCCAGATGGAAGCAATGCACTGTTCGGTTAATGTCCGTGCACAGGTACCATCGTAGCTGGTACCCGAATGGGTGATCGCCAGCACCAGCGGATATGCTTTATCTTCTCCTCCCGGTTTCAGAAACGACGGCGGCAGATAAATACTGTATTCCAGCCATGCAGAATGCTCGTCATCCCTCCACCAGTGGTTTTGTTCCCACTCATCCACCCCGCGGATCACAACATTGTTGCCATGCACCCCGGCATTGCTCCATTGGGTGCCGCTCGCGGCATAAACTTTACCCTTCAGGGTATGAACATTTTTTAGCTGTACCAGCGAAACGATGTCGCTGTCCTGCGTCGGTAAGCTGAGGTCGGGATCATGACTGAATTCAGTAATGACATATCTGCCCGTTACGCTTTCATGTCCCGATAACAGTGCAGGTTCGGCATTCGTATAGATACTGCTGACCGCCCGTGGCTGTGGAGCGGCCTGGCTGGTATTTTTATCAGGTTCGTTTGGCATACCGGCAAAGAAACCTTCCGCTGCCGGAACCACTGAAGCCTGATAGGTGTTCAGCGTCAGGCTGGCAGGATCGATGCGGCAATGCCGTAGATTTTTTCACCACCGCCGGTGACTTCACAAAGCGCATAAATGCACTGTATTCCAGGGCCTCTGTTGACACCTTTAGTTGGCTTTCCCTGTTGAGACGCCGCCATAAATCCGGTTTGGTTTGCCGCTCTGGCGTCCCGGGCAAGTCCCGCACCTGAAATGGCACCAGCCAGTACAGTTCCGGCCACCATAAATGATCTTCGCGATAAATCGGGCATAGTTTACCTTCCTGGTAGATTTACTCTGATGCGGGCATTGTCCACATTTCTTTTAATTGATTGATGATGGCCTGAGCAGCCACCTCCGCCGCGCCCGGTGCATAGGGCGAAGAGCACGCCTCATAGGTCAGGCGTTGGTAACTGGTCACATCAGGGAGATATTTCGCCGCACCATCCACCATGGTCATAACAAAAGTCTGGACAAAGGGAGAAGCTGCACGTATCTGCGCCCCTGTGATGGCCGACAGTTCTGGCTGTACCCCAACCAACACAATATCCCCCCGCTGTATGAACACCACAGGCAACGGAGTGACACCGTTAAGCTGATAGTGACAGGCGCTAACCGGCCCCGTTACCGGGTTGCGTGGCGAAAATTTTTGCGCCCCAAGAAGGATGTCATGACGACTGAGCCTGAAGATATTTGCTGGCTTCCAGGTAATGCGATCGAGCACCTTTGTAACCTCATCGCCAAGTCGCTGTCCAAACAGTGCCAGCAGCGCAAAACCCTTTTCGTGGGTATCAGTACGCCCCACGCTGCCATCAGCATGGACAACATGACGACTGGCCTGCAGATAAGGCACCTGATCGCCTGCGCATCCCACCAGATAAAAAGCGACCGTAAGGTCATCGTAATGACGTTCGACATAACGGGCGACGGCACCGGCCAGATCGGCACTGACCAGACGGCCTCCTGCTTCCTTTTGCGACGCATCCATCACCGCGGGCTGTACTGCATAGTTGAGCAACACTGCCAGCAGTTTGCCATCCTCCCCACCCAGGGCGATCACGCCAATGTGTGGATCTGTGTAACCTTTATCGTCAGCACCTAACCACCAGCCGTAAGGGGTATTGATATTACGGTTTACGCCGACGCGACCGTAGCCACTTCCGCTACCCAGGCGGGCAGGTTGTAAGTTGTTGACCGCCAGTAAGGCCGCAGAGTGCAGCACCGTCTCAAAAGCCGCCAGCACGGTCTGGGTCTTTGTAGTTTGGCTGATGATATGCGGGGTTGAGAAAGAGTGGCTGGCGTTGACTATGATGTTATCAGCAGCCACAGCGGCCACTCCGCTCAATACCGTTTTCATTCTCACAATCACGGGCTGTGTCAGCGATGTCATATCCACCAGCACAATTGCCTGCCGCTGGCCATTGCATTCCATTAACAATACGCGCACGTAAAGAGGATCATGCTCACTGACAAAATCATCCAGTGGATACAACCCGGTCAGCCTGACAATGGCGCGACCAGCTCAGCATTGAAGTTGCCCTGATCCATACTGCCCGCAGCCGACAAGGTGAAAGGCAGCATGGCCATGACGCCGAATCCCAGACCAGCGTGAAGAAAGTGTCGTCGGGTGAACATTAAGGCTCCACAGGTTAATAATGACGTTTCAGGAGAGATACAGATGCCCCTGATGCTTCCAGACGCAGATCATGCCCGGTTATTTAATGGCGATGTCGTCTGCTTTTCGGGAAGCCATGTCTTCGCTCACCGGGCGTTATTCCTGCACCGGCCAGGTGATATTTGCCTGATGCAATCCAGACCTGGATGAAATATGCGTCACGTTTTTCGCAACGCGGTTTAGCTGATTTTTAACGCCAGTTCTGTACCACGCTTGATTGGCAGCGTGACGGAAATGAAGCCATTTGCCGGATCGCGGATAAATTCGAGGAAATCAGGTTCCGCATTGTCATTCAGCACGTAGCCACCAACACGCAGTTGAGGCGCCATTATTTCAATGACCTGCCTTGCCAGCGTAGGTCCCTCAGCAAGCGGCCAACCATCAATCAGGACAAAATCAACCGGACCACCCACGTCTTTGAGCGTTTCACGCGCATCGCCGACACGAACGGTAACATAGTCATCCAGCCCAGCGGCGGCAAGATTCTGATATGCCGTTTTCACTTTTGCCGACACTAACTCCGCACCGATCACCTCTCCGCCACCGTTATCCCGCATCGCGGCGGCAAAATAGATGGCAGACATCCCCACGGAGGTCGCAAAATCCACTACCCTCGTGGCCTTCATTGCACGGCACAACAGATAGATAAGATCGCCCTGTTCAGGATGGATTGAAAATCCATAGTCCGAAAACTGCTCAGGATCGGGTGAACCCGGCCCCGCAAATGCGGCGGCATCCGGGCGGTTGCGGCGTTCATTCATTCCCTGGAGCACGTTTAAAATTCGGGGATCGCGGATAGTGGCAGACGCCTGCTTAGACCGATCCGATATCATGAGAATTCCTCCTGAAGTCGCGTTAATATTGGCAAAGATTTGAATAATATCCTGTACCATTTTATGGTACCAGACAAGTACCATATTAAATTTCCTCTTCAACCACATGTAATTAAATATGAACAGTTTCCCTACCCAGCCTTCGCCACGCCGTGGACGGCCCCGCTCTGAAGATGAGACCAGCCGGCGTCACACGATTATCGCCAGTGCATATCGTGCCTTTATTGAACTGGGGTTTGCCAATACCAGCACCGCGGAAGTGGCCCGCCGGGCAAAGGTGTCGAAACGCACTCTGTATGAAGTATTCAGTGATAAAAAGGCGCTGTTTGCTGCCGTTGTCAGCGAATATCGCCATTTGCTGTTGGATTTACCCAGGCCAGAACAGGAGCAATGTTCACTGGAAACCTGCCTGTTTCGTATTTTTCGCCTCGATATCAGTGATGAGGCGTATCAGGAACGTGAAGCGATTTTGAGGCTGATGACGCGTGAATCGGCGCTGTTTCCTGAGCTTGCTGATTATCTCTATGAAAGCAAAGCGGTGCGATCAAGGGAAATGCTGATGGAATGGTTAGAATATGTCGATCCGAAGAAAAACCTGCGGCCCGGGCAGACAGAAATCTATGCGGGTATGTTGATGGATATTGTTTTCGGCGCACTGGCGACGCACCGACGCGCAACCGATATCCGGCAACGACAGGAGATCGTCGGGCACATTAAAGAAAGAATTCTGATAATGCTGAGGGGAATAGGCTGGCTTTCCGCATCCAGCGGTGAGTGAAAACGTTACCCCTGTGTGGCGGACAGGGGAATAACCGCATTGTTGTTGACCGGCTCATCCGGGACAGAAAAGATCGCCCCGAATACATGCCAAGAAATGCAGACGGCAGTCAGCGCGTAAATCCTCATGCTCACCGGGCTGATGGCAGCAGCGTAAAATGCCCGCCACAGACGCTGACTGCCAGAACAGCATTCGGCTGCGGCGGCTCAGACCTCGATTTCCGCCGTATGACCATTTTCCTGTAGCCAGTTGCGACGATCTTCTGCACGTTTCTTCGCCAGCAACATATCCATTACCGCCATCGTCTGTTCAATCTCATCATCATTTATGGTGAGCTGCACCAGGCGACGGGTGTTGGGATCAAGGGTGGTTTCGCGAAGCTGCAGTGGGTTCATCTCACCCAACCCTTTGAAGCGCTGCACATTTGGCTTGCCTTTTTTACGCCGTAGCCTGTCCAGAATGCCCGCTTTTTCTTCTTCATCCAGCGCATAATATACTTCTTTGCCCAAATCGATGCGGAACAGCGGCGGCATGGCAACATACACGTGACCGTTTTTTACCAGCGAACGGAAGTGACGGACAAACAGCGCACAAAGCAGCGTAGCGATATGCATACCATCGGAATCCGCATCCGCAAGGATACAGATTTTGCCATAGCGTAGCTGGCTCAAATCTTCGCTATCAGGATCTATGCCGATCGCCACTGAAATATCATGCACTTCCTGCGAGGCCAGTACCTCATCTGAGGAAACTTCCCAGGTGTTGAGGATCTTGCCCTTCAGCGGCATGATCGCCTGATATTCACGATCGCGCGCCTGCTTGGCCGATCCGCCCGCCGAGTCGCCTTCAACCAGAAAAAGTTCGGTACGATTCAGATCCTGCGCGCTACAGTCAGCCAGTTTTCCCGGCAATGCCGGTCCGCTGGTCAGTTTTTTGCGCACCACTTTTTTGGCCGCCCGCATCCGGCGCTGGGCGCTGGATATCGCCAGTTCGGCCAGCATTTCTGCCGCCTGTACGTTCTGATTCAGCCACAGGCTGAACGCATCTTTCACCACGCCTGACACAAAGGCAGCGCACTGACGTGAAGAGAGACGCTCTTTGGTCTGCCCGGCAAACTGCGGCTCCTGCATTTTCACCGAGAGTACATAAGCACAGCGATCCCAGATATCCTCCGCCGACAGCTTTACACCACGTGGCAAAATATTGCGGAACTCGCAGAACTCACGCATCGCGTCCAGCAGCCCCTGACGAAGGCCATTAACGTGCGTCCCCCCCTGCATGGTCGGAATAAGGTTGACATAGCTTTCCGTCAGCAGTTCTCCGCCTTCCGGCAACCATAACAACGCCCAGTCAACGGCTTCAACGTCACCAGAAAATGCACCGACAAAGGGTTTCTCTGGCAATGTGGGTAAACCGTTCACCGCTTCACACAGATAGTCGGTCAGACCGTCGGCGTAGCACCAGGTCTGCTCGGTGTTATTAACATGGTCTTTGAAGACGATCTCCACGCCAGGGCAGAGCACCGCTTTCGCTTTCAGGAGATGGCTGAGACGTGAGACAGAGAAACGCGGGCTGTCAAAGAATGACTCGTCCGGCCAGAAGCGGACGCGGGTCCCGGTATTGCGCTTGCCGACGGTTCCTGTCACGCGCAGGTCTTCTACTTTGTCGCCGTTCTCAAAGGCCATTTCGTAGACCTCAGCATTGCGACGCACCGTGACTTCCACCCTTTTCGACAGGGCGTTGACCACGGAAATCCCCACGCCGTGTAAGCCGCCGGAAAACTGATAGTTTTTACTGGAAAATTTACCGCCTGCATGAAGCCGGCAGAAGATCAGCTCGACGGCAGGAACGCCCTCTTCCGGGTGAATGTCGACAGGCATACCGCGTCCATCGTCGATCACTTCCAGCGACTGGTCAGCGTGCAGGATAACTTCGATGCGTCTGGCATGTCCCGCCAGCGCCTCATCGACGCTGTTGTCGATCACTTCCTGACCTAAATGGTTTGGACGTGAGGTGTCGGTGTACATTCCCGGACGGCGACGAACGGGTTCAAGGCCGCTGAGTACCTCAATGGAATCAGCGTTATAGCTGGATTGAGTCATCTTATAAATCTGGTTGGTGGCTAAAAATGACTGGACAGGCTCTGCGGCTTGCTTCAGCCACCTGACAGTCCAAGGAAGTCGATCATCGCAGAAAAATGGCGTTCGAATCCGACATAGGCATGATTTCCGCCCTCTTCCACCGTCTGACGGCAGGCTGCGTAGTAAGCCAGCGCCTGACGGTAATCGAGCACTTCATCACCCGTTTGCGCCAGCAGCCAGAGTAAATCCGGCGACACTAACGGCTCGATCTGCATCACTTTCAGATCGTAAATGTGGCGAGACTCTAACACATATTTCTGGCCAGTGTATGGGTTCTCGTTATCGCCCAGATAATCCATCAGCAGCTCAAAAGGGCGAACGGCGGGGTTGACCACGACGGCGGGTAGTGCAAAACACTGCGACAGCCAGGTAGCGTAATAGCCGCCCAGTGACGATCCCACAATCCCCAGTGGTTCACCTGCCGAGGACATCACGATATCTTCCAGCATAGCTGCCGCTTGATCTGGAAATGCCGGCAACTGTGGAACGTGGATCCGAATCTCTGGATAATGTTCTGCCAGCCACTGACGAAAGTATGTGGCTTTGACGGAGTGCGGCGAACTGTTAAAACCGTGCAGATAAAGCAACATGCTCATCGTTCAGTACCCTTCTGCATCGGGATCCGGGCTGAACGCACGGGTTTGCAAACGCTGCACCAGCGTTTCCACCCGCCCATCATCGTACAACTCCAGCCAGCGCCAGCCGGGCGCTTCAGAATCGATAGTAAAGTTGGTGCAATGCGGTTTGAACTGAACACAGGTGGACGGTGTGGCCAGCAGGCGACGACCATTCCAGTTCAGATCCAAATCCTGATGGATATGGCCGCACACCAGGGTCGACGCTAACGGATAGCGCTGCAACACGGCCTCAAGCATCGGGGAGTTACGCAGGCTGTGCTGATCGAGCCAGTTACAGCCGCATGGCAGTGGGTGATGATGCAACAACACCAGCGTATGCCGGTCTGGCGCTTTCGCAAGGGTGTTATCCAGCCACTCAAGTTGGTAATCGCTAAGTTCCCCATGGGGTACACCAAAAACCTGACTGTCCAGCAACACTATCTGCCAGCATTCCCCCACCATCACATGTTTTGCGTCTGCAATTTGCGTCTCAGCAAGCGTGCTGTACATGGCGGGCTGAAAGTCGTGATTGCCCGGTAACCAGACGCAGGGCGCGGCCAGACGCGCGAGGCCCTCAGCGAAGTGCTGATAGGCCTCGACGGTATGGTCCTGAGCCAGATCGCCGGTGGCGACGATCAGATCATACGGCTGTTCACTGGCTGAAATAGCCTGTAGCACCGCGTCAAAACTGGCCCAGGTATTTACACCAAGCAGCGTTTCGTGTTTACCCGCAAAAAGGTGGGGGTCCGTTATCTGTAAAATCCTGATGCAGGCCCCACTTTCTACAGGAATTTTTAGCAGGCTATCCAATCACAATCCTTAAGATTAACGCTATTGCAATAGGTACTGTAACCGGATCAACAAACCGGAGCAGTCACCGTGCCATGTGCTAAACAGTAGCGCAACCAGTCGGCAAGAAACTGGTTTATCTGATGCTTTTCATCACGCTGATGCAGCTTTTTATTTGGGTAATCATAGCGTGCTTTGAAGCGGAGTATCTGCTGGGTGGAACACACTTCCGCGACCATCGCGTCATGATAGAGACGAACGGTCATGGCAGGCAGGCTCCAGTAACTTACTGCCGGGGCAATTTGTTTAATCTCCACCAGCGTGGTGTAGCGGGTCGATTCCAGAATCGCCACCGTGTAACTCGCACTGTTAACCTGATAAGTCACTGACCCCACGGCCCGATCGTCCTCAGGTCTGGGCAGCAGGCGGCGTAACTGCGCGAAATTGGTCTCACACAGACGCATCATTTCAGGGAAATCAGGAACATAGCGTTTTATCATTCGATTTTCCACTCTTCTCGCAGTTTTTTATGGTGCAGCTCAAGCCATTGCAAAGCGATGACAGAGGCGGCGTTGTCTATTTTCCCCTCTTCCACCCACTGGTAGGCCTGTTGACGGCTCACCACATGAACAAAAATATCCTCATTCTCTTCCTCCAGACCGTGATTTCCATGCGCCACACTGGCATCCACTTCTCCAACCAGGATCGACAACCTTTCGCTGGTGCCGCCTGGGCTTGCCAGGTAATTCAGTACGGGCTTAACGCGACCAGGTGTCAGACCTGCTTCTTCTTCAGCTTCACGACGGACGACATCTTCCGGCGTTTCTCCCGGCTCAATGATCCCCGCGACCAGCTCCAGCAGCCAGGGCGTCGCGCTGCTGTCGTAAGCCGGGATACGGATTTGTTCAATCAGCACAACTTCATCACGCTGTGGATCATAAGGCAGCATGGCAGCGGCATGTCCGCGTTCGAAAACATCCCTTTTTACTACCCCACTCATTTCGCCATTGAACAGGCGGTGACGAAAATGGTAACGAATGAGTGAAAAAAAACCACGATAAAGTGTCTCCCGTGCAATAATTTCTACATCGTCTTTTGTGAAAGTCACCGGGTATTTTCTGTCTGATCCCATCAGGTTCTCCCTTTGTGCTCATTGAGTGGTAAAAACAGGAAAACGCAATCCCTGTTGCGCGCACAGTGTAGTTCTTAATGAATTATTTAAGTAAATTATGGCAACATGGCACTTTCCGCCAACTTATCTCTCTTGTTTACTCTGTTAGAATCGGCGGTAATTTTTTGGCTTACGTTAGCGCTACCAGAGTAACTTTGCTGCATAACACAGTCACTTTGCTGCACAACAAGGAATGCAAATGAAGAAACTGCTCCCGTTACTTATCGGCCTGAGCCTGGGCGGCTTCAGCGTCGCCAGTCAGGCTGAAAATCTGCTGCAAATCTATCAGCAGGCCCGGTTGTCTAACCCCGATCTTCGCAGTTCTGCAGCCGATCGCGATGCGGCCTTTGAGAAAATTAATGAGGCGCGTAGCCCCCTTTTACCTCAGTTGGGTCTTGGGGCCGATTATACCTACAACAACGGCTACCGCGACAGTAGCGGCCTGCACTCCAACACCACCAGTGGCTCGTTGCAACTGACGCAGACCATTTTTGACATGTCCAAATGGCGGACCCTGACGTTACAGGAAAAAACGGCTGGTATTCAGGATGTCACTTATCAGACAGCACAGCAAACGCTGATTTTGAATACGGCCACCGCGTATTTTAACGTCCTGAACGCGGTTGATACCCTTTCCTATACGGAAGCGCAAAAACAATCGATTTATCGTCAGTTAGATCAGACCACGCAGCGTTTCAATGTGGGTCTGGTTGCCATTACTGACGTACAGAACGCCCGCTCTCAGTATGACAGCGTGCTGGCCAGTGAAGTCACTGCACGCAACACGCTGGATAACAATCTGGAGACGCTGCGGCAGGTGACAGGTAACTATTACCTGAGCCTGGCGTCGCTGAATGTGGATAACTTCAAAACGGAAAAACCACAACCAGTTAACACTCTGCTAAAAGAAGCTGAAAGCCGCAATCTGAGTTTATTATCTGCCCGTCTGAATCAGGATCTGGCACGGGAGCAAATTCGCTCCGCTGAAACCGGCCATATGCCCACGCTGGATCTGACCGCATCAACGGGTCTCTCCAACAGCAAATATGGTGGTAGCCGCGCCAATCAAAGCAGTTCTACCACTGACAGTATTACCGGCAGTAACCAGGTTGGCCTGAGCTTCTCGCTGCCGCTGTACGCCGGTGGTGCCGTGACATCCCAGGTGAAACAGGCCCAGTATGCTTATGTGGCTGCCAGCGAACAGTTAGAGAGCGCACACCGCACGGCGGTCCAGACCGTGCGTTCCTCTTTCAACAACGTTAATGCATCAATCAGCAGTATTAACGCCTACAAGCAGGCGGTGATTTCTGCTCAGAGTTCGCTCGATGCGATGGAAGCCGGCTATCAGGTGGGCACACGCACTATCGTAGATGTGCTGGATGCAACCAGCACACTCTATAATGCAAAACAGCAACTTGCTGATGCACGTTACAGCTACATGATTAATGAACTGAATATCAAATCGGCCCTGGGCACCCTGAATGAACAGGATCTGCTGGCACTTAACAGTCGTCTGAGCAAAGAAGTGCCGACCTCACCAGATAGCGTGGCCCCCGAAAATCCGCAGCAGGTTGCGGCAGTGGATGCAGATCAGCAGGTTTCCCCGCCGCCGCAGACCCACCCTGTTACCTCCGCTGGCAACAGGCGTAATCCCTTCAGTCATTAATGGTCAGGGCAGCGTTCGCTGCCCTTTCATCCCTGAACGTATAGCAACGTAAAGATACCCTTATACCGCCGTCGCCTGCTTCAATTTTCACCGCGGTTCCCCTATCCTGAGCGCTCCCTTTGGGCACAGGAATGAAGACAATGAAACGGACTAAAAAAATCAATCATGCCTCCTTTCGCAAAAGCTGGAGCGCACGCCATTTAACCCCGGTGGCCCTGGCGGTTACGGCGGTATTTATGCTGGCGGGTTGTGAGCAGTCAGACGAGACTGTCTCACTCTATCAGAATGCCGACGACTGTTCCCAGGCCAATCCGGGCAAAAGCGAACAGTGCACGACGGCATACAATAACGCCAAAAAAGAAGCGGAAAAAACGGCACCTAAGTATGCCACCCGTGAAGACTGCGTGGCTGAATTTGGTGAAGGCCAGTGTCAGCAGGCTCCCGCTCAGGCCGGGATCGGCACCACCAGTGCAGAGTCTCATCAAAGTGGCAGCTTCTGGATGCCATTGATGGCAGGTTATATGATGGGCAGACTGATGGGAGGCGGGGCAGGTTTTGCCCAGCAACCGCTGTTTACCTCACGCGCACCGGGTAGCCCGGCCAACGGCAAATTTGTTGATGCCAGCGGCAAAAGCTTTGGCAGTGCGACAACCGGCCGCACCATGAACGTGCCCAAAACGGCAATGGCCCCTAAACCCGCCACCACCACCACCGTCACCCGTGGCGGATTTGGTGAGAGCGTTGCGAAGCAATCGACCATGCAGCGCAGCAGTGCCAGCACCTCCGGCACCCGTCGGTCAGTGGGGGGCTAACCGGTAATGAAACGTCTTCCTGTTACGGAATGCCCCGGCTGGCGTGAAAAGGCAACCGAGTTTGGTTTCCGCTTCCACACCATGCATGGCGAGCCATACTGGTGTGAAGATGCTTATTACCAGTTCACTTTGCAGCAGATTGATAAACTGGAAGATGTCACCAGCGAGCTGCACCAGATGTGCCTTCAGGTAGTGGATAAGGTCGTAGGCAGCGAAGAGCTGCTTGCCAAATTCCGTATTCCTGAGCACACCTGGGATTTTGTGCGTACCTCATGGCAAAGCAGCCAGCCGTCGCTCTATTCCCGACTGGATCTTGCCTGGGACGGGCAGACAGAGGCCAAACTGCTGGAGAATAATGCTGATACACCAACCTCGTTGTATGAAGCCTCATTTTTCCAGTGGCTGTGGCTGGAAGATCAGCTCAACGCCGGTAATCTCCCCGCCGGCAGCGACCAGTTTAACAGTTTGCAGGAAAAGCTGATTGAGCGCTTTGCGGTGCTGCATCAGCAGCATGGTTTTGGCTGGCTGCATTTCGCCTGCTGCCGTGACAGCGATGAAGATCGCGGCACGGTGCAATATCTTCAGGACTGCGCCACGGAAGCGGGCCTGCCATCGGAGTTCCTGTATATCGACGAAATTGGCCTGGGTGAAAAAGGTCAGTTTACCGATGTGCATGACCAGGTGATCGGTAACCTGTTCAAGCTGTATCCATGGGAATTTATGATGCGTGAAGTGTTTTCCACCAAACTGGAAGACGCAGGTGTGCGCTGGCTGGAACCGGCGTGGAAAAGCATTCTCTCCAACAAGGCACTTTTACCGACGCTGTGGAAAATGTTCCCTCATCATCCCAATCTGCTGCCTGCTTATTTCGCACAAGACAGCGTTCCGGCGATGGATAAATACGTGGTCAAACCGCTTTTCTCGCGTGAGGGAGCTAATATCAGCATCGTGGAAAATGGCAGGGAAATTGCCCACGTTGACGGCCCCTATGGTGAGGAAGGCATGATTGTACAGCAGTTCCACCCACTGCCAACATTCGGCGACAGCTATACGCTGATCGGCAGCTGGCTGGTAGACGATCGGCCCGCCGGGATCGGCCTGCGTGAGGATCGCTCCCTGATCACCCAGGATCTCTCACGTTTCTATCCCCATACGTTTATTGAATGAGGATAAAGGGCGGAATTCACTCCGCCCTGGTTCCCTGCCCAACCAGCACCGAAAGCATACTCAGTGATGCCATTTCCAGCCCCTCAACCGGAACGGATACCGCCTCGCCAGGCTGACAGGCACCAAGCACATACAGCAGCGGCAGATAGTGCTCGGGCGTTGGGTTAGACAGTTCAGCGCCATCATGCTGCATAAAATTCACCAAAGGATGCCGCTCTGCCGGCCCTTCCCAGTTGAGATTTTCCCGCACGTAGTCATTAAAAGACGAAGCCCATGCATAAGGCACAGTGTTACCCTGCCACTGTGCCATACGCAGGTTATGCACCACATTACCACTTGCGACAATCATGATGCCTTTGTCACGCAGGACCGCAAGTTTACGACCCAGCTCATAGTGCACAGCGGGAGGCTGAGTGCTGTCAACACTGAGCTGAACCAGCGGAATATCAGCCTCAGGGTACATTTTGATTAGCACGCCCCACGATCCATGATCAAATCCCCACTGCCGATCAAGATCAACGCTCACCGGTGACAGCACTTCAGCCACCTCACGGGCCAGGGCTGGCGATCCGGGTGCAGGATAATGGGTATCAAACAGCGCCTGAGGAAAGCCACCAAAATCATGAATAGTCCGCGGCCTCTCCATTGCCGTTACCGCGGTTCCCCGCGTGTACCAGTGAGCAGAAACAGCAATAATCGCTTTTGGGCGGGGCAGCGTTTCACCCAGTTTTCGCCAGGTTTTGGTATAAACATTCTCTTCCAGCACATTCATCGGGCTACCGTGACCAAGGAAAAGTGCGGGCATACGTGTCTGACTCATCATAACTCCACGGAATATGTCGGCTTGATGATGGCTACACTACGCCCATTTCACCGCCGATAAACCCGGATAAGCCTGATGAAGATCTTCAGGAAATTTGAATGCTGTCAGAACAGATATCATCGGGCTCCGTTTGGGAAACGGAATCTATTGTAGTTACGGTTGTTTTTTTACAGAGTGACACCAACAGGTCGTAAACAATGATATTTTACTGGTCGAGCGGACAGACCGCCTGACCCGTCTGAGTAACAGCGACTGGATGACACTGAAACAGCAGACAGAACAACATGAGCTGCGGATGGTCAGCCTGGATGTCCCCACATCATGGTAGTCGCTGTCAGATAAAAATCCTTCGCAGGCCAACCCGCTCACCGGCGCCGTGATAACCGCCATCAATAACATGCTTATCGACCTGATGGCCGCGATGTCGCATAAGGGCTGACTGAATCGCCACCCGCGCCAAAAGCAGGGAATTGAACGGGCGTATACGCTGGGTAAATACCGGGGCAAACAGGCCGATCGGGAACGGCATCAGCAAGTCCTGTATTACCGGCAGGGCAGGAAACTGAGTATTTGTGAAACAGGCAGACGCGACAGGGTACAGCCCATCCCGGATATGCCGCATCCAGGCGCTGTACCGACAATCAGAAGCGAGTGATTTGGGTTAAGTTGTGATTATTGTATGATGCGGGTGAGGATAACCATCTATATTGAGGGATTAATGATGGCAAGAGCGCTGGCCTGCCTTGGCGACAAAACGAGTTACGGTGAGATTATTTCTGCCACCGCGTCCTGGTTCGAAGGAAGTAAAGCCATAGCCTGGACTGGCGACAAGGCATCATGCAGCAAATGCAACGGGTATTTTGAAATCCTTGCCTCCGCACAGGACTGGGCAGAAGAAGGTAAAGCGTATGCTGCCACAGGTGACAGAGTGCTGTGCCGTTGCCCCGATCACTATGTTTACGGTTCAGCCACACAGTCTACCAGCACAGGTACTGGCTCTCTGACCTCCCGCAATACACGTCAGTCGTCCGTACCGGCACAGCAGGCACAGGATGCCAGCGCCCGGAACTGTATTCGCTTTCAGTACGCCGGTGACGATGGCCAGCTAATGGCCGGCTGTCGCTACACCCTGATGTTCCTGGACGGACGTTCTGAAGCTGGCGTTACCGATGAGCACGGGGTGACTGGATGGCATTATGCCGAATCGGCAGACGATATCAGCCTGCATATTCTTACGGACTGAGTAAAAGTGTATGTCAGACATCAGATGGAGCGGTGTACACGGCAAAAATTCCGGGCTTGATGGCGATAAAACATCAACAGGGGCAGTCTGTTATGCCGGAAGCCAGGGCTGGTCAGTGAACGGCAGGCGCAAGCTTTACGTGGGCGATAAAACGTCACCCTGCCCAAAATGCGGACAACCAGGAGTGATTACTTCCGGCGATCTCCGGCAGACCAGCCCACAGGGACGGGCTGTCGCCGTTGATGGTTCACCGGTACGCTGTGGATGTGCGACCGGGACGAACTTCGTTATTGCAGCGGGAAACCCATCAACGGTCAACATTGTCAGCGCACAGAGCCAGCCTGCACAACAACCGCCTTCGCGTAACACCCTTCGTTTTCAGTGTGCGGATGATGATGGCAGGCTGATGGTGGGTTGCCGGTACGTTCTGATGTTCCCGGACGGTCATACAGAAGCGGGGAATACGGATAGCCAGGGGATGACAGAGTGGCATTTTGCCGAATCTGCTGAAAATATTAACCTGCATATATTAATGGATTAACTTATGGCTGTTTACCACCTTAGTACCCGTATTAACTCTAATGTTCCGGCGGATTCCCTCCGGTATGACCTGTGTATTTACCGCATGGACTCCGAAAGGAATAAATATCCCCTGATTGATGTGAAGCAACAGCCGTTTCAGGGAAGTTATGCAACACAGAGTCACATGACCGGAAATATAAATGAGCCACTCCCGACTATTTATATTATGGAAATGAAACTTTACCGAAAAACCATGTTGCATACGCATTGTGTGACTCCCGTTCCGTTCACTAAAATGTATACCCTGGAAGAATTTGTGTCAGGCAAAGCCTGGTCTCCGGTGAAGCGGGAGAACCCCTGCTATTTTGAGTCAAAAGGGACAATGAAGCCTGAGAGTCAGGGGGGCGAAACAAAGCACATTAAAATCACTATCCCGGAACGTCCCTTTATTGCGGAAGAATACCCTCTTGGTAATTCCAGAGACCCTTTTGATAAAAATTTAATAGAACGTCAAATAGATGAAAGATTTAACGGATTTTATTTCCCTAATCAAATAGCAGCAAGTGTATGTGGACCTGCTGCATTTTTTTACTGTGTTCAAATGGACCGCCCTGATGTATATGCGCAAGCTGCCCGTGAACTATGGAGGTACGGGAAAACTAAAATAGGTGACTTAATCATCTCACCAGGTGAAGGTTGCCGACACCCGACAGGTACATTTTACTTTGATGACGGTAGGCCGAAGATAGCCGGTACTGACTGGATGACGCTGGCTGGATTAAGGGATTCAGAGAATACGGTGCTAAGCTTTGATGCTCTTGATTCTCCAGTCGCTGGTATCACAATGTGGCAAACACTGACTGAATGGTTTGAAAAAGTCGGTTATGAAATGGTCTTTAGTAATGTAGGAATCACTCAGGCGGGCATCCAGGGAATAAGAGATTTAAATAAATATATTGAGCAAGGCTATAAAGTCGTCACATTAATAAACGATGGACTTCTTGTAAGCAGTACAAACAAAACAACATTACCTACACATTGGGTTGTCTGGAATGGTTCAGTCATACAAGATCCCAACGGATATATCAGTGTGGAATTGTTTTCTTGGGGTAAAACAAGAAACTGGATAAAACCTAAAAGAGATTTACAGTTCTTTATCAACAGATTTTTTGGAGGAGTGGTTTTTAAACCATTGAAATAAAAATGAGAAGATTATTTTTTGTTTTATCTTTTTTTTTACTATCTGCCTGTTCGTTACAGGCAGAATTTACTCCAGAAGGAGTAATTCTTAATGATGCAACTGTTGGCATCCCCTATTATAACCAAATAAATATATTTGGCGGAATAGTTCTTTCTTATGATATTTATGGTAAGCAAGTCATTGCAGGTGATATTAATCCCGATAATTTAGGTCTCCACCTACAGTATTGTGATGAAGATGAATTTAATAATTGCATTCAGATTAGAGGGACACCAACAAAAGCAGGTATAGCTAAAGTGCGAGTTCATGGTGGCTTAGGTGGGGGAATGCTTTCAAAATCAGGAGAATTCGACAAAACCTATACTATTACGATCAAACATTCAGAAGGATCTTCTTAAGATCATTTAAGTAGTGCGCCGTATCGAGCTTCACCAGAAGATACGAGAAACTTTTCAGGTTGCGGTTCTCTCGTATCGAAACGGTCAAAATTCAGCTTTAGCGTACAATATTTTCCGTTTTGGAAACGGAGCCCTAATCTATCGACCAGCAGATTTTCCCTCGTTCAGTCGTGAAACAGAAACAATCCGGTACTGTTCCTACAGCTATACATTCGAGAATACAAACATTTTTCTCTGCGCTGACCGTGTCCAGACTTACTGCGAAAATTACGCCTGCTGGGACAGACTCTGAAAATGATAATACCAACGTCAGATAATTTTTATGATGATAATTAAGGAAGCGCTGAACGGGGCAACAGCCATCAGAGCAGATCAGTTAAACGTTCGTTGATCATCACAAAACAAAACCGGGAAAAGACCCGGTTTCAGCGAATGAAAGGAAACCCTCGGCTTAACTGGCCTGACGTGTCTCGCGGTGACGTCGGTAAGCCACCAGATCGTCAATAGTCACTACCGGCATATGATACTTCTCCGCAAATACAATAACTTCAGGTGCACGGGCCATCGAACCATCATCATTGGTCAGCTCACACAGTACACCCGCAGGTTTAAAACCGGCCAGTGTCACCAGATCGACAGTGGCTTCCGTGTGACCGCAACGGCTCAACACACCGCCGTCATGGGCACGCAGCGGGAAGACGTGACCGGGACGGTTTAAATCTCCCGGCCTGGCATTGTCAGCAATGGCAGCACGGATAGTGGTCACGCGATCTTTAGCCGATACCCCCGTGGTCACGCCTTCTGCCGCCTCGATAGTAACGGTAAAACCAGTGCCATAAGCGCTGGTGTTATTGTCCACCATCATTGGCAGCTCAAGCTGCTGGCGGCGTTCTTCGGTCAGGCAAAGGCAGACGATCCCGCTGCCGTGGCGGATGGTCAGTGCCATTTGTTCCACGGTGATAGTTTCTGCGGCAAAGATCATGTCTCCCTCGTTTTCACGATCTTCATCATCCAGTACCATCACCCCCCGACCATCACGCAGTGCGGCGACAGCACGTTCCACACGCTGTTCCGGCGTGCCAAATTTTGATAAAAGCGACTGATTCATGGTAAGTAAACCTTATTAAATGTATGAGTTACCAGAATCAGGGCGAGCTTAGGAGTGTCATGCAGACAAAAAATAACGGCGAGGCGGACAAAAAGCCGACTGGAATCGTTACTCTCTCCCATCCGGACTGTAACCGTCGGCCCCGGAATTACACCGGATCTGCTGACCTTCAGACCGGCAGGTCTGAAGCGCTCGCGGGCTTTCAGCAACGCTGATTTACCGCCGGTGGGGAATTTCGCCCCGCCCTGAGAATAAGCCCGTTTACTATAGCGCCGAAAAAAACGCAGGGCAACGGACAAAATCCGCAATAAGTTGTCCATTCTGCCGCATTGCAGTTTTCAGGTTTGTCCTTTACGGTTATGGCATTACAATTAGAGAAACTTTGCTGCTATCAGGACGCCGCCATGATCGACCCCAAAAAAATTGAACAACTCGCACGCCAGGTTCATGAGGCAATGCCGAAAGGAATACGCGAGTTTGGTGACGACATTGAAAACAAAATCCGTCAGACTTTACAATCACAGCTGACGCGACTGGACCTTGTGAACCGCGAAGAATTTGATGTGCAGACCCAGGTGCTGCTTCGCACCCGCGAGAAACTGGCCGCGCTGGAGCAGCGTATTGCCGTACTTGAGGGCGGTAACGCAGCGGAACCCACAGCGAAAAGTGAAGAACAGCCATAACAGAAAAGGGCGATAGTTTATCGCCCTTAACATTACGGTCTTACGCTTTCACTTTCTGCCCGGTCAGTGATTTGACCTGATAGCGTTGATAATGTTGGTTGTGGAGATGCCATCTTCAAAATTCAGCACCCGCACTTCCCCTCCGTTGGCCCAGACCTCTTTACTACCCGCAATATCTTCAGGTTTGTAGTCACCGCCTTTAACCAACAGGTCGGGCAGGATATCTGCAATCAGTCTCTGTGGTGTGTCCTCTTCAAACGACACTACCCAGTCCACCGCTTCGAGCGCACCCAGCACAATCATTCTGTTCACCAGTGGGTTGACCGGACGACTTTCACCTTTTAAACGTCTGGTGGAATCATCACTGTTAACCGCAACGACCAGCCGATCGCCGAGTTTGCGGGCATTGGCCAGATAGGAAACGTGCCCGGCGTGCAGAATATCGAAGCAGCCATTGGTCATTACCACTTTCTCACCACGAAGACGGGCGAGGGCTACCGCCTCCCTGAGCTGCTCCTGGTTCATTACGCCAAAGCCTGATTCTGGCCGGGCGCGGATAGCATTCTCCAGTTCTACCGGTGAAACCGTGGATGTGCCAAGTTTTCCTACCACCACACCCGCCGCCGCGTTCGCCAAAAAACAGCTTTCTTCCAGCGAATTACCCGCTGCCAGTGCGGCAGCAAGGACACCGATAACCGTATCGCCCGCCCCCGTCACATCGTAAACTTCCTGCGCCTGAGTTGGCAGATGGAATGGTTCTTTACCCGGCTGTAACAACGTCATGCCATTTTCTGAACGGGTGACCAGCAGCGCTGACAGATCAAATTGCTGCATCAGTGCCATCCCCCTCGCCACGAGGTCAACGTCGTCTTTGCACTTACCCACCACCGCCTCAAATTCAGAAAGATTCGGCGTCAGGAGCGTCGCCCCCCGATAACGTTCGAAATCGGTTCCTTTCGGATCGACCAGCACCGGGACATTCGCCTCGCGAGCAATACGAATAATGTCTTGCACACTTACCAGCGCGCCTTTGGCATAGTCAGATAACACCAGCGCACCAGCCTGCGGAAGTGCCTGACGAATACGCTGGTGCAGAGGTGCAACATCCACCCCCTCAAAGCCCTCTTCAAAATCCAGACGGATCAGCTGCTGGTTACGTGACAACACACGCAGCTTGGTAATGGTGGGATGAGTGGCAACCGCAACAAAATCGCAATGCACGTTTACACCACTCAGACTCTCATCCAACGCCCGCGCCGCATCATCAACCCCGGTTAATCCAACCAGATGTGATTGGGCGCCCAGTGAGGCGATGTTCATCGCCACGTTGGCTGCGCCGCCCGGGCGCTCTTCAACGTTATCCACTTTAACCACCGGAACAGGTGCCTCAGGAGAAATACGGCTGGTCGGGCCGTACCAGTAACGATCTAACATCACGTCGCCAACGACAAGAACACCCGCACGGTTAAAATCGGGCAGCGTAATTTTCATTCCAGATACTCCTGACCAGTGTCAAAAAAGATTGCGCGCGATAATAGCACAGACTGGGTAACACACACATTTCCCCTTAATTCCTGCAGCAGATGCCATTGAGACTAGACGCTCTGCGCTTTATCATCATCAAACCAGTACTGCCAGCTGGCGTTCACCACCGTTTTCTCCGCCGTAAACCGTTCAGGAGGTACCTGTCCCGGCTGCTGCTGTAGGGCCAGATGATGCAGTTCGTTGCGCAACGTAACCCAGGCATGAGTAAGCGTCATTGCCTCATCGTCGTCAATCCGACCATTTTCCGCCATCTGCGCCAGAATACGCACGTTATCAGACCAGTGCGCCAGTCTGGGGTCCTCACACGCATAGCGTAAGACAAGATATTGGGTGATGAATTCAATATCAGTGATACCACCGCGATCGGCTTTAATGTCCCAGCGATCTTTATATTTGCTACCGAGGTGAGTGCGCATTTTCTCTCTCATCTCCCGCACCTCTTTTTTCAGCGTCTGTTCGTCACGTGGCAGGCATAAAACAGCACGACGAATCCGGTCAAACTTGTCACTCAGCGCCACATCACCAAATACGATACGCGCTCTCACCAGCGCCTGATGTTCCCAGGTCCAGGCCTCATTACGCTGGTACTCATCAAACGCATCGAAGGTGCTGACCAACATACCCGCTGCACCGGAAGGACGCAGGCGGGCATCCACCTCGTACAGAATGCCGGACGACGTGCGGGTACTGAACAGATGCATCACCCGCTGGGCCAGTCGAAGGTAAAACTGTCTGCCATCAATGTTGCGCTCACCCGTCGTGATGACCTCAGCAGGGCAGTCATGCAGAAAAACCAGATCCAAATCGGAACTGTAGCCCAGCTCCCAGCCGCCCAGTTTTCCATAGCCAATAACCGCGAAACCGCGCGCCTGCTCATCGTCAAGATGTGCAGGTCGCCCATAACGCTGTACCATCATCTGCCAGGCCTGCTGCACAACCTGCTCAATAATCGCTTCAGCCAGCCAGGTAAGGTGATCGCTCACTTTCATCACAGGCAGCGTTCCGGCGATGTCTGCCGCAGCAATACGCAGGTGCTGTGCCAGCTTGAACTGCCGCAGCGCCTCAAGCTGCTGCTCCTCATCCTCTTCCGGGATGCGCAACAAATACTGACGCAGTTCGCAGCGATAAGCATCTGTCGCCGTCGGATGATACAGCGTCGCGGGATCGAGCAATTCATCCAGCAACAAAGGGTATCGTGCCAGCTGGCTGGCGATCATTGGCGATGCGGCACACAGGCGGATCAGGTGTTTTAACGCGCCATGATACTCGGTCAATAGCTCCAGATAGGTTGTCCGTGTGACAATCCCCAGTAGCAGAGGTGTCAGTCGATGCAGAATGATATCCGCATCGTCACGTGGGCAGACTTCGCACAGCAAACGAGGCATCAGTTGGTCCAGCGCCTGACGGCCTCGTGGGCCAATCGTGCGCTTATCAACATCCTGATGGAAAGCAGAGATAGTTTGTAGCAGGCGCTTACTTACTTTTGCATTCATCTGTGGCACCAGTGGTGCCAGCTCAGTTTCTTCCATACGATCCTGCCACAGCAGGCCATACTCCCCATTCACCTGGTTTTCACCCGCTTCCGGCGCGTCATCACCAATCAACTCGTCAAAAATAGCGCGGACAGACGCCATATGCTGTTCCAGCTGTTGATGCAGTGCAGGCCATGACGCCGAAGCCATCGCCCATGCAAGGCGCTCACGGTTCAGTGGATCAACGGGCAGTGTCTGGGTCTGTTCATCGTTGATGCTCTGCAACAGGTTTTCCAGACGGCGCAAAAAAAGGTAGGCTTCGCTAAGCTGGCATGTCTGCTCAGACGACAGCAGATTAAGTTCACCAATAGCCCGTAGGGCGGGTAACAGCGCTCGCTGTTGCAGGCTACGTTCACGCCCACCGCGGATTAGCTGAAAAACCTGCACAATAAACTCGATTTCCCGAATACCGCCTGCACCCAGTTTAATGTTATCAATCAGGCCACGCCGCCGCACTTCACGGGCTATCATACTTTTCATATTACGCAGCGACTGGATCACGCTGAAATCAATGTAGCGCCGGTAAACAAACGGGCGGAGCATGTGCTGTAGCTCCCGACTCCAGCGGTCATCTGCATTTCCCATCAGCCGGGCTTTTACCATCGCATAGCGTTCCCAGTCACGTCCCTGCTCCTGGTAGTAGTCTTCCAGCGCGGCAAAACTCAACACCAACGGGCCGCTGTCGCCAAAAGGACGCAGCCGCATATCCACGCGATAAACGAAACCATCTGCGGTGGGCTGATCGAGGACTTTAATCAGGCGCTGCCCCAGTCGGGTAAAAAATTGCGCGTTATCCAGTTCACGACGGCCGCCTGTCGTCGTACCATTTTCTGGCCAGATGAAAATCAGATCGATATCAGACGAAAAATTCAGTTCACCACCGCCCAGCTTACCCATCCCCAGGATCAGTAGCGGCTGAGCTTCACCGGCCGCGTTAACCGGCGTGCCCCATTCCCGACAGCATGCCTGCCACAACCACTCCTTTGCCGCGACAATCAGCGTCTCTGCCAGTACGCTGAGCTGCTGAAGTGATGCTGCCGTGCTGCTGATTGCCAGCGTCTGCATCCACGCGATGCGGGTGAGCATATGACGGCGAAACAGTCGCAGTTGCCGCATCAGGGCATGTTCATCGCTGACTGAAACCAGTTCCGCCGCCAGCCAGCGCGCGTAGTGTTGCCACTCATCCTCTGCGGGCGCGTTCTCTCGCAGTGAATCAAGCCACTCCGGGTGGCGAACCAGGTTTTCGCTGATAAAGTCACTGAAAGCCAGCACGGCCTGCTCGGTGGCATTTAGCGGTCCCGCTGCCGTGGTAAGGCGCAAAACCTGCTCTGCTAACCTTTCAGGTAGTAACAATGAGGGTGATGGCAACATAAAGGCTCCCTGAATGCGTTATGTCAACCTGCCGCGTATGCGGCCAGGTTCAGATGTTGCCGTTCTTCCAGAAGACAGCCTGCTTCATGGCCTGACGACACTGGCTCTCCAGCCAGACTTCCTGCCCGGATTCGATAGCCTGAGCCAGTTGCTGCCAGTTATTGAGCCAGCTATCCACCGCGGCAGGATCGTAAGCACCCGCAAGTAAACGAGTTGCCAGCAACTGCCTATGCAGCCGGGGCAGTTTGTCCTGATATTCATTCAGCTGATGCACTCGCCCGAAGACGTCTTTCAAATCAGCAGAGATACGACCCAGCATAATATCACTGAAACGCTTGAAGGAGCTTTGTAAGCGACCGTTGGTGTTAGCATCAACGAAATTGCGCCAGCGCTCGCTGGCCAGCCAGTCAGTAAGCGCTAACTGGGTTTGCAGCCAGAGCGGACTGAAGCAAAGCGTTTCTGCCGGCACCGTATCATCCAGCAGGGACAGTTCCAGGCTTGCCAGCAACTGGCGAAGTTCACCACTGGCTTTACGTGGAACCAACCCACCAAACAGCGAAAAAGTCTGACGCAGGGTTTCCAGCGCCTGATAAATTTCACCCCGCGCGGCCCGGTTGCCACCAAGCCAGAGTTCTTCGTGATACTGCCACTGACTCAGCGCCAGCATAAAAGCAGCACGCATACCCTGCTCAACCGTGGCTTTCGGTTCTGTTGTCATTACCGGAACAGGACGCAGGTCACGAGGCGGATTACCTTTTGCCAGCGCATAACCTCTGGCTGCCTTACTCAGGCTACCCAGCCGCAATCCTCCCACCACGGTCAGCTCGGCCGCAAAGGCCAGCAGATCATCGCGCTGACCACTTTTCAGTTCCAGCTCAATTTCGTTCAGCGCTTCGCTGCGTTCACCGGCGACAATCTTACCGGTATCAAAAGCCACTTCGATCTCGCTGTTAAGGTAAGTAACCACCCACTTTTCACGCACAAAATGGGTGCTGAACAGTGGATTAAGTTGCCGCTGTAAAGCAGCAACATCGCAGCCTTCTGGCCAGATCCCGAGGGGTAGTCTGAAAAGATCCAGCACCGGTTTTTCCACCGGCACATTGTATTCCGGTCGCTGGTGCAGGCCACCAACCGTTTGCCCTGCAGTTTTCAGCGTCATCTCATAGCGGTCGCCAAAACCGCGAATACGCAATCCCATATCCCATTGCCGTAGCTGGCTGTCTGCCGTCTCGTAGTAGATATTGCTCAGTTTTTGCCCTGAACCGTGCTGATGCGGCCAGCCAGCCAACAGAACGGGTATTTTTTGTGCACCTTCAGGCGTGGCAATGAACTTTAATTCGATTTCGATGGTCATATTTTTTTATCAGTTAGTTACCGGCATGGTCAGTACGTTATCACGGTGAAGAGTAATGCAGAAATGCCGAGGCTGTCCTGACTTTACTGGCATTTTGCGTGTTGTTTCGCAGGAGAGAGACCAGGACAGTTCTCATTCAGCTTTGTGCGTGCCCCTCTCAGACTGTGCCATCACTTTTGTTGAGAACTTACGTAAAAGATATCGAATGAAAAAAACGCATCTTATTGGTCTTACTGTACTGACTTTCAGCGTTGCCGCATCCGTTCACGCCGAAGAAAAACGCTACATTTCTGACGAGCTTTCAACCTGGGTGCGCAGTGGTCCCAGCGACAGCTATCGTCTGGTGGGTACTCTCAATGCAGGGGAAGAAGTCGCCTTGCTACAAACCGATGACAGTACGCATTATGCTCAAATACGTGATGCTAATGGCCGTACAACCTGGATACCGCAGGCGCAGTTAAGCCAGCAACCCAGTATCCGCACCCGCGTTCCACAGCTTGAACAGCAGGTTAAAGATCTGACCGATAAGCTTTCAAATATCGACAACAGCTGGAACCAACGCACCGCGGAAATGCAGAAAAAAGTAGCGGGCAGCGACAGTGCTATCAACAGTCTGAAGGATGAAAATCAGAAACTGAAAAACGAGCTTATTGTGGCACAGAAAAAAGTCAGCGCCGCGAATGTTCAGCTCGATGATAAACAACGCACCATTATAATGCAGTGGTTTATGTACGGTGGCGGCGTTGCCGGCGTTGGCCTGTTACTTGGACTGTTCCTTCCCCACATGATCCCAAGCCGCAAAAAGAAAGACCGTTGGATGAACTGATTTTATTTCTTTGTTCACCGTCAGACTGTTCATCCGTTGAGTTAAGTAGCACGGTTACCGACATGCTTCGATGTCCGTAACCGTCTTTTCTGGCGTCACGTTTCTTCCCTTTCCCGCAGCAATGTGGCAGCTTCTCCACTTCGCGTATGATGTCCTGACCAATCAGTGAGGAGCACAGTAGTGAAGATTTATCTTGTTGGTGGCGCGGTACGCGATGCCCTGTTAGATCTGCCGGTCAAAGACAGGGACTGGGTGGTGGTCGGCGCCTCCCCCGAAGAGATGTTGCAGCAGGGCTACCAACAGGTGGGGCGTGATTTCCCGGTGTTCCTGCACCCCAGCACTCAGCAGGAATATGCACTGGCCCGCACTGAACGCAAGCACGGCAGTGGCTATACCGGCTTTGTCTGTTATTCCGCCCCGGATGTCACCCTCGAACAGGACTTACAGCGTCGAGACCTGACCATCAATGCCATCGCCCAGGATCAGGATGGCAGCTATTACGACCCCTGCGGCGGCCGCAATGATTTGGCACAACGGCTGCTCCGTCACGTTTCTCCTGCCTTTAATGAAGATCCGCTGCGGGTACTACGTGTGGCACGCTTTGCGGCTCGCTTTGCGCACCTGAATTTTACCGTGGCGGATGAGACACTGGCGTTGATGCGTGCAATGGCTGAGAGTGGGGAGCTGAACACCCTGACAGCTGAACGGGTGTGGAAAGAGACGGAAAAAGCGCTGGAAACCCCTCATCCTGAGGTCTACTTTCAGCTGTTGCGCGATTGCGGCGCACTGGCAGTGCTTTTTCCTGAACTTGACAACCTTTATGGCGTTCCGGCACCGGCAAGATGGCATCCCGAAATCGATACGGGTGTGCATACGCTGATGACCCTGGCTATGGCTGCCCGGCTTAGTGAAGAGGTCGCCGTCCGTTTTGCCACCCTTTTTCATGACGTGGGCAAAGCGCTAACTCCCCGTGAAAAATGGCCCAGTCACCATGGTCATGGGCTGGCCGGTGTCCCGCTGGTAGAAAACCTGTGTCGGCGATTACGGGTTCCCAATGCGCTACGGGATCTGGCTCTGCTGGTGGCTGAGTTCCACGATCTGATCCATGTGGTTGAGCGACAGACTCCTGAGACGCTGGTTGCCCTCTTTGACCGTATTGATGCCTGGCGAAAACCACATCGGGTGGAGCAGATTGCCCTGACCAGCGAGGCTGATGTCCGTGGTCGTGCTGGGTTTGAGCATAAGACTTATCCGCAGGGGAACTATCTGCGTGAAGCCTTTGCGTTGACGCAGAATGTCCCCATAAAAGAAGTGGTCGCGGCAGGCTATAAGGGAGCAGAAGTTCGCGAAGAGTTAACCAAAAGACGCATTGCCATGCTGAGACAGTGGCAAGAAAACCACCCGCTATCCAGAACCGAAATGAAGTGACCTCCACCGGGAGACAGGCTTGTCTGCCGGCATGAGGTCACTGCCCCTAACTCGCCGGATATCCAACTTTTGGGGAATTCTTCATGCGGGTTGGTGCTTGTTTTCAGATCTGAACAAAGAGAAACCAGACCCCAATCGCCACAATGAAGCGATAGATAGCAAAAGGCACAAAAGAGATATTCTGGATCAGTTTCAGGAACACCTTAATGGCAATCAGCGCGACAATAAAGGCGGTGATAAAGCCAACGGCAAACATTGGCAAATCTGCCAGGCTTAAAAAGCCCCTGCTCTTATACAGGTCGAGAACAGTGGCGCCCAGCATCATCGGTACAGCAAGGATGAAAGAGAACTCCGATGCCGCATACCGACTCACGCCCATAAGCATCCCGCCAGAGATGGTGGCCCCGGAACGGGAGAAGCCAGGCCATAACGCCAGACACTGGAAACAGCCAATCACAAACGCCTGCCGGTATGTCATATCATCAATCCCGACAGCTTTGGGCTGCTTTGGTTTGAGAAATTCAGCCGCCAGCAGCAGCACACCACCGACCACCAGCGCATACATCACGTTCACCGGATTAAATAACAATTTAATTTTATCGTGGAAAATCAGACCAATGACCACGGCTGGCACCATACCCAACAGAATGTGGATCAGGGTCAGATGACCTTTACCCGTACCCTCATGTGGAACTTTACCAAAATGGATACCGATCAGTCCGAATAAGCGACGCCAGAACATCACTACCACGGCCAGAATAGAGCCCAGCTGAATAACGACTTCAAAGGTATCTGCCTTGTCTCCTTCAAACCCAAGCAGATGACCAACAATAATCATATGCCCGGTGGAAGAGACAGGCAGAAACTCTGTTAATCCCTCAACAATGCCCAGTATTGCTGCCACCCATAGCTGATGTAGATCTGCCATCAAATACCCCTATCCGCTAAAAAAAACATTAAAAAGGCGGTCGCTGTATGCTACCGCCGAAATTTTGTCAGCCCTGGGTTAGGCCAACCTTAAGACAGTCCATAATGTCGTTCGCTTTAAGTGTGATGGCAATCACTCTGACTTTATTTCGGATTAGTCCCGCGCTCAATAATTACTCCCACCTGAGTGGCATGGGCAACTGCGCCAGGTTTGCTGAGTTTGATACGCACCCAGGGGGTAGCGAACTGCGTCAGTAATAAGCTGGCAACCTCTTCCGCCACCCGCTCCACCAGCGCGAACCTGCCGCTGGCTACATAATTAATAATGGCCTCAGAGACCTCGGCGTAGCTCAGGCAGTCTTTCACATCATCGCTGGCCGCTGCCTGACGATTGTCCCAGGCGAGTTCAACATCGAACACCAGCTTTTGCTGAATGGTTTGTTCCCAGTCATAGACACCAATGGTGGTGATGATGGAAAGTTGTTCTATAAATACGATATCCATGATGTCACTCTCTGTTTTTGTGGTTGCCGGATACCACTTCCAGCATTTTATGCGTATTATCCACAGATGATGAGTTCAAAACGACCCCAGCAAGATGGAACGGTGTTATGAGTGTATTCGCGCTTGGTATGATTGTTTTCGCGTATCTTTGCGGCTCTGTTTCCAGCGCAATTCTGGTGTGCCGACTGTTCAGATTACCGGATCCCCGTCAGCATGGTTCCGGCAATCCCGGTGCGACTAACGTATTACGCATTGGTGGCAAGGTTCCGGCGCTGGCTGTGCTGTTTTTCGATATTCTCAAAGGTATGCTGCCTGTCTGGCTGGCTTACCATTACGGCGTCAGCCCGTTTTATCTTGGTCTGACGGCCATCGCAGCCTGCCTTGGCCACATTTATCCGGTATTCTTTCACTTCAAAGGCGGAAAAGGCGTTGCCACCGCCTTTGGTGCCATCGCGCCAATAGGATGGGATTTGACCGGATTGATGACCGGAACCTGGCTGCTGACCGTGTTGCTGAGCGGCTACTCTTCGCTGGGGGCCATTATCAGTGCACTGATTGCACCGTTTTACGTCTGGTGGTTTAAACCACAGTTCACCTTTCCCGTCGCCATGCTCTCGTGTCTGGTCCTGCTACGTCATCACGACAATATTCAGCGACTGTGGCGCAGGCAGGAACCGAAAATATGGAAGAAAACACGAAAATAGCGTTTTAAAACATACAATTACTCAGATAGCACCTCTTTGAAATACCCTGTTGTAATCATTATAATAATCACACCACTCAATTGAATGGTATGAATTAGCCTCAATAAAACTGATTACAAGGAGTTGTAAATGAGAGAATTATCGCTGCAGGAAGTGTCTCAGGTTAACGGTGCAGGTGTTATTCAGGACACATTAAGCAGCGTTGGTGGAAAAATCGGCAACAGTTTATATGGGCTGATTTCAAATATAACCATTGAAGTTCCAGTCCTCGGAAGTGTCTCTTTAGGTTCCATACTGCCCGATGCTGGCGCGAGTCTGGGCTCCAGCATCGGTAGCCAGATTGGCGGAACCGTTGAAAACCTACTTGCCAGCATTCCTGTCATCGGTTCCTGGCTGAACAGCTTGCTGGGTAACTAACAGACTCACACAAGACTATGCGCCATCGCCTTTAGCGATGGCGCTATGACATCAGCCATTTTCCAGAGGCATAAGCTCAGACAGTGGCCACCGCGGTCGCACAGTGATGCCCAGCTCATCCCGCAAACCCTCCTTCAGCCGAACCATACCGGCATAAGCTATCATTGCGCCGTTATCAGTACAGAGTTCAGGACGGGCATAAAAAACTTCGCCGCCGCGTGCTTTCATGACCTCAGCCATTTTGGTCCGCAACGTATGATTGGCACTGACCCCTCCCGCAATCACCAGTCTTTTAAAGCCGCTTTGTTCCAGGGCTCGCTTACATTTGATCACCAGCGTATCCACCACCGCATCTTCAAATGCTCTGGCAATATCAGAGCGGGTTTGAAGGTCATCACTGTTTTCACGGATGGTGTTGGCAGCAAACGTCTTCAGCCCGGAGAAGCTGAAATCAAGTCCCGGACGATCGGTCATTGGTCGCGGGAAAATGAAGCGTTTTTCAACCCCCTGCTGTGCCATTTTCGACAGCATCGGCCCCCCCGGATAATCCAGACCAAGCAATTTTGCCGTTTTATCAAAAGCCTCACCAGCAGCGTCGTCAACAGATTCACCCAACAGGGTATATTCTCCAATTCCGGTAACGCCAATCAACTGCGTATGCCCACCGGAAACCAGCAGTGCGATAAACGGAAATGCGGGCGGATTATCCTCCAACATTGGAGCCAGCAGATGCCCTTCCATATGATGAATCGGGATTGCCGGCACATCCCAGGCAAACGCCAACGCACGCCCGATTGTCGCCCCAACCAGCAATGCCCCAACTAACCCTGGCCCCGCCGTGTAGGCTACGGCGTCAATATCATGCGCCTGCAACCCGGCCTCTTTTATCGCAGCCTGAATTAACGGTACGGTTTTGCGCACATGATCGCGCGAAGCAAGCTCTGGCACCACCCCACCGTATTCGGCGTGGAGTTTGACCTGGCTATAAAGCTGGTTGGCTATTAAGCCGGAGACATCGTGGTAAATCGCGATACCGGTTTCATCGCAGGACGTTTCTATTCCGAGCACACGCATATCTTTTCACCTCTTTTCTTGCGGCGCGCAGTGTAGCATGAAGGGGCGCTTATCGGCGGCACTTTTCAGACGGTTAACCGCGCCTCGCGGAAGGAGTGAACGGAAAATATTTTTCACCGCGGCGGATGATTCAGGTATAATCGCCCACCTGAAAAAAAACCGGCAGCGGCACAGGCGGCGCATCTGTTGGTGACATTACGCTATGGTGCTTTACAACGCAGCCTGTGTTGGAGTAGAATTTCGCACCATTTTGAAACAAGCTGGCACTGACGCCAGCAGCAAAACCGAATTTATCGAGGTAAGAGTTACATGCCGGTAATCAAAGTACGTGAAAACGAGCCATTTGACGTAGCACTGCGTCGCTTCAAGCGTTCCTGCGAAAAAGCAGGCGTTCTGGCTGAAGTTCGTCGTCGTGAGTTCTATGAAAAACCAACGACTGAACGCAAGCGCGCTAAAGCGTCTGCCGTCAAACGCCACGCGAAGAAACTGGCTCGCGAAAACGCACGCCGCACTCGTCTGTACTGATTTTACGCTTTACAGACAAGTAATTAGTATAAGAAGGCCGTGCTTTCCGAAAGGAATGCGCGGCTTGTTCTCGTTTATGAGCTGATAAACCGGGGCTTATGGCTGGACGAATTCCACGCATATTTATCAATGACTTGCTGGCTCGCACGGACATCGTGGATCTGATTGATGCCCGTGTGAAGCTGAAAAAGCAGGGAAAGAACTATCACGCGTGTTGTCCCTTCCATAATGAAAAAACCCCCTCTTTCACCGTTAATGGTGAAAAACAGTTCTACCACTGTTTCGGCTGCGGTGCGCACGGTAATGCTATTGATTTCCTGATGAATTACGATCGTCTGGAATTCGTGGAAAGTATTGAAGAGCTGGCCACACTCTACGGACTGGAAGTGCCGTATGAGAGCGGAAGTGGCCCCAGCCAACTGGAACGCCATCAACGCCAGAGTCTTTATCAGCTGATGGATGGATTAAGTCGCTTTTACCAGCAGGCTCTGAAGCAGCAACAGGCCTCTGCTGCACGTGATTATCTGCAAAAACGTGGATTGAGCGACGAGGTGACTGAACATTTTTCGATTGGCTTCGCGCCTGCGGGATGGGATAACGCCCTGAAGCAGTTTGGCAGCAATCAGGACGACAGACAGTCGTTGATTGATGCCGGCATGCTGGTCACTAACGACCAGGGACGTAGTTACGATCGCTTCCGTGAGCGGGTCATGTTCCCGATTCACGACAAGCGTGGCCGGGTAATTGGTTTTGGTGGACGTGTTCTTGGCGATGCACTGCCAAAATATCTGAACTCACCAGAAACCGACATTTTTCATAAGGGGCGTCAGCTGTATGGCCTTTATGAAGCACAAAAGAAACATCCTGAACCGGCAAAGCTGTTAGTGGTCGAAGGCTACATGGATGTGGTTGCACTGGCACAGTTTGGCATTGATTATGCGGTTGCGTCACTGGGAACCTCGACGACCCCTGAACACATTCAGCTTCTTTTCCGTACGACAAATAACGTGATTTGTTGCTATGACGGTGACAGAGCTGGCCGAGAAGCCGCATGGCGTGCTCTGGAAACCGCATTGCCTTACATGAATGATGGTCGTCAGCTACGCTTTATGTTTCTGCCGGACGGCGAAGACCCGGATACGCTGGTACGTAAAGAAGGGAAAGACGCATTTGAAAGCCGAATGGAGAAAGCCATTCCACTTTCTTCTTTCCTGTATGACACGCTGCTGCCTCAGGTTGACCTGAGTACGCCTGATGGACGTGCACAGTTGACGACGCTGGCACTGCCGTTGCTCAGCCAGGTACCGGGAGAGACATTACGCATCTATTTGCGGCAGGTTTTGGGGGATAAACTGGGCATCCCGGACCATGTGCAATTAGAAAAACTGCTGCCAAAACAGGATGAGAGCGCGAAACCTTCCCAGCCCCCGCAGCTAAAGCGTACAACCATGCGTATACTGATTGGGTTGCTGATACAAAACCCTGATTTGGCGACAATGGTACCGTCGATGCAGGGATTGGAAAATTCAGACGTGGCAGGTTTTCCTCTGTTTGTAGAGTTAGTGGAGACATGCAACGCTCATCCTGGCCTGAAGACCGGACAGCTACTTGAGTTATATCGTGGAACAAAATTTAGCCAGAGTATTGAAACCCTGGCGACCTGGAACCACATGATAGTAGATGAAGAGGTTGAAACCATGTTCAAGGATTCGCTGGCCAGCATGTACGATGCAGCGTTGGAGCGACGGCTCGAAGAACTGATTGCCCGCGATCGCACACATGTACTGAACGCGGAAGAACGCCGGGAATTTTGGACCCTGAGTCAGGCGTTGAAGAAACAGTAACCGTTAGCAGCTTAAACAACGGTCAGTAGCTGGTTTGATACCCTGTCAGAGCCTGTAGTTTAGCGCTGACAGACAACAGAAATGACGGACGCAATCAGCGCCAACCGTTTTTTGTGCGCACAGTCTGCATGAACCGCAGTGTAGATAAGTACCTAAGGATTCAGCGCAGGGCGCAAACAAAACATGGTCTGATATGAGAGTCATGAACAGAATATCCGCGGCTTAAGTGCCGACTATCCGTCAGGTAGAGCCTGGCAGCCGCCATGATGGGCAGCGGCAATAATCAAATGCCCTCACTGTTATTGTTGGCTGCTTAGCCGACCGACACCAATCTAATTTAACAGAAGTGTGGATACCGTCTTATGGAGCAAAACCCGCAGTCACAGCTGAAGCTGCTTGTCACCCGTGGTAAGGAGCAAGGCTATCTGACCTATGCTGAGGTCAATGACCATCTGCCGGAAGATATCGTCGACTCCGATCAGATCGAAGACATCATCCAGATGATTAACGACATGGGCATACAGGTTGTGGAAGAAGCACCTGATGCCGATGATCTGATGCTGAATGAAAACACCAGTGATACGGACGAAGATGCTGCCGAAGCGGCTGCTCAAGTGTTATCCAGCGTTGAATCGGAAATTGGACGTACCACCGACCCGGTGCGCATGTACATGCGTGAAATGGGTACCGTTGAACTGTTGACGCGCGAAGGTGAAATCGACATCGCCAAACGCATTGAAGACGGGATTAACCAGGTACAGTGTTCCGTTGCTGAATACCCTGAAGCTATTACCTATTTACTTGAGCAGTATGATCGTGTCGAAGCGGGCGAAGCCCGGCTGTCCGATATGATTACTGGTTTTGTTGATCCAAACGCTGAAGAAGAGATGGCGCCTACGGCAACGCACGTGGGCTCTGAGCTGTCTGAAGAGGAGCGCGACGACGACGACGATGAAGACGAAGATTCTGACGATGACAGTTCTGACGATGATAACAGTATCGATCCTGAACTGGCTCGTGAGAAGTTTAACGATCTGCGTGTGCAGTACGAAAAAACCCGTACGGTGATCAAAGCCAAAGGTCGCAGTCATGCGGATGCCGTTAGCGAAATCCAGAATCTGTCCGACGTCTTCAAACAGTTCCGACTGGTGCCAAAGCAGTTCGATTATCTGGTTAACAATATGCGTACCATGATGGATCGTGTCCGTACTCAGGAACGCATCATCATGAAACTGTGTGTTGAAATTTGTAAGATGCCGAAGAAAAACTTCATTACCCTGTTCACCGGTAATGAAACCAGTGAAACCTGGTTCAAAGCGGCACTTGCCATGAATAAACCCTGGTCCGAAAAACTGAAAGAAGTGACGGAAGACGTACAGCGTAGTCTGACGAAACTGTTACAGATTGAGGAAGAAACTGGCCTGACTATTGAGCAGGTTAAAGATATCAACCGCCGTATGTCCATTGGCGAAGCGAAAGCACGCCGGGCGAAAAAAGAGATGGTTGAAGCAAACCTGCGTCTGGTTATTTCCATTGCCAAGAAATACACCAACCGCGGTTTACAGTTCCTCGATTTGATCCAGGAAGGCAACATCGGTCTGATGAAAGCCGTTGATAAGTTCGAATACCGCCGTGGTTACAAGTTCTCAACTTATGCCACCTGGTGGATCCGTCAGGCCATCACCCGTTCGATTGCTGACCAGGCGCGAACCATCCGTATTCCGGTGCATATGATTGAGACCATCAACAAGCTCAACCGTATTTCCCGCCAGATGCTGCAGGAAATGGGGCGTGAACCGACGCCGGAAGAACTGGCCGAACGGATGTTAATGCCGGAAGATAAGATCCGCAAGGTGTTGAAAATTGCCAAGGAACCGATCTCTATGGAGACGCCAATTGGTGATGACGAAGATTCTCATCTGGGCGATTTTATTGAGGACACCACGCTGGAGCTGCCGCTGGACTCGGCCACCTCTGAGAGCCTTCGTTCAGCCACCCATGACGTGCTGGCGGGTCTGACCGCGCGCGAAGCAAAAGTGCTGCGCATGCGTTTCGGTATCGATATGAACACCGACCACACGCTGGAAGAAGTTGGCAAACAGTTTGACGTTACCCGTGAGCGTATCCGTCAGATTGAGGCGAAAGCGCTGCGTAAGCTGCGCCACCCAAGCCGCTCTGAAGTGCTGCGTAGTTTCCTGGACGATTAATCCCGGCCCGGTTCCTGCTCGCTGAAAGCCCCTGTATACAGGGGCTTTTTTATGCGCAAATAACCCCCCCCCTGTGGAGGGGGTCAGCAACAAATTGGCTCTGCCAGTAATGCTGCACATGGGAAAATCCGAATCTGTTATCCCCATAACCGATAAGGATTTAACCATAAACAGATTCCAGAAAGCATCGCATGTGCTGTGGTGCTGTCAATATCACATCGTATGGACACTCAGATACGGGTTCCGCATTCTGAGGAATAATCCAGCCAGGGAGGTTTACAGGCAGATAAGGATTTCGAATGAACAACTCAGGATAGACGTGGTGGAGCTGGATCATGTTCACTTGCTGATAAAAGTCCCGCCGCGACGTTTAATTTCGCATGTCACTGGTCATTTAAAAGGTAAAACGGCTGTTCAGTAAATTCCCGTATCGGAGAAAAAATAAATTATGGGGAAACCACTTCTGGGCACGAGGCTACTGCGTAGAAACCGTTGGTACAGACGAAGAGATGAGCAGGAAACAGGTGAAGTATCAGGAAAAGCATCAACAGGAAGAAAGCCAGCTTCGTTTAAAAGAAGTCTGAGCGAAAGCTCTCAGAGTCAGAACTAAGTACGCCCCCGTGGGGCGTAATCAATACCATCTGCTATGCAGGTGGATTTTTATGTCGGATGCGTGCCACAGGCATCTTCTGTCTGCGAATACAATAATCTATCGGCCTGTATCACAGCCCGCGCATCGCTAACGCCGTGTCCAGCTCACGGTATGATTCGGTTAATTTCTCCTGGGAAGCACGATTAAGGCCGCTGGGATTTGGCAGCACCCAGACCTCTGTTTTCCCCACCGTTTGCGGCTGCTTACCCCACTCTGCTTTAGTCACCCGGAACGCCTGTCTAAACGCCTGCTTACCCAATACAGCCAACACATCCGGCTGATAATGCAACATTTTATGCAGTAAGGCTTTACCACCATCGCGCAATTCCAGCCCGGACAACTCCGTCGCCTCTTTGGTTGGCCGCTCCACCAACATGGTGATACCACAACGTGTATCCAGCAATTGCATCTCTTCTTCCGGTTTCAGTTGTTTGCTGGTAAAACCGGCCTGCCAGATCGTTTTCCAGAAACGGTTACCCGGATGCGCAAAATGAAAACCCATATGGGCAGAAGACTTACCGGGATTAATACCGCAAAACACTACCCGCAATCCCGGCGCAAGAATATCGGTGATGTTATGTTCTTCTGATTCATGCTGATACATTTTCTGCTCTCCCGACAATAAGCAAGCGTTGCCCTGTCAATCCGGTGTAGGTGGTTATCGTGGCTGAAAAGCGTCCCGCAGCCAGTGGATAAAACCTCTGACGGCCCGCGGCACCTGAGCTGACCACGGACGTACTACATAAAGCGCACTGGCAAACGTGCCGACAGTCTGCCACTCAGCCAACAGTTCGACCAGATGCCCGTCACGTAACGCACTTTGCGCACTGAAATCAGGTAGCATGGCAATTCCCAGCCCCTGCAACGCTGCATCCCTGAGAGATTCACTGTTATTGGTGGAAAATGGCCCGGTGACATGCACGGTAACTATTTGCTGTTCTTTTCTGAACGTCCAACACGGTGTTTCCACCCCGCGTGGATAATAAAGACAGTGATGCTCCCCCAGTGCCTGGGGCGTTTGTGGACAGCCATGTATCGCCAGATACTCTGGTGAGGCCACCAGCAACGCACGGGTGGCGCACAGTGGCTGAACCACATGTGTATCCGGTAACGTTTCACTGTGACGAATGGCTAAATCAAACCCTTCAGCGGCGAGAGAGACAAGTCGGTCAGAGACCTCCAGCTGTACATGGACCTGTGGATTCTCACGCAGGAATGCGGTCATATGCGGTACCAGCTGCTGACGGGAGAATGCCACAGGTGCCGTAACGCGCACCCGTCCACGCAAAGGCCCGGAGGAATCTCTGATACTGGAAAAGCTCTGTTCAATATGCGCAAACGGTGCACGAAGTTCCTCTACCAGTTTTTCCCCGGCGCTGGTCAGTCTTACGATGCGGGTGGTGCGCGTCACCAGCGGAACACCTGCCTGTTGCTCCAGCTCTTTGATCTTCTGACTCATGGCCGACTTGCTCACTGCAAGCCGTTCGGCGGCACGCGTGAAACTCCCCTGCTCCGCCAGAACGGTCAGCCAGTGCAAATGTATCCACAACGCCCCGGTACTCACATCCCTCATCATGATTGTTCACTATGGTAAATAATAAGTTCAAGTATAGCGCTTTTTCACAGTGGACTCTTTGGCTAAAGTAAGCACCAGGAATGAGATAACCATTGGCGGCCGACGCCTGGCCAACATCAACCACACCAGCAATAAAGCGTTGGTACTTCGCCAGTGGTCACTTTCCTGCCTGAAATATAGTTTGCTGTAACAGCCAGTTATAGCAATCCCATAATCTGATACGCGGAGAAAATGAATGCCGTTACTCCAGTTTGATGTTATTGAAGGACGTTGTGAATCAGAGCTGAAAACCCTTCTGGATGCTGCTCACCGTGCGGTGCTGAAAGCGTTCAATGTGCCTGAAAGAGATCGCTATCAGATTGTTCATGAAAACAAACCTCATCATATGATTTTTGAGGATACCGGCCTCGGGCTGAAGCGCACTCACCATCTGGTTATGGTCAGGGTATTTACCAGCCCACGGAGCGACGAGCAGAAACAGCTATTTATGGCAGAACTGTGCCGTGAGCTGAAGGAAAATTGTAATATTGCCGGGAGTGATTTGATGATTAGTTTTATCACCAACGGTAAAGGCGACTGGAGCTTTGGCAACGGCGTGGCGCAATACATCACCGGTGAACTGTAAGCAGTGGGCGTGGTGATGCTGTTGTTACCCGCGAAGCCACGCATAAAATTAAAACAATATTAGCCAAAAAACCTATTGAGGATGGCATAAGCCACTGGGGATGACGAGCCGATTGCGAAAAGGCAACAGAAGATATAATTGATTCTCCCTGATGAGAGAGGCCAGATGAAAATGTGTGCTGCAAATCTGAATAATAATTAATCACGTAATATCACTATCGCACTTCATTAATTTAACTTCACATTAATCACTGGCATAAAGCATTCAAACTCTTATCCCAGGTTACCGCTTTGCCTTTTTGCCGGTATTACCCTGTCGCTAATACTGTGTTCACCTAAAATTCAATAAACCTTCAACAAAATGCAGTAAAACCGACCTGTACCCCGTCAGCCCTTTCCCGCCTCAGCATTGCCAGAGAGAATTCGCTACGCTAAATTGATCCGCCGATCGCAGATCGGACCATCGCCAGATACGGCCAGGGATCGTGCCATACAAGGATTAAAGATACACAATGAGTTCCGAATTACTTTCACTGATACTGTTTATCGCTTCAGTCGTGCTTTACAGCTGCAAGGCTGGCAGAAACAGACTGTGGTTTGCAGCTATTTTGCTGTTTCTGGGCATTTATATTCTGCTTAATGCCTCCATGCTGGCGAGCAATTATTTTACCGGAGAAGGGATCAATGACGCGGTAATTTATACTATCACCAGCAGCCTGAATGGTGCAGGCGTCGGGAAATATCTCCTGCCGGGCATCGGGCTGATTGTTACTATGGCGTTATTGTTTGGCGTGCTTTCATGGGTTTTACGCCTGCGTAAAAGGCCCCATCACAGCAAAATATACAGCCTGATGGCGGTCATACTGGCTATCGCTTCGATCAAAACCACACCGGCTTATCAGCAGGTGACAGACCTGATCAAATCACAGGTAGGTAAAGGTAATTCAGACTTCTACAGCCACTATAAAGTGCCAGGTAAGCAAATTGGCGGCAACAAGCCCAATCTGGTTTACATTTATGCTGAAAGTCTGGAACGCACCTATTTCGATGAGAAGGCCTTTCCGGGCCTCGCGCCGGAACTGAGTAACATCAAGAACAATTCGCTGGACTTCAGCAATACTGAACAACTGCCCGGCACCGAATATACCATCGCAGGGATGGTGGCATCACAATGTGGTATCCCTTTATTCGCCCCATTCGACGGTAATGCCTCCAGTTCACTGTCGACCTTTTACCCGCAAAATATCTGCCTGGGTGACATCCTGAAATTCTCTGGTTATCAAAATTATTTCTATCAGGGTGCCAGTCTGAACTTTGCGGGTAAAGATATTTTCCTCTCTTCTCATGGCTTCGATCCCGACCATCTTTATGGATTTAACGAGCTGAAAAGTGTCGTCAAAGATGCAAGCTATCGCAATGACTGGGGCTGGTATGATGACACGCTGCTGGACGTGGTTTTTGACAAGTATCTGGAACTGGCCCGGCTTAACCGTCCTTTCTCACTGTTTGCCCTGACCGTGGATACGCATCATCCTGACGGTTTTATTTCCCGCAGTTGCCAGCGTCAGAGCTGGCCATATGCAGGCAAACCGAATAAATCCTTTGCCGCCGTGGCATGCAGTCAGGAGCATATCGCCCGGCTTATCGAACGTATTCGCGCTACGCCGTACTTTAAAAACACCATTATTGTGGTCAGCTCCGATCATCTGGCGATGAACAATACCGCATGGAAATATCTCAACCAGCACGAGCGTCGCGATCTGTTCTTTATGGTGCGCGGCGATGCCCCCTCCGGTAAGGTTATCCCGGTCAGGCGCAGCACACTGGATAATGGGGCTACTGTACTGGATGCCATGGGCGGCGATAACTTCATCGGCCTGGGACGCAGCAGCCTGTCGACCATCTCGCTGGCTACCACCTATCTGAATCTGAAAGAAAAAATGATCGAGTGGAAGCCAGACATCATCAAATTGTGGAATTTCCCCAAAACCATCTCTGATTACCATATCGACACGGTAAAAAACACCTTCACCTTCTCCGGCGTCCATTTTAAGCTGCCGCTGCTTCTGTCGGTCACAGCAAATAAAATAGAGCCGAAGTTTGATGTTTACCTTGCCACACCGCTCAAGCAGCAGCTGGCAAAATTTGCCGCAGATGAAAAATTTGTCTGGATCGATCGCTGCTTCAAAATGGGCAGTATCTGGGATAAAGGGCTGGAGCTTAACAGCAATTTATGCGTGGCCGATGGGACGCTCAACTCTCCACCGACCATTACCCAGATAACATCCGGCTCTGGCAGCGGGCGCGTTTCCTTCCGGCAAACCGGCGACCAGAGTGACGGGCAATATCAACATACCGTCACCCGCCTGAAGATCGCCGATGATGATTTGAAATACAGCGCTGACGGCATTCTTTTTGCCCTTCCGGGCTTGCCTGAAGAGGTGCAGAAGGTATCCGGCCTGTCATATATCGACCCCTGGGGCGGACGCTGGTCGGATGCCAATCTGCAACCACAGGTCAGTATCCGCTATCGTGAACCATTGCCCACCTCATTTGATCTGGAACTGAGCGCACGCGCATTTGGTGACAACAGCCAGCAACCGTTTACGGTGAAAGCTGGTAACATCACACAGCAGTTCAGCCTGAGTCATACCGATAGCACAATCAGATTGCATTTCAGTCTTGCAGAGCCAACTGACACAATAGATATTCAGCCACCCAAACCACAGGAAACCGCCGAAGGAGCGATTGACGGCTTCAAAGCCCGCAAGCTGGGTATTGGCCTGAAAAGTCTGAAAATTATTCCCCGTCCCTGATGCCTCTGCCCCGGCATCTTATGTCGGGGCAAGCCCTAAAAAACCATTTTCTCCAGGTCTAACTGGCGGGCAGATGCTGTGCATGTGCAGTGTCAACATGGAAAGTAACACAGTCCCGACAGGACAGATTCCATTCATTCGCTGGCCGTTGATGTTTTACTTCCGTTCCATTCAGATCTTCACAATTTATTCGATAACGTGTTGAAAATAGCATCAAGTTTTTACTTTTGTGGCCGATGTAATTGTCATAAACCCGTATAAAAATCTGGCCCACTTACTTTAATGATAAGTTTCAATCCACCAGCAGGGAATAACAAATATGCTATCTGTCAAAAATATGAGAGTCGGCACACGGCTCGGTGCTGCTTTTAGTCTGATCATCCTGTTGCTGATTATCGTCAGCATCACAGCCATAATCAAAACACGTCACATTAACGAAATGGTTGATAGCATGGTCAATGACCGCTATCAGAAAGTCCGGCTGGCTTTTGCCGTGCGCGATGGCATCAACGATCAAATTAAATATTTACGCGGCATGGTGATTGATACCTCGCGGCCACAGAACAATATCCAGCGTCTGGGACTGCTAAACGGCGCGGCCGAAAAAACCAATAAGCTGATTGAGGAAATCGTCCAGCGGCAGTCAACTGAAACTGGCAAACAGAAAATTCAGGCGCTGAAAGAGGCAGCGCAGGCTTTTGAAGCCTCAAAAATTGAGCTGGTGAAGCTGATACAGGCAGGTGACGAAAATATTGCGGCTGAGTACGCATTAAAAAAAATCACCCTGACACAGGGCGTTTATCTGGATACCGCAGTAAAATTTGCAGACTCGCAGTCACAGCAGTTGCAAACAGAGGGGGACAAAGCGCTTACTGATGGTTCGGACGCTATCCGGGTTACCCTGTTCTTCTCCTCCCTTGCCGTACTCGCAGCCATTATTTTGGCTTTTTTCCTGACAAAATCGGTCGTGCGGCCCCTGCGTGAAGCAGTGAAAATTGCCGGAAACGTGGCGGCTGGCGACCTTCGTACTGCAATCAACGTCACGTCCTCTGACGAAACCGGTCAGTTAATGCGGGCGCTAAAGAATATGAATGACAATCTGCTACGGATTGTCACGGAGGTACGCTCAGGTTCTGACCTTATCACTACCGCCTCCGGTGAAATTTCCACAGGTAATATCGATCTCTCATCACGCACCGGGCAGCAGGCCAGCTCGCTGGAGGAGACGGCATCAGCAATGGAACAGATGACCGCCACCGTTAAGCAAAATGCAGATAACGCCCGGCAGGCCAACGAGCTGGCAGCGCTGGCATCCGGTGTGGCACTGCAAAGCGGAGCAGCAGTGAAGCAGGTGGTCAGTACCATGGAGCTGATTAACGGTTCGTCAAAGAAAATTGTCGATATCATCAGCGTAATTGACAGTATTGCTTTTCAGACCAATATCCTGGCACTGAACGCCGCAGTGGAAGCCGCCCGTGCAGGTGAACAGGGCCGTGGTTTCGCCGTGGTCGCCTCCGAGGTACGCAACCTCGCCCAGCGCTCTGCCTCCGCTGCGAAAGAGATTGCACAATTGATTCAGGATTCCGTGGCAAGGGTAGACGAAGGCGGCAGGCAGGTTGCCGTTGCAGGAACCACCATGGAAGAGGTGCTTAGCACTGTAAAGAGCGTGACGGAAATCATGGGTGAGATCTCCGTTGCCAGCAATGAACAGAGCGCCGGCATTGCAGAAATTAATATGGCCATTACCCAGATGGATCGGGTTACTCAGCAGAACGCGTCGCTGGTCAATCATTCGGCCGCTGCCGCACATTCACTGCAGGAGCAGGCCATACAGCTTTCCAGGGTTATCAGCGTGTTCAAAGTGGGTGAGCAAACACAGCCTGAAAACCGCGCGCTGAGTGTCTGACAGAGATTACCTTAATCCGTAACAATTCAGCGCCTGTCCACCTGCCACAATACGCATAGCCAGCATGGCCCCGAATGACGCAGCAGTACCGCAGGATACAGCGGTCGGGGCCAAAACAGCATACCAAGCGATCACGGTGGAACTGGTGCCGTACAGCCAGCCTGTACCGGTTTCTTTATCCGCCAGACCTTGATTGATTGTGTCGTTATCACCACCACCAGGGTGTCTGATGCGTTAACGGTAAAAAATCAAAGCGTGCCTGTTGAAGGCCACGTAAAACAGATTACTATACGGATACTTTTCTGCTCAGGCTGATGGAATTACCCACCTTGAAACCCTTTGTTCACCCATTGTTGGTACTGGTAGCTACGGTCTTCCCGTTGAGCAGCCTGGCTGCGAAGGTTGCCCCCGATCCATTGCTGGCATCCCAGATTGTTGATCGTTACGCACAGAATATTTTCTACAACACCAAAGCAACCGGCATGGCGATGGTGGCAATTGATGCCAATCAACGCGTTTTTGCCAGCATGGGGGCAGTGCGGCCTGGCAGCAGCGTCAGACCACAAAAGGACTCGGTTATCCGTATTGCCTCATTGACTAAGCTGATGACCAGCGAACTTTTGGTGAAGCTCGCTGAAAAGGGCGTGGTACGGCTGGATGATCCGTTGAGCAAATACGCGCCCCACGGAAGCGCTGTGCCAACCTATGCCGGACAAACCATTCGCCTGATAAATCTGGCTACGCACACCAGCGGTTTACCGCGTGAGCAGCCGGGTGGCAAAGCAAACCGCCCGGTGTTCGTCTGGCCTGGCTATAACCAACGCTGGAAATGGCTTAACAACGCACAGCTAAAAGCGGCCCCGGGAACTCAGGCAGCGTACTCCAATCTGGCCTTCGATCTGCTGGGCGATGCGCTCTCCCACGCCGCAGGTGTTTCTTATCCGGCGCTGCTTCAGCGTGAGATCACCCGCCCGCTGGGAATGAAAGACACGACCTTTACCCCTTCTCCCGATCAATGTTCCCGACTGATGGTGGCAGAGAAAGGAGCCAGTCCCTGTATGAACACCCTGGCAGCAATTGGTAGCGGTGGCATCTATTCAACGCCGGACGATATGGGTCGCTGGATGCAGCAGTTTCTCTCGTCGGACGTTTATACCCGTTCGCCTCAGGCTGACCGTATTCAGACGATGATTTATCAGCGCAGTCAGTTGACCAGGGTCGATGGGATGGATGTGCCGGGCAAGGCTTCAGCACTGGGTATGGGTTGGGTTTATATGGCTCCGCAAAATAACCGTCCCGGTATTATTCAGAAAACCGGCGGCGGCGGCGGCTTTATCACTTATATGGCAATGGTTCCGCAATACAGCGTCGGGGTATTTATTGTGGTGACACGCTCATCACAAACTCACTTTACCTCGATGAGTGATGGTGTAAACAATTTGCTGACTGAACTGATTGGTAATACGCCAGACAGCGCACAATTGGCCGCCAGTATTATGTCGAATTAAAATATTATCACCCGGTGATTAAGATGGTGTGCTCTCCGGGTGTTCACTTTTATGTTTTAACTGAATACGAATGGAATATGCGGTCGATAACAATAGGTTGTCGGACTGCATACATCCTCCTTTGGTAAAAAAAACACCGCCCGCCTTTTCCCGTGCATCTTCTCTTCAGGTATTTCCGGGACTGCATATTATCTTTCCTTTTTAGCGTAACGTCTCACCAACATACCCAACAAATAAGGCGCAGGCGAGCCTCCGCCGTGCGGCAACCGAAACATCGCCGTCAGTCAGATCGTGGCAAAAATCTATAAAACATGACCTTATCAACATCAGCAGTTCTGAAACCCCGCCCAAAACACGCTGTTGAGAAGGAGGTGCGTTTTACAACCCGTTATTCAACGCATTAAAAACAGACCGGTTAGCCCGACTGACGCAGTGGTGCGGTGATGCTCATAATTTTCCTGCTGAATCACTTCAAACTGATCTCTGTCAAGATAGCCATAATGATTCCTCCGCATATTTTCCGACGGTCAGAACAATTAAAAATGCAGCTTTCACTCCACAGGAGAACAAAATGCAACACCGTATGATACTGAACGAAACGTCATGGTTTGGTCCCGGTTCCATTTCTCAAATTGTAAATGAAATTTCCAAAAGAGGCCTGAAAAAAGCACTGCTGGTGACCGATAAAATATTGATTCAGGCGGGTGTCATTGAAAAAGTGACGGCGTTACTGGATAAGCATCAATTTCCCTACGTGATTTATGACGAGGTGGTGCCTAATCCCACTATTAACGTGGTAAAAAATGGCGTGGCAATGTTTAAAGCCTCACAGGCTGATTACCTGATCGCTATTGGCGGTGGTTCACCGCAGGATACAGCAAAAGCGATTGGTATTATTATCAATAACCCGGAATTTTCTGACGTACGCAGCCTGGAAGGCGTGGCAAACACCCAACACGCCAGTGTGCCTATTATCGCTATCCCGACAACCGCCGGCACCGCCGCTGAAGTGACGATCAATTATGTCATCACCGACGAGGAAAAACGCCGCAAATTTGTCTGTGTTGATCCACATGACATTCCCGTTGTGGCGATTATTGATGCTGAAATGATGGCAAGTATGCCGCCTTCCCTGAAAGCAGCAACCGGTATTGATGCGTTGACCCATGCGATTGAAGGCTATATCACCAAAGGCGCCTGGGAACTGACGGATGCGCTCCATCTGAAAGCGATTCAGATTATCAACCGCTCATTGCGCGCTTCCGTGGCTGGCGAAAGCCAGGGCGTTGAAGATATGGCGTTAGGACAATACATTGCCGGTATGGGCTTCTCCAACGTTGGCCTGGGACTGGTACATGGTATGGCGCATCCGCTGGGAGCCTTTTATAACGTACCGCACGGTGTAGCCAACGCCATTATTCTGCCCCACGTCATGGCATGGAATGCAGATTATACCGGCGAGAAGTATCGCGATATTGCCCGCGCAATGGGCGTTACCGGCGTATGTGGTAAATCGTTAAATGAGGTCAGAATCGCCGCCGTTGAAGCAGTGAAAAAACTTTCTGACGATGTTGGTATTCCTGCCAGGCTACGTGATGTGGGAATGAAAGAGGAAGATATTCCGGCCCTGGCGCAGGCCGCGCTTGATGACGTCTGCACCGGTGGTAATCCGCGTGAAGCCACACTGGCAGATATTCATGAGCTTTATCGCCAGCTTTATTAATATTCACCATGCAGGTGGCTTCGGCCCCTGCTTCGTTTCAGCACAGCCTGCGGCAATAAATCACCAGGCAGAGCACAACAGAATGATGAAGTTTAACGCCAGAAGCTCAAAACGTGCATGGAACTGAAGCAGGTATCTTTACACACAGGTTTCATCAATGTGCAACGTGTTGAAACGCGAAGGGTCAGGTCAATATCATCTCAGTCGCTTTTCCATGTCAGGCGCAGAACGCCATTGGCGGGGTCGACGTTCACATCACATTCGGCCAGTAACTCACGGTAGCTGATGCCATATTTACAGTACCGGCGTAGTGCCCACAGGATAATATCGCGGTGAACAGGTCGGTTTTTGAACAGATTAACCTGCCACTTCCACAGCCGAATGGCGGTATCACTTTCGCCCCGACAGAGACTTGCAACAGTGTCATTCAGATTATGTTGGTGCCGAACAGGTTAACTAAAGGAGGAACTTATGAAAAATACCATCATTGCCCTGTCAGTGCTTTTACTGGCCTCTCCGGTCTTCGCTGATACGATTAATCAGGCAACCGATGCTGCGGTTCTTGAGGCGCACAAAGGTGCCGATACCGCCAAAGAAAAACTGCATGAGACTGAAGATCAGGCCGCTGAACTGAAGCTAAAAGCCCAGCATGCTGCCGAAGGGGAAAGTGATTCGACAACCAGCAAAATTTCAGAAGGTAGCCAGAAAGCGTGGCACAAGACTAAACAGTTGACCGAGAAAACCTGGGATACAACCACGCGGGGTGTAGAAAGCCTCAAAAATAAAGTGACTGAGTAAAGCGACACAATGCAAAAAGGCCGGAGTGATCCGGCCTTATCAGGTTCATAGCCACCCTGTGGGCAATAAGCTGACAGGGGGTTTTATTATTGATGACATGGACAGGATAGCAACCAGCGACTGAATCTGGCATAAAAGCCCCGTAAGCCGGGGACTTTTATCAGATTCAGATGATGTAACATCATCGTGGTGCCGCTATTACGGTTTACCCGATACCGGCCAGATCCATGCGGGGCCATCATCAGTCACAATCAGTATTGCAAAACCAGAGAACAGAAATTTTTACGGCTCAAAGCGCCATATCGTGCTGTCCTTTCGCCGTAGCCTTTTGTTGTTCAACTGGCGCACTGGCTGGATTGCTGTCGTTCATCTGAATAACCGGTGGCTTTGCCAGTTGCAGGGTTGCTGCGGTGTTATCCCACACCTGCTGCGTCAATGCCACATTGCCATTCAGTTCCTGACCAAAGCTTGGAATGATTGCCTTGATCTTGCCCTGCCACTCTGGCGAACTGAACTGCTCCGGGAACAACTTTTTGATGACATTCAGAGTGATAGGTGCAGCGGTTGAGGCACCAGGCGATGCGCCAAGTAACGCAGCAACGGTTTTCTGTCGATCGGTAACCACCTCGGTGCCCAGCTTCAGTAATCCGCCTTTTTCTGCATCTTTTTTGATGATCTGCACACGCTGTCCTGCCTGAATCAGCTTCCAGTCTTCTTTACGGGCAGCAGGATAGTACTCTTTCAGTGCTGCAAAGCGATCGTCATCATTGAGCATAACCTGACCGATCAGATACTTAACCAAGTCAAAATTATCCATTCCCACATGGGTCATTGGCATAAAGTTGCTGGTTGTGGTGGTTTTCAGCAGGTCCATATAGGAACCGTTTTTCAGGAATTTGGTTGAGAATGTCGCAAAAGGACCAAACAGCACCACACGCTTCCCGTCAAGGAATCGCGCATCCAGATGCGGAACAGACATTGGCGGCGCACCGACCGAAGCCTGGCCATACACTTTTTCTAAATGCTGGCTGGTGATTGCCGGATTTTCAGTCACCAGGAAAGATCCACCCACCGGGAAACCGGCATAGTTATCCGCTTCAGGGATGCCGGTCTTCTGAAGGAGCTTCAGTGCGCCGCCACCTGCGCCGATAAAGACATATTTCGCATCTATCGCATGTTCTTTACCGTCTTTCACATCGCTAACGGTTACGTGCCATGAGTTATCGGGATTACGTTTGAAACCGGTAACTTCAGTGGACGTTTCCAGCGTAAAGTTATCATGTTTTTTCAGGCTGCCGATCAGCTGGCGGGTAATTTCGCCATAGTTAACATCGGTGCCGACAGGTGTCCAGGTCGCGGCAACCTTCTGCTGAGGATCGCGTCCATCCATGATAAGCGGTGCCCACTGTGCAATCTGCTTATGATCGGTGGAGAACTGCATCCCCTGGAACAGCGTGGTTTGCTGCAAAGCTTTATAACGTTTAGTCAGATAATCAACGTTCTTATCGCCCCACACGAAACTCATATGCGGAGTGGAGTTGATAAAAGAGTGCGGATCCTGCAACACGCCGCGCTGAACCTGTGCGGTCCAGAACTGGCGCGAGATCATAAAGGATTCGTTGATTTCCAGCGCTTTGCTGACATCAATTGAACCATCAGGACGTTCCGGCGTGTAGTTCAGTTCCATATTCGCAGAGTGCCCTGTCCCGGCGTTGTTCCAGCCGTTAGAGGATTCCAGCGCCACACCGTCCAGTTTTTCCACCATCAGCTGTTTCCAGCCGGGCTGAAGTTCCTGTAACCAGGTACCCAAAGAAGCGCTCATGATACCGCCGCCGATCAGCAGCACATCCGTTTTTTCCGTTGTACTTTCAGCGTGCGTAGGAGAGCAAACCAACAGCGCCGCAAGGGAAAGAGCTGGGGAAATTTTACTTAATTTATTCATTTTAAATGACATATATAAACAGTTTTATAAAGAATTAAATAATATATTAACAATCATGGCGCCCTGTTTCAAACTTACTAAAGTTACAAAAGCATCGCGGTGAATGAAAACGGGTCGATGAAATGACCCTGCATTTAATACGTTCAGGATCCAATAAAGACTTACAAAATAGCGGAGTATATCTCCACGGCATATCATGTCCCCACATTCTGATAAGTGTAATCAACCAGTTAGCAGATTTGACCATTTCTGAAAAATTTGCCGGCGTTGAATATAAAAATATTCAACCATGAAGTAACTGCGGTGTGTGGCGGAGGAAGGCTTCCGAGCAGCAGAACATTTACTTTCCAGTGAAAGCGCCAATGATTTTTTCGTGGATTACGACAGTATATGAAAAACATATCGTTGTACGGCTTCACTGCCGGTAAAAGCCCATTGCTTATCGGCTTCGCAGGACAACGGCGATGTCCTCAGAAGAGGTTATTCTGGCTGGCAGAGGCTTTTTAACGCCAGTATGACGGTATTGATGCCGATCTTCAGCACTGATTTTACCCGGCGATAGTGGATACAGGAATAAGTGAATAAACTATCAACCAGAGGTAGCCCACATTACAAATGTCCGTTTCAGCCGGTGAGCAGCACAGGTCTGAATTCTGCAATGAAGCCGTCAAACTTACTGAGCGTATTCAATAGTTGTTAACGAAGTTGTCACCCTTAATGAGTTTTCAGGCTGCTTTTTCTTTTCGCGCCAGCTCACGTTAAAGTTTTTTCTGTTTATCCTGTTGATTTAAATTATATTTAACCGAAAAAAACATCGTTATTCTGTTCGATAAAAGTCGGCTTCCGCGGTGTTATTTGCTGTGGACAACGCCTTTTGCAACATTACACCAGGTATACAGGATTGTGTCAGAAATCCCTTCCTGCTGAGCCAGCAAGGAGACGATCATCTTGTAAGGCAGCAATAATTTTGCCAATACCGCGGCTTTACGTTCTGGTGAATAACGTTTCATACCCCATTTAGATTTTCAATAGGGGACAACTATCCTGACAGAGGGGAATCAGCCACAACACCAAAACCAGAACGGGGAGCTGTTGACGGTAAAGCACGGCACACGCTTTATCACTAGCCCACTTTTGCCTACTCCTGGCATATTGAGGGTTGTCATAAAGTGCTCACCACTCTGCAAACGCAAGCGCTGTGATTCGCGTTCACAGGCAGCAACATCACTGACTGCCGATACTTCGCCAACAAACAACGCGTTACACAGCAATGACCTACCTGCCCATGTTTTGCCCTTAATGCCTGTCACTGGCTCATAGTGAATAAGCTGATTTATCTGCTACACAGTTCGCTCCGATACCCACTGTGGCGAACCAGAGAGCGAGTGTTGCAGCGACTGCAAACATTCTGATTTTTTCATCATTACCCCTCTGATATAAAAACAAAAACGGCAGAACCGTGAGGTTCTGCCGTTAATCGGGTATGTTCATAAGAATATCTGAAGATTTATACAATGCACACAGATACGGGTAAATGGCATAGCCTTCCTGCGTCCGCGAAGCCACTTACCGGCAAAGGCATCACTGGATCTGATACAGATACAGTCGTTAAGAACAAATTACGATAAAATCGCATCAACAGAGATGCCAGGAACCGAACACAGGATAAAAAATGACAAGCTTACAACAGCGTGCAGAACTCCACCGTCAAATCTGGGCCATCGCCAACGATGTCAGAGGCTCGGTAGATGGATGGGATTTTAAACAATATGTCCTTGGCGCGCTTTTTTACCGCTTTATCAGTGAAAACTTTTCCGGCTACATCGAAGCCGGTGATGACAGCGTCCACTATGCTGCATTGGATGACAGAATCATTACCGATGACATTAAAGACGACGCCATCAAAACCAAAGGTTACTTCATCTACCCAAGTCAGCTCTTCTGCAATATTGCCGCTAAAGCGAATACCAACGACAGGCTGAATGCTGATTTAAACAGCATCTTTGTCGCCATTGAAAGTTCCGCCTACGGTTATCCGTCTGAAGCTGACATCAAAGGCCTGTTTGCTGATTTTGACACCACCAGTAACCGTCTGGGTAACACCGTTAAAGACAAAAATAGCCGTCTGGCCGCCGTACTGAAAGGTGTTGAAGGTTTAAAACTGGGTAACTTTAATGACCACCAGATTGACCTGTTTGGTGATGCATACGAGTTCCTGATTTCTAACTATGCGGCAAATGCCGGTAAGTCTGGTGGAGAGTTCTTCACACCACAGCACGTTTCAAAACTGATTGCTCAACTTGCAATGCACGGGCAGACCCACGTTAACAAAATCTACGACCCGGCAGCCGGCTCTGGCTCTCTGCTGCTACAGGCTAAAAAGCAGTTTGATGACCACATTATTGAAGAAGGATTTTTCGGGCAGGAGATTAACCATACGACGTTCAACCTGGCGCGTATGAATATGTTTCTTCACAACATCAACTACGACAAATTTGATATCAAGCTGGGGAATACCCTGACAGAACCGCATTTCGGTAATGAGAAGCCGTTTGATGCCATTGTTTCGAACCCGCCGTATTCGGTGAAATGGATTGGCAGTGACGACCCGACGCTGATTAACGATGAGCGTTTTGCACCGGCAGGTGTGCTGGCTCCAAAATCAAAAGCTGACTTTGCGTTCGTGCTGCATGCGCTTAGCTACCTGTCCGCCAAAGGCCGTGCGGCGATAGTCTGCTTTCCGGGAATTTTCTACCGTGGTGGTGCTGAGCAAAAAATTCGCCAGTATCTGGTCGATAACAACTATGTTGAAACGGTGATTTCACTCGCACCAAATCTGTTCTTCGGCACCACCATTGCCGTTAATATTCTGGTGCTGTCAAAGCATAAAACAGATACCAGCGTGCAGTTTATTGATGCAAGCGGACTGTTTAAGAAAGAAACTAATAACAACATTCTCACCGATGCCCATATCGCTCAGATTATGCAGGTGTTTAGCAGCAAATCAGATGTTGACCATCTGGCGAAATCAGTGGAGTTAGAAAAGGTTGCCGCCAATAGCTATAACCTGTCGGTAAGCAGTTATGTCGAAGCCCAGGATACCCGCGAAATCATTGATATTGCGAAGCTGAATGCCGAACTGAAAACGACCGTCAGTAAAATCGAACAGTTACGCAAAGATATCGATGCGATTGTGGCTGAGATTGAAGGTAGTGAGGCGCAGGCATGAGCGAGTTGAGTTATCTGGAAAAGCTGTTAGATGGGGTTGATGTTGAGTGGGTGTCGCTGGGAGATATCGGCAATTTCATACGTGGCAATGGACTACAGAAAAAAGATTTCGTTGAAAGTGGGTTCCCAGCAATACATTATGGTCAGATTTATACAATGTATGGGTTATCAGCTGATAAAACATTTAATTACGTGTCGCCAGAGCTAGCCAATAAGCTGAGAAAGGCTCAAAAAAATGACTTATTGCTAGCAACAACATCAGAAAACGATGAGGATGTCGTAAAACCTTTAGCTTGGCTTGGTAACGAAGCTGCTATTTCCGGAGATATGATGTTATTTCGCCATCAGCAAAATGTTAAATATCTCGCCCACTTTTTCCGATCCGAAATATTTCAAACGCAAAAAATGAAATATATTACCGGGGCTAAAGTCCGTCGGGTTTCCAGTGCCGATTTAGCTAAATTTAAAACCCCAATTCCTTGCCCAAACGATCCGGGAAAGTCCTTTGTTATCCAGTCAGAAATCGTCCGGATTCTGGATAAATTTAACGCGCTTACCGCTGAGCTTACCGCTGAGCTTACCGCTGAGCTTACCATGCGTAAAAAACAGTACAACTTCTATCGCGACCAGTTGCTGAGTTTTGAGGAGGGTAAGGTTGAGTGGAAGACATTGGGAGATGAGGATTTATTTCACATCGGTTCTGGAGGTACACCATCAAAATCGAAACCAGAGTACTGGGATAATGGGACTATCCCATGGCTAAAATCAGAATCATGTAACAATGAACCTGTTCATGTAGCGAAAAATTTTATCAGCGAGTTAGGACTGAAGAAATCTAGTGCAAAACTTCTTCCGAAGAAAACCACTTTAATCGCGCTCGTTGGTGCAACCATATTTAAAACTGCATTTCTTGAATTCGAAGCAACAACAAATCAAAACATAGCCAGTATAAAATCCATAAAAGAAGGGTTTATCAATGATAAGTTCATATATTATTTTTTAACTAATTTATACGATAAACTTAAATCTGAAATGCGTAACTATGGAATGCTCAATCTGACAAATTTAAGGCAATTCCGAATCCCTGTTCCATCCATGGATCAACAAAAACGTATCGTTTCCATTCTGGATAAATTCGACACGCTAACTAACTCCATCACCGAAGGCCTTCCCCGCGAAATCGAACTTCGCCAAAAGCAGTACGAATATTATCGGGACATGCTGTTTAGCTTCCCGAAGCCGGAAGCAGCAGAGGCATGACATGAGCAAGACACTCCCGGAAATAGCCCAACAGCTGAGTACGCCTAAGAAAGTCAAAAAAACTGTCTCTGAAACAACGAAGGAAGTTGAAGAGACCAGGCCCGTGCCAAAGGTGCAGTTAATCTACGCTTTCAATGGCACGGGGAAGACCCGTCTTTCCCGGGATTTCAGGCAATTGATTGCGCCCAAAGTCATTGGCGGCGAAGGTGAAGCTGAACAGTCCGGGTTGTCGCGCAAAAAAATCCTCTATTACAATGCCTTCACCGAGGACTTGTTCTATTGGGATAACGATGTGCAAGAAGACGCAGAACCGAAGCTGAAAGTACAGCCTAATTCCTATACCAACTGGTTGCTGACATTGCTCAAGGATTTGGGGCAGGATGGCAATATCGTCAGTTATTTCCAGCGCTATGCGAACAACAAGCTGACACCACACTTCAATACAGATTTTACCGAAGTCACTTTTTCCATGGAACGGGGCAACAATGAGCGTTCCGCTCATATCAAGTTATCCAAAGGTGAAGAAAGCAACTTCATCTGGAGTGTATTTTACACCCTGGTGGATCAAGTGGTAACCATTCTCAATGTCGCCGACCCGGATGTGCGCGAGACCCGCGCATTTGATCAGCTGGAATATGTGTTCATTGATGATCCCGTCAGCTCTCTTGATGATAACCATTTGATTGAACTGGCGGTTAATCTTGCGGGGCTGATCAAATCCAGCCAATCCGATTTGAAGTTTATTATCACGACGCACAGTCCAGTATTTTATAATGTGCTTTTCAATGAGTTGAACGGTAAAGCTTGCTACATGTTGGAGAATTTTGAGGATGGCACATTTGCCCTCACAGAAAAACATGGCGACGCTAACAAGCGTTTTTCCTACCATCTCCACCTGAAGCAAACCATCGAACAGGCAATTGCTGACAACAACGTTGAAAGATATCACTTCACGTTACTGCGCAATCTTTATGAGAAAACGGCCAGCTTTCTGGGCTACCCTAAATGGTCTGAACTCTTGCCTGACGACAAGCAGCTTTATCTTAGCAGAATCATCAATTTCACAAGCCACAGCACGCTATCGAATGAAGCCGTTGCAGAGCCAACGCCAGCGGAGAAAGCAACTGTCAAACTGTTGCTCGATCACCTGAAAAACAACTGTGGCTTCTGGCAGCAGGAGCAAAAAAATGGTTGATTGCACCAAGCCAATTGCTGAGTCCAATAATTTCATCATCCTGGATACCTACAGCCCGGAATGGAAGATGACCGAGAACTACCAGAGCGAAGGTGATCTGGAGCGTGAGCTGATTCAGGATTTGGTTAACCAGGGCTATGAATACCTGCCAACCCTGAACAACGCCGGGGCGATGCTGGCTAATGTCAGGGAACAGTTGCAATCCCTTAATAAGGTAGAGTTTCTGGACGCTGAATGGCGTCGCTTTGTAGAAACCTGGATGGACAAGCCCAGCGATGGCGTTGTCGAAAAGACCCGTAAGATTCATGACGACTATGTTCATGATTTCGTCTTCGACGATGGCCGTATTCAGAACATCTATCTGCTGGACAGAAAAAACATTCTTCGCAATAAAGTGCAGGTGATCAGGCAGTTCGAGCAAACCGGCACACACGCCAATCGCTACGATGTCACCATCCTGGTCAATGGCCTGCCGCTGGTTCAAATCGAGTTGAAAAAACGCGGTGTAGCTATACGTGAAGCCTTTAATCAGATACACCGTTACAGCAAGGAAAGCTTTAACAGCGACAATTCTCTGTTTAAATACCTGCAACTGTTTGTCATTTCCAACGGCACCGATACCCGTTATTTTGCCAATACCACCAGGCGGGATAAGAACAGTTTCGATTTCACCATGAACTGGGCGAAGTCCGATAACACGCTGATTAAAGACCTGAAGGACTTTACTGCCACTTTTTTTCAGAAGCACACCCTGCTCAATGTGCTGTTTAACTACAGCGTGTTTGACAGTAGCCAGGCGCTGCTGGTGATGCGCCCCTATCAGATTGCTGCCACCGAGCGAATTCTGTGGAAAATTAACGGTTCCTTCAAAGCAAAGAACTGGTCCAAACCGGAAAGCGGCGGGTATATCTGGCACACCACCGGATCAGGTAAAACCCTGACCAGTTTTAAGGCCGCCCGTCTGGCAACCGAACTGGACTTTATTGATAAAGTCTTCTTTGTGGTAGACAGGAAAGACCTCGATTACCAGACCATGAAGGAGTACCAACGCTTCTCACCAGACAGCGTCAATGGTTCTGACAATACAGCAGGCCTTAAAAGGAACGTGGATAAAGATGATAACAAAATTATCGTCACCACAATTCAGAAGCTGAATAACCTGATGAAAGCGGAAGCTGACCTGCCCGTCTATCAGCAGCAGGTGGTGTTTATTTTTGATGAATGTCACCGCAGCCAGTTCGGAGAAGCACAGAAGAGCCTGAAAAAGAAATTCAAACGTTTTTACCAGTTTGGTTTTACCGGCACCCCGATTTTTGCCGGTAAAAATGCGCTGGGGGCCGAAGACACGACAAGTGTCTTCGGCGTGGAGCTGCATTCTTACATCATCACCGATGCCATTCGTGATGAAAAAGTGCTGAAGTTCAAAGTCGATTACAATGATGTACGTCCGCAGTTTAAAGCATTAGAAACCGAAACTGATGAGAAAAAACTCAGTGCAGCCGAAAACAGACAGGCCCTGCTTCACCCAATGCGAATTAGCGAAGTTACGCACTATATCCTGAAAAACTTCCGCCAAAAAACGCACCGCGCGTTTTCCGGTGCAACGGGTTTCAATGCTATGTTTGCCGTCAGCAGTGTCGATGCAGCAAAAGCCTACTACGAAGCCTTTAAAAACATCCAGCAAGCAGCTATTGAGCAGGATAACCGCTACAAACCACTAACGGTTGCCACCATCTTCTCTTTTGCCGCCAATGAAGAGCAGGATGCAGTCGGGGATATTAACGATGAAAGTTTTGATGTCACTGCCATGAACAGCAGTGCCCGGGAGTTTCTGGAGTCGGCGATAGAGGATTATAACGCCACCTTTAAAACCAACTTCAGTACCAACGGGAACAGTTTTCAAAACTACTACCGTGACCTTGCGAAACGGGTTAAGGAACAGGAAGTTGATCTGCTGATAGTGGTCGGCATGTTCCTGACTGGCTTTGATGCCCCGGCACTCAATACGCTATTTGTGGACAAGAACCTGCGCTACCACGGGCTGATGCAGGCATTTTCCCGCACTAACCGGATTTACAATGCAACCAAGACTTTCGGGAACATTGTCACCTTCCGTGACCTGGAGCAGGCAACCATCGATGCCATCACTTTGTTCGGAAAAAGTAATACCCGAAGCGTGGTAATGGAAAAAAGCTACACCGAATATATGGACGGCTTTACGGACAGTCTAAGCGGTGAGGCAAGACGCGGTTTTATGGATATCGTGACCGAACTGGAGACTCGCTTTCCACACCCTGCGGGTATTGAATCTGAAAAAGAGAAAAAAGCTTTCGTCAAACTGTTTGGAGAATATCTGCGAGCAGAAAACGTACTGCAAAACTACGATGAATTTACCACGCTGAAAGCCCTGCAAACCGTTGACCTCAGCGATCCAGTTGCCACAGAAGCGTTTAAAGACGCACATTATCTGGACGATGAACAATTCGCTGAGCTACAGATAATTCGCTTACCGGCTGAGCGTAAAGTTCAGGACTATCGTTCAAGCTACAACGATATCCGCGAGTGGCAGCGCCGTGAACGTGAGGCCAATGAAAAAGACAGCAGCACGGTTGACTGGGATGACGTGGTCTTTGAGGTGGATTTGCTGAAATCGCAGGAGATTAACCTCGATTATATTCTTGGACTGATTTACGACTATCACCAAAAGAATACCGACAAAGCAACAATGAAAGATGAAGTGATACGGATAATTCGCGCAAGCGTGGGCAACCGGGCAAAAGAAGGGTTGATAGTTAATTTTATCGAACAGACGAACCTCGATGATATGCCGAGTAAAGAAAGCATTATTGAAACCTTCTACACCTTTGCTCAGCAGGCTCAACAGCGTGAAGCGGAAGCCTTGATCAAGGAGGAAAACCTGAATGATGAGGCGGCCAGACGCTATATCAGAAACTCGCTGAAACGGGAATATGCAACGGAAAACGGCACGGCACTGAATGATGCCCTGCCTAAACTCAGTCCGTTAAACCCCCAGTACAAAACCAAAAAGCAGACGGTCTTCCAAAAGATCAGTGCCTTTATTGAGAAGTTTAAAGGGGTCGGTGGCCAGCTCTAGCCATCACCTGATGGTAAGGAATTTATCTCCATGTTTAACAAGGAAATTAAAGGATGAAGGCTAAAGAAGCCAAGTTGCTCAACTTTCTGCAGACTGCACCTCAGTTAGTCATCCCGATCTACCAGCGTATTTACTCCTGGAGCCTGAAAGAGTGTGAACAGCTTTGGGATGATATTCTGCGTTGCGGACTGGATGAGAACAATCAAGGACACTTTATAGGTTCCGTGGTGTATATCGAAAATGGGCTTTATTCGGTTACCTCTCAATCACCCTTGTTGATTATTGATGGTCAACAGCGCGTCACTACAGTGTCACTGTTAATCGCAGCTTTAGCCGAGGCCGTGGGCGAGCAAGAGTTTATTGAAGGGTTCAATCAGGCCCAGTTACGTGGTTTCTATTTGACTAACCCCTTACTGTCAGGCGAGAAGCGTTATAAACTTATTCTGACGCAAACGGACAACGAGACGTTACGTGCAATTATCGATGAAAAATCTCAGCCGGAGAATTACTCTTTACGTGTTACGGAAAACTTCGAATACTTTAAAGATAAACTAAAAAATGAAAAAATTTTGGAGACTGTCTGTAAAGGACTCAGCAAATTAATTGTGGTGGATATATCTCTCCAGCGTGACCATGATAATCCACAGCTTATATTTGAAAGCATGAACTCAACGGGTAAAAAATTAAGTCAGGCCGATCTCATCCGCAATTATATCCTCATGGAGCTGGAAAGTGAGCGCCAAACGGCATTGTATAATGATCACTGGCGTAAAATGGAACTTTTGTTTGGTCAGGAGGCTTACTCCGAACAATTCGATGCTTTTATGCGCCACTACCTGACAGTAAAAACCGGTGATATCCCTAAGATTGATGATATTTATGAGGCGTTTAAGCAGTACTTTCGTCGCAACAGTCAATCTGTTGAGTCTGTTGTTGCGGATATACATAAATATGCCATCTACTATTGCGCTATTGCGTTAGGTATTGAAAAAAACAAACACCTCAAAGATATATTTCATAACATCCTTGAATTGAGAATGGATGTTGCATATCCGCTGATGCTGGAGCTGTATGATGACTACCAGCTGGATATTCTGAAACTAAGCGATTTTTCGGAAGCCCTGCATCTGATGGAAAGCTATGTATTTCGTCGCGCAGTATGTACCATACCAACCAACTCAATGAATAAAACCTTTGCCGGGTTGAGTAAAAGTTTTGATAAGAACAAATATTTAGAAAGCTTTAAAGCTGCGTTTATATTGTTGCCATCTTATCGTCGTTTTCCGACTGATGAGGAATTTAAAAGAGATATACAGACTCGGGATCTTTATAACTTCAGAAGTCGTAGCTATTGGCTTAGAAAGCTTGAAAATCATAAGCATAAAGAACCGATCCCGGTAGATGAATACACTATCGAACACATCATGCCGCAGTGCGATAACAAAGCAGAGAAAGTGCCCGCTGCATGGAGAGCTGAGCTGGGAGATGAATGGCAGCGTATATGGGAAACATGGCGTCATTCGCTTGGGAACCTGACACTGACGGGCTATAACTCTGAGTATAGTAATCGCTCATTTGCTGATAAGCGCGACATGGAGGGTGGTTTCAAATACAGTCACTTACGCCTGAATGACGGGCTTTCTTCTCTTGATAAATGGAGTGAAGAAGCCATTATATCCCGAGCAAAAAAAATGGCCCATCAGGCAAGCAGTATCTGGCCAAGTGCCAATCTTTCCGATGATATTCTAAAAAATTATCAGCCTAAGAGCGAAGGTAACCTCACTTATGGCTTCGAAGACCATCCCTATCTGGTTAAGGAGCATGTTAAGGTGTTGTTTGAAGCGTTCCGTAAAGCAACGTTGCTCCTTGACCCTTGTGTCACAGAGGTTTTCCTGAAGCTTTATATTGCTTATAAGGCTGAGGTAAATTTTGTGGATGTTGTACCGCAAGCAAAGCGGCTGCGTCTTTCACTGAATATTCCATTTGCTGAAATTAATGATCCGCGTGGATTATGCAAAGATGTCACCAGTTTGGGTCGATGGGGAAATGGCGATGTTGAGGTCGGATTTGAGAAGCCAGAAGATTTGCCTTACATTATCTCTTTAGTAAAACAAGCATTTGAGCGACAAATGGATAATTAGTCTTTAATAAATACAAGGGCTGAAAGTGTGATTTCCAATCTACAAGAGTGGCAATATGAAAATTTCCCCTTTACGGATATGGCGTCTGCCATGCCGAAGGCTGTGAGAACGGCGTAAATGCTGAACATTCAGGTGGTGTAGTGCTTCACGACTGCGAAAGTACAGCGTTTTGCTAGCGAGATAAGAGGATAAGCGCCAAAAGCAATAGGTCTTTCCTTACCTGCAAAGCGGTACTCGAGATACCAGCGCTTAGAACCATCAGGGCTTATCATCAGGTACAGGCCATGTGCATCTGCGAGTTTTTAGGCTTTCTCGCGCGGCCCAGCGGTGCGGGCTACAACGTCTGTCAGGGCCATAATTGGGGTCCACTCCTACCCGAAGTGAATTGACCCCATCCTGCCCCCCAAACCATCTGGATGTCAATGGACAAAAAAAGCGCGGATAAAACGAACAATTCAGGGGAGAAGAGAGATAACACTTAATATTTAATAAACAATAAGATATGGATATTAATGGAGGATTATGGACATAAAAAAGCCACCCAAGGGTGACTCATTTTCCACAATGGTGCGAAGGCCGGACTCAAATAACATCTCAACTATATATTTTAAATGAAATTTAATGAAATAAAACCTAAAAGTGCCCCTTTTTGTGCCCCCACAGTAAATTATGGCTATCTATTTAAAAAGATATGGTTTTGAAATAGATTCAAAATCACTCATTTATTTTTTAAAAATTACTCCTTCGGTTTGGTTCCGAGCTGTAGACCCTTACCGGCGCTACCGGCCCTAAAAATTTAGGGCCAATCCAGAAAGAAAGATTTTAAGGAAAAGTGTTCACCCTGTTCACTTTTTAATTTTAATTATCATTTAATTAAGTGGTGATCACTGCACGGTGAGTCTCCACTACTGTTCACACGGGGTGAACAGTATTCATCATCAGACATAAAAAACCGGCCAAGACCGGTTTATTATGCACATTATGACTACTCACTCAGGTCAAGGCATTTTTGTTTAAATAAAAAACTATATTTTTTTTCTGATGGTTCTGAACAAAACCGAAAGTATTACCGCTATAGCTACTACAAAAACTATCATCATGATATTACTTGCAGGATCCAAACCCCATTCGTAATCTCCCTTAATTAGTTGGGCAGATCTTAATAAATCAAAAAGTTCAGAAGAAGACCACAGATAGAGGCTGTTAATTGGTTTGACCCATGCCGTAATGCAAAAGGCCAGCACTATAAATAAAATCGATGAAATAATTTTAAACATCACACTTCGCATAGTCTGGGTTTCCTCTTACTGACACTTTTCCATAGGCCATCATTCCTGTGCGAGAGCCGGGAACCTTAACCTGCTCTGTGCGAAGTAATGCCCTTCTGACTTGTTGAAAATCAATAATGTTAAAAAAGGTTATACATCCCCAGGACTGGCCTGAACCGTCAGGCCTTAATGGATGTAACCTGAACTGGCCGCGTTGAACACCATTAACAAACACGCTGTCTGAAAGTGTCCTTGCGCTGAAGAGGCCAAACCACTCATCATGGTTAGTATGGTTTACAATATCTTTTAGCTCTCTGAGTAGTGTATTAGCTAATCCACTCGATGGCATTTTAACTATCCAGTAATCACCAACCGGGATAGATCCGTAATCCGTGACGTAAGAACAGTTTACATTATTGATAAATTTCTCTTCGCGTCCAGACAGTACTGGGAATTTACCGATACCGTATACTGTCAATACAGCCCGCCCGGAACGTCTGGCGTCATCGTCATATATCATGCTCATCTGAATCATTCATTATTTTCCATAACAATACACATACTTAAGAAATTATACACTTTTACAGAAACCGCGTTCAAGTAACCATCTCCCAACAATTTGATACAAGGTTCAGGGTGTAGTGGCATAGTGAATTTGGCCACCTGAATAGAGGTGATATCATCACCTCATAGCCAAAACAGGTGACATTATGACCGGACGTAACAGACGCAATTTTAGCCCTGAGTTTCGCCTCGAAGC
>NZ_RHHM01000007.1 GCF_003846135.1 Erwinia psidii
CTGTACTGTAATACTCATTTATGCAGATCCTGACAGGTAGGTTGATGGTTCTTCAAGTGGGCGCCAGTAAGCCCCGTCACTGAATATCAGCTGTGTTTTATAGGTGGAGCCGTTTGCACAAGACAACGCACGGCATAAACAAATTGTCCACCAGTTATCGGCGGCAGCGGGCAGGGAGTAATAATAAACGGGGACTTTCCAGCCACCGAAACGCATGTAAGGGAAATTGCAGACAGTGCCGTTAACACCCAGTTTTAAAACGTCCAGCGCCCCTATTACATCTGAAGCTGAATAAAGATAAAGCTGATTATTTTGCTCCGTCGGCAACAACTCCAGCTGATGATGTGCCCACTGTGCAGGTAGAAATGGCATCCTGTGTTGCGATTGTGCTGATATCAGAAACTGTGGACATATCCCAGCCCACGTAAGTTGGCACGCCTGTATCTTTGCGTAATAAACCATTTGTCTCCAGAAAAAAACCAACCCCCGAATATGCTGGTATTTTTACATAAAGATATGTATCCCTGTCATACGGTTGACTATAAACAACGTCTAAAATCGCACCATTGCGGGGAGAGTGCCACGTTACAGTTGATGACGTTGAACTCCTGTTCTGAATTGAGATAAGCGCATTCCCATCTATTCCAGCAAGTGTGGTGGGCGTGCTGTATCCCGTCCTGCCGATGACTCGTATATCCATAGTCTGCGCGAGAGTCGGAGGAAAAAAATGCCCTACGTAAATCCATATTTCCGCACCAGTAATATTTGAGATGTATTTCTGTGACGAATTAAACTCATAACGGATCGGAGCATTAAGATAAAGGCCGGGTCACCCCGCCTGCGTTCAGTGATTGCGATGTCCGAGACGCTGCCGCTAAGCGAAGGGTATATCTGATCTGAAGGGGAGTTTGCAGGAGAAACAGACAATCTCAGGCCACAAATCGATTAGTCAGACTGCCCGATATGACAGGAAAACCCAGCTATTCCCGTCGTGGGCAATCAAAAAAACGAATAGATATGCAACACAAAAAAACATCTTAGGAATGATGTTAGGCGGGCTTATTTCAGGCATAAAAAAACCGCCTTGCGGCGGCATCACATTGCTTTATAACTGCTTGTTTTTATATATTTTAATCTGTGGTGCCCGGGGCGGGACTTGAACCCGCACAGCCATAAAGCCGAGGGATTTTAAATCCCTTGTGTCTACCGATTTCACCACCCGGGCATAGGTGTAAAGTGGAGGCGCGTCCCGGAGTCGAACCGAGGTTCACGGATTTGCAATCCGCTGCATGGCCACTCTGCCAACGCGCCTTAGTATTACTGCTTCACCAGTACAGTTCTGATGAAAAAATCTGGAGCGGGAAACGAGACTCGAACTCGCGACCCCGACCTTGGCAAGGTCGTGCTCTACCAACTGAGCTATTCCCGCTTTAAGTCAGCAAACTCATCTGAAGATGCTGATTTTCTTTATCTTCTGGCAAACCAGTTGCTTTCGATGCGTTGCATTCTACTGACCTGAAAAAATGAGTCAACACAATTATCCTCACTTTCCATCTGTTTGCTGCTTTTTGAATCGTATTGATCATCGTTCAAACAGATCGCTGCGGGCCGCACTTAAATACTGAAACATTGACCAGAAAGTCAGCACGGCTGCGATATACAAAGCAATCACGCCAATGCCTTCCACGGCGCTGTCTGGTCGCCATAGCAGAGCAAACAAAGCCAGCATTTGCGAGGTGGTTTTTACCTTGCCAATCCAGGACACCGCCACACTACTGCGTTTTCCAATCTCTGCCATCCATTCACGTAAAGCAGAGATGATGATTTCACGGGCAATCATCGTGGCAGCCGGCAAGGTGATCCACCATGAGTGGAAATACTCAGCAACCAATACCAGTGCTGTCGCTACCATCACTTTGTCTGCGACAGGGTCGAGGAACGCCCCAAAACGAGTGGTCTGTTTCCAGCGGCGAGCCAGATACCCATCGAACCAATCAGTGACCGCGGCAAAAATAAAAATCAACGCACAAACTAGCGGGCCCCATTGAAATGGCAAGTAGAATGCCAGTACAAAGAACGGAATCAAAACAATACGAAACAGGGTAAGTAACGTTGGAATATTAAAATGCATAATTATGCTAACTGTCTGGGCAGAGTAGAATTTGTCCCTATGTTCCTATAATGCAGACGGTGTTGCAATGCTTAGTGTTTCAGCGAATAAAAGATTTTCTCCGCCAGAAATCTGGAGATCCCCGGAACTTTCGCTATCTCCTCAACAGAGGCATTGATAAGCGGTTGCAAACCTCCCATGTATTTAAGCAGCATCTGCCTGCGTTTGGGGCCAATTCCTTCAATCGCTTCGAGCGCACTGGTATTCTTCACTTTAGCCCGTTTATTACGATGCCCCGTTATTGCATGATTGTGAGAGTCATCACGGATATGCTGAATTACGTGCAGGGCTGGGGAATCCGGGGGAAGTGAAATCCCTTCGCCTTCCGGTTCGAAAAACAGAGTTTCCAGTCCGGCTTTCCGGTCCGTCCCTTTTGCCACACCTAACAGCACTGGCCGTTCTTTATCCCAGTTAACATCAAGATCGGCAAACACCTGCTTTGCCTGCCCTAGTTGCCCCTTTCCTCCATCAATCAGGATCACATCAGGGACCTTACTGTCGATCAGCTCCTTACCGTAACGTCGGCACAAAACCTGATGCATCGCCGCATAATCATCACCGGGAGTGATACCGGCAATGTTGTAGCGACGATATTCCGAACGCAGCGGACCGTTATGATCGAATACCACACAGGAAGCGACCGTCTGTTCGCCCATCGTGTGGCTGATATCAAAACATTCCATCCGGTTTATCGCGGGAAGATCCAGCAACTCCGCCAACGCCTGTAATCGCTGATGAATGGTGGACTGCTGCGACAAGCGACTGAGCAAGGCGGTACTGGCATTAGTACGGGCAAGTTTCAGATAACGGGCCCTGTCACCGCGCGGTTTGCTCTGGATAGAGACGCGGCGTCCCACCATTTCGGTGAGCGATTCTGCCAGCAAATCTTTTTCAGGCAGGATGAAATCAAGCAGGATATCACCGGGTAACGTTCGCGCCTGGCTACCCTGTAAATAGAACTGGCCAACGAAAGTCTGTACCACTTCCGACAATTCGGTGCCTCCGGGGACCTTGGGAAAATAACTGCGGCTGCCTAACACTTTGCCCTGGCGGATAAACAGAACGTGCAGGCAGGCTATACCCGCGTCGAAAGCCACGCCGATAACATCCAGATCGTCACCGTTGTTTGAAACAAACTGGCGTTCCGTTACCCTTCTGACGGCCTGAATCTGATCGCGAAGACGTGCTGCTTCTTCAAATTTTAATGACTGGCTGGCTGCTTCCATCCGGCTGACCAACTGCTTCAGGACCTGATCATCTTTACCTGAGAGAAACAGACGAACATATTCGATCTGCTGTGCATACTCTTCTTCACTCACCAACCCTTTTACGCACGGTCCAAGACAGCGGCCAATCTGATATTGCAGACAAGGCCGTGAGCGATTGCGATACACGCTGTTTTCACACTGACGTACCGGGAAAATTTTCTGCAACAAAGACAGGGTTTCCCGAACCGCATAGCCATTTGGAAATGGTCCGAAATAGTCACCCTTCGCATGTTTGGCACCGCGATGACTGGCAAGGCGAGGATGTTTATCAGCGCTGAGAAAAATATAAGGGTAGGATTTATCATCACGCAGCAGGACGTTGTAGCGAGGCTGGTACAGTTTTATGTAATTGTGTTCAAGCAGCAGAGCCTCTGTTTCAGAATGCGTTACCGTGACATCAATCTGACAAATACTTGCCACCAGCGCTTCAGTTTTACGGCTGCTGTGATTGCCACGAAAATAACTCGAAAGGCGCTTTTTAAGGTCTTTTGCTTTGCCTACGTAGATAACCGTGCCGTCGGCATCATACATACGATAAACGCCAGGCTGACTGGTTACAGATTTGAGAAAAGATTTGGCATCAAAAGCTTCATTCACTACTGATTAATGACTCCGCGTTGAACAGGCCATGTCGGATAGCAAGGTGCGTTAGCTCGACATCGCCACTGATATTAAGTTTGCTGAACATTCTGTAACGATAGCTGTTCACCGTTTTTGGGCTCAGATTAAGCTGTTCAGAAATATCCGCCACTTTCTGTCCCTTGGTAATCATCAGCATAATTTGCAATTCGCGTTCTGACAAACTGTCAAACGGTGAATCCGTTTTTTGCGGCTCAATCTGGCTCAGCGCCATCTGTTGTGCAATGTCAGAGGCTATATAACGCTGACCGGCATTAACCTGACGAATAGCGTTAACGACTTCCTGTGGTGCAGCACCTTTACTCAGATAGCCAGCCTGCATCACACGTGCCGGAAGAGGATTTTCAGTATGAATCGTTAACATAATGATTTTAATACCGGGATTGTAACGCACAATCTTGCGGGTTGCTTCGAGGCCGCCAATTCCCGGCATATTCATATCCATCAACACCACATTAACGGGGTTGGACCGGCACCATTTCACCGCCTCTTCGCCGCAGTTTGCTTCACCGACAACCTGAAAACCTTTGATGTCTTCCAGTATACGGCGAATACCTGCACGCACCAGTTCATGGTCATCAACAAGAAGAACGCTTATCAAACAGGTCTCTCCAAAAGGGTAATACCAGCGACGTTGATGATGGTATTTAGACAGGTGATCTTACCTCTTTTCCATCACTGTTAGAACTGAAAAAATTGCCATAATACCGTGATAAACCCCAGTTCAGCGCCCTCAGGATGTGCCATGGGTCGCAGAATGATATGTGATATACTGCCTGCCAAAATATATCTGCATTAACGATCAACGCAAACCAAGGGGAACAAATGAGTGATACTGATTTTTCTACCGGCAATGGAACTCAGGATTTGTCAGAAGAGATTGCCTGCATGAAGGCTCTGGTTACATTTATGCTTAAGGCAATGGGCCAGGCAGACGCAGGCAAGGTTATCATTAATATGGAACATTATATTGCCCAGCTGACCGATCGGCATCAGGCCGACGTTTTCGCCCGCACCATTGGTCAAATAAAGCAGGCCTATCGCCAGTAACTCTCTGTGCGCTGACCGCCCATCAGCCCGACGTTAGCATGACCTTATCATTTTATTGCTGAGTAATGGCAACGTCGGGCTTTCCATACAACAAGGTCATAAAGTCTCTCATGGTGCCGGAGAGTTGACCCGCTACGCTTTACCGTTCTGCGCTCAGCGCCCTCGTCCGTTCCAGGTGGAAGAAACCCCAAAAGTGGGCAATACTTCTTCAGGACTGAAACGGCGCACCCCCCGGAACCGGCTGGCAAGATGAGGTTGATTCGTCGGTATTTTGACCGCAAACAGATTTTCTTCTGACTGAATGATACCCGCCGTTAGCTGTTGATAATCGACAAGATGTTGAGTAAACATCTGTTCCAACATTGGCGTTGCTGCACTGTAAAGGAAGTCAATGCCTGATTGCCCTGCCAGTTGAACACTATGCCAGAGAATGCTCAGCGGTAACTCAGACTCAACATCAAGGCGGGCTGAAAAACGCGACATTTCCCAGGCCGCCCCCTGGGGCTCAACCACAGGGCGAGCTGTCACCTCACCCAGTCCATTCACCGACGGTGCTTCCCATGGCATCAGACGAGCACAACCGCAAATCCCTTTCAGTACATCCCAGGCAATCAGCCAGATAACATCAGAACGGTCAAAACGGTCATATTCTTGCCCGGGAGTACTTAAACGAGGCGGAACAGGCCATCCTTCGCCACGGGCAAAAACGCTGTAGCGATAGCTGCCCAATTCTGCCAGCAGAGAGGATGGCATGTCCTTAAGCTTGGTTTGGATAATTTTCATTATTATTTCTCTCCAGGGGGCATTCCTTTGATTCATTCGGGGTTATCTGCCCTGCCGCAAGGCAAACAACCGCTTGTCAATTTGAAAGCACTAAATCCGGTAGTTGTCACTTACCTAAAACAAACCGATTGCTACCGCATAAAAAACCACCTGCGTCCTGTTAAAAATACTAAAACTTTTGGTTGTACTATTGGGTGAAAATCTGTCGTATGTACTGGAAAAGAGCAGTTCAGCAATGTCTCAGAAAATATTCACCCCCAGCAGGCCATTTGAAAAATTTGGTTTCACGCTGGCTCAAATGCATATTAATCACCAACATGTAAATTTTTTCCAGAAGTCCTGACACCTCGTCAATAAGGTCCGAAAAATAGTGTAATTCAGGATGCCTTTCTGCATAAATAGCATATTGCCAACTGACATTACCTGGCACTACAGATAATACGCTAATGGTCCGGTTTTTCACTATCCCATAACACGAAAATCCATAGCGCACGCCGGACTTTTTACTGCGTATAGCCGGAAATCCTTTCCTGACAGCAGCATAATCCATCCACCATAGCCGTGCCGTAACGGGCACTGTTTGACAGACGGGGCACATGGAACCGATTACTTTTGCCAGGTGTTAACGGTTTTTTGCGAAGCATGGTCGTCAATAACTATTTGTAGCCGCTTAAAAGCTCAGAGGGCAGAAATACAAGCCCCCCTCTTCTGCTCACGAGGACCGTCTCTAACTAACTGAAAAAAAACACTTATCACATCAACTAAAATATATTCACAGTAAAAAGGACATCACGAAAAACAGGCACAGACAGTACTGAAGGTGAGATTTCTTTTTATCAAAAATGGCAGTATAAACTGGGTCCCTGCGATGTAATACAGTGGAAAACTGGGATTTACTTTATATATAATTCAATGCATTAGAGAAAAACTTCGCTGAGGGTATCCATGAAATTTAACATTGGCTTTCCTGTTAATCAGCCATTTAAAAGATGGGGGCCGACTGACCAAACATAAAATATTATTTTTCCTGATGTTAAATTTTTAATTTGTCTTTATATACATTAGTTAACATTAATGAATTAGCAACTGAGTTTTTAATTATCTCCAGGCTGGTCCGGCAGATGAACGTTACCGCAAATACCGCTCCAGACGGCGGTTTTGAGTGATTAGCGCCTGGTGACGGCGGTAATCAGTGAAACCCAGTAGCAGCAGGAGGTCTTGCCGGAAATAATCGCTATCCTTCCAGTGCAGCAGAGGATGATGCATGGCACTGCACATAATAAAACGGACGCCACATCTCACTGGTCAGTAGCATCAGCGACGTTTTACGATGCCCGTCCTGATGGTCTGACAACGCGCCAGCTATCTCTCCAAACGCTTCACATCGTCGAATGATGCAAAGCCCACCATTGTTGCGGCAGGTAAAACCCTCAGAGGCAATCTCAATGTTCACCTGTTTCTCCCCGGCATCCACGCTGTTCATAATGAGTCCGGTAACCGCCTTACCGAAGGAACCGGCCTGACTGTAAATGATGTGATGGCTAATTTGAGGGGCAGGTTCAAAAGGGCAGCGCACAGAAAGATCCGTTGTGGGGTTTACGGCGCTATTTTCAGGACGGGTGTGACGGGGTAAAAAAGAACGCTGACCGGTGATATGAAAGAATTAACAGAACAACTGGCACACAGAGCGGTGGCGCATGATAGCGCTCAAAGATAAAACCGCAAAATGACCCGTCAATGTGACGTGACGGCATACGTCCCCCAAATCGAAGACGCTGAAAAATACAAAGCCACTATTATAAAGCTAATAAAGTAAGCTATCCGATTAACCCACTACCAGAATGACCTGTTCTCAGAGGAGTCTGCTCTCACTGCAATTTTCTCCGCGGGTGATGATATATTCACCAGATTGCAGATTTAAAGTATGGTCAAAAACAGGATTGACAGCAGGATATTAAGCCCGGCCCGCTGGAAAAAATACCCCTTCTTTATTTTAAAAAACGGAGAAAACGCTATGGATTCGGCATTGCTGTCAATGATGCAGTCAAATAAAGCCTGGACAGAAACAATGGTCAATATGGAAGCACGCAGGCTGATAAATCTGGCCAATCAGCTTGCGTCCTTATCATCTGAATGACGGCCTGACGCGCATTAAATTTTGCCAGAAAATAAAAGAGGTTATGGATCAACAGATTGCGCCTACCCGCAAAGCCAAATCAGACGAGGAGTGTATCGCCTGCATCTCGGCGCTACAAGCAGAGCCGGATGCTGCGAATGAAAACAGCATAGCTTTACGCGAAGGTCGAATTTATCAAAGAAAACAACAAGATTGTTGGCTACGTTATCCCTGCCGTCCACATCGTGGCATCCAGGATTTCCGTTATCGGAGGTGCCCGATGACACCTCCAGGAATACTTGCAAGGGCTATTCTTGTTATTAATGGGGTTAATGGACTTTCAAAAGAAATGATTCCCCGTAGATATGGCGAAGAGAATAAGACCGGGGGGATCTTTGCTGATGGTGCGACAGAACTCGCGAAATTCATGGGCTTCACGCCTCAAGCAGGTTTAGCCTTTTATAATGTCATGACCTTAAGCGCCAGCGTTTACAGCATGTTTGGTCTTGCAACAAAACCGGGCGCATGGTGCTTATTCAAATGGTTGCCACGTGACTATTTTCGTAAGGTAGATACGATGAGCCGCCCTAAATTAACGATGAAAATAGTGGGTTATGGTGTGAAAGCAAAAGTCATATTTGATTTCCTGAATATGGAAACAATTTCAGACTAAACACGATTCATTTACCAGTATCTCCATGATTTTCATACCAATACTGGCGGTTGTATAAACGTTATAATCAAAATAGCAATGAATAATGACAGACCACCACCGACTATTTGGGTTCCGAAACAAACAAAAGAAGAAAGATAAAAACAAGCATGCATGCCGATGAAATCCAAATCAGAACCCTGAATTTGGTCGCCAGCTCTTGTATAGCTTCGTCCAGCGTTCCGCCGTAGCTATCAATATTGATTTTTATTTTGCCGGGGTCTTCCTGGCTAAAACCGGATTGCAGTAATCTCTCTTCACTGACGTTCATCTCTTTCATCCCTTAAAGTAATATCTGCAAAGATATGACAGAAATTTTGCAGTAAATCACCCCTAACAACATCACTTAACCAACGCATCCACCTCGATAAACCCCCTTTTATTCGTGGTAAAAACCCGCTTCTCGCGGGCGCTTTGCCGCCCGTACCCTGCGGGATTATCCAGCCAGCAAACCGCGCTACCTGAATAACTCACAGGCTAATAACACACTGCCCCACGGTCAGTTTTCTTCAGAACTCAGAGTATAACGGCGGTATCCGGCAGGCAGATATTCCACCCAATTCCGGTTCTCCCAGCCATCAGGTGTGGCCGATGACGACGAGCAAACTATCAGCGTTCTGTTTCCGCTGTCGATCAGATGCACCACAAAGCAGCTGCGGTGTCCCACTCCCTGCGGGTCGGCACCGGCTTTTCCAGACGACCGAGGATTTCTGTCTGAAGCCCTGCCAGCGACGCGCCGGCCAATCCTCTGCGGCGGTACGATAAAATAATGCCGGCTGGCGCATCGGGCAGTAACTGCGCAACAGAATAACGCTTTCCTGGTAATGCGGTGACCGACAGCAGCATGGTTTTCTGCTCATCGGTCAGCGTGTTGCCCGGCTGGAGAGCATACAGCGGGCCTGCCGGTGCATCAGTACTGAAAGAAAGCAGTGCCGGATGAGAACGGTATTTTGATAATGGCCGTCACCTGGTCCATTATCAGGAGCATATGCCTAAGAGACATTCTCACTAACGGACGCTGGTAATTTACTTCATCTGATACATAATCTGATTAACCAATGTCAGCGACAAATCCCCCCATCTCACCATTAGCTTATTATCCTGATAAGGAAAGCGTGATGTTAGACAGACTGGCGATACTGTTCATTTTACTGGGCATCTGCACCGCAATCATGATTGCAAAAGACCTCATTCAACACCCTCAGCCCATAAAGATTATGAATCTGGTGTGGCCGCTTACGGGATTGTATATGCCCTTTATTGGCTGGCTGGCATGGTGGTATCTGGGCCGTAAAAGCCGGGCTGTTCTCCCCCTGCATCCCCTGCCCAAAAACCGTACCCCTGGCTTTAAACAGCTTTTTTCTTCAACCAGTCATTGTGCGGCAGGTTGTGTACTTGGCGATATTATCGCGGTGCCGATTATTTCACTGACCAAATCGCTTTCTGTTCACGCAACTCTGGCGACACATGCCATTCTCTCCCTCGGATTATCATTAATCTTTGGCATATTATTTCAGTATCTCGCCGTAAGGCAGATGGCAGGAATGACTTTTTTTCGTGCCGTCTGGCAGGCCATTAAAAGCGATATTTTTTCTCTGATGATTTATCAGGCCGGCATGTTTTTATATATGGCACTGGCGTTGCATTTTATTCTTAACAATCAGATTGAGCCGCTGGTAATACATTTCTGGTTTATGATGCAGCTGGCGTTATTGACCGGCTTCGCCTTTGCATGGCCGGCGAATAAATTCCTGTTGCAGCGTGGAATTAAATTCACCTTTCAGCGTTAAATCCTGACGTCATAGATTCACAGATGGAAATAATTTGTCAGATCGCCGTTGTCGTGCAGTCCCCGTGAAAAACCAGCGTAACCAGGCAATCAGTCTACCTGAGACCAGATGTGTCCTCTCCATTCAATATGGCAAGCCCACGATTGTCCGGCCATAATCCGGCACATTACATTCACCGTGGCATGTCCAGCGCTATTTACCTTCAGCATGACGTTCAATTTTCGGCTGGCGTGGCTAATGCGTGTTAAAAATAAGGTTAACCGTAAAGCAGCCTGTGAAATTGCCAGCGGAATAATAAGCAATATAACAGTTACCTTCATTCATACCCGCATTGCGGATTTACCATGCCATTCATCAGATATGTGACAAAAAAAAAGAAAATTTAGTCTTATTTTTGCACAACTGATGCAGATATCGCCCACTCAGTTGAAAAAGCGTTGGCTGTTTAGCCTCTGTTTACACTATCTTATGCCTGCAAATTTTTGTTAAACGAGATTTTAAATAACAGCCTCCAGAGCTGACACAACATCATTTTAAGGACAAGAATCCCGCTATGGTTGACCAATCAAATAAAATTCCGCCTGTTAATGAAGCACCTGGCGAACTACGCCGTAACCTGCACAACCGACATATCCAGCTTATTGCCATAGGCGGTGCCATCGGCACAGGGCTGTTCATGGGGTCGGGTAAAACCATCAGTCTGGCAGGTCCTTCAATCATTTTTGTTTATATGATTATTGGTTTTATGCTGTTTTTTGTCATGCGGGCGATGGGCGAGTTGCTGCTGTCCAATCTTGAATACAAATCATTCAGTGACTTTGCCGCCGACCTGTTAGGTCCCTGGGCAGGCTATTTTACCGGCTGGACGTACTGGTTCTGCTGGGTGGTGACCGGTATTGCCGATGTGGTGGCAATTAGCTCCTATTTCCAGTTATGGTTCCCGGACTTTTCCATCTGGATGAGCGCCTTGCTCTGTATCGTGGTATTCCTGACGCTGAATGTTGCCACGGTTAAACTGTTTGGAGAGATGGAGTTCTGGTTTGCCATCATCAAAATCGTCGCTATTATCACGTTGATCGCAACAGGTATTGTGCTGATTGCCATGCACTACCCCTCAACCGGCGGCGGTGTGGCATCGGTCAGTAATATCTGGAGTCATGGCGGAATGTTTCCAAAAGGCCTGAGTGGTTTTTTTGCCGGATTCCAGATTGCGGTATTCGCCTTTGTCGGGATCGAGCTGGTTGGTACAACGGCAGCGGAAACCCACGATCCCCGAAAAGTTCTGCCGCGTGCCATTAACGCCATTCCACTGCGCATCATTATGTTTTATGTCTTCGCACTGTTGGTGATTATGGCGGTGACGCCGTGGGATCAGGTTGTGGCAGATCGCAGTCCGTTTGTGGAAATGTTTGTGTTGATAGGACTGCCTGCTGCTGCCAGCATCGTCAATTTTGTGGTGCTGACCTCGGCGGCATCTTCAGCCAACAGCGGGATTTTTTCCACCAGCCGAATGTTATATGGCATGGCACAGCAAGGTGTCGCTCATCGCCGTTTCGGCCTGCTTTCCCGTCGCGCTGTACCCACCACCGGCCTGTTTTTCTCCTGTTTTTGCCTGCTGGGCGGCGTCGCACTGATTTATCTCATCCCGAACGTGATGAAAGTGTTTACCCTGGTGACCACCGTTTCTGCAATCCTGTTTATGTTTGTCTGGACAATCATCGTCTGCTCTTATCTGGCCTACCGCAGGAAACATCCACAGTTGCATCAGGCGTCCCAGTATAAAATGCCGCTGGGTAAAGTGATGTGCTGGGTCTGCATCGCCTTCTTTGCCTTCGTGCTGGTCCTGCTCTCGCTTCAGGAGGATACCCGTCAGGCACTGATGGTCACCCCCTTGTGGTTTGTTATGCTGGGCATCGGCTGGTTTCTTCGCCAGCGAAAAGCCAACGGATAACTGCATTAACGGGCCTTGACGGCCCGTTTTTCTTCCGATGATTAATTGCGTACACGGATCCCCTCAATCACCATGCGCTCAACGTTTTCCACTGTCTGTTGAAAGAACGACGGGTCGCTGAGGGTCTGGCCGGTAATCGCTTCAACCTGGCTGGCAAAATCAGCATAGTGCTGGGTGGTGGCCCATAGCATAAAGATCAGATGGTGAGGTTCGACCGCTACCAGCTTTCCCCCGGCAATCCAGGCTTCAATAACGGCCGATTTCTCGTCAACCAGCTCACGAAGCCCACCTTCCAGTTCCCCTTTCAGCAACGGGGCACCTTGCAGCATTTCCATGCAGAACAATCTTGACGCCTGCGGATGATCGCGCGAGACCACAAGCTTAAGACGAATATAGTTGCGAATGGCTTCCAGCGGTTGCTGATCGCTACGTAGCGCCCGCAGAGGTGCCAGCCAGATATCCAGAATATCTTTAAGCACCGCAATATACAGCGCTTCTTTTGACGGAAAGTAATAAAGCAGGTTCGTTTTTGATACATCGGCCCCCTCGGCAACGTTATCAAGACGGGTGCCGTGAAAGCCGTAAAGGGAGAACAGCTCCAGCGCCGCAGTCAGAATGGCCGTTCTTTTCGCGGCAACCGCCTTTGAACGTCGGGTTGGCATTGTTGACGGGATCTTTGATGAATTCACCATGACTCCAGAGTCCATGTGGGACAGGCAATATATTGAACCTTGCGGGGTCGGCCTGTGCACTTTAATTGACCATGATTGCCTGCTTATTGTGCACAATTTTTTACCAAATGGTCCATTTTGGACCCTTTACTCAACAAAATTATAAACACAATAACTTAACAACCTGAATATTAATAACTTTATTCAGTCTGGCACAGGCCTTGCACAGGCAACAGTGAGCGCCGCCTCAAAGGAATAGCAGGATGCATCGCAGCGCGGGAAAGATAACCCTGACTTCCAATAAGGTCCTGATATGAAAATTGGCGTATTTATCCCGATTGGTAACAACGGCTGGCTGATTTCGACTCACGCGCCGCAATACCTGCCCACTTTTGAGCTGAACAAAGCTATTGTCATGAAGGCTGAGCACTATCATTTCGATTTTGCCCTTTCAATGATCAAGTTGCGTGGTTTTGGCGGCAAAACAGAATTCTGGGACCACAATCTGGAATCATTTACCCTGATGGCTGGTCTGGCCGCCGTCACCTCCCGCATTGAAATCTATGCCACAGCGGCCACCCTCACCCTGCCACCGGCCATCGTGGCGCGGATGGCCTCAACGGTGGATTCCATTTCCGGCGGTCGCTTTGGCGTCAATCTGGTGACAGGCTGGCAAAAACCGGAATACGATCAGATGGGTATGTGGCCCGGAGATGACTATTTTTCCCGTCGCTACGACTATCTGACCGAGTACGTTACCGTACTGCGCGATCTGTGGGGCAACGGCAAATCCGATCTGAAGGGTGAGTTCTTCACCATGAATGACTGCCGTCTTAGCCCCCAACCGCAAAAACCGATGAAAGTGATCTGCGCCGGACAGAGTGACGCAGGAATGGCTTTCTCAGCAAAACATGCCGATTACAACTTCTGTTTTGGCAAGGGCGTCAACACCCCAACCGCCTTCGCCCCAACCGCTGCACGCATGAAAAGCGCCGCTGAAAAGGTCGGACGTGACGTAGGTTCCTATGTCCTGTTTATGATCATCGCCGATGAAACGGACGAGGCCGCACGGGCCAAATGGGAGCACTACAAAGCCGGCGCAGATGAAGAAGCGCTGGCCTGGCTCACCACGCAAAGCCAACAGGATACCCGTTCCGGTAGCGACACCAATGTACGACAGATGGCCGATCCCACTTCGGCAGTCAATATCAACATGGGCACACTGGTTGGATCCTACGCCAGTGTGGCCCGGATGCTGGATGAGGTGGCCACGGTTGAAGGCACGCATGGCGTGTTACTGACCTTTGATGACTTCCTGCAGGGAATTGAGAATTTTGGCGAGCGTATCCAGCCACTGATGACATGCCGCATCAATATCATTGAAGCGGCAAAGGAGGTGGCCTGATGAGCAGTAAAACGCCTGTCGTGTGCACCACGGCTTCAGTTAAAAACAGTCTGCAACTGCCGGCACGACCGGAAGCGATCGCTTTTCCCCCCGATCAAACCGCGCTGATTGTGGTGGATATGCAAAACGCCTATGCCAGTATCGGAGGCTATCTTGATCTGGCGGGGTTTGATGTGTCAGCCACCCGGCCGGTGATCGATAAAATCAATATTGCCGTCAGGGCAGCACGGGAGGCGGGCATACAGATTATCTGGTTTCAGAATGGCTGGGACAGCCACTATGTTGAAGCCGGTGGCCCAGGCTCGCCCAACTGGCATAAATCAAACGCGCTGAAAACGATGCGTGCCAGACCAGAACTGCAGGGAAAACTGCTTTCCAAAGGCGGTTGGGATTACCACCTGGTGGACCAGCTACAGCCTGAGCCGGAGGATATTGTGCTACCAAAACCACGCTACAGTGGCTTCTTCAACACGCCGCTGGACAGCATGTTGCGTAGCCGTGGTATTCGCCATCTGATTTTTACCGGTATTGCCACCAACGTCTGCGTTGAATCCACCCTGCGTGATGGCTTTTTCCTCGAATATTTCGGCATCGTGCTGGAAGACGCAACCTACCAGGCCGGCCCACCTTTTGCCCAGCAGGCAGCGATTTTCAACATTGAAACCTTCTTTGGCTGGGTATCGGATGTGAATACTTTTTGCGCCACCCTGAAAAATAAAAGTCCGGCACAATGCCAGACAGCATAAATATTGCTTACTGACAGGAGATAACTCATGCCCAAGACGATCATTACCCCTCCGGGCTCCGGCGTTCCTATCGCGCCTTTCGTGCCCGGTACGCTGGCTGATGGCGTGGTTTATGTCTCCGGCACATTGCCGTTTGATAAAGACAATAACGTGGTACACGTAGGCGATGCCGCCGCACAGACACGTCACGTTTTGGAGACCATCAAACGCGTTATCGAAACCGCCGGTGGCACCATGGATGATGTGACCTTTAATTCGATTTTTATCACTGACTGGAGTCACTACGCCGCCATTAATGCGGTCTACGCCGACTATTTCCCCGGAGAGAAACCGGCCCGCTTTTGCATACAGTGCGGCCTGGTAAAACAGGATGCGCTGGTGGAAATTGCCACTGTCGCCCATATCGGCAAGTAACGGAGACGGGTATGCATATTGAACTGTCGGGTTTACAGCATCCCGGTGCCAGAACACTGGTCCTGTCCGCCGGACTGGGCGGCTCGGGCAATTTCTGGCTGCCCCAGCTGAATGCGTTACGCAGTCAGTATCGCGTGGTGGTGTATGACCATCGCGGAACAGGCGGTAATCCCGACCAGCTGCCGGAAGGCTACAGCATGACGGATATGGCTGCCGAGCTGGCAGCTGCCCTGGCAAGACATGACGTTGAACAGTATGAGGTGATTGGACATGCGCTGGGCGGCATGGTGGCTATGCAGATGGCGCTGGATTATCCACAACGGGTTACCCGGCTGGCTATCGTCAATGGCTGGTTACGTCTTAATCCGCACACCCGCCGCTGTTTTTCAGTCCGTCAGCAGCTGCTGATGAATGTCGGCGTTGAAGCCTGGGTACAGGCCCAACCGCTGTTCCTGTACCCGGCTGACTGGCTGGCGGAGAACCAGGAAAGGATTGAAGCAGAAGATGCCCTGCACACCGCCCACTTTCAGGGCGTGGAGAATCTGCTACACCGTCTTAACGCACTGATGAACTGTGATTTCACCGAAAAGGCAAAGCTCATCACCCAACCAGCGCTGGTGATCTGTTCGCAGGATGATTTACTGGTGCCCTGTACCTGCTCTGAAACCCTCTCTGCGGCCCTGCCCCGGTCAACTTTGCTGAAAATGGCCTGGGGCGGCCATGCAATGAGCGTGACTGACAGTGCTGGCTTTAACCGATTGTTACTCAACTGGCTGAACTCACCAGTGACCACCTCTTAACCTGCTGAACCGGAGCCATTATGGCTGAAGCACTGAATACACAAGCTCTTGAAACCTTGTTTACCGCCGCCCGTACTCACAATGGCTGGCAGGATCGTCCGGTGACTGACGAACAGATCCATGCACTCTACAATCTGGTGAAAATGGGACCAACGTCGGCCAATTGCAGCCCGGCACGTTTCTGTTTTGTGCGCAGTGTTGTGGGCAAAGAAAAACTGCAGCCCACCCTTTCCAGCGGCAATCTGGCGAAAACCCTCGCTGCTCCCGTTACAGCAATTGTGGCGTGGGACCCCGCGTTTTATGACCGGCTACCGGAGCTGTTCCCCCACGCGGATGCAAAAGACTGGTTTACCAGCAGCGCGGCGCTGGCAGAAGAGACCGCATTTCGTAACAGCTCAATGCAGGCGGCTTATCTTATCAGCGCCTGCCGGGCGATGGGACTGGACACCGGCCCGATGTCCGGTTTTGACCGCGCGGCGGTGGATACCGCTTTTTTTGCTGATAACGGATGGAAAAGTAATCTGCTGATAAACATCGGTTATGGCGATCATGACAAGGTATATGACCGTCTGCCGAGGCTGGAATTTACTGCGGCCTGCACACTTGTATAAGGAGAAAATAATGTCGCTGCCACTGCCGAAAGCCGCGGTTGTAAACTGCGTTGAAAAACAGGATTTTCGCCATGCCATGGCGCAACTGGCTGCCGCTGTCAATATCATTACCACCGACGGTCCGGCGGGGCGGGCAGGGTTCACCGCGTCGGCGGTGTGCAGCGTAACCGATACGCCACCCACGTTGTTGGTTTGTCTCAATCGCTCGGCTTCCGTCTGGGAAACGTTCAAAACCAATCAACAGTTGTGTGTCAATACGCTGGCAGCCGGCCATGAATCGCTCTCTGTCCTTTTTGGTGGCAAAACCCCCATGGCAGAGCGATTTATCGCCGCTGAATGGTCAACACTGTTAACCGGTTCTCCGGTACTTACCGGCGCGGTCGCCTCGTTTGACTGCAGCGTCAGCCAGGTAATGAGCGTCGGCAGTCACGATATTCTGGTTTGCGAAGTCCGGGCGCTCGTCAGTAACACTACCCGCCACGGTTTGATCTATTTCGATCGCGGCTATCACCATTTGATGCGGCAGGAAGCCAGATAACACCGCTGGCGGTCACTGCTTTATTTATTCTCCTGGGAGAAAACGATGGCAAATTCCTGGTTCCCACAATGGCGCAAACAGTCTGCAACGGCTCAGGGGCTGGTTGCCCCCGATGAAATGCTACCGCTGGGACAGACACTGATTATGGGGTTGCAACACGCGGTAGCGATGTTTGGTGCCACCGTGCTTATGCCGCTGCTAATGGGTCTGGATCCTAACCTGTCGATATTGATGTCCGGTATCGGCACCCTGCTGTTTTTCCTGATCACCGCAGGGCGGGTTCCCAGCTATCTCGGTTCCAGCGCCGCCTTTGTAGGGGTAGTGATTGCGGTAACCGGCTTTAACGGGCAAGGGCTGAACCCACATCTCGGTCTTGCACTGGGCGGCATTATCGCCTGCGGTCTGGTCTATACCCTGATTGGTTTTGTCGTCATGAAAGCAGGGACCCGCTGGATAGAGAAGCTGATGCCTCCGGTAGTCACCGGTGCCGTCGTGATGGCAATTGGCCTCAATCTTGCGCCAATTGCGGTACACAGCGTTTCCGGCTCGATGTTTGACAGCTGGATGGCAGTCATGACCGTTGTCTGTATCGGGCTGGTGGCCGTCTTCACCCGTGGCATGGTGCAGCGCCTGCTGATTCTCGTCGGTTTGATCGCGGCGTGGGCGATATATGCCCTGCTGACCAATGGTTTGGGTCTTGGCAGACCGGTGGATTTCAGCCAGCTTGCCAACGCCCGCTGGTTTGGCCTGCCGGGGATGACCACCCCAGTCTTCGACAGTCATGCGATGTTTATGATAGCCCCTGTGGCAGTGATTCTGGTGGCGGAAAACCTGGGACATATCAAGGCGGTGGCCGGTATGGCGGGAAAAAACCTTGACACCTGGATCGGACGGGCATTTGTCGGTGACGGCCTGGCGACCATGTTGTCAGGTGGAGTCGGCGGCAGCGGCGTCACCACCTATGCTGAAAATATTGGCGTAATGGCGGTAACAAGGGTCTATTCAACGCTGGTATTTGTCGCCGCCGCGGCCATCGCCATTCTGCTGGGATTCTCACCTAAATTTGGCGCACTGATCCATACCATTCCCGGTCCGGTGATCGGCGGGGCTTCTATTGTGGTATTTGGGCTGATTGCCGTTGCGGGTGCGCGTATCTGGGTCCAGAACAAAGTGGATTTAGGGCAGAACAGCAACCTGATCATGGTCGCCGTCACCCTTGTACTGGGCGCTGGCGACTTTGCGCTGAAAATTGGCAGTTTTACCCTGGGTGGTATCGGCACCGCCACTTTTGGCGCCATTATCCTCAACGCAATACTCAGCCACCGTAGAGTAGCGGCGGTTAATGAGAGCAATATCGCGCAGCAGGACAGTTAATCAATCCCTGCATCTGGCGAAGGTCTTTCCTTCGCTTTTTTCAGCTTGAGTTCGCTGACCAGTACGCCGGTAACGATCAGTGCCGCACCCGCCAGTGCCATGGCGGGTAAGCGTTCCCCGGCCATCCACCCAGCAATTCCCGCCCATACCGGCTCGCCCGCGTAAATTACCGTCGCCCTGGTGGGAGATACGCTACGCTGTGCCCAGTTCATCGTCACCTGGATCACCGCGCTGGCTACCGCCAGGCCGGCAATACTGAACAACAGATACGGTGAAAAAAATGGAACAGACTCTCCATTTGGCACCATCATGCCGAACGACAGCAGCGAAGCAACGCCAAGCTGCACCACTGTCACCCTTTTTACATCCACTTTCCCGGCGCTGACACTAATCAGTATGATCTCTGCCGCAATAGCGAGCGTGCTCAGTAATGTCGCCTTTTCACCCACGTCAAAAGCGAGTTGGCTCCCCGTCGGATCGGCTAACAGCATCAGGCCGGTAAAGGCAAGTGCAACCCCACTCCATGCCATTACTCCCGGAAGACGCCGTAGAAAAAGCCACTGGATCAGTGGCACCAGCGGGACATACATCGCGGTAATAAACGCTGATTTACTGCTGGTAATCGTCTGCATACCATAGGTTTGCAGACCATAGCCACATCCGATAGCGATACCAATAAATATACCCGCTTTGATTTCCGCACGGCTTATTTCACGCAGGGTACGCCATGAGAACGCCGCAAGGATTAATGCTGCCGTGGCAAATCTTGCGCCGACAAAGAAAAAGGGGCCACTTACGGTCATGGCATGGTGTACGGTCAGGAAGGTACAACCCCATACAACGGTGATAAGAATCAGCACCAGTTCCTGTCGCGTAAGAGAAAGTGTGTAGCGGGAGAGAAAGGTCGACATAGCCGTCTCAGAAAGAATTTAGCTGCCAGTTTGCAGAGTGTTAAGACGATGGTCAACCGGGAAACAGGACCGTCGGACCAGGCGGCGGGGCGGAGAGAAAAATGATGCTGTCGGGATTTAATCCCGATAGCCACAAGGACTACGCCCTCCTTTGCGGCTACGGAGCATTTTTTGCCATTCCCTTCACTTATTTTTCTCCGCCGTGGGCCATTTTTGATGCCCGGGACGCCATTTTCGGCTCTGTTCAGCAGACAGAAGTGGCCTCATCTATACTCAACTTTCGGGCGGTGAACAGCTGTTCGCAGCCATTCATCCTGCAGAGCAGGTAAACATCCAAACAGGGAGTGACAAATGGCGAAGATTTTAGTGCTTTATTATTCAATGTATGGACATGTTGAAACCATGGCCGAAGCGGTTGCCGAAGGGGCGCGCAAGGTCAGTGGTGCCAGTGTGACCATCAGACGCGTACCGGAAACGATGGATGCCGCCCGCTTTGCGGAAGTGGGCGGAAAAACGGCGCAAAAGGCAGCAGAAGCCACGCCGGAAGAACTGAAAGAGTACGACGCAATTTTGCTTGGCACCCCTACCCGCTTTGGCAATATGGCAGGTCAGATGCGTACCTTCCTTGACCGCACCGGAGGATTATGGGCATCAGGTGCTCTCTACGGCAAACTCGCCAGCGTTTTTTCTTCCACGGGCACCGGTGGTGGTCAGGAACAGACTATCACGTCAACCTGGACCACGCTGGCCCATCACGGCATGGTCATTGTTCCTGTCGGCTATGGCACAAAAGAGTTGTTTGATATTTCGAAGGTGCGTGGTGGCACTCCTTATGGCGCCACCACCATCGCAGGTGGCGACGGCTCGCGACAACCCAGCGAGGAGGAACTGAATATTGCCCGCTATCAGGGGGAATATGTCGCCGGGCTGGCGGTGCGTCTGAACGGATAATTGCACTGGAGATCATTATGGCAACACAACCGTCAAAAGCCCATCACGTCAAAGAATGGGCCAACCTTCGGGCAACATCTCCCGAGATCGCCGAAGCTATTTTCGAAGTGGCTGACTATGACGAAAGGCTGGCTGAAGAGATCTGGCGGCAACAGGGAAGTGACGAGGTACTGCTGCGCGCCTTCGATAAAACCCACGAGGATGTTCTGACCTGGGACAACAAGCGTGTTGAGCGGAAAAATGTCTGACGTATCAACACAAAATTGGGCGGACATTCCGCCCTTTTTTATGGTTTTCCGTCGGTAAATCATGCTGTTCCCACCCTGCTCCCCACTGGCAAACAGCCCATGGGTTAACTACGCTTAATCCACACTGAACAGCCTGTCCGTCAGGCACACAACGCCAGAAGGAAGCCCTATGTCTTATCAGACAATTAATCCCAACAATAATAAATTGCTTAAAAACTGGCCTGAACACAGTGAGGAGCAGATTGAACAGGCCCTGACTATTGCAGATGACCTTTATCATTCCGACTGGTCAAAAGGCCCAATTCAGTCACGCTTGCAGATCCTGAAAAAAATGGCCGACCTGATTGACAGCCGCGTGGATGAACTGGCAAAAGTTGCCAGTATTGAGATGGGCAAACTTATTGCTCAAAGCCGTGGCGAAGTGAAAACCTGCGCTCAGATTGCTCGCTATTATGCAGAAAACGCCGGGAGTTTTCTGGCTCCTGTCCGCTATCCAAGCGAGCTGGGCGAAGCCTGGATCGAAAATCATCCCATTGGCGTTCTGGTTGCGGTGGAACCCTGGAACTTTCCTTACTATCAGTTAATGCGTGTGTTGGCGCCAAACCTTGCCGTTGGCAATCCGGTCCTGGCGAAACATGCCGCTAATGTGCCACATTGCGCGACCCTGTTTGCCGAACTGGTCAGCGAGGCTGGCGCACCGCAGGGAGCCTGGACTAATCTGTTTATCAGCAATGAGCAGGTTGCAGCCCTGATTGCCGACGATCGGGTACAGGGGGCGGCACTGACCGGTTCAGAACGCGCGGGAAGCGCTGTGGCACAACAGGCGGGAAAATACCTGAAAAAGACCACCATGGAACTGGGGGGTAATGATGTGTTTGTGGTGCTGGACGACTGCGATCTCGACAAAGCCGTCAGCACCGGAGCGGGTGCCCGGTTGAGTAACTGCGGCCAGGTCTGCACCGCTGCAAAAAGGTTTATTGTCCATGAAAAAGTGGCCGATGTTTTTTTTGAAAAATTTATTCAGGCATTTCGGGAAGTGAAAATCGGCGATCCCCTCGATGAAAGCACCACGCTCGGCCCCCTGTCCTCCTCTTCGGCTCGTGATACGCTGGTAAAACAGGTTGATGACGCCGTGGCCAAAGGCGCGAAATTGCATCTTGGCGGTAAGGTGGTGGACGGTGACGGCTGCTTCTATCAGCCCACTATTTTATCCGGTATCACTCGTGATAATCCGGCTTACTTTGCGGAGTTTTTTGGTCCGGTCGCACAGGTTTACGTGGTCAAAAATGATGATGAGGTGATACAGCTCGCCAATGACTCCCATTATGGCCTTGGGGGAGCGATTTTCACGGGCGATATCGCCCGTGGCAAGAAGCTGGCTTATGCAATAGAAACGGGGATGGTGTTTATAAATTCCGCCACTAATACCTCAGCAGAACTGCCCTTCGGCGGCGTCAAACGTTCCGGGTATGGTCGCGAGCTGTCCGATCTGGGCATTAAGGAGTTCGTCAACCAGAAACTGGTTGTTGTCAGCAACAGCTGACACGCATTGATTCTGGCTTTTTATTGCTAACTGAAAAACCACGCCTTGTGGGACGTGGTTTTTCAGTGCGTGCTGGCACTGTCCTGTTTATCTGCGGATTTGGCAGCACCGGCAGAGGTACTTCTTATTTAAGCGTGACAGCGCTCCCACGACCAGCTGAAGCAACGCTGTCCCAGTAAGGCGGCTTTTCACCGCCATTTTTACAATCAGGATGCTTTATCAGCAGCGGGTTGTTGAGATGACGCCTTCTTTACAGGCTTATCGTTATCACCGTTTTTGCTTCTGGTGTCGCTCTCTTTTGCTGCCTTATCCGTCAGGTCCTTCTCTTTGCCAGCAGACGGTTTCGCCGGTTCCGCTTGCTTTGCCGCCGCCCGATCGCTAACCGCATCGCCAGCGCTCTGCTTAACGGCGACAGGGGCAGTTGTAAAAGCAGGTTGCTGAGGCTGTTCAGCCGCCACCGGCGTTCCCTGGAGGGCGTTGTTCAGCACCTGAGTGAACTGGTCCCAAGGGCAGAAACCGTTAACATCCGTTTTGCAGCCACTCATTTCAAGCGTCACCCTTTTAGGAGGGGTATCAAGCGTCAATGGCGTTGCGTTGCGTAACTGATCGCTGGTCTGGTAAACATATTCCACTTTAACCAGTTCCTGGTTGTTTTTCCGGTCGTGCCAACGCTGGAACTGGATCATCCCACCAATTGGCGTTCGTTCATTCTGTTCGGGCAGCGTGTACGGTTTGAAATTCAGTGCAGTCAACAGTGAAGCGATGTTCGAGTCATGACCGACCATGAGAGTTACTTTTGGTGCACTGGCTTTGTCTTCATCCACAAACACACTGCGAATGTAGTCAACCAACGGAGCGGCTACATTGCGCGCCACTTCCGGTGAAGTAAACAGCGTGTCCTGATAGGCGTTTTTGATTGCTGAAAGCTCTTTCCATTGCTCAGCGGTTTTGATCTGCCCCCAGGCTACCTGATCAAGCGGCATACCTTCGTAATACTGCAAAGTGAACGCATCAACCAGCGAGTTACCCACTTTCAGTGGACCAGTAACGCCGGGTTCTTTCCCCTTATCAGCAGAGAATTTATTTTGATTACCGCCGGAAAGATCGCACTGCTTTTTACCGTTACAGGCTTCAGCATTTTTATAGTCGGTTATTTTTTCCAGACGCTGAAAAGCAGGTTTCAGGGCAAGTTGACCCGCAGCGCTGTTCATCGCCGTCAGCGCCTGTTTCGAGAAAGCGTCACTGTCATCGGTGATCACCGGGTTAAACACTGGATCCATCGTGCCCATTTCATCCTGATGGGAAACCGGAATATCGCAGCCGGGAAATGCCCCGGTGATAAAAAATTGCGCGGTAGCAACGGTGCGTTGCAGACTGTTGGCGTATGCATAAACCTCATCACTGCCGGGGCATTGGCCGCCCTTTAATACCCCCTGCTGTACCAGCCATTCACGGGTATAGCGCCCCATGTAGACTTCAAGCACGCCACCTTTTGTTGTCAGTTGTCCACCGGGGACATCCCATTGAGGCCAGGCTTTTTTCGTAGATTGCGCCAGCACGCTACCGTTGTCGGCAAGCGGTGCGCGAAGATTATGGCGGCTCATCATTAAAACCTGTTCAAGCTGGAAATTGTCATCAGCCGCATAAGCTGAAATTCCGCTCACTGCTGAACAGACCGCCAACGCGCAAAGACTAAACTTTTTAATCATGTGTTTTATCCATTGATTCAGAGGGGAAATTACCCGACCAGCGTTAAAAGCAACCGTTGGCCAAAAATTCACGACAACGCGGATGATCTTTGCAACAGCGCAACAGAGAAAAGACCGGGTATCGGCACTCAGGGCCTGTATCACCGGGAACAGCTTATTGCAGTATGCCGGATGTTCAACAGCCCGGAGCCTACACGAAGTACACACGAATTTCGAGTGTTGGCTCAGGACAAAGTGGCAAATGAAACTAACCAGACTTCGGATCATTTATTCTGAGAATATAGCAAAGTATTGTCTTTACAGACCAGATACATCAACAGAGGTGGAAGAAACGCGATCTGTTCCGAACTGAGTCATTGGTGGCGGGGGCCGGTGGGGGAAACAAAACGGGCCAGCTTACGCTGACCCGTTAAATTTGATGGCGGAGGAGGAGAGATTCGAACTCTCGAACGGTTTCCCGTCGCCGGTTTTCAAGACCGGTGCCTTCAGCCACTCGGCCACCCCTCCGCACTTTTGTTTGTTATCCGAAAAGCAGAGAAAATTATCCCTCAACAAGTCTGAACAACCAACGGCGTGCATTATAGAGAACAGACCAGGGGTTGCCAAGAAAAACTTTCCCTATTTTGTTGAAATTATATGCTTTTGTCGATACGGTTTACCCCGCACGCAGGGCAAAATAACAGCAGGTTGCGCACGGAGATGAGTTTAAGTTGTATGATTTACCGGCATTGCTTCAGATACTGCAGAGTTTTCAGGCTCTGACAGAATTATATCAGACAAGCTGTAGACCGGTTCGCATGCGATAAAGTTCAGGAAACAATTCATGATTCAGCGTCGACCGCAGATAATCCACACCGCTGGTGCCACCACTTCCGGGACGATGACCAATAATACGTTCAACCGTAGCAATGTGTTGGAAACGCCAGTTTTTGAAGCCCTGAGAGATATCGACCAGCTTTTCTCCCAGCTGATAGAGCGACCAGTACGTATAGCGCTGCTGATAAATCTGTAGCCATGCCTGCTCCACGCCGTCTTTATTACTCAGAGGAGATGATATATGACGCTCTAACAGGCAGATAACCTCATCATTTAAAGAAGGCTCATCAAGACGGGTTCTCAGAGCATGAAGCGCCCCCAGATTGCCAGAATAGTCTTCCAACGTATTGGGGTTTTTATTGCCAAGCAAAAACTCAATTTCCCTGAATTGATGTGATTGTTTCCCTGAAGCGCTGCCCAGCACATCGCGCATAGCTAAAAAGTCTACCGGACTGAGTGTCGCCAGTACTTCCCAGGCATGAATAAGATGCAACATAATAGTATGGGCACGGTTCAAAGAACTTAAAGTGCGATCAACGTCATCCCTACGTATAAAGGATACCGCTTGCGTTAATTCATGGAGCAGTAGCTTCATCCAAAGTTCAGAAGTTTGATGCTGAATAATGAAAAGCATTTCTTCCGGTACATCGGATAACATTTTTTGACTACTGAGTATCCTGTCAAGCTGAAGATAGTCGCTGTAGTCCATCACGGCATTATCGTACAAAGTCGAATTTTTGGTCTGAGAAAATGGGCACTGCATCATGACATCCTGTAGCTAAGGAAAATAAAAATCATAAAATTACTGCAACTTATTAAGCAGCTGCCTTCGAAAACAGAATACGCGATTACTGACCGACACGGCTGTCGCGCTGAAATTGCCATGATGACTGCAATTTCAATCGTAACGGCGACAACCCCGGCGCTTTACGCGAACTGACCATTTTATCCGGCATTAGCGTGTAAAGCGCTTCAATACCAGCGCAAGTCCTTTATGCAATGTCTGAAGCTCCCCGTTGAGCTGCTCAGACCGTCAGGATCTTTTGCCTGCTTTTAAAGGGCCAGAGCGGTAATATAGCGGTTCACTTTACGTATAAACTCGATGATATCTTCGACTGCATCGCTGATTTCAGCTGATCCACTTACGGCATCAATGTTCGCTGACGTTGAGTGCACCAATCAATTAACGTCTGCTCTTCGGTCTGACACTGATGACCAGCGGCAGAGCAAAATCATAGTGGCCCCCCACCATCATTAATGAATGTGAAACCAATTTGAACGAGTCATTCGCAGGCGCTTTATCAGGGCGGTTAGTAATTACCTTCCTCACTAATACGACCGCCTGCACTTTGCGCAACAACAGATGGCACCGAAAGGGCGTAGTATTTTTTTACCACTGTAAGTGGAGCCACAGCATTATTTACGATGTTACTCATTTTTCGCCCATCATTACCAGGTAACTGCCCGGACGCATACAGCTCTTACAGACACTCACATTGAGTGCTCTGTGTATCGCGCTGCAGAAGAGCATATGTTCCCGCAAAATATCTTTATTAAAAATATTACGCACATTTGGCCAACAATCTGCAAAACCATCCGACATTATTAATGATGATATATCACATAACAGTGCATCAAATCAGACACCAGTGACATATTCCTGTACGCGTGGTAGCAAAATACCCCATGAGAGTCGGTATTATCATTCACTACCATCGCAATCTGCGCGGATATATTATTTGAAAACCATATAATTTCGGGTGTTATTTTTTTAATGCTAACAGATTATTATCAGCCATTTTCCTGTCTCTGTCTGATTAAAAAGAGATGTCTCAAGCACAAGGCTTAATGATGAACTAAAAAAAATAAATCACATGAATATAAAGCAAACCGACTTAAGATATATCTGAATTAGAATTCAGCTTCTGCCATGAAGAAATTAACAATCTAAAACAGATTAAGGTTATTTCTTTCATCAGGTCTTCCTGGTTACTTTCCCACTGCTTTGGAACCGATGGCATTATCCATGAATCAGGAAGTAAGTGAATACCTCAGCGTATTTTTTTTGAATTACGCATGAGGATTTTTTTATTTAATTAAAATAATTCATATAGTTACAGTTAGTTATTTTTTAGGGTGTTTTTGTTAATATCAAGAAAATATTATAATTTCACTCCAAACCGAACGCCAGTTAAAAACATAACCTGAGTATTACTGGTTAAAAATACATCAGCCGCCAAAAGGCGTGCCTGTGTCCTGATTAAGATACCGGCATTAAGCGCAACTGCGGTCAGACAGAAAACCGATGGGGAAAAGTTTTTACTGGAGAGATCCATAAAAATCTTTTTTGGCGAACACTACGGATTATTCAGTACATACAATGACATATTCATTATGAATACCCTGCACGCCCGGTATAATATTCAGGTAAATCATTAACTCACCTCCAGCCGTGCGCTTCAGAGTCAGGAGCCAAACACACCTCGAAAAGTACCCCGTTTTAGCTCCATACACTTTTTAAGTGTTCCGGCGTGATCATTGATCATCCGTCGTGCTTCCGGCGTAAAATTATTCAGGGACTGATGCGGGCGGTTCACGGTCAGCCATCTGCCCGTCAGGTAAACTCAGCGCCATTGTCCATCCTCACTCACTGCTGGCACAACAATATGATCCAGTCGCCAGGCTACCTACTGTGCCGGAATATTCAGGTCCATTCTGGTTCCGGCGCTTTACGATGAAGGTCATCCACAACGTTAACGGAGCGAGAAGGTCGACCAAAAGTCAGCACGTCATGCATAAAACTCATTGCCAGTGCCCGTGTAGCAGTCAGTGTTGAAGGAAGGCATGCCGGCAGGCGCTTGTTTCCCTTTGCGGCGAACATTCAGCATCTGCAGGCGGTAACCTTTATGATCATATACGTGGCCCTGACGGCGCTGTATCTGAAACAGCTTGCTGAAGCAGCAGTACGGGTATCATTCCGCGGCATGCCGAACCGGCCATCGTGCAATATGTCATGACGATAATGGTAAAAAATGTCTCATCTGACATCCCGCAGCATCTTTGAGCATAAGCCAGGTTCGGACCAAGTGCGGCAGGACACAGCACGAAAACCGGACCACCAATTTCTGGTGTCATCGTCCGTTTTATGAAGTATTTTTATGACTGGAATTTATGCTAAGTAAAATACAGGGCAAACAAAACGTAGGGTACAAAAAAAGCCCGCTTGCACGAGCTTATTTTTTCATGACAAACCAATGCGTTATTGATTTGCTAAAAGATGGCGGAGGAGGAGAGATTCGAACTCTCGAACGGTTTCCCGTCGCCGGTTTTCAAGACCGGTGCCTTCAGCCACTCGGCCACCCCTCCGCAATGACGCGCACTATAAACATCCTCCTGTGCAATGTAAAGCGTGTTTTAGTTCGGTTGCCTGGAAAACAGCCTTCTGAGTGATTTTCTGCCGCTATTTTCGCCAATTCTTCGCCGGGAAACAGCAGGTTATCGCGTAAAGATGGGTAAAACACCTTTCCACTCTGCACGTTGATCCTTATGCTCAAGGCCAGTTTAATGACCCTGGGAGGCATTATATGGATCGCACAGTAACAAACCCCCGTCAAAGCGCGTTGATATCCACTCATAAGGTTCTGCGTAATACCTATTTTCTCCTTGGATTAACGTTGGCCTTCTCTGCACTGACTGCAACGCTGAGTACCGCGTTTGCCCTGCCCGCTCCTGGTTTTATCCTGATGCTGGTTGGTTTTTACGGGCTGATGTTTCTGACTTACCGACTGGCTGACAGTCCGGCAGGTATTCTGGCAGCCTTTGCGTTCACCGGCTTCCTTGGCTATTGCCTTGGACCATTGCTGAGCAGCCTGCTTTCTGCCGGAATGGGCGATGTTATTGGACTTGCGCTTGGCGGCACCGCACTGGTGTTTTTCTGCTGTTCGGCCTACGTGCTGACAACCCGCAAGGATATGTCATTTCTCGGCGGTATGATGATGGCAGGCTTCGTGGTGCTTCTGGTTGCCGTGGTCGCCAATTTGTTCCTTCATATTCCCGCACTGCATATGGCTATCAGCGTTATGTTTGTGCTGTTTTCGTCAGGGGCAATCCTTTGGGAAACCAGTAACATCATTCATGGCGGTGAAACCAATTATATACGCGCCACGGTGAGCCTTTACGTCTCTGTTTATAATCTTTTTGTAAGCCTGCTTAGCCTCCTTGGGATGTCGCGTAGCAACTGACACCCCGACTCATCTAAATTAAGCTCCACATACGGAGCTTTTTTGTCTGAAGAAAAACAGCCAGTGTCTCTCCGGCCATAATCTTTGTTAAACTGCGTACCGCTAAAAAGAAAGAGGTAGCACAGTGTATTTTGATGGCAAAGAAATTGAGCGTGACGCACAGGGTTATCTGAAGTCCATTACCGACTGGAATGAGACAATAGCTCCCTTACTGGCCCAAGAGGAAGGTATCGTCCTGAGTGAAGCACACTGGGAAGTGGTATTTTTTGTGCGCGAATTTTATCTGGAGTTCAATACTTCGCCTGCTGTGCGCATGCTGGTTAAGGCAATGGCAAAAAAATATGGCGAGGAAAAAGGAAACAGCCGCTATTTATTCCGACTTTTCCCTAAAGGTCCCGCGAAACAGGCGACTAAAATAGCTGGTCTACCGAAACCGGTTAAATGCCTTTAAGCTCTCTTTCAAACCCTGTTGCGAAAATCAGCTGTTCCTGCCAGCAGCTTATCCGATGGTGAAATTTGCTGGCTGTTCCACTGGCTGGTAAGGCTCCGCCAGCACACGTTCGACTTTAGCACTGCGTGGCCCTCCTGCTTTTAACCAGTTAATCAGCGTTTCCACCGCACGTTCTTCACCAACAGCAAGTACCTCAACACTGCCATCAGCAAGGTTTCTCGCATAACCTTTGAGTTTGAGGGCTTTTGCCTCTGACTGTGTGTGATAACGAAACCCCACTCCCTGCACCAGGCCATAAGCCCAGGCCCGCATACCAATTGTTGCCATTCGAATCTCCCGTTGCACCACAGATTGCAATTTAATCTCTGACACCAGACAATAACGTCTGATTCTCTGACAGTAAGCATAGCAAATATGACGGTTCGTTTAATTCTTGCCAAAGGGCGTGAGAAGTCTTTACTTCGCCGCCATCCCTGGGTTTTCTCCGGTGCCATTGCCCGCATGGAAGGTAAAGCGCAGCAAGGGGAAACTATTCACGTCTGTGACAGCAATGGAAAATGGCTTGCCCATGCGGCATGGTCTCCTGACTCGCAAATTCGTGCCCGCGTCTGGAACTGGCAGCAGGATGAGCCGGTTGATATCACTTTTTTCGTGAAACGGCTTAACATCGCTCAGCAGCTTCGTGACTGGCTGGCTGTGCGGGATAATCTGGACAGCTACCGCCTGATTGCCGGTGAATCCGACGGTATGCCCGGAATTACTATCGATCGCTTCGGTAATTTTCTGGTTTTACAACTGCTTTCAGCCGGTGCTGAATACCAACGAGTATCGTTAATCAGTGCCCTGCAACAATGCTACCCAGAGTGTTCGATTTATGACCGTTCCGATGTGGCCGTCCGTAAGAAAGAGGGACTGGAGTTGGTTCAGGGAGTCGTTGTGGGAGAAACACCCCCTGCACTGTTGCCTGTCACCGAACATGGCATGAAACTGTTAGTGGATATCTGTACCGGGCATAAAACGGGTTATTATCTCGATCAACGTGACAGCCGTTTTGCTACCCGCCGCTACGCCGCGGGTGCTCGTGTGCTGAACTGTTTCTCTTACACTGGTGGTTTTGCTGTTTCGGCCCTGATGGGCAACTGTGCACAGGTAATCAGCGTTGATACTTCACAGTCGGCGCTGGATGTGGCACGACAAAATATTGCACTCAACGGACTGGATTTATCGAAAGCTGAATTTTTACGTGACGACGTATTTAAACTACTGCGCCGCTACCGTGACAGCGGAGAGAAATTTGATCTGATTGTGATGGATCCCCCGAAATTTGTTGAAAATAAAAATCAGCTCACCGGTGCCTGCCGTGGCTATAAAGATATCAATATGCTGGCAATGCAGTTACTGAATCCCGGCGGCATGTTGCTCACTTTCTCATGCTCCGGGCTGATGCCTACGGACCTGTTCCAGAAAATCATTGCGGATGCCGCGCTGGATGCAGGCAGGGATGTGCAATTTATCGAGCAGTTTCGCCAGGCAGCAGATCACCCGGTAATCGCATCCTACCCGGAAGGATTGTACCTTAAAGGATTTGCCTGTCGCGTCGTGTGACTTGAAAATACACCTCCGCATCCCCATCTTGTGAAAGGACAAGTTTTCAGGAGATGACAATGATTGCCAGTAAGTTTGGACTCGGTCAGCAAGTGCGACATACTTTGCTTGGTTTTCTTGGCGTGGTGGTGGATGTTGATCCGGTGTATTCACTGGATCAACAGGACACTGACAGCGCAACGGGCAGTGAATCGCTGCGTGCTGCACCCTGGTATCATGTGGTGATGGAAAATGAAAATGGTGACACGGTGCATACCTATCTGGCCGAAGCACAGCTTTCATGGGAGCAACCGGGCGAACACCCGGAACACTCTTCTATGGACGAGCTTGCCGCCTCCATCCGTCAGCAGCTTCAGGCCCCACGGTTGAGAAACTAGGCCAGACGCTCACCTAATTCATTCACTTTTTTTTGCAGCCCGAGACGAGGGATCTCAAGTTTCGGGCAGCGATCCATCACCACGTTTAATCCGCCCTGACTTGCCAGCTCTGCCGCCTGATGGTTAATCACCCCAAGTTGCAACCACAGTGATTTCGCGCCAATCGCAATCGCCTCCTGAGCCACATCAAAGGCAGCCTCCGCATTGCGAAAAACATCCACCATATCGACAGGGTTGGGTATATCACGCAGGCATGCGTAAACCTGCTGGCCCAGTAATGTCTGACCAGCCAGCTTCGGACTAACCGGTGTTACTTTATATCCCTGCGCCAGCAAGTAGGCCATAACGGCATAACTGGGACGAGTGATTTTTTCGCTGGCACCGACCAACGCAATGTGGCGGGTCGTGGTCAGAATATCGGCGATGATATTATCCTGCATGGACACCCCTCGTATCAGTCTGCTTCTTAATATTCAAATGCTAAATGGCGATACAGGAAACAGCATTGCCGCCAAAGACTTATTCTACAAATTTAGCACAAATAAATATGTAAAAATGTTAATATCCTGCCATACTGAAAGACTTTGATACATTCAGTCGTTCTGCTTTTTGTTTATCTGGAGAAAGAATGAAGTTGCGTCTGGTTATAGCTGGACTTTTCACTTTTCTGGTCACGGTAACCGCTTCGGCCACCACGCTGAAGCTGGCGCCTGAAATTGACCTGTTAGTGCTGGACGGGCGCAAAATATCCGGCTCGTTGTTAAAAGGTGCTGACGGGCTGGAACTTGAACGAGGCCAGCATCAGCTACTTTTTCGCATCGAAAAAAATCTGAAAGCTGGTGCGCACAGCGCCAGTCGCTGGGTTTCAAGCCCCCTGATAGTAACGTTCAATGCTCAGGTTCAGTCCATTACCATTACCCTGCCAGTGTTAACCACACTGCAACAGGGAATGACGTTTAATCAACGTCCTGAATTTCATCTTTACGATGAACACAGCAAACTGATGGAAAGCCAGCAGGACCGTCTTGTTACGGTCAGTGATGAAAACTTTGAGCAGGCCATGGTTGCTTACAATATGGAAGGAAAGATTGCTTCCGTCCCTCGCTTTGCTCAGCCGCCCACGCCCAGCAATTCATTGTATTTTGCCGGTCATCTGAATGAGGGAAGGACGCCACGCGATCGGGTATTACAGCTCTGGTATGATCAGGTAGACTCAGCCACCCGCCAGCGACTGGCAATGTTGCTGAGAGCGTTGCATGACAGTTGATATTTGTACTTATGCCCGTTAATTTTTTTCATCACGCGGTCGTATCCAGCGGATAACCGCGATGCCGTGACAACGCGACACCTCCGGTCGAATTCAGGAAAAGCAAACCTGGGGAACGGGTTCGTGCGATCCTGATATGAAGACACTCCGGCGTGACGCTTTACCGTGGCGACTCATCACCTGACCGCTGATTTTGTAATCCAGTCGCCGCTTTTTTACGATAACTGCAAATTGCTGTTCCCGACTATCCGGCGATTTTTGCGGAAACACTTCGGATAACCGTGGTCTGACAGCTTGTTCACGGCTTACGCAACGCCGGAACCCCCATTCGTTTAAACTCATCCACAAAAACAGAAGGTTCGGCGGGATCGTAAAGCATCCACACCTGTTTTCTGGCGCGGGTAATGGCAACATATGCCAGCCGCCGCTCCTCGGCATCCACAAAATCTTCCGGCTCAGGCAAAAGAACCTGCTCCATCACCGATTCACGAACGGCCGCTGGAAAACCATCATCTCCTGCTTTTAATCCCAATAACATTACATAGTCGGCCTGCTGTCCTTTACTGGCATGGATGGTTGTACAGTCAATCTTCAGCTTAGGCCAGCGCGTTCGGGCTTTTTCCAGTAACAGCGGACGCAGGTGATGATAACGGCAGAGCAGCAGGACCCGCTCATCGGGCGTCGCATAACCGCTGATTTTGTCGAGTAACGCTTCCATCTGATCCTCCGGCAACAGAGAGACCGATTTTTTATTGCCTTTACTTAAGCTGTTCAACGGTTTCTTAAGCTGATGTGGATTTCGTTGAATAAAGCTATTGGCAATTTCACCGATGCGATCGTTGAAACGGTAAGTTGTATCCAGCACATCGCAATCCCCTTCACCAAAGTGGTGATGGAACGCCGTGGTCAGGGCCATTTCTGCGCCGCTAAAACGATATATAGCCTGCCAGTCGTCACCTACTGCGAACAAAGATGTTTGCTTATTCTGCTTTCTTAAAGCGGCCAGTAACGCAGCACGCTGTGGTGATATATCCTGAAATTCGTCCACAAGAATGTGTTTCCAGGGTGTGATAAAGCGCCCCTTTTCCAGGATATTAATGGCCTGATGAATTAATCCTGAGAAGTCGACGGCCCCCTCCTCTTTCAGGGCATTTTTCCAGGCTTTCATTAATGGAGCCATCAGCTTCACCCGTTTGGCAAATAAATCCCGTATCGCCTCCGGTGCCGACTCAATCATAGCCGCCTGTGAGCCACCATGCATACGCATCAGGCCCAGCCAGCGTTCAAGACGGCTGGCCAACCGCTTCGCCAGCTGATCATCCTGCCAGTAATCATTTTCGTTCAGCTCCCATGCCAGTTCATCTTTTAGCCATTGCCGCCAACCATTCGCATGCGATTTTTTCTCACTGCACTGCTGACGCCATACATTTATCAGCAGTTGATGTCGGCGCGTACTGTCCGATTCCAACTCGCTGATGACAGGTGATTTTGTGCCAGCCTGCTGAATAATGTGCAAAGCAAGCGAATGAAAAGTCCTCGCCTGAATTCCATCAGTTTTAAGCCGGGTTACAATACGATCGTTCATCTCTTCAGCGGCCTGACGGCCAAAGGCCAGTAACAGGATTTGTTCCGGCATTGCCTGTTGACGCATCAACAACCAACCCGCACGCGCCACCAGCACAGAGGTTTTGCCGCTACCAGCTCCTGCAAGTACCAGTAAAGTGTCTTCACCATTAACCACCGCTTTTGCCTGCGAGGGATTAAGTGGCGATGTTTCGACAGTATTGAAGAAGTCAGCATAATCCTGCAGCATTTTCGCCGACCACTGCGCATTGCATTTCTGCCGGCGCTCATCAAGGTTTTCCAGCCACTGCTGAAGAAAGAGATAAGCTTCACGACAGTTAGCAAACTCTTCCATCCGTGCAGGGGGCAACGGCAGCGAAGATAACGCGAGCTGAATAGCCTGACGCCAGCCAGCCATTTCACTGCGCTTCAGCCACTTATCCAGCTGCTCTAATTGTCGGAATTTTGCTATCTGTTCATTCAGAACCTGAGCAGATACGATACTCATCTCGTCGCTCCAGCTCTGCCATGATTGGTTCAGATAATGAAAAAAACGTTGCGTTTCCTGCCATTCCGTACCATGAAGCCGAACGACTTTTTCATCAGGGAGGGTAAACTCCAGCTCTCCCCAAACAAGACCACGTTTGCACCTGATAGCAAGAAGCTGATTAAAAGGAATAAGATACTCATGTTTTTCACCACTGACCTCCACGCCAGCAGATAACAACCTCACACGGTTATAGGGATGTTGTGCAAGATGCTTACCAAGCGACGTAGCTTTGAGTTCCATGATCTTCCCGGGAGAGTGGTTATCTTGTTGGCAGTAGTTTAACTGGCGAGACTTTACCGCTCCAGCCTTAAAAAACGATATAATCAAGGTATTGAACTATCCTGTACATCGGGTCTGAAGGAACAAAACCAATGCGTGCTGTCTTAAATATTTTGAACTTCGTTCTGGGCGGCTTTCTCACCACCGCTTCCTGGCTGATTGCAACACTTATCAGCATTATTTTCATCTTCACTCTGCCGTTAACCCGTTCCTGCTGGGAAATTACCAGGTTATCCCTGCTACCCTATGGCAACGAGGCAGTGCATGTCGACGAACTCACCCCCGAGAAGAGAAACCTGTTAATGAACTCTGGTGGGACATTACTGAATATTTTGTGGTTTATTTTTTTCGGCTGGTGGCTTTGTCTGATGCATATCATGACCGGAATAACTCAGTGCATTACCCTGATTGGCATTCCAACTGGCATCGCTAACTTCAAGATAGCGGTCATTGCGCTATGGCCGGTCGGCCGTCGTGTTGTCAGCATTGAAGTCGCCAGGGCCGCGCGCGAAGCCAACGCACGCCGTCGGTTTAATTGAGTCTGCAATGCCCTTAACGCTGACACTCTATCTGAGACGCTATATCTGTAACAGCACACTGCTGTACAACCTGCGTATTCTGATTGCGCTTGCAGGAACCACAGGACTGCCCTGGTGGCTGGACCAAATCACCTGGACTATTCCATTAACGCTGGGTGTGGTGGCAGCGGCACTTACCGATTTGGATGACCGCCTGACCGGCAGACTGCGTAATCTACTGATAACGCTAGTCTGTTTCTGCGTGGCATCAGTCTCGGTTGAATTGCTTTCGCCCTATCCGTGGCTGTTTGTCATCGGTTTAGCGCTTTCAACCTGGGGTTTCATTCTGCTGGGCGCACTGGGGCAACGGTATGCCACCATCGCTTTTGGTGCTCTGCTTATCGCTATCTATACCTTGCTGGGAGTCGGGCTTTTTCCCCAATGGTATCTGCAACCTTCACTGCTACTAATCGGTGCCATCTGGTACAACCTGTTAACACTGACAGGCCACCTGATTTTTCCTATTCGACCATTGCAGGAAAATATTGCCCGAAGCTTTGAAGGTCTGGCAGTTTATCTGGAAGCAAAAGCAAGTCTCTTTGATCCCGATGCAATCGAAGAAAAGAATGACCGCTCGCTGATTGATGTGGCAATGGCCAACAGTCAACTGGTTGCCACGCTGAATGAAACCAAAATATCCATCCAGTCACGATTGCGCGGTGACCGGGGACAGCGAGGAACGCGTCGCACGCTGCACTACTATTTTGTTGCTCAGGATATTCACGAGCGCGCCAGCTCGTCTCATGTTCAGTATCACTTTTTACGCCAGGAGTATCGTTACAGCGACATTCTGTTCCGTTTTCAGCGTCTGCTATCCCTGCAGGGCAAAGCCTGCCAGCAACTGGCCCACTGTATTTTAATGCGTGAAATATACCAGCATGATGACTGCTTTGACCGCGCATTTGTGCATCTCAACGCTGCCCTGGAGCGCCTGAGAGCATCCAGACCGTCCAGCCGTGATATGCAGGCAATGACTTATCTGCTGCATAATCTGAAAGCTATCGATGCGCAGCTGGCAACCATCGAGTCAGAGCAGGATCCCGAGCAGGACCCTGCCAGCCACGATCAGAGCCTGTCGAATGAGGATCTGAACGGATGGACAGATATCCGGTTACGCATTAGCCGTCATCTCACACCACATTCGGCTCTGTTTCGCCATGCAGTACGTCTCTCTTTGCTACTTTGCAGCGGATATTCTTTTATTAAACTGACAGGAATGGAGCATGGCTACTGGATCCTGTTAACCAGCCTGTTTGTCTGCCAGCCGAATTATAATGCCACTAAACGCCGACTCGCTTTACGAATTGTTGGAACGGTAGGAGGTATTATCGTCGGCCTTCCACTGTTGTTACTGGTCCCTTCGGTTGAAGGCCAGTTAGTTCTGATCGTACTCAGTGGAGTACTGTTTTTTGCTTTTCGTCAGTCACGTTATGCTAATGCCACCCTGTTTATCACTCTGTTGGTACTGTGTTGTTTTAGTCTGCTGGGTGAAGGCTTTGACATTGCCCTGCCACGCATTATTGACACATTAATCGGTTGCGGTATTGCCTGGCTGGCCGTGGCTTTTATCTGGCCAGACTGGCGTTTTCGCAGACTTTCATCGGTAACAGAGCGTACAATGGAGACTAATTGTCGCTATCTGGATGCGATTCTCGTGCAGTATCATCAGGGCAAAGATAACCGACTGGATTACCGTATCGCGCGCCGGGATGCCCACAATAGCGATGCCGAACTGGCCTCTGTCGTGTCGAATATCTCTGCTGAAAAAAATACCAGCGCGACACTTCGGGAAAATGCTTTCCATCTGCTGTGCCTTAATCACTCTTTTTTAAGTTATATCTCGGCTCTGGGAGCGCACCGGGAGAAAATCACCAGTCAGCCAATGCTGCAACTCATGGATGACACTGTCTGCTATGTCGGTGACATTTTGCTGTCAGGTGTGGAGGATGAAGCGAAAGCGCAGCGACTTCTGAACAACCTGTCGCTGCGAATTGAAGCGATGCACGTCACCCCGGAAACAAAAGAACCTCTTGTACTGCAACAGGTTGGCTTATTGATTGCGTTACTCCCCGAAATTGCACAGTCAAAGAAGCAGATTATGAGCGGGTAGATGTTGGTTTCTCAGCAAAACGCTTCAGGCGTAAAGTCTCGCTGTACCAGTGCCGAAGTTCTGCTTTAAGCGCCGGTGGTAATGCCTCATGATGCTGCCCCAGAATCGCCCCTTCCAGAGCAAACAATACATTAATCCCTAAATTCTGATTAAGCGCATGCAATTTCAACCAACACCGCCGCGATCCCTGCTCTTTGAGCATTTTTACAGTACTTATGCCAACGTGACGTAGCAGCACTTCAAGGCGCATCGTCAGGTTAGGAAGATCTTTGAGTCGACGGTTGTGTCGGTTCCATGCACGCTGTTGTATCGCCCCTTGCAGGCAAAGCTTTGACAACGCTAATAATTGCTGTGGTTCGTCCCACAAAGGCTCATCCACCTGATAGTATTCAAGCGAGACGGGTATTCCGTGCTTGTTAATCGTTAAGGATTTCATCTTCCTTTTTATAATGTATGGTCTGGCCTTGTCACAGGCCCTCAGGTAGAGCTCTCCATTAGCAACTAATGCAAAAACAACACAATCCACTGAGAGGCTGTAACCACCAAACTGACTTCGGCAGGTTATATCCCCTAACTGAGCAAGTTTGTCTTTTGTAGTGGCGATCCTGTTTTTAGTGTCTTCCATAATATTTTTCCTTAACTGTTTCATTTACACATATTTCCTGAAAAGGAAAGTATGCAATAGCGGTTACAGGTTCAATTACTAATTGCTGTTGCGGTCTCTTACATTGCGATTTTGCGAGACGTTTTGAAAAAATAAGATTGATCTTTGCTTATGACAAATATACTGTACATCCATACAGCATCCATGAGAACAATGTCATTATGCAGACACATTTCATTCAATCTCAGCTCATTAACAACAGCTTTCGCGCGGCACCCTCCTGTTCAGCTCAGCCTTCGACCAACGCAACAGGTTTGATAAGCGAACTTATATATAGTGAGAACCAGTTAGATATGACCCAGCTACTGCTGGTGCCTCTGCTGCAACAACGGGGAGCAGAGTCACGTTGGCAACTCTGGCTTACCCCACGGCAAAGACTCAGCCGCACCTGGCTGATACAGTCTGGCTTACCTCTTGATAAAGTAATGCAGGTTCAATCTTCAGGGACGATTAACACCGTGGAGGCGATGATTACAGCGTTACAGACAGGTAACTACAGTGTGGTTTTAGGCTGGTTACCCAGTGATGTTTCCGTACGCGACCGTCGCAGACTCCAGAAAGCAGCCTCACATGGGCAGGCACTTGGACTAATTATGCGACCAGATACAGAGAATTTTGCTCAATCCAGACCTCTTAATGGATTAAAAATTCAGTCTGGATTGTATCATTAAGTAAAAATAAGAACATTCTCATAACGGTTTTCAGGTCCGCTGAGGATAACTTCATGATTATATTATGACTCGATGTGACAATGAGTTAGCTGTGTTTTTGCCGGATCGATTTCATACAGAACCTGCCGATAAATGTGTAGAAATGTGTCAGTAGCTCTGTTTTTTTACAGACGTGTGTCACATCATACTTGTAACTTTGCTTGTACGTTGTAGACTTTACGTCGCCAGGGTGCTCTATAATCTTCCTTTCTTGGATGAGACATAATCGAGCGTCTTAATACCCGGCGAAGGATTAATCAAAGAGCTAATTAAAGCTCATTGCCTATTTGGATGATAACGAGGCGCAAAAATGAAAAAGACAGCTATCGCAATTGCAGTGGCACTGGCTGGCTTCGCTACAGTAGCGCAGGCCGCCCCTAAAGATAACACTTGGTATACTGGTGCAAAACTGGGCTGGTCTCAGTATCACGACACTGGCTACTATGGTAACAGTTATACCAACAACGACGGCCCAACGCATGAAAGCCAACTCGGCGCAGGTGCATTTGGTGGCTATCAGGCTAACCAGTACCTCGGCTTCGAACTGGGCTATGACTGGTTAGGCCGTATGCCTTACAAAGGCAACAATGTCAATGGCGCTTTCAAAGCACAGGGCATTCAGCTGGCTGCTAAACTGAGCTACCCAATCATGGATGACCTGGACGTGTATACTCGTTTAGGCGGTATGGTATGGCGCGCTGATTCTACTCAGAACAACAACGGCATCCGCATTTCTGACCACGACACCGGCGTTTCTCCGCTGGCAGCCGTTGGTGTTGAGTACGCGCTGACCAAAAACTGGGCGACCCGTCTGGATTACCAGTGGGTTAACAACATCGGTGATGCAAACACCGTTGGTACCCGTCCAGACAATGGCATGCTGAGCCTTGGTGTATCCTACCGTTTCGGTCAGGATGATGTTGTTGCTCCGGCACCAGCTCCGGCTCCGGCTCCGGCTCCAGTTGTTGAAACCAAGCGTTTCACCCTGCGTTCCGACGTTCTGTTCAACTTCAATAAAGCTACGTTGAAGCCAGAAGGCCAGCAGGCTCTGGATCAGCTGTATACCCAGCTGAGCTCTCTGGATCCTAAAGATGGTTCTGTAATCGTTCTGGGCTATTCCGATCGCATCGGTTCAGAGCAATACAACCAGAAGCTGTCTGAGAAACGTGCTCAGTCTGTTGTTGACTATCTCGTTTCTAAAGGTATCCCTTCTAACAAAATCTCTGCACGTGGCATGGGCAAATCTAACCCAGTTACTGGAAACACCTGTGACAGCGTGAAAGGCCGTAAAGCCCTGATCGATTGCCTGGCTCCAGATCGTCGTGTAGAAATTCAGGTTAAAGGTATCAAAGACGTAGTAACACAGCCTCAGGGCTAATTACGTTGATACATAATAGCCCGCATGTTAAGGAATTTTATTCTTACAGCGGGCCGTTAAAAATACAGGCGCAGAGAATGTTTATCGCTTATCCAGTGAATAAACCTTTGTGCCTGTAGATTATTTGTCTTATCAGTAAATGTAATACCGTTTCATTTCCTCTGACTGCCATAGGTTATTCCTCATCCAGTCAGATATCGTATTGAGTCGGCCTTCTCAGCCAGCTATCTTTCCTGGTCTGGCTTCCCTAATATCGCTTTCAAATCCTGTTTCAAAGAATTCATCTGACTGGCGTACTTTTCTTTGTGTTCAGCATCTTCTATCAGCTGAACAATGGTTTCAGACAATGTGCTGTCCCGGCGCTGTGCCAGAGCCGCCAGTCGCTGCCACACCAGATACTCCAGATCGATAGACTTTTTTCGTGTGTGCTGATGTTCAGCATTAAAGTGGCGCTTACGTCTGGCACGAATGGTTTGTTTCATGCGATTTTGCAGGGCTGGATTTATATGACGTGCAATCCATCGCAGCACCTCGACGGGACGATTCTCCATGGCCAGTAATTCATCCACTGCCACCTGAGCAGCGCTAAACTCCAGGTAGCGCGTAATCATTTCACCCTCCCGGTGTTTTTTAACCAGATATTTCCATTTCCACCCACTTTCAAGATTTTCCAGCTGCTGATATTTCATCGGAATCTCATGTTATTAACTGACCTACCCAGAATAACAGCTTTTCTGACGCTGCCGCATTGAAAACCATCCTGCGCATGAAACGACAGGGAGTGCATGTCTGCGATGCTTAACAGAGCAAAATCCAGTATAATATCCGTTTTTACTCAATTCAGAAAAAATACGATAACTTTGACCAACAACCGACTGGAATGGCGCGCCTTACAGCCCGATACTGATGATATTCAGCCCCTTTTCTCGCAGGTACCTGACGACAACTCCAGTTGCTTTGCTTCAGTGCAACCACGTCTGTTCAACGGTCTGAATCTGCTACTGCAAACGACGGCGAAACTTCCACTCATGCTGATCAGATCGGCTGAAAATGCTGAATATTTTTCCCGGATAAAAGAAATCATGGAGGAAATTTCAGCAGAAGATGAGGCAGAACTGTTCGGTGGACACTATCAGATTGACGGTATGTCGGTAACCTGGCGTCCCGTTGCATCCGTACAGGACAATTTCGCCAGCGAGGGAGGCATTCACTATGCTGACTGGATTGAAGCTGAGCAGCTTTTTGGCTGTGTACGTCGGTATGAACAAACACTGACCTTACAACCGGGGTTGCTTCATCAGGCAAATGGCGGAACCCTGATGCTCTCTTTGCGTACTCTGCTGGCGCAACCGTTACTATGGCTAAGGCTTAGGAAAATTCTGCTAACACAACAGTATGACTGGTATTCTCCTGATGAAACCCGACCATTACCTGTCGCTATCCCCCCCATGCCCATGCAATTTCGTCTGGTATTGGCAGGTGAACGTGATGCTCTCGCCGATTTCCAGGAAATGGAGCCTGACCTTTCAATGCAGGCACTCTACTCAGAATTTGAAGAAAGCCTCCAGATCGGTGACGGAGAGGATTTCAGCCTGTGGGTGAAATGGGTACGGTTAGTGGCAATAAAGGAAGGAATATCTGCTATTGCCGATGACACATGGCCAGTGCTGATCTGCGAAGGAGCCAGATATACAGGCGATCAGGATATCTTGCCACTTTGTCCTGTATGGCTAAGTCACCAGCTACAGGAAGCGCTGATGTACAGCCCTGATGACAGCCTGAATGGCGAGCATATGCAAAATGCCCTGGAAACCCGCGAGTGGCGGGAAGGTTTCCTTGCTGATCGAGTACGTGACGAAATATTACTGGACCAGGTTCTTATCGAGACAGAAGGTGAAATGATTGGGCAAATCAATGCGCTTTCAGTTATTGAATTCCCCGGACATCCCCGCGCCTTCGGTGAACCCTCCCGTCTCAGCTGCGTAGTACATGTTGGTGATGGTGAATTTACCGATGTTGAGCGTAAAGCCGAACTGGGCGGCAATATTCATGCGAAAGGCATGATGATTATGCAGGCCTGGTTAATTGCCGAACTGGAGCTTGAACAGCAGCTTCCTTTTTCCGCTTCGCTGGTCTTTGAGCAATCTTATTCCGAACTGGATGGCGACAGTGCCTCACTGGCCGGGCTTTGCGCTTTAATCAGTGCTCTGGCATCTCAGCCTGTCAGCCAGCAAATTGCTGTGACGGGTTCGGTCGACCAGTTTGGTCGGGTACAGGCTGTAGGCGGCCTTAATGAGAAAATTGAAGGCTTTTTCCATATCTGTAACCAGCGCACTCTTAGCGGAAAGCAGGGTGTGATCATTCCACTCGCCAACGTGCGCCATCTCTCCCTGAATAAGGACGTGGTTAACGCAGTTCGCGAAGAAAAATTCCATATCTGGGCAGTCAGTAGTATTGATGAAGCGTTGCCTTTACTTACCGGTGTCGAGTGGGATAAAGAAAACGCGCCTTGCCTGCTCCGTTCTATTCAGGAGCGTATTGCGCAAATTACTCAGCAGGATCGGCATCAACATGCCTGGCCACTGCGCTGGCTTAACTGGTTCAACCAGAATTAACCTGACTTGTTCAGCTTACACCTGTAAGTTAGAATCCGTGCTTCATTAAATAAGGCTTATTGAAAACATGGTAGATAAACGCGACTCCTATACAAAAGAAGACCTGATTGCATCTGGTCAGGGTAAACTTTTCGGCGCTGAAGGCCCACCACTGCCAGCCGGAAACATGCTAATGATGGACCGTGTAATAAAAATGACCGAAGACGGTGGTAATTTCGGAAAAGGCTTTGTGGAAGCAGAACTGGATATCAATCCAGACCTGTGGTTTTTCAGCTGCCATTTTATTAACGATCCTGTAATGCCAGGCTGTCTTGGTCTTGATGCCATGTGGCAACTGGTCGGTTTCTATCTGGGCTGGTTGGGCGCGGTAGGTAAAGGCCGTGCGCTGGGCGTGGGCGAAGTGAAGTTCAGCGGCCAGATTCTGCCAGACGCGAAAAAAGTTTCATATCGCATTCATTTCAAGCGTGTGATTAACCGCAAGCTGGTGATGGGTGTGGCAGACGGCGAAGTGCTGGTTGATGGTAAAGTGATTTACACCGCCAGCGACCTGAAAGTCGGCCTGTTTAAAGATACCGCAGCTTTCTGAATCCCCTTCAGACGGAAACCTCCGCAATGCGGAGGTTCTTCCTTATACAACCTGATTTGTAGTTAAATGCTACAAATCAGGTCATTGATATGAACAATCGGATTACGTAGTAACCGTCCTGTCCTCCATGGCTTGTCGCCAGCCTCCCAACCAGTGAGACCTCGCGTCTATCATTTGATAGGGACACATCTCTTTGGAACGTCCGGTAATTCCGGCATGGTAGCCTCTGGAGTGTGCCCGTTCGAGTCGATCTCGTTTCTGTCTCTTCATCATGCCTGTAATCCCCTCTTCAGGTCAGGTGGAATCTGGTGGAAAGAAATCAGTGAATGCAATAATTGCAGACACGCATTAATTTTTAACGCCATCCGGCGTAAAAATCAATGCGCAAATTTCACGCCAATGTCACATTTTTCTGCGAAAATTGTCACCCTTTTGCCTAAAGATTGAGTATTCAATCAATAAGTGACGGTAAAAAACAAAAAAGCCCCTGACGGGGCAAAAAGGTGATCCAGTGATGAGCAAATGATTTTCTCGCTACGTTTATTTCCTGTCAGCACACATCTGGCAAACCCGGCGTGAGTGCTAAATATGCCCTGAAAAGGCAGCAAGTTTTTTAGGGAAGCAGGCCCCCCAAACCGCTTGTTGTTGACTCACTGGCTGGCGACGTTACGGATACCATCGGCCATCTGCTGCGCCTCCTGCTGCCAACCCTGAGCCAGCGCCCTCACCAGCGCATCATAACCATCTTCCTTTTGTGGGATCGTCAGTGCAAAGGAGCGCTTAAGGATCTGCCCCTGGTGTTCCAGAACCCAGTCACCGCTGATGACCGCATGACCATCATAACGGCCATGAAAACCACTAATATTAACATTCAGCGTATCGTGCTGTTGACCCAATGGCGAGCCTGATACCAGCCAACCGGGCAGCTGGCTGCTCAGATTGGCGATCAGCGTTTGTTGCAGTTGTTGATCGAGCGGGCTGGCCCAAAGGTTATTGCTGGCAATGACATATTTGACATCACTGCTCTGATAAACCAGACCATTGCCAGCCAGATAATCCGGCACGGCAACATGCTGGACAAACACCGCTGGCCGCAGTCCATTATTGCTGGTGGCGACAGTGCCTTTTTGCGCTGACGGTAGCTGATACCAGGTGGTTTCTGGCGTACTGCTACAGGCTGTGAGGATAAGAGCCAGCGCAACAGGGATCCATTTGATCATTTTTTGGCCTTCTTAGGTTGTGGATCTTGTCCGGGTTTCGCTTCAAACACCAGCGCATTACTTTTACTGTTCAGCGTTCTCAATACCGGTTGCAGTTCACGCAACACCTGATCAAGCCGCTGCATATCGCCAACCATGTTGCTGTAGGCAGGAGATCCAGGCTGGAATGCCTTCATACTACTGTTCAGCTCACGCAGCGTTTTTTGCATATCTTCCGGTAGCTGTTTCATCGAGGGATTGCTGGTGATCTGATTGATATTATCCAGCGTTTTCTGCAACTCCCGCAGCGTCGCTTTACTCTGTTTCAGCGCGCCAGTTGCCTCAGTAACCATCGGATCCAGTGGCAAACTGTTAATCTTATCAAGCGTAGCCACGAGTTTCTGCTGGATCTGCGCCAGGCCACCACTGGTGGTTGGGATCAGCTCATAACCGGCAAACAATGCCGGACCATGATAAGGTTTAACGTTGTCATAAAAGTCCAGATCGACATACAACGAGCCAGTGATCAGGTTGGCCGATTTTAGCGAAGCACGTAGTCCGGTTTTAATTCCATCTTTCAGATGCTGTTGCATATCGAAATCTTTGCCCAGCATACTGGCAAAACGATCGGGTTCAATGCGGACAAGCACCGGAATGCGGTATTCATTATTCAAGTCCTGCGCCACCTCTTTCGAACGATAAGGAACCGCAGCAACGGTGCCAAGGCGGATGCCCCGAAACTCTACCGGTGCCCCAGGTTGCAGGCCACGGACTGAATCACTGAAGAACATCAGGAAGTCTTTATGCACGGTGTACAATGAATCCTGAATACTGCGTTGATCGTCGAACAGCTTATATTCTGCCTGATTATCAGCCGCATGGCCGAGGTCCCACCCTTCCGGTACGTCAAAACTGACGCCACCGCTGAATAAGGTCGTCAACGATCCCATTTCCACCCTCATGCCTGAGGCAGACATATCTACGGCAATCCCGCTGTCTTTCCAGAAACGCACGTTGGTCGTCACCAGCCGATCATAGGGCGCACTGATAAACAACTGATAAGTCATCATGCGTTTATCGGGATCGAAATGACTGGTTTCCACCGACCCAACACGATAGCCACGAAACAATACCGGATCGCCAGCATTCAACTGTCCGGCTCTGGAACTGTCGAGAATAATATGGATGCCCTTCGCATCCAGTGGCGCAAGAGGGGGAGTATCCAGTAGCTTATATTTGTCTGGTTTATCGCCTTTATTACCGGGTTGCAGCTCAATGTAAGCCCCGGAGAGTAAAGTCCCCAGGCCGGTCACGCCTTCACGGCCAATAGCAGGCTTGACCACCCAGAAGGCGGTGTCGCTCTTTAGCAATTTTTCCATTCCGCCATTCAGGCGGGCCTTGATTTCCACATGGTGCAAGTCATCGGTCAGCACTGCACTTTGCACAATCCCAACGTCCACACTACGACTTTTGATGGTGGTTTTACCGCCCTCAATCCCCTCAGCATTAGTGGTGATCAGAGTGACTTCAGGTCCCTGATGGCTGAAGTGATAGAACAGGATCCATGCCCCAATCAGTACAGTGACAACAGGTATTATCCAGACTGGTGACCAGCGTTTGATTTGATCAACCGTCGCCACACCGTGATTATTTTCCTTCAATGCTCGGCTCCTCAGGGCTTTTTTCACTGACACGATCCCAGCTCAGGCGCGGATCGAATGTCATGGCAGCAAACATAGTCAGAATGACCACCATGGCAAACAACAAAGCCCCTATCGCGGGATAAATACTCATCAGCTGTCCCATACGCACCAGCGCAGACAGGATAGCAATGACAAAAACATCGATCATCGACCAGCGTCCAACGAACTCAACCACGTCATAAATTTTATGCATCTTATCGCTGTCCTGATGCATTTTTCCTTTGCCGCTGGCATCCCAGCACAACCAGCCAATTGCCAACATTTTCAGTGATGGCACCATAATACTGGCGATAAAGATCACCAGCGCAATCGGCCAGGAGCCTTCACTCCACAGCAGGATCACTCCAGCCATAATGGTTGAGGTTATTTTGTTACCCAGCGTCTCCGTAACCATAACCGGCATTAAATTAGCCGGGATATACAACAGGAAAGAAGTCACCAGCAGTGCCAGAGTGCATTGCAGGCTGTGCCTGTGACGGATATACCCGTTAGTGGTGCAACGTGGGCATGTGACCTGCCCGGCAACTAACACCGCGGTACAACAACGGCATGAACGCAGGCCCTGGTGCAGCCCACTCACTGCCGGGACAGGCGATACCGGCAATGCCGGCACCGGAGCGATACGCGCCCACAGAGAACGGCGATCGATGCACTGAAAAGCACGCACCTGTAACAGGCAAAAAAAGCACCACGGAATAAAACTGGTACCAATACCAATGTCGCCATAGGCCATCAGCTTGACAAAACTGACCAGCACGCCGGCGAGAAAAATTTCTGCCATTCCCCAGTTTTTAATGCAGAAAAGCATCTTTGCCATAACGCGTTTTATGGATAATGGCAGCCCAACCGGATTAACCAGTAACAGGATAGCCACCATACAGAGTACAGGCAGCGCCTGCACAAAGAGCATAAACAGTGTCGCCAGACTGCTGTAATTCTCCGACACCATCACCTGCGGGATGCGCATCAGCGTGATTTCACTGCTCAGCCCGGCCACGCGCATAGTGGCGAACGGGAACAGGTTAGCCAGCACCAGCATTAACAACGCCGCAAGCGCATACGCGGTGGGGCGCATCTGTGGTTCATGCCAGCTGGCAAGCAACATGGTTTCACAACGCGGACAGTTGGCCTTACTGCCGAGCTGAAGCTCTGGCAGCTGTACCATCAGGTCACACTGTGGGCAAAGCACCCAGCGATCGGCCTGCTGTGATGAGCACATAAATGACCCCTGCTTAATAACCCTGGTATTAACCGTTTTTCAGCGATTCCAGATATTCCCAACGTCCAAATGCCGCTTCCAGCTCCTGCTCTGCCTGCGACAGCGCATCCAGAACCGGTTGGGTAACCTCATGAGGCTGGCTGAAGAATGTCCCATCTGCCACTTCAGCCTGAAGTGACGTCAACTGAACTTCCAGCGCTTCCATTCTCTCCGGCAACTGTTCCAGCTCGCGTTGCAGGTTATAGCTCATTTTGCCAGCCTGACGCCTGACGGTGTCATTTTTTGGCATCTCCTGCACCGCTGACAAACCGCTGGTTTTTGTTACAGAGCGGCTCTGTTTCCAGGCGGCACGTTGCTGCTGTGCATCATGATAGCCCCCGACAAAAGCACCAATTTCGCCAGTTCCTTCGAAAATCCAGCACTCTGTCACCGTGTTATCGACAAACTGTCGATCGTGACTGACCAGCATCACCGTACCCTGATAGCCGTCAATCAACTCCTCCAACAGTTCCAGCGTTTCCACATCGAGGTCGTTGGTGGGTTCATCGAGAATTAACAGGTTGCTGGGTTTGAGAAACAAACGGGCCAGCAAAAGGCGGTTGCGTTCACCACCGGAAAGCGCGCGTACCGGGGTCATCGCGCGCTTGGGATGGAACAGGAAATCCTGCAAATAGCCCAGCACATGCCTGGGTTTACCGTTGACCATCACTTCCTGCTTGCCTTCGGCGAGGTTATCCATCACCGTGCGATCCGGGTCCAGATCGGCACGGTGCTGGTCAAAATAGGCCACCTCCAGCTTTGTGCCTGTATGCACGCGCCCACTGTCCGCCTTCAACTGGTCAAGCATCAGCTTTAACAACGTGGTTTTACCACAGCCGTTAGCACCAATCAGGGCAATCTTGTCGCCGCGCTGCACCTGAACACTAAAGTCACGCACCAACTGTCTGCCAACCACCGCGTAACTGACATTTTCCAGTTCAAAAACAATTTTGCCTGAACGACTGGCTTCCTCTACCTGCATATTAGCTTTGCCCATTACTTCACGACGTTCTGAGCGTTCACGCCGCAGGGCTTTCAGGGCCCGTACCCGACCTTCGTTACGGGTGCGGCGGGCTTTAATGCCCTGACGGATCCATACCTCTTCCTGAGCCAGCTTGCGATCGAACTCCGCGTTCTGCATCTCTTCCACACGCAGCGCTTCTTCCTTTCCCAACAGGTACTGATCGTAGTTACCCGGCCAGGAAACCAGCTTGCCGCGATCGAGATCGACAATTCGCGTCGCCATATTGCGAATAAATGAACGATCGTGAGAGATAAAAATAATGCTGCCCTGAAACGTCTTCAGGAAACTTTCCAACCAGTCGATGGTTTCAATATCCAGGTGGTTGGTAGGCTCATCAAGCATCAGCACGCGTGGATTACTCACCAGCGCCCTGCCCAACGCGGCTTTGCGCAACCAGCCGCCGGAAAGCGACGACAGCAATGTATCACCATCAAGGCCGATTTGCTTGAGCACATCCTGGATACGCGTCTCCAGTTGCCACAGGTTGTGATGGTCGAGAATACTCTGTAACCGCGCCATTTCGTTAAGGTTTTTATCGCAGGGATCGTCCATTACCTGGTGTGAAATAGCATGGTAGGCTTTCAGGTGTCCGGCCTGCTCTTCGACACCTTCGGCAACAAAGTCATACACCGAACCCGCGACGTTACGCGGAGGATCCTGTTGCAGGCGCGAGACCACCAGATCCTGCTCATAAATGATGCGGCCATCGTCCAGAGGCTGTTCACGGTTGATGATTTTCATCAGTGTGGATTTGCCCGCACCATTACGCCCCACCAGACAGACGCGCTCATTTTCTTCAATATGCAGCTCGGTGTTATCTAACAATGGCGCGTCACTGAACGACAGCCAGGCCCCATGAATACTGATCAATGACATAAAACTTATTCCTTACCCGGCGTGAGTAATCAGCCAGCAATTATGGATTTGACGGTTACGGGCAAAATCCTGCGACTGCGTGCTGGCAGTAATTTCCCGTGCGGAAAGATGCAGCCCGTTCAGGCCGTCATGGTCCATTTTGAAACCGCGTTTATTATTGGAAAACATAATAGTGCCGCCTTTACGCAGCAGTCTTTTCAAATTTTTCAACAGCAGCAGATGATCACGCTGTACGTCGAAGCTCTCTTCCATTCTTTTCGAGTTGGAGAACGTAGGCGGATCGATAAAGATCAGATCGTACTGCTCATCAGACTCACTCAACCAGCGCAGGCAGTCCGCCTGAATCAGTCGGTGCTGACGGCCAGTCAGCCCGTTCAGGCGCAGGTTTCGCTCCGCCCATTCGAGATAGGTGCGTGACATATCAACCGTTGTGGTACTGTTCGCCCCGCCAAGCCCGGCATGGACGCTGGCACTGCCGGTGTAAGCAAACAGATTGAGGAAATCTTTGCCACGGCTCATCTCGCCCAGCATTTTTCGGGCAATACGATGATCAAGGAACAGGCCGGTATCAAGATAATCGGTCAGATTGACCCACAGTTTTGCGTTGAATTCGCTGACCTCGAAAAAATCGCCTTTTTCACCGATCTTTTGATACTGGTTTTTGCCTTTCTGGCGCTCACGGGTTTTCAGTACCAGGCGGTTGGCCGGTAACTCAAGCACGCTGAGGGTCGCGGCGATCACATCAAACAAGCGCTGGCGGGCTTTGGCTGCATCAATGGTTTTTGGTGGAGCATACTCCTGAATCACCACCCAGTCGCCGTAGCGATCCACCGCAACATTATATTCCGGCAGGTCAGCATCATAGAGTCGATAGCACTCCACGCCTTGTTGAACGGCCCATTTTTCCAGCTTTCTCAGATTCTTGCGCAGACGATTAGCATAATCTTCTGCAATCTGACCGTTGCCGCCCGGCGTAGTGCTGGCCACCAGCTGATAGTTTTTCTGTACGCAGTCCAACGGGCCATTTTTCGCCTTAAACTGACGATCGGCACGCAGTTGCAGACAGCTAAGTAGTTCGGGAGAAGCGCTGAACAGCGACAGATTCCAGCCGGCGAAATGGTGTTTCATAATGCGTCCGATCTGGCTGTACAGCGCGATCAGGGCTGGTTCACTTTCCAACCGTTCACCGTAAGGTGGATTACTCAGCACCGTTCCGGTCGCACCTTCCGGCAGCGGATTATTCAGTTTCGACACGTCCTGAGCGGTAAATCCGATCAGATCGGCGAGGCCCGCTTTGCGGGCGTTAACGCGGGCGCGCTCAATGACTTTTTGATCATTATCAAAGCCATAAAAACGCGAGTCGGTTGCACGCAGTCCACGGCTGGCACGCGCCTGTGCTTCGCTTTTAAGCTCACGCCACAGTGCCGGGTTGAACCGGCTCCAGCCGTTGAAACCCCAGTGATTACGGTGCAGACCCGGTGCACGATCGCTGGCGATCATCGCGGCTTCAATCAGTAGCGTACCGGAACCACACATCGGATCGATCATGGCAGTACCCGGTTTCCAGCCAGAACGAAGTACGACAGCCGCCGCCAGATTCTCTTTCAGCGGCGCCTGTCCTGTCTGCTGACGATAACCGCGCTGATGCAGACCATCGCCGCTCAGGTCGAGGGCAATGCTGGCTTTGTCATTATGTAGCCAGACGTTAATACGGATATCAGGCTGCTCGCGATCGACATCGGGGCGCGGTAAATTTTTGCGGGTGAAGCTGTCGACGATGGCATCTTTTACCTTGAGTGCGCCATACTGGCTGTTACGAATAACCTCATTCAGGCCACTGAAGTGAACCGCGAAGGTTTTATCGCTGCCAAACATCGCTGGCCAGTCAACAGCCTGTACGCCAAGATAAAGATCCAGATCGCTGTAAACACCGCATTCGGTGAGCGGCAGCAGAATGCGCGACGCGAGACGGCTCCACAGCAGGCTCTGATACATCAGACGATCGTCACCCTCGTAATGTACGCCGCCCTGAACCACCTGGCAGTCGCTGGCACCCAGCGCTTCCAGCTCACTTTTCAACAGCTCTTCAAGCCCACGCGCCGTACTGGCAAACAGAGAATTCATAACGTCACTTATCGTATTCAGAAAATTGTCGCGCATTATAGCTAATCACAGGCGCATGTCATAAAGTTAGCTTCTTTTCATTGGTTCCGATGGTCGTTTTGCTGTGGCACGAATCGGTTATCTGCGCCAGCGATCTGTCGATCCACCAGGATCACCTGCTTATCCATTCGGTTAAAACGATGGCTACCCCGCTTATCTCATGCGATGACGTCGCTTACGGTGCGGTAGCTTCAGGCATAGCAGCCAGTGAAATAGGGGCAGAAGAAAAAGGTCCGAAGGAAAAAGCACCAGCAAATTCTGCCGCTGCCTTCAGAAATATAATATAACCGAATGCTTACTTATGCCGGGCACACATGTGCGGCAATGGTCAGGTCAGGAAAAGATGTGTGTAGTGAAAGAACACCACGGCTGAGGATGGCACCATCCTCAGCCGTGGCGGCATTCAGGCGAGCGACCTGTGGGGCGAAATTCAGACCGCTCTGGCGAAGGAAAGGTTCACCTGATCGGAATGAGGCTGCAGACGATCGTGCATAATTTTAATTGCGTCACCCAGCACCATGCCTTTCCCTGCCAGCGTCAGAGCAGGCTGTGCCAGCAGGCAAAGTGCCGCATTTTCACCGGCTTCAACCACCAGTAAAACGGCCTCTTCACCGTTTTCACACAGGCGTACCACCACCAGCTCACCTTCTGTCGGCTGCCAGCCACGCTGCTCATTTGCCTGAAAATACCAGCTTTTTGGCATCAGCGGTTTCAGAAAACGGCAGGCCACCAGCGCATTTAGCACCAGTTCGGCACGCTCATCTGCGCTCAGTTCACAGCGGCGACACTGCTCTTCAAAGCTAAAAAACATTGCCGCGTCGTCAACACAAAATCCTGACGTCTCAAAAGCGTCAGGTGTCAGCATCTTTCGGGAAAAACGTGAGCGAAACAGCATACCATCGGCCAGATCCAGCATCATGCGATCGTGTTCAGCATCAAAAAACCAGCGCCAGCTGTCGTCAGGTTTGATTCTCATGATGTGTCCTGTGGAGATAAAAGAAATCAGCTATTCAAAAGGTAATCAGGGAAATTTAAACCTCTGCCACCAGGCGAATACGAATATTGTTTAAACAGGACAAAATATAAACGAGCCAGAGGCGAAAATAAAGCCCCTGACCTGTTTATGTTAAGAAATGGCTTAAAGATAGGTCACAATTTCCTTTATCAGCGATGGACCTTTGTAGATAAAACCAGAATATATTTGTATCAGCGAAGCGCCCGCAGCAATCTTTTCCCGTGCGGATACCAGCGAATCTATTCCACCCACGCCTATAACAGGTAAACGACCATTAAGTTCCTGTGCCAGGCGGCGCGTTACTTCCGTACTCCGCAGCTGCAGCGGACGACCACTCAGCCCGCCTGCTTCTGTACTGTGCTTTAAGCCGGAAATCAGTGAACGGTCCAGGGTGGTATTTGTCGCAATCGCGCCATCAATATTATGTCGAACTAAACTGTCAGCAATCTGGATCAATTCTTCCTCTGAAAGATCCGGTGCGATCTTAACCGCCAGCGGAACATATTTATGATGAAGTGTTTCAAGGCTTTTCTGTTTTTGTTTTACCGCCAGCAGAAGATCATCCAGCGCTTCACCATATTGTAACAAGCGTAAGCCAGGCGTGTTCGGTGAGGAAATATTGATCGCGATGTAACCGGCATAGGGATAAACTTTATCCATGCAGGTCAAATAATCATCTTTACCCAACTCAACGGGCGTATCCTTATTTTTGCCAATATTGATCCCTAATACGCCATCAAAATGTGACTTTTTGACATTTTCAATCAAATTGTCGACGCCCAGATTATTAAATCCCATACGGTTGATAATGCCTTCCGCTTCACGGACACGAAACATTCTTGGCTTATCATTACCCGGCTGAGGACGTGGCGTCACGGTACCAATTTCAACAGAACCAAAGCCCATTGCCCCAAAGGCATCAATACACTCGCCGTTCTTGTCAAGACCCGCCGCCAGTCCTAACGCATTCTTAAAGGTAAGCCCCATGCAGGTTACCGGCTTGAAAGGAAGCGTCTGTCGAACGAAATGGATTAACGGCGTACCGGTCATTCTGTGTAGTTGCAAAAGAGTCAGTTCATGCGCACGTTCAGCATCAAGCTGAAACAGCGCATTTCGAACCAGGTTATACATGATCGCTCCTGAATACCCGAACACCCGGGTCTGAAAGAGTAATAGTGGCTGTTCGCAGACAGCCCCCTGAAAACGACGTTCTTCGTCAGAAAACGATCCTTCCCACTTTGTTATGCCGCTAAGTGATGTACGAAAGTAGCTGGCCAAATAAGCCGGTACGCTGGAAACGTTGTGACGATGCAGGCGCGGTGCAAAATGGTAAAGTCCTTTCACCGCAAAGTAAAACGTTTAAATATCAGCAAAACGCTCTCTGTAACGGTGCCTCTGCCGGCCCCTGTCTTTATCTGAAAACTGACTTAGTTCTGCCAGATAAATCATTTAAGCACCACCACTCACTCTGTCAGGATAGATCTGAACTCTCTCAAATAAGTTCAATCTATAACTTTTAGCTATAAGGAGTGGTTATGCGGGTTATTACACTGGCGGGGAGTCCCCGTTATCCTTCACGCTCCACCGCGCTACTTACCTTCTGCCAGCAGATGCTGGAACAGCATGGCGTTGATGTTATTCCGTGGAACCTGCACCGTTTTCAGGCAGAAGATCTGATTTATGCCCGCTTTGATTCCCCAGCTCTGTTGGCGTTAAAAGATGATATTAGCCGTGCTGACGGGCTGATTATTTCCACTCCCGTGTACAAAGCCTCTTTTTCCGGCGCGTTGAAAACCCTTCTGGATCTGCTTCCTGAACGTGCTCTTGAACACAAAGTTGTGCTGCCGTTGGCCACAGGTGGCACGCTGGCACATATGCTGGCGGTCGAATACGCCCTCAAGCCGGTGCTGAATGCGTTGAAAGCGCAGGAGGTGCTGCACGGCGTATTTGCCGAGGACCCACACATCACCGATCACGCCGGTCAGCCGCAATTTTCACCGTTGCTGATATCACGTGTTACTGAGTCGGTCGACACCCTCAGGCACGCGATCGTACGCCGCCGCCAGCCATTAGCCACTGCGGTTTAAGGGACATCACCATGAATCTGTTTTCACGTTTTGCCTCAGCGATGGTTATCACCAGCCTTATGGTGACCAGCGTAATGGCAGCCGCCCCCAAAACCGTCCGTATTGGCTATCAGAAAGGCTCGGTGAGTATGGTGCTGGCCCGTGCCCATCATTTGCTGGAGAAGCGTTTTCCCGACACACAAATTAAATGGGTGGAATTCCCGGCCGGTCCACAAATGCTGGAAGCACTGAATATTAACAGCATTGATTTGGGTAGCACGGGTGATATTCCCCCTATCTTTGCGCAGGCCGCCGGTGCAGATCTGCTGTACGTAGGCGCTGAACCGCCCAAACCCAAAGCCGAAGTGATTCTGGTGGCGACAAACAGCCCGATTAAAACCGTTGCCGATTTGAAAGGTCATAAAGTGGCTTTCCAGAAAGGTTCAAGCTCCCATAACCTGCTGCTACGCGCACTGGAGAAAGCTGGTCTGAAATTCAGCGATATTCAGCCTGCTTATCTGACGCCAGCGGATGCGCGTGCCGCTTTCCAGCAAGGTGACGTCGATGCATGGGCAATCTGGGACCCTTACTATTCAGCGGCGCTGTTACAGGGCGATGTCCGGGTGCTGACGGATGGCAGCCAACTGAATCAGACCGGTTCCTTCTATCTTGCGGCGCGGACTTTCACTGAAGCTAACGGTACATTTATCAGCCAGGTGCTGCAAACGTTCAGTCAGGCCGACGCGCTAACGATCAGCGATCGCAATAACAGTATTGATCTTCTCTCTCAGGCGATGGGATTGCCCAAACCGGTTATTGCCAGCTACCTCGATCATCGTCCTCCCACCACTATTGACCCGGTGAGCGATAAAACGCTCAAACTTCAACAGCAAACTGCTGACCTGTTTTATGCCAATCACCTGATGCCGGTAAAGATCGATGTCGCTAGCCGTATCTGGCATCCCACACAGTCCCAAGAAAAAGGAGTGAAATAATGAGCCTTTCTGTTTTCTGGTTTCTGCCCACCCACGGTGATGGCCACTATCTGGGAACCGACGAGGGAGCACGCCCGGTTGATCATGGTTATTTGCAACAGATTGCTCAGGCCGTCGACAGAATGGGATTCGGCGGCGTACTGATCCCAACCGGCCGTTCCTGCGAGGATGCCTGGCTGGTTGCCGCCTCGCTAATTCCGGTTACCCAGCGCCTGCGTTTTCTGGTGGCCCTGCGTCCCGGGGTGATTTCTCCCACTCAGGCAGCCAGACAGGCCGCCACGCTCGATCGCCTTTCCAATGGGCGGGCGCTGTTTAACCTGGTAACCGGCGGCGATGCAGAAGAGTTGGCAGGCGACGGGGTATTTCTCGATCACCAGCAGCGCTATGTCGAATCAGCGGAATTCACTCGCGTCTGGCGTCGGGTGCTGGAAGGTGAAACGGTGGATCATGAAGGCAAATACATCCAGGTTCGCGGAGCTCGCCTGATGTTTGAACCCGTTCAAAAGCCTCGTCCACCGCTATGGTTTGGCGGTTCGTCTGAGCCAGCTCAGGACCTGGCGGCAGAACAGGTGGATGTGTATCTGACCTGGGGGGAGCCGCCGGCGTTGGTGAAAGAAAAGATTGAGCAGGTGAGCGCCAAAGCAGCTGCTCAGGGACGTAAGGTTAAATTTGGCATCCGGTTGCATGTGATCGTGCGTGAAACCAATGAGGAGGCGTGGCGTGCCGCCGATCGTCTGATCTCTCATCTGGATGACGCCACTATTGCCAAAGCACAGTCAGCGCTGGCACAGACTGATTCAGTAGGTCAGCATCGTATGGCGGCGCTGCATGGCGGTCGCCGCGACAAACTGGAAGTCAGTCCGAATCTTTGGGCTGGCGTAGGGCTGGTGCGTGGCGGGGCAGGCACGGCACTGGTGGGTGACGGCAAAACGGTGGCGGCCAGAATGCAGGAGTATGCCGGCCTCGGCATTGAAACCTTTATTCTCTCTGGCTACCCGCATCTGGAAGAAGCGTACCGCGTCGGTGAACTGTTGTTCCCCCATCTTGACCTGGAGGTCCCGGAAATCCCCCAACACGTTGCTATCAGCGCCCACGGCGAAGCGGTCGCCCATGATTTCGCCCCTAAAAAAAGGGCACAGGGCCAGAGGTTATGATGAAAAAATATCTTAACCGTGCTGGCAGCAGACTGGTGCCGTGGGTATTGCCAGTGGTAATGGTGATCGTCTGGCAGATTGCCTCCCGGACGGGCTGGCTCTCCACCCGTATTCTGCCCTCTCCGGCAGCGGTAGTGTTGACCTTCTGGAATCTGTCCGCCAGTGGGGAACTGTGGCAGCATCTTGCCATCAGCAGCTGGCGTGCCGCTGTCGGTTTCAGCATAGGAGGTTCGGCAGGCCTGCTTCTGGGTCTGATCACCGGCATGTCACGCAGTGGTGAACGTTTACTCGATACTTCGGTGCAGATGCTGCGCAATGTGCCTCACCTCGCACTTATCCCGCTGGTGATCCTGTGGTTTGGCATTGACGAGTCAGCCAAGATATTTCTTGTGGCGTTAGGGACGCTTTTTCCCATTTACCTCAACACCTATCATGGTATCCGCAACATTGACCGCGGGCTGGTGGAGATGGCCCGCAGCTATGGTCTCACCGGCTGGGGCCTGTTTTTTCAGGTTATTTTGCCGGGGGCGCTGCCTGCGATTATGGTCGGCGTGCGTTTTGCGCTGGGTTTGATGTGGCTGACGTTAATCGTGGCAGAAACCATTTCAGCCAATGCCGGTATTGGCTATCTGGCGATGAATGCCCGCGAATTTTTGCAAACTGATGTAGTGGTGGTGGCCATCATTCTGTATGCGCTGCTCGGTAAGCTGGCCGATGTCAGCGCACATCTTCTGGAGCGCGTCTGGCTACGCTGGCATCCGGCTTATCAATTGAAAGAGGAAAACGCATGAGCGAATTAAATCCTTTACCTACGCGCCTCAATGCCGGTACACCGCTGGTGATCAATAATGTCAGCAAGCAATATCGCGGCCGAACGGTGCTGAAAAGTCTCGATCTGCATATCCCGTCTGGCCAGTTTGTGGCCGTTGTTGGTCGAAGTGGCTGTGGTAAAAGCACCCTTCTTCGCCTGCTGGCCGGACTTGAGAAGACCTCATCAGGTAAACTTCTGGCCGGTAACATTCCCCTGAGCGAGGCTCGAGGTGATACCCGGCTGATGTTTCAGGATGCGCGCCTGCTGCCGTGGAAAAGTGTTATTGATAACGTCGGGCTTGGGTTGAAAGGACGGGCATGGCAGCAATCGGCGCTGGATGCTCTCTCGGCAGTCGGGCTGGCAGAAAGAGCACGGGAGTGGCCGGCTGCCCTTTCTGGTGGACAAAAGCAACGGGTTGCATTAGCTCGTGCGCTGATCCATCGTCCTGGCCTGCTACTGCTTGATGAACCACTGGGCGCTCTGGATGCACTGACCCGCATTGAAATGCAGGGATTGATTGAAACATTATGGCAGCAACATCACTTTACCGTACTGCTGGTCACTCATGATGTCAGCGAAGCAGTAACTATGGCTGACAGGGTTCTGTTAATAGAAGAAGGTAATATCGGGCTGGATTTGATGGTGAATTTGCCACGTCCACGACGCAAAGGTTCGGTGCGGCTGGCTGAACTGGAAGCAGAAGTGCTGGACAGAGTAATGATGCGTTCGCCGGTTGAAGCCTGTAAGCGCACTGCGCTACGCTGACGAACCAGGCTGGCTATCGTTTTGAGGCATTGAACCAGCCTGGTTCCTAATGTTAATTAACATTAATGCTTTCGCATCGTCAGAGCAACCGCTTAAATAATGTGAAAGCTAATTATGGTTAGTTATTATTCCAGCTCGCTGTCACCGTATCGGCAATACTACGGATAACATTCACCTGGTCCTGAGTATATCCCATACCCCATAAAGTACCTGTCACATTTTCGACAATTGCATCGGTAATGTCCCCACCGCTTGCAAGTACTTTATACATATAATGGAGAACTTCAGGCAAAATTTGGGTGCGGGAATTTATGCCAGGCAGACCAGAATTAATGATCTGCTGATAAAGTCCATCACCGCCCACTGTGTAATTCCATTCCCAAAAGGCGCTGTTATCAGTCAGGTCAAATGATGGAATTGATGTTTCAGGCGTCTCGTTTGCCTGCTGATCGCCATTGTCAGGTAGCGAAATATCCCCCTGGCCGCCAGCCGGATTGTTCCAGCTCGTCGTCATAGTATCCGCGATGCTACGAATAACATCCATCTGGTCCTGAGTATATCCCATACCCCATAAAGTACCCGTCACATTTTCGACAATTGCATCGGTAATATCCCCACCGCTTGCAAGTACTTTATACATATAGTGGAGAATCTCAGGCAGCATTTGGGTGCGGGAATTTATACCCGGCAGACCAGAATTAACGATCTGCTGGTAAAATCCGTCACTACCCACGGTGTCATTCCACTCCCAAAAAGCGCTGCTATCAGTGAGGTCAAATGATGGAATTGATGTTTCAGCCGTTTCGTTTTCTTGCTGATCGTCACTGTCAGGTACGTTAGTATCATCATCGTTAATATCCATGCCACCGACAGAAATTTTACCATTACCTTTTTGGAGATCCTTAACAGACATATCTAACGTTGTGTTAGCCGCAACGATGCCCGACTCATTTTTTAGCACATCACTGCTAAGCTTAATGATATTACCGTCTAGCTGACCATTCTGATTATTAATTTCATCGGCTGTCAGCGTTAATGAATTTCCAACCGTCATATGGCCCATATTGTTATCAATGGTATTTGCCTTAATGATGGCTTCCTGAGCCGATACAGTCCCATTTACATTTATAAACGCACCAGCATCGATATTCACTCCATTTAGACTGTACACAGTTCCATTTTTATTATTAACTTCACCGGAAGAATCAATGGAAATGTTATTAGCAAATAAGGCACCTTGCTGATTATTTACACTATTACCGGAAAGCGTTAATTTTTCAGATGCGGTGAGCATCGCTTCACGGCTGTCGATCCCGCCGTCGCTGGCTTTCAGTGTGATATTACGGGCATAGGCTTCACCGCCTTTAAGCACCAGTTCAGAACCCTGTAACGTCATGTTGTCGCCCGCACTGTTTCTACCCTGTGCACTCAGCCTGCCGGAGGTATTTATTACCAGATTGCCATTTCCTGCGTTAATTGTACTGCCACTTGTACTGTCCATAGCAGAGGCCGTGATGCTGGTATTGTTATCAGAACTCAGAATACCGGTATTAGTAAGGGTATTGTTGGTGGTAAATACAGCATTACCGGCGGCTGCGATATAACCACTATTGCTGATATTTCCATCTGTGTTGAGTACCACATCCCCAGCTTCACTGAAAATCGAGCCGGAGTTATTAACCCCAACACCTTTTTCAGTGCCAATCATGATAATTTTCTGGGCATACATACCGCCCAAACTGGAGACATCCAGGGCCAGCGAATTACTGTCGGCATGATTATTATCCAGTCTGGTCACCTGTTGATTTGCAGCATCAACCAGATTGCGTCCTGTGGTGATTTTTAAATCATTCGCCTGGATATAACTATTCACCTTAACACTACGTGAAATAATATCGGTAAAGTCCTGGGATGATGTTTTCATGCCACTTCCCTGCACCACTATCTCTCCATCCTGCACTTTGTATCCAGTCAAAACACCATTTTCCATCTGGGCCTGCCCTGTTGTAAGGGTAGCGCGATTGGCATTGATGAACCCGCAACCATCACAGGTAATCCCCGAAGGATTAGCAATAATGACCTCTGCATTTTGTCCGGCAACTTCAATGTAGCCATTTAACTGGCTGGCATTGGGTGAATTTACTTCATTAAGTATGATCTTCGCTGCACCCTGCGCCAGTGAGGCATTCCCCTGAATCTCGCCTCCCAGCTGAGTCCACGTATTATTTTGCGAGTTATTAAGAATCACACCTTGTTGGCCGACATCAAATTGGCTGTATACATTGCGTGAAACGCCCCCAGCGCCTGGAGCCTGAATATCAACCACCGTAGAGCCATGAGGCGTATTGCTTATTCCAGGTTGCAATGCGGCAGATGCTGAAGCATCCGCCACCACATTAGCCTGCACAGTTTTGACCGCGCCCATCGACAGCAAAAGACCGAGACCAATCATACTGAGCTGTCCAATTTGCTTCACTGCACTTTTTTTTGCGTTGCCAGAAGAAGAATCTGCACGATGAGCACAGGAGAATTCGGCAACCGCGACAAACATGCCGTGAGTTTTACTGAAAACAAGCCTAAAAAGTTTACTGTTCATTACTATTTCCTTATGTATTGCGTTTTTTTTAATAACTCCAGGACATACTAAAACCCAGCGTTAATTTACTGGTTTCAAATGCATCTGGTTTGGAAAGAGGTGTCGCGGCGAACAAGTCGTAATTGACGTTAAATGCATTGCCACGTACGCCCAACTGGCTGCCAGCCAGATGTGTTCCCGTTAAATATTGGCTACCATTGCCACTGACTTTGCCGTAATCAAGCCCCAGATAAAGTTCCTGGCCAGGCAGAGGTGTCCGCCAGGCAAAGTCATTGCGCAAAAACCAGCCCTGGCTGGCATTTAAGGTTCGTTCTCCATCAAATCCCCTGACCGTCCAGCGGTTGCCCAGCGACAATTGCTCCTGAACAGTCAGAGGAGTGGTACTTGCCTGATGCAAATAACGGACGTTGTAGCGAAATTGCTGTGTCCGAAAATTAAAGGGAATGTTAAGCTGCATATCCGTTCGAACAAACTTACTAAGCGCAGTCGCAGAGCCGGAGTATTCTTCCGGTGCAGGAAGTGCGCCAAACCAACGAGTTCCCCGCTGATAACTGATATTGGCGTCAAAAGTGGCCTTACCGAAATAATGTCGGTGCTGCAACCCGAAACGCCAGGAAGAAGTGCGCCGACGCTGTATCTCTATCTCGGTGTCATAAAGATAATTGCGGGATTCACGCGCCTGCAAATCATAAGTCAGGGTCGTTTTTTGATTTCGGCCTCGATGCATAACCCGGCTGAGTTGCGCATTAATATTTTTTATTCTGCCACTGTACAGATAATCCCGGGAATATCCTGAAACAGTTTGGTGATATTTGTAATTCCAGGCAGTTATACCGAAAGCCCAGTAGCCCAACGGCAATGAGTAATGTGTCGTCAGATTTCGGTTCCCCTTGCCGCTACCCTTATACAAATCATGCGACCCGGAAATATAGAACAGATCGCTTAGTGAAAAAGGATTATCAAGCGACAGCGAGACTCCAGCCTGATAGCGGCCTATACTGCGGGTTGCGGAATCATCTAAAGTAATACCCGTACGCCAATTTTTATTTTTCTTCCGGCTGATTTCGATATCACTTTCTCCCGGCGTTTCACCAGGAATTATTTTTATACTCGCCTGAGTGCCCGGCAATCTTTGTAGATTCTCAAGGCCTTGCTCACTGTCCCGAAGATCAAATAAAGTGCCGGAATGAGCAGGGAAAACGGTGTAAAGAAAAATATCGTCATCTCCGGTAAGCTTAACGTTTCTGACATTACCGGGGATCACACGTAATTTCACCGTGCCGCTTTTCATATTTTGCTCCGGGGCCATAACGCGGGTAGTGATATATCCATGGCTTATAAGGCGATTTTGCAATCTCTTCATAAGCAAATTGATACCTTCGCCGCCCAGACATTTCCCCATGGCATCACTGGCAATCCGCTGTAAAGGCAGCCAGCCCGGAAGACGATCATCGCCTTCCAGCACAACCCTATGGACAACAAAACAGTTTTTTTCCTGTGGAAAGTGGCTCAGCCCGGTATCCACACCAGGGTCCGAAAAACGAACATCCTGCGTTGGCGGCTTTAAACGACTTTCAAGCACTTGCTGCCTTTGTTGCTGGTTAATCAATTGCTCATTAAAGGAATTATCCTGCGCCGTGACACACGCCGATTTAATTAAACAAATAAAGCAAAGAAAACTTTTTATTCTTAACAAATGCAATTGATGCATTTCAAACATTCCTTGTACGAGCAAAGTATGGCTGACATATGAAGTCACCCATGATTAACACAGTTAAGCCCTGTTAATAGGGCTTGTTATTTCATTAGTTTTATTCAGAAAAGCAATTAGCGTAATAGCGAATACAACCATCCCCAACCCGATTTTTTGCCGGAGCGGTCCACTAATTTCTCTACAATATTGTCAGTTGGTTCTGCGTACACCTCTGATGAGGCGTTTGTCTCTGTCTCGCTTGCGCTGTCGGCGGTGAATTCTTCTTCATCTACGTGCGATACGGGGTATGTCTCTGTCTCACTTTCGCTGTCGGCGGTGAATTCTTCTTCATCTATGTTCGATATGGGGTATGTCTCTGTCTCGCTTTCGCTATCGGCGGTGAATTCTTCTTCATCTACGTGCGATACGGGGTATGTCTCTGTTTCGCTTTCACTGTCGGCGGTGAATTCTTCTTCATCTACGTTCGATACATGAGTAGTGTTTTGCCGGATTACCTTCGTGACTGAATAACCTCTCCCGGCGCTCATTTTACTTTCAGGACGACTGTTAATATCAGCCGCAGTAATGATCAAATCCTGTTGCGAAGCAATAGTGCCTGTATTAATAAACCCGTCGTTACTGGTCAGGGCCATGTACTTCGCGCTATCTAAAATACCACTGTTAGTAAAATCACCTTTACTGGTTGCGATCAGAAGATCACTGCTGTAAATATCGCCACTGTTATCAATATTACCTCCTGAAAGGGTTATATAGCCGTTGTTGCTAATAATCTGGTTGCTATTATCCAGTAAGCCTGTAGCCTCTATCTCAATACTCCTGTACGCGTTCAGATAACCACTGTTAACAACATCACCTGAAGCAATAATCGCCGCATGAGTACTACTGGAGAGTTTTCCCGTATTGCTTACATTAGTGCCATTCAGGGTAACTGAACCCATAAAATTGGTGCCGATAAACCCGGAATTACTGATGTCTCCATCCGCCGTTATCCTGACGGCGCCCGCTGACGTCAGCAGCTCACCCGCATTTTTTACTCCCACGCCATGTTCAGTACCCACAAGGGTGATGGCACCTGCGTACATGCCGCCAAGACTTGTCACGTCCAGCGCCAGTTTGGGAGATATGGAGCTATCATCGCCAGCAAGCTTAGTTAGCTTCGTATTGGCAGCATTGACAGTGTTGCGTCCGGTAGTGATTGCTAAATTATTTCCCGCCCGCAATGCCGCATTCACTTTTACCGAACGGGCAATGATATTGGTAAAATCCGGGGCCTGACTGTTAAACCCATCGCCATCAATGGTAACATTTCCCGCCTCTACGAGATAACCTGTCAGTCCACCGCTACTGTCGATTTGAGCCGTTCCCGTCGTTAACGTCGCCCGCCCGGCATTAATAAAACCACAGCCATCGCAGGTTATGCCCGAAGCATTGGCAATAACCACCTCAGCCTTATCACCGGCAACCTCAATATAGCCATTTAACTGACTTGCATGACTGGAATTAACTTCATTGAGGATAATACTTGCAGTCCTGCCGGACAGCGAAGAATTACCGCCAATGGCACCCCCAAGAGAAGTATAAGCACCATTTTTTGAGTTATTCAGAATCACACCATTCTGATCAACGTCAAACTGGGAATAGGTATTACGCGAGACACCTGCGGCACCTGGCGTGGTGATATTAACCACGGTGGTGCCGTTAGCATTATTGATAATGTCAGGTTGCTGGCTGGAAATTGCACTGCTATCGGCTACTATTCCTGCTTTTGTCGGGTTCGCCGGTTTTTCTGCATCGTTATCACTGGACTCATCGTGTGCATCCGATGCGTCGCCTGCCTCTCCCTCATTTTCATCGGGGGCAGTGGGTTCCTGGTCTGCGTCCGGTACAGGAGTTGTATTTTGCCGGATTACCTTCGTGACCGAATAACCTCTCCCGGCGCTCATTTTACTTTCAGGACTACTGTTAATATCAGCCGCAGTAATGATGATATCCTGTTGCGAAGCAATAGTGCCTGTATTGGTAAACTCGTCGTTACTGGTCAGGCCCATATAACCCGCGCTGTTCAAACTACCACTGTTAGTAAAGTCACTTTTACTGGTGGCTATCAGGCTTTGATGGCTGTCAATCTCGCCACTGTTATCAATATTACTTCCGGTAAGGCTTATATCACTGCCAGCGCTGATAATCTGCCCGCTATTATCGACCAAACCCGCCGCATCAATATATACCCCCCTGGAAGCACCGACATAGCCACTGTTAACAACATCACCTGAACCAGTAATGTCCATGTTACTATTACTGGACAGCAATCCGGTGTTATGGACATTAACCCCATCTAAAACAACTGAACCAGCCATGCTGTTACTGATACGCCCGGAATTAGTAATGTCTCCATCCGCCGTTATCCTGACGGCGCCCGCTGACGTCAGCAGCTCACCCGCATTTTTTACTCCCACGCCATGTTCAGTACCCACAAGGGTGATGGCACCTGCGTACATGCCGCCAAGACTTGTCACGTCCAGCGCCAGTTTGGGAGATATGGAGCTATCATCGCCAGCAAGCTTAGTTAGCTTCGTATTGGCAGCATTGACAGTGTTGCGTCCGGTAGTGATTGCTAAATTATTTCCCGCCCGCAATGCCGCATTCACTTTTACCGAACGGGCAATGATATTGGTAAAATCCGGGGCCTGACTGTTAAACCCATCGCCATCAATGGTAACATTTCCCGCCTCTACGAGATAACCTGTCAGTCCACCGCTACTGTCGATTTGAGCCGTTCCCGTCGTTAACGTCGCCCGCCCGGCATTAATAAAACCACAGCCATCGCAGGTTATGCCCGAAGCATTGGCAATAACCACCTCAGCCTTATCACCGGCAACCTCAATATAGCCATTTAACTGACTTGCATGACTGGAATTAACTTCATTGAGGATAATACTTGCAGTCCTGCCGGACAGCGAAGAATTACCGCCAATGGCACCCCCAAGAGAAGTATAAGCACCATTTTTTGAGTTATTCAGAATCACACCATTCTGATCAACGTCAAACTGGGAATAGGTATTACGCGAGACACCTGCGGCACCTGGCGTGGTGATATTAACCACGGTGGTGCCGTTAGCATTATTGATAATGTCAGGTTGCTGGCTGGAAATTGCACTGCTATCGGCTACTATTCCTGCTTTTGCCTGATGCCCAAGCCCAAGGGACACCAGCACAGCAAAACTGACAGCACTTAATTTTCCCGGCTGTAGCATGGCATGACTATTCTTCGAACACCTGGACAAACTGACACGCCGAATAAAATGAGAATCAGACATGGAGGTGTGAAGAGTTTGCGTTTTATTGATAATTTCGCGGAGGTTATTTCTTTTCATATTCAATCACAAATCCTTATGTTATGTAAACCAATTTAAGAAAAAACACTTATCACTATAATCAACGAGGCAATACAACATCAGTTGAATAATAAAAACCCATTAGAATGTTAATAAGCACATTAAAAAATTACAAAATAGAAATAAATATAACACTGGAGAAAATTAAATAAAATAATTCATAAAAAGACAGTAAAAATATTATTGTTATGCAGCTCATAAGTCAATAACAAAAAGCAGCCAAACACACCATAATCATCGAAAAGACCTTAATTAAAATATTTTTACCAATCATAACCACAATATATTTTTGTTAATAAACACATCACATTACTTGCTAAAAAAATTAATAGGTGCGTTTAAGAAAAATAAAAATATATTTATTGTTATATATTAAAGTATATTTTTTCAGAGCTTAACGGATAATTAAATTTCGTATAATCAATCATCAAAAAAATTCAACACCCAACAGAACTTTCACACTTAAACTGGATTGTAATGATGAGTTTATTCTGTTGTTTGATGTAAATACATGTCATTTTTATAGTAAAAAGCGGGTGTTTTATACCCGCTTTTACTGAAACAATCAGCCTAAGCGTTTAACGCCTTGGTAATTTTCTCATATAAATCACCTGATAGTTTATCCAGATCCAATAGCCGTTCCAACGCAGCGCGCATTAATGCCTGACGCTCGCTGTCATAACGTTTAAACCGAATCAGCGGTTCAATTATTCTTGCGGCAACCTGCGGATTTCGGGTGTTCAGATCGGTTAAGATTTCCACCAGGAAATTATAACCACTGCCGTTTTGAGCATGGAACGCCGACGGGTTGAGCAAACCAAACGCACCGATCAGCGAGCGAATGCGGTTTGGGTTGCCTCTGTCAAAAGAGCGATGGCTGAGCAACGCACGAACGCGTTGCAGTACATCTGCTGACGGGCTGGTGGCCTGCAACACAAACCATTTATCCATCACCAGACCGTTCTGGTGCCAGCGCTGCTCGAACGCATGCAGTAATGTTTCCTGGCATGGCAACTGCGCCGCCACGGCAGCCGTCATCGCTGCCAGTACGTCGGTCATGTTATCAGCCTGTTGATACTGAGCTGTCACCCACTTTTCTGCCAGCGCCACCTCGCCAAAGGCCAGATAGTTCAGACAAACATTTTTCAACGCGCGCTTACCAATATCTACATGCTCCACCCGGTATACGGAAGTATGGTTGGCATGCCAGACCGCCAGCCATTCATCCGCCAGCTCGCTCGCCAGCATACGCACAAAGGCCTGGCGTACCGCGGAAATGGCCTGCGGATCAATGATATCAAACAGCTCAGCAATTTCATTTTCACCCGGTAGCGACAGGATACGCGCCATCAGCGCCGGATCGCCATTTTCCTCAAGCAACACTGCCCGGAATGCATCCGCTACATGAAGTGGTACAGAGAACGGCTGCCCCTGCTGATAACGGGCAACATTCAATTTGATGTGCGTGGTTAGCAGACTTTGTGCCGCGTCCCAACGGACAAAGTCGTTGCGGGCATGACGCATCAGAAAGGTTAACTGCGTATCGCTCCAGTTATAATCGAGTTTCACTGGCGCGGAAAATTCACGCAGCAACGATGGTACAGGCTGGCTGAGAACCTGATCGAATACAAAGCTCTGGGACTCATCGGTAACATTCAGCACGTGGTGGACAGGACGACCATTGTGCTGAAGTGGAATCACGTTCCCTTCATTGTCGTACAGTTCAATATCAAACGGGATATGCAGCGGACGTTTCTCTTTCTGATCCGCCGTTGGTGGGGTCATCTGCGTAACATGCAACGTATACAGCCCCAGCTCTGGATTATAATCGTCGCGCACAGTGAGTACCGGCGTCCCTGACTGGCTGTACCAGCGTCTGAACAGGGAAAGATCAACGTCTGAGGCATCTTCCATCGCCTGCACAAAATCATCACAGGTGGCCGCACTGCCGTCGTGGCGCTCGAAATAGAGTTGTATTCCCTTCTGGAAGCGGTGCTCACCCAGCAGCGTGTGCAACATGCGGATCACTTCGGCCCCCTTCTCATACACCGTCAGCGTATAGAAGTTGTTCATCTCAATAACCTGCTCAGGGCGAACAGGATGCGCCATCGGACTGGCATCCTCAGCAAACTGTAAGCCACGCATATTACGGACGTTATCGATTCGATTCACCGCACGGGAACCCAGGTCAGAGCTGAATTCCTGGTCACGAAATACCGTCAGACCCTCTTTCAGACTTAACTGGAACCAGTCACGGCAGGTTACGCGATTACCGGTCCAGTTGTGGAAATATTCATGACCGATCACCGCTTCAATACCGAGGTAATCTTTATCCGTGGCGGTTTCCGCTTTGGCCAGCACAAATTTCGAATTAAAGATATTAAGACCTTTATTTTCCATTGCGCCCATATTGAAAAAATCAACGGCGACAATCATGAAAATATCCAGATCGTACTCCAGGCCAAAACGCTCCTCGTCCCACTTCATACTGTTTTTCAGTGAGGTCATGGCCCAGTCGGCACGGTCAAGATTGCCGCGGTCAACAAAGATTTCCAGTGCCACATCACGCCCTGAACGGGTTTTAAAACTGTCACGCAGCACATCAAAATCCCCGGCCACCAGCGCAAACAAATAACAGGGTTTGGGGAAAGGATCATGCCACGTTATCCAGTGACGACCATCGTCCATCTGGCCACCGTCAACACGGTTACCGTTCGATAACAGAAAAGGATAAATGGACTTTTTGGCGATAATGGTTGTGGTAAAACGCGCCAGCACATCGGGGCGATCGGGATACCAGGTAATATGGCGAAAACCCTCGGCCTCACACTGCGTGCATAACGCCTCACCAGATTTATACAAACCTTCCAGCGCAGTATTTTTATCAGGATGAATATCGTTGACGATCTTCAATGTAAATGTCTGGGGCACTTGCCAGAGGATTAATGCCCCTTCCTCCAGTCGGTAATGCGGCCAGGGCTGGTCATCGATCTCAAGGGAGATTAAGGTTAAATCTTCGCCATCAAAACGCAACTCATCCCCTGCAGAACCGGAATGATGGATACGGCTTATGGCGGTCACTCTGGTGGTACTGGCATCCAGCACAAATGTAAGATCAATATCAGACAGGGTGTAATCGGGTGCCCGATAATCATGGCGGTTTTTAACCTGAGGGAGTTGCGTCATAAGTCACTCTTACGTCGATAATTAGTTAGCCCTGTCCAGTCTATTCCTGTTGGCACGATGTTGCCACGAAGAATAGTCGCCCAGGGCTGAGTGGCACTGAACACTACATTTCATTAACAACATCCCCTACCACCCTAGCCATAGTCTGTTGAATTATGCTGTGATGAGGTTCAATAAATGAGTATTCACGTTATACTCCAGCGACTTTTACATCATTTGAACCAGGGATAACGCTCTTCGCCAGAGGATGCTGAAACGCACCATGACACGACATGCTTCCCCGATACTAACCAGTTTGCTTGATACCGACGCTTACAAGCTGCACATGCAGCAGGCGGTGTTTCATCGCTATCAGACGGTTTCCGTCGTAGCGGAATTTCGTTGCCGAAGCGATGAGATGCTGGGGATATATGCTGATGAAGTTATTCAGCAGATTGCCATCATGCCATCGCTGGCACTCAGTGATGAAGAGATGAGCTATCTCTCTGGCCTGCCCTTCTTTACCCAGGATTACCTCGACTGGCTTCGTCAGTTCCGCTATGACCCGGCACAGGTTTGCGTGCGCAATAACCAGGGCAAACTGGATATTCACATTTCCGGTCCCTGGCGGGAGGTGATCATGTGGGAAGTGCCACTATTGGCACTGATCAGTGAAGTGGTGCACCGCCACCGTTCCCCTTTGCTTCAGCCGGAACATGTCGTCGAACATTTGCAGGGTAAACTGACAGCCTTCAGACAACAGACGGCGGATCTGGATATGTCGCGTTTTAAGCTGATGGACTTCGGTACGCGCCGCCGTTTTTCCCGCGATGTGCAGATGGCAATTGTCAGCACACTTAAGCAGGAGTTTCCCTGGCTGGTTGGTACCAGTAATTACGATATTGCCCGGCGTCTGCAGATTGCGCCGGTTGGCACTCAGGCCCATGAATGGTTTCAGGCCCATCAGCAAATCAGTCCGGTGCTGGCTAACAGCCAGCGGGCCGCCCTGCAAGCCTGGCTGGATGAATATCCGTACTGCCTCGGCATCGCCCTGACCGACTGTATTACCATGGATGCTTTTCTGCGTGACTTTGATGAGCATTTTGCCCATCGTTACCAGGGGCTACGCCATGATTCCGGCGATCCGCTGGAGTGGGGAGAGAAAGCTATCGCCCATTATCAAAAGTTGGATATCGATCCGCGCAGTAAAACGCTGGTCTTTTCCGATAATCTGGATCTGCATAAGGCGGTCGAGTTGTATCGCCATTTTGGCCAGCGTGCCGATGTTATTTTCGGTATCGGGACGCGGCTGACCTGCGATATTCCCCAGGTCAAACCCCTTAATATTGTGATTAAACTGGTGGAGTGTAACGGTAAGCCGGTCGCGAAGCTTTCTGACAGTCCGGGTAAAACCATTTGCCAGGACAAAGCCTTCGTGAGGGCATTGCGTAAAGCTTTCGCCTTGCCGTTGGTTAAAAAAGCCAGCTGATTACAGTAAAAAGGAGAGGTTCGCCCCTCTTATCTTTATTTTTCGTCCAGTTGCCAGCATTAATCTCCTGCCTTAGTACGAATTCTTCTTGTGTCTCGCTTCCCGGCAAGTAACATAGCAGATGGCCCAAATGGGCCATCCCTTTCAAAACTTGATGAAAAGAGAGACTTTTATGAGCGTTGTGCCTGTAGCGGATGTACTGCATGGCCGGGTCGCGGTTGACAGTGAAGTCACCGTACGCGGTTGGGTGCGTACACGAAGAGATTCAAAAGCCGGTATTTCCTTTATCGCCGTCTATGACGGTTCCTGCTTTAATCCCGTCCAGGCCGTCGTTAATAATTCACTGAATAATTATCAGAATGAGGTGTTGCGCCTGACCACCGGCTGTTCGGTCGTCGTTACGGGTAAGGTAGTGGAGTCACCCGGCGAGGGGCAAAGCTTTGAAATCCAGGCCAGCGCTGTCGAGGTGGTGGGCTGGGTTGACGATCCTGATACCTATCCAATGGCCGCCAAACGCCACAGTATTGAGTATCTGCGTGAAGTGGCTCACCTGCGTCCACGAACCAACCTGATCGGTGCGGTGGCGCGTGTACGCCACACTCTGGCCCAGGCGCTGCACCGCTTCTTTGATGAGCAGGGATTCTTCTGGGTCTCCACCCCGCTGATCACCGCCTCCGATACCGAAGGAGCCGGTGAGATGTTCCGTGTTTCAACGTTGGATCTGGAAAACCTGCCACGAACACCGGAAGGCAAGGTTAATTTTGAAGAAGATTTTTTTGGCAAAGAGGCGTTCCTGACCGTTTCAGGACAGTTAAACGGTGAAACTTACGCCAGCGCCGTCTCTAAAATTTATACCTTCGGGCCGACCTTTCGCGCTGAAAACTCCAATACCAGTCGTCATTTGGCGGAATTCTGGATGCTTGAACCTGAAGTGGCCTTTGCCGATCTGGAAGACAACGCCGCGCTGGCAGAGGCGATGCTGAAATATGTCTTTAAAGCAGTGCTCAACGAGCGGGCTGACGATATGGCATTCTTCGCCGAGCGCGTGGACAAAGATGCCATATCGCGCCTTGAACGATTTGTAACGACGGATTTTGCCCAGGTGGATTACACCGATGCGGTGGACATTCTGATTAACTGTGGCGAAAAATTCGAAAATGCCGTGTCGTGGGGAATCGATCTCTCTTCCGAACACGAGCGTTATCTGGCAGAAAAACATTTTAAAGCCCCGGTGGTGGTGAAGAATTACCCCAAAGACATTAAAGCTTTTTATATGCGCCTGAATGATGACGGCAAGACCGTCGCCGCGATGGATGTACTTGCGCCAGGCATCGGTGAAATTATCGGTGGTTCACAGCGTGAAGAACGCCTTGACGTGTTGGATATGCGCCTGAGCGAGATGGGGCTGAACAAAGAAGATTACTGGTGGTACCGTGATTTACGCCGCTACGGTACGGTACCGCACTCTGGTTTTGGCCTTGGTTTCGAAAGATTAATTGCCTATGTCACCGGCGTACAAAATGTAAGAGATGTTATCGCATTCCCACGCACTCCGCGTAACGCCAGCTTCTGATTTTCTGCATTATATATAAGAAATTCATATACATAAAAAGGGTCAGCTTATGCTGGCCCTTTTTATTGTTGTAAATCATGAGGTGGTTCACAAAGTTCCGTAAATATTACATTTAGATACATATATTTTCATTAAGAAACAAGAATAGGCTATTGGTAGCACTTTCGGGCTAGATTAACCGCGCCGTGAATGGAAAGATGCGTGCAGACACAGAATGACACCAAACTCGCTTCAGAGTTCTGTAAAGAATTATTGACGGCAGTGGCAGGTGTCCAAATAACGCCAATGAGGGTAATAAAAAATGATGAAGCGCAACATTCTGGCACTGGTGATCCCTGCCCTGTTAGCAGCAGGCGCCGCTAATGCCGCAGAAGTTTATAATAAAAATGGCAACAAGCTGGATATCTATGGCAAGGCTGTAGCTGATCACAAATTCTCCGACAATGATGGCAACAATGGTGATGCCAGCTATGTTCGTTTCGGTTTTAAAGGTGAAACTCAGATCAACGACCAGTTAACCGGTTACGGCCAGTGGGAATACAACTTCAATACCGCTAACTCTGAAGGCAATGATGCACAGAGCGGTAACAAAACCCGTCTGGGCTTTGCTGGTTTGAAAATCAAAGATTTCGGCTCACTTGATTATGGTCGTAATTATGCGGTGGGTTATGATGTTCTGGCATGGACAGATATGCTGCCTGAATACGGCGGTGACTTCAGCAACAATGACACCCTGACAGGCCGTACTACTGGTGTGGCTACTTACCGCAACAGCAACTTCTTTGGTCTGGTCGATGGTTGGGACTTCGCTGTGCAGTACCAGGGCAAAAATGATTCCAACAGTGCCAACGCTCGTACTGACGTTCAGCGCCAGAACGGTGATGGCTATGGTTTATCAACCTCTTACACTTCTCCTGTTGGCGTTGGTATTGTTGCTGCTTACAGCACCTATGACCGTACCGATTCACAGAATCTGGAGACCTTTGGTCGCGGTGACCGCGCTGAATTCTGGGGCACAGGCCTGAAGTACGACGCGAACAACGTCTACCTGGCAGCAACCTATTCAGAAGGCCGCAACGCCACGCCTATCTCTGATTCCAACAGTAACACTGGTTTTGCCAATAAGACTCAGGATATTGAACTGGTTGCTCAGTACCAGTTTGATTTCGGTCTGCGTCCTTCCATTGCCTACGTACAGACTAAAGGCAAAAACATCGAGAACTACGGTGACGTTGATTTAGTGAAATATGCTGAAGTGGGCGCAACCTACTACTTCAACAAAAACATGTCTACCTACGTTGACTATCAGATCAACCTGCTTAACAGCGACAACGCGCTGGGTCTGAACACCGATGACACTGTGGCTTTAGGTCTGGTTTACCAGTTCTAAGTTAGCCGCACGGGAGATCCTCTCCTGAACCGCGCTCAAACGGGACCTCTGGTCCCGTTTTTGTTTTTTTTATTTACGCCCTGTTTTACATCGTGGTTTTTAGCGCAAACGGTTGGCAATTTCTCCGTCCTGACGGTAACCTGAGTCCTCATTTCGCTTCAGTTTAAGTTAACGGACTTCGACTATGTTTGAACGTATTGCTGCTGCACCCGCAGATCCCATTCTTGGTTTAGCCGATCTCTTTCGCGCTGATGACCGTCCAAACAAGATCAACCTTGGTATCGGCGTATACAAAGATGAAACCGGCAAGACACCGGTCCTGACCAGCGTAAAAAAAGCTGAGCAATATCTGCTGGAAAATGAACAGACAAAAAACTACCTGAGTATTGATGGCCTGGCTGATTTTGCCCACTGCACGCAGGCGTTACTGTTCGGTGCAGATAACGCCATTATCAGTGCAAAACGTGCCCGTACAGCCCAAACGCCCGGCGGCACCGGAGCGCTGCGTGTCGCCGCTGATTTTATCGCCACGCAGACCAGCGCCAGACGTGTGTGGATCAGTAATCCAAGCTGGCCAAACCATAAAAATGTCTTCGAGTCTGCCGGTCTGGAAGTCTGTGAATACCAGTACTATGATGCGGCCAGCCATTCGCTGGACTTTGCGGGGATGCAGGAGGCGCTGTCCGCAGCCAGTGCGGGTGATATTGTGCTGTTTCATGGCTGCTGCCATAACCCAACCGGTATTGATCCTACCGCCGAACAGTGGTCCCGGCTGGCAGAAATGTCGCTACGTAATGGATGGCTGCCACTGTTTGATTTTGCCTATCAGGGGTTTGCCCGCGGTCTGGAAGAGGATGCCGAGGGCCTGCGCATTTTTGCTGCCAGCCATCAGGAACTGATTGTGGCCAGCTCTTACTCGAAGAATTTTGGCCTGTATAACGAGCGTGTTGGTGCATTAACGCTTGTCGCCAGTGCTTCTGCCGTTGCCGACACGGCCTTCAGTCAGGTTAAAGCCACTATTCGCGCCAATTACTCTAACCCTCCGGCTCATGGTGCTGCCGTGGTGGCAACCATCCTCGGTAACGAGGCACTGCGTGCTTTGTGGGAACAGGAGCTCACCGACATGCGTCAGCGCATTCATCGTATGCGTCAGCTGTTTGTCAATACCCTTCAGGAAAAGGGCGCTGAAGGTGACTTCAGCTTTATTATCAACCAGAATGGCATGTTTTCATTCAGTGGGCTGACGAAAGAACAGGTCGTGCGACTGCGGGAAGATTTCGGTGTTTATGCCGTGAATTCAGGTCGCGTTAACGTGGCAGGTATGACGCCAGACAACATGGCACCGCTGTGCGAAGCAATTGTTGCCGTATTGTAATGTACTGAACAGACAGGGCCTGCTGCTCCACTGCCAGGCCGCGCATTAAAAACTATCCCGGTACAGGCGCTGCGTTTTTGTTTTTTTACCGTTGGATGAAAAATTGCTGCATTAAAAAAGCCTGCGAATACGCAGGCTTTTTTTGCATAAGATAACGACTTCATCATTGCAGGAACGGATTAGCAATACGTTCATGCCCCAGAGTAGATACCGTGCCGTGACCGGGAAGAAAGGTCACATCATCACCCAGCGGCAGCAACTTAGCTTTAATCGACGCAATCAAATCACGGTGACTTCCCTGCGGAAAATCAGTGCGCCCCACGCCACCGTTGAAAATCACATCACCTGAAATCAGCAGGCGCTCTTTCCGGGCAAAAAAAACGATGTGGCCTGGCGTATGGCCGGGACAGTGCAGAATATCGAGGGTGATATTGCCCACCTGAACATTTTCGCCCTCTTCAAGCCAGCGATCGGGCGTAACAGGGGTACAGTCTGGCAGGCCAAACATCTGACTTTGCACCGGCAATGCCTCCAGCCAGAAAGCATCCGCGGGATGAGGACCGGTTACCGGAACCTGATAGTATGCGGCCACATCGCCAGCAACCCCCACATGGTCAAGATGACCGTGTGTCAACAGAACCTGGGTCACGGTTACGCCCTTTTGCGCCACCGCCGCCTGAATTTTTTCCATATCCCCGCCGGGATCAATCACCGCCGCCTCCAAAGTAGAGGGACACCAGATCAATGAGCAGTTCTGGTCAAAAGCAGTAACCGGAATAGTTTGATAGTTCATAACTCTCCATCACACCGACAGCAAGGCCAGTGGTTTTTCCATTACCAGTGGCGGACCGGCCCGGTATCTATATGCACAAAATTGCTGCGGGGGTAGTAGCCAACGCCCCCTGCCTTCATCGAAAGCGCGGCTTTACGAATATTGCTTAATGAAATCCCTTCAATATGGAAATCCATCGCCTGCCCCAGCGTGTGGTAGCTATGTTTCGCCACGCCGCTACTGCGTTCATGCATTAAATTATTGGTGGCCACAGAACGGTAGCCTGAAATCAACTGAACCGGCTTACGGGTATCCAGCATCGTTTGCAGGCGGTAGAGTTGATCGAAAAGATGAGGGTCAATATTGCGCGTTTTGTTTGCCCGATAATCCCGGAAAAAATGGTTAAGCCGCGTCAACTCATTTTTATCGTAACTTTTGCCGTTAAAAAACTCCGTTTTCAGGCTCTCCCCCGTGTTCAGGTTATTCAGCGTCAGAATGCGTGGGCGCGAAGTGGAAAGCGAAGCGAAAGATGCTCCGGGAAGCAACGTTAAACCTAACGCAGCACCACCGAGAGCCAGCAATTTACGGCGACGAGGGTTAAAATTATTCATCAATCTGTGTTACCCGGTATAAATTTTCAGGAAGGATGAAAAACAGTCACAGTCGGGAACCATAACCGGGTGAATTTGCTGAGTCAACCCTTGCGGTGTGACGGGGTGGGACAATTTATCCCTTTATTGTTCCACCCCATGTTTTGTCACTCAGGACCACGAAAAACTAAAGTATGAATTATCAGGCATTAAAGCAATAACTGGCTGGCAGCAGTAAGCGCCTGGGCACCGGACCGTGCCGTGAGATCATAATTGTAAATATCCGTGCGATACTGAGGTTTACCGTCGTCAGCCACCCAGGCGGTCAGATAGTAAAGATTCACCGGGATGCGGTGTCGAATCGGAATGTATTGTGTATTTCCCGTTTTCAACGTGCCGGAAATCCGCGTGCTGTTCCACCCGACATCCTGCAACAACAGGTCAGCCAGGTCTGAGGCTTTATTCACCCGTACACAGCCGGAACTCAATGCACGGATATCCTTCTGGAACAGATTATGATTTGGCGTATCGTGCAGATAAATCGCATCAGAACTGGGCATATTGAACTTATAAAGGCCCAGCGAATTGGTAGCGCCTGGCGCCTGGCGAACGCGATAAGGAAACGATGCCGCAGACACCATTTGCCAGTCAATCGTCGAGGGGTCAATGACCTGTGCGTCACTGCTCCAGCCGGATAGCAGGGTATAGTTGTGCTTGTAGAGATAGCCAGGGTCCTGCTTCACTTTAGGAATGATATCCTGACGCACCAGCGTAGTCGGCACATTCCAGGGGGGATTAAGCACCACGTTGTTCAGTGCGCTTCGCATCAATGGCGTTTTTCTGTCAGGTCTTCCAACAATCACCCGCGATGCGAGGATCTGATTACCATTGAGATAGTAAATCAGCGAATAGTTGGGAATATTAACCATAATGCCGTTGTGCATATCATCCGGCAGCAGGCGCAGACGCTGTATATTGAGAGCCAGCAGTAACGCCCGTCGTTGTGGTGAGGCATTCAGCCATTCACGGGTTCGTGCGCCTACCGCCGCGTCAGTTTCAAGCCCCTGCCAGTGTTGAAAGCGTTTTACCGCCTCAACCAAATCGTTGGAATAAAGGTGGGTGGGATCGGACGGTACCAACGTTCCCTGGCCCCCCCCCACCTGTTGCGGCGTATTGGCGCTGTTATTTTCTGACGGTGCCGCTGCGGAAGGACTGACCACCGCGTCTTCATCCACTGCCGCGGCCGGTACGTTGGTGGTGGGAATTACCTCGTCAACAGGCTGTTGAGTTTTGCTACCCGGCATCATCATTCCGGTGCGCGTAAGGATCTCACGCAGCGCCGGAACATCATCACTCAGCTGACCGGGCTTCAACGTTTTCGCACCTGTCAGTTGAGGCCATGGACGATTATCTGCCAGCAGGGTTTTCAGTGCCTGATGCATCAGGGCATATTGCGGGTGCTGAGGTGCCAGAGAATGAACGAAAGCAGTGATATTTCCCTGCTCTGTTGCACGCTGCCACTGATTAATCATCGCAACCGGTGGAAGGTCGAGCTTATAAGGTACATTGCTGTAAAGCCAGTTTTCTCCCTTAACCGGTACAGAAGAGACAAATTGCAGGTAACCAAGCATTGCATCAGACAACACAATATCACGGGCCATACCCGTGACTGCCGGATCGGTCAGCATTTTTACCCAGCTGCTGAATTGTGGCTGGACGCCAGAAATCGCCACCTCCGCCAGCTGTTGCTGAAACTGCTGCACCGCATCACGATCCTGCCATAACAACTGCATATTATGAGCAGCATATAACGGTGCCAGCGCGCTGAGGAAAACAGGCCGGAAGCCATTGTGAAAGGCCGAAAGCAGCTGATTATGCGCCTGCGAAATCGTGTACGCAGGGCTGACAGGTGCAGATACCGGAGGAATACCCGCCACGGCTGAAAATATCAGCCCGGGTACCAATATCAGGCAACCACCTGAAAATATGACTCTTTTAAAAAGTGATTTTGCCAGCAACTTCCCTTGCCCCCTGTAAAGTGCTTTAAGAAACGATGACCATCTGGTGATTAGCCATTGTTATAATTACAGAAAAAAGAAAACGGTGTTTATTGTAAATACCACAAACGCCATTTCTCAGATTAATGCGCTGACATCTTTTTTTCTATATCTGCCAGCGGATTATTTCCGTGGTGTTGTTCAGGAAGAAGCCTGCCGGTCTTCCGGTGCAACAGCAGAATTAGCCGCCGTTGGCTCAGCCGCAAAACCACGCAGGCCAACAACATGCACATGCTCGGTATTGTTTATCACCTTACGTACCAGCTTGTAAGTGGTGCCTTTTTCCGGGCTGATATTTTCCGGTGCCGCGATGATCAGCTGCATCTCCAGGCGATCGCACAGCTCGAACAGCGTGGCAATGGATTTGGCATCCAGACGGGCCGCTTCATCAAGAAACAGCAACCGGCACGGAGAGATATCTTTACCACGCAGACGGCGCGATTCTTCTTCCCAGCTCTGCACCACCATTACCAGAATCGACATGCCGGTACCAATCGCTTCACCGGTAGACAACGCCCCACTCTCCGCACGCAGCCAGCCATCAGAACCGCGGTTGACCTCGACTTCCATATCGAGATAATTGCGATAATCCAGTAATTCCTCGCCGATGGTCTGCGGCATCCTCTGGCCCATGTCGATCTGCGGGTTCAGACGTTGATAAAGTTTCGCCAGCGCCTCAGAGAAGGTCAGCCGCTGGCTGTTAAACAGATCCTGATGCTGTTCGTGCTGTTCAGACAACACATCCAGCAGCATGGCATGAGATTCTCGCACGTTGACGTTCAGACGCACGCTCTGTACCTGGCCAAAGCTGACGCTTTGCAGTCCCTGGTTCAGCTGGCGAATACGGTTCTGTTCGCGCTGAATGGTCTTACGGATAATATTTGCAACGCTACGTGAACTGATGGCCAGCATCTGTTCGCGGGCGGTCAGCTCCTCGGTGAGACGCCCAAGCTCAATTTCCATCTGCTCGATAGCTTCAACCGGGTCGTCGGTACGGATGATATCCTGGCGGATACGCTCACGCAGATGCTGGTACACCGCGATAAAGAACTGGATTTTGCGCTCAGGGCGTTTCGGATCTTCCGAAAGACGAAGAACATCACGCAGATGCTCGTTATCGGCTACCGCCAGACGTAGCGCACCCAGCGCTTTATCCGACATAGAGCGTAGCTCATCACCGCCCATATAGGCCAGCTCACGGCGGTGGAGACGACGCTCAACGCCATTGTCTTTTACCATCCGTAGCACCGCAACCCAGCCCGCTTTTGCACTCACCACCTGCTCACGGCTCTGATGATAATCCCGTTCAACGCGTTTCAGTTTTTTCTGCAACGCATCCATTTCAGCTTCACAGAAAGTTAGCTGTTTCTCAAGCTGATTGCGGCGGGCGCGATTATTGCTCAGCGCTGAATAAAGTTCATCACGACGCAGGCGAGACCGCTCCTCTGCACTGGCATCCGCCTGCACGCCAATATCCTGCATTTCCTGATGCAACTCTTTCAGCATATCCTGTTTGGCATCATAAGCGCTTTTCAGGGAGGCCAGCACCTGAGAATACTGGGTCAGCTGTGCCTGGTGGGCGCGCAACCGCTCCCTGGCACGGGCACGTTCAGATTCAGCCTGTTCAAGACGCTGCCGCAGTTTTTCGTTCAGATCGCTGTTGCCATCAAGCATTCCGGCAGAATCAACATAGCTGAAATGCGCACGACGTTGCACCACTTCGGTAACGGCGAAAGCCTGCTGGCGGGCGTCACGCTGGATTTGCTGCGCCTGCTGGTAGTCCTGTTTCAGCTGGTCGTGCTGCTCAGGATCGCTCTGTAATACTGCGACCAGCGGTTCCAGCTTCGCCAGATGGTTGCCGTGCTGTTGCAGGAATCGTGCGGCTTCCTGCGCTTCATCCAGCCGCTCAAGAATTTCCTCATAGCGATCCTGGAGCGTTTCATCCATCAACAGGCTCACGCGCGGCATTAACCGGTTGAGCTGAGCAACCCCCTCTTTCGCCTGTTCGAATTGCTGACGCTGCTGCTGGTTTTCGTTTTCATGTGCAGTCAGCTGTCTTTCCAGCTCACCACGACGACTGCTCAGCGTACGGATTTGTGCTTCAGGATCGGGCTCAAAAGCCACCCCAAGATGACTGCCAATAAAACGGCTGAAAGACTGATGCAGGCGCTGGGTTTTCTGTACATCGAACGAGAGCGTGGCATAACGTTCCGCGAGAGTTTCACGCTCGGCGTGCAGCAACTCAAGCTGGTTTTCACGGGCCGCACGACCAAAAAGTGGCACTTTGGGAAAACGGGAGTAACGCCACTGACGATCGCCCGCTTTAACCACCACCGCTTTTTGCAGCTCTTCCACGTTAAACACGCTGTCATCGAATGATTGCGGATCCCCCTCGATCAGATAAAGATCTTCCGGGCAATCTTCAAGGCCTTCCAGCAGGTCACGCACCAGCGACAGGTCAGGAACCACGATGCCATGGCGTGACGGACCGTACAGCGCCGAGAAATACGGTGCATCGTCAATGGTAACATCGTCATAAATTTCAGACAGCAGCACACCACCAAACCGTTCCGCAAGCGTGTTCAGTCGGGGATCTTCCGCGCCTCCCGGCTGGCTGAAGCGCTCGATTTGCTTCTCAACTTCACGTTTGCGGCTGGAGACTTCATCACGCTCAACGGTCGTTTCACGTTCGCGCTCAAGCAGCTGCTGCATAAATTCAGTGACCTGCTGGCTGCTTTCCAGCGACTGACCCGTTTGCTCACTGAGCTGAGTCAGAATGTCCTGTGCCGCCAGCCACTGCGGAGCCTGCCTGGTCAGGCGGGCAATTTGCTCACGAACCTGCTCCAGCTCCTGGCGCATTGTCATGCGCCGTTCACCGGCTTGCGATACGCTCTCAGAAAGCTGTTCTATCTGCGCTTCCAACTCATGTTGCAGCGCCTCCAGCTCCTGCGGATGATATTGCTGCCCGTGACGTTTGCTGAACTCATTTAACAGTCGTTCGGCATCCTGCTGTTCACGCAATCGCTGTTCCAGCTCTGCCAGCCGGCCACGCAGAGGTTGTAACTGCTCAGCATGGTAGCGCTGGTTGCTGGCGTCGCGAAGTAGCTCACGTCCGGTTTGCCAGGCATCGCTGCGGTTAACCGGTCCGGCGATGCGGGTAACTAAATCAAGGGCCAAATCAAACTGACTGTGTGCCGCCTCGGCTACGCTCATCTTCTGCTCAAGCATCAACAGCCTGTCGGTGGCTTCCTGCTCTTTTGCCCGAAAGGTTTCCTGCCAGCTTTCAGCATTATCCACGTTCAGATCGGGCGTCTGACAAACCTGTTGTGCACGTTGCAGAGCGGCAAGCGCCTGCTGATACTGGATAGCGCGTGTTTGCTGTACATCCAGCGCCTGCTGATAATCCGCCAGCTGACTTTTTAGTTCATCAACTTCGAGTTCTGCGGCCTCGGCACGCGCTTCATTCTCTTCCTGAACGTCCCGTGCTTCTTCCACCACGCTGTTCTGTTCTTCCAGACGATAAGCTAACTCATCGATATCGCCTTCATAGCGTTCAATTTTTTCCTGCTGACGCATTGCCGTCTGCACAAGGTTCAGGTGATCACTGGCGCTCTGATAATCCGTTTCCAGATCGCTTTCTGCCTCGTTATGCTCTCCCAGCTCACGCGCCATTTCGACATGGCGGTACTGTTCAGTCGCCAGCTGACGACGGCTGCCAAACAGTTCACCACGCTGTAGCATCGCCCCGTCAAGATGGACCCGCCGCTCATTGGCATGGCGCATATAGTCGGCGGCCACATAGCTGGTCGCTTCCGAGATCAAATGCTTAAACAAATCGCGGTCAGACTGCGTAACGCGGATGGCTTCCAGCGTCATACGGTTTTCACGTAGCGCCGCTTCCATATCCTGGAACGCTTTTCGTACGCCGCTGTTTTCCGGCAGCAGGTAGTCACGCAGTGAACGGGTAATGGCACTGGAGATCCCACCATAAAGTGAGGCTTCAATCAGGCGATAATATTTGCTGCGATCGGCGGCAGAACGAAGACGACGGGCCACAATGCCCAGGTCGAACATCAGCGAATGATAGTCGGTTATCGAACTGAACTGACGGAACTGAACGCTTTCCATCCCCTCAAACTTCTCTTTCAGTTCATTCAGCGGCAGCACGCGCGCCTGGCGGGCATTTACCGTCTCCGTCAGCACCTCAGTCGGATTGAGAGAGGTTGGCAGACCATGAATGCTGAAGGGTTTGATATCCACTTTACGATCGCGTCCGGCAACCTGCTGCAAACGGACACCGACAATGACACGCTGATGAACAGAATTGATCACATCCAGCGCCGCATAGCAGACGCCCGGACGCAGTTTACCGTGCAGCCCTTTATCACGGGAGCCTGATGTGGCACCAGCTTCGGTAGTGTTACGAAAATGCAACAATGTCAGATCGGGAATTAATGCGGTAATAAAGGCCGCCATAGTGGTGGACTTACCCGCACCATTCCCCCCGGACAGGGTGGTGACCAGCTCATCAAGATCAAACGTCCGGGCGAAAAAACCGTTCCAGTTAACCAGCGTCAGAGAGCGAAATTTACCGCGTTCAATCATTATCATTCTCCGCGTTATCGGACGTTGCACCGTCCTCATCGCTTTCATCGTTCAGGGCAAGCCCACCCTCTACCGGCATGGCTTCACCATCCCTGATCATTCTCAACTGCGCCTCGCGGGCATCATCACCACTACGCACATCCGCTCCAAAACGGAACACCGACTCAATAATGCGGAATTTGCTGCTGTCGTTCCCCATAAACCACACCATTCCCAGACGGCGCAAACGGTTTAACGAGGCGCGCATTTTTTCCTGCAGCTTCTGACGATCGAGATCGGAACCGGTAGAACGCTGATTGACCAGCTTCAACAATTTGCTTTCATCGGCCAGCGACAGCAGTTCATCGTACAGTTCCTGCTGGGTGAAAATTCCCTCATTGGCCAGCCTTTCCGGGCTGAGATAAAGATAACAGAGGATTTTTCCAACCATCATGTCCAGCTCGGAGAGCACCGAACGCGGGATCAGCGTGGTGGAACGGGGACGCAGATAAAAAAAACCTTCCGGCGCGCGGATCAGCTCAACGTTATAACGCGCATAGAACTCCTCCAGATACTCCTGGTAGTCCATCAGAAAGGCGTGATTGTCCAGTTCTTCAATGCCAATATGGCGACCGGCACGCAGCTGGCTGTCCAGCGCCGGAAAGAGCGAATTTGCCAGTGCCTGGGCCAGTTTTACCGGCATCACTTGTTCAATATTTATCGATGACATGCGCCTGTACCTTGGCTCCGTAATCATTAATGACCTGCCACTCAGCGGGCAGGCCGGAGAAATCGGCCTCGGCCACGCCTAAACGCACGGCCTGATCGACAACGATTCTTGCCACATCAAAATGACGGGCGCGGGGATACTGCGTCAGGTATTCGCGCATCACCTCGCCCAGATTGAGCGGCTTCTGCTGCACTTTGTAAAAAGCCAGCGCGTCTTCAATCATCGCTGCCAGTTGTTCACGAATTTCATTGAACTCTTCGTATTCCAGTTCGGAGGGCAGCTCACCGGTCACTTCCTCATCACGCAGCGTCAGTTCTTCATCACGCACGTCAAACAGACGATCCGCATTGGCATAGGTCAGTGCCCAGGGCGCGTCGAAATAGCTCTGCACTGACTGGCGAAGACGCTGGGCGAACACGCGGTTCTTATCCATATCGATGGCCGTGCGGATAAACTTGTGCACGTGGCGGTCATAGCCAATCCACAGATCGATCGCCTGTTGGCCCCAGCTGATAATACGGTCCAGTTTGCTTTGCAGGTCGAAGACCAGCTTATCGATAAAGCCCAGGTCCGGGCTGCTCAGGGTCGCATCCTGAATGCGCAACAGATTGGCCTGTAGCTTGTCCCCCGCGGCTTCCAGCGTATCCTGCAATTCGCGCAGCGTACCGGAAGTTTCACTGAGCAACCGCTCGCAGCTGGATATCGCCGCACGCCAGTCTTTATTCAATAACTGAGCGATATCGTCCTTAACCAGCTGCTGCTGCTCATCCATGATGCGTTGGGAGATATCGATACTGTCGAAAATTTCTGCCACAGAATATTTCAGCGGCGCGAACACATTGCGGTGCCAGTGAAAATCATCGCCATCCTCGTCAGCCGCATCGGCCGCACGTTTCAGCTCACCGGCAACAATCGACAACTGCATGGAAAGACGCAGGGTGGAAAATTCCCGCTGGCGAATATAATAATCAGTGATGCCTATCGCCAGCGGTGTCAGACGATAAATGGCATTACCTTCAACGTGTTCACTGGTAAAGCGATTAAGCAGACGCTGGCGCACCATATCATTAATGGCATTATTGGCACGAACCACGACAGTTTCACTGGACTGCTCAAATCCTTCACTGACGTGACGAAAGGCATCGGTCAGTTCGCCTTCGTTCATTTCGCCATCCATCCGTTCACCGTTAAGGGTGGCGATAGCCAGTAAAAAAGTCAGACGTTCGGTGGGCAACGTGACAGAAAAATCATTTTTTCGCGCCCAGGCAACCAGTTCCGGTACAGTCTGGGAAAATTCACTCATGGTTGTTCCTGTTTATGGGTTTCCGTGCTGTCACATGGATATAACGGCCCAGGCTTAAAAATGGCTCCTGGCGGCAGAAGCGTTTTTCCAGCGCCAGAATTTCCTCAAAGCGTTCAGTCTGTTTGTGCTTATCACGCATATAGTCGTGGAAAACGCGAATGCCGGTTTTATTTTCCACGCTAAATCCGGCCTCTTCCAGCCAGCGATAAACCTGTTCCGGTTCGCGTGGGTAATCCGGTGACAACGTTTTTCGCTTCCTTTTACGCAAATCTGCCTGCATATAGCCAAAATTGCCGAGGACCAGCGTCTGCATCATCAACCCATTGACGTTGTAGAACATTAACGACAGCACGCCGCCCGGATGCAGCACATCATATAAGGCGGCAAGAACCGCTTGCGGCTCTGCCACCCATTCAAGCACCGCGTGAAACAATACCAGATCGGCGGGCTTATCCAAATCCTGACCGACCTGTTGTGCGCTAATTTGTTTGAATTGCATGTTATCGCCCACCCCTTTTTCCAACGCAAAAGCGCGGGCGCGTTGCAACATCTCTTCAGACAAATCGCAAAGTAAAACCTGATGCCCCCTCGCGGCAAGTTGACAACTGGTTTGCCCTTCCCCTCCCCCCGCGTCGAGGATCTGCAATGGCCTGTCAGGCAACGTAGGCAGGATTTCATCCAGCTCCTGCCAGACAATGGCCTGGCGGATACGGCCTTTGGTGGTACCGTAGATATTCTGCGAAAATTTTTCCGCGATATCATCAAAGTTGCGATCCTGCATGGTCAGGCTCCGGGCTGTGCATTGGATGAATCTGCGGTCTATTTTGGCATACACTGGCAGATAATGAACCTTTCAGTCACCGCTTCGATTTCGGGTGATGTTTTTTCGGACAAACGGAGTCTGTTTTCATGCTTTTCGTACTTAAAAAAGTGATCGGCAGCCTGTTATTACCCCTACCTCTGCTGCTGATGCTCATGACGGCTGGGCTTTTGCTACTCTGGTTCAGCCGCTGGCAGAAAACAGGCAAAATTATCCTCTCATGCACCTGGCTGATATTGATATTGCTCAGCCTGCAACCGGTGGCCGACGGCCTGCTCAGGCCGACAGAAAACCGCTATCCCACCTGGCAACAACAGCAAAAAATAGATTATGTGGTGGTGCTTGGCGGCGGCTACACCTGGGATGCTAACTGGGCTCCCAGTGCCAATATGCTCAACAATAGTCTGCCGCGACTGACGGAGGGAATTCGTCTTTGGCGTGAGAATCCGGGGGCAAAGATGATTTTTACCGGGGCAAAGGCACAGCATAATCCGCTCAGCTCGGCAGAGGTGACGTCCCGCGTGGCGCAGTCACTGGGGGTGCCTGCCAGTGAAATTATTACGCTGGACAGGCCGCGCGATACCAGGCAGGAAGCGAATGAAGTGGCTAAAGTCGTTGGTCATCATCCTTTCCTGCTGGTGACGTCGGCTTCACATTTGCCCAGGGCAATGATCTTCTTCCGTCAACAGGGACTTAATCCCTTCCCTGCACCAGCCAATCAACTGGCTATCTCTTCGCCGTTAAATTTCTGGGAAAAAGCAATCCCATCGCCATTGTGGCTGAGTCACAGTGAGACCGCGATGTATGAGATGCTTGGCCGCCTCTGGCAGCGGATGACCTCTTCTGCCTCAGTGAAGCCAGAGGAGTAATGCGTGAGCGGCTCGCTCAACACGGTCGCGGTTAAATCTGCCGGTATGGATCAGCTGTTCCATTTCATCCCAAAGGGTATACAACCAGCGACGGGCGATAAAACCTTCGGCGACCGGGGCCTGCTTCAGATAGTGGAAAAACAGGGCTTCCGACGGTGCTTCCTCACCCAGCCGGAACAGTTCATATTCACGGGGAGCCCATAGTATGGGGGCTGGATTAATAAATGACAGCAGTTCATCGCGGCGGGGATGCCTGAGCATATTGCGTAGCCTAAGATCCCCGTGGATCATCACGCAGGGATCGCCAAAATCCTCAAACAACCGCGCCAGCTCCTGTCTGCTGCGAAACAATATCTGCCAGTTTTCCACACTCAGCGTTTGCGGTCGCATCAGACTCAACACCGACCACAGCGTCTCCACCCGCTGCGCATACCAGGCAGACCAGTGGTTTTCTTGTGTACTGTCGACGTTGCCTACCAGACCATGGCTGTCTATCCGGTGCCAGGCCAGCATCGCTTCGACAATCTGCCCCTGCAACTGAAGCCAGCGCTGTGGCGTGCGGGTGGGCGCTTCCGCCGACACGCCCCCCATTCGCTGCATCAGCAGCACCTCATGCTGGGGTTGCTGCTGGCTGACAACCAGTCCATAAACCGTCGGTATACGAACAACGCTTTCTCGCGCAAGCATCGACAGTTTATACGCTTCCTGAGTGGCTATTCCTTTGATATTAAAGTATTTTGCCACCAGAGGTAGCGAATGCCCCTGACCATCATAAAGCGACCAGAGGCTGTAGGGGGGGTGTTCACTGATGCATTCAAGGCGGCTTAACGTCTCTCCCAGCACCAGCGACAATTCTGAACGAAGTTGTTCCATCTGTGGCTCCTTAGTCAGACCGGACAGGACCGGCTCTGCTTTGTTATCCCCGGAGCAAATATAAAGAACAGACAGGGGCCAGAAAGGCCCCAAAGCATTACTGCATTTCAGCCCGGATGCGGGCCAGATCCTCCGGCGTATCAACGCCTACGCCTGGGATCGCTTTAGCAACATCCACATGAATTTTTTCGCCATACCACAACACGCGCAGCTGCTCCAACAGCTCGATGTGTTCCAACGGGCTGGGCTGCCAGCTGACATAGCGACGAATAAAGCCCGCCCGATAACCATAAATACCAATGTGGCGCAGGAAATGGTCGCCGATCGCCTCACGGGAAGTGGCAAAACGCTCCCGATCCCAGGGGATGGTTGCCCTGGAAAAATAGAGCGCATAACCTTGTGCATCCTTTACAACCTTAACCGCATTGGGGTTGAAGGCTTCTTCTGCTGACGTCACAGGCACCGCCAGCGTGGCCATACCGGCGGTACTTTTGGCCAGATTATCGGCCACCTGACGAATGATCACCGGGGGGATCATCGGCTCATCGCCCTGCACATTGACAATAATGGTGTCATCAGCAAACTGATAGTGGCCGATCACTTCGGCAAGCCGCTCAGTCCCGGACTGATGATCGGCGCGCGTCATACAAACCTCACCACCTGCCTGTTCCACTGCCCGCGCCACGTCCTGATTGTCTGTTGCTACAATCACTCTGTCAGCACCCGATTCGAGCGCACGTTCCATTACATGCACCACCATCGGTTTGCCATGAATATCGACCAGTGGCTTTCCGGGCAGCCGCGTGGACGCAAAACGGGCTGGTATAATGGCAATAAAACTCATGGATGGCTCTCTTCAAGGCGAAGTGAGCGCGCTTCGGTTTCCAACAGCACGGGAATACCGTCACGTACCGGATAAGCCAGACCATCCGGTTTGCAGATAAGTTCCTGTTGATCTTTGCTGTAGTACAGTTTGCCGTGACACACAGGACAGGCGACAATTTCAAGTAAACGATGATCCATGGTATCTCCCTTATGGAACCGGTCAGACAGGCGGTCAGAATATCACAGCTCGCCTGCGGAAAGTTACCCTCCCCGAACAACGGTTACACCATCCAGCTTTTTGGCCAGGCCTCCGCCATTTCATGCGGTAATTTTTCCAACCGCACGACTTCCGCACTCTGCCAACGGGCAAAACGCACAATGGCGAGTCGTACATCATCCAGCAGGCGCTGGCTAATCTTTACATCAGGTTGTAACCAGAACTGTTTGATTAACAGCGTTTTTTCTTTACGTAGCATTTTTGCGTCCAGTCGACCTTTCAGCGCACCACGGTGCAACACCGGCAGAACAAAATAGCCATACTGACGTTTTTCTTCCGGCGTGTAACATTCCAGCCGGTAATCAAAGCCAAACAGCTCCCGTGCACGCTTACGGTCCCAGACCAGCGGATCAAAAGGAGAAAGTAGCGTGGTATGGGTGGCATCTGGCATCACTTCAGGATCTGTCTGTCGCGGTTGATACAGATAACACTCGCCCAGTGTCTCCACGTTGACCGGCAAGATCTCCCCTGATGCCCGCCATCTGGCAACAGTATCCTTAACGGGCGCACCTTTTAACCGGTAGTAATCAGCAAGCCAGTTAGTGCGAAAAATGCCCAGACTCGCCGCGCTGTTACGCAGCATCTGCCGAACCGCCTGTTCCTCATCCAGGGTTTGCAGTGCATCATTCCACGCCGGCAGCACGTTTTGACGCAGATCGTACACGCGCTGAAAATTCCTTCTCTCCTTTACCATCAGCTCACCCGCACTGAACAGGTTTTCCAGGTGGCGCTTTTGCGGCTTCCATGCCCACCAGCCCGGTTTTTGCCCGGGTGGGCTGGCAAAATCTGCCGATCTCACCGGTCCATTTTTACTGATATGTTCCAGCAGTGCGCTGATTTCATGCTGCCAGGTTGCCACCCATTCACGGTTATATTTCCAGTCAGGATAACGGGGGGTAAGCATACGGTGACGAAAAAGGGCATAGTCCTCAATGGGGATAAAACAGGCTTCGTGCGCCCAATATTCAAACAGTCTGCCTGTCGATAAGGCCTCTTCCAGCCAGCACTGCGGGTATTCACCCAGTCGGCTGAACAGCACCAGATAAGGACTGCGGGCCACTACGTGGATGGTATCAATCTGCAACAGAGACATCTGGCGAATAGCGCTGATAAGATCATCAGAACAGGCTTTTCGGCCAGCAGGCCGAAGCAACCCCTGGGCAGCAAGTTGCAGGTGACGTGCCTGGCGTAGAGAAAGAGAGAGAACAGCCATAACGAACCTTCATCAAAAAGATCCGTTCAGTTTAGTAGCTTTATTCAGAACGGTTTAGTCTCAAGCGCGACAATGCTATCCAGTAACGCTTCACTTGCCGAAACGGGCAACTGAGCCTCCACAGGCAGATACCACCAGTTCGCTGCCGCGAAGGCGCGGGCCTTCACCGCATCTTTTTCCGTCATCAGCAGCACCTGATCTTCCGCTACCAGCGAAGCCAGCTGTATGTACGAGTAGTGCTGATGATCGGCAAACGGGACTTCCCTGATCGGAATCAGCCCCTGCTGACGCAGGGTGGAAAAAAAGCGGGGAGGATGCCCAATACCGGCCATTGCCACCACATTTTCCAGTGCGTTCAGCGTACAGATTTCACCTGTTCTCAGGTTCACCGCATCACCCGGCACCAGACGCATCGGCAGTTCACCCGCCAGCGCTTCACCACCGTTGGTAATAATCGCATCCACGCTTTTAAGCCGGGAGGCCCGTTCACGCATCGGCCCTGCGGGTAGCCACCAGCCATTTCCAAAACGCCGCTGTCCATCCACCACCACAATCTCAAGATCCCGCGCCAAAGCATAATGTTGCAGACCATCGTCGGTGATAATTACATCAATTTCACCGCCAGCCAGCAACGCCTGCACGGCTTCTTTTCTGCGTGGAGAAACAGCCACGGCAACACCGGTACGCTGATAAATCAGCACCGGTTCATCTCCGGCCTGAGCGGTGGTGGTACGGTCGTTTAACACCAGTGGATAACCTTCCGCCTTGCCGCCATAACCGCGCGAAACCACACCAGGGCGCAGACCACGCTGTTGCAACGCCTGAACCAGCCAGATTACCACCGGCGTTTTGCCATTGCCCCCCGCCGTGAGATTGCCCACCACCACCACCGGCACGGCCGCCCGCCAGGCCTTGCGCCAGCCCAGCAGGTAGCTGAAACGGATCAGAGTGGCAATCAGCCCGTACAGCCAACTCAGTGGCAGCAACAGCAGATATAGCGCTGAGCGGCCGCTCCACACCCGGTCAATCATTGCCAAACTGCATTTTGTGCAGCTGAGCATAAGCACCCTTATGCGCCAGCAGTTCAGCATGGCTACCGCGCTCAACGATATGGCCATCCTCTACCACCACAATCTCATCTGCTTTCTCAATGGTTGACAGGCGGTGAGCAATGACCAGTGAGGTGCGATTCTTTTGCAGTTCATCCAGTGCCGCCTGGATTGCCCGTTCTGATTCCGTATCCAGCGCGGAGGTTGCCTCATCAAGGATCAGGATTGGACAGTCACGCAGCAATGCGCGCGCAATGGCAATGCGCTGGCGCTGGCCGCCGGAGAGCAGCACACCGTTCTCACCAATAACCGTGTCGAGGCCGTTATCCATCTTGTTGATAAAGTCCATCGCATGAGCCATTACGGCTGCTTTCTCAATATCTTCACGGCTGTAATGCTCAGCGCGTGCATAGGCGATATTATTGGCAACGGTATCATTAAACAGATGGACATTTTGGGAGACCAGCGCAACCTGATTTCGCAGAGAGCGCAGAGTGTATTCCCGCAGATCGTGACCATCCATCAGAATTTCGCCCTGCTGGATATCATAAAAACGGGTCATCAGGCTGGCGATGGTCGATTTACCGGAGCCGGAACGCCCCACCAACGCCACCGTTTTTCCTTCAGGAATGGACAGGTTGATATTTTTCAGCGCCGGAATGTCACGACCGGGATAGGTAAAAGTGACATTGCGAAACTCCACATCGCCTTTTGCACGGTCAATGGTGCGACTGCCGCTGTCCGTTTCCTGCTCGCTGTCCAGAATGGAAAACAGCGTCTGACAGGCGGCCATGCCACGCTGAAATTGTGCATTAACGTTAGTCAGCGATTTCAGTGGGCGCATCAGAGCAATCATCGAGGAAAAAACAACCGTGATGGTACCGGCAGTCAACGTCTGCATTACCCCCGGAAAACTTGCTGCATACAGGATAAAGGCGAGGGCCAGTGAGGCAATGATCTGAATAATCGGATCGGAAATCGATGAGGCAGAAACCAGTTTCATCCCCTGCTGGCGCATGTGGTTACTGACACGATCAAACCGCTCGCTTTCAATTTCCTGTCCACCAAATATCAGCACTTCTTTGTGACCTTTTAACATCTGCTCTGCACTGGTCGTTACCTGACCCATGGTGTTTTGCATATTTTTACTGATGTTACGAAAGCGTTTTGACACATAGCGTATGGCAAATGAGACAACGGGGGCCAGAACAATCAGGATTATCGATAGCTGCCAACTGTAGTAAAACATCATGACAAACAGGCCGATAATTGAAGCGCCTTCACGCACCACGGTCACCAGCGCACTTGAAGAAGACGACGCAACCTGTTCAGAATCATAGGTAATGCGCGAAAGCAACGTTCCGGTAGACTGCTGGTCAAAAAAGGCAACCGGCATTCCCATCATATGGCTGAACAGACGGCGACGCATCGACATCACCACATTGCCCGAAACCCACGAAATAAAGTAACTTGAAATATAGCTGGTTACTCCGCGTACCAGCATCAGACCAATAACCGCCAGCGGCATCCAGAGCAATACAGAAGGATCTGCTTTACCAAAGCCATCATCAAGCAACGGTTTAAGCAATGACATCATCAATACATCTCCCGCCGCGTTAATCACCAGAGCCACGGAAGATACAAATATCCCTGTTTTGAATGGCTTGATCATCGGCCAGAGACGGCGGAATGTCTGCCAGGTGGAGAGATCTTTATCCAGATGCATTATTTAACCAGTTCAATTGAAATAGCCGCTCATTCTACCTGGAATAACGTGGTACGCCAAACCACTGATGATACCAACGGGGTAATATTTGCGCTCTCAACCCGGATACCTGCCAGTTTCTGGAGAAAAATTGTACGCTTATCTGTCCATCTTTGGCGGTATCTGACCAGCGATAGCGATAATCGGTGTAACGCTTGATAATGCGTTCTGCAGGCAGTTTCCAGGCGCTGTAGCGTGCGGCAGAAGCCAGGGCTACCTCTCCCGCCACGGCCCTCAACAGTGGCGGAGAAGATGAAGTCCTACTGCCATGATGAGGCACCTGCAGGACATCCGCTTTCAGACTGTGGCGATATCGACTGACCATTTTCAGCTCTGCGGGTGACTCGATATCCCCTGTCAGCAGTACCCGCCATTTTCCATCGCTTACCATGATAACGCAGGATTGATTGTTGCCAGATTGCATTTCGCCCCTGTCTGGCCACAGCACCTCAAAATGTAACGACTGCCATTGCCATTTTATGCCACTGTGGCAGGGCAAATGGCCGGCTCTGCCCGTTTCACTTCGTGACACCGCATGCGGAAACGCTTTCTGTAAGCTTTCCAGTCCGCCAGTGTGATCAAGATGATTGTGGCTGAGAATAATTTGCTCTACTTCAAGTCCCTGCCAGTTTAGCCAGGGCAAAATCTGTCCTGTTGCCGCATCCCCCCCTTCCCAACGATTACCCGTGTCATAGACCATCGCTTTACCATGACGGGAAATCACTACCGATAAACCATGTCCGATATCCAGCATGTCAACCCGCCATTCAGGTAGACGGACGGCAATACGCCAGCAAACACAGGCAATGCAAAGACTCAGAAGCGTGATGGGAGAACGACTCAACCATCCCAGACGCCACGTAAAAATCAGCATCAGGGTGAATGCGCTAAACCACAGGGCCGAATCACTTACCGGCAACCAACCCGCTGGCAACAAGGCCAGCGGGGTAAAAATCAACATGAGGGTTTTGTCGGCCAGCCACCACAGCCACTGACTGACCGGTGTTAGCGCATGACACATCACGGCACAGAGGATCAGCGGAACGGTAACAAGGGTGACTGACGGTACTGCCCACAGATTGGCTATCAGCGCACTGACGCTGATACCATGAAAAATCTGCATTTGTAACGGCATCAGCAGCAGAAATATACCCAGTTGCAGATGAAGCAGCTGTAGTGGCAACCAACGCCTTTTTACCGCGAAACGTCCGGGAAGGGGAAACCAGTGATACCAGCACAGTAAGCCTGCCACTGCCATGGCTGACAACCACAGACTGTCAGAGAGAATACTCAACGGATCAAAGAAGAGAATAGCCCCTATGCAAACACGCCATACCTGCCAATTGTTACAGCATCTACCGCGTAGCCGCAGAGTACTCCAGACACTTAGCGCCAGCATCGCGCGCACTGACGGCGGGTTGCCGCCAGAAAGCCAGGTGTAAACCATTGCCACAATCAGGCTTAAAATGAGTGGAAAACGATAGCCAATCAAGTGAGCAGGAAATATCAGCTGGATACAGCGCGCCAGTAACCAGCCAAAGCTGGCCGCCAGGCTGATGTGCATTCCTGAAATGGCCATCAGATGAGCCGTCCCGGTTTCCCTCAACAGCTGATTTATCTCAGGGCTGATATCGCCGCGTTCGCCAAATGCCAGTGCCGAAATAATCCCCTGCCAGGCAAGACTGTGATAGTAATTCTGGCTTTGGAGAATAATCCACTGACGCCAGCTACAGCCTTTTTTCAGTGGCTGTAAAGCCAGTATTTTACCGGTTAGTGGCACGCTGTTGGCTACAGCATATTTTTGGGAGTCAAACCCTCCCTCATTTAAGTTGGCGTGGACAGCTCTCAGCCGCAGTTTCATTTTCCAACGCTGACCAGCGCAAAATGACGGCGCGTTTTCTGGCAGGCTCACCATAGCATGGACAGGAGGGAATACCAGCTTCCCTGCTGCGCGAATTATGCGCAATTTCATCCGCTTTGAGTGCATCCGTTCAATCTGTACGGTCACCTCCTGCGGTCGTGCAGTGAGGGCGGTGGTTTGTTTCAGTAAGCTCCTTGCGGGTGACACTGCCCAAACCAACAGCAGCAGTATAATGGCTGGCTCCCTCAGGCACCTGACACGGCTCAGGCCCAGAATGAATGCAACCGCCATCAGTAGCGGATCATATTTATCTCCGGGTAACCGTGGAAGTATGTTGAGAGGCAACGTCGCAATAATTATCCACATCGCCAGTCTGCTGAGACTGTAAGGCATGGCAGACACTCCTGTTTTCTGTCATACGAAGTGTGCGCTACTTGCCACGCCTGGGCAGCCAAAGAAACTTATAATCCAGAGCGATACCGCAGTAAAGTCACCGCACCGTGCACTACAGACCCATTTTTTTCGGGCAAGCTCCCGAAGTTCCGTTCTCTCCGGCACGCTTTGGACATAGCTGACAGAGGAAATTCAGGTCATGTGAAAGGAGAAAATTGCGGTTGCGCCAAAAAAAAACCCCACAGAAGTGGGGTTTTCGACACGACGCTGGTTGATAACCAGCGTGTCATTTAGCGCGCTAATCCGAAAGCCTTAGCCGTAGATATTTGCGCGATCGCGTAGCTCTTTGCCCGGCTTGAAGTGAGGAACATACTTCCCTTCCAACTCCACTTTGTCACCCGTTTTTGGGTTACGGCCAGTGCGAGGCGCGCGATAGTGCAAAGAAAAACTGCCGAAACCCCGGATTTCAATGCGTTCGCCCTGCGCCAGTGTAGTGGCCATGTGCTCCAGCATTTCTTTAACCGCATCCTCAACGACTTTTGCCGGAATATGAGAGTGCTGGCCAGCAAGTCTTTCTATCAGTTCTGACTTGGTCATAAATCCTCCGGTTAATTCCATGAATGGAAAAGTTCTGACAGTAACGGCTATTTCAGGGCGACAGATGTTGTCACCCTGATGCAATCGCTATTACTCGCCTTTAGCTGCTTTGAATGCTTCAGCCATAGCGTTAGAGAAATTACCTTCTTCCTGTTTAGCATTAACAGTGTTGATGGCTTCTTTCTCGTCTGCCTGGTCTTTAGCACGTACAGACAGGCTGACAACGCGGTTTTTACGGTCAACACCGGTGAATTTGGCTTCAACATCGTCGCCAACATTCAGAACCAGCGTTGCGTCTTCTACGCGATCAACAGAAGCTTCTGAAGCGCGCAGGTAACCCTCAACGCCGTCAGCAAGTTCAACTGTAGCACCTTTAGCGTCAACAGCAGTTACTTTACCGTTAACAATAGCACCTTTCTTGTTCAGAGAGATGTAGTTGTTGAACGGATCTTCTGCCAGTTGCTTAACGCCAAGGGAGATACGCTCACGCTCTGCGTCAACCTGCAGAACCACGGCAGCGATTTCGTCGCCTTTCTTGTATTCACGAACGGCTTCTTCTCCGGTCGCGTTCCAGGAGATATCAGACAGGTGAACCAGACCGTCGATGCCGCCGTCCAGGCCGATGAAGATACCAAAGTCAGTGATAGACTTGATTTTGCCTTCAACGCGGTCGCCCTTGTTGTGAGTTTCTGCGAACTGCTGCCATGGGTTAGATTTGCACTGCTTCAGACCCAGAGAGATACGACGACGTTCTTCGTCGATATCCAGCACCATAACCTCAACAACATCGCCAACGTTAACCACTTTGGACGGATGAATGTTTTTGTTGGTCCAGTCCATTTCTGAAACGTGTACCAGACCTTCCACGCCTTCTTCGATTTCAACGAAGCAGCCGTAATCAGTCAGGTTAGTCACACGACCAGTCAGCCTGGTGCCTTCAGGATAACGCTTAGCGATAGCGACCCATGGATCTTCGCCCAGCTGTTTCAGTCCCAGAGATACACGGGTACGCTCGCGGTCGAACTTCAGCACTTTGACAGTGATTTCGTCGCCAACGTTGACAATCTCGCTTGGATGCTTAACGCGTTTCCATGCCATGTCAGTGATGTGCAGCAGGCCGTCAACGCCGCCCAGATCAACGAATGCACCGTAGTCAGTAAGGTTCTTAACGATACCTTTGACTTCCATGCCTTCCTGCAGATTTTCCAGCAGCTGATCGCGCTCTGCGCTGTTTTCAGATTCGATAACCGCACGGCGTGATACCACCACGTTGTTACGCTTCTGATCCAGCTTGATTACTTTAAATTCCAGCTCTTTGCCTTCAAGGTGCAGAGTATCGCGCACCGGACGCACATCAACCAGAGAACCTGGCAGGAACGCACGAATACCGTTCAGCTCAACAGTGAAGCCGCCCTTGACTTTGCCGTTGATAACACCGGTAACAGTTTCAGCCTCTTCGTAAGCTTTTTCCAGCGTGATCCAAGCTTCATGACGTTTAGCTTTCTCACGGGACAGCAGAGTTTCACCGAAGCCGTCTTCTACTGCATCCAGCGCTACGTCAACTTCGTCGCCAACCTGGATTTCCAGTTCGCCAGCTGCGTTCTTGAACTGCTCTGCCGGGATTGCAGATTCAGATTTCAGACCTGCATCAACAAGAACGACGTCTTTGTCGATAGCGACAACAACACCACGAACAATGGAACCCGGACGGGTTTCGATTTCTTTCAGGGACTCTTCAAAGAGTTGAGCAAAAGATTCAGTCATATTGATAATCTTATGATTCTTCAATTTAACGTCCACCTGACATCCTGCCGGGTGGGGTTGTTTCACATGCCCCATGACATCCATGTCACAGGGTTAAAAAAATCGGTATTTGCTATAACGCGCTAAGCTTTTTACGCGCATGATCGAGCACAGTTTCAATAACTTGCTCAATAGTCATGCTGGTAGAATCCAGCACCAGCGCATTAGCAGCAGGACGTAGCGGCGCAATTGCACGATTACGATCCCGCTCGTCACGTTCTTTTATCTCGGATAAAAGGCGATCAAAGTTAACACTAAAGCCTTTATCCTGCAACTGTAGCATACGCCGATGGGCACGCTCTTCCGGGCTGGCATCAAGGAAAATTTTCACCGGTGCATCCGGGAAAACGACGGTTCCCATATCCCGTCCGTCAGCAATCAGACCGGGTGCATCACGAAACGCTCTCTGACGACGCAGCAACGCTTCACGAACACGAGGAAATGCAGCCACTTTCGACGCGGTGTTGCTGACATCCTGAGTACGGATTTCACCCGATACATTTTCTCCTTCAAGGATCACTTCCATCTCACCATCAGTTGAGACAAATCGTACATCCAGGTGGGCTGCAATAGGTACCAGCGCCTCTTCTGAGGTGATATCAACCTGATGGTGCAAGGCTGCCAGCGCCAGCACGCGGTAAATTGCGCCAGAGTCCAACAGATGCCATTGCAACGCCTCGGCTATCGCTTTGCATAAAGTCCCTTTGCCAGCACCGCTAGGACCATCAATAGTGATCACCGGGACTAAAGCCGTCATGTCATTCTCCTGTCGGTGGGGTCTGATGAATCTGCTCAGACAAATATCGGGGCACATTATACGCTGCAACAGCCCCAATCGTTACCCCTTAAGTGTCGGCACAGTTAAATTAATCGGCTTTTCCAGTCGGGGTGGGTGATTTTTGGCGGTGCATAATCTGAATGACAAATCCACTGCATAACACGCAGTGGTTTGGCAGATTAGGCGGGCTGACTGAGGCGAGCCAGCTGTTCGAAGTAATCAGGGAAAGTCTTTGCCGTACATTTTGGATCGAGGATCGTTACCGGCGTTGAGGAAAGCGCGACAAGTGAGAAACACATTGCCATACGGTGATCGTTGTAGGTGCCTATCTCGGCGTGCTGGAGGCTGTCCGGTGGGGTAATACGTATATAATCATGTCCTTCTTCGACTTCAGCACCCACCTTGCGCAGTTCTGTCGCCATCGCGGCCAGACGGTCAGTTTCCTTAACCCGCCAGTTGTAAATATTACGCATTACCGTGGTGCCTTCAGCAAAAAGCGCGACGGTAGCAATTGTCATTGCCGCATCAGGAATATGATTCATATCCATATCGATGGCATAAAGCTCGCCACGCGTACAGGAAATATAGTCATCACCCCATTCTATGCGGGCTCCCATTTTTTCCAGTACGTCCGCAAAGCGAATATCTCCCTGCATACTGTTGCGTCCAATGCCCGTTACTTTAATCGTTCCGCCTCTGATCGCCGCTGCGGCGAGGAAATAAGAAGCAGAAGAAGCATCGCCCTCAACAAGGTACTCACCCGGTGCGATATACTGTTGATTAGCCGCAATATGGAATTCACGGTAATTGTCATTGTTTACCGCGACACCGAAGGTTTTCATCATATTAAGGGTGATATCAATGTAGGGCTTCGAAACAAGATCGCCCTTAATCACAATTTTCGTCTCTTTATTGGCCAGCGGAGCCATCATCAGTAACGCGGTCAGAAACTGGCTGGATACGCTGCCCTCAACAGAAACCTCGCCGCCGCTAAAGCCGCCGCGAATACGCAGTGGCGGGTAACCCTGCTGCTCAAGATAATCCACCGTTGCCCCGCCCTGGCACAACGCATCAACAAGGTGCCCAATAGGGCGCTCTTTCATTCTTGGCTCACCCGTGAGGACAATGTCATTATTTCCCAGGCATAGCGCAGCAGCGAGAGGACGCATTGCGGTTCCGGCATTACCCAAAAACAGTTCCAGTGCTTTATCCGTATGCAGCGCCCCCCCTCGCCCGATCACTTCGCATACCCTACGATCATCAGACAGCGTGTAATTAACACCCAACAGGTGAAGTGCATTGAGCATATGGCGAACATCATCGCTGTCGAGCAGATTTGTAAGGCGCGTGGTGCCTTTTGCCAGTGCAGCCAGCAGCAAGGCACGGTTAGAAACACTTTTGGAACCGGGCAAATTGATGGTGCCATCTGTAAGTGCTATGGGTTGTAACGTGAGGGATTCCTGCATGTGGTACATTTTCTCCAAATATAATGCAATGAAACCCCGCAACATCGCGAGGTTTCAGTTGTTTCCAGATTACGGCTTATTTTTAACCATGACGGCGTTCAAAGTCGACCATAAAATCGGTTAAAGCCTGAACACCTTCCAGTGGCATAGCATTGTAGATGGAGGCACGCATGCCACCCACAACGCGATGGCCTTTAAGCGCATGCAAACCTGCAGCGAGGGATTCCTTGAGGAAAACGTTATCCAGTGCTGAGTCGACCAGCTGGAAAGGCACATTCATCCGCGAACGGTTTGGACTGGCTACATCATTACGATAGAAATCGCTCTTATCAATGACACCATAGAGCAAGTCCGCTTTCGCCTGATTGCGTTGGTCCAGCGCCGTCACACCACCTTGCTGCTTAAGCCATTTAAACACCAGGCCAGAAAGGTACCATGCGAACGTCGGTGGGGTATTGAACATCGAATCGTTATCACTGAGCACCTGGTAGTCAAGGATGGAAGGTAACGCTTTATGGGCATTACCCAGTAAATCCTCACGCACCACAACCAGTGTTAAACCCGCCGGGCCAATGTTCTTCTGCGCCCCGGCATAAATTACGCCATAACGGTTAATATCAATCGGCTGGGAAAGTATTGTAGACGACAAATCAGCCACCACAACTCTGTCACCGAAGTCAGGCTCTTCATGAATAGCGATACCGTCAATGGTTTCGTTCGGACAATAGTGAACATAGGCGGCATCATCAGAAAGTGCCCAGTCACTCATTGGGGTGATAGCCCGCAAACCATTGCACGTCGTTTTAGCATCAATAACGTTTGGCGTGCAGTACCTGGCTGCCTCTTTGATGGCGCTGTGCGCCCAGTATCCACCATCAACATAGTCTGCCGAAGTATGATTTCCCAGCAGGTTCATGGGAACGGCAGCAAATTGCGCACGGGCCCCTCCGTGGCAAAATAATACTTTGTAATGCTGCGGAATATTTAGCAGATCGCGAAAATCTTTTTCGGCTTCTTCAGCAACCTGAATAAACTCTTTACTGCGGTGGCTGATCTCCATTACCGATGTCCCCAGCCCCTGCCAGTTACAGAGTTCCTGTTCAGCACGTTGCAATACTTCCACCGGCAACATTGCCGGGCCAGAGCTAAAATTGAAAACCTGACTCATTTCCCCTCACCACTCTCAGATCAATCGATTTCGATTCTGCTGTCGGTTTTATCACTGCCATGCCAGGGCTGCAATGTTTAATCAGGTAAGCCGACCAGTTATGCGCGCCTTTGCACAACAGTTTGTAAACTGAGTTGTATTGAAAGCGATATGTTGTGAAGCAGCTTGATTGATGCCTGATTATCACTTCTCAGAAAGCAGGTGACATCGACAGAATAGCCACGATGAATTTTTTGCCGGATAGCGCATCACGCCTAAACCCCGTATCATGGCGCGTTTTCGGTACAACGCAAACAAGTGGGCACTATGACGCAAACGTATATTCCAGGCAAAGACGCCGCGCTGGAAGATTCCATCGCACGCTTTCAGCAAAAATTACAGGATCTTGGTTTCAATATTGAAGAAGCCTCGTGGCTAAATCCGGTCCCTCATGTCTGGTCAGTGCATATCCGCGATCGTGACTGCCCGCTGTGTTTTACCAACGGCAAAGGTGCCAGCAAAAAAGCGGCACTTGCTTCAGCACTTGGTGAATATTTCGAACGTCTGTCCACCAACTATTTTTTCGCTGATTTCTGGCTGGGTAAATCCATTGCCAACGGGGATTTTGTTCACTATCCCAATGAAAAATGGTTCCCGCTCCCTGAGGACGACACGCTGCCTGAGGGTATCCTCGATCCACGGCTTAGAAAATTCTACGATCCTGAGCAGGAACTGAGCGCCAGCGATTTGATTGACCTGCAATCGGGTAACAGCGATCGTGGAGTTTGTGCTCTGCCATTCATTCGCCAGTCAGATCGGGAAACGGTTTATATTCCGATGAACATCATTGGCAATCTTTATGTATCCAACGGCATGTCTGCGGGTAACACCGCAAACGAAGCGCGCGTGCAGGGTTTGTCTGAAGTCTTTGAGCGCCACATTAAAAACCGCATCATTGCCGAATCCATCAGCCTGCCAGCTATCCCGGATGAAGTACTTAACCGCTATCCTGCCGTTGTTGAAGCCATAGCAAAACTTGAAGAAGAAGGTTTTCCTATCCTCTCCTATGACGCTTCACTCGGTGGTAAATATCCGGTGATTTGCGTGGTGCTGTTTAATCCGGCGAATGGGACCTGCTTTGCCTCTTTCGGTGCCCATCCTGATTTTGGTGTCGCGCTTGAGCGCACCGTAACTGAACTGTTGCAGGGACGCAGCCTGAAAGATCTGGATGTTTTCACCCCACCTACTTTTGATGATGAAGAAGTAGCTGAACATGCCAATCTGGAAACCCACTTTATTGATTCAAGCGGGTTAATATCCTGGGACATGTTTAAAGACGACGCTGACTATCCTTTTGCAGACTGGAGCTTTGCTGGCACCACTGAAGAAGAATTTGCCACGCTAATGGCGATTTTCAGTGATGAAGGCCAGGAGGTTTATATTGCGGATTACCAGCATCTCGACGTATACGCCTGTCGTATTATCGTGCCTGGCATGTCTGATATCTATCCCGCTGAAGACTTACTTCTCGCCAATAATAGTATGGGAGCCTACCTGCGCGGCACTCTGCTTTCCCTGCCAGAAAGTAACTGGAAGAAGGAGGACTACCTCGCGCTGATCGGGCAACTGGACGAAGATGGTCATGATGACTTTACCCGCGTTCGTGAACTGCTTGGGCTGGCTACCGGAAAGGATAATGGCTGGTACACTTTGCGCATTGGCGAACTAAAAGCCATGCTGGCTCTGGCCGGTGGTGATACTGACCAGGCATTGATCTGGACCGAATGGACGATGGAGTTCAACGCGTCCATCTTTACGCCAGACCGGGCTAACTACTATCGTTGCCTGCAAACATTACTATTGCTTAGTTTGGAAAATGAACGCGATCCTTTACAGTACCATCATGCTTTTGTGCGCATGTATGGCCTGGAAGCGGTAGAAGCCGCCTCGGCAGCTGTTAGCGGTGAATTCCCCTTCTATGGATTACAGCCGGTAGATGACAATTTACTGGCATTCCCTGCTCATCAGTCGTTACTGGAAGCTTACGAAAAACTCCAGAAGGCCAAACGCGACCACTGGAAATAATGATCTGTCTGGCGGCCAATTCAAAATAAAAAACGGCCGCCAGTGGTATCAGGACCACTATAAAATCACAATGGGAAAATAACCTTAATTAATAAAAACAAAAAAAGATCCACATATTAAAAAAATAACACTCAGCATATGTGCTATATCTAAACTTTCCATTAACATATTTTAAAATTATCGTCGCTCAACTTTCATTGATAAGATTAAAATATTTTTTATCTATACATATCAGAAAGTTAAACACAAAAACACAATAAAAACAGTGCCTTAAACAATGATTTACTGGCGTAATTTGATCTAAATCAATTTCTTTCCAATGCGCCTTTGCTAGTATTTCTTCGTTGATTAATTTTGGGAGTAGTTAGTGTGAAAGCTGGCAACCCGTTCGATTTGCTTTTACCTTCTGAAATGGCCAAGGTTGCTGAAGAAGCTGGCGTCTGTAAAGCAACAAAACATCCCTTCACTACTTTTTTCCTGGCGATCACAGCTGGGGTATTTATTTCCATCGCTTTTGTCTTCTATATCACTGCCACGACCGGGACAGGAGCCGTCCCTTATGGACTGGCCAGATTAGTTGGCGGGATTTGCTTCTCTCTGGGGTTGATGTTGGTGGTGGTATGTGGAGCCGATCTTTTCACCTCGACCGTGCTCACTATGGTTGCGAAGGCCAGTGGCCGCATCACCTGGGCACAGCTTGCCCGTAACTGGCTTAACGTTTATATCGGTAATTTTTTTGGCGCGATGTTCTTTGTCGGGCTGATCTGGTTTGCTGGCCAACATATGGTCGCAAATGGTGCATGGGGGTTAAATGTTCTGCAAACAGCCGATCACAAAATGCACCATACTTTTTTGGAAGCCGTATGCCTTGGTACGCTGGCTAATTTGATGGTGTGCATGGCGGTCTGGATGAGTTATTCCGGTCGCACACTGACAGATAAAATGTTGGCCATGGTGCTACCGGTAGCCATGTTTGTAGCTAGCGGGTTTGAGCACAGCATTGCTAATATGTTTCTTATTCCAATGGCTATCGTCATCAAAGATTTTGCCTCCCCGGAGTTCTGGCAAGCCGCAGGAACAACCGCTGACCACTTTTCGAGCCTGACCACCAGTAATTTCATCATGGATAATCTGATCCCCGTCACCATCGGCAATATTATCGGTGGAGGATTGTTAGTGGGTCTGACGTACTGGGTTATTTATCTGCGCGATGGCGATCATCACTGATTGCATAAAAAGGTTATGTATCCGTTGCCTCTGCTGGCATTGGTGACGAGTACGCAAGAATTCAACGTAATTAAGGTAGGTTCAAATGAGCGAGCACAATGAAAAACAAGCTGCTGCCTGGGATGGCTTCGTACAAGGCGAATGGCAGACCAGCGTTAACGTTCGTGACTTTATCCAGAAGAACTACACACCGTATGAAGGCGATGAAGCATTTCTGAGTGGAGCCACTGAAGCAACCACGGCGCTGTGGGATAAAGTGATGGAAGGCATTAAGCTTGAAAACCGCACCCACGCCCCCGTAGATTTTGATACCGATGTTGCAGCCACCATCACCTCTCATGACGCGGGCTACATCAATAAAAAACTGGAAACCATCGTCGGTCTACAAACAGAAGCACCGTTGAAACGCGCTCTTATTCCGTTTGGCGGCATCAAAATGGTAGAGGGTTCCTGTAAAGTTTACGGTCGTGAGTTAGATCCGGGCCTGAAAAAAATCTTCACGGAATACCGTAAAACTCATAATCAGGGCGTGTTCGACGTTTACACACCGGATATCCTGCGCTGCCGTAAATCTGGAGTGTTAACCGGTTTGCCAGATGCATACGGTCGTGGCCGCATTATCGGCGACTACCGTCGTGTCGCGCTGTACGGTATCGACTTTCTGATGAAAGACAAATTCGCCCAGTTTGCCTCTTTGCAGAGCGATATGGAAAATGGCGTCAACCTGGAAGCGACTATTCGCCTGCGTGAAGAAATTGCCGACCAGCATCACGCTCTACAGCAAATTAAAGCAATGGCAGCGAAATATGGCTGTGATATTTCTGCGCCTGCGGTTACCGCTCAGGAAGCCGTTCAGTGGACCTATTTCGGCTATCTGGCGGCGGTTAAATCGCAGAATGGTGCAGCGATGTCCTTTGGGCGTGTATCAACCTTCCTGGATGTGTACATTGAACGCGACCTGAAGGCAGGTAAAATTACCGAGCAGCAGGCACAGGAACTGATTGACCATCTGGTGATGAAACTCCGCATGGTCCGCTTCCTGCGTACACCGGAATACGATGAACTGTTCTCTGGCGATCCAATTTGGGCGACTGAATCACTGGCAGGAATGGGGGTGGATGGTCGCACACTGGTGACCAAAACCAGTTTCCGCTTCCTGAACACGCTCTACACTATGGGCCCTTCTCCTGAGCCAAACATGACTATTCTGTGGTCTGAAAAACTGCCACAGAACTTTAAGAAATATGCGGCAAAAGTTTCTATTGATACTTCTTCTGTCCAATATGAAAACGATGATCTGATGAGGCCAGACTTTAACAACGATGATTATGCCATCGCATGCTGCGTTAGCCCGATGATCGTTGGTAAACAGATGCAGTTCTTCGGTGCCCGTGCCAACCTGGCAAAAACCATGTTGTATGCCATCAATGGCGGCATCGACGAAAAACTGAAAATGCAGGTTGGCCCAAAAGACGCCCCAATGATGGACGACGTGCTGGACTATGACAAAGTCATGGAGCGCATGGATCACTTTATGGACTGGCTGGCAAAACAGTATGTCACCGCACTCAACATCATCCACTATATGCATGATAAATATAGCTACGAAGCTGCACTGATGGCACTTCACGATCGGGATGTCTACCGTACTATGGCCTGCGGGATCGCCGGACTTTCGGTAGCGGCTGACTCACTGTCGGCGATCAAATACGCGAAAGTATCCCCGGTCCGCGATGAAGATGGCCTGGCCATCGATTTTAAAATCGACGGTGAATATCCGCAGTTTGGTAATAACGATGCTCGCGTGGATGACATTGCCTGCGATCTGGTTGAACGTTTCATGAAGAAAATTCAGAAGCTTCAGACCTATCGTAATGCAATACCAACGCAGTCAGTGCTGACGATTACCTCCAATGTGGTGTACGGTAAGAAAACTGGCAACACGCCTGATGGTCGTCGCGCTGGCGCACCATTTGGACCCGGAGCGAACCCAATGCATGGCCGCGATCAGAAAGGGGCCGTCGCCTCACTGACTTCCGTTGCAAAACTGCCGTTTGCTTATGCCAAAGACGGTATATCTTATACCTTCTCAATCGTACCCAATGCGCTGGGTAAAGATGATGACGTGCGTAAAACCAACCTTGCCGGCCTGATGGATGGCTATTTCCATCACGAAGCCAGTATCGAAGGCGGTCAGCACCTGAACGTTAACGTAATGAACCGTGAGATGCTGTTGGATGCAATGGATAATCCTGAGAAATATCCTCAACTGACAATTCGTGTATCTGGCTACGCCGTTCGGTTTAATTCTTTGACCAAAGAACAGCAGAAGGATGTCATTACCCGCACCTTCACGCAGACAATGTGAATATTCTGCCCCCCCGAGATTTAAGGCCCCTTTCAGGGGCCTTTTTATCAGTCTTATTTGTCAGAAATCTCTTTGATTTCTTCAGGTTTCTGACAAAAAAGACTTAACGTAGCTAAAGACTGCGTATCTGCCAAAAGGCAGATTTTGATCGTGGAGAATACATCGCAATGTCAGTTAAAGGCCGTATCCATTCGTTTGAATCCTGCGGGACCGTTGATGGCCCCGGTATCCGCTTTATTACCTTCTTCCAGGGCTGCCTGATGCGTTGCCTCTACTGTCACAACCGCGACACCTGGGACACGCACGGTGGCAGAGAGGTCACCGTCGAAGAATTGATGAAAGATGTGGTGTCCTATCGCCACTTTATGAACGCTTCCGGTGGCGGTGTGACGGCATCAGGTGGCGAAGCCCTGTTACAGGCGGGTTTTGTCCGCGACTGGTTCCGTGCCTGCCATGCAGAAGGGATAGATACCTGTCTGGACACCAATGGCTTTGTGCGCCGTTACGATCCGGTCATTGATGAATTACTTGAGGTTACCGATCTGGTGATGCTGGATCTGAAACAGATGAACGACGATATTCATCAGATCCTTGTTGGTGTTTCCAACCACCGGACGCTTGAATTTGCCCGTTATCTTGCAAAGAAAAAAGTGCGGACATGGATCCGTTACGTGGTGGTTCCCGGCTACTCTGATGATGATAATTCCGCTCACCGTTTGGGTGAATTCACCCGTGATATGGGCAATGTGGAAAAAATTGAACTGCTACCGTACCACGAGCTGGGTAAACATAAATGGGTTGCGATGGGCTATGAATATAAACTGGATAATACCCATCCCCCCAGCACCGAAACAATGAATCGGATAAAAAACATCCTGGCAGGCTACGGCCACAAAGTAATGTACTGAAGGTAAAGAAAGACGCTGATATCGGCTCCCTGCAAGGCTAATCACACCGCGCCTTTTTAAGCATGTGCAATCGGGGTAACGTGATGATCGGCTTTACGCAGCAGCATAATCAGGTAAACCAACGATACTATGGCAATCATCACAAACAGCACACGGTCGGAATAATCCTGCATCAGTACCGAGGTCATTGCAGGCCCCGCAAGACTTCCAATAGTGTAACTCAGTAACAGCGCCTGATTCATCGCAACCAGTTGATGATGATTAACTTTCTCACAGGCCCATGACATTGCAACGGGATAAAGGGTAAAGCCCGCACCTCCAAGAACAAACAGTGCCGGTGCCATTGCTGCATTGCTCAGCATCGCGAGTGCACCGATGATAACCACAAAAACCTGTACCCGCAGTACCAGCAGACGACCATAACGGTCAGCCAGACGCCCAACCGGCCACTGACCGACGATGCCTGAACTGACCAACAACGCCATCCAGTAACCGACCGTAGCGTCACTCATTCCCTGATGAGAAAGATAGAGCGGCATCAAACCATATAGTGAACCCAGCAGAATGCCGGAAATGATACAGCCGTTGATTCCCAGCCGTGCGCTACGTAAGCGTAGCATTGGCCATATACGTCCCGGGGCGGCCTCTTCATCATTGTCTTTCGCAGTGACGTTGGTGAACACCAGCGGCAGGATCGCCACCACCACCAACGCTGTCACCCACGGAATGACCTGCATCAGTTCGGTGGAAACCTTGCTGACCAGCAGCTGTCCGCTTACCGTTCCGAGGTAGTAGACGATCATATAGGCAGCAAGCAACTGGCCACGGTTACGCAATGTGCCATTGCAAAGCAACGCACTTTCCACCACCACCCATATCAGCGCACAGCCAATACCGGCAATAAATCGCCACGCAGACCATGCCCATAATCCGCTTTCAAAACCCAGCGCCACGGTACCCAGTGCAAAAATAACCGAGGCAATATAATAACTACGGTTGAAACCAAAACGTTTGATAAATCCGCCAGCCAGTAATGTACCGACCAGGTTGCCGCTATACCATGAGGAGCTGACCATACCAACCTGCCAGGTTGGCAGTGAATTATGGGTAAGCCAGAGGGGCACCAGGGTGTTAAGCACGGCAATAGAGATTGTCAGCAGCAGCAGGCCGCACAGAAGCGCAATTACGGGTCGGGACCAGCTAGACATAACAGGAAACTACCAAGCGGCAGGAAGAGTGAGCGAATGATGCCAGTAAAGAAATTATTGTCAATGGGTGGTAAATCAGCCACCGCACGATTTGTCAGACAGCGATTTAATTTTTTTATCTGCAATCGCCAGACTGCGTGATATTACGCTGGCAAATAAAACATATGTTTTTGAAAAAAATATCTTTTTTATAATTTCGCCACGTTAATCGATTAGTTTTATAACTAATGATAGTTTCTGGTTAGCGGATTATTTTTGCCATATAACCACCGGTTTCCCCGGCGGAAAGACAAAACCTGCTGGTATATAACCAGCAGGTCTCAACAGACGATTAGCCGATAAATTCAAGGCCTTTCATATAGGGGCGCAGCACTTCCGGTACGGCGATCCGACCATCAGCCTGCTGATAGTTTTCCAGCACCGCAACCAGCGCACGTCCTACCGCCAGGCCTGAACCATTGAGCGTGTGGACCAGACGTGGCTTTTTCTCCGTTTTACTGCGGCAACGGGCCTGCATACGACGGGCCTGAAAATCTCCCATATTTGAGCAGGAAGAGATTTCGCGATAGGTATCCTGTGCCGGTAACCACACTTCCAGATCGTAAGTTTTGCTGGAACCAAAGCCCATATCTCCCGTGCACAGTAATACTTTGCGGTAAGGCAATTGCAGCAATTGCAGTACTTTTTCTGCATGACCCACCAACTCTTCCAGCGCCTGCATGGAGTCTTCAGGGCGGGTTATATGCACCATTTCAACTTTATCAAACTGGTGCATACGGATCAGACCACGGGTATCACGCCCATAGGCACCCGCTTCAGAGCGGAAGCAGGGCGTATGCGCCGTAAATTTTAACGGCAGAGATTCTTCTTCAAGAATTTCATCGCGGACCATATTGGTCAGCGGTACTTCCGACGTGGGTATCAGCGCATAATCACTGCTGGATGCTTGCTCTTCAAGAGGGCGGGTATGGAACAGATCTTCACCAAATTTAGGTAGCTGTCCGGTTCCATAAAGAGAGGCGTGATTAACCAGATAAGGCACGTAAGTTTCCAGATAGCCATGCTGCTCACTGTGCAGATCCAGCATAAACTGACTCAGTGCGCGGTGCATCAGGGCAATTTGTCCCTGCATAACCACAAACCGGGAGCCAGTCAGTTTGGCACCCATTGCGAAATCCAGCCCGCTGGCCATTTCACCCAGTTCAACATGATCACGTACAGGAAAATCAAATTTACGGGGTTCACCCCAGCGACTGACTTCAAGATTTTCACTGTCGTCTTTGCCCTGAGGTACTTCATCAGCAGGAATATTAGGGATCGCCAGTGCCACATCACGGATCTCGTTCTGCAACCTGTCCAGTTCCGTTTTAGCCGCTTCCAGACGTTCGCCCAGCGCGTTCACTTCCTGACGCAGCGGCTCGATATCTTCTCCACGCGCTTTGGCCTGACCGATAGTTTTGGAACGGGAATTACGTTCGGCCTGAAGGGTTTCCGTTTCAACCTGCAAAACCTTGCGACGTTCTTCCTGCAATCGCAACGTTTCAACATCCAGCTTAAAGCCCCGTCGTGCCAGTTTTTCAGCGACTGCGTCTGGCTCATTACGCAGCAGATTGGGATCGAGCATGCTTGTCCTGTGATTAATATATTGAAGTAATAAGAGGGTGCATACGGTATGCGAATGCGTTGAATTTATTGCTAACCTTACCGCAACGCTGTTATCTGCGATAGCGTTTTATCGGGCTATTATGATCCTGTTCCGCAAGCCAGGCCAGCTTTTCGCCAATCTTCCCTTCCAGCCCACGCGAGGTGGGTTGATAGTAACGCGTTTGCGCCATTGGTGACGGGAAATAATCTTCGCCTGCGGCGTACGCATTTGGCTCATCATGGGCATAGCGGTACTCTTCTCCCAGCCCCATTTCCTTCATCAGTGTGGTTGGCGCATTACGAAGATGTTCCGGTACATCATAATCCGGCTTGTCACGTGCATCGCGCATTGCTGCCTTGAAAGCGATATAGACCGCATTACTTTTCGGCGCACAGGCCAGATAAACAATTGCCTGTGCAATAGCCCTCTCACCTTCTGCGGGACCCACCCGGGTAAAACAATCCCACGCCGCGATAGCAACCTGCATAGCCCGCGGATCGGCATTGCCCACATCCTCTGAGGCAATAGCCAGTAGCCGACGTGCCACGTATAAGGGGTCACCGCCTGCGGTAATAATCCGGGCATACCAGTACAGAGCAGCATCAGGGGCTGAACCGCGGACAGACTTATGGAGTGCCGAAATCAAATCGTAATAACGATCGCCCTTATTATCGAATCTGGCACTGCGTTCTCCCGACACTTCATTTAGCAGTTGCAGCGTCAGCTCACGGCATCCATTGCTGTCCACTTCGGCCATGTCGGCCATCATTTCCAACGTGTTGAGCGCCCGGCGGCCGTCTCCATTGACCAGCCCGGCAAGCGCCCTGCGTGTTTCATCAGGCAACCGAATATTTTCATTGCCGTAGCCACGATCCACGTCTTTCATCGCCTGCACCAACACAGTTTCTATATCGTCGCTGGTCAACGATTTCAACAGGTAAACACGGGCACGGGATAGCAAGGCGGAGTTCAGCTCAAAGGACGGATTTTCAGTAGTGGCGCCAATAAACGTGACAGTGCCATCTTCAATATGTGGTAAAAATGCATCCTGCTGACTTTTGTTGAATCGGTGTACTTCATCAACAAACAGAATGGTTCGACGGCCTGCATGGCGGTTTTGCCTGGCTCGCTCAATGGCTTCACGGATCTCTTTCACACCGGATGTCACTGCCGAGAGCTTTTCCACATCGGCCTGACCATGGTGAGCAATGATCCCGGCCAGCGTGGTTTTTCCCGTACCCGGAGGTCCCCACAAAATCATCGAATGTAGCTGCCCAGCCTCTATCGCCCGTGGCAGGGGTTTACCGGCTGCCAGCAAATGCTGTTGCCCAACATACTCTGCCAGGGTACGTGGCCGCATCCTGGCGGCCAGCGGCTGAAAACTGTTGTGGGAGAAATCCAGTGACAGATTCACACACTAACCTCACTGACGTTGATCGTCCACCGTGACGCCTTTTGGCGGCGTAAACTGAAATTTATCGGCACTCACCGCACCATTTTGCTGACTCTTCAACGCATAGCTACTGCGCTGGCCGTCCTGCTCTACCGCGCTGAACTGATGGATGGTGCCGCTGGTTGACACATTAATGGTAAATTGTTTCAGATTGCCATCGGCCGATTTTGGCGTCAGTTCAAAACTGTCGCCCTGCTGCCGAATGTTGTACTGCTTCCAGTCACTGTTTTGATTACGGGCAATCAGCATAAATGGCGTATTGCTGGTGGCATCCTTCAGCCAGGTTGCGCTGGCCTGTTCAACAAACGGATTATAGAACCACAGCGTTTTACCATCGGATATCAGAATACTTTCATCCGGGGCTGTCATATGCCAGTTGAACAGGTCAGGACGCTTGACCCACAGTTCACCCTCACCTTCCTGTACCGACTGGCCACTGGCATCGGTCACTTTCTGAGTAAAGCTGGCGTGGAAGCTTTTCACTTTATCCAGACGCTGTTGCAGGTCGGAAGAGGCATCAGCCAGCACGCTGGTGGAAGTAAATGCCGCCAGCAGGCAGCAGGAGAGCATTATTTTTTTCATTACGGCATCCTTATTGAAAACTTTTATATCCCTGAGAGCAGGGAAGCTAACGTGGATAACTGTAGCCTGAACAGCACAATAGCAACAGGAGATTACCCTGAATGCAGCCAGCACCTCTGTTGAAATATGGCAGTTAAGCCGAAAAACTCAACGGGCCGGTCACCCCGGCCCGTTTTAACGGTCGAACGGCTTTGTCATTACATCTCGTGAGGCGGGGGGGAAAGCACTTCCCGGTTACCATTATGGCCCGGCGAAGAGACAATACCCTGCGCTTCCATTTGTTCAATAATGCGTGCCGCGCGGTTATAACCAATGCGGAACTGGCGTTGCACACCGGAAATTGACGCCCGACGCTTTTCAACAACGAAGGCCACCGCCTGATCGAACAAGGGATCAAGCTCTTCATCACCCTCAAGTCCCGCACCACCACCTTCACTCTCTTCACCGGCGGTAATGCTGTCAATGTACTGGGGACGTCCACGCGCCTTCCAGTCCTGCACCACGGCATGAACCTCTTGATCACGAACAAAGGCCCCATGGACGCGAACCGGCATTGAAGAGTTTGGCGGCATATAAAGCATATCGCCCATCCCTAATAAGGATTCCGCGCCGCCCTGATCGAGGATGGTACGGGAATCAATTTTACTCGATACGGTGAAGGCAATACGGGTGGGAATATTAGCCTTGATCAGGCCAGTAATCACATCCACTGACGGACGCTGAGTTGCCAGAACCAGATGAATACCTGCCGCCCTTGCTTTCTGTGCCAGACGGGCAATCAGCTCTTCCACTTTTTTACCAACCGCCATCATCAGATCGGCAAACTCATCAACCAGCACCACAATGTACGGCAGCTTTTCCAGCACAGGAGGTGTGCTGTCCATGCTGTCGCCAGGCTTCCAGAATGGATCGGGGATGGGCCGTCCCATTGCGTCCGCCTGAGCAATTTTTTCATTGTAGCCTGCAAGGTTACGAACACCGAGTGCGGACATCAGCTTATAGCGTCGCTCCATTTCGCCAACGCTCCAGCGCAGCGCATTGGCGGCGTCTTTCATGTCGGTAACTACTTCAGTAAGCAGGTGTGGAATGCCTTCATAAACTGACAGCTCAAGCATTTTTGGATCGATCATGATAAAACGCACATCTTCCGGCGTCGCTTTGTAGAGCATGCTGATGATCATTGCGTTCACGCCCACTGACTTACCGGAGCCAGTAGTACCCGCCACCAATAAATGCGGCATTTTTGCCAAATCAGCCACCACCGGCTGGCCAGCAATATCTTTACCAAGCACAACTGATAGTGGGGAAGGATTGTCGCGGAACTTGTCACACTCCAGCACTTCACGCATGTAGACGGTCTGACGATGTTTGTTAGGGAGTTCCAGTCCTACATAAGGCTTGCCGGGGATCACCTCAACAACACGAACCGCAACGGCAGAGAGTGAACGAGCCAGATCGCGGGACAGATTAGAAATACGCGCGGCCTTAACACCGGGAGCCAGATCCAGTTCGAAACGGGTAATAACCGGACCGGGAGAGATCCCTACCACCTCGGCTTTCACCCGATAATCAGCCAGCCGTGCTTCCACCAGACGTGCGGTTTGCTCCAGTGCAAACATATCCACCGGCTCGGCTTCTGCCGGAGGAGCACTCAGCAAATCAAGCGTAGGCAGCGGTGTGGTGGGTTTTTCCAGTGGCTGTTCATGGCGCACCAGGAAAGGATGGAACAGGCTATCGGCAACGGGCTGTGCAGGTTCTTCAGACCGCGGAGCGGAAACCGGGGACGGCGGCTGAACCGCCGGTATTTGCGGTGTTGGTACAGCAGGCTGGTGCTGCTGCCACGGAGCCTCTTGCAAGACGTCAGCATCAGATACTAACGATGGCGTAAACAGCGGCTCACCCGGGCCATCATCAACCAGATCGTCAATGGGGGAAAAATCAAAAGCCCCTGTTGTGTCCAGACGGAAAGTCGGGCCATCATCCTGGCTGTCAGCATGGTGATAACGCTGTTGCTGTTGTGTCGCAAACTGGCGAGCCAACTCCGCCTGCTCCAGCGCTTCGGCATCATCACTGGCTAAATCTTCACCGTAACGCACCTGTTGCTGAGCAAGAAATGCCTCGCGCAACTGCGACTGTTCCCGTGCCTCGGCGTCTTCATCGTCTGAGGTCACTGTGTGTGGCTGGATATTCTCCAAACGCTTTTCATCTTCTCTGGCCTTCTCTTCTGCCATTCGCTGCGAAGGTAATTTAATTCCCCACGAGGCCAGCTCCCGCCGCGTAGGAAGCTTGACCGGATTTGGACGCGGCAATTCAGGACCAATTCCCTGCTTCACCTGGGTGTTCACTGATTCACTGGTGGCAGTAAAGCCCGGCATAAATGGCGTTTCGGCTGTAGCTGCATCGCTGTTAATTCCACCGTTTTTCACATCAGAAGGTTGCGAAACGGTTGGGGATGAAAAATCAAACGCTGAAGAAGCATCACGCCAGTCTTCCCTTTTCTGAACATCATCCACATTATTTAATGGCACAGACGGCGCTGGCGTTTCATCCGGCAGGGTGAAACGGTAAAGTTCAGGCGTCTTTTCCTCATGAGTAACCGACGCAGCCTGATGTGGTTGAGAAACGGCCTGAGGGAAGTGGGGTTCCGCTGACAATGCCGCCGCCGAAACAGCGGGTATGGCCGGCGCAACGTGTCTTGCAGCAAACGACGCTGGCGACGGGGTTGCAGCAGAGGCGTCGTCAGTAGTTGCAGCAACGGCAGGGAGGTTGACCAAAGGATCGTTCTCTTCGCTGCGTTGCTTTTCATCGTGCCATACTTTTTTCGATGCAGACAGCAGCACATCATTGTCATCGTCATCGTCGCGAGCGTGCTGCGCAAGCGTCGCAGCAGAAAACGCCACGTGCTGTTCTTCTTCATGTTCATCTTGCTGATATTTATCTTCCTGCCAGCGTTCATCCTGACGCGAACGATTACTGGCAAAGGTCAGTAGCCCCATCACCACACCGCCGATTTTCTCAGCGATAGTTAACCACGACCAGCCAGTGTAGAGGGTAAGACCTGCCGCCCAGATAAACAGCAAGGTCAGCGTTCCGCCAGCACCACTGAACCAGGTTGACATGGCATTACTCAGCAAACTACCAATGACACCGCCGGAGGCAAAATACCAGATATCATCCGCATTCAGCGCAGCCATACCACAGGTAGTCACTACCAGTGCCAGAACCCCTATCAGACGCAAGGCTACGGCAAAGTAGTCGATATAATCCTGCGTATGCCGCTGACGGAAAGCGATCCAGCACAGGCCAAGAATGACTGGAGGTATGGCATAGGCCATCACACCAAAAATGAAAAACAGCGTGTCCGCGAGCCAGGCCCCTACTCCCCCCCCCAAATTATGGATAGGTTCGTGCCATGCAGTCTGTGACCAGCTGGGATCGGATGGGTTGAAGCTCACCAGCGCCACCATCAGATAGACGGCGAGCAGAGCAACAATAATCAGTACGGCTTCAAGCAGACGCCGTCTGTTACTGAGCGGTTGTAACGAAACTTCTTTATCTTCTGTGTATTCCTGGCTCAAGCGCATCTCCAGGTGCCTGTAAACAATGAAGGCAACAGCGTCGGACTAACCCGACGCTGGACCTGTATGAATTCACAGGAGTGTACCGAAATCTTCCAGGTTTTGCACCTGCTGTCTGTTACCGGGTTTTAATGACCAGCCGGTTGCTTTGCTTCACTTCTTCCATCACGACATAAGTCCGCGTATCGTTCACACCCGGCAGGCGTAGCAAGGTTTCACCGAGCAGCTTACGGTAAGCTGACATATCAGGAACGCGCGTTTTCAACAAATAATCGAAATCACCTGAAACAAGATGACACTCTTGAGTTTCCTCAAGTTTTTGTACCGCAGCGTTAAATTGTTCAAACACATCTGGCGCGCCTCGATTCAGAGTAATCTCAACGAATACCAGTAGCGAAGCATCCAGATAATGTGGATTCAGTTGGGCAGTGTAGCCAAGGATAAATCCCTGACGTTCAAGACGACGAACACGCTCAAGGCATGGCGTCGGTGATAATCCCACCCGCTTGGAGAGTTCAACATTAGAGATACGTCCATCCTTCTGTAATTCATTCAGGATGTTACGATCAATTCTATCGAGATCTTTACCAGGCCGTTTTTTATTGTCTACCATTATTATTGTCTCTCTTAATACCTTCCCTTTACCTGCCATTCCCTGCTCAAGTTCTATTTTCACAGAGATGTTCTAAGTGAAGTCTGAAGTCTGCTGCGATATTAAAACGCCCATCCGTATGAAGCATGTTGTCTGTCCACACCATGCTTCATTACCAATGCAGACCGGGTAGATCCGACCAAAAGTACAAAATCAGCGAGTTAAGCCGATTTGCCAGCCGAAAAAACCTTTGCTTCCTACACTGTTTTCGCAAAAGCACAACCGATTGTCAAAGTAAAACAACCTAAATCAGTACAACATGCCATATGTGTTGCTGCGTGACTGTTTTTTAATGGATATTTGAGCTGACCTGCACCATTATGTATCACGTTTTGCTCTGTTTTTGCGCATCGTTCCCCCTTTTGACTCGAGGTAAATTGGTTAAGCCTTTTGCAACCATTGTTAACAAAAGTGCTGAACGCTTTTTTTGCCCTGTCAAATTCCCTACAATCAGGCGCTGGGGCGAAAGTAAAAACAGTTGAGGGTCTCATGATCACCGCCAAACACAGCAAATTACTTATTCTGGGCTCTGGCCCGGCAGGCTACACTGCCGCCGTTTATGCGGCACGCGCCAATCTGGAACCGGTGCTCATTACCGGACTGGAAAAAGGGGGGCAGTTAACCACGACGACCGAAGTGGAAAACTGGCCGGGCGACCCGCACGATCTGACAGGACCGCTTCTTATGGAGCGAATGCAGGAACATGCAGAGAAATTTAACACCGAAATCATTTTCGACCATATCCACAGCGTCGACTTGCAAAATCGCCCATTTCGCCTGACAGGTGACAGCGGCGAATACACCGCAGATGCGCTAATCATTGCCACAGGTGCATCAGCGCGCTATCTCGGTCTGCCTTCAGAAGACGAGTTTAAAGGCCGTGGTGTTTCTGCCTGTGCCACCTGTGATGGTTTCTTTTATCGAAACCAGAAAGTCGCGGTAATTGGTGGCGGTAACACCGCAGTAGAAGAAGCGCTCTATCTGGCGAATATTGCTGCCGAAGTGCACCTTATTCACCGTCGGGACAGCTTTCGGGCAGAGAAAATCCTCATCGACCGTCTGATGGAAAAAGTACGCAATGGCAATATTGTACTGCACACAAATCAGACGCTGGATGAAGTGATGGGAGACCAGATGGGCGTCAGTTCTCTTCGCCTGCGCTCTGCTCTGGATAATACCCAGACGAAAGAACTGAATGTTGCTGGTCTTTTTGTCGCCATTGGACACAGCCCGAACACGGCTATTTTCAAGGATCAGCTTGAGCTGGAAAATGGCTATATCAAAGTTCAGTCCGGTTTACAGGGTAATGCCACCCAGACAAGTATTCCGGGTGTATTTGCCGCCGGTGACGTCATGGATCACATTTATCGTCAGGCGATTACGTCTGCTGGTACCGGCTGTATGGCCGCATTGGACGCAGAACGCTATCTGGATGGATTAGTTAAAAAATCTCAGTAAGTTGTTAAAAAACTGAGCCAATTTTACCTCAGGCGACCACTACTGGTCGCCTTTTCACCTTCTGCATTGTAACATTGCCCATACTCTTTCCCGATCAACAGCGTGCCGCCGTAATGGCTCAGTCGCTGAATATCTGGCTTCGCGGTAAGGCATGAATAAATCACGGCAGCAACAGTTACTTCGCTGGTTAAAAATCCAGAGCGTCCAGGGCAAACGTTGGTTAAGGCTTTCACAACTTCTGGGTATTTTCAGCGCGCTATTGATACTTGCACAGGCATGGCTGATGGCCGGGCTGCTTCAGTCACTGATTGTTGAAAACCTTTCCCGCCATTTCCTTCTTCCGCAGTTTGTGATGCTGGCTTTCTGTTTTACCCTGCGTGCGCTACTGGTATGGCTACGCGAGAAAACCGGCTTTGAGTATGGCAACGCTATCCGACAACACCTGCGACAGACCGTGCTTAACCGGCTGGAAGTTCTCGGCCCTGCATGGATTAATGGTAAACCGGCAGGGACCTGGGCCACACTTTTGCTGGAGCAGATTGACGATATGCAGGATTACTATGCGCGCTATCTGCCTCAGATGCTGTTAGCGACGCTTATCCCCTGCTTTATACTGCTTATACTGCTGCCGGTAAACTGGGTTGCCGCGCTTATTCTGTTGTTAACTGCACCATTGATCCCCTTGTTCATGGCGCTGGTTGGCATAGGAGCAGCCGATGCCAACCGTCGTAACTTTAAGGCACTGGCAAGACTCAGCGGTCATTTTCTTGACAGATTACGAGGACTGGACACACTCCGGCTCTTTGATCGTGCAGAAGCAGAAACACAGCAGATCCGCAAAGCCTCAAGCGATTTTCGCCAGCGCACCATGGAAGTGCTTCGTTTGGCTTTTCTTTCCTCTGCCGTGCTGGAGTTTTTTGCTTCGCTTTCCATCGCCATCGTTGCCGTCTATTTCGGTTTTTCGTATCTGGGTGAGCTGAATTTTGGCCATTACGGGACCGAAATTACGCTCTTTGCTGGCTTCCTGGCATTAATTCTCGCACCGGAGTTTTTTCTGCCATTGAGGGACCTGGGCACATTTTACCATGCTAAAGCACAGGCAATTGGCGGAGCGGATGCGCTGGAAGCCTTCCTGACAGAAACTGCCAATCTGCCTGCCCGACACGGTGAGAAAACACCGGATTTCAGCCACGAAATAACCATAGTGGCAGAGGCACTGAGGGTGCTTTCGCCGCAAAATACACTATTGGCTGGCCCACTCGATTTTGTCATCAGACCCGGCCAACGAATTGTGCTACTAGGTCAGAGCGGAGCCGGTAAAACCTCATTGCTGAATATGCTGTTAGGCAACCTTCCCTATCAGGGATCGCTGAAGATCAACGGCGTGGAACTGCGTGATATTCAGCAGGAACACTGGCACCAACAGCTGGCCTGGGTTGGACAGAATCCTCTCCTGCCAGCCAATACGCTGGGTGAGAATATCGTACCCGATGGCAGTGACGATACGGCAAAATTGCAGCAGGTTTGTGAAGCGGCCGGTGTGGCAGAGTTCCTCTCCCGGCTGCCCAATGGGCTGGCAAGCGAAACGGGTGAGCAGGCAGAAAAGCTCTCTGTTGGTCAGGCTCAACGTATTGCAGTGGCCAGAGCGCTGTACAAACCCTGTAAAATGCTACTGCTGGATGAACCCACTGCCAGCCTGGACAGTCACAGCGAAAGTCAGGTCAATCAGGCTTTGCTGGCAGCCTCCCGCCAACATACCACCGTCCTGGTAACGCATCAGTTGCATCAGTTGTACCTCTGGGATGAAATCTGGCTGATGTCCGGGGGCAGGCTGATCCAACAGGGAAATTTTCAGCAGTTGTCGCAGGACGCAGGAGCGTTTGCCGAACTGATTTCGCGTCGTCAGAGGACAGTTATATGAAGATTTTACTTCCCTTTCTGGCACTTTATCGCCGCCACTTTTGGCGTCTGACGTTAGGTGTACTGCTGGCGATTATCACCTTACTGGCCAGCATCGGGCTGCTCACCCTCTCCGGTTGGTTTCTGGCGGCATCATCCCTGGCCGGTGTGGCAGGATTGTATAGCTTCAACTATATGTTGCCCGCAGCGGGAGTACGGGCGGCTGCCATTAGCCGCACAACTGCCCGTTATTTTGAGCGGCTGATAAGCCATGATGGCACTTTCAGAGTACTTGAGCATCTGCGGGTTTTTACCTTCAGCAAATTACTGCCTCTTTCTCCCGCTGGACTGGCAGGTTTTCGCCGTGCTGATCTGCTTAACCGGCTGGTTGCCGACGTCGATACTCTGGATCACCTCTACCTGCGTATTATCTCACCATTGTGTGGAGCGCTGGTGGTCATCCTGACAGTTACGTTGGGCCTGAGCTGGCTCGACTGGCAGCTGGCGCTATTTTCTGGCGCGGTGATGACGGTAACTTTACTGCTCCTCCCGATGCTTTTTTACCGCGCTGGTCGTTCTGTCGGTCAGGCGTTAACGGGTCTGAGAGCTCAGTACCGTGCGCAACTGACTGACTGGTTACAAAGTCAGACTGAACTGAAATTGTATGGTGCTGCTTCACGTTTCAGAAATGAGTTACGCATAACTGATGCCCAGTGGCAGGATGCGCAACGTTCACAAAGCAGTCTTGGAGGCCTTTCACAGGCCTTACTTTTGCTGATCGCTGGCGGTAGCGTGGTCTTAATATTGTGGCTCAGCGCCGGGGGTGTGGGCAGCGAGACGCAACCTGGCGCGCTGATTGCGCTGTTTGTCTTTTGCATACTTGCCGCGTTTGAAGCGCTGGCGCCGGTCGGAGGTGCCTTTCTGCATCTTGGCCAGGTCATCGCTTCCGCCCAACGGGTAGCACAGATAATCAATCAGCAACCCACGGTAACGTTTCCCACCGTGCGGCAAGATAGCGTCGCTGCTACCACCCTGAGCCTGCGCAATATTGACTTCACTTATCCCAATGGCAAATCTGCCCTGCACCAGATTTCTCTGGACATTGCTCCCGGAGAACATATCGCCCTGCTGGGACGCACTGGCTGTGGCAAATCCACACTGTTGCAACTACTAACCCGTGCATGGGACGTTGACAGCGGGGAGATCGTCATTAATGACCAACCGCTGAAAAACTGGGATGAAACCTCATTACGTGGCATGACCAGTGTGGTTACGCAGCGGGTTTATCTGTTCAGCGGAACCCTACGGGAAAACCTTCTGCTGGCTGGTGCACAAAGCAGCGATGAACAATTAGCTGAGGTGCTGCATCAGGTCGGGCTGCAAGGGCTGCTGTGTGACAGCCAGGGATTAAACGGCTGGCTGGGCGAAGGAGGTCGTCAGCTTTCCGGTGGGGAACTGCGTCGACTGGGCATCGCCCGAGCCCTGCTACACGGCGGTTCTCTGCTATTGCTGGATGAGCCTACTGAAGGCCTTGATGCTGAAACCGAGCAGCAAATACTCGCACTTTTGCGTCGTGTGGCACAGGATAAGACGCTGATAATGGTCACCCACCGTTTGCAGGGACTGACACATTTCGACAGAATTTGCGTTATGGAGAACGGTCACCTTATTGAACAGGGTCAGCATCACGAATTAATCGCAAAACGCGGACATTACTGGTATTTTCACCAGCAGTTTACGTTATAGTCTGAACCTTACGTGCGACAGAGATTATTTCCATGCGCCTAATCCAGCTTTCAAGAGACTCACTCAGTTTTCCTCCTCCAGAAATGGCGCTGCGGGAGCCTAACGGTCTGCTGGCAATGGGCGGCGATCTCAGCCCACCACGTCTGCTCAGTGCTTACCATCGGGGAATTTTTCCGTGGTTTTCTGCCAGAGATCCTATCCTCTGGTGGTCGCCCGATCCGCGTGCGGTGCTCTACCCACAGAAATTTCATCTGAGCCGAAGCATGAGGCGCTTTCATCGGCACTCCCCTTATCGGGTCACTGTAAATCAGCGCTTTTATGACGTGCTTGAAGGATGTGCCAGCGATCGTGCTGAAGGTACCTGGATCACCAACGAAGTAAAACGTGCCTGGTTGAAACTGTCAGAGGAAGGTCATGCCCATTCCATTGAGGTATGGCTTGATAATGAGCTGGTGGGTGGAATGTACGGGCTGGCCCTTGGGCAAATCTTCTGTGGCGAATCAATGTTCAGTCAAAGGGAAAATGCGTCCAAGACCGCACTGATGATCTTTAGCCGTTATTTTGCACAGCAGGGAGGCAAACTGATTGACTGTCAGGTATTGAATCCGCATACCGCCTCTTTGGGCGCGGAGGAAATCAGCAGATCGGATTACCTGCAACAAATTGAAATGCTGGCAAATCAGCCCCTTGCAAAGAGCTGCTGGCAGCAGCAGACCCTTTTTTGATGAGGAACCACGATGTTTTCCACGCAAAAGTGGATAACAGTGATATAATGCCCCGGTTTGGAATGTCGTCCGCCCTTCGCCTCCTGTGAGTAGCGAGCTGGGTCTGGCCTGGCTGGGAATATTAACGAATCTCGTCTTTCGGTTTTCATTACGCTCAGAAGCGAATGCAATGCCACTCTTAGCCGCAATTCTCCACGCTGACGCCATTACTCTTTCAGTTTATTCGTGGCTTCTCTGCCCATTGGCAGAGGGGCTAATGGTGGTATAATCACCAACAATTCTTTACATAATACCTGAAATTCGGCATTATCATGCTGGTTAAAAATGAAGGTTGTAACCCTCAGAGGATTCGATGGCCAAAGAAGACAATATTGAAATGCAGGGTACCGTACTGGATACGTTACCTAACACCATGTTTCGCGTTGAGTTAGACAACAAACACGTGGTTACTGCTCATATCTCCGGTAAAATGCGCAAAAACTATATCCGCATCCTGACGGGCGACAAAGTGACTGTCGAGCTGACCCCGTATGACCTGAGCAAAGGCCGCATTGTCTTCCGTAGTCGCTAGACAGAACCGCTTTCTGCCGACAGCCGGCACAGTACAGTAAAAAGGCCGCACGATGTGCGGCCTTTCGCTTTATCATTATTCATCAGAATTAATGAACGGTTCCTTCGGTTTTACGTTTTTCAGCACTGAGAAAATGGTAAGTCAGCTCGTTTTTCGCTTTATCAAGCGCTACCGATACCGAACCACCGTCCACCAGGGAACCAAACAGCAATTCGTTAGCCAGCGGTTTCTTCAGGCTTTCCTGAACGGTACGTGCCATCGGACGGGCGCCCATTGCCTTGTCATATCCCTTCGCTGCCAGCCAGTCCCGAGCTTCATCACTGACCTCAAGTGACACACCTTTCGCATCCAGCTGCGCCTGCAACTCAACAATAAACTTGTCAACAACCTGATGGATAACCTCCGTATCAAGATGCTTAAACCAGATAATGTTGTCCAGGCGGTTGCGAAACTCTGGCGTAAAGATTTTTTTGATCTCTTCCATCGCATCGGTACTGTTATCCTGCTGGATCAGGCCGATGGATTTACGCTCAGTTTCGCGCACGCCAGCGTTGGTCGTCATCACCACCACCACATTGCGAAAATCCGCCTTACGACCATTATTATCGGTCAGCATACCGTTATCCATCACCTGTAACAAAAGATTGAACACATCAGGATGTGCTTTTTCAATCTCATCAAGCAGCACTACAGCATGAGGATGTTTAATCACGGCATCGGTTAGCAGCCCCCCCTGATCAAAGCCTACATAGCCCGGAGGCGCACCAATAAGCCGGCTGACGGTGTGACGTTCCATGTATTCGGACATATCAAAACGGAGCAATTCGATACCCAGCGCTTTCGCCAGCTGGACGGTCACCTCGGTTTTCCCGACGCCAGTAGGACCGGCAAACAGGAAGGAACCGACAGGTTTACGATCCTGACCAAGACCTGCACGACTCATTTTTATCGCTTCGGTTAAGGCTTCGATCGCATTGTCCTGACCAAATACCAGCATTTTCAGACGATCGCCCAGCGTTTTCAACGTATCACGGTCAGTGGCTGAAACACTTTTCTCAGGAATACGAGCGATGCGGGCCACCACGGATTCGATATCTGAGACGTTCACCGTTTTCTTGCGCTTACTTACCGGCATCAGACGTGCGCGCGCGCCCGCTTCATCAATCACATCAATAGCTTTGTCTGGCAGGTGGCGGTCGTTGATATATTTCACCGCCAGCTCTACCGCAGCCCGCAGAGCTTTTGCGGTATAACGAACGTCGTGGTGCGCTTCATATTTCGGCTTAAGGCCGCTCAGAATTTGCACCGTTTCGTCCACGGATGGCTCAGTGATGTCAATTTTCTGAAAACGACGGGCCAGCGCACGATCTTTCTCAAAAATATTGCTGAATTCCTGATAGGTGGTGGAACCCATTACCCGAATCTTTCCGCCGGACAACAATGGCTTAATTAAATTAGCCGCATCCACCTGGCCACCGGAAGCCGCGCCCGCACCGATAATGGTATGAATTTCATCAATAAACAGAATACTGCTGTGATCCTGTTCAAGCTGTTTCAGCAATGCCTTGAAGCGTTTTTCAAAATCACCGCGATATTTAGTACCGGCAAGCAGCGATCCGATGTCCAGTGAATAGATGGTGGCATCTTTCATCACGTCAGGAACATCGCCCTGCACAATACGCCAGGCCAGCCCCTCCGCAATGGCAGTTTTACCTACGCCGGATTCACCTACCAGCAATGGATTGTTTTTACGACGGCGGCAAAGTACCTGAATGGCACGCTCCAGCTCTTTATCACGCCCGATCAGCGGATCGATGCCTCCCACGCGGGCAAGCTGATTGAGGTTGGTGGTGAAGTTCTCCATACGTTCTTCCCCGCCTGCCTGCTCTTCGTTGACCGGATTTTCTGAAGCTGATGACGAACCGGACTCCTCTTTGCGCGTGCCGTGAGAAATAAAATTAACCACGTCGAGACGGCTGATTTCATGCTTACGCAGCAGATATGCGGCCTGAGACTCCTGTTCGCTGAAAATAGCCACCAGCACGTTGGCCCCTGCTACTTCACTGCGCCCGGAGGATTGAACGTGAAAAACTGCGCGTTGCAGTACGCGCTGGAAACTGAGCGTCGGCTGAGTGTCACGCTCTTCTGCACTGACCGGCAAGACCGGGGTAGTTTGTTCGATGAAAGCTTCAAGCTCCTGCCGGAGAGCCACAATATCAACGGTACAGGCTTCCAGTGCCTCTCTGGCCGACGGGTTACTGAGCAGAGCCAATAACAGATGCTCGACGGTCATAAACTCATGACGGTGCTCGCGCGCTCTGGCGAAAGCCATGTTTAAACTGAGTTCCAGTTCTTGATTGAGCATAGGCACCTCCCCCATTAGATGGCCTTATTCAGGCTTTTTCCAGCGTACACAGCAACGGATGCTCGTTCTCCCTGGCGTACTTATTTACCTGAGCGACTTTGGTTTCTGCCACTTCGGCAGTGAAAACACCGCAGATCGCCTTTCCCTGGTAGTGGACCGCAAGCATCAGTTGCGTTGCACGTTCTACATCATAAGAAAAGAACTTTTGCAGTACGTCAATAACAAATTCCATAGGTGTATAATCGTCATTCTTGAGAATAACTTTATACATTGAAGGTGGCCGCAGTCCTTCGCGAAGTTTGTCATCTGCAAGATGTTCAAAGTTAAGCCAATCGCTAGTGTTTCCCATACCTGTCCACAGTTAAAAACGTTGCTTAATTACGCCAGTTGCATTTATCTCATCAGTCAGTGTAACACACCCCTGGTGCGGATTAGCGTTGATACAATTTGCCACAGGCTAGCGCCGGACGACCTCGATCACAAAATTTTCAATAGCGTTAACTGCCTCAAATTTTGATGATTTTATCCCGTACCTGTCGTCTCAATTGCTTGACGCTTTGTACTATTTCTCTACAGTACGGGCCTAAGCTGTGTGTTTTAACCAGCCCGGAGGCGACAGCCTCTTCACCTCACTCAATTGAACTTTATTGCGAGGGATCCAGAATTATGGAGACGGGTACTGTTAAATGGTTCAATAATTCCAAAGGCTTTGGCTTTATCTGTCCGGTCGGTGGTGGCGAAGACATCTTCGCGCACTACTCCACTATTCAGATGGACGGCTACAGAACGCTGAAAGCCGGGCAACAAGTCCAGTTTGATGTGCATAAGGGGCCAAAGGGCAATCACGCCAGCCTTATCGTCCCCGTGGGACAAGCGATAGCAGCCAGTACCTGACCCTTCCCTGACTCATTCTGAACAACCCTTGTGTAAAATGCCAGCCACCTGAGCTGGCATTTTTTACCGATGCAAATCAAATTGGGCTACCTCACCACTTTTCAAGTCCGACCCCATTAAAAATTGCCCTGCTGTATTCCACACCCGCAGACATATCGCTATGAAAGCGTTTTAATCTAATCAGATATCAGTCTCTCTCTCTTTTACTGTCGGCGACTTTACTCATGATAAAAATGTCGTCAGGATAACGCCTCATTTTTTATCAGATAAAGAAGCATTCTATGTATTCAGGATTGTTGATAATCCTTGCGCCTCTGATTGTTGGCTACATGCTGCCACTCCACGGTATCCCTCTGCAAAAACAGGTTAATAAACTGCTGGGCTGGATGGTCTATGTGATCCTGTTCGTTATGGGAATGGGGCTGGCGTTTCTCGACGATCTCAGCCATAACCTGCTGACGATATTTCACTATTCACTGGTTAGCGCGGTCTGCATACTGATTTGTAATCTGCTGGCACTGCGCCTGCTGGAATGGCGTTATCCCTGGCAACATCACCATCACAAAGGAATATTGCCTTCCCGACTGTCTATGGCGCTTGAATCGCTTACACTTTGTGGTGTGATAACCGCAGGCTTTGTCATCGGCCTGAGCCACTGGGCTCCGTTAAAATACGCCCCACAAGCCAGTGAATACGCGCTGCTGTTTCTGCTGTTCCTCGTCGGCCTGCAACTGCGGAGCAGCGGAATGACAGTTCGGCAAATCATCCTTAACCGTCGCGGACTGCTGGTGGCTTCGGTGGTCTTTGTAAGCGCATTAATCGGGGGCATGATAGCCGCAATGCTGCTGGGTCTCTCTTTTTGTACCGGCCTGGCACTGGCTTCAGGATTTGGCTGGTATTCTCTTTCCGGTATTCTGATGACTGAATCTTTTGGCCCGGTAATGGGCAGCGCCGCCTTCTTTAACGATTTGCTGCGTGAGCTGTTGGCAATTATGCTGGTTCCGACGCTAATCACCCGACATCGCGCGACGGCGCTTGGCCTGTGTGGTGCCACATCAATGGATTTTACTCTTCCGGTATTGCAGCGATCAGGCGGAACCGCGATAGTCCCTGCCGCCATCGTCCAGGGTTTTATTCTCAGTCTGGCAGCCCCTGTTCTGATTGCCCTGTTTTCCTCATGGTCTGTTTGATTATTCAGATACAGGCGGTTGACTTTAATGAAGCGCTAAGATCCACACAGCGTTGCTCTTCGTCTGAACAGCGGCTTTGTTTTCATCGCTGCTGGCTGTGATTACCCCCAGGTCAGGTCGTTATCTTTTGATGATTCGGATGGCTTAATAACAGGGCCCAGCCGCACGAATTGCGGCATCCCGTTAGCATAAAACTATCGTTAACGCCGTGGTTAGTTTTGTCTCAAAAGCGTTCTAACGCTGACCAGGATGCATTTCTTTTCACCGCATATTGTCATTGATGCCCACCCTCGCTATCAGCTGAAAATAGGGCTGGGGTGCTGGCAGTTTATCTTTCACATCGGCCGACAATATCCTCGTTAAATACGCTGAACTCTAAGTATTTTAATTACGGGCGGTAAACGGAGGGATTACTCTCCCACTCTGTCACACCTCGACTATGCTTTTTCCTGTCAGTTTTAACCGGAATAAAACCAGCTCAGGAGCAGAGATGAAACAAACCGTAGCCGCTCTGGTGGCAAAAACGTTAGAAAACGCTGGCGTGGAACGTATCTGGGGTGTAACAGGAGACTCACTCAACGGACTGAGCGACAGTCTGAACCGCATGGGAACCATCGAATGGATGCCCACCCGTCATGAAGAGGTTGCCGCATTTGCGGCCGGAGCAGAAGCACAGATTAGCGGCAAACTGGCGGTGTGTGCCGGGTCCTGCGGGCCGGGTAATCTGCATCTGATTAACGGTTTGTTTGACTGTCACCGTAACAATGTGCCTGTACTGGCTATCGCCGCGCACATTCCTTCTGCTGAAATAGGCAGTGGCTATTTTCAGGAAACGCACCCTCAGGAATTGTTCAGGGAGTGCAGTCACTATTGTGAACTGGTCTCTAATCCACAACAGTTGCCTCAGGTTTTGAGCATTGCCATGCGCAAAGCGATCCTCAATCGCGGCGTATCGGTGGTGGTCATTCCCGGTGATGTGGCACTGCAGGCCGCCCCGGAAAGCGCATCAGCGAGCTGGTATCCGCCGCAGTTGCCGGTAGTTCAGCCCCCCGCAACTGAACTGGCGAAACTGGCAACACTGTTAAATCAGGCACAAAACATCACGTTGATGTGCGGCAGCGGTTGTGCAGAAGCGCATGATGAAGTGGTGCAACTGGCGCAGACACTAAAAGCACCGATAGTCCATGCTCTGCGCGGAAAAGAGCATATCGAATACGATAATCCTTACGATGTTGGTATGACCGGCCTGATCGGCTTTTCATCCGGTTATCACGCCATGATGAACGCCAGTACGCTGCTCCTGTTGGGAACACGTTTTCCCTATCGGGCCTTTTATCCAACGGAGGCCAACATTATTCAGATTGACCTCGATCCCGGCAGTATCGGTGCTCATTGCCACGTCGATATGGCACTCACTGGCGATATCAAAACCACGTTGACCGCCCTGCTGCCGCAGCTCGACATCAAACAGGACCGTGAATTTCTCGACAGGGCGCTGGAAGATTATGCCAACGCCCGCAAAAATCTGGATGAACTGGCCACCGCCAATGACAAACAACCTATCCATCCGCAGTATCTGGCTCAGCAACTCAGTCACCATGCCGCGGAAGATGCCGTGTTCACCTGTGATGTTGGTACACCAACCGTATGGGCAGCTCGCTATCTTAAAATGAATGGTCGGCGGCGTCTGCTTGGCTCGTTTAATCATGGCTCAATGGCCAATGCCATGCCGCAGGCGTTGGGTGCTCAGGCCATCGATCGTTCGCGCCAGGTGATCGCCATGTGCGGGGATGGTGGATTTAGCATGCTGATGGGGGACTTTCTCTCGGTCGCACAGCTTAAGCTGCCGGTTAAGCTGGTGGTGTTCAATAACAGTGTGCTTGGCTTTGTGGCAATGGAGATGAAAGCCGGCGGCTATCTCACCGACGGTACCGGGCTTGAAAATCCGAACTTTGCTGATATCGCCACCGCCTGTGGTGTGAAAGGATTTCGCGTGGAGCGGGCTTCAGAACTGGATGACGCCATCCGGCAGGCGCTCTCTTATGACGGGCCGGCGCTGATTGATGTTGTGACTGCCGGAGAGGAGCTGGCTATGCCGCCACAGATAAAAATGGAGCAGGCCAAAGGATTCAGCCTCTATATGCTGCGCGCCATTATCAACGGACGAGGCGACGAAGTGGTTGAACTGGCAAAAACCAACTGGCTACGATAAACAGAATGAGATCTTACTGACGGGCGCAACGGCGTCCGTTTCTCACCGGCAAAGCGCCACTTAACCAACGATACCCCAACCGTTCCTCCCTGCCCTCCTTAGCATCAGCAGACGGGGCATAAAACGGCGAACGCGGCTCAGCAAACATGCTATTGGACTGCTCGCACGATGATTACATGCAACGCCAGCTATAGCCCTGCGCTGTAATTTACCCCACGCGACGGCTCCGGCTGATAAATTATTCTTAAGGTCAGCCTCTACTGGTTTCAGGAGTTTATCGCTGGCGGCAATCGTATTTATTTATACTACCCTGCTTTCAGATGGATGCCTTAATAGCGGCAGGTTTTTATTGCCATCACGACAACTAACCTGCCGTGCGTCAGGTAGAGAATATTTCCTCACTGGCCGGTGGTGATCCTTTCGCAACAGTACATATACAAAATAAGATGTGGTGGTCGCTTCGCGGCTGCTTATCTTATTTGCAGAAAATTCATCTGTAGCCGCACCCGGATATCGCCCTTTTTAATTCGCATCAAAACATGACCAAAACGACAGGAAATAGCAAATATTCATGTTGATCGGTAAAAAAATGTCACTTAGTATGCCTTCCGAAAATCTTAAAAACCTGTGAAAACCAGCATATAACCACAGCAATCAATATCAATAATTAAAATAGTTAACTGATTAAATAATCATTATTTTGACAAGGATACGTCAATGAAGGCTATTCCCGCCCTCCCCGTTCGTTATAAAAGTGGTGCTGTTTTTTTAACGGCCCTGTCACTGTTTTTCTTGCTGCCAGGAGCAGGTGCCGCAGACGTCAGTGAGCCACTGCTTTTGCAACAACAGCGCCAAAAAGCGCTGGAACAACAACTGACACCGCCAGTCCCTGACGTAAGGCTTTCACATCCCGATTCCGCCTCCGGCAGTCTGACATTTCCTGCGGAAACCCCCTGCTTCCCGATCTCTCAGGTGATCCTTTCCGGTAAAGACGCCCTGCCGGGCTGGATCCCCTTACAGCGTATCAGCAGTCAGGCCGTTGGCCACTGTCTGGGGGCTAAGGGCATTAATCTGCTAATGAGCAGGTTGCAGAACCGCCTGATCGGCAGTGGTTATATCACCACCCGAGTGCTGGCGCCGACACAGGATCTGAACAGCGGGAAACTGACACTGACTATCGTGCCGGGCAAGGTGCGTAACCTGATCCTGCCCCCTGACAGTGGGCATGCTGTTACGCTTTACACCGCCTTTCCGGCACATACCGGTGCGCTGTTGAATTTGCGCGATATCGAGCAGGGACTGGAGAATCTGCAACGCCTGCCAACCGTAGAGGCGAGTATGGAAATTGTGCCGGGCAGTCAGCCAGGCGAGAGCGACGTGCTGCTCAGCTGGCAGCAAAGCAGACGCTGGCGCATCGGTACATCACTGGATGACTCCGGCTCCCGCAGTACCGGACGCTACCAGGGGGGACTGACCCTGTCGCTGGATAACCCACTTTCGCTCAGCGACCTGTTGTGGATCTCCGCCAGCAGTAGCCTGGAGAAGCACCACGACAAAGGCAGCGGTAACCTGACGGGCCATTACTCGCTGCCGTTTGGCTGGTGGACCGCCGGCTTGACCCTCAACAGCTATGACTATCATCAGACGGTTGCCGGGATAAATCAGGACTATCGCTACAGCGGGAGAAGCCAGAACCTGGATTTCCAGCTCAGCCGCATGCTGCACCGAAACAGCAGCCAGAAAACCACGCTGACTTATGATGTGCTGGCAAAACAGACCAGGAACTTTGTCAACGATACGGAAGTGGAAGTGCAGCGTCGGCGTACGTCTGCATGGCGAATTGGGTTGCAACACCGCCACTATATTGCCGGCACCACGCTGGATGCCGGCATCAACTGGCAGCGCGGTACTCGCTGGTTCAACGCGCTGCCAGCGCCGGAGGAGAACGTTGGTGAGGCCACCGCGCTGTCGAAAATTCTGCAACTCTCCGCACGGCTTAACCTTCCCTTTGCGCTGGGCAACCAGAAATTCAACTACAACGTGCAGTACCAGCGCCAGCTAAGTAATACTCCGCTAACGACACAGGAGCAATTCACTATCGGCAGTCGCTGGTCGGTGCGCGGATTTGACGGCGAGCGCTCGCTGAATGCCGACCGCGGCTGGTTCGTACGTAACGATCTGGCGTGGGCTACGCCGTTGCCTCAGCAGGAACTCTATCTGGGCTTCGACTACGGCGAAATCGGCGGTAAAGCAACAAACAATCAGGTGGGTACTCGTCTGGCGGGAGGTGCCGTCGGCCTTCGCGGGCAGACCTTCAATATCAGCTATGACCTGTTTGCCGCCGTGCCGCTCTCCAGACCCGATGGATTCAGAACCGACCCGGTGTCGCCTGGCATAAGTCTTAACTGGCAGTACTGAGCAGGCAAACAGGGGTGCGATCAGGAAATGATGACGTTGAGTCGCCGGCATCCCCGGCGGCGGGATTGGTCAAACTGACGTATTTGCTGCCTCAGTCTGACTCTGGTTGCACCTGCCCCAGTACAGGAATTTGCCACTTCACTACGACTGCCAGCCATCAAGCGCCAGCAATCTGCCGGAATTAGCCATGTGCTCAGTATGCTGAAGATGGAAAGGTGAATCCGCTTAACGCTGTCGTGGCTGGCTGGCTGGCTGGCTGGCTGGCTGGCTGGCTGGGCTAAGGTTATCACCATCGCATGGCCTGAACAGCACTGAAGCCAAAATCCACCCGACCGTTGCCCTCAGGCATGATGATCGCAGAAACTTTCCCAGTTCGCGGATATCGCCTGCCTTGAGCGTCTGCCAACCAGCTCTTTACAGGAATAATTTTCTGTACCGGACATCATTGAGTACAGTGTATTGGTGCTATGATCGATATACTTCAGGCTGGTTGGTGATTGGCAATATTCAGCGATTGATCAATCAGCATAATTCGGGCCGGGTTTCCTCAGCGTGACCTACTATCAGGAACAGTCAACGTGATTGATTTACGTAGTGATACAGTAACCCAACCCAGCGCGGCTATGCTCTGTGCAATGATGGCCGCAGAAACCGGTGATGACGTTTACGGTGACGATCCGACGGTGAACGCGCTGGAAGCCAAAGCAGCAAGCCTCAGTGGTAAAGAAGCCGCACTTTTTTTGCCAAGCGGTACGCAGGCCAACCTGGTTGCCCTGCTCTGCCATTGTCAGCGCGGCGAAGAGTATATTGTCGGTCAGCTGGCCCATAACTACAAATATGAAGCGGGCGGAGCAGCGGTATTGGGCAGCATACAGCCCCAGCCCATCCTTGCCGCCGCAGATGGTACGCTCCCGCTGGATGTGGTGGCGCAATTTATCAAACCCGATGATATCCATTTTGCTGTTACCCGGTTGCTGAGCCTGGAGAACACGCATAACGGCAAGGTACTGCCGCTAAGCTATCTGCAACAGGCTTATGAATTTACCCGCGAACACAAGCTGGCACTGCATGTCGATGGCGCCCGCATTTTTAATGCGGCGGTTGCGTTAAACGTTGATCTTGCAACCTTAGCCGGCTACTGCGACACCCTGACTATCTGCCTGTCAAAAGGCTTAGGTACGCCAGTGGGATCGCTACTGTGCGGCAACCACGACTATATTCGGCGCGCCCGCCGCTGGCGCAAAATGACCGGCGGAGCCATGCGCCAGGCCGGTATACTTGCGGCAGCGGGACTGTACGCACTTGAGCATAACGTGGCACGTTTAAAGGACGATCATGATAACGCCGCCTGGCTGGCACAACGGCTGAAGGCCATCGGCGTGGACGTTTCGCGTCAGGATACTAATATGGTCTTCGTGCGCCTGCCGGAAAACCAGGCAGTATCCCTGAAAAACTGGATGGCGGCAAAGAACATCCGGCTCAGTACCGGCCCCGTTACCCGGCTGGTGACCCATCTGGATGTGGATCGTCCGGCACTGGAGACGCTGGTAGCGGAATGGCGGGCTTTTTTAGCCGCGTGACCGGCGACAGTGACCCTTATCGCTATTCGCTTTACGCCAGTCACGTGGTCACAACCGCCACGTTTATATCACTGGTCAGAAGGATGTCTGACCGCGGTACTTCTCCAGAAGGGCTTTCGCCATTGCCTCACTTTGTGCATCAGCCAGCCCACGATAATCTGCCGGGCGAAAATGCATCTGGAATGCGGCAATCACTTTTTGCTGCTGTGCTGGCGTCATATCCGGCGTCACCTCATAACCATACCTTCCCAGCAAAGTCAGCAACAGGTGCGCACTGGTCAGTTGCCGGGGCGATCTGCCGGCCAGAAAATATGTCACACGCTGCGCATCCGGCCAGGCCCCCACTCCCCGTTCAGCAAGCCACTGCCAGGGAAACAGCGGCCCGGGGTCCTGTTTACGCTGCGGTGCAATATCACTGTGTCCCACCACGTTCTGCGGCAGAATGTGATAACGATCGATGATGTCACGAAGCAGCGGTAACAACGCGTCGATCTGCTGCCCTGGAAACGGATACCAGACCACACCATGAATAGTCCGTCTGAACCCCTGATTTTCAAGCTCAATCCCAATGGATGTATCATTCAGGCGGGTGGCCCCTTGCCAGAAACTGCGCCCGGCATGCCAGGCCAGTTGTGTTTCCGGCACCAGGCGAAAAACGACTGGCCTGCGGGCATTTTCAGGTGGTCTGGCCGGGATAAGATAATGTGCGCTAACCTCACGATCGGTCAGCGTCGCCAGCGACGTGGGGAAATCTTCGGCGGTGTAATGTAGCACCAGTACACCAATCCTTGGCCTTGAACCATAAGCGTGATGTCGTGTATCCACCGCATAGCCATTGTGCTTCTCCAGCCCGGCCGGAGCACAGTCAGTAAGCAGTAAGATGGCTGCCAGGATCAGTAACAGGCGCATCAGCGGCAGACTTGCACTGCGGGGGCACGCAGGCCGATCATCGGCACATTGCGGTCTTTGCCCGCCGTCCCGTCATCGATATCGATGCCCGGCGCACTGGCCTGCACCATCGGTTCACTGAAGAAACGCTGACGGGTGTTGCGTAATACTTTCCCATATGTGTCTGAACGCCCGCCAACAACATCACGAATGCCAGTGAAAAAGACACAAAACAGGCTGACACCAGGCACGGCCTCGCCAGTCATGACATCACGGTATTCCATAATGGGACAGCCTTCGGGTATGGCGGTGATTGAACATTGCATTGCATTTTCTCCTGTCAGCAGGGCGCCGCGGATCTGGCCCGTATGGTTAAACAGAGCAGCTATACTTTATGCTAAAAAACGCCATCCAGAAACAATAAGGAAATCAAGATGAAATACCAGGCAATTGCCTTACTGGCTCCGCTGACGCTGCTTACTGCCTGTACCACGGTACAACCCGCGTATAAAGACATTGGCACCCGTACAGGGCCATGTGCCGATGGTGGCCCGGATTACGTCGCACAACAGTTCTATGATCTGCGTACCAAACAGCCGACACAGGGCCTGCCTGACACACAACAACTGGCAAAGTATCGCCCTTATCTCAGTGACAGTCTGTATCAGACCCTGCTGAAAGCAGGTAACGAAACCAAAAGGGAAACCACGCTGGCACAGGGGGATCTGTTCTCAAGCCTGGCGGCTGGTCCCACGTCGGCCAGCGTGGCAGATGCCTCCACCATTCCTGACAGCGATGCGCGTAATATTCCGTTACGCGTTAGCCTGAGCCAGGATGACGGCAAATGGCAGGATGAGGTGTTGATGGTGCGAGAAGGAACCTGCTGGGCGATTGATGATATTCGCTATCTTAGCCCCACCCCGCATCTCGACGGCGGTTCTCTCCGTCAGCGCCTGCTAAAATAAAGCGCCGGCTGGTGCCTTATCCGTAGGCATACAGCCGTTTCTCCTTTCTGCCTTTCCCGGCATTTTTTAACTTAATTAACACAATATTGTGCTAGCATTTAGCTTTTCGTCCATGTATTTGCGAATTTTTCAGACGATGATTGCATAACCATGCCGTCAACGCTAAGATCCGCAGCATCAATTGCTATTCACTTTTTACGCATGAGTATTCAACTTAACGCTGTTAACTGTTTTTATGGTACCCATCAGGCTCTGTTCGACATCCAACTGGCCTGTTCTGAGGGCGAAACGCTGGTTCTGCTTGGTCCAAGTGGTGCCGGAAAAAGCTCGCTACTTCGGGTTCTGAACCTGCTGGAGATGCCACGATCCGGTACGCTGGCTATCGCCGGTCATCATTTCGATTTCAGTAAGAGGCCTTCCGATGCCGCTATTCGCGAGCTACGGCAAAATGTCGGCATGGTCTTTCAGCAATACCATCTCTGGCCACACCTGACGGTGAAACAGAACCTGACTGAAGCCCCCTGCCGCGTACTGGGCCTGAACAACGAATTGGCCCACGCCCGTGCAGACAAATTACTTGAGCGCCTGCGCCTGACTAAATTTGCCGACCGCTTTCCGTTACATCTTTCCGGCGGTCAACAGCAGCGAGTGGCAATCGCTCGTGCGTTGATGATGGAACCGGCAGTACTGCTGTTTGATGAGCCGACTGCCGCACTGGACCCGGAAATTACCGCCCAGATCGTTTCAATCATTCAGGAACTTGCTGAAACCCGCATCACTCAGGTGATTGTTACCCATGAAGTCGAAGTGGCCCGCAAGACAGCCAGTCGCGTGGTGTATATGGAGAATGGTTACGTCGTCGAACAGGGTGATGCCAGCCGCTTTACACAGCCGCAAACCGAAGCGTTTGCCCATTATCTGTCACACTGATGCAGGACATCATGATGAAAAAAGTCGTACTCGCCGCACTGCTTGCCGGCTTAAGCCTGAGCGCCACGGCTGCACAAACTATCCGTTTTGCCACTGAGGCCTCTTACCCTCCATTCGAATTTGTTGGTACTGACAATAAAATTCGCGGGTTTGATGTGGATCTGGCTAACGCGCTGTGCAGCGAAATGAACGCGACCTGCACCTTTACTAATCAGGCCTTTGACAGCCTGATCCCCAGCCTGAAATTCCGCCGTTTTGATGCGGTCATGGCCGGTATGGACATTACTCCTGAGCGTGAAAAACAGGTGCTTTTTACAAAAGCCTATTACGATAACTCCGCACTGTTTATCGCCCAGAAAGGTAAAATCACTTCGGTGGACGCGCTGAAAGACAAACGTGTTGGGGTGCAGAATGGCACTACCCACCAGAAATACCTGATGGAAATAATGACCGGTATTAAGACGGTTCCTTATGACAGCTATCAAAATGCGATCCTTGACCTTAAAAATGGTCGTATTGATGCCGTGTTCGGTGATACCGCGGTGGTAAACGAATGGCTGAAGCAAAATACCAATCTGGCACCGGTTGGCGAGAAAGTGACGGACAAAGCCTACTTTGGTACCGGTCTTGGCATTGCCGTGCGCCAGGGAAACAACGAGCTGCAAAATCAGTTCAACACCGCGTTGGAAAAGGTGAAGGCCAATGGCACCTGGAAAACAATCTATAGCAAATGGTTCCCACAGTAATTTCTGAATGAACGAACTTTACCCCCTTGTTAGTGCCGCCGGGATGACCGTCGGCCTTGCCGTTTCTGCTCTGGCGGTTGGTCTGGTGTTGGCGATGATTTTTGCAGTCTGGGAATCGGCACGCTGGCGTCCACTCGCCTTCGCAGGCACCGCGCTGGTGACGCTGTTTCGCGGACTGCCGGAAGTTCTGGTGGTGCTGTTTGTCTATTTCGGCGCATCGCAACTTTTGCTCACGCTCTCTGATGGTTTCACCATCAATCTGGGACTGCTGAAGATCCCGGTTCAGATGACCATAGAGAATTTTGACGTCAGCCCGTTTCTTTGCGGCGTCATCGCCCTCTCCATCCTCTACTCTTCTTATGCCTCACAAACCTTGCGTGGTGCACTGAAAGCGGTTCCGGTCGGCCAGTGGGAATCAGGCCAGGCACTGGGAATGAAATCCACAACCATTTTCTTTGGTTTGATTATGCCGCAAATGTGGCGTCATGCGCTGCCGGGCCTTGGTAATCAGTGGCTGGTATTGCTGAAAGATACTGCGCTGGTGTCGCTTATCAGCGTCAACGACATTATGCTGCAAACCAAAAGCATCGCCACGCGAACTCAGGAACCCTTCACCTGGTATATGATTGCGGCGGCTATCTATTTGCTGATTACGTTGCTCAGTCAGCAGGTCCTGAAGCGGATCGATGCCCGCGCCACGCGATTTGAACGGGAGAGCAACGGATGCTGAGTTATTTACCCGATCTGCTCAAAGGGCTGCATACCAGTCTGACGCTAACCGCCGCCGCATTAATGCTGGCGTTACTGTTTTCGGTACTGTTTACCATCATCCTGTCTCTCAGGGCGCCACTGCTGAGCCTGTTGGTTCGGAGCTATATCACCTTGTTTACCGGCACGCCGCTGCTGGTACAAATCTTTCTGATTTATTATGGCCCCGGACAGTTTCCATCCATTCAGTCAGTTCCGTGGCTGTGGCATCTGCTCTCCCAGCCATGGCTGTGCGCATTGCTGGCGCTTTCACTCAACAGCGCCGCCTATACCACCCAGCTGTTTCATGGTGCGGTGCGGGCTATCCCATCAGGACAGTGGCAATCCTGTGCAGCACTGGGAATGAACCGCCGGGACACGCTGCGCATTTTGCTGCCCTACGCGTTCAGGCGCGCCCTTTCTTCCTATTCCAACGAGGTGGTGTTGGTATTCAAGAGCACATCGCTGGCTTATACCATCACCCTGATGGACGTCATGGGGTTCGGTCAGTTGCTGTATGGAAGAACCTATGATGTGACGGTATTTGCCGCCGCCAGTCTGATTTATCTCTGTATTAACGGCTTGCTGACTTTACTGATGCGTCTGGTAGAACGCCGCGCGCTGGTCTTCGAACGCCGTAACTGACCGATACCGTTGGTGTGCACATCACCGGTATCTTTCGGAAACAGCCCTTCTTTAGTGTTTAATCAGCGGATAGCTTACCGCCGCTGGCTGGCATAATCATCGGGTATGTTAATCGCAAGGACGGTAAGTAATGTATAAGTACTTCTTCAGCCTGCTACTGGCAAGCTTCAGCATGAGCACACTGGCCAGCGGTGCTTTACGTTTTGCGACAAACGCAACTAACCCACCCTTTGAGTTCCTCAATAAAGACAACCAGCTGGTGGGTTTTGATATCGATCTGGCAAAAGCGCTGTGTCAGCGTATGCAGTCAGAATGTGTTTTTATCAATAATGACTTTACGCAGCTACTCCCCTCCCTCAGATTCGCCCGCTATGATGCAGTTATTTCCGGTGTCGACATCACCGATGAACGCCTGAAGCAGGTGGACTTTACCCAGCCTTATTTAGTGAACTCCGGCAGCATTGTCGCGATGAAAAATCGCTACAACAGCATCACTCAGTTGAAAGGCAAACGCGTTGGTGTTGGCGGCGAAACGACCCAGCAGGCGTATCTGCAATCGAAATGGCCGGATATTATCCCGGTAGTCTATGATAACTACGATAATGCGCTGCTGGATATGCATAACGGCAGGCTTGATGGCATATTCGGTGATACGCCAGCGGTGAAGCAACTGCTGAAAATCAACCCGCAACTGGCGATGGTTGGCGATCCAATTATTGACAGTAACTATTTTGGCCAGGGGTTAGGTATTGCCGTTCGTAAAGGTAACGATCAATTGTTAAAACAGTTGAACGACGCGCTGCAACCTCTGAAAGAGGACGGTACCTTACAACGGCTTACCATGCGTTGGCTCAGCGCCGGGAGTTGATGACGATCAGCGACGTCGCAACAGCGTTAGCACTTCGCTGTGCGCCGTATGCGGAAACATATCAAACAGTTGTACTTTTTCTACCTGGTAATCGTTCATCAGTGCAATATCACTGGCCATCGTCTGCGCGTTACAGCTTGAATAGAGGATCCATTTCGGTGCCATGGTACTGAGCCAGTGACAAAGCTGCGCGCCGATTCCCCGGCGCGGAGGATTGACCAGCACCAGATCCGGTACAGCATCCTCACCACTGGCAAAATCAGTGGAGTCCAGCGCGGCAAACCTGACCTTATCCATTCCCATTACCGCCGCCGACCGCTGCGCGCAACGGATTGCTTCAGCGCTGATTTCAATGCCGGTGAGCCGCATCTCCTTACTGGCACAATGCAGACCGAAACCGCCGACGCCACAAAACAAATCCCACATGTTGCGCACGCCCAGCTCACCCACCCACTGCCGTGCGGTAGCATAAAGTGAGGCAGCCACGTCAGGATTGGTCTGGAAGAAACTCTGCGGACGGATCCACAGCGGTACGTCATTAAGCTGTTCAGCCAACGCCTGATTTTCCGTCAGTGGGATCTCTTCATCACCTTCAAGGATAGCCATATGTACCGGCTGGATATTCGCGGAAACGACACTGAGTTGAGGCAGCTGCTGTTGCAGTTCAGGTAACACACGCTTTAACTGCGCCAGCTTGGTTTTTGAACGCAGCACAAAGCGTAACATCAGTTCACCGCTGTGTCGGCTTTCCGTCAGCAGGATAAACTTCAGTTCACCGCGTCGGCGTACCACGTTGTACGGGGTGAGGCCGGCACGGGCAATAAATGGCCTCAGCTGCGCAAAAACGGAGGTGAAACTGTCAGGATAGAGCGGACAGGCACAGAGATCGACTGACTGCCCGTCGCGGTGCATCAGCCCCAGCACCGGGCGCTCAACGCTGCCGCTGACCACCATTTTAGCCTTGTAACGAAAGCGCCGCTCAGCCGAGACCACCGGGGGCAACCACTGCGCCGGAACCTGTCCGACAAGCAGCTGACGCAGACTCTCCTGTTTTCGATCAATCTGACGTGGGTAAGGAACAGATAGCCACTGGCATGAATGGCAGCGGTCAGAATCGTAGAGGGCGCAATGCATAAGAGCGTGGTTATCCGTATAGCAAAAAGCGGGCAGGAATGAATTGTATCACTCAGCTTTCAGTGATGGCGAAAAAATTCCCGACTGCTGACAGGCACAAACAGTAACAGCAACACCATCAGGTCAGGCAGCTTCGCAAACAACAGCCGTGGAAGCAGCGGGCTTTGGTTGCGGTCACTGATATTGAACAGCTCAGGATAAACCCAGCCCATTGAGGCCATAAACAGGTAGAAGATCACCACCAGCTGTGCCAGCGCGTAGCCCCATCGCCCCCAGCTGCGCCCACGGATGGCCGCCAGCGCACAGCGTAACTGAATAAAGAACAGCAACTGGCTGGCGATAAAAATCAGCGTGGAATCCCACGCCTGAGCGCTGCGATGGATAAATCTGAACAGCTCATCTGTTCCCAGTTCATGTACCTGAAGCGCAACTCCCACCAGGCGGATAGCGATGATGCCAATACCCGCCACCAACACCGGCACCGGCACCGATGAGGTCGATGACAGAACCGCTTTACCTTCTCTCAGCACCTCTGACATGTTGTGCTCCTGCGTCGCCTGCTTACACTCAGTAGTGGCGCACTGCGCCACGCTGTTTTTATTGCTGGTTTTCGTCAACAGAAAACGCTGACGGGATAGTTAATCAACAACAGAATGAAACATTAATTTTTAATTCACCGATAAAAAGAGCGTTGCTTATTTCTGCCGCTGGCAAAACGGTCGCTTTATTTTTTAATTCCGTCATGATATCTGATAATCTCACGGTAAATAGCAGCACGCTATTTTTTTAGCTCAATTTTTATAACATTTCCACTTTATGGAAACTTTTCCTCTGTAATATTAACTTTTGACGTTATTCAGGGAGTTTTACATGACTGAAAAAGAGTGCACGGCAGATGCTCAACATCACGCCACAGGCCCGGGAGCTTATATCGCACTGGTGACAGCCATTCTTTTCTTCTCAGGATTTTTTTATAACCTTGAAGGAATAAAATGGGCAGGTGCCTTTGATTTCACCACGCTGGCAGGAAAATTTGGCAGTATAAAAGACGCCGCCAGCAGTACTTTTATTGGTACGGGCGGCGTCGGTGCAAAAGCCGGTTTTTTGTTTGCACTGTCGCTGGTACCCACCGTGATGCTGGCTCTGGGCGTGCTGGAGATTTTCACTCATTATGGTGCCATACGCGCCGCACATAAACTGCTTACCCCATTACTTAAACCGCTACTGGGGATTCCGGGACGCACAGGTCTGGCCTTAATCACCGATCTGCAAAGCACCGATGCGGGCGCTGCGTTAACCAAGGAACTGTACGATGAAAAACAGGTAACCAGAAAAGACCTGGTCATTATGGCCGCCTGGCAATATTCCGGGGCGGGTCTGATCAATAACTATTTCTCTATTGGTTCCGCACTGTTTCTTTCCCTTTCCGTGCCGGTTCTGATTCCGCTGTTATTAATGTTTGTATTGAAGTTTGTTGGCGCGGTGCTGGTCCGCCTGGTATTGAATACCGTCTGTAAAGAGGACTTTCGGAATGCAGAATAAAACGCAGGCGGTGGTTTCCCGCAACCCTTTCGATATTTTTGTCACCGGTGCCCGCAAAGGCTTCCACATTGCCACTCACAATTTAATGCCAAATGTGCTGATGGCGTATGTCATTGCCGAAATGTTGAATCTGCTTGGTGTGATGGCATTCATAGGCAAGATTTTTGCACCGGTAATGGGGCTGTTTGGCCTGCCCGGTGAGGCGATCACCGTGCTGCTCACCGCGTGGCTTTCAGCTTCTGCTGGCACCGGCGTGGCGGTAAGCCTGCTGACAAAAGGTATGCTGAGCGGTGCGGATATTACCATCCTTGCTCCCGCTATCTTTCTGATGGGTTCGCAGTTGCAGTATATGGGCCGCCTGCTGGGGGTGGCTGATGTACCCAAAAAATACTGGCCGCTACTGATGCTGACAAGCATTGTTAACGCGGTTATCGCCATGCTGGTGATGCGATGTATTGCCTGACAATGACAAAAAGGAGAAGGTAACGTGTCAAAAGTTTTGCAACATTACGCCTGTCTGCATGACATCCCGGAGCTGGGATTTCAGGAATTTAAAACCTCGGCCTACATCAGTCAACAGCTTAAAAACAGCGGCTACCAGGTGCAGGAACGCGTAAATGATACCACTGGTATTGTCGCCATACTCGACAGCGGTGCTCCAGGCCCCACGCTGGCACTGCGTGCGGATATGGATGCGCTTGGTCATGTCATCAACGGTGAAAGCTGCGCCCGCCACACCTGCGGTCACGATGCACACGCTTCGGTCGTGCTGACCGCTGCTCAGGAACTGATAGCAGAAGGTGCAGTGAAAAAAGGCCGTCTCAAACTCATTTTTCAGCCTGCCGAAGAACTGGGCACTGGCGCGCTGGCGATGGCGGCCGGCGGTGCGATTGACGATGTTGATATGCTGCTTGGCTTCCACGTCCGTCCGGCGGAAGAGTGTGCCGTCGGCACGGCCATTCCAGCGGTTTACTACTCGGCCTGCGTGACGCTGGAAGCGACGGTGCGCGGACAAACCGCGCACGCTGCACGCCCTCATCAGGGGATCAACGCGCTGGATGCAGCCTGTGGTGCCGTACAGGCTGTCAATGCGGTGCATATGGCACCCGGCAAAACCTGGAGTGCAAAAGCTACCCGTTTCCTGTGCGACGCGGGGGTGACCAATTCTGTCCCGGATGAAGCCAGGGTCGTGTTCGATCTGCGCGCGGCGGAAAATGAGGATATGAACCAGCTGCAGGAGAGAGTGGAACGGGCCATCCGCTTCAGTGCCGCATCATTCGGCGCAACGGTGCAAATCAACGTACTGAAAGCGATGCCCGCCGCAGAAATTGCTGGTGAGATGACCGCATTGATTTCCGCTGCCATTAAAGAGGTGTTGGGAGCTGAAGCGGTAATGCCGGTACGCTCCACGCCCGGCAGCGAAGATTTTTTCCACTACGCCGTACAGCGACCAGAAATGAAAGCCGGTTTCTGGGGTTTAGGGACCGGTCTGCTACCGGGCCTTCATCACCCTGATATGCACTTCGATCTCAGCGCACTGCCGGTGGCTGTTCGCATCTTCAAAGCCTGTGTAGTGAGGGTGCTGGGATGAATCTGCTGGCACGTCGCAGTGAAAAGGCGGCGACGAGATCAATAACCTGACGGTGCCCCTGCCCGGCCGGGTTAACTGTTTTGCTTTGGTTTGAACCTGATATGCGCACATGACACGGTTTCAGAGTGATACTCTGTGTTATTTGGCAGCAACGCTGAGCGACGCCAGATAATCAGACAAAACCTGAGCGTGAATGAAAGGTTGCCACCAGATGACGTCACTGAGGCGGTGAGTGAATAACGATTCAGAAATGCGACAGCACCGCCCGGTCTGAACTGACCGGGTGGTGGCAAAAATAAATCTCAGAGATGACAGAACGGGCCTGGGCCAGCGAACAGCACCGTCACTTTTCAGCCTGCTTTTGCAGGCCTGTTTTATGAGCGTTACAGAGGGTGTCAATAATCTTATCTCAGGGGCGGCCACGCGCTTTCTGTCTGTCTTTCAGCCTCTGTTTCTCTTCATGAGCCATAAAACGCCAGGCAATAAAACCAACAATACCAACCACAAACAGGATCAGCGAAGCCAGCGCGTTGATCTCCGGGTTGACGCCACGGCGCACGGTGGCAAAAATCTGCATTGGCAACGTTGTTGCACCGGGCCCGGTAACGAAACTGGCAATCACCAGATCGTCCAGTGAGAGGGTAAAAGCCAGCAGCCAGCCGGTAACAATGGCCGGAGCAATCATCGGTACAGTGATTACAAAGAACACTTTTAACGGCGTTGCACCCAGATCCATCGCCGCTTCCTCAATGGAACGGTCCAGTTCCCGTAATCTTGAGTTAATCACCACTGACACGTATGCCGTGCAGAAAGTCACATGCGCCAGCCAGATGGTTAACATGCCGCGATCGGCAGGCCAGCCAAAGGCATTACCCATTGCCACAAACAGCAGTAACAGTGACAGGCCCGTGATCACATCCGGCATAACCAGCGGCGCGGTGAGCATAAAAGCAAAACCGGTAGACCCCCTGAAACGACCAAATCGCACGATCACCACAGCAGCGATGGTGCCAAGCACAGAGGCAGCCGTTGCAGCCAGCGCGGCAATGCTCAGACTCAGCGTAACCGCGTCAATCATCGCACCATCGTGAAACAGCACCCTGTACCAGTGCAGGGAGAAACTCTCCCACGCGGCCAGCTGTGAAGCGTTGAACGAGTAAATCACCAGCAGCGCCATCGGCGCGTAGAGAAAGAAAAAGCACACCACAAGGATAGCGATACGCCACGGCGAGCGCACAACAGGTAACGAGGTCATTCCTTCTCCCCCATCTCTTTATTCTGATGCTTGTGAAACCAGATGATGGGCAGGATCAAAATCAGCAGAATAATCACTGCCAACGCTGAAGCAACTGGCCAGTCACGGTTATTAAAGAACTCCTGCCACAGTACCCGGCCAATCATAATGCTGTCCGGGCCACCGAGCAGCTCCGGGATAACATATTCTCCGACCGCCGGAATAAACACCAGCATCGAACCGGCAATAATACCGCCTCTGGTCAGAGGCACAATGACACTGAAAAAGGTTTTCAGCGGACGCGCCCCCAGATCCAGCGAGGCTTCCACCAGCGAATAGTCAATCCGGGTCAGCGCAGTGTAGATAGGCAGCACCATAAAAGGTAGGTAGCAATACACAATGCCAATATAGACCGCAATATTGGTGTAAAGGATGGTCAACGGATGTTCGATAACCCCGGTCCACAGCAAAAAACGATTCAGCACACCATTATCGTTCAGGATCCCCATCCAGGCGTAGACCCGCACCAGAAAGGAGGTCCAGGAGGGCAGAATAACCAGCAGCAGCAGAATATTGCGGATGGAGGGTGAACTGTGTGCCACGGCCCACGCCAGCGGATAGCCAATTAACAGGCAAATCACCGTGGAAACAGCCGCAACCTGCAATGAATGCAAATAAGCATCAACATATAAAGGATCGTCGGTCAGCGTAAGATAATTGCCGAAATTCATCACCATCGTAAGTTGACCATCTGCCCAACTGAGCAAATCGGTGTAAGGTGGGATGGCGCGGGCAATGTCAGCAAAGCTGATTTTCAGAACAATTAAAAAAGGCAGCAGGAACAACAGCACCAGCCACAGGTAAGGCAACGCAGTTACCAACCTGCGGCCTGCTTTCATTTGCAGGCGAGAGAGAAAGGTCTGCACCACACCGGCAGAGCGGCCAGGTGGTTCAGTGATATTTGAAGAATGCTGGCTCATAGTTCCCCCACTACACCGTCAACACCACGCAGCTGTCCGCATCCCAACAGAGACGAACTTCATCTCCCCAGGTTGGCGCACCTTTGCGAAAACGGTGGGCATTTTGCAACTGGGCGCTGATCATCTGGCCGCTGTGCAGTCGCACATGATAAATCGACAGATCGCCGAGGTAAGCAATGTGTGTCACTTCACCAACGGCAAAATTACAGCCATCGGCAGGCACCTCTTCGCACAGCATCACTTTTTCCGGGCGCAGGGCGACATTCACCGGAACACCTTCCATCACCGGGGCATCAGAATCCACTTTTAGCGGGTGAATAAGTCCGGGGCTGTCAACAATCAGACCGTCGGACTGGCGCTCACGCAGCAGCCCCTCAAAAAGATTTACCGAACCAATAAATTCAGCACTGTAGCGCGTGGTCGGATGTTCATAAATTTCTTCCGGCTCACCTATCTGGACAAACTTGCCCCTGTTCATGATGGCAATTCGTCCGGCCATGGTCATCGCCTCTTCCTGATCGTGGGTGACCATCACGCAGGTGGCTCCAACGCGTTCAAGAATATCGACCACTTCCAGCTGCATCCGGTCGCGCAGTTTTTTATCCAACGCCCCCATTGGCTCATCCAGCAACAACAGTTTTGGCCGCTTGGCCAGGCTACGGGCCAGTGCCACACGCTGACGCTGCCCACCGGATAACTGATGCGGTTTACGCCTGGCGTACTCCTGCATATGGACCAGCGTCAGCATCTCGGCCACACGACTGGCAATTTCACCTTTTGGCAACCGGTCCTGCTTCAGTCCAAACGCGATATTCTGCTCTACCGTCATATGTGGGAACAATGCGTAGGACTGGAACATCATATTAATCGGACGCTGATAGGGCGGCACATGGGAAAGATCCTGGCCATCCAGCATAATCTGACCGGAGGTCGGCGGTTCAAAACCAGCCAGCATCCGCAACAGCGTCGATTTCCCGCAGCCGGAGGCCCCCAGCAGCGCAAAAATTTCACCTTTATAGATGGTCAGATTGACATCATCAACCGCATGCTGCCCATCGAAAGATTTGGTCAGGTTGCGGATTTCCAGCAGTGGCGTTAATGCCTTGCCCACTTTTGCCTGTGGACGAGGGGTTGCTTCATTCACTTCCATTATTCTCCGGCACTTAACAGCAGGCTTTGCCGTAAAAAAACAAAACAGAGGCCAGGCAGGCACCTCTGTTGTAGAGTCAGAAAAGGATTAGCAACCGACAGGCTACTTACCGCTTTTAACTTTAGTCCATGCACGCGTACGTACACGATCCAGTTTCGGATCCTGAACCTTCAGCACAAAAAGTTTCGCCATCGTATCCGGTGTCGGGAAAATGCCCGGATTATTGCGAACATCAGCATTGATCAGCGGTACCGACGCTTTATTGCCGTTGGCGTAGAACATTTTGTTAGACACATCAGCAATCACCTTCGGCTCCATCAGATAGTTAAGGAACTGATAGGCTTCATCAATATGTTTTGCGTCTTTCGGAATAGCCAGCATATCGAAGAATGCCAGCGCGCCCTCTTTCGGAATACTGTAGGCAATATTCACGCCGTTCTTCGCCTGAATGGCTCGGTTTTTCGCCTGTAACACGTCACCAGCCCAGCCAATCGCCACGCAGGTGTTGCCGTTGGCCAGATCGTTGATGTACTGGGAAGAGTGGAAATAACGAATGCTGGGACGAAGTTTCAACAGCAAATCGGTGGCCGCACCTGAATAGTCCTTCGCATCAGTGCTGTTAGGATCTTTACCTAAATAATTCAGCACGGTGGCAAAAATTTCTTCCGGCGCGTCAAGGAAGGAAACGCCACAACTTTTCAGTTTTTCGAGGTTTTCCGGCTTCAGCACCAGATCCCAGCTGTTTACCGGCGCATCTTTGCCCAACGCGGCTTTCACTTTCTCCACGTTGTAACCAATACCGGTGGTGGCCCACAGATAAGGAATGGCATATTTATTACCCGGATCGTGCTGATCCAGTTTTTTCAGCAGATCCGGGTCGAGATTCCTGTAGTTGGGCAGTTTACTTTTATCGAGCGGCTGGAACACGCCGGACTGCAGCTGGCGGGCGAGAAAACTGGAGGATGGTACAACCACATCATATCCGGTGCTGCCGGCCATCAGTTTACCTTCCAACACTTCGTTGGAATCGAATACGTCATAGACCACTTTGATGCCGGTTTGTTTTTCGAAATTCGGCACCGTATTGGGCGAAATGTAGTCTGACCAGTTATAGACATGCAGCGTCTTATCAGCAGCCACTGAACCTGCGGAAACCGCCATCAGCACACCAGCCACCACACCTGACAACCACTTTGTACGTTGGTTGAACATGTTTTCCATCCTCAAGAAAAGAGATAAACACAGCATCCACAGGCCAGGGAGTGTTCACATTGGTCCTGTCAGGGCTATAACAATGAATGAATATTCAATTTTGCCGTTAATAGAAAAAACCTATGCCCAGGACGACGTTGCACTAAAAATGCAGCCACGCAAGCATAGCTGTACTCACTTATCCAGGCCAGTGTCAGCCTTAAAAAACGTCTTTTATCGATTTTTTATGTATTTTTCATCTATGTGATATGCCACTCAGGCGTAAATAAAGATGAAAATAGGGAAAGTTCCGCTTAAGGTCAGAATAAAAGTTGGCAATGACAGGGGGTATTTTGGTGAAACGCGCAATACCGGGGGCGGAAAGGAAGAAAATATGGCGGGCCAGCCGACAACCGACCCGGAATTCACCAGGGAAAATCAGTGCAGCATAGAGTAAGGGAAAAGATACTCGCTGCGATCTTCATCTTCAGGGATCATCAACAGGTGGTTGGCAAAAGCTTCCATCACCACCATCGAAATCTGCTCTTCACTCTGTTTGAGAAAATGAACGAACTGCCCAAAGGTCACCCCGGCGACAACGCTGAGTGACTGCATCACGATCAGTTTTGGCAGGTTATCATCCTGAATATCAATGAAGGCTTTGACTGTCAGAGAGCTGGCATTGATTTGCGACAGATCGCCAACCAGTGGGATCAGTGCGGTCGGTTTAACTTCCGCCAGGGCGGAAAACAGAATAACGTTGTCAACCAGATCGAGTTTCGCATCAAACACACCGTCAAAATTTTGCATATGCGGAAGGTGCAGCGCCTGACAGCTGTCACACTCAAACCAGGTAACGCTTTGCTGATCCAGCCAGTGTCGGATCAGGTCAATATCCGGTATGACCAGAGAATCCATGTGATTTTCTCATACTGCCCTAAAATTGCGCTCTAGCTTACGCAAAAAGGCTGTGAAACACCACGACTGCGACACAAATATACCATCAACGGGCCGTTTTCAGACAGAATCCCGGCACCCTTCTGACCAGGTGCCAGGTCATGATTCGGCGAGCACAGGCGATTAAAATTATATATATACTTATAAATCATAACATTACATAAGCCGGTAATCATATTTGGCTTTATCGCAACCCGTTTCCCTTTCTTAAGTAAGAATGGGGGAAATTGTCAATGGCCGGAAGATGTTTACCAACGGTTTCAGTTCACTTCTCCGTATGGCCATTTTTATGCGCAAACAAACATCACCTCCTGTGGAGGTGGTCAGCAACAAATTGGCTCTGCCAGTAATGCTACTCATGGGAAAATCCGAATCTGTTATCCACACAACTGATAAGAATTTAACCATGAATGGATCCCAGAGACCATCGCATGTGCTGTGATGTTGTCAATATCGTATGGACACCCAGATATGGGTTCCGCATTCTGAGGAATAATCCAGGCAGGGAGGTTTGGATTTCAAATGAATAGCTCAGGATACACGTGGTGGAGCTGGATCATGTTCACTTGCTGATAAAAGTCCCACCGCGACGTTCAATTTCGCATGTCACTGGTCATTTAAAAGATAAAACGGCTGTTCAGTAAATTCCCGTATCGGAGAGAAAATAAATGATGGGGAAACCACTTCTGGGCGCGAGGCTACTGGGTAGATACCGTAGGTATAAACGAAGAGATGATCAGGAAATAGGTGAAATATCAGGAAAAGCATGAACAGGAAGAAAACCAACTTCGTTTAAAACAAGTCTGAGCGAAGGCTCTCAGAGTCAGAGCTAACTACGCCTCCGTGGGGCGCAATTGATACCACCTGCTATGCAGGTGGATTTTTATGCTGGCTGTTGAAATGCCCCCCAACAGTGATAACGGCCTTTAAAGCTGTCGTCGCGAATCGAGCAGTCTGCAAAGTAGTTTTCTCTCACTCAGGTACCGGGCAGTCACAATATTCAGCTCAACAGGCAGCGATCGGTGCGGATCAGCATGTCCTTCAGCCTTCTTCTTCATCTGGCAGATGCTAAACGGCAAACAAGCCTGCATGCCCCCTAACGCGTTGCCCACCCCTGTTTATGCAAATAGTCCAGGATAAAGGGACGACTCTCTTTAATGATGGTCTTTTGAATATGATGACTCCAGCTTTCACGCCGGGGATTAGTTTCACGGGTCAGATAATACGCTTCCTGCTGGCGGTCATAGTCAGCCAGGACCTGCGGGTCAATCGGCTGATAACGATTTTCATGTAGCAACATTGCCACAGGCATACGAGGTTTGCGTTGCGGTGACTGAGCGGGCCATCCAAGGCAAAGGCCAAAAAGCGGCAAAACAAATCTGGGTAAGCCTAACAGTTCGGTTACTTCAGCGATGCCGTTGCGAATTCCACCAATGAACACACCGCCGAGACCCAGTGATTCCGCGGCGATCATCGCGTTCTGTCCCATCAGGGCCGTATCAACGCAACCTAACAGCAATTGCTCAGCCATCCCCAGCTCTGCCTGTGGGCAGATTTGCAGATGACGATTAAAATCTGCACAAAACACCCAAAACTCAGCCGCCTCGGCAACATACTGCTGGCCTCCACTCACGGTAACCAGCTGATCGCGCAGCGCACGATCGGTAATGCGAATCACTGAAGAACATTGCAGAAAGCTGGAGCTGGACGCTGACTGTGCAGCGGCAAGGATGGCCTGCCGCTCAGCATCGCTGACTGGCTGCCCGGTAAAAGCACGAACAGAACGGTGTGAGCAGAGTAAATCAATAGTCGGTGTCATGCTTATCTCCAGGTGTGGGCCTGTTACGTACAGCAAAAAGTTCCGGGCAGATCGCTTTTGCTGTACGCCAGGCGATCGCCGTCGCAGCCGGTAGCATTAACGCTATGGCGATTAAAAACAATACCGTTGCTGGTAGCTTGCCTGAAAAAACGGCTGGTAAAGGTAACATCTGATGCAGGGCAAGATAAGAGAGAACCAGCGTAATCCCACCGCATGCCTCCAGCACCAGTACAGGGCGGGGCATTTTGTTAAACACAGGCATAATGCTCCTTCTCTCTTTCGCTCTGATTAAGCTGAAACTGTTAACATACCTATCCGCCTCAGGGGAGCCTGTGGCAGAATGGCCCAGATACCAACAGGAAAGGTATAGCCTGGACAAATTGGATTGACAGGTAATTCCTGCTTTTCGTCACCTGTTGAAACAGGCATCATGAGCGCCAATTAATAATATTTTGTGATTTAAATCACACATTTTGATCATCAAGGGGAAACGTATGTTTGCAGTGATTTTCGGACGCCCGGGTTGTCCTTATTGTGTACGGGCCAAAGAGCTGGCTGAGAAGTTGGCTGAAGATCGTGAAGATTTCAATTTCCGCTATGTCGATATCCACGCGGAAGGTATTACCAAAGCCGATCTGGAAAAAACCGTCGGAAAACCTGTTGAAACGGTGCCGCAGATTTTTCTCGATCAAAATCACATTGGTGGCTGTACGGATTTTGAAGCTTATGCTAAAGAGAACCTTGGCCTGTTCCAGTGAGGTTTGCCAGCTGGCCCGATAAAACAACTTCGTTGTAGCGAACCCGGCTATTGCGACCCTTTCTTTTTCCTTCTGCGGGGTATTTCAACAGAAATACCCCGCACTGTAAGGCATTTCAGCCATGCGAATGCCAGAAAAAAGTCCTTATCAACATGATCAACAGCGAGCCGCAACCACACCAGAAAATGGCACTGGCATCAAAAGCCAGTTCCTGTATTGGGTCGTAGCACATATCAGCGTAAAAATTCAGAATAAAAATGCACAATAACGTACCTGACAGTGCTGCCACTAGCGCCACCGTGAGTGGGGCCTCTTTTGAAGTCAGCGCTGCCACCGCACCGGGCAGGATTAACATCAGCAATCCGGGACGCGCCTGCATAATCGCAGCACCTTCAATGAACATGTCATAACGCAACGCCATAAAAACGATGCTGTAGAGGACAAGGCTGATTATTCCTCCTGTCCACGACACCCCCCTTAACACCATAGGTTTTTCTCTCAGTAATTGATGTAGTTATCAGGCCAGACATGCCCCAGCCCCACTATTCCTGCTGGCGAAAAGCAAAAAAAACGTTACAAATACAGATGGCTTTTACTGGCTGAAAAAGAATGAAACGATTAAAATAGACGCCGATTTATCTGGCCTGAGCTGAAACTTACCGCGCACCTCAGGACCGGTTAATCAGGCAATATTTATTTGTCATTTTGCTGCAGGCAGTACGCGACATATTTATCCACTCTCTGCGCTGTTCAAATTCAGTCAGCCTGCAACGGTTACGCAGGGTGAGACAAAGGTTTAATATTGCCATCGCGCTATTGCCGTGCGAAAAATTTAGCGCAAAAAACCCATTATTTCAACGCGTTACTCGTAAACAAGAAGTTAAACAGTGAATATAAACGTCGCAGACTTGTTAAGTGAAAATGACATTCTGTTATTATTTGTCGTACTCGCTCTGGGACTGTGCCTGGGTAAATTACGCCTTGGCTCGGTTCAACTGGGTAATTCCATTGGTGTTTTAGTCATTTCTCTCCTGCTTGGCCAACAGCATTTTGGTATTAACCCGGACGCACTCAACCTGGGCTTTATGTTATTTATTTTTTGCGTAGGTGTTGAAGCCGGACCTAACTTTTTTTCTATTTTCTTTCGTGATGGCAAGAATTATCTGATGCTCGCGGCGGTAATGGTAGTCAGTGCGATGATGATGGCCTTAGGACTGGGCAAACTGTTCAACTGGGATATTGGCCTCACCGCAGGAATGTTGGCGGGTTCGATGACCTCAACACCTGTGCTGGTCGGAGCGGGAGACACACTTCGGCAAACCTATCCGGGGGGAAACCTGCTCAGCGTTGCTCAGTCAAATCTGAGCCTGGGCTATGCACTGACCTATCTGATTGGTCTGGTCAGCCTGATTTTTGGTGCCCGTTATCTGCCTAAGTTGCAACATCAGGATCTCTCTACCAGTGCGCTCACCATCGCCCGCGAAAGAGGCCTGGATCCCGACAGCCAGCGTAAGGTTTATCTGCCAGTGATCCGAGCCTATCGCGTTGGACCAGAGTTGGTTGCGTGGACGGACGGTAAAAATCTGCGCGAGCTGGGTATCCACCGTCAGACCGGCTGTTACATCGAGCGTATTCGACGCAACGGTATTCTGGCAAATCCCGACGGCGACGCGGTGCTGCAACAGGGCGATGAAATCTCTCTGGTGGGTTACCCGGATGCACATTCCCGTCTTGATGCCAGCTTTCGCAATGGGAAAGAAGTGTTTGACCGCGACTTACTGGATATGCGGATTATTAATGAAGAGATCGTGGTTAAAAATAACAATGCGGTAAATAAACGGCTAAGTCAGCTTAAGCTAACCGATCACGGTTGTTTTCTTAACCGGGTGATCCGTAGCCAGATTGAAATGCCCATTGACGACAGTATTATTCTTAATAAAGGCGATGTGTTGCAAATCAGCGGTGAGGCACGTCGGGTTAAATCAGTAGCCGATCGTATCGGATTTATCTCAATCCACAGTCAGGTTACTGACCTCCTCGCGTTTTGTGCCTTTTTTATTATTGGACTGATGACCGGAATGGTCACCTTCCAGTTCAGTAACTTTAATTTCAGCATCGGTAATGCCGCTGGGTTATTATTCTCCGGGATCATGCTCGGTTTTCTACGAGCCAACCACCCCACCTTTGGCTATATTCCCCAAGGGGCACTGACGATGCTGAAAGAGTTTGGCCTGATGATTTTTATGGTTGGCGTTGGACTGAGTGCCGGCAGCGGTCTGTCACAGGGTCTCGGCGATACGGGCGTGATGATGTTGGTTGCAGGCTTACTGGTAAGCCTTCTGCCCGTAGTACTCTGCTTCGTTTTTGGGGCCTACGTGTTAAAAATGAATCGTGCACTGCTGTTTGGTGCCATTATGGGGGCACGCACCTGCGCCCCGGCAATGGAAATTATCAGTGATACGGCACGGAGTAATATACCTGCCCTTGGCTATGCCGGAACCTATGCCATTGCTAATGTGTTGCTCACTTTAGCGGGTACGCTGATCGTTATAATCTGGCCAATGTTCGGAAATTGAAAATTAATTCAAAAAAAAGTGAGAACTTTTTCTTCAGACGCTGGTCATAATCAGTGCCACTGCTTTTCTTTGAAATCCCCCACATTGTGGAGCCCGCTAACTCTATATTTAGCGGGTTTTTTTATTTTTTTTTTCCTTTCAGGGGCTATCGGCGGTAACTCTTTTGCGCTGACAAAAATAATCACAATTTTATTCTTAACGAAAGCACAACCACGTCCGTAATCAGGAACATACCTGTTTATCTTCCTCTACTCAGCTTTTATCCTGTCCGCCAATATTATTTACCGCAGCCAGGATAATGAATCTGGCTGTGCCATTGTTTTACTTTCAGATGCCCTTTGCATCTGCTGAAAAGACGAGGAGATGGATATGATGGAAGAAATGAACAGAACATTGTTTCTTTGGATTAACGCCACGCCAGCGTCGCCTGACTGGCTGATTTCAACCGCAACTTTTTTTGCCAGAGACCTTATCGCTATTGTGCCATTGCTGATTGTCACACTCTGGCTGTGGGGCCAAAAAAGCCAGCTGGCTTCGCAACGCCAGCTGGTACTGAAAACGGCTATTGCACTGGCTTATGCCATGACCATCTCCTGGTGCATTGGCAATCTGCTGCCACATCCACGCCCCTTTGTAACAGGGCTGGGTCACCAGTTTCTGCGACATGCGGCGGATGACTCTTATCCCAGCGATCACGGCACCGCCATCTTTACTGTCGCCGTTGCATTTCTTTGCTGGCACCGCGTCTGGTCCGGTGTACTACTGATGGTAGTGGCATCGGCCATTGCATGGTCACGCATTTATCTCGGTGTGCACTGGCCTGTGGATATGCTGGGGGGATTACTGGTTGGGATGCTTTCATGCCTGTTTGCACAGGTTGCCTGGCAGTTTTGCGGCAGGCGCTTATTACAGAATATCTCCTCCCTGTACCGGTTCCTGTTTGCCATTCCAATCCGTAAAGGCTGGGTGCGCAACTAGACAGGCACCCTGAGATGAACCGGGGTTTAACTGTCACTCAGGGCAGCAACAGTGGTCCTGAGTGGCAATCTGACAGCCACCGGTGTCAGCCAGGACAAAAAGAGATACACCATAATGGTGGTGCAGTTATTACAATACATAACCGTATGCACGACTTGACCGCATAATTATCCGGGCAGGGATGTCCGCACTCAGGCAAACCATTTTCCAAACCAGCCGTTAAATTTCATCAGCACAAGATCTGTTATCCGGCTGAAAAAATGCCCTTCTTTCACTGTTTCCATCACCACCAGCGGATGTTGCTCAATGATTTTGCCGTCCAGTTGAAAATCAATAGTGCCCACGACCTGATTTTTCGCTAATGGAGCCTTCAGCAGAGGCTGAGATAACGTATAGCTGGCCTTAAGATTTTTCATCTGCCCTTTAGGCAGGGTCACCGATGCATCGCCAGCAACACCAAGCTGGACCTCTTTTTTATCCCCATACCATACGCGATGCGTGGCAAACGGCTTCCCGGCTTTGATGGGGGTCACCGTGTCAAAAAAGCGAAATCCCCAGGTAAGCAATTTTTCGCTTTCGTGAAAGCGCACAGCGTCAGTATCAGCACCAAGCACCACTGAAATCAGCCGCTGGTCACCGTCGGTGGCAGATGCTACCAGGTTATTCCCCGCCCCGTTAGTATGTCCGGTTTTAATGCCATCAACGTTCAGATTGCTGCTCCACAGGAGGCGGTTGCGGTTATATTGCCGGATATTATTAAAGGTAAACTCTTTTTCCTTATGCAGGGCATACTCGTCCGGCACATCGCGGATCAGCGCCTGACTCAGCAACGCCATATCACGGGCCGTGCTGAATTGTCCCTCTGAATCCAGCCCGTGCACCGTTTTAAAATAGGTATTTTTCAGTCCCAGTGCCTGCGCGTAGCTGTTCATCAGACTGACAAACGAATCCTGACTACCGGCAACATAATCCGCCAGCGCGATACTGGCATCATTACCTGACTGGATGACGATACCTCTGTTGAGTTCAGAGACCGGAATACGGTCGCCCGGCTTAAGAAACATCAGTGATGACCCTTGCAGGACCGGATTGCCGGTCGCCCAGGCATCTTTCCCCACCGTCACCATATCGTCAGCGGTGATTTTTCCTGACTTAATTGCGTGACCGACAACATAGCTGGCCATAATTTTGGTCAGACTGGCAGGATCGAGGCGATCATCTGCATGAGATTCTGTCAGCACTTTTCCACTGCGGTAATCCATCAGTATCCAGGCTTTAGCATCAACCTGCGGTTGGGTTGGAGCCTGTTCGGCACGGGCGGGAGAAAGCAGTATGCAAAACAGGGGCAGGACAGCGGCAGGGAGTCGCATTTTCTTCATGATAACATCCAGGTATCCATTTGAAAGTTAGACATTTTCAGCTAACAGACTACTGGAGTGTTACGCTATCCTGTCTGTCGGCAAAAATGAACAGCCATACCGTAAAGTTTTTCACAGTTTATTAGATAAATCCTGGCGGTCACCCTCATCCGGCTATTTTTTGCCCAAAAAAAACTAAAAATTCCAGGTGTAATTCCGATTTTTCGCAGAACGGTTAAGCCGATCACAAAATTCCGCTACCCTGAATGCACTTTGCCAGAGGAGTATGACGATGGATTTAGCCCTGTTCGATCTTGATGAAACACTGATCTGTGATGATAACACCGGCCTGTGGTTACGCTGGCTGGTTTCGCAGGGATATGCCCCCCCAGCGCTGATTGAACAGGAACGCGCGCTGATGACGCAGTATTATCAGGGAACACTGTCGATTGAAGACTATATGACCACCACCCTCTCCCCACTGACCGGCATGAGTACGCTAACGGTATCAGGCTGGATCAGACGCTTTATTCAACGTGATATTACGCCCAGAGTTTACCCCTCAGCCCGCGACAGGTTGGCCTGGCACAGGCACCGCGGCGACAGGGTAATCGTTATTTCTGCCAGCGGTGAGCATCTGGTCACGCCGATTGCTGAACAGTTGGGGGCGGATGTGGCGCTGGCTATTGGCGTGGAGATTGTTGATGAGCGATACAGCGGCAAAACTTATGGCACCATGACCTATAAAGAAGGTAAGGTGACGCGGCTTAACAGCTGGCTGTCACAACAGACGGAACTGGCGTTCGACAAAATCTGGGCTTACAGCGACTCAATGAACGATTTGCCGATGCTGGAACATGCCGATTTCGCGCACGTTATCAACCCGGCAGAACCGTTGCAGCAACTGGCACAGGAACGCGGTTGGGAAGTACATCACTGGCAACGCTGACAGGTCTGGATAAAATATCTGAAGCACTCACAGAGGGGTGCTTTTTTGTTACCAGCCACCGGTAATCTTTTTGCATATGACTGTTCTGCGTGATGTTTGCCGCTGGCGTAAAAGGTAAATCTCCGTGCCATTCACATTGCTGTATAAATTTTGCTTCGACCCCGGTAAAATCCCGCGCAAAATGCTGTGCTGAACTGGAAAAAGTCATGTCGCAAAACACAACAATGGCACCCCGCGTAGGTTTCGTCTCCCTCGGTTGCCCAAAAAATCTTGTTGACTCTGAAAGGATCCTCACTGAGTTACGTACGGAAGGATACGAAGTGGTTCCGCGTTATGACGACGCGGAAATTGTCATCGTCAACACCTGTGGCTTTATTGACAGTGCGGTGCAGGAGTCGCTGGAAGCCATCGGCGAGGCGCTGAATGAAAATGGCAAAGTGATTGTTACCGGCTGTCTGGGCGCGAAAGAGAACCAAATCCGTGAGGTGCACCCCCGCGTTCTGGAGATCACCGGGCCACACAGTTACGAACAGGTGCTCTCTCACGTCCACCAGTATGTGCCAAAACCCCAGCACAACCCGTTTCTTAGCCTGGTGCCGGAACAGGGCGTTAAACTGACGCCACGCCACTATGCCTATCTGAAAATTTCCGAAGGCTGTAATCATCGCTGTACGTTCTGCATCATCCCGTCAATGCGCGGCGATCTGGACAGCCGTCCGATTGGTTCCGTGCTTGATGAAGCAAAACGGCTGGTGGAAGCCGGTGTAAAAGAGCTACTGGTTATCTCGCAGGATACGTCAGCCTATGGTGTGGATGTCAAACACCGTACCGGTTTCTGGAACGGTTCCCCGGTGAAAACCAGCATGGTCAGTCTGTGCGAACAGCTGGCAAAGCTGGGCGTATGGGTTCGTCTGCACTACGTCTACCCTTACCCGCATGTGGATGAGGTGATCCCGCTGATGGCGGAAGGAAAAATCCTGCCGTATCTGGATATTCCACTGCAACATGCCAGCCCACGTATCCTCAAGCTGATGAAACGTCCGGGTGCCGTAGAGCGCACGCTGGAACGGATCAAGCGCTGGCGGGAAATCTGCCCGGCGCTGACGCTGCGTTCCACCTTTATCGTGGGCTTTCCCGGTGAAACCGAGGAAGATTTCCAGATGTTGCTCAACTTCCTGCAGGAAGCGCGGCTGGATCGGGTAGGCTGTTTCAGGTACAGCCCGGTTGAAGGCGCCACCGCCAACCAGCTCCCGGACCAGGTTCCTGAAGAGGTCAAGCAGGAACGCTATGACCGTTTTATGCAGCTGCAACAGGCCATCTCTGCCAGCCGCCTTCAGGAAAAAGTAGGGCGCGACATTCTGGTGATCGTTGACGAAGTGGATGAAGAAGGCGCCATCGGCCGCAGTATGGCAGATGCGCCGGAAATCGACGGCGCGGTTTACCTGAACGGTGAAAAGCAGCTCAAACCGGGTGATGTGATCCGCGCACGCGTGGATAACGCCGACGAATACGATCTCTGGGCGACAAAGATCTGATCCACAGCCTGCTGGCGGCCTGCCAGCGGGCAATCCTCTTCAGCCATAGCGCTTCTGGTGCTGTTTGCGTCGTTGCAGATAGTCCTTATCGGCACGAATTTTGTCCCAACTGGCTTTAAAAATGGCCGCAGCGGCGGCTTTTTCCGCATTCAGCGTTCGGGGTAGCAGTTCACCGTTGGCATCGTATTTTTTTCCGCCCTGATGATTAGCATAACGGCGTGCGCGGGTATAACCCATCTGAATAAATTTTCTCGCCATGTCCATGCCAACAAAATCGTCTGCCGCGCGGTAGGCTTCAAACAGTTGCATAATTTTCTCTGCTGAAGCTTCAGCCAGCAACGGCGTTTTAAAACGCCAGTGTGGTAGGATCTCACTTTTGTAAGGCTCCACGGACAGCACGCCCTGCTCCCCCCTTCCCACCTGATAGCGCTCAGGGTGCTGGCGAAAATCAATATTTTTACCGTCCTGCTGATAATCGAATGCTGTCATCGCATCAGGTTTTTAGTTTTGGATCGAGCGCGTCACGCAGGCCATCGCCCAACAGATTAAACGCCAGCACGGTGAGGAAAATCGCCAGGCTGGGAAAAATCGCGACGTGTGGTGACATCACCATATCCGCGCGAGCTTCATTGAGCATTGCCCCCCATTCCGGCGTTGGCGGCTGCGCACCCAGCCCCAGAAACGACAGGCTGGCAGCACTGATAATTGAGGTGCCGATGCGCATGGTGAAATAGACCACAACCGAAGAGAGGGTACCCGGCAGGATATGCCGCAGAATGATGGTCAGATCGGAGGCGCCGATACTGCGTGCGGATTCAATGTAGGTCAGGTGCTTCAGCACCAGCGTATTGCCGCGGACCAGTCGGGCAAATGCCGGAATACTGAAAATCGCCACCGCGATAATGACGTTAGACATGCCTGTCCCGGTGATAGCCACCACCGCAATCGCCAGCAGGATGCCAGGAAAAGCGAACAGTACATCGCTGACGCGCATGATAATTCGGTCCCACCAGCCTTCGTAGTAACCGGCCAGCAGCCCCAGAAACGTACCGATTGCCGCCCCCAGCACCACTGAGAAGAAACCAGAAATGAGCGAAAGCCGTGTACCCACCAGCACGCGGCTGAAAATATCACGTCCCAGAGAATCAACGCCAAACCAGTGCATCGCCGATGGTCCTTCGTTCAGCCGGTCATAATCAAAATAATTTTCCGCATCAAACGTTGCCAACCAGGGGGCGAAAACCGCCAGAAAAATCAGCAGCAGTACAAATCCGGCTGACGCCAGTGCCACCGGATGACGCTTAAAGCGCCGCCAGAATTCGCGCCAGGGCGTGCGCACGCGATGCTGATTCAGGGTTGGCATCGCGGACAGCGCCGCATTACGTCGCCAGTTTTTCATCAACGATCCTTATTTGTAGCGTATCGCCGGATTAATCACGGCATACAACATATCAACCATCAAATTGATCAAAATAAACTCCAGAGAGAACAGCAGCACCAGGGCCTGCACGACCGGGTAATCACGCATTTCAACGGAGTCCACCAGCAGGCGGCCCAGTCCCGGCCAGTTAAAGACCACTTCCACCACAATCGATCCACCCAGCAGAAAACCAAATTGCAGTCCCATCATGGTGACAACCGGGATCATCGCATTACGCAATCCGTGTTTGACCACCACCAGAGACTCCCGCACACCTTTGGCACGGGCGGTACGCATATAATCCTCCTGCATCACTTCGACAAAAGAAGCACGGGTGAAACGAGCCATCACGGCGGCTACCGCCGCGCCAAGGGTGATGGAGGGCAGAATATAGTGCTGCCAGCTGTCCGCGCCCACCGTTGGCAACCAGCCCAACGATACCGAGAAAACCTGCATCAGCAGCATTCCCAACGCAAACGCGGGAAATGAGATCCCGGACACCGCCAGCGCCATTCCGAGACGATCCGGCCAGCGGTTGCGCCAGACGGCGGAGACAATCCCCAGTGCCATGCCAAACACCACCGACCACCCCATACTGCTGAGTGTCAGCCACAGGGTTGGCAAAAAGCGCTGGGCAATTTCTGAAGATACCGCTCTTCTGGATACAATCGACTGACCGAAATCACCCCCGATCGCATTGCCGATAAAATGCCAGAACTGCACCAGCAGCGGCTGATCCAATCCAAGCTGCTGGCGTAACATCGCCACTACCGTCGCATCCGCTTCGGGACCGGCGATAATCCTCGCCGGGTCGCCAGGCAGCATGTGAACAAACAGGAACACCAGCACGGCCACAATCAGCAGAGTGGGGATCAGTCCCAGCAAGCGTTTAAAAAAATAATTAAGCATAGGTTTTCCTGTGCCGGGGACAGCCACGCGATGATACCGCGTGGCTGATTTTCAGCGAGGCTTACTGCAAATCTGCATCATCAAAGTTAAATGAGGTGTCCGGCATGATATAGAAGCCCGTCAGGTTTTTCGTTTTGGCTGAAACCAGCTTTTCAACCACCAGCGGCACCCAGGGCTTGTCCTGCCAGATACGATCCTGAGCATCTTTATACAACGCCGCTTTCTGGCTGTTATCAGTGGTTTTTAGCGCATCGGCTAAATCGCTGTCGACCTTCGGATTGCTGTAAAACGCCGTATTAAAGATGGTTGGCGGCCAGGACTGGGTGGCAAACAGCGGGGTCAGCGCCCAGTTAGCTTCACCGGTAGAGGCAGACCAGCCGGTATAGAACAGCCGAACGCCGCTCTCTTTTTGTCCCTTACTTTCCACTTCTGCCGTACGCTGTCCGGCATCCATAGCGGTCACCGTGGCTTTAATGCCCACCTGCGCCAGCTGTTGCTGGGTAAACTGCAACACTTTCTGCGCCGTGCTGTGATTATGTGAGGACCACAGCGTGGTGGTGAAACCGTTCGGGTAGCCCGCTTCCTTCAGCAGCTCACGCGCCTTCGCCGGATTGTATTGCGCGACCGGATAGCGTTGTGAATAGGTAATAGCCGGAGGCACCACGCCGTTCGCTGGCGTGGCGAAACCGGCAAACGCCACCTTTGCCAGCGCCTGTCGGTTGATGGCGTAGTTAAGCGCCTCGCGGACCTTCACGTTATCAAACGGTTTCTGCGTAACGTTAATGCTGAGATAACGCTGCATAATTGACGGCGAAACAACCAGATCCAGCTTGCTGTTTTTCTCCAGCAGCCCGGCCTGCTCGTAGGGAACAGGGAAAGCCAGATTGGCTTCACCCGTTTGCAGCATCGCCGCACGAGTGTTGTTATCCACCACCGGACGCCATGTCAGCGTGTCCAGCTTCGGATAGCCTTTCTTCCAGTAACCATCAAATTTTTTCACCCGGACAAAATCGGTCTGGTTCCAGGTGTCCAGCACATACGGCCCGGTGCCTACGGGATGAAAACCGATCTCCTTACCGTATTTCTTCAGTGCAGTGGGGGAAATCATCGCCGCCGCCGGGCTGGCAAGGGTGTTAACAAAGGCGGAGAACGGCTGTTTGAGGGTGATTTTCACCGTGGACGGATCAACCACCTCAGTGGTGGCGATGGATTTGAACAGGTTGTAACGTTTGAGGTGATTATCAGGATTGCTGGCACGATCGAGATTAACCTTAACCGCCTCGGCATTGAAGTCTGTGCCATCCTGGAATTTCACACCACTTTTCAGCCTGATGGTCCAGATAAGACCATCTTTGCTGACATCATAGCTTTCTGCCAGCACATTAATCAGTTTCATATCCTTATCAAAGCCAAACAGCCCCTGATAGAAGGATTTCGCAACGGCCTGAGAAAGCGTATCGTTTGCGTCGTAAGGATCGAGCGTCGTGAAGTTAGAACCAACGGCTATCACCACATCTTTTGCTGCAAAGGCAGGTAGTGCAGCAACACTGCCCAGCAAACCAGCAGTAAACAGTGTACGTTTAGAAATTCTCATGTTGCGTTTTTCTCCTGTCGTTCCTTGTTGTTTTACAGCCAATTCAGACGCCGCCCACCGCGTGGCGTGCAACGTAATGCCCGGGACCAATCTCAACCAACGGAGCCACATCTGGCTCATCATCCAGAGCGCGAACGGGGCTGGGGATGTCGTCCGCCAGCAACGCTCTCTCACGCCGCCGATGAGCAGGATCGGCTACTGGCACGGCAGAAAGCAGTTTACGCGTGTAGGCATGTTGTGGGTGCTCAAACACGGACTGACGTGGGCCGATCTCGACAATCTGACCAAGATACATCACCGCCACACGATGACTAATCCGCTCAACCACCGCCATATCGTGTGAAATAAACAGAAAAGCAATGCCAAACTCACGCTGTAAATCCAGCATCAGATTGACGATCTGTGCCCGTACAGAGACATCCAGCGCCGAGACAGACTCATCGGCAATGACCACTTTTGGATTGAGGGCCAGCGCTCTGGCAATGCAGATACGCTGACGCTGCCCCCCTGAAAACTCATGAGGGTAACGCTGTGCATGTTCCGGCAGCAGACCGACCTTTTCCAGCAGCCAGGCGACACGGTTTTCCGCCTCCTTACCACGGGCGATGCCATGCACCAGCAGTGGCTCCATGATGGAAAAGCCTACCGTCAGTCGTGGGTCAAGGGATGCATAAGGATCCTGAAAGATAAACTGGATATCCCGCCGCAAATGAGAAAGTGCAGAATTTTTGAGTTGATCAATGCGCTGGCCGTTGAAGGTAATGCTACCCGACTGGCTTTCCACCAGACGGAGCAAGGCGCGTCCGGTGGTGGATTTACCACAGCCGGACTCACCCACCAACGCCAGCGTTTCACCCGGCCACAGGTCGAAGCTGACCTTTTCCACCGCGTGAACCCGGCGGGTGATGCGGTTAAAAATACCGCTACGCAGATCGAAACGGGCTACCAGATCGCGAACCTGTAAAACCGGGCCGCCATCGGTAACTACGGTATCCTGAGGGGATAGTGTCGGTGGGTTACGGTCAGAATGAAGCACCGGGAAATGCGCCGGTAATGACGTACCGGCCATCTCCCCCAGCCGGGGAACCGCCGCCAACAGCGCTTTGGTATATTCCTGCTGTGGGTGGTTAAAAAGGCGCTCCACCGGGCCAGTCTCCACCATATCCCCGCGATACATTACCTGCACACGATCGGCCATCTCCGCGACCACGCCCATATCGTGGGTAATAAAAATCACCCCCATCTGCATCTCTTTTTGCAATACGCGGATCAATTGCAGGATCTGAGCCTGAATGGTGACGTCAAGCGCCGTGGTGGGTTCATCAGCAATCAGCAGCGCCGGACGGCAGGAGAGCGCCATGGCGATCATCACACGTTGACGCATACCGCCTGACAGCTGGTGCGGATAACGCGTCAACACATCTTTCGCCACCGGAATACGGACCAGATCCAACATATGCAGCGCTTCATTTATCGCTTCACGGTGATTTTTACCCTGATGTAACCGAATGGATTCTGCAATCTGCTCACCGATGGTAAATACCGGATTAAGCGAGGTCATCGGTTCCTGAAAAATCATCGCCATATCGGCACCACGGATCTTACGCAACTGCGATGGTCTGCCCTGTGCCAGATCGATAACCTGGTTATTACGCTGCCGTAGCAGCATTTCACCGCTGTCGATGCAGCCACCGCCCTGCTCCACCAGTCGCATTAGCGCCAACGACGTGACCGATTTACCTGAACCGGACTCACCGACAATAGCCAGCGTCTCACCGCGATTGACCTCCAGCGACAGATTTTTCACCGCCTGCACCACCTGGTTTTGCTGGCTGAAGCTGACGCTAAGATTTTTAACGGCCAGTACCTGCCCGGCAGGCAAATCTGTCTCACGAATCGCCGTCATCCCGCCCCCTGGTTTTCGCGATAGACGCAGACATTGGGTGTCTCCCCTACATAGCCATAGCCACGGTACATACCTTCACTGTTAAAAGGCAGCGCCACATTACCATCACGATCAACCGCAATGACTCCGCCACTGCCGCTCAACGCGACAATTTTATCCATCACCACCCGTTCACTGGCCTGCTGAAGCGACAGACCAGCGTATTCCATCAGTGCGGCAATATCATAGGCGGCCAGCGTGCGCATAAAAACTTCGCCGGTGCCGGTACAGGAAACCGCCACGTTAGCATTATTGGCATAGCAACCTGCACCAATCAGCGGAGAATCGCCCACCCTGCCTACCTGTTTATTGGTCATACCGCCCGTGGAGGTGGCCGCCGCCAGATTGCCATGCAAATCCAATGCTACGGCGCCCACCGTGCCAAATTTACGATCGGCGTCGAGCGGCGCGCCGTCACCGTGGCTGGCGCCATCGTGATCCAGCATCAGACGGTTATCCGATAACGCCCGCTGTAACTGCTCACGGCGGAAAGGCGTTGAAAAAAAATCTTCTTCGACCTGCTCCAGTCCCTGCGCGAAGGCGAAAGCTTCAGCACCTTCGCCGATAAACATGACGTGCTGGCTTTTCTCCAGCACGGCGCGGGCGGCCAGCACCGGATTACGGATACGTCTGACGCCCGCCACGGCACCGGCCTGCAACGTGCGCCCATCCATGACGCTGGCATCCAGCTCATGGGTGCCATTATGGGTAAAAACCGCGCCTTTTCCGGCGTTAAATAAAGGACACTCTTCCAGCAGGCGCACCGCTTCAGTGACCGCGTCCAACGCGGTAGCGCCTGCCGACAGCATGGCCTGCCCGCTGGCAACGATAGCTGAAAGCGCCTGAATATAAAGCTGTTCCTGTTCCGCGCTCATGCTGGCGCGGGCAATCGCGCCCGCACCGCCGTGGATGGCGATGACTGCCTTGACCATAATCCGCTTACCCTGCGCAATAAATCAGCATGAAAAACACCAGGTTAGAATGAATTAGCCCGAATTGAATTGGTTTTCGACTATAGGCAGGCGGTAAAGTGATGTAAAGCAGAATGTTCATTGCCTGTTAATAACAAAATTTTCTATCTAATACGTTTACTGTCGTATGGCGAAAAATCGCGCTATCACACTGCGGCCACTCCAATAAATAACAGAGACGCTTTCTCTCTGACCAACTGCATTTGACCCGCATAACGGACAGGCAGGTTTTGATGATCCCGTGGGCAAATCGCGCCATAATAATGCCATCTGACTCTATCCCCGCCCCGCCGGAGACGTTAATGGACGCTTTTACTGCTGGACTTACCTCACTTGATGATGCGCTGTCGGCCATGTTGTCACCCATCAGGCCGGTTACTGAAACCGAAACCCTTCCGCTTACCGCCGCCGCCGGGCGTATTACCGCGCGGTCGGTCATTTCACCGATTGATGTCCCGACGTTCGATAATGCCGCGATGGACGGCTATGCCGTGCGACTCAGCGATCTACAGCACGGCCAGCCGCTGCCCGTCGCCGGTAAAGCGTTTGCCGGTGCGCCATACGTGGGCGACTGGCCTCCAGGTAGCTGTATCCGCATCATGACCGGCGCGCCCATCCCAAAAGGCACGGACGCGGTGGTGATGCAGGAGGAAACACGCCAGTACGGTGACGGGATTGAAATTAATGCCGAGGTGATCACAGGCCAGAATATCCGTCTGGTGGGGGATGATATTGTGCGGGGAGCCAGCGTACTGGCGGCCGGCATTCGTCTCGGTGCAGCCGAACTGCCACTGCTGGCTTCACTGGGCATTGCGGAGGTTGAAGTCATGCGTAAAGTACGCGTGGCGATCTTCTCCACCGGGGATGAACTGCAACCTGTGGGTACGCCGCTGGCCGCCGGTCAGATTTATGATACCAACCGTTTCGCTATACAACTGATGCTGAATAAACTGGGCTGCGAGGTTATCGATCTCGGCATTGTTGGTGATAATCATCAGGCGCTTGGCGCGGCCTTTATCCGCGCCGACAGCGAGGCCGACGTGGTCATCAGCAGCGGTGGCGTTTCAGTCGGTGAGGCGGATTACACCAAAGCCATGCTGGAAGCACTGGGCGAAATCACTTTCTGGAAACTGGCGATCAAGCCTGGCAAGCCGTTTGCCTTTGGCCGTCTGCACCACAGCTGGTTCTGTGGCCTGCCCGGTAATCCCGTTTCTGCAGTGCTGACCTTTTACCAGCTGGTGCAACCCCTGCTGGCCAAGCTGGCCGGACAACAGGCCACCGTACTGCCGCCGCGCCAGCGCGTGCGGACCGCGGATGCGCTGAAGAAAACGCCGGGGCGGCTGGATTTCCAGCGCGGTTTGCTGGTGTCGGATCCATCAGGCGAACGGCAGGTACGCAGCACAGGCCCACAGGGTTCGCATATATTCAGCTCCTTCAGCCAGGCTAACTGTTTTATTATTCTGGGGCGCGAACGTGGCGATGTGGCCGCTGGCGAGTGGGTGGATGTCGAGCCGTTTAACACCCTGCTGGCAGAATAAGATGCAGTCTGAACTCAGCCATGACGAGGCGTTACGCTATAACCGACAGATTATGCTGCGCGGCTTCGACTTTGATGGACAGGAGAAGCTGAAAGCCGCGAAAGCCCTGATTGTTGGGCTGGGTGGGTTGGGCTGTGCCGCCAGCCCATACCTGGCTTCGGCCGGTGTCGGACAACTGACGCTGCTGGATTTCGATACCGTGTCCCTCTCCAACCTGCAACGGCAGATCCTGCATCACGAAACCGCAATGGGTCAGACGAAAGTGGCTTCAGCCCGTCGGCAGTTGCAGGCGATCAACCCGCACCTTTCCGTGGTGACAGTGAATGCTCAGCTCAACGATGCGGCACTGTCCGCACTGATCGGCAAACAGGATGTGGTACTAGACTGTAGCGATAATATCGCCACCCGCGAGCAGCTGAACCGTCTGTGTTTCAGCCGCAAAATACCGCTGGTTTCCGGTGCGGCCATCCGTATGGAAGGGCAAATCATGGTGTTTCGCTGGCAGGAAACTGCCCCCTGCTATCGCTGTATCAGCCGCCTGACTGGCGAAGGTTCAACAAGCTGTGCTGAGGCGGGCGTAATGGCCCCACTGGTGGGCGTTGTCGGTGCGCTACAGGCGATGGAAGCCATCCGTCTGCTGACAGACTATGGCGAGGATGTGACAGGAAAACTGTTGATCTACGATGCGATGGTCTTGCAGTTTCGGGAGATCAAGGTGGTTAAAAACCCGGCCTGCGAAATCTGCGGGCGCTGAGGTTTATGTGGGCTTTCACAGACAGCGTTTCCACAGAAGGTAGGGTTGATTGTGCCCCACCTGCGGGAGAAAACCACCTTAAGACCTGACTGTTACGTAAGAATTAAATCCAACATAATAAGGCAAACCCTAAACTTATTCACAACCATACCGACAGGACATGATGATCAGCTTCACAGGAGACAACCTTGTTTAAGCGCTTATACGGGATGAAGTAAGCGCCAAAAAATAAGGTATTGCCTGACCTGTACTCTTTGACATCAGGACATTGCCAACACCAGCATGTGGTTTTCATTTGGAAAAAAAAGGGGATCGGACGACCCCCTGCTGTGCGCTACTGATCAGATTCAGACAATACCCTGACTACGCAGATAGTCCTCATAATTGCCGGTGAAATCATGCAGTTTTGCCGGCGTCATTTCAATCACACGGGTGGCCAGTGAGCTGACGAACTCACGGTCATGGGAAACGAAGATCAGGGTGCCTTCGTACATCTCCAGCGCCATATTCAGCGCCTCAATGGATTCCATATCCAGGTGGTTGGTCGGTTCATCCATAATTAATACGTTTGGCTTTTGCATCATTAGCTTGCCAAACAGCATCCGGCCTTTTTCCCCCCCGGACAGTACCCTGGCCGGCTTTTTGATATCATCCTGGCTGAACAGTAAGCGCCCCAGAATACTGCGTACCGCCTGCTCATCATCTCCTTCCTGCTTCCACTGACTCATCCAGTCAAAGACGGTCAAATCGTTAGCAAAATCATGGGCGTGATCCTGGGCATAGTAGCCAATGCGGGCATTTTCCGACCATTTCACCGACCCTGCGTCAGGTTGCAGATCGCCCACCAGAGTTTTCAGTAAGGTGGTTTTACCGATACCGTTTGGTCCAAGGATCGCCAGCTTTTCTCCCACTTCCAACAGCAGATTGACGTTTTTAAACAGCGGCCCGTGATCAAAGCCTTTCGTCAGCGCTTCCAGCTCCAGCGCATTACGGAACAGTTTTTTATCCTGTTCGAAGCGAATAAACGGATTCTGGCGGCTGGAGGCTTTCACCTCTTCCAGCTTGATTTTATCGATCTGTTTCGCACGTGAAGTGGCCTGACGTGACTTGGAAGCGTTGGCGCTGAAACGGCTGACAAAGGATTGCAGTTCGTTGATTTGTGCTTTTTTCTTCGCGTTATCTGCCAGCAGACGCTCACGGGCCTGGGTGGCCGCCGTCATATATTCATCGTAATTGCCCGGATAAACGCGCAGTTCGCCATAATCGAGATCGGCCATATGGGTGCATACCATATTCAGAAAGTGGCGATCGTGCGAAATAATAATCATGGTGCTGTCGCGTTCATTCAGCACCTGCTCCAGCCAGCGGATCGTGTCGATATCAAGGTTGTTGGTTGGTTCATCAAGCAGAAGCACTTCCGGGTTGGAAAACAGCGCCTGTGCCAGCAGCACACGCAGCTTCCAGCCCGGTGCCACTTCGCTCATCGGACCATAATGCTGCTCCAGCGGGATGCCCACGCCAAGCAGCAATTCACCCGCGCGGGCTTCGGCGGTGTAACCATCCATCTCACCATACTGCACTTCCAGATCGGCCACTTTATAACCGTCTTCTTCGCTCATTTCTGGCAGCGCATAAATGCGGTCACGCTCTTCCTTCACCTGCCACAGCTCCGCGTGACCCATAACCACCGTGTCCAGCACGCTGTATTGTTCAAAAGCAAACTGGTCCTGACGCAGTTTACCAATCCGCTCATTAGGATCGAGAGAGACGTTCCCGGCGCTTGGCACCAGATCGCCGCCGAGAATTTTCATAAAGGTGGATTTGCCGCTGCCGTTGGCACCGATCAGGCCATAGCGGTTACCGCCGCCAAATTTGACAGAGATGTTTTCGAACAGCGGCTTACTGCCAAACTGCATGGTGACGTTGCTGGAAACTAGCACAGGATTGCCTTTCGTTTTCGATGGGAGAATGTGAATCAGCGCGCATTATGCCAAAAAAAACAGGCGGCGAATATACCGACAAGGTAACAGTAACCAGGTCAGGAAGGCGATATCGTGCAGTCAGAAGACGCCGCCGCATAAGGGGTATACGGCGGCTCCGGGCTGTTGACATTAAAACCGTGGCCGATCTCCGGTCAGCCTGACGGCGTATCACCACTGTCCGCCGGACCAAACACGGAATACTCTGGCAGTTTGACATCCTGATAAAGCTCCCAGCCTCCGCCGAGCGCTTTATACAGCGCCACCAGATCCAGGCTGCTTTGCAGTCTGGCGGAAATCGCCTGCTGTTGCGCCTGGCTTAACTGACGCTGTGCATCCAGCGCCTCAATAAACGATGACAGCCCCTTGGCATAGCTATCGTTCGCCAGGTTAAAGGCATTCTGGAATGCCTCCACCGACTGGTCGAGTCCTGCCACCTGTTGTTGATCGGTGCGATAGCTGACCAGTGCATTTTCCACATCCTGCAACGCGGTCAGCACCGTCTGACGATAGTTCAGCGCGGCACTGGCCTGCTCTGCTCGCGCCATCTTCACGCCGGAGACCAGGCGTCCTCCCTGGAAGATGGGCAGTGAAACTGACGGGCCAAAACTGTAGAAATGGCTGCTCCAGTTATCCAGATAGCTGATATCGGTGTTGCGCATACCAAACTGGCCGGTCAGTGACAGGTCAGGAAAAAGTTGGGCCACCGAAACACCGATATTTGCCGTCGCTGCATGCAGCTTCGCCTCCGCCTGGCGCACGTCCGGGCGCCGCCTGGCCAGGGTTGAAGGTAATCCCACCGGCACGACTTTTGGTAACGCTGGCAACGGTCGAACCGCCGACAGCTCACCGTCGAGTGCCCCAGGCGGCTTGCCGGTAAGCACCGCCAGGCCATTCATCGCCTGATGGATCTGCGCCTCATACTGTGGCAGTTGTGCGTGCAGAGAACTGAGCTGGGCACGAGCCTTTTCCACATCCATCGCCGGTGCGAGGCCATATTTCTGCTGGCTGCGGGTCAGTTCCAGCGTCTGATCCGCTACGTCAATCTGGCTTTGCAAAGTCTGCGCAACCGCCTGAGCACCGCGAAGTTGCAGCCAGGTTCGTGCCACTTCGGCCTCCAGCGACACCAGCGCATCGTTGCGGCTCTCCAGTGACTCCTGTTGCTGTGCATCTGCCGCTTCCACCTGGCGACGAACCTTGCCCCACAGATCCAATTCCCAGGAGGCATCAAAGCTGCCCTGATACATCCCGACCGGTTTCGTCAGCTCATCCAGCGTGGAGCTCAGCTGCGAGTTATTCTGATCGACCTGTTGATAAACATTTTTCGACTCCAGTATTCCCTTCAACCCCTCCTGCTGACGCTGTGCAGAGAGTTTGCCATTGACCGATGGCAACCAGGCTCCGCGCGCCTGGTTCAGCTGCTGGCGGGATCCGGCAATACGCAGCACCGCCTGCTGCAGGTTCAGATTCCCTGCAATCGCACGCGCGATCAGGCTGTCCAGCTGCGGATCGTTAAACGACGTCCACCAGGCAGGGCTGGTTGCCGTCGCCTGAGGTTTTGAACCCCGATCCGACGACAGCGCATGAAAAGAGGCGGGCGTGGCGGGCTTCGGCGCATGATAATCAGGCCCAACCGAACAGGCCGACAGCGTCAGGGTGGCGACCAGCAGCGCGCTGAGTCGAGAACGCGTCAAACAGGGAAAAACGTTCATGTCAGTGTGCTCCTGCACTGCCTTCGCTTTTAATTGGCGCGAGCAGTAAACAAAAAGGAATAAGAATAAAGGCAATAACGCTGAGCCCTATAAAAACGTCGATATAAGCCAGGATACGTGCCTGAGCGATCATTTGTTTATACAGCTGACCGGTCGCCAGCGTCACCGGATCGCCCACCGCGGAGGTGAAGTCACGGATCCCCTGTGCCCACCGTTCCACCGTCAGGTTAAACGGCTCATTCAGCGGCGTCATGTTATGGATCATATGCGCACTGCGTGCCTGGGCACGTTCGGTAATCATCGCGGTGGAGAGTGATATGCCGATTGAACCAGCCACGTTACGACACATGGTGAACAGCGCCGACGCATCCGCATTCAGCCGCTGTGGAATGGTGACAAACGCGATGGTGGTCAGCGGCACAAACAGGAAGCCCAGCCCGATGGTTTGTGCACTGCGCATCAATACCAGCGTGGTAAAGTCGGCATTGGGCGTTAACGTTGCCGAATAAAGGAGAGACAAAAACAGGCAGGTAAAGCCAAAGGCGATAATCCAACGCGTCTGTACCACCGGCATCAGCTTCAGCACCAGCGGGATGGTCAGGACTATCAGTACCGCACCGGGCGAGAGCACCAGCCCCGCCCAAGTCGCGGTATAGCCAAGATCCTGTTGCGCCAGCTGCGGGATCACCACTGAGCTGCCATAAAGTATCATCGCCATGCCGGACATCAGCAAACAGGCTACCCAGAAATTACGATCCCTGAGCACGTACAAATCCACCACGGGCTTTTTGGCATACAGCAACCAGTAGACCGCCCCAACAAGGCCAATGATCGTCAGAATGGCAAAGGTAATAATGAAATGGGAGCTGAACCAGTCATCGTCCTCACCGCGATCCAGCATCACCTGCAGGCAACCCAGCCCCAGCGTAATCAGACTGATACCAATGTAATCAATCTTCAGTGTGCCTTTCGCCCATTTACGCTCCCAGGGTGGATCTTCCAGCAGCTGATAGATGGCCAGTACACTGATGATCCCGACGGGGATATTAATAAAGAAAATCCAGCGCCAGCTGTAATTATCAGTGATCCAGCCGCCCAGCGTGGGACCGAGAACCGGCGCCACAATAATCGCAATGGAAGAAAGACCAAATGCTTTGCCGCGGTCTTCAGGTTTGAAATAATCCAACAGCACCGACTGCTGCACCGGTTGCAGGCCACCACCAAAAAATCCCTGTAATACCCGGAACAAAATAATCTGCCAAAGCTCAGTGGCGATCCCGCACAGGAAAGAGCAGACGGTAAACATAACAATACAGATCAGGAAAAACTGTTTGCGACCAAACAGTCGGCTGAAGAATGCCGAAATGGGCAGCACGATCCCGTTAGCCACCAGATAAGATGTCAGCACCCAGGTAGATTCATCGTAGCTGGAAGAGAGTGAACCAGCGACATGGGGTAAGGCCACGTTAACAATGGTGGTGTCGAGAACCTCCATAAACACCGCCAACGTGACCGTCATGGCCACCAGCCACGGATTGCTGGCCGGTCGCCAGCTTTCGCTGTGGCTCATTCAACCGTCACCTCAGGCTCGACTGACAGCCCCAGCGGCAGCGGTCTGTTTGGATCCAGCCCTTCATCAATAACAATTTTCACCGGAACGCGCTGCACAATTTTCACAAAATTGCCGGTGGCGTTTTCAGCGGGAAAGGTGGAAAAGCGCGAGCCTGAACCCATTTGGATGCTGTCCACATGACCATGCAGCTTCCTGTCCGGCCAGGCATCGATGGTTATCTCAACTTTGTTACCCGGCTTCATGCGGGAAAGCTGGGATTCGTTGAAGTTCGCCGTGATCCAAATCTGTGGCGACACCAGCGAGAACAGAGAACTGCCCGCCTGTACCAGGGTGCCCACCTGCACATTACGTTTAGTAACAAACCCATCGTAAGGTGCACGTACTTCGGTATAAGAGAGATTCAGATTGGCGGTGTTCAGCTGTGCCTGCGCCTGCTGCACCTGCGACTGTCGCGCTTCCACATTGGTTTTTTGCTGACGGATTTGCAGTGCAATCTGCGAAGCGACCGCAACCTGGGCTTTTGCGCTTTCCAGCTCGGCTTTGGCACTGCGGAGCTGCGCGCTGGCGGCATCAATGTTGCGCTGCGATGTGGCACGGGGATCGACACCACGCTGACGCTTATAATCTTCCTGTGCGTTAAGCAGGTTAGCCTCCGCTTTCGCCTGCTGAGCCAGGGCCTGATCTTTCTGTGCCGGATACTGAACCTGCGACAGCGACAGCTGAGCCTCTGCCTGATGCAACTGGGCTACCGCCAGGGCCAGCTGCGCCTGCGCCTGATCGCGCTGTGCACTGGCATCACGCGGGTCAATCACCACCAGCAGGTCCCCTTTCTTCACCCGCTGATTATCGCCCACCAACAACTGGGTGACGTAACCGGATGCCTTGGGGGCGATAGTTACCGCATCTGCTTCGGTGAAAGCATCATCGGTGGATTCGATATTGCGGGTACTAAGCCAGAAGCAAAGCGCAATAATCAGGGTAATCAGCACAACGATTGCCAGGATCACCAGCGGTTTTTTACCGGGCCGCTGACGTTCAGATTGTTCAGAATTGTCCTGCTGCTGTTTATCATCAGGGTGGGAGGTTGAATGGTTGTCCATAGTTCTCATCAGTTTGCTGTGTAGGCGCGGCTGGCCCACAGATTTGCACAGCACTAACAATAAGACGTAAACTGACAAAATCCAGTATTACTTTACCAACCACCAGAATAATTCTTTTACGCCGCATTTAATGCTAAAAGCAGTCCCCATCCCACCAGCACCGCCCAGACCAGCAACGGCAGGGAAAAGAGATGGAAATGCCACCAGATCGCGCGATCCTTCGCCATCCGCAATGCAATCAGATTGGCCAGAGAACCAGGCAACAGACCAAAACCACCAATATTTACCGCCCATGCCAACAGCGTGCTGGCAGGCAGGCTGTGAAGCAACAGTATCGTCGCCGGCACATTACTGATGACCTGTGACAGACCAATCGCCACCAGATAATGTGCGCCAGTGGGTAGCTGAGTAATCTGCTGCAAAAGATGCTGAAGCGCCGGTATTTTTGTCAGCAGAAAGACATCAACAAACATAACGATAAACACCGCCAACAGGCTCCAGTCGATAGTCAGTAAAATCCGTCGCGCCATGACCAGCATGACCACGGCCACCGCCAGCAGTCCCCAGCCAGCAAACTTCAGCTCCAGGGCGACAATAAAAAGTACATACAGTAGCACGCTGGTGAACAGTAACGGGCGCCGCCAGCGCTCTGCCTGCCGATCGGATGAGAGTTCAATTTTACGACGGGGAAAGCAGATGAGGGTTAACAGCATCAGGCTCAGGATCAGTACGGCCGCCAGTGGCAACATTTGCCAGACAAACCCACCAAAGCCCACTGCACCATGCCGCCACAGAAGAATATTTTGTGGATTGCCAATCGGCGTTAACAGTGAACCGGCATTGACCGCCAGCGCTTCAAAGATAATCAATCTGGAAAGGGGCAAATCTGAATACTGACGCAATGACAGCGTAAGTGGCACCAGAATAAACAGCGCCACATCATTGGTTAAAAAGGTGGAAAGCGCCGCCGCCGCCGCGACAAAAAACAGCGCCAGCCCTCGCTGATAATGAAAATGCTGCACCAGCCGTCGCCCCAACACATCAAAGTAACCGCTGGCTTCAATCGCCTTGGTCAGCATCAGCAGCCCACAGAGTGTCATCATGGTCTGCCAGTCAACGGCTCCGGGCAGTTCAGTCAGTGAAAATGGCGCAAAACAGGCCAGCAACAGGCCAAGTAACACTAACAGATGCAGAAAACGATCGTGCAGAAAGGATCTGAGCAAGGTTGTCATTTGAACTCACAGAAATCAGACAGTGTTATTGTCGGCTTTCATAAAACTGCTGAAAAATGGCCAGGGTCTCGTCGCTGACGTGATGCTCCAGCCCTTCGGCATCACGGCGCGCCGTATCCGGGCTTATTCCTAACGCCAGCAGGAAAGTTTCCACAATATAGTGGCGCTTGCGGCTCTCTTCAGCCAGCGCTTCACCCTCAGCGGTCAGAAAGACGCCGCGATAAGGGACCTGCTCAATCAACCCTCCGCCGGCCAGCCTTTTCAGCATTTTAGCCACGGTGGGCTGAGAGACACCAAGGCGTGCCGCCATATCAACCTGGCGGGCTTCACCAAACTCACGGATCAAATCAGAAATCAGCTCAACATAATCATCAATAAGCTCCCGGCGATGCGCTTCACGCACCTGGCGGAAACCTTCGACATGCTCTTCGATATCTTTCAGTGGCGTGGATACTGCCGTTTTTGCGCGACGACTCATTCAGCTTCCTCATAATTATCACTGACGCACAGACACAGCCGCATCAACCTGGTGGTGCCATATTGTAAACGAAGCTCAAAGAAGCACAAATTTTCACGCAACAGCACTGGCTATGAAGTATAGCCTGTGCTATATGTGTGGATAAAGTGAACGGAGGGATTCACCATGAACAAGCCAATTTTGTTGCGACTGCTCTGCCGGTCACCGTTTACTTTGCGGCTTCAGCTGCTGGAAATGCTGACCGCCAGGTCAGCTGTGCCACCAGACAGCCATAAAAAAATCCGCCACTGAGAGCGGATTTTTTTCTGCCAGCCGGAGCTGGCAAAGCCGGAGCTGCTTAGAAGCTGTAACCTACGCCAGCAATCCAGGTGCCAACGTCAACGCTACGAATGCGGCTCTGCTCATAGCCAACGTCCAGTGCAACGTTTTCGATGCCTGGGTTGAACTGCATACCTGCACCATAAGAGAAGCCAACATCGCTGTTATCCGATTTGTTACGATCGATGCTGTTAGCCTGGTACTTGCCGTAACCGATACCGACCACGCCGTAGATGCTTGCCCAGTCGTTCAGACGGAACGCAGGACCACCGGTCACACCGTAGTACTGAGCTTTGTTGTATACGCCGGCATCGCTGTTGTTTTTAGCGGTGTAAGTCAAAGAACCGATCCAACCCAGTGGGTTGCTACCGTCTTCATAACGGTATTTCAGGTTGAAACCGTTAGCTTTGTTCATTACGCCCTGCATATCGCTCTGAGCGTAGCCACCGGAAACAGTGCTTTGTGCCATTGCTGAACCAGCAGTTAAGGCCAGCACACAAGCCAAAGCGGAAAGACATGCAATTTTTTTCATAACCACCTCAAATGTGAAAATATTTATTCTCCTGACAACCCTGAAAATATAACAAAAATCAGAAAGAAACTCTGCCCCGATTTTGTTGTCCAACACAAAGTTTGGTGTAACAGGACGTTAATGAAGTTTCGTATGTCATTATTTTAACTTATATTTTGAGAGTTCAATCCAGTTTGAATGAGAATGTAAAAAAATGTTCATCAGGAAAATTCCTAATTGATATTGACGCTTCTTTACTAAAAAAAGCCTGTTTCTGACTTTTTTTCAGCTGATCCGAACCGTTTGTCTGCGCTCTCCGTTACACTGTAGACATATTTCTGCCAATGGAAAAAAATAAGGTTGGTCTACAGGATGTTATCTTCTTCACGTTCCCCACTTTGGCTGTCTGTTCTGGTTTTGCTCATCGCCATGACCTCAATTCAGGGCGGTGCTGCACTGGCTAAAACCCTCTTCCCCGTTGTCGGCGCACCGGGTATAACCGCACTGCGATTAGGGCTGGGTACGATAATCCTTTGTATTATCTTCAGGCCCTGGCGTTTACGTTTTCACCGTCAACAACTTCTGCCACTGCTATTTTATGGTGTTGCCCTGGGCGCGATGAACTACTCCTTTTATCTGGCGATCCGCACGGTTCCGTTGGGTGTTGCGGTGGCGCTGGAATTTGTCGGACCACTGACACTGGCACTGGCAGGTTCACGCCGACCGTTGGATTTTGTCTGGGTATTAATGGCATTGTGCGGACTGTGGTTTTTGCTACCGCTGGGAAATAACATTTCCAGCATTGACCCTCACGGTGCATTGCTGGCGCTCCTCGCGGGTGCCTTTTGGGCAGTTTATATTTTGTGCGGCCAGCGCGCCGGTGCCGGGCATGGCCCGGCGACAGTGGCGGTCGGTTCACTGATCGCCTCACTGATTTTCGTTCCTCTCGGGCTGGTTTTTGCCAGCAGTAGCGTCTGGAGCCTGTCGCTGTTGCCTGCTGCACTGGGGATTGCTTTGCTCTCCAGCGCGCTGCCCTACTCGCTGGAAATGGTGGCGCTTACCCGCCTGCCGGCCAGAGTTTTTGGCACGTTGATGAGTCTGGAACCAGCACTGGCGGCACTTTCTGGCATGCTGTATCTGGGGGAAATGCTGACACTGGTACAGTGGCTGGGATTACTGGCCGTGGTGATCGCCTCCGCCGGTTCGACGCTGACCATGCGACCAGCTAAAACGACAGTTGCTCCGGTCAGTGAGTCGCAGGAATGACCTTCAGGCTGGGTATAACATACTGGTATAATTAATTTAACTCTGCATCATCAACCTTGTATCTCACAGGTTGCCACTTCGCTAACATTCCGTTCACGGCAAGAAATGCGGCAGAACGGTGGCTGCCACCACGATGCAGCCACCACCCAATGCCGGATTTTCCGATTGGCTGCCCGTTTTGGCATGGCTGTTTCCCTCTCCGACGGTGCTTCACACCAATAATTTTACGCACTAAACCAGGCAGCGCTTGCAGGGCACAGCTCCGTGCCGAAGTTTTAAGGATTGCGCCCTGTGTCACATGAACAGAATAACAACACTTTCAGCTCATGCCGCCGGTTTATTTCTGTTTTTAATCCCTGTAACGCGGTATGAAATGACAACGGCCGCGACCGTGCTGCCAGTCAGACAGGCACTGCGTCGGTGGATACTTTTTTAAAATTAAATCCATGGCAATTCGGATTACCATTACCCTTGTGACCGGTCTGATTAACGGTATCTTGTTACATAGTCTGAATAATAAATTATTATCAGCCAGCTGATAAACCGCAAAAAAAATATTCAACGAAAGTTAAATGCGTATTATCAGGATATGATTTTTTGCTTTGACGGAATACGCCTCTGAAATACCCCCCAACAGGCACTGTATTATCTGTGAATCAGCGGGTAAAAAATAGAAAAATATTAATGAAACAAGACCGTTTTATGGTGATTTTCTCACAACATCAGGGTTCACCGCTTTCCTGCAGGCTATTCTCCCGGCAATTAAATTAAACGCGGTATTGATATCACAGTAATTATGCGTAACTGTGTCAGTTACCTGCCGGTGCCCGTTCTGGAATAGTGCCAACGAGGCAGCAAACACTTATAAGGGCAATTTTACAATTATTTATCATGGTATTTTCTGCGAAGCAGCATAACGAATGGGACAGGCTTTGGTTGCCATGCCCTCATCACCGCAGCCAGTCGCATGGTGTCGATTCTCAGCTGGCAGCGGGACATAAACAAAGTGATATGACCCAGCACATGTAACCGTTCCGCTCAGTTTCGTTAATTAATCACACTGCTGACGTCATTTTTATCGTTTTATCATCATATAGTTATTAACTGGAAGGAAAAATATTTTTAAGCAACCGCCCGATAACACCACAAATCAGTCAAATGCCGGGAAAAATTAAGTGATAATTCTTATCATTATTATTTACATTGCTCAATAAGTCAGAGTTTTTTTACAGAAAATTCAAAGAGAAATGCTATTCGACCAATAGGCAGTAACTTTACAGCAGAATTAAAAACCAGTGCTATACTTAATTTCTCTTTTCAGGACAACGTTTATTATGAGGACAAAACCATGAGTACCGCTAAACTGGTTAAAACGAAATCTTCTGATTTGATTTACACCCGTAACAACGTGGCTGACGATGAGAAAAGAGCCACCATTGAGGTGCTCAACCGTCTGGTTACGGAATTTATCGACTTATCCCTGATTACTAAGCAGGCGCACTGGAATATGCGCGGCGCAAACTTCATCGGTGTCCATGAAATGCTGGATGGCTTTCGCACCGCCATCACTGACCACCAGGACACCATCGCTGAACGCGTGGTGCAGCTGGGCGGTGTTGCGCTGGGTACCACTCAGGTCGTTAATGACAGAACGCCACTGAAAAGCTATCCACTTAATATTCACACCGTGCAGGATCATCTTAAGGCTCTGGCGGAACGTTATGCCGTGGTCGCCAATGACACCCGTAAAGCGATCGGTGAAGTGGAAGACGAAGATACGGCAGATATCTTTACCGCCGCATCACGGGATCTGGATAAATTCCTGTGGTTTATCGAATCCAATATTGAATAATGCCCCGACAGGCCCCCCACAGTGGCCTGTCATCAAATTTTCGACGGCAGAGGATAAATATTCTCTGTCGTCGAGGATTTATTGTCTCACCATTGCCGTTTTTTATACCCAAAGCCGCCTTTATCTATTCAACCCTGCCCAGCCCTGGGCAAAAAATATCTCTTTATTTTGTTCCTGGCTACGACGCATTTGCACCGTAGTGAAATCCACGCAGGCGTCTCTTACGGTACAAAACACTTCCTTCGCCAGCCTATTTCAGAGGAAAATTGACTTAAAGTGCGATTTTAAATATATTCCGAAGCAATGGCATAATTTTTTCATATGGACAATGACATTCAATTGGGTGCCATTCCTGCTTGATATATAAGGATAAAATAATGAATTCGATTGTGAAATGCTCTCTTGCAGCGCTGACGCTGGCGTTTGCCCTCTCTTCCTCTGCCGCAGAAAAAAAACTCGTTGTTGCAACAGATACCGCTTTTGTCCCTTTTGAATTTAAGCAGGATGGTAAATATATTGGTTTTGATGTCGATCTGTGGGATGCAATCGCCCGGGAGCTGAATATCGATTACACCCTCAAACCAATGGATTTCAGCGGTATTATTCCGGCCCTGCAAACCCGTAATATCGACGTGGCAATGGCAGGTATTACTATTACCGACGAGCGTAAAAACGCCATTGACTTCTCTGATGGCTATTACAAAAGTGGCCTGCAGGTGATGGTTAAAGCCAATAACGATAGAATTAAAAGCATTGATGATCTGAATGATAAAGTGGTGGCGGTGAAGAGTGGCACCGGTTCCGTTGACTATGCAAAACAGCACATTAAGACGAAAAGTTTGCGTCAGTTCCCAAATATCGATAATGCTTATATGGAACTGGGTACCGGCCGTGCAGATGCCGTGCTGCACGATACGCCAAATATTCTTTATTTTATTCAGACAGCTGGCAAAGGCCAGTTCAAAGCAGTAGGTAAATCACTGGAAGCCCAGTACTACGGTATCGCCTTCCCGAAAGGCAGCGATGACCTGCGGGAAAAAGTGAACGGCGCCCTGAAAAAACTGCATGAAAACGGCACCTATAACGCACTGTATAAAAAATGGTTTGGCGCTGAACCTGAATAATCTTTTGTGTTGACTTCGCAGGCTTTGCGCCCGCTTTTGTCGATGCCTTAAATATTTTTGAACCGGAGAAACAATAATGCAGTTTGACTGGAGCGCTATCTGGCCTTCAATTCCAGCCCTGCTCGAAGGTGCAAGGCTGACGCTGTGGATTTCAGTGCTGGGCCTGATTGGCGGCCTGCTCATTGGCCTGCTGGCGGGCTTTGCCCGCGCCTATGGCGGCTGGCTTTCCCGCAATATCGCCCTGGTGTTTATCGAACTGATCCGGGGAACCCCTATTGTTGTGCAGGTGATGTTTATCTACTTCGCTCTGCCCATGGCCTTCAACAGCCTCAGGATAGATCCTTTCAGTGCCGCAGTGGTCACCATTATGATCAATTCCGGCGCTTATATTGCGGAAATCACCCGCGGGGCCGTTCTGTCAATCAACAAGGGGTTCCGTGAGGCGGGTCTTGCTCTGGGACTGTCCCGCGGTGAAACCCTGCGCTATGTGATCATGCCTCTGGCCCTTCGCCGTATGCTGCCCCCATTGGGTAATCAGTGGATCGTCAGTATTAAAGACACATCGCTGTTTATTGTGATCGGCGTGGCCGAACTGACCCGCCAGGGCCAGGAAATTATTGCCGGTAACTTCCGTGCGCTGGAAATATGGAGCGCCGTGGCCGTTATCTATCTGATTATCACGCTGGTACTGAGCTTTATTCTGCGCCGCATTGAAAGAAGGATGAAAATCCTGTGATTGAATTTAAAAATGTTAGTAAGCATTTTGGCCCGACCCAGGTATTACATAATATCGATCTGACTATCAACGAAGGTGAAGTCGTGGTCATTATCGGCCCTTCAGGCTCCGGCAAATCCACCCTTTTACGTTGCATTAACAAACTCGAAGAGATCTCCAGCGGCGAGCTGATTGTGGATGGTCTGAGGGTCAACGATCCAAAGGTTGATGAGCGCCTTATTCGCCAGGAAGCAGGGATGGTGTTCCAACAGTTTCATCTTTTTCCACAGATGACCGCGCTGGACAACGTGGCATTCGGTCCGATCCGGGTCCGTGGTGCAAAGAAAGAGGATGCGCAACGGCTGGCAAAAGAACTGCTGGGCAAAGTCGGTCTGGCTGAACGCGCTCATCATTTTCCTTCTGAATTATCGGGAGGACAGCAACAGCGCGTGGCAATAGCCAGAGCGCTGGCGGTGAAACCCAGGATGATGTTATTTGACGAGCCAACGTCAGCCCTCGACCCGGAACTGCGTCATGAGGTGCTGAAAGTAATGCAGGATCTGGCGGAAGAAGGCATGACGATGGTGATCGTGACCCATGAAGTTGGCTTTGCAAAGAAAGTGGCCTCACGACTGATCTTTATCGACAAAGGGCGTATTGCTGAAGACGGTCACCCGGATCGGCTGATTGATGACCCTCCGAGCGATCGTCTGCGGGAATTTTTGCAGCATGTTTCTTAAATAAACGGCCTGTCCGGGATCCTCCGGTCAGGCTTGTTCGGCGGCTGGCGTTGTCGCCGTCAGTCAGTCAGTCAGTCAGTCAGTCAGTCAGTCAGTCAGTCAGTCAGTCAGTCAGTCAGTCAGTCAGTCAGTCAGTCAGTCAGTCAGTCAGTCAGTCAGTCAGAAAATAATCCCCCACGCTGATGGCATGTCATTGACCTTTTACCGCAGCGATAAAACTGCCGATATTCACTTCTGCATCAGCCATAGCCCCACCAGCACACCGCATAAAAAATGAACCGACGGAGACAGAGAAGACCGCTGCCAGGCCCGCCCTCAGCGATCTTTTGCAGGACGACAGATTATGCCCGCAGTTAACTGCCCCGTGCACAACGCTGCTGACTGGCCAGACTCCTTTCCGACCCCGCAGAAGATAAAACCGTGCCGTAGAGGGTCACCGACATTAGCTGACATTTTCCATTGGCTAACTTGCCAGGCGCTATCACCGCTTTCGCGTCGTTCTGGTGCTGATTCCACCAGTTCTGTTTACCGGTCAGATATCGGTCGCCGGGTTAACGCCAGGCTCCAGGTGGTAGATGGTGAACTGATGCAGGATAAGAACATTCACGGGATGGTATCGGTAAACCGTCATTTGCCGGGCTGGTCGGGCTGACCAGCCCGGACTTTACCGTGCGCGCCCTCTGCATCACGCCACCGCTAAAGAGTAGGCGAAAGGTTTTGCGCTGGACAAGATGGTGAAGCGACATTCTGACGCCGCCGGGATCAAAGCCCGGCATCAGACCGTGCAGGTGAGGCAAACCGGCAGGGAAGCTGACGGGGCGCCCGGCGCATTGTCCGCACCAGGTTAAATATGGGACATCCGTCGCTCACGCTGCGGTTTTTCCTGAAAGGTCCAGGCGATAAAACGGCTCTGCTTCTGGCCCTGGGCCATATCGACAGTGCGTACCGCGGTAGCCCCGGCCTGTTCCAGCATTCGCCAAAGCTCCGGCAGGTTTTCTTTCCGCGAGACCAACGAGGTAAACCAGATGCACTGACGGGCAAAGCGCACGCTCTCGGTAATCATCCGGGTGATAAAAGCTTTCTCACCACCGTCGCACCAAAGTTCAGACTGCTGGCCACCAAAGTTGAGTGGGGCATGGCTGTTCAGCCCAAGATTACGCACTTTACGCTGACTGCCCTGCTCTGCCTCGCTGGCAGACGCGTGAAACGGCGGGTTACAGATCGCCGCATGATAATGCTCGTTTTTGTGGATGATACCGCTGAATATTGCCTGCGGATCTTTTTGTCGACGCAGACGCACGAGGCGGTTCAGCCCCGGATTAGCTGCAACAATGGCGGTGGCTGAATGCATGGCCACTTCGTTAACTTCGCTACCGGTAAAACGCCAGCCATACTCATGCTGGCCTATCAGCGGATAAATACAGTTAGCACCACAGCCGATATCAAGCACACTGATATTGCGTGGCGGCACTGAGTCGTTATCTTCAGCCAGCAAATCCGCCAGATGGTGAAGATAATCAGCCCGCCCCGGCACGGGAGGACAGAGGAATCCATCGGGAACAGACCAGTGCACAATCTGGTAGAAGTGACGAAGCAGTGCCTGATTGAGCGCCCGTACCGCCGCCGGATTGGCAAAGTCAACGGACTCATCGCCATACGGGTTAACTGCCACGAACGCTGCCAGCGGAGGATGACTGGCGATAAGCGCAGCGAAATCATAGCGGCCACGATGGCGATTGCGGGGATGCAGCTGGTTTTTTTCGGCGGTGTTTTTCATGGAAGGCTCTCTTGTCTGAAGGCGCGTAAGATACCTGCTGTACCATCAATCGTAAACCACTGTTGTTTTCCTCTTTCTGACATTTAACGCCGGGTTGAGCGACCCCACTGAGGTGCAGGCATGACACCATCCCATTATTTTTATCAGACCCGGCCCGGTCACGGTCTGCCCCACGATCCGCTGAATGCTATCATTGGTCTGCGGCCAATTGGCTGGATCAGCTCACAAAACGATCGGGGCGATCGTAACCTGGCCCCCCTGGAGTTTCTTTAACTGTTTTAATTATCATCCCCAATCATCGGTTTTTCCCGCCAGGGATGGAAGCACAGCGTGGCCTATATTGCCCAGACCGGCGAATTTGTCTGGAATCTGGCGACGCGGGATCTGGCCTTAGCGATGAATGAAAGCGCCGCCTCAGTACCGCACGATGTAGATTAATCTGAACTGACGGGGGTTACCGCCATGCCCGCCAGTCAGATTAACGTCAGTATGGTGGCAGAAAACCCGATAAAGGTTGAGTGTCGGCTGAGCCAACTGATCCAGCTACAGGAGGTGGCGGGAGCCCTGCTGGATCAGTGGCTGGTCCCTGGAGAGGTTTGCCATTGCTACTGACAAAATACCAGACGGTATAACCGCATCAGCAGACAGCACCGAATGATGGACAAAAACACGCGGGTTATTATTTCTGCATGTCCGTATCGCAGCACCATGGGATCCCCGCCAGGATTTGCTGACGCTTTCTACGTTTCCCGGCGGGATCTGTCAGGATGGCCGCCATTATCTGTTATGATGCCGACTCTTTTACGTCAGTCATGGAGAGATTAATGAAAAGGATAGCCATCGACATGGATGAAGTTATTGCAGACTTTCATCCCAAAATGGTCAGAACGGTTAACCAGCACTTCAACGCCACATTCAGCGATCAGGATCTGAACCTGTTCAGTCTGCGGCAAGAAAAACCGGAGATGACACAACGGATCATGACGCTGCTCCACGACCCGGACTTTTTTGCCGATCTTGACGTTATTAGCGACAGCCAGGCAGTTATCACCGCCTTAAGCCAACGCTATGAGATATTTATTACCACGGCGGCAATGGAGGTTCCCAGCGCCTTCAATGCTAAATTTCAGTGGTTAAAACAGCATTTCCCGGCGATCGAACCCGCCAACATCGTGTTTTGCGGTAATAAAAGCATTATCAATGCTGACTATATGATCGATGATAACGCGATAAATTTTAAAGATTTTTGTGGCGAAGGTATTCTTTTTTCTGCCCCCCACAACCAGCAGGTAACCGGTTACCGGCGGGTGGAAAACTGGCAGGAGGTCGCCGGCCTGCTGCTCTGAGCAGGCTTCGTTGGCAAAACAACGTCGCGGCGTCCCTTCCCTCTCTCCGGCGGCTGGCAGGACCGACATAAAGAATGCCGTCTTTTGCACCATCAGGCACGGTCGCAATCTGCATATCGCGGGCGTTTGCAGGAACCGACCTTCAGCGGTGTCGGGTCAAATACCGTCGCAGCTCCCGTGCTCTTTGCCAGTACGGCCAGCGAAAGAGACGCTGCTGATACCGTCCGGTAAAGCGGTTGGCGTATTCCCTCTTCCTTTTTATGTTATTTTAAGACACCTGTTTTCCTGAACAGCCGTCCGAAGAGGAGAGAAGATGACTATTCCCGTTTCGCTGATTGAAGAAGCTATCGGCTGGCGCCGGGCGTTTCATGCGCAACCTGAACTGGGCTATCAGGAACATTCCACCTCATGCCGGGTGGCGGATCTGCTGCGGACATTCGGGCTACAGGTCCACACCGGACTGGCGGGCACCGGCGTGGTGGGCACGCTGGTTAACGGTGCGGGACCGACCATCGGTTTTCGTGCCGATATGGACGCGTTACCGCTGACTGAGCTGGGTGATGCGCCGTGGCGTTCAACCCGGCCGGGGGTCATGCATGCCTGCGGTCACGACGGCCACACTGCGATGTTGCTGGCAGCAGCCTGCCATCTCAGCGCCACCCGTCATTTCAACGGCACCTTGCATTTTATTTTTCAGCCTGCGGAAGAAAACCTGGGCGGCGCACGCAAAATGGTGGCCGACGGCCTGTTCGAACGTTTCCCAATGGATGCTATTTATGGCATGCACAACTGGCCAGGACTTCCGGTGGGCCATCTGGCAGTAAACAGCGGCGCGATGATGGCTTCGCTGGATGCGTTCTCCATCACTTTACGCGGTAAAAGCTGTCACGCCGCGATGCCAGAAAACGGAGCCGACCCGATTGTGGCGGCCGCACAGCTGATCCTTGCGCTGCAAACCATCCCGGCGCGACGCCTGTCGCCGCTTGCCTCGGCGGTGGTCAGCATTACGCAAATCAACGGCGGTGAGGCCATCAACGTGATCCCGGAAAAGGTGGTATTGCACGGCACGCTGCGCTGCCTGCAGAGCGATGTACGGGTGAAAGTCCGTAAGATGATCGACGCGTTTGTCACCACGCTGACCGCACCGTTGGGCGTAACCGGCAGCATCACTTATCTGACTGATTATCCGGTCACCTGCAATCACGCCGCAGAGGCGGAGAACGTTCGGGAGTGTGCCCTCGCGCTGTTGCCCGCCGAACAGGTACACCGGGAAGTCAAACCTTCAATGGCCTCAGAAGATTTTGCCTGTATGCTGGAGGCCTGTCCCGGCGCCTATTTCTGGATTGGTGCCGATGGCACTACCCCTTCCAACCCGTTGCATAACGCGCATTATGATTTCAATGATGAAATCATCGCGAACGGTGTGGCCTTCTGGGTATCGCTGGCAGAACGCCTGCTCGCTGTCAAATAACGCCCACGCCGTATCAATCGTTGCCACAGCACGGAATAACACCTCAGCAGGATAATGACGTGAGGATAAATCAATGAACACCATTGCCCCGGTTGAACTGGCAAAAGCGTACCGTCTGATTAATCACGGACCGACCATTTTACTCTCAGCGCGTGATAATGGTTGCGACGACGTAATGGCAGCAGCCTGGGCATGCGGGCTGGATTTCTCTCCGCCCAAACTCACCGTGGTTATCGATAAAATGGCGAAAACCCGTCAGCTGATTGAAGCCAACGGAAGCTTTGTTATTCAGGTGCCCTGCGTGGCACAGATTGAGCTGACCCACGCGGTTGGCACCCGAAGTCTGTTCAACGAGCCAGACAAACTGGCTGCCTGCGGCGTGGAACTGTTCAGTTTTGATGGCTTTGATCTGCCCTTTGTCAGTGGCTGTACAGCATGGCTGGCCTGCCGCACGCTGGCGGAGCCTGATAACCAGCAGAGACACGACCTCTTTATTGGTGAAGTGGTGAGCGCCTGGGCTGACACCCGGGTTTTCAGCGACGGGCACTGGCATTTTGAACAGGCAGATCCGTCGCTACGAAGCCTGCACTATGTGGCTGGAGGACAATTTTATGCCACCGGTGAATCACTGAACGTGCTGACGCCATAGCGATACCCCTCCACAGCGAGGTATCAGGCGCTCAGTATCCCTGCTGTTCCAACAGGTCCACCCCCTCTGCCACGCTTGCTGCCCGACCGGTTGCCACACAGCAGCAGGCAATTTGCAGGCGCAGCGACTGAGGCACGGCCACTTCGCGCCGCATGCAGCGGACAATCCACGCCGCGGTAGTCTGTGCATCTTTCCCTTCCGGTAGCCCGCCCGGCGGAAAAGCGCACTCCGGCTGGCGAGGCAGCAGCTGCTGGGGTTGCGCACCGGCGATCAGGCTGACTGAAGGGCAACGCTGCGGACTGGCATAGACCTCACCTTCCGTGCCATTGAGCAGAAGCGCACGGCCCGCAATGGTCTGGAAAAATTTCCCTACGCGGGGAATGTACTCCGGGTGCGATACGCTGGAGAGACGAAGCGCGGCATCTTCCGCAAAGGGCGTGAGCAGTTTCGCCAGCGTGTGAGCACTGTTGCGCACCCCCATCCGCCAGCGCAGCGCCAGCTGTTTCTCCAGCGGCGGACAGAGAGAACCAATCGGGATAAACACCGGTTCGCCGAGATCGAGCCGGGCCTGTGCCTGATGTGTATCGGTGGCCTGAATACCCAACGCGGCAAAAATCGCTTCGCTGGTTACCCGCGTTGGATCGTCACTGACACCATGTACCACTACCGGGAAACCCAGTGCAGACAGCAACAGCGCCAGCAACGGCGTCAGGTTACCCTGTTTACGTGCCCCATTGTAGCTGGGGATCACCACCGGCATCGGCAAACCGGCTGGCGGTATGAGCTTCAACACCCGCTCCTGCATTGCCCGGTAGAATCCGGGCATCTCCTCTTCACCCTCGCCTTTAATGCGCAGGGCAATCAGGATACTGCCCAGCTCCAGCTCCGGGACATCGCCGTCCAACAGGCGCGCATAGAGCCGGTATGCGGTATCGAAATCAAGATCGCGGGCGTGATTTTTTCCGCGCCCGACTTCTTTAATGATTTTTTTGTATTCCATCGCCTTGCTCAGTCAGAAAATGAGTGACGGGTTCAGCGCCGTCGTCGGGGGGATGCTTTTTTCCCTGAGCCAGCAACGCTGGCCGTGGGCAGTTCACCCTCTGGCAGCGGCGGTTGCTCAATCGGGAACACCGGCAGTGCCTCAAGCAGCCGTGCACCGTAGCTTTTACTCAGTAAGCGCCGGTCATAAATCACAATTTCGCCAAAACATTCGTGGCTACGGATCAGCCTGCCGACCTGCTGAATCAGATTGAAAGAAGCGCTCGGCAAACTTTGTACCTCAAACGGATAACGCTTAAGGCTTTTCAGCCACTCACCTTCGGTCAGAATAACCGGGCTGTCCACCGGGGGAAACGCTATTTTATGAATATGCACCTGCGACAGCAGCTCCCCTTTCAAATCCAGCCCTTCAGCAAAAGATTGCAGGCCAACCAGAACGCTGGTTTTCCCCTGCTCAACCTTTTTGCGGTGCAGGGCAATCAGCGCCGGACGGGGTTTATCCCCCTGCACCAGCATGATCAGCCGCTGATCGGGCAGATAAGCAATAAACTGCTGCATCGCCCGCCCGCTGGCAAACAGCACCAGAATACCCTTGTGCATGTTGGCTTTCATCTGCTGACGAAAAAAATTCGCCATTTCAGCAAGATGTGAACTTTCACTGGCCAGCGATGGCTCATGACGCATCTGTGGAATAATCAGTTTGCCCTGTGCCAGGTGGTTAAACGGCGAATCCAGGGCCACGAAGCGGTCTCCCTCTTTTTCGCTTAACCCGGACATCTCCTGTAAACGTTGAAAACTTCTGAGAGAGCGCAGGGTGGCTGAGGTTAATACCACATGCGGGATTTTGCGCCACAGCAGCTTTTCCAGCTGTTCGCTGACGCGAATGCCGGCACAGTGAAACATCAGATGCGCCGTTCCCTCACGACTATTCCGTGTGACCCACTTGGAGACTGGCGCACCGGAGGCCTGCTCCATCTCCGCCAGCCGCCAAAGCCTGCTGCTGGCCTCAAACCAGCCCAAAGCACGGTTCATCTGCAACAGGGTGCGGTGCAAACGTACCACGTCGAACTGCCCGGTTTTGTCGCTCAGATCGTTGACCAGTGCTTCCGCCAGACCGCGCAGGGCATCACAGAGTCTGAACAATCTGGCACAGAGTAATTGAACCTCTTCCGGCAAACGCCCCATTTCAAAACGGTATTCCCCTTCCTCGTTGCCAGACGGCAGCCACTGCGTGAGGATCTGCGACAGCTGCCGGAGTTGCTCCCGCACGTCCTCGCAGTGCGCTGTCAGCCGCGCTGACTGAGCCAACGGCGGCGGCCTTTTGGGCCGGAACTGGGCCATACACTGTTCAACCAGACGACAGAACAGATCCAGCTGCACACCGCACCAGTCGGGGGTGATATCACCGTTCATCTCCAGCGCATCCCGCGCCACGTCGGGCAGATGGTGCCCTTCATCCACCACCAGCAACAGGTTTTTCGGCGGCGGTAGCACCGATTCCGTTTCCAGCGCCGCCATCACCAGCGCGTGGTTCGCTACCACCACGTCTGCGTGCTCGATTTCACGCCGCGCCACAAAAAATGGGCATTCCCGGAACCAGTGACAATTGCTGCCCAGACAGTTCGCCTTATCGGTGCTGAGACGCTGCCAGAGCGAGTCCTCTATCGACTCTTCACAATGATCGCGCAGGCCGTCCCACTGGTAGCGTTTCAGATCGCTCTCCAGCCGGGTACAGCGCTCCCGTTCATCCTTGCTGGCCGTCATCGCATCGTCATAAAACAGCAGTAAATCTCCCTGCTTTTCCTCATCGGTTGCCAGCGCCGAGAGGTTGCGTGGACAAACATAGCGCCCACGACCAAAGGCAGCGGTAAAGCGCAGATCGGGAATAATTTTCTTCAGCAGCGGCAGGTCTTTACTGTAAATCTGGTCCTGTAACGCCACATTGGCAGTGCTGACCACCAGTGGCTTCTCCTGTGCACGGCTGATCGCAATGCCGGGGATCAGATAAGAGAGGGTTTTGCCCACGCCGGTCGGTGCTTCAATCGCCAGATGCCGGCCATCGTCCCCTGCCAGCGTCTTCGCCACTTCGGCGATCATCTGCCGCTGTGGCGCACGGGGAATAAAATCCGGGATCTGCTGTTGGAGGGCTTTGTACCAGCCTGTTATTTGCGCTCTCAACGCGGTATTCAGCGCCATAAAAACCACTTTTGATTAAAACGGCCTGTATTTTTACACAGTATTCTGTCTGCGTCAGCCTGTTCCGCTTAATCTTACGGCACGGCGCGCAATTTGATCCGGTTGCACAAAGCAACGATCGGCGTTTACCGGTAGCGACCAAAACGAAAAATCAGTGAAAACAGTGTCCATATTGATGCCCTTCCCGACCGCAAGGATGAGATGTTCAGCAAAAAATGGCGCCTGGGACACGGCTGGCGGGTGATTAGTGGCTGTCAGGCACATGATTCTTACCGGCCGGGCAGGCACAGGGCTACGTCAGTGAGAGGTCATATTGAGCGCCGGGCAGGGTTCTCATCTGCTTGCGGCAAAAATTGCTGGTATCCGTGGCGCCCCCCCTGATGGTTTAACCTGCGTTAGCGAATGGGCCATCCGGTCTGTTTCTCTGATGCGCTCAACGGTGTCCGGTCTGGACGCCGGGATCGGGCGATACTCCCCCCGGTTCAGGGACTGCAAATCGTACAGGGTTGCCGTGACCTGCATCTGGTCGGGGCTGATTCAGTTGACGTTAACTCCGTCATACGATTTCAGCGGCACCCCCACGCAACTGTGCCTGCTGAAATGCACGACGTGAACGACAATTGACGCCATGGGGCGACAGCCAGATGAAAACCGCAATCAACCGTGTAGCGATTCAGTGTGGCACGACATGACGCATGCCGATCCGGCGGTTATTCTGTACCGCCAGCGGCCCCGATCAAAACGAGTAGCCCATGCCGATATTGAAGCCGCTCATAGTGTATTGTTTGCCGTGAATGCTGCCACGTGTTCCTTCATAGCCCAGATCCAGCACCAGATAATCGAGCGGATTAATTTGCAGGCCACCGCCCCAGGCAAACCGGGTTTTGTGCTTCATCATGGAGAGAGTATCGTCACCGGCATAGGGACGCCTGAGCGATTCATCACGCAATGGAGCGTAGCTGACCTGGGCATTATTTACCCCAACCAGCCCGTAAATACTGACATGGCGGTTTATCCGATAAGCGGGGCCGGCCAGTATGCTGGTGGTTTTCACCCGGAGATTGTTTTTCACCGTATTGCCCGTGCTGCTGAGGGCCTGGTAAGGGTCGCTACCGGAGATAAAACTGAATGAGCCAATCAGGCCATATCTGGCATTGAATTCGTAGCGGTATTTCAGATTAATACCCGCGAAGTGGTTGAAATGCTTTACTTCCTGATAAGCGTAACCAGCTGAAAGAGAATGCGTTTCTGCCTGAGCAGCCCCCACCAGCAGAGTGGCAGAAAGTACGGCTCCTGAAAGCGTCTTCAACATGTGCAATATCCTTATTCTTTAATCCATTCATCCGGGCTGCATCCCCTTACCTGAGGCAATACAGCACTGTGCTGCCAGCAAGGTTAAATAACTGTCCCGAATAGCGCTACACCTGAACAAACTGATTATAAATCAACCAATTTAATCAACTGAATGTCATGCCCTGGTATGCCTGCACTCCATGGCGGTCATGAGCAACGCCTTATGTGGCAAGGCCAGATACAAAGTGAAGCACGATCAGGAACGCTTATTTAATAAACGGTCATCGCTGACCGCGGTGCGGGAACTCTAGGGAATATATTCGATTCACGCAATGGTTTTTGCACATTTTTCAGACAACAGCCCACTAACCCAGTCCCGCGATACTGCTTTGGATGAAGGCGTGAACAGGCGGTTTACAATGCACACAGGGCTTAAGCCCTGTTACACCGGGGCTAATTGCTTGAACATTACCGTGGTGGCATCGAGTGCGCCTTCAGTGGAAAGCGCATAGGCGGGGATGCTGCCACTCATCTGCCAGCCCTCAGTCAGGTAAAGCTGTTCTGCCACATCACCACTACGCGTATCAAGCACCAGCAACGTTACGCCCGCCGCTTTCGCCAGATCTTCAGCCCGCTTCAACAGCTCTCTGGCGATCCCCTGCCGCCGTGCATCAGGATGCACCAGCAGTTTACAAATTTCAGCACGGTGCTGGCCATTGGGCGTCATCACCCGCGCCACAATAACCGTGCCCACTACCGTGCCGTTCTGGCGGGCAACCAGCAGCTGTTTTTCTCCACTGACAAGACTGTCAATCGCACCCAGCCAGAACTGGCGCATAGGTTGCGGATCCATGCTGATAAATCCCACGCTGGCCCCTTCCTCAACACAGCCGCCGAGCACATGGAGCAATGACGGAAGTTCGTTTTGAGCCTGGTCAGTATCCAAACGTTGATAAGAAAGATCACGCATTATTGAGCCTCATAGCAGATGGTATCCTGTGTTAAGAAAACGAGGGGTTGACGGCTCGGAGTGAAAGCACAGCATGCCAGTTATATCCTGAAATTCTGCTGCTGATAACCTGTACACAAAAATAATAGTTGTACACTTTCATCGAGTCGGCTACGGTTAAAACAGTAATCTGAGTTCAGAGGATTTTCATGACACTTTACAGTATTGGCGATGTTGCCGAACGCTGTGGCATCAACCCGGTTACTCTTCGCGCCTGGCAGCGCCGCTACGGCTTGCTAAAACCTCAGCGCACTGAGGGTGGACACCGGCAATTTGACGATGAGGATATTCAGCGCATTGAAGACATTAAGCGCTGGATCGAAAGCGGTGTCCCCGTTGGAAAAGTAAAAGCCCTTATCGAGGGAGAAAGCATTAGCAGAAGTGATGAATGGGTAAAAATCCAGGATGACATGATCACCGTTTTACGTCATGTCAAACCGGCCAAACTGAGAGCCAAAATTGCGTCACTGGGCCGTGAAACACCGGCAGATTTGCTTATTGACCGTGTTTTTATTCCTGTAAGACAGCGCCTTGGGCTGGATCAAAAGACTGCCCGTATGATGTGCAGTTTGTTTGATGGTGCTTTAATTGATTATGTCGCCTTTTGTTTAACCGGCAGCAGGAAAAAGTCCGGTCAGGATGCACTGATTATTGGCTGGGGTACAGAAGACAGGACGCGGATCTGGCTTGAAGCATGGCGTCTCTCCCAACAGGGGTGGCGAATGGACGTTCTGGCTGAACCACTGGAACTTCCCCGACCTGAACTGTTTCCGGGCCAGCATGTTTTCATTTTTACAGGAAAACCGCCGACGCGACGTCAGGAGGAACAGCTCAGCCAGTGGCAGGAACAAGGGCTACAGGTGGTATTTCAGGGTACTCCCTGAGGAGAAATATGACGCAGCAGGCAACATTAAACAAACTGGTGGCATTCTATCAGTCTCTGGACACTGTTGACCTCTCGCGGCTGTCGGAAATTTATCACCCGGATATCTGCCTTACCGACCCCGTTGCTGAACACCACAGTCTGCGGGTTGTGGAAGTTTATTTCACTTCGCTGTTGAAAAACCTTCATTACTGCCGGTTTGAGGTGGACGAATGTCACCTTTTTAACGGAACCGCATTACTTATCTGGCAAATGATTTATGCCCATCCTGCGTTACAACGTGGGCGACAGCAGAAACTGGCTGGCAGCAGTCATCTGCTGTTTCGCGACGACAGGATCATTTTTCAACGGGATTACTATGATATGGGCGCGATGTTGTACGAAAAAATTCCGGTGCTGGGCGCGGTAGTCAGACAGCTTAAAAAGAGGTTACAACCATGAAAAGAGTTCTGATTACCGGTGCAAGCTCCGGGATCGGCCATCAGCTGGCCCTCGACTACGCCAGCGAGGGCTGGCACGTCACCGCCTGTGGCCGCGACAGTAGCAAGTTACAAAGCCTGCTTGAAAAATTCAGCAGCATCAGAGTGTGTGAATTTGACATTACGGACCTTACAGAAACTCGCAGGGCGTTAAGCAGCAAAAGCGCCGATTTGGTGATCCTCTGTGCAGGGACCTGTGAATACATTGATCATGGCGAAGTGGAAGCAGAGAAAGTGCATCGGGTGATGAACATCAATTTTAACGGGCCGGTCAACTGTCTTGATGTGCTGCTACCGCAGCTTTCACCGGGTAGCCGGGTTGCGCTGGTAGGTTCCAGCGCCAGTCTGGTGCCCCTACCCCGCGCCGAAGCCTACGGCGCATCCAAGGCCGCGCTGGCTTATTTTGCCCGCAGTCTGGCACAGGACCTGAAACGAAAACAAATTGCTGTCAGCCTGGTACTCCCCGGTTTTGTGGATACGCCGCTTACCCGGCGCAATGACTTTGCCATGCCGATGATAATGAGCGTTGAGCAGGCGTCGCGCTGCATTCGTCGGGGGCTGGCTAAGGGCAAAGCCGAATTTGCCTTTCCGCGTCTCTTTTCAATTATTTTGCGTATTACTTCGCGGCTGCCCTATGCCTTACAGCGTCTTCTCACTCAGCAGATAGCGAGGTAATAGTGAAAATAGCTATTATCGGCAGCGGTATTGCCGGGTTAAGCTGTGCATGGAAGCTGGCCTCGCGGGCAGATGTTCACCTGTTTGAAGCAGATGCAAGACTGGGAGGACATACTGCCACGGTGGATGTCGACGTTGATGGCCATAGCTACGCCATTGATACCGGGTTTATCGTTTTTAATGACCGCACCTATCCACATTTTCGCGCCCTGTTGGCCGAGCTTGGGCTGGAAGGCCAGCCTACCGAAATGAGTTTTTCGGTTCGTAATGTTGAGAGTGGTCTGGAATACAACGGTCATTCGCTCAACAGTCTGTTTGCCCAGCGCAGCAATCTGTTGCGGCCGCACTTCTGGCGATTTCTGGCCAATATCATGCGCTTTAATCGCCGCGCGAAGCAGTGGCTACAGCAGCCGGAAAGCCCCCACGCACATCAGCACACCCTGGAAAACTTCCTGCAAACAGAGTGCTTTAATTCTTTTTTTACCGATCACTACATTCTGCCAATGGGGGCGGCTATCTGGTCATGCTCACTCAGCGAGATCCGTCAGATGCCGCTGACGCTGTTTTTACGCTTTTTCGATCACCACGGCCTGCTGGATATAACTCATCGTCCGCAATGGTATGTGATCCCCGGCGGCTCCCGTGAATATATCCGCAGGCTGATGGCGCGGATTGATGACAGGCTAACCGTTAACCTCAACACACCGGTTCTGCGGGTTGAACGCCATGCCAGTGGCGTGACATTGCATAGCACCGCGGGCAGTGACACTTTCGATCAGGTGATTTTTGCCTGTCACAGCGATCGTACTCTTGAGTTACTCAGCGATGCCAACGACGAAGAGCGGCAGATGCTGACCGGGGTTCTCTGGAGCGCCAGCGAGGTTGTGCTGCACACTGACACCCGCCTTCTGCCAGAAAATCCACGCGCCTGGGCCAGCTGGAATTACCATCTTGATACCGCGCAGCCGGAGTGCGGTCATGCCGGCGCGACAGTAACCTACAACATGAACAGATTACAGGGCCTTGACGCGCCAACAACCTTCTGCGTCACGCTGAATGCCACCCCCTTGATTGACGCTGATAAAATTCTCGGACGCTATGTCTTTCATCATCCCCAGTTTGGTTTGCAAAGTCTGCTCGCACAGCGCACACGCCTGTTACTGAATGGTGTCAACCGTAGCTGGTACTGCGGCGCCTGGTGCTACAACGGTTTTCATGAGGATGGCATACGCAGTGCCCTGGACGTGGTAGCAGGGATGGAGCGGGCGGGTCTGCTGTGAACAGCGCCATTTATTGCGGCCATGTTCGGCACCGCCGCTTTACGCCTGTCGATCATCAGTTCAGCTACCGTATTTTTATGTTAATGATCGATCTCGACGAACTGCCTCTGTTGAAAAACGTGGGCATCCACGAAGGCAAATTTTCCGCTGCCTCCTTCTGTGCCGCCGACTATTTGGGCGGCACCGAGATAAAACAGCGCGCGCAGGCACGTATCGCCGCGCTGACGGGCGAACACCTCACCGGTCGGGTGATGCTATTAACCCAGCTGCGTTATTTTGGCTGCTCGTTCAACCCGGTCAATTTTTACTATCTCTACGATGAACACGATCGCCTGTGCTGGCTACTGGCCGAAGTCCGCAACACCCCCTGGAACGGGCGTCATACCTATGCCGTCAGGCCAGACGGCAGTGAAACCACCCAAAAAGCCTTTCACGTTTCACCGTTTAACCCACTGGATATGGTTTATCACTGGCGGCTGTCAGCACCGGGTAAATCCCTTTCGGTACACATTGAGAACCACCGGGCAGGCAAGGTGTTTGATGCCACATTGCATCTTCGCCGCCAACCGCTGAACAGGAAAACGTTGCGCCATCACCTCTGGCGTTTTCCGCTGACAACCTTACGCACCTTGCTGGCTATCTACTGGCAGGCATGGAAGCTTTGGCGCAAGGGCGCGCCGGTGTATCCCCATCCCGAATCGGAGAAATAACGGATGTATCAACCTGAACTGACCTGCACATCCCGTCCGCGGAAGGGTAAAAGATTGTCTGGCTCACGACGCTTAATTTTTTCACTGTTACAGCATATTCAGGGAGCGGGTCTGCATCTTGACGATCCCCACCTGGGCAAGCGTTTTTTTGGCGATCCGCTGGCAACATTACAGGCTGAAGTCAGGGTACATCATTCGCGGGCGTATCGCCGGATCCTCACCGGCGGCAGTATCGCCGCGGCGGAAACCTTTATGGCGGGCGAGTGGGACACCCCCGACCTCACCGCAGTAATCCTGACGCTGGCGAATAACGGCAAGGTGCTGGATAAACTTGGCTCGCGCTTTAGCATAGTGCCCGCCCTGCTGAATAAATTCCGACACCTGCTGCATCGTAACAGCGTGCGTCAGGCACAGCGTAATATCGCGGCACATTACGATCTGGGTAATGATTTCTACCATACCTTTCTCGACGGTGACATGCTCTATTCCAGCGGCTGGTACTCACAGCAGGACATGTCGCTTGAACAGGCGCAGCAGGCAAAGATGCGCCGGTTGTGCGACAGCCTGATGCTCTCCCCGGAAGACCATTTACTGGAAATCGGTACTGGCTGGGGGGCAATGGCGGCGTTTGCCGCACGGGAATACGGCTGTCGCGTTACCACCACCACCATTTCGCAGGAGCAGTATGACTACAGCCGCCGTCGGATTGCCATGGCCGGACTGAGCGATCGGGTAACGGTGTTAAAACAGGATTACCGTCAGCTCAGCGGACAGTATGACAAACTGGTGTCGGTAGAGATGATTGAAGCGGTGGGCCAACACTATATTCCGCTGTTTTTTGCCCGCTGCCGTCAGCTGTTAAAACCGGGCGGACGGTTGGCCTTGCAGGCGATAACCATCAGCGAGTCGCGCTTTGACCGCTACGCCCGTAGCGTCGATTTTATTCAACGCTATATTTTTCCCGGCGGTTTTCTTCCGGCGGTCAGTATGCTGAAAAACAATCTGGCTGCTAACCGGTTTATGCTCAACGATCTGTTTGAAATCGGGCCGCATTATGCCCGCACCCTGGAGGCATGGCGAAACCGTTTTGAGGCCGCCTGGCCGCATCTGCAAAACGGACGTTTTGACGAACATTTCCGCCGGATGTGGCTGTTTTATCTCTGCTACTGCGAGGCTGGCTTTCTCGCCAGAACCATCGGCACCGTGCAGCTGATCGCTGAAAAAACCGGGGATTAATCATCTGAAACCAGCGGACAGCGTTAGCCTGTCCGACAATCGGGTTGAAAGAGGCGGCGGGGTTATCTCCCACCTGAAAAGGGTCAAGGTCGCCAGTAACAGGGAATAAACAGACCTCCAATGGTCGACCCCAAACAGAGCAGGCTGTCGCCTCAAATTGATGTTATCTGATGAAAAAATGCGGCGCCGGCATGACACTGTTCTTTAACCGGGGGAGGATCCAGGGCAATAAATCTTAACCCCGTGCACGGATTACGGCTATAATTCGCCCTCTTTCTGCTTAAGACTGAACGGGCAACAACATGAACTGGCAAAAAATTGCGGTGACTTTTCTTTTCCTGATGATGGCACTGGGCGGCATAGGTGGGGTAATGCTCACCGGCTACACTATTCTGATCCGCTCTTAAACCGCCACGCAAGGTCGCTGACAGAGCCAACACGGTGACACATAAGGCCCGCTGGTAAGCGAGACAGAGCTGAGCGTGCGAATGGACTCAACCACTTGCGTGTTCATCCGCCACCAGAGCACTCCTTACCCACGCCGCACTGTTGCAGGCAGCCTTCGGATACCAACAGGCATTGATGTCCTTATTCTGCCAACAACGGTGGCACAGGTTGTGTCTGCTCAGGAGGTGAGAGCGCATGGCAGATTGTGGGCAGTCAGCCCGACCCGCATCACCGGGTCGGGCTGGATGTTACAGTTTGAAACTGCTCACCACGTGGGCCAGTTGAAGAGTCTGTTCTTCCATCGCCTGCGCGGCAGAAGAAACCTGCTCCACCAGCGACGCATTTTGCTGTGTGCTGTTGTCAAGCTGGTTAACCGCCGTGTTGATCTGATCGATCCCCATGCTTTGTTCACGGCTGGCGGACATGATTTCGGCCATCAGCGTGGTGACGCTGCTTACGCCGTTCATCAGCTCGTCCATGGTGCTACCCGCTTCCTGTACCAGCAGGCTCCCGTGATCGATATTCGCCACGGATTCTTCGATCAGCTTTTTAATCTCACGGGCAGAGTTGGCTGAGCGCTGAGCCAGGTTACGCACTTCTGAAGCCACCACGGCAAAACCACGTCCCTGCTCTCCGGCGCGCGCCGCTTCCACGGCAGCGTTAAGCGCAAGAATATTGGTCTGGAACGCAATACTGTCTATCACCCCGATAATATCAACAACTTTACGTGAAGAGGTGTTAATTTCACCCATGGTGGTAACCACCTGTTTCACCACGTTGGAGCCACGCTCTGCCACACGGGAAGCATCCCCCGCCAGCTGGTTTGCATGGGTCGCATTATCCGCATTCTGCCGGACGGTTCCGGTCAGCTGCTCCATCGAGGCCGCCGTTTGCACAATGGAACTGGACTGATCTTCGGTACGGGCGGAAAGATCGAGGTTGCCACTGGCAATTTCTTTCGATGCGGAGGTAATGGCTACCGCACTGTCACCCACCTGGCGTAACAGCCCCTGCAAATAGCTGATAAAGTTGTTAAAACTCTGAGCAACCGCATCAAACTCCGGGCTGCCGCTGGCAGGCAGACGCTGCGTTAAATCGGCCCCACCGGAAGACAGTGCCAGAATGTTATTGTTTAATCCGCTCAGACGTTTCATCAGATTGCGGACAAAAACCAGCAGTATCAGCAGCAGCAAAATCGCCAGTGGGATCTGTACCAGACCAAGCCGGGTCAGAATTGCGTTACTTTGTTTTGACAGTAACGCGGTGGGAACGTCGCTGGCGATATACCAGGGGCTACCGCTAATTTGCTGCACAAACAGCGTATGCTCACCATCTTTGCCTTCATAACTGCCTTGCGCTGGTCCTGAGGAGACGTCCCTGAGCATGGCGCGCAGCGGTACTGACATCGGCACAGAAAGCTCGCTCAGATTATGCAAGGTTGGCGCTGCATCCACCAGGCTGGCATCCCCGACGACCTTACCGTCAGCTTCCACAATCAGCACCTGCCCCTGAATTGCCCGGCCCATTTCTTTCGCCAGGTGGTTGAAGAAGCCCAGGGTTACGTCGATGGTGGCAACACCCCATGCGGTGCCATTACGATAAATTCCCATGGCACAGTTGGTGCGTGGCTGTGGGCTGGCGGCATCCTGATAGGCTTTTGCCCAGGCGCACTGCCCTTTTTGTGCCGCCATGCCGTCTTTATACCAAGGCTGCTCATAATAATTGGGTGCTTCGGCGGAGTTCCAGAAGGTATTCACCTGCAAAATATTGCTGCTGTTACGGGCAAAAAAGGTACTGAATTTATCTTTTGCCGGATCGCGCTGTTTGGGCAGAGGCCAGATCCCGCCGCCAAACACATTGACATCCTGATACTGGTTAACCAGCGCCGGTAAAACCCTGTCAATACTGTCGCTGTCCAGCACGGCGACAGTTTCGGTAATGCTCCGCTGCTGAGCCTGGATACGGTTCATCATATCAGTGATACGTGAGCCAATCGTATCAACTTCATAGCGCACAAGCCTGCTCTCACTGGTTGTCAGTTGAGGCGCTACAAATATTTTTATTACCACTACAGTGATCATCAGCAACAAAATAAAGAAGCCGACGATCAGTAGGGTAAACCTGCCCTGGGTTGTTTTTAGCATGGAGAGCCTCACCGATAACTCTATGGCACAATTGCCTTATGAAATTAACGGCTACGGCTTCTGAAACTTGAGGCGATCAAGCTCACAAACTGAAAAATATCCTCGTCCCAGTTTTGACGCCCCTCTCAGCGCCCCATCCGTCGCATCGCACGGTAATACGCCCCCTGACGAACAGACCAGCGAAGTAGCCGCGCCAGCAGGTGAAGACGCTGGCGTACAGCATAACGGCGTAACGGAGAAAAATGAAAACCGAACTTCCGCTGTGCCCACTCCGGTAACAGTTCAATCCCGGCCATCATCATCAGGCGCATTGCGGGTCGCACCTGCCAGCTGGAGGCCGGGGCATTGAGCAACAGATTCATCACCTGCTGAGTGCGTTCGTCACATCGCAGCTGCGGCCTCATCGCACACAGATAATCCTCCACTTGCTGTGCGGTTTTCGGTACGTTCTCTGCACCCAGCGCCTCTGCCACCACAGCAGCCTCAGTGTAGTAGCGGTCCTGCTCTGTCAGACTGAGCTGCGGATTCCTGTAGCGCAGGTAGGCGGCCAGAAAACGGCTGGTTTCAGCCACATGTACCCATGTCAGTAATAGCGGATCGCTGGCTGCATAGGCAACCCCGGTGGCATCCGTGCCGGTTACCTGCAAATGGATATGTTTCACCCGTGCAATCAGGCTGTGGGCATCAGCGGTATTGCCAAAAGTGGTCACCGCAATAAACTGACTGGTCCGGCGCAATCTGCCCTGCATGTCCTCGCGAAAGCTGGAGTGATCCCAGACGCCGGCCAGTGCCAGAGGATGCAACATTTGCAACAGTAACGCAGAAATACCGCCGCACAGCATGGAAGAAAAGTCACCGTGCACGCGCCAGATCGTGCTGTCCGGGCCATACAGGCCGGGATCACCCGCAGGCTGGCTAAGGTCGAACTCACTGCCAGCCAGTCCGTTGAGGCGGAAAATTTGCTGCTGTATACGTTCACGCACCGAAAACATAGCGGTTGCTGCTCCACCCTCTCAGAAAAAAAAGGGGCGAACAGATCGCCCCCTGATATAAAACCCAGGCTTAACCGGTAAACAACACCAGCCGCCTACAGATATTCAAACTCCGCGCTGTTGGTGCGTGCGGAATCAAGACCAATCATCACCCTGAATTTACCCGGTTCTGCCACCTGCTGCATCTTCGCGTTCCAGAACATCAACGCGTTCACGTCAATGGGAAAGGTGACCGTCTGCGTCTCACCGGCCTTGAGCATAATGCGCTTAAAGCCTTTCAGTTCTTTCAATGGACGGCTGATGCTGGCCATTTCGTCGTTGAGATAGAGCTGAACCACCGTGGCCCCGTCGCGGTGGCCGGTATTGGTCACGGTCACGCTGGCATTCACCCTACCGTTGCGCGGCATGGTTTTTGACGACAGCGTGACAGGCGATACCTGGAAGGTGGTATAGCTCAGACCGTAACCAAACGGGAACAGCGGACCGTTGGCAGCATCATAATAGTGCGAGGTGTATTTATTGGGTTTATCCGCATCATAAGGCCGCCCGGTATTCAGGTGGTTGTAATAAATCGGAATTTGTCCAACGGAGCGCGGGAACGACATCGGCAACTTGCCCGATGGGTTGTAATCACCGAACAGCACATCGGCAATGGCGTTACCGCCTTCGGTACCGCTAAACCAGGTTTCCAGCAGCGCATCGGCATGCATATTCTCCTTGACCAGCGCCAGCGGACGGCCATTCATCAGCACCAGCACCAGCGGTTTACCGGTGGCCTTCAGTGCATCAATCAGCGCCAGCTGACTCGGTGGGATGGTGATATCGCTGCGGCTGGAGGCTTCATGTGCCATGCCCTGCGCTTCCCCCACTACCGCCACCACCACGTCTGACTTCTTCGCGGTGGCCACGGCGTCATCAAGCATCGCCTGCGGGGAGCGCGGATCGATAATCACCGCTTTTTCGTAAATATTGAGGAAATCCTGAATACCTTTATTGTCGGTAATATTCGCCCCCTTCGCGTAGAGCAGGGTGGCTTTACCGGCGGTGGCATTTTTCAGTCCCTGCAACACGCTGACCGACTGCGAAGCCACGCCCGCCGCCGACCAGCTGCCCATAATGTCACGCTGACTGTCGGCCAACGGACCAATCACGGCAATGGTGCCAGACTTTTTCAGCGGCAGCGTCTCCAGACGGTTTTTCAACAGCACGATACTTTTGCGCGCCACATCACGTGCCTGCTCACGATGCAGACGGCTTTCGGCGTTGGTGTCCTGAGGATCGCTCGTCGGCGCGCCCAGGTGGCTGTAGGGATCGTTAAACAGGCCCATATCGTACTTGACGTTGAGTACGTGACGGGTGGCATCATCAATTTCCTGTTCGCTGACCGCACCACTTTTTACCAGTCCTGGCAGATACTTACTGTAAAATTCGTCACTCATGCTCATATTGACGCCAGACTGGATCGCAATCCGCACCGCATCCTTTGGATCGCTGGCAACACCATGCTTGATCAACTCTTTAATCGCGCCATGGTCGCTGATGGTAATGCCCTTAAATTTCCAGTCATCGCGCAGCAGATCCTTCAGCAACCAGCTGTCTGCGGTGGCCGGCACGCCGTTAAGCGAGTTAAGCGCCACCATCACCCCACCGCTACCTGCATCCAGCGCCGCTTTGTAAGGCGGCAGATAATCCTGTGCCAGTCGCTGTGGGCTCATATCGACGGTGTTGTAATCGCGTCCCCCTTCCACCGCGCCATAGCCGGCAAAATGTTTAACGCTGGTCATCACCGAGTAGCGATCCGCCGGGCTTTTGCCCTGCATTGACGTCACCAGCGTGCGGCCCATTTGTGAAACCAGGTAAGTATCTTCACCCAATCCCTCAGATACCCTGCCCCAGCGCGGTTCACGGGTAACATCCACCATCGGTGCCCAGGTCATATTCAGGCCGTCATCGGCAGCTTCATAAGCAGAGATACGCCCCACTTCTGCCACGGCATCCAAATCCCAGCTGGCGGCGAGCGCCAGTGGGATAGGAAACACCGTGCGATGACCGTGCACCACATCGTAAGCAAAAAAGAGGGGGATTTTCAGGCGACTGAGCTGCATCACCTGGTCCTGCATTGCACGGATATCCTGCCTGGTCACGGTGTTGAAAATCGCCCCGACCTGCTCATGCCGGATCATCTCACGGATCGCCTCCTTCGGGTTATCCGGCCCCACGCTGATTAATCTGAGCTGGCCAATTTTTTCGTCCAGCGTCATTTTTTTCAGCAAATCCGTTACAAACGCATCACGGGCTTCGGGGGTTAATGCATGGGGAACGGGGTGAGTTTCAGCAAAAGCTGGCTGCATGATCAAAGCGGCAGCAAGACTGACAGAGCAAATCCATTTCATCAGATTGGTTTCTCTCAAATAACGGCAAAAAACGGGTCAGAGTGTTACAGAGTTGTAAGACGCTCAGTGTGCCATAAGTTGAGGATAGCAGATAGTTTTCAACGCATGACAGCAAAAAGGATCGGTTTTTTAACGCCAGCCAACTGCCGGCCGCAGCATGCTGAGGAGGGGACAAAATACAGCTGTTTGATGGCAGCAAACCGCTACCGGTATTTCCGGGCGGTACAATTATACTCACAGAAAAAAGCCTCAGGCCGGTGCCCCTGTTAATCTTACGCGTTAAATCACCGGTGTCTGTACCCCGTCAGCTTTTTATGCAACCGGTAAATTTCTTTGATGTAGAAAGAATAAAAAACCGGCATCAGCAGCAGCATGGAAAAAACATAACCCACGCTGTCCCTATATGACACCAGATCCGCGGCGTGGCCAAATATATGACGCCCGGTGAGAATAAACATAATAATAACCCACAGCGCAATTAAATAGCCCATTTTTATATAGACTGAAAAAAAACCGGAGATGATCTCCTGCATAATTACCTCAGCATGACGAAAGCGCTGACAACAGGATCGTTAGCGCGTGATGTTAACAGAAGATTCACCGGCAACAGCCCGTGCGGTCATTTCATGGCACTGTTTCACCACATCATCAAAGCTGTCCACCAGAATACCTGGCCTTGCGGCAATTAAGGTGTTTTTATCATGAATACCATAACTTACCGCTATCGATGCCGAGCCAAGATTGTTGGCCATCAGGATATCGTGAGTGGTATCCCCCACCATAATGGCCTGTGATTTATCGGCCTGAAAAAAATCGAGGATTTTCTGCCCTGATTCAGGATGTGGTTTTTTCGACGCGACCTCATCAGCGCCAACCACAATATCAAAAAAATGCGCAATGCCGGCAGCCGATAACAGTGTATTGGCACTGTGAGAAAATTTATTGGTGGTCACCGATAAACGAAAACCCGACGAGTGAAGATGTTCAAGACCGGTGGCCACGCCGGGGAAAAGCAGATCTTTCGCCGCGGGCAGAATAATCGTTTTGAACTGACGCTGATATTCATTCACCGCGCAAATAACCTGTGGATGATCCACCGCCAGATTCATCAGATCAGAAAATGCTTTTTCCAGCGGAAGTCCGATAGTAACTCTTATTTCATCAGCGGAAAACGCAGGCAAACCCAGCGCACGGAAAGCAGCGTTAAAGGTAAGGGGAATAGCCTGTGCCGTGTCGAACAGTGTCCCATCGAGATCAAACATCACGATGGCCTGATTATCTTTCATTATTTAACTCTCAACGGTTTATTTGTGCGGGCAAATGATTAACACCGGCGTTTAACTGAATTGGTCAAATTTTCCTGCCGTGACCCGCTTACTGCCTGGGGTTCAGCCTTATTTCGCCGCGACGGACGGGCAAGATATATTGATGTAATAATCGCCAGGCAGCCCACCAGCTGTAAGTGAGTAAATGTCTGCCCCAAAATCACATAGCCGAGCACACAGGCCGACAGAGAACTCATAAATCCCAGAAACGAGGTGGTTACCGGCGGCAGTTTCTCTATGCCCCGGAACCAGATAAAGTAGCCCAGAACGCCACCGGCCAGCGTCAACCAGCCGTAGCCTAAAAGATTGGTGAAGGTCAGGGCAGCCGGCAACTTCTCCAGCGTCAGCGCGGCTGGCAACAGCATTAATCCACCCATCGTTAACTGCCAGCCGGTAAATGCCAGTAAAGACATATTATGCGGCCTGCCCCAGTATTTGGTCAGCAAAATACCCATCGCCATACTGGTGGTGCCGACAAGCCCAATAGCAACGCCCTGAAAATTTAATGTCACGGCACTGTTTAATACCAGAAGGCTAATGCCCGTTACGCCAATCACCGCAGAGATAATATGTATCGCTCTGAGTTTATGCCTGAAGACCACCGCACCAATCACCATCACGATAACCGGCTGGCAGGACATCACCAGCGACGCCAGACCACCGGGCAAAAAATAAGCGGCGGCAAACAGACAATAGAAAAACAGGCCGATATTAAGAAATCCGAGGATCGCTATACGTAGCCACCAGATACCGTAAGGCCGCACGCGGCAAACCAGTAATAAAATCAGTCCGGCCACCAGCGCCCTGATTACCGATGCCAGCAAAGGCACATGAGGAGGAAGCGTTTGGGTGGTGACAATATAGGTGCTTCCCCAGATAACCGGGGCCAGGGCAGTAATAAGAATATTACCAAGCGTTGATAACTTATTCATGTGATGCTCCAGGCCAGGTCCCAAAGTAACGATCGCCAAAATCCCCGATACCAGGACGCATAAATGCCGCCTCGGTCATCCCCTGCTCTATTGACGAGGTGACCACGGTCAACGCCGGCCATGCTTTTGTGACGTTCTCAATACCCGATGGCGACGCAAGCAGATTGACCACAATAATATTGTCAGCCGCCACGCCGCTTTCCTGCAGCACGTCTATGGCTTTCAACACAGAACCGCCGGTTGCCAACATCGGTTCAAACAACATCACCGACATCTCCCCCACCGTGGCGGGCAGATGCGAATAAAAGTAATGCGGCTGTTTTGTCTCTTTATCCCGTTGAATAAGAATTTTGCCGATGGGCTGTTCAGGAAACATCTCCCTGAACGCCACCTCCATGCTCTCTCCGGCCCTGATCACCGAAACGCCACAAACGCCATTTTTTAATGATTTCCCGTGAAAAACGTCACCTATTGGCGTGGTGACCACCTCGTCCCGGTAAGGCAGATAGTGGGCCGCATGTTGTAATAGCAAACGGATCAGCTGATTGGATGCATATACAAATGTCTTCAGACTTGCCGCACGGTTGCGCGCCTGAAGCTGCAAACTGGATAGCCACGGCGAATCAGGTAACACATGAACATTTCGGTAAACAGGCATAGATGTGTCCTTGAGAAACAACCATAAGATGTTAAGATGATTATATCTTTTAGATTTATATCTTTTATGAAAGATAATTAAGAGAAAGATAATCAGATGCACGGCTTTTTTCAAGTTTCTTTTTTATGAGGAAGACTATGCAGTACGACCATGTAGACAGGCTGCTTGTCCAGTGGCTTCAGCAGCGCCCCGATTTGGATTGTTCTCCCATGGGGGTGCTTGGACGACTTAGCCGGATGAGCCGCCTTGTAGATAAGAGCCTGGAAAAAACATTCAGGAATAACGAATTGAGTCAGACAGAATTCGACATTCTGGCGACGCTAAGGCGGCTTAACACACCAACCACCCCTACTGAACTCTATCAAACCTTAATGCTGTCATCAGGCGCCATGAGCACCCGCGTCGAGCAACTGGTCCAGCGCGGCTTTATTGAGAGAGTTTACAGTGAAGCAGACAGACGCAGCTGCAACCTGTCCTTAACGGTCAAAGGCAAGCAGCTTATTGATAAAGCAATTTCTGAACATGTGGCAAATGAAGATGAAATATTGTCACCTCTCAGTGCCCAGCAGCGTGAACAGCTGGCATCAATTTTGCGTATCTGGCTGTTAGATAAAGAAAAATAACCATTCCACCGGCCAATCCTGGCCGGTAAAACCGCTGCTTTTTAGATCCATATCTCACCTGCAAAAATACCCTACCAAAAAGAAACTTGACATTGATTTACACAAAAGTATCTTCCTAGTGAAATATAAAATCCAGAAAGATTACATCATCATGACTTTTAAACGCCTTGTTTCTTCCTTTATTACCTCACCAGATCCCGGTTCCGCTACTCATTTTCACGATCTTTTCGCCATGCTTGTACGCTGTGTCCGCACCAGACCGGCGCATATCGCCGTAAAAGATCAGAATACCTCGCTGAGTTATCAACATTTCCTGCAATCAATAGCGCGAAGTGCAGATAGCCTGCATGCGTTGATCGAGGAGGATGTGCAGTTTATAGGGCTGTACTGCGATCCCTGCGTTGAGATGATTTGTGGCGCATGGAGCATTCTCGCCGCCGGGCGCGCCTATCTTCCCCTTGCGCCGGATTATCCCGCCGATCGTCTGCGTTATATGATCGAAGATTCTGGCGTGACCATCGTGTTAACCCAGCCAGCCCTTAAAGCACAGCTGATGGCTATCGTTGGCGAAAAGGTCACCATTATCACCCAGGACGACCTTGAGAAAGTCAGCGTGGCGACCACTGATGCTGTATTAAGCCGCCCGCAGGAACGCCTGGCGTATATGATTTACACCTCCGGTAGCACAGGAAACCCCAAGGGGGTAATGGTGAGCTGGCGCAATATCTCTCATCAGATAGCCTGGTTAAAAGAGCAGTTTGGTTTTGATCAAAACGACAGGATTTTACAGAAGACACCAATCAGTTTTGACGCGGCACAGTGGGAAATACTGGCGCCGGCTTTTGGCTGCGAGGTGGTGGTCGGACCCAAAAACTGTTACCGCGACCCGGATGCCCTGATTAATACATTGCAACAACAAAACATTACCGTGTTGCAGTGTGTTCCCACCCTGCTTCACGCGCTGGTTGAACATCCGCTGTTTCCTGATTGCCAGGCGTTGAAAAAGGTTTTCAGCGGCGGGGAGATCCTGACACGCCCTCTTGCCGCGGAGTTTTTTCAGCACCTGCCGCACGCCAGACTGACCAACTTATACGGTCCAACCGAATGCACTATTAATACCTCCAGTTTCACCCTGGAGGCAGAGTCGGTGGCGTCTTATCCCGATGCGATTGCCATCGGTAAACCCGTAGCGGATACCTTCTACCATGTGCTGGACAGCGCCGGAGCGCCGGTTTTATTGGGAGAAACCGGCGAGCTGTATATTTCAGGTGTACAGGTTGCCAGCGGTTACTATCAGCGACCCGAGCTGACCCGTGAACGATTCATTCCCGCTTCAGGAACTCCCGTTCCTGGCCACGAGTTGCTTTACAGGACCGGTGATTTAGTCCGGCAGGATCAGACGGGAAATACCTTTTTTGTTGGCCGCGCTGACAATCAAATAAAATTGCGTGGCTATCGTGTCGAGCTGGACGAAATTCGCCTGGCAATTGAAAAGCATCACTGGGTTAAACACGCGGCGGTTATCGTGCAGCAGGCTCCGCGATCCGGCCAGCAGATCCTGACGGCCTGCATTGAGCTGGACAGGCGGCAGGCGGCGTTAATGGACCAGGACAAGCATGACAGTCATCATATTTCCAAATCCAACAAACTGCAGGTCAAAGCACAGCTCTCTAACGCGGGCTGTCGTCAACTCTCAGCAAAGCAGCTGGCTGACTGCATTCCCCTGGCCTTTAAAACACCCGACAGCGGGCAGTTGGAAACCGCCTTTGGCCGCAAGACCTATCGGTTTTTTGAGGGAGGGCCACAGGTAAGCCAGCAAACGCTGGTGCAGGTGTTACAACGCCAGCCGGAAACGGGCGATTTACTGGCCGGAAAACCGGCGTTAGCGCCCGAAAATATCGGGAAACTGCTGCGTCATTTTGGGCAGTTTATCAGTGAAGATCGTCTGTTGCCCAAATATGCCTATGCCTCTCCCGGCGCGCTGTACGCCACACAACTCTACCTTGAGTTAAACGGCGTGGCAGGACTGCCCGCAGCCATCTATTACTACCACCCGGCCAAACATGCTCTGGTGCCCATCGCCCCTGTTGCTGGCACATGTCATCAGCTGATAAAACTACATTTTATCGGCGAGCGTGATGCCATAGCGCCGGTATATAAAAATAATCTGCGTGAAGTGCTGGAGATGGAAACCGGCCATATGCTGGGGCTTTTTGATGAACTGTTGCCCGCCTATGGCTTACATGCCGAGCGCTCAGCATCGCAAAGAGGGCCACTGCCTGACTGGTATGACGGTCATCACTATAACGACTATCTCGGTGGCTATGTTGTCAGCCAGGCGCCGGTAAAACCGGACAGAGCACAAATTCAACTCTATCTGCAAGTCCACCGGCATGTCGAAGGACTGGCAGCGGGCCTCTATGCTTTTCAGCAGGGAGCGCTGCATTTTATCTCTGACAGCATGTTGCAGAAAAAGGATGTTATCGCCATTAACCAGCGGGTTTTTGAGCAGGCATCGTTTGGTATTGGCGTGGTCTGTAACGGAGCAGATCCTGATGAACACTATGTGCTTGCCGGTCGTGAAATGCACCGGCTACAAAGTAATAAACATCTGCTGGGGCTGATGTCATCCGGCTACAGCTCCAAAAGTCATCACGACCTGCCGGCGGCAACGGAAATGCGTAACATACTGGCACAGCATCACTTGCCTATGGACTGTTTTTATTTTTGCCTCGGTGGACCGGTGAGCAAAGCGCAGTATCTGCATACCGGCATGAATGAGGATCGTATTCATATACAGGGTCCCGTTGAGTTGCTTAAAGAGGATCTGGCTGCACAGCTACCGAACTATATGATCCCAAATAAAGTCATCATTGTTGAGCGCCTGCCTCAAACCGCTAACGGAAAAATCGACACTCTGGCATTAAAATCCTTACCTGAATTAAACGAAACCGATAATTGTGGCGAGAAAATAGCGCTCAACTCCCCCCTGGAAAAGACCATCGGCGAGATTTGGTGTGCGGTGATGAAATGGGAAGAAGTATTTGCCGCCGATGATTTCTTCGCCGCCGGTGGAAACTCCCTCAGCGCCGTGGCGCTGATTAATCGCATTAATAACATGTTTGCGATAAAACTTCCGCTACAGGTGATATTTCAAATGCCTACCGTACGGGGCCTGGCGACAGCCGTCGAAAAATGCCGTCATGCTGCCGTTCCCTGTTCGCGTTTAATTAAGCTCAATGCATTTACCGAACGCCCGATCTTCTGCTGGCCAGGCCTGGGTGGCTATCCATTGAGCCTCAGGCAACTGGCTGAGAAACTGCCCGGTCAGCGCGCTTTTTTTGGTGTACAGGCCGAGGGGATCAATGAAGGTGAAGTGCCACGACAAAATGTCACAGAAATGGCGCGGGACGATATTGAGCAAATCAAGGCCATACAGCCAGACGGGCCTTATACCCTGTGGGGATACTCCTTTGGTGCGCGGGTTGCTTTCGAAACCGCGGCACAGCTGGAAGCACAGGGAGACACGGTTGCAGCGCTGTATTTGCTGGCTCCGGGCGCGCCCATGACTCAGATGGAACGCGAGCAGCGCTATGAACACCGGGCCGCGTTTGATAATCCGGTGTTCCTGGCCATTTTATTTTCGGTATTTGCCCATCAGATTGAAGGTCCTCTGCTTGAGCGCTGCCTGGCGCAATGCACCACGCGCCAGGCATTTATTGCCTTTATCTGCCAGCGTTTTCCTTTACTGCACGCTGACACCGTTGAACGCATTATTCGTATCGTCGAAACCACCTACGGTTTCAGTTATGCATTTCATGAGCTGGAAAATCGCCGGCTCAACGCGCCGGTGACGATTATTAAAGCACGGGGGGATCATTACTCCTTTTTGGACAATGCCCCGGAATTCAGCCGACAACGCCCGCAGCTGATTGAACTTAGTGTCGATCATTTCACGGTGTTGAAACCCAAAGGGATCGATGAGCTCCTGCAAAAATTGTCCCCTGCTATCAGTGACAAGGATGAGAAACATGCGAAGTAAAGAATTTGAGCTTGAGTATCTGCCTGAAGTTAAAGATGCCCTGCAACAGGGTCGTCCGGTTGTGGCGCTGGAATCCAACGTCATTACTCATGGGCTTAACTATCCTGACAACGCGGCAACCGCGCTGAACGTTGAAGCGGCGGTGCGGGCCAGCGGGGCTGTTCCTGCCACGATAGCGATTGATAACGGAAAAATTCTGGTGGGGATGGATCATCAGCAGATAGAAAAGTTCGCCACGACCGCTGATATTGCAAAGGTATCAAGTCGCGATCTGCCTTTTATTCTGGCCACGCGATCGATGGGTGCCACCAGCGTCGCCTCTTCTCTGGTGATTGCCGAGCTGGCCGGTATCCCGTTTTTCTCTTCAGCAGGATTAGGTGGCGTACATCGCGGTGCGGAAACCTCAATGGATATTTCCGCCGACCTTATCCAGCTGACACGATCAACAGTAACGGTAATTTGCGCGGGTGTTAAAAACATTCTTGATGTGGGTTTAACGCTGGAATATCTCGAAACCCATTGCGTTCCGCTTGTCACCTGGCAGTCTGATGATTTCCCTGCTTTCTACTGCCGTAACAGCGGCTTCAAAAGCCCAATGCGCATCGATTCAGGCCAGCATATCGCCCGCGCGATTGAGATCAACCGCGCATTACCGGGTTCTGCCGGGCTGGTCATCGCCACCCCCACAAGGGAAGAGGATGCCATTAACAGTGAAGAAGTTCAGCAGGCAATTGCAGAGGCGATATCGCAGGCAAAACACCATGGCATTACCGGCAACGGGGTCACTAAATTTATCATGAAAGCCGTGGAAAAAATGACCGATGGCCGTTCCGCCGAGGCCAATAAGGCGGTGCTAATCAATACAGCACGCGTGGCGGGAGAAATTGCCATGGCCCATTACCTTTACCGCCAGAATCTCAGTGAATAATCAGGAGCAGAGTAACCATGCCGCATATTAACGTAAGTTTTCATCAGGGTCCTGAAACACAGGTGGATCTTCAGGCACTCTCCTCAGCGCTCACCGAGGTTATCGTTGAAAAACTGGGGATTAACAGCCAGTTTGTCTCTGTCACCATCGAACCGGTGGATAAAAACAACTGGGCAGAACAGGTGCTGAAAAAATATATTCATCAGCCAAATTATCAGGTGATAAAACCCGTCAGCTATAAATATAAATAAGCGCCCGCTGGACTATGGGCGCGAAAATGTCACTTCTCTCAGCCTGAAGGCCACTTAAGCAATACAACCACCGCCGGGTTTAACGCCCGGCGGCGGCGTGCTACGACATACGGTGCCCGGCGATAGTAACGGCGTTATGACTCAACGCTGTCATCCACCATCACCCGCTGGCCATTACGCTGCTCAAATATCATCGTCTGTGGCGAAGAGAGCGCCACGCCCTCTTTGCGCAAACGGGTAAGGATATCAAACAGCAGGTCGCTTTTCGCCCCTGAAACCTGACGCGGACTGGCAACGTTGCCCGTCACCGACAGCACAATCCCGGCAGGGATCAGATCCTTGAAGGTCACCGACGGCTCCGGCGTATCCAGAATGCGTTCGTTCTCAGTATAAACATCAAGCAGCAGCTGCCGCACCAGAACCGGATCGATATCCAGCGGGAAGGTGAGCGTGATCGTGGCAACCCCCTGGGCATTCCCCATGGTGGCATTGCGCACATTCTGCGAAATAAACTGTGAATTAGGGACGATCACTGTCGAACGATCGCCAAGCTGAATTTCCGTGGCACGCACGTTGATACGCCGGATATCCCCTTCAATACCGCTGATACTGACCAGATCGCCCACTTTCACCGGCCGTTCCGTCAACAGGATCAAACCGGAAATAAAATTCTTCACAATCTCCTGCAAACCAAAACCGATACCTACCGACAGCGCACTGACGATCCACGCCAGTTTGTTCCACTGTAGTCCCATGATGGAAAGCGCCAGCAGAAACACCAGCACATAACCCAGATTGCTGAACAGGGTAATAAGCGAAACGCGCATCCCCGCGTCCATGGTGGTTTTAGGCAGAAAATCCTGATCCAGCCAGCGTCTGGCGGAGCGTAACACATAGATGCCCACAATCAGACACAGCAGCGCATTCAGCACATGAGCCGGCACGATATTCAGCGTTTCCAGCCCCTTACCGCCCCAGAACTCAATGGCTTTCTGTACCAGTTCGATCGGCGTCCCGCTGCCAAAAGTGCCGTTCAGCAGGGCCATTGCCGCGACCAGCACCAGCAGGGTTTTGCCTGTTGCCCCCAACAGCGTCGCCACCTGCCCCAGATGCCGCGCATCCACATTCAGTGAACGCTGAATACTTTTACCAGAGGCGTTATTGACGGAGAACAGGGTTTCACAGGCGTCTGCCACCAGCTGACTGAGAATATAGAAAGAGCCAAAAACGATGCCCATCCAGATCAGTTCATAACCCAGAAAACGGGCCAGTGCGATATAGCCAACCACCAGCGCCAGTAAAATCGCCACCCCGAAAAGCGTGATGGCCATCTGGATCAACCCAACCAGGGTAGAACGGGCTTCCGACTGCCCCCCGGCAAGAATGATTTTGCGGCGAACGCGCTTGACGCGAAAGCTGATTGACAGCGCCGTTGCGCCGATAAAGAACGCGGTCACGCCACTCGCCAGCACCGTGGTGCCAACGCTGGTATTGGCGCTGTTATTAAGGATTTCCAGCATCTGAAAAACAAACACCAGCCCGGCCGTCAGGGGAGGAAAGGGTTTCAGCGCCAGCGCCACCTGGTTGGAGATATTCGGCAAGCGCCAGGAGGGGCGCCGCGTGGAGAGAAACGCCCTACCCAGTCCGGCAATCAGCCCACAGAAAATACTGAGTCCAACCAGTTTGTCGACAAAGGAGCGAACATCATCCACTACTTCGTCATGTCGGGTGAAGGCCAGACTCAGGAAATTAAAAGCCAGCACCACCGCCGCCAGCGTGGTCATCGCCACAGCAGCAGCAAGGAAGCTACGGCGCAGGCGACCTTCCGGCAGCAGATGGATCCCCACCCAGGCGAGAAATTCTTCCAGATAACGCCGCCCCTGAGTGGCAACCAGGATAGCCAACATCACCCAAATTACGGTACCCAGACGCCAGCCAGGCTGCCAGGAGAGCACCGCAGCACTGCCAATTTCGCTAATAAAGCCACCGATTCTGACGCCATCATCACTCTCGGTGTTAAACATCGGTGACCAGAAACGGGGACCAAAAATACTGCCGGCATTGAGCGCCAGCTGCGTTTTCAATCCTTCGCGGCGGAGATTAATGATTTGCGCGGAGAGATTGACAGCCCCACTTTTGATCGACTCAGCCTGCTGGATCTGATCGTCCATTTTCGCTTTCTGGCTTTCCAGATTTTTACGCTTGCTGGTGACCTCAGCGGTTTCTTTGACGCCACTGTCGGCTTTAGGTGCCGGCCCCAGCACCCCCAACTGTGCCTGCAACTGTGCCAGCTTAGGCGTAATACCCTGTATCAGTGTGTCGGCGTCACCGGAAAGTTCGAGCGCCATATCATTGAGCGACGAAAGACGGCTGTCATTGGTTTCGCCTGAGACCTGCTGCTTTATTTTATCCAGGACTTTCTGCATCTTTGGCAGTTCGACCGACGCATTGACCTTCACCGGGGCTTCACCGGTTTGCTGGCTGGCCTCTTCGCTGGCAGCCTGTACCATTCCCGGTGAGAGGAACATCAGGACCAGCAAACAGAGGCGAAAGAAGTTTCGTAAATCAGACATGAAAAGTTCCGAATAAAAACAAGATCGCTAAATGCCCACACCCGAAAACCGGGTGCCCGTTGCCGTGCTTATCCTGCCTGGCAGGACAGGAAAGATGAATTATTCAATGACATCGGCGGCACCGTCATTACTGACCATCTCGGCCGCCTTTTGCTTTTTATAGCTCAGTGCGGCAGCCGGAACCGGAGATATTTTGCCGGTTTCCAGCCAGTTACGCAGACGGTTGGCGTCAGCAAAATGGGTATATTTTCCAAACGCATCCATCACCACCAGCGCCACCGGGCGCTGATTAATCACCGTGCGCATCACCAGACAATGTCCCGCCTGGTTGGTGAACCCGGTCTTGGTCAGCTGGATATTCCAGTCCGGCCGGTACACCAGATGATTGGTGTTACGGAATGGCAGAGTGTAGTTCGGCGTTCTGAAAGTCGCCATCTGCTCATGGGTGGTACTGAGTTGTCCAATCAGCGGGTAACGTTTGGTGGCAATCAGCAGCTTCGTCAGGTCCCGCGCGGTGGAAACATTCAGGGTCGACAGTCCGGTTGGCTCCACATAGCGGGTATTTTTCATCCCCAGCGCATGCGCTTTGGCGTTCATCGCGCGAATAAAAGCGTCATATCCTCCCGGATAGTGATGGGCCAGACTGGCCGCCGCACGGTTTTCCGACGACATCAGGGCCAGCAGCATCATATTTTTACGGCTGATTTCGCTGTGGAGCCGCACGCGGGAATAAACGCCGCGCATCTCCGCCGTGTGGCTGATGTCGACATTCAGCATCTCATCCAACGGCTGGTGCGCATCCAGCGCCACCATTACCGTCATGATTTTGGTAATGGACGCCATCGGGCGGACCAGATCGGGGTGGCTGGCATAGATCACGTTATTGTTGTTCAGATCGACGATCATTGCGCTGCCAGAGGCGATCTCCGGCTGGCTGGCCGGCGCCGTCTGACGCGGGCTGGCGATGGCCTGGTGCAGGAAAACAGCACCAAAGACAAGTAAAATCAGATTGAGAAGCGACAGGTGAATTTTTGCAGGCATTTTAAAAAACTTAACCGGGTAGTGAGTCATGTGCAGCCTGGCTGCACGCCGCCACCGCACCATTGAGGTTCCACGGGGCTGACCTGCGCATCATACGCCGGATATTCAGTAAGTTCCTAAAGGTTATTCGTTTCTGAGCGTTAATGGACTGTTACTGACAGGACGCAATGAGGCAGACAACCCACCCCGGTGCCGATCGGCGAACTCAAATTCTGTCGTGTTGCTGACAGAACAGAATAAACGTTTTTCCCCAATAAATAGCAGACCTTGGTCTGGTGGCCAGATCGTCCATTTAATTTTCAATAAAGGTTAATGCTGAAAAAAAATAATTATGCGGCCCTGAGACCGCGAGGTAAGTTTAGTGGGGTTGAAATCTGAAAATAAAGCGAGTTTCTCCATCATGTAAAGGTACTAATATACAGCCGACCTCTCCAGACTCTTTCGCGTTATTCCTGAATTTCAGATCAAAGTGGAAATTGCTGTCAATGCGTCCGGTAATGGTAAATTCTGAATCAACAACTTCTGAGCCATTCTCCAAAACGTCCTCAATAAGGTATTCAAACTGCTGTGCCGAAAGGGGGTGGCGAGCGCGGTTGCCCCGGACATCGACAAATTCAACCATTGAGGCAATCATTCTGAACCGGGTGGTTTTCGCCTCCCGAAATTTCGCAATGATGCTGTTAAAAAAATCCTGAGTAACTCTTTTCATCAATGGCTGCTGACGACCAATTAAATTGGCAGATATTTTACCGAACTCAGACATAACTTCAAATACAGGTGCATTGCTTTTAGTATTTTCTTCCATTTTTATTGCCCCTTCATGTTGAATTAATTACTTTCTCAGACATATTCAAATCGCGCGTAAAAACACCGTAACCGGTATAAAGCTGGTTTGCCTGGTATTATTTCCTGTATATAAGTGTAAACTTTTTAAGCGAAACGATTTCTATTTCAGAAAACCCTCAGAGCCTGTCCCACCAGACGTCATTGCCGTAGGCATTGCCCCTCCCTCGCGGACAGCGGAATACAACCTGCATTTAAACGCCCCAAACAGGTGAGCGGAGCGAGCAGACCGAGGCGGACAGCGCGCAGATGAGGATGTCGGGCGCTGCTCTGGGCCAAAATGGCAGGTAAACAGGACCTGATGGGACGGGCGTCAGGCGCGCGTGACTGAACCGCAGCGGAATGAAAAGGGCCTCTGATAAGGCGTTGTTTAGCAAAACAAACCAGGCGGAAACAACAGGCGGGCGGTTCTGCTCATTAACCGGTTGAAACAACACCCGACGTTCCGGGCAATCAGCCTGATGCTCCGTAGTGGATTCATCACGCAGAACCGTTTTGGCCGTTGCTCCACGCCAGCATTCACAACATCATCAGTGCCGTTCACGGCTGGCATGTACCGGGCATTTTATCAACATCACCATTCTGTTTCCTGTTGGTCCACAGGCACTGAAAAAAGTGCAGCGATATCAGGCGCATTTATTGGGTAGCGGTCTATGATATTTATGGACATGACTCACCTGCAATAAAACCAGGGTGTCGTATTCTCCCGCACTCAGAATGCGCCAGACCTCTCGCGGCCGCAGGCATACCCGCGGCGACAAAGGCGGTAACAGGCGGACGGTTTGTTTATAAAAACGGCTAAACCGTTCATTTTTACGCTGCCATAACGCCGGACAATCAGCTTAATGTCCCTGAAATTACCGCTGCCTGCGCATTTTATACCCCGGCGTTGTCTGGTGAATACTTTGCAGTAAAAAAGATCGGGCGGCAGGAGAAACGGCAGAGTTCACAAGCCGGAGCGGCTTTCCAAAGCCACAGGAGAAAGGACGAATGGATGTTAATCATCTGATTACACAATATGGTTATCTGGCACTGTTTCTCGGCTGCCTGGCAGAGGGTGAAACCTTCACTCTGCTGGGCGGCGTGGCAGCCCATCAGGGACTGCTGAAGTACGATCTGGTACTGCTGACAGTCGCCCTGGGCGGTATTCTGGGGGATATCGCCCTGTTTTTTGTCGGCCGCTATTATGGTACAGCCGTTCTGAAGCGGTTCAGGAAACATCAGCCACAGATTGCCCGCGCTAACAGGCTGATTCGTAAACGGCCAGCGCTGTTTGTCACCGGCGTACGTTTTATGTACGGCCTGCGCATTATCGGACCGGTCATTATCGGTGCCAGTCGGCTGAAGCCGCAAAAATTCCTGCTGTTTAATCTGATTGGCGCGGTTTTCTGGGCGTTGATTTTTGTCTCACTTGGCTATGTGGGTGGACAGGTCATCGCTCCCTGGCTGCACACGCTGGACCAGCATCTGAAACCGCTGTTCTGGCTGGTACTGATAGGGGTGCTGGTCTGGCTGATACGCCGCTATGTTAAGCATCGTTCAGACCGTCGGGAGGATGAACAGGACAGCCAGACGGGGTAAACCACGCGCTGCGTCTGTCCGCTATATCTGTCCGTCATCTGTTGCACCAACCGGGAGAGAAAAGCATGAGTGAGATAATACGTCGGATTGACGATCACGGCGTCATTGGCGACCTGCGCACCTGTGCATTGATTGCCAGCGATGGCACCATTGATTATTTCTGCTGGCCCAATCTGGACAGTCCAGCAGTGTTTACCGCACTGCTGGACAGCGATGACGCAGGCATGTTTTCGGTGGCACCGCACTGGCAGGAGGTCCGCCGTCAGCAAATCTATCTGCCAGATACCACCGTGCTACAAACCCGCTGGCTGGCAGAACAGGGCGTGGCAGAAATGACCGACTATATGCCGGTATATGCCAGTGAAGATTCCACTCCGTGCATTGTCCGCCGGATCCACATGGTCGATGGTGAAACAACCTTTACCCTGCGCTGTGCGCCGGTACATGACTATGCCAGAGCCACCACCGTGGCCCACCTGCAACAAAATAGCGTTCTGTTCAGTGCCGACCGGCAGCCGGTCCTCAGGCTTTACGGTGAAGTGGATTTTACGGTACAGGGCGGCGTCGCCACCGCTCAGTTTACGCTGAAAGCGGGCGAACGGCAGGAATTCATTTTTGGCGCTGCCGACGGGAAGCACCCGGATCGGCCCAGCAGCGAAAAGTGCTTTCAGGAGACATTGCATTTCTGGCGAAGCTGGAGCGCCCGCAGCACCTGGCGCGGTCGCTGGCGGGAGATGGTCAACCGCTCTGCCCTGACGCTGAAGCTGTTAACCTCCCGCCGGCACGGTTCGGTCGCGGCGGCGGCCACTTTTGGCCTGCCGGAAACATTGGGAGGCGAACGCAACTGGGACTATCGTGCCAGCTGGATACGCGATGCTTCATTCAGCATGTACGCGCTGATGCGTCTTGGCTATGTCGATGAGGTGCGCGATTTTACCCGCTGGGTGGGGCGTTGCGTTGAAAACAGCCACCATGAGGTGCAAAAATTACAGGTAATGTACCGTCTGGACAGCGGCACCGAGCTACAGGAGAGTGAATTACTGAATCTGTCTGGCTACGCCGGTTCCGCGCCGGTGAGGATCGGTAATGACGCCTCGCGGCAGTCGCAACTGGATATTTACGGCGAACTGATGGACGCCATTTATCTGGCCAATAAATACGGGGAGGCCATCTCCCACCGGGGCTGGGATCACATCTGCAAAATGATCGATTATGTCAGTGAAAACTGGCATCAGGCCGATGCCGGGATTTGGGAGATGCGGGGTGAGCCTCAGCATTTCCTGCACTCCCGGCTGATGTGCTGGGTGGCGATGGACCGCGCTATCCGGCTGGCGGGTAAGCGCTCCCTCCCCTTTCCCCACCAACGCTGGTGCGAGGTACGTGACCGGATAAGCGAGGATATCTGGCACAACTTCAGGAACCCCACGCAAGGGCATTTTACCGCCACCCGTCACGGTGATTCTGTCGATGCCTCAATGTTACTGATGCCGCTGGTGCGCTTTGTCAGCGCAACCGATCCCGACTGGCTGGCCACGCTTGATACCATTGAAGCGCAGCTGGTCAGCGGTGGTATGGTGCGGCGATATAAGCAGGATGAAACCCCCGCTGACGCGCTGTCTGGTGAGGAAGGCGCTTTCGTGGCCTGCTCGTTCTGGTATGTCGAATGCCTGGCGCGGGCGGGGCGGGTACATGACGCGCACGTTGAATTCGCAAAGCTGTTGAGCCATGCCAGTCCGTTGGGACTCTATGCGGAGGAGTTCGATCATCAGGGTTATGCGCTGGGTAATACCCCGCAGGCATTGAGTCATCTGGCCCTGATTAGCGCGGCCTTTTTCCTCAACCGTAAGCTGGACGGCGACGACCCGCTCTGGCAACCCTGAAGACAAAATGTCCCTATTTACCGTGCCGTACCAGTTTTTACAGAAAATTCTGGGTAAATATAGGGCCACAGAGGCAAATCACGGTTTATTCCTGTCGGATTATGACCATATAATGTGCATCCGGTCACACCTGCCGGTACAGGTTTATTTATCCACCGATCACATGGCGCTTTACCTGAAAAATATGAAAAAGAGCATCCGCGCATTAGCCGCTTTAGCCCTGGCCGTGACGGCATACAGCCAGTCAGCCTCAGCCATTGTTTACTCCCTGCCTGCGGCAAACAGTCGTCTGATTGGTGAGAATATTGAAATCACCCTGCCTCAGGACAACAAATTGCCGCTTGAGGCCTTCGCTGCCCAGTATCAGATGGGCCTGAGCAACATGCTGGAGGCCAACCCAGGCGTGGATGTTTATCTGCCGAAAGGCGGATCCAAACTGGTTATCCCCCAGCAACTGCTCCTGCCTGACGCCCCGCGCGAGGGCATCGTGATCAACAGTGCGGAAATGCGCCTTTATTACTATCCGAAAGGCACCAAAACCGTGGTAGTACTGCCAGTTGGCGTCGGTGAACTGGGTAAAGATACGCCAATCAGCTGGACCACCAAAGTAGAGCGGAAAAAAGACGGTCCAACCTGGACGCCAACCAAAAAAATGCATGAAGACGCGGCAGCAGCAGGTGCACCACTACCCGCCTACTTCCCGGCCGGCCCGGATAACCCCATGGGCCTGTATGCGCTCTATATTGGTCGCCTGTATGCCATCCACGGCACTAACGCCAACTTCGGTATCGGCTTGCGCGTCAGCCACGGCTGTGTCCGCCTGCGTGCGGATGATATTAAATGGCTGTTTGACAATGTTCCTGCCGGTACCCGGGTGCAGTTTATCGATCAGCCGATCAAAGCCTCCGTTGAGCCGGATGGTTCCCGTCTGGTGGAAGTGCATAATCCCCTTTCCCAGACTCAGGAGCAGTTTAACTCCCGTGAGCCTGTTCCACTGAGCATCACCCCGGTAGTGAATAAAGTGGTCAGCGATGCGAGCGTCGACAGCGCCACGCTGGATAATGCCCTGAAGACCCGTAGCGGTATGCCGGTTAAACTCAATACCGGCGCTGACGACCGCTTTGGCAAACCGGTTGCCGCACCGCAGACACAAGGTGCTCAGCCCGGCGAAGAACCGATGACTCCGGTGACTGGCCAGGGAGCAAACCCGGTTGAAAACAGTGCGCCTGCGGACAGCCAGGCTCCACAGGCCACCGATGGGCAACAACAGGCTCCGGCCGCGGCCACGCCAGACGGTAGTTTTGTGGCCCCCAGCCAGCCTGGCCCGGTTTACGAAAGCACCCCTGACGCTGACAGTTCCAAAACCACCACCGGCACTGACGGCCAGCAGTAAGACAGCCCTCAGGTAATCCGTTGGTTAAAAGTAAAAGCCACCTTCCCCGGAAGGTGGCTTTTGACAATGCCCTCTGAAAGGGGGTCTGTTGTCAATTTTCGATTACCACACTAACCATTCCATCGGCTGCTCATCTGTTTGTTTCGTTTTCTCCTGATGCCTCACATACCGTCTGATAATTTCCCCGTTCACCCCGACAGTATCTGCAAACCAGCAACAGTGCCCTTTTAGGGACGACAAAGAGAAAGGCTGCTGTTTCGCATGAAACAGCAGCCTTTCTCTTTGACTCTCTGCACCGAAAATCCTACGCGGCGTTTATCGCATTACGCAGGGTGCCGTCACCAACCTCGTGCCCCTGCGCACTGCTTTTCCGATGGAAACGGCTTTTGCATGACAGGTTCAGGAAGAGTGGCGTTAGTGAGCCGTACCCGGCAGATCATTTTCCACTCTGTCCTGACATCCGCAAGAAAGCCAGCGTTTATATCCTGAAGGTATTGACCGTTTCACGTAACGCGTTAGCCTGCTCTGAAAGAGAATGCAACGCAGTGGACGACTCTTCAACCAGCGATGCATTATTCTGCGTTACCCTGTCCATCTGCGTCACCGCAATGCTGACTTGCGAAATTCCCTGCATCTGTTCAGAAGAGGCCAGCGAGATATTATCCATTGCCTGAGCAAGATCGCCCACCATACCGACGATTTTCAGGATGCTCTGGCCAGTGCCTGCTGCCACCGTCACCCCACTTTCCACCTGCGTCACCGCCTGTTCAATCAGCTGTTTAATGTCTCTGGCCGCCGTGGCACTGCGTTGTGCCAGCGTCCTGACTTCCCCCGCAACGACGGCAAAACCACGTCCCTGCTCACCGGCACGCGCGGCTTCGACAGCGGCGTTAAGCGCGAGAATATTGGTCTGAAAAGCAATGCCTTCAATCACCGACGTAATATCCCGTACCTTCACGGCACTCAGTGAAATGTCATTCATGGTCTCTGACATGTGCTGCATATCCTTTTCGCCAGCGCGTGCAAATACGGCGGCCTGGCGTGCAGACTCCGCCGTATGCTGCGCACTGGCCGAATTGCTTTTTACCGTGGCAGTAAGCTGTTCCATACTGGCGGCCGTTTGCTGAAGGGCGGCGGCCTGCTCCTCGGTACGGGAAGAAAGTTCGGTATTCCCCTGAGAAATCTCTCCGGCGGCCAGCGCCACGGAAGCAGAAGAATTCTTGATTTGCGACACCAGTCCACGCAGATGACTCTGCATACTGTCCAGCGAGGCCAGCAGGCTGGTGGTATCGTTATGACGCAGTGGAATCGTGGTGGTGAGATCGCCTGCGGCAATCGTGGCGGCAAGCACCTGTGCCTGCAAAGGTTCGCCGCCCAGCTGCCCTTTGATTCGGCGGGTGATCAGCCAGCTCATGGCAAATCCCAGCATCACAAACACCACCGTTAATGCCACTAAGCTCAGATAAACCCCGGACAGCGCCTGAGTAGACGTCTGAGCCGTTTTCAGCGTAACGCGCGCCTGATAAGCCACCATATCATTGACAGCAGTGCGGTACTGAGAAAGTGCAGGAATTAACCCGGAATTAAGCTTGTCCACGACAGGAATATCATTTTGCTGAAATACGGCCTGTGCGGCGGTGTTAAAAGCCGGAGAGGTTGTTTCAATATTTTTTAACAGGCCGGAAGCTTCTTCAACTTCGGCAATATTGATACCGGGAATTTTTTTCGCGCCGTTAATCAGCGTGCGAAAATGTGCTGTGGTTTCGTCGCTGTTTTTCTGTAGTGAAAAAAACTGTGCGTTAAGGTCATTCAGCGCCGGTTGCTGATTATGCCCTGTCAACGCCAGCAGCAACGTGGTTTGCTGATTTAAATTGTCTTTCAGCGTCTGAAGGACCTGTAAATCGGTCAGTCGTGCACGCGTCAACTCCTGTTGGTCGCTGGCAGAGCTGAGTTTATACCCGGCAAAGCCGGTCATAAAAACGCCCATGAGAATAACACAAAGGAATGCCATTGTGAGCATGGCGCTGAGCTTTATTTTTCCGTGACTAAACATATTTTTACCTTCCGGTTCAGTGTGCACTCGCAACACTTACGCACCACGCGGCACGTAGGCAACTGATACTTTTATCGGCATTCATCCTGTAAAATTCAGTACTGAATCCTAATCGTGCCCATTTTTCAACTCCGTACAGAATTAAATACATTCAAATTGCGATATTTCAAGCCATTTATATCTCGCGGGTATTAACTCACCGACATTAACTAACTGACCAACTCGTTTGCCGATCAACCGACATGTTGGCAGGATGGCGCGGGCGAGCCACGTCACCATATCCTGCAATACGGTCGGAAAATTACCGGCAGGTCAGCACTAGCGTGTGGCCTGATATGGGTATTACTTTGAGCTACCGCGAGAAAATAGCGTCGGTGCAAATGACAGACAGGGGCGGCAGCCGTATTACCACCGCACCAAAACAGGTCAGATGGTATTACGCTTGGTGGCTGACATGTCGCCGCAGAATAATGATAAAAGCTAACAGCACCACCAGTGCGGCTACCAGATAAATGGCGTCCACGCCCTGCCAGCCAATCAGCAACCCGGCCAGCGGCCCGGTGATCCCCAGCCCGAAATCAAGAAAGGCGGAATAGAGTCCAAGCGCCGCGCCCTGATTCTGCGGCGTCACCTGCCTGATCGCTTCGACGCCCAGCGCCGGAAAAACCAGCGAAAAACCTGCCCCGGTGAGGAATGCGCCAATATCCACCATCAGTGGCGAGCTCCCCTGCCAAATCATCAGCAGGCCAGCGCTTTCAATCATCAGCGAAAACAGCGACACGCGCACGCCGCCAAAGTGGCCAATCATGTTACTGAATACCAGACGTACTGCCACAAAACCAAGACTGAACAGCGTCAACGAAAAGGCCGCACCGTCCCAGTTATGGCTGGAAAAATAGAGGGTGATAAAGGTTGCGATGGTGCCAAAACCGACGGTTCCCAGCCCCAGGCATAGTCCATACAGCCAGATACGCGAAAAAACCTTATGAAACGGAATGCGCTGCCCCACGGTGACAACGACAGCGGGCCGATGGGTAGCCAGCCAGAAACCAAAAATCGCCATCAGCACAATCAGCACGGCAAATCCCGGTATGCCAAAGGCAGTATTCAGCATCACGCCCAGCGGTGCGCCCAGTGCCATCGCCAAATAGGTCGCCACCCCGTTCCAGGAAATTACCCGTGCGCTCTGCGTCGCTCCCACGATATTGATACCCCACAGCATCGACCCTGTTGCGGTCAGACTTTCTCCCATGCCAAGCGCTACCCGGCCTGCTGCCAGCAGGATCAGACTGGCTGATGGGCGGGTCGTCACCAACACCGCCAGTAAAGTGAGCAGCCCGCTAACCCCACAGAGCAGCAGCCCCACCAGCACCACTTTTTTCGGACCAAGCAGATCGGCATAGCGTCCTGCCTGCGGCCGACTGACCAGCGTGGCGAAATATTGCAGGCTGATAATCAGTCCGGCGATAAAGGAGCTGTAGCCCAGCTGATGATGCACATAGGCAGGCAGCACCGCGAGAGGCAGCCCGATTGACAGATAACAGAAGAAGGTAAAAACCACCACGGAAATAATACGTTTGTTGAGCTGCGCACTGGATAATGCAGGATCAGAAGACATGTCATGACCGGAAAGTTGATGCAGGTAGCTGGCATCATACTATCAGCACAGCGGAAGATCCCGCGAATGGGCGGCATAAAAGAAATCTCTGCCTGTTATTTGCGCGTGAACGGCCATGACAATCACACTTATTGATAATCATGGCAAAAAAAGCGCGCCATTTTCAGGCCAGTGTCTGTACCTGACGTTCGATAAAAGCCGCGATCTCAGAGGACGTTTTCATTGCCCGGATATGGCTGAACAGATCGCTGGCCTGCGTATAGGTTTTACGCAGATAGCCCAGCCACTGCTTAATCCTCGCCACGTGATATAACCCGGTATCGCCCCGCTTCTCCAGCTGAATGTAGCGGTGCAACAACATCAGCACCTCTGCCCACGGCATCAGGGGCGCATTGTGTTTAATCACCCGGCTGAGGTTAGGAACGCACAACGCACCACGTCCAACCATCACCGCATCACAACCGGTCATCTGCAGGCATGCCTGGCCGCTTTTCCAGTCCCAAATCTCACCGTTGGCGATCACCGGGATCGTCAACCGTCGGCGGATCTCGCCAATCGCCGCCCAGTTAATCCGCTCTGCCTGGTAGCCATCCTCTTTGGTACGGCCGTGCACCACCAGTTCAGTGGCCCCGGATTGCGCCACCGCATCGGCAATCTCAAACTGGCGATCGCCGGAATCCCACCCCAGCCGCACTTTTACCGTCACCGGCAGAGGTGATGGTACTGCGGCGCGCATCGCGCTGGCCGCACGGAAAATCAGTTCCGGGTCTTTCAGCAGGGTGGCACCGCCGCCGCTGCCGTTAACGGTTTTTGACGGACAGCCACAGTTGAGATCAACGCCATGGGAACCAAGCTCCACCGCACGGGCAGCATTTTCCGCAAGAAATGAAGGGTGCTGTCCCAGTAGCTGAATACGCACCAGCGTGCCGGAAGATGTGCGGCTGGCATGATAAAGCTCAGGACAGAGCCGGTAGAAGGATTTGACCGGCAGTAACTGGTCAACCACCCGCAGAAATTCCGTAATGCAGAGATCGTAGTCGTTAACATCGGTGAGCAGTTCACGCACCAGTGAGTCCAGCACGCCCTCCATCGGGGCCAGTAAAACGCGCATGTTACAACCGTCCACTCCCCCTGGAGACGGGGGATCGGTCGATCCCCAAAGTAAAAAACGTTATGCCGGATTGGCGCGGCGCTGGCGGGTTTTATTGCGGGGTGCGCCGTTGCCGCTGGCGGCCGGTTTTGCCCCCTGTGCCGCACCGGAACCCTGGCGACGCTGACCGTCAGACGGGCTGCGTTCCCCAGCAGACGACGCACCGCGATCGCCACCACCGTGACCTCGGTTAGCGCCAGGACGACCGCCGCCACGTTGGCCCTGCGGCGCACCACTGCGTCCACCGCGCTGCTGACGACCATTCTGAATGGGCTCTGCTTTGATCGAAGGGTCCGGTTCAAAACCTTCCAGCGCAATCCGTGGGATCTCACGTTTCAGTAAACGCTCAATATCACGCAGCAGTTTATGTTCATCAACGCACACCAGCGACAGCGCTTCACCGGTGGCCGCCGCTCGTCCGGTACGGCCAATGCGGTGCACGTAATCTTCCGGCACGTTGGGCAGCTCGAAGTTCACCACGTGCGGCAGTTCAGAAATATCAATCCCCCGGGCAGCGATATCGGTGGCCACCAGCACACGGATTTTATTCTCTTTAAAATCGCTCAGTGCGCGGGTACGTGCACCCTGGCTCTTGTTGCCGTGGATCGCGGCGGCGGTGATGCCGTCTTTATTCAGCTGTTCTGTCAGATGGTTAGCGCCGTGCTTGGTACGGGTGAACACCAGCACCTGCTGCCAGTTATCACGGCCAATCATCAGCGACAGCAGTTCCCGCTTGCGTTTCTTATCAACAAAATGCACATGCTGTGTGATCTGTTCTGACGCAGTGTTGCGGCGCGCAACTTCCACCTGTTCAGGATTGTGCAGCAGTTTTTCTGCCAGCGCCTTAATCTCATCAGAGAAAGTGGCGGAGAACAGCAGGTTCTGACGTTTGGCGGGCAGCTTTGCCAGAACGCGACGGATATCGTGAATAAAGCCCATATCCAGCATCCGATCGGCTTCATCCAGCACCAGGATTTCCACTTTGGAAAGATCCAACGCATTCTGATGTTCCAGATCCAGCAGGCGTCCGGGGGTGGCAATCAGCACATCAACACCCCCGCGTAACTTCATCATCTGTGGATTAATACTGACGCCGCCAAATACCACCAGCGAGCGCAGATTAAGGTATTTGCTGTAATCCTGAACGTTTTCACCCACCTGGGCCGCCAGTTCGCGGGTTGGGGTGAGGATTAATGCCCGCACCGGGCGACGGCCTTTCGGGTTCGGTTCCGCAGCGTTAAGCAGCTGCAACAGCGGGAGGGTAAAGCCGGCGGTTTTGCCGGTTCCGGTCTGAGCGCTGGCCATCAGGTCACGACCCGCCAGCACCACCGGAATAGCCTGACGCTGGATCGGCGTAGGCTGGTTGTAACCCTGTTCTGCAACAGCACGCAAAATATCGGCATTCAGGCCGAGAGAATCAAATGACATAAAATTGACTGACTCCGGTTTCGCCCCGACCGCCTGTGGCAGTGTAGTTTCCGGGGCGAAAATAGGACGCCAGGCTCTGCCTGACGCTTGAAAGGGGGCACAAACTACGGTGCGTAAGGCGCGCATTATAACAGAGGTTGTGTTATTACAGAGAGCTTTTCTTTTTTGACCGGGGCGGCGGGCGTGGACAACACATCATGCTGCCATTAGCCAGGTTACGTTTGGGGAAGGACAAATACAGAGAAGGACGGACCACTCTGGCGTGGTCCGTGGTGCATCAACGCTGGCGCTGACGAGCGCGAGCCGTCTCTTTCGCCAGAAGCGAAACCACTGCGGGTCCGGTTAGCATCAGCACACCCGCCACACCGAGTAGCAGGTTGTTCTGGATCACACGGGACAGCAGGTAGAGCACCAGCATGGCAGCCCCGAAATAATACGTGGTAGTCACGTCTTCAAGGAAGTCCCCGGTCCGACGAAAGCCACTGAGACGCTGGGTAAGTAACATAGCGGCAAACACGCTGGCATAGAGCGTCAGCAAAACCACGCTGACCTGCAACAGCGCCTGATGTTTCCATCCGAACACCAGTGCGGTAATCAGCATCAGGTGTAGCGTTATGTGTACCCAGGTTTGTCCGGTGACAATCTGCACACGATTAGACCATTTCATTATTTTCTCCTGGCAAACCCGACCGGGGCCTGCCCAGCTTTGTTTACACAATCAGTGAAAACGAATTCCTCAGATTAACGCAATTTTCGGATAATGCCGCAAATATCGCGGCCCGTCGCCACTCTTTTGTGACAAAGACTACACTTTACTGTTCCCCTTTCGAAAAGGACAGCGCGCACAGTATGCCACAAAAGCCGCACGGATTTTCATTAAAAGTCCTGACAATCAATACACATAAAGGCTTTAACGCCTCAAATCGCCGTTTTATCCTGCCAGAACTGCGTGATGCAGTCAGAGCGACAGCGGCGGATATCGTTTTTTTACAGGAGGTTATGGGTAGCCATTGCGTTCATCAGCTTAAGGTGGCGAACTGGCCTGATAAACCTCATTATGAATTTCTTGCTGACACCCTCTGGAATGATTTTGCCTACGGTCGCAATGCTGTTTACCCGGAGGGCGATCACGGCAATGCGGTACTCTCACGATTTCCCATCACGGCGTTTGAAAACCGGGATATCTCGACAGAAGGTACGGAAAAGCGTGGCCTGCTGCATTGTCAGGTGGCGCTGCCTGACCACCCGGTTTCACTGCATGTCATCTGCGTTCATCTTGGACTGCGTAATGCACAGCGCGCGCAACAGCTGTCCATGCTGTGTGCGCTGATCAACAGTCTGCCGGCGGAGGCACCGGTGGTGGTGGCTGGCGACTTTAACGACTGGCAACTGAAAGCCAATGCGTTCCTGCTTGAGGGCGCGGGGATGGAAGAAGTATTCAGCCGCAAGTCAGGCCGGCCAGCACGCACCTTCCCTGCCCGCTTTCCTCTGCTGCGCCTCGATCGTATCTACGTGCGCAACGCCGGGATTAACCATCCACAGACCATTCCTACCCGGCCCTGGTCTCATCTCTCCGATCACGCGCCGCTGGCGGTGGAGCTTTACCTGTGAATATGCCCTGGCGTGACGGCAACCGACTGCAATTGCTGATTAATGGCGAAGCGTATTTCCCGGCGGTTTTTGACGCCATCGCGCGTGCACAACAGACGGTACTGCTGGAAACCTTCATCCTGTTTGAAGATGACGTAGGCAGACAACTGCATCAGGTGCTGCTTGCGTCAGCCCGGCGGGGAGTGAAGGTGGAAATGATGGTCGACGGCTACGGCTCCGACGCGTTGTCTGAAGCGTATATTTCCAGCCTGACGTCGGCTGGCGTGCGCTTTATCAGTTACGATCCCCGTCCGCTGGTTTTTGGTATGCGGACCAATATCTTCCGGCGTCTGCACCGTAAAATTGTGGTCTGCGACGATCGGGTCGCCTTTGTCGGCGGTATCAACTTTTCTGCGGAACATAACGTCGGTTTTGGGCCAGAAGCCAAACAGGATTATGCCGTGGAGGTGCATGGGCCAGTAGTCGACGATATTACCCGCTATGTGCGACAGGCATTGAGCACTCAGGCTGCGCGCAAACGCTGGTGGCATGGCCGCTCGCGTCGCCGGACACAGAACGCAACGCCGGGTGGCGCACAGGTGATGTTTGTCTGGCGCGATAACGCAGAGCACCGGGACGATATTGAACAGCACTATATCAGGATGCTGCGCACGGCCAGGGAGGAAGTGATCATTGCCAACGCCTATTTCTTTCCGGGTTACCATTTACTACATGAAATGCGTAACGCGGCACAACGCGGCGTTCGGGTTAAGCTGATTGTTCAGGGCAAGCCGGATATGCCTGTCGTTAAGGTCGGGGCTGAGCTGCTCTACAACTATCTGGTCGGTGGGGGCGTGCAGGTGTATGAATATATCCGTCGGCCACTCCATGCCAAAATCGCTCTCCAGGACAGCGCATGGTCAACCGTGGGCTCCAGCAATCTTGACCCGTTAAGCCTCTCGCTTAATCTGGAAGCCAATCTGATGATCCATGACCCTGATTTCAATCAGGTGATGCGCGATGAACTGAACCGCTTGCTGGCTTCGGAGTGCCGCCAGGTGATGGCCGATGAACTGCCACCACAAAACGGATGGCAGATGGTGAAAAACGTGGTGGTGTTCCATTTCCTGCGTCACTTTCCGGCGATTGCCGGCTGGCTGCCTGCACACACGCCAAGGCTGACGCTGGTTCATCCGCCGGTACAACCTGAAATGGAAACCCAGGATCGCCCAGGGTCTGAAGAGAGGATGGGATCCTGATGGCTGAAACACATTTCCGCTGGAAAGGGGTGAAGAAAGTCCTCACCTGGCTGTTTTTTATTGCCGTGACGGTACTGCTGGTGATTTATGCCAGCAAGATAAACTGGTACGAGGTGAGCGAGGTTATCATCAGTTATCGCCGTTCAGTCATCGCTACCGCCGCGGCGCTGGTGGTGGTCAGTTATCTTACCTACGGCGTTTACGATCTGATTGGCCAGGTTTACTGTGGGCACCGGCTACAAAAGCGCCAGGTGATACTGGTTTCATTTATCTGCTATGCCTTTAACCTGACCCTCAGTACCTGGGTCGGTGGCGTGGCGATGCGTTATCGCCTCTATTCAAGACTGGGCCTGAACGGCAGCACCATCACGCGTATTTTCTCACTGAGTATCGCCACCAACTGGCTGGGTTACGTGCTGGTGTCCGGCGTGGTGTTCAGCTTTGGATGGGTACCGGTCCCTTCCGGCTGGTTTGTCGGCGCGGGGACACTGCGTCTGATTGGCAGTGCACTGCTGGCTTTTGTGTTTTTCTGGCTGGCGCTGTGCACTTTTTCCCGCCGCCGCCGCTGGACGCTGAAAGGCCATCAGCTTGCGCTCCCCTCTTTGCGAATGGCGGTGTTACAGTTTACCGTCTCCGGCGCCAACTGGCTGGTGATGGGCACCATTATCTGGTTGCTGATGGCCGAAAAAGTGGACTACCCGCAGGTCCTGGGGGTGCTGTTGATCAGCAGTATTGCCGGAGTGATTATTCATATCCCGGCGGGCATTGGCGTGCTGGAGGGGGTCTTTCTGGCCCTGCTCAGCGGCGAAGCGCTCTCTCATGGCGCGATTATTGCCGCCCTGCTGGCCTATCGCCTGCTCTATTTCATCGCCCCGCTGCTGCTGGCGCTGGTGCTTTATCTGTGGCTGGAGAGTCGGGCAAAAAATCTGCGAAGGAAAAATCTGCGCGAGATGAAACGGTGACCATGCCTGACCGTCTGCTGAAACAGGGCGGCAAAAGCCGCCCTGTACGTCCCGTTAGCGACGGTTGCCAAAAATCCGCAACAGCATCAGGAACAGGTTGATAAAGTCCAGATACAGAGTGAGCGCCCCCATAATTGAGTAACGACGCAGATCCTCCCTGTCATCAACGTTAATCCCTTCACCGATTTTTTTCAGCTTCTGCGTGTCGTACGCGGTCAACCCGACAAACACCAGCACTCCGATATAGGTCACGGCCCACATCAGTGGGGTGCTTTTCAGCCAGATATTTACCACGGAAGCCAGCAAAATGCCGATCAGCGCCATAAACAGTATGCTGCCCATCCTGCTCAGATCGCGTTTGGTGGTGTATCCCCAGAAACTCATCACCCCAAACATGCCGCCGGTGACGACAAAGGTACTGGCAATGGAGGAGTAAGTATAAACCAGGAAAATACTGGCCAGCGTCAGACCGGTCAGTGCCGAGTAGAGCATAAACAACCCGGTAGCCAACGCGCCGCTGAGCCTGTGCACCATGCCTGAGAGCACAAAAACAACCCCCAGCTGGACAATCACCAGGCCATAAAAAGTGATGCGATTGGCGAAAACCAACTCCATCACGGCGGGCGTGTTGGCAGCAAACCATGAGACAAAAGCGGTCAGCAGCAGACCGCAGGTCATCCAGCCATACACCTGGGCCATATAAGTCTGTAGCCCGGTACTGGCTGGCGAAACGATCGAACCGCCGGAACGTGGATATCGGTCCATGATGCCCCCTTATTAAAAGTGAATGAAATAAGAACCGTTAAACTCTGAGTCTGGCACACTCTGGTGAGGCGAGACCAGCCCCCCTGCGTTTTTTTTCGCTGCGGATGCGACCCCCGGCGGACCGCTTACTCACGGGCAAGGCAGCTCTGGTAACGGCCATCAACCCGCTGAGCGAACCAGGCGGTGGTCAGATTTCGGGTGATTTTCGGGCTTTCCAGCCTGATCCCCGGCAACATCTCACGCGGCAGGCGCTTACCGGCGGCGTTATCCGCCAGGGTGAACACCTGCTGCCACAGGGTTGTTTTCTCAAACGCCAGCGTCTGGCTCTTTTCCAGCGCACGGCGAATCGCGCTGTCGCTCATATCCAGACGTTTACCCAGGGTGCGCACCGCCAGTTCGGTCGAACCGGCGGCATCGGAATTGTACTGGATAAGATCGCCATCGAGCGCCAGTCTGATACCGCTCAGGCGGGCGACCGCAGCCTGAAAAGCCGCGTTGCGGCTGGAATACCACCCGGCATTGAAGTCAGCAAAGCGATAAAGAGGACGGCTGTAATCGACCGGGTAGCCCAGTAAATGCAGGGTACCAAACCAGATGCCGCCCCGTCGGGTAAAGACTTCACGACGAAGGCTGCCCTCTGGCGACCAGGGATAACCGCTGGCGTGGGTTTCGGCAAAAGCTACACTGACCTGCATCGGGCCACCGGTATGGACCGGATTATAATTGCCGAACAGCCTCTGTCCCATTGGCACCCGGTCAATCACATCGTCAAAGATGGCGCTCAGTTCTTTTTCATTCTTCACATGATCCAGCCGGTCAGCGTAGCTCCTGCCATCGGATGAGTTGATCATCAGCGCCGCGCGCACCAGCATCGCCGGAATATGCAATGTCGCCGCACGCTTTTCAATTTCGCCCCAGGCAATCCTGGGCAGGCCCGGTACACTGGCATCAGCATTGAAACCCGATTCCTGGTCAATAATGGCAATCACCGAGCATAAATTACTGACCGAAGGATCGATGCCCTGGCCGTCAAACGCGGTCAGAATGTCATGACTCCAGCCCTGGCGATCGCTCACTTTCGGCGGCAGTAACCGGTTAAGCTGTGCTTTAACTTCCGCCGGGCGTCGCGGCGATTTTTCACGGGCAGGGTTGCTGCTGCATCCTGCAAGCACCAGCACAGCCAGCAACGACAGGCGTTTCAACGTGGAATAATTCATTGTTTTCCTTATCAGTCCGGGGATTCAGCACCACGGAAATGTACATCGTGCTGCCGCTATTTCCAGCGTGCAGCAGCCTGCTGGTCACTGTCCCGGGATGTTACCCAGCGCTCCCCTTGTGCGGTTGCTTCCCGCTTCCAGAAAGGCGCACGGGTTTTCAGATGATCCATAATAAATTCCGCCGCGGCAAAGGCAGCCGCGCGATGCGCACCACTGACGCCGACCAGTACGATCGCCTCTCCTGGGTACAGTTCACCGGTGCGATGTTGAACGGTGACACGCCGTACCGGCCAGCGCTGGCGAGCCTCAGCCACAATTGCTTCCAGCACCTTTTCGGTCATCCCCGCATAGTGTTCCAGGGTCAGTGCGGCGACGTCATCACCCTGGTTATGGTTGCGCACCTTACCGGTAAAGGTTACCACCGCCCCGTCTTCATCGCTGGCCGACAGCCAGCGATACTCTTTCTCCATCTCAAAGGGGGCGGTGCCGACAACGATCCGTGTTTCCATCTTAACCTCCGGTCACCGGGGGAAAAAAGGCAACCTCATCCCCACTGGAAAGGGGATGATCGGCCGAAACCAGCGTCTGGTTTACCGCCGTCAGCAGCCTTTCCGGTGCCAGCGCCAGCGCCCAGCGATCGTTTTTTGCCGCCAGAGCAGCCCGCAGCGCTTCCACGGTGGCGTAGGATTCAGTCACAGAGAAGCTGGCAGTCCCTGTCAGCTCACGCACCTGAGCAAAAAACAGTACCTTAACCATGCTGCTCCGCCTGAAAATCACCGGATTTTCCCCCCTGCTTGCTCAGCAGGCGACAGGATTCAATGCTGATGTCTTTCTGTACCGCTTTGCACATGTCATAAATGGTTAGCGCCGCCACCGACGCCGCCGTCAGTGCCTCCATTTCCACCCCGGTTTTACCGGTCAGGCGGCACAGCGATTCTATCCTTACCCGACTGTTTTCCACTTCAGCACGTAAGGAAACCTCCACTTTGCTTAATAACAGTGGATGACAGAGCGGGATCAGTTCCCAGGTACGTTTCGCCGCCTGAATGCCGGCGATACGCGCCGTGGCGAACACATCCCCCTTATGATGGCTTCCCTCAATAATCATTTGTAGGGTGGCAGGACGCATCACCACGAAAGCCTCTGCCCTGGCTTCCCGGATGGTGTCATTTTTTGCCGAGACGTCTACCATATGAGCCTCGCCCGCGGTGTTGAGATGGGTCAGTTGCGACATAATTCAGGGCTTCCTGAGATGAGAAACAAAGTTACAGGGGCGGGTACGGGCATCCAGCTGGGGACAAATAATCTGTTCCCACGCGCTCTGGCAGGCACCGGTTGAGCCGGGAATGGCGCAAATCAACGTCTGGTTGGCTATTCCGGCCACCGCCCGCGACTGTAGCGTGGCGCTGGCAATATCCTCCCAGGAGATCATGCGGAACAGTTCACCAAAACCGTCAATTTCCCGATCAAACAGCGGCAACAACGCTTCCGGCGTGCTGTTTTTACTGTAGAAGCCGGTGCCACCATTGACGATCACCACCTGCACACTGTCGCTGGCAACCCAGCCAGAAACCACCGCGCGGATCTGATAGCGGTTATCCGTCACCAGCGCGCGAGCGGCCAGCAGATGCCCTTCATCGCTCAACGCTTCCTGCAACCAGTCACCGGAGCTGTCGCTGGCCGCATCACGGCTGTCAGAGACGGTAAGAAGCGCGATATTAAGCGGCATAAATTCAGCCGTGGATTTTGCCATCATTGATGTCCCTGAAGTTAACCACCGATAAAAGAAAGATTCTGCGTCATGCCGGTGTTGCCCTGATGCAGAAAATGCGTCTGCTTTTTACCGAGCAGGGCACCGGTGATACGCGCCTGTAACGCGCCCAGCTGATCGTCATCTGCCAGTAAATCTCGCAGCGGCACGCCTTCCTCGCCAAACAGACACAAATGCAGCTTACCCGTCGCTGAGACGCGAAGGCGGTTGCAACTGATGCAGAAATCCTTTTCATAAGGCATGATCAGCCCCACTTCCCCCTGATAATCTGCATGATGAAACACCTGTGCCGGACCGTCACTGCGGCAGCGTGGCTGGCGGACCCAGCCCTCCCGGAGCAGCCTGTCACGGATAGCCGTACCGGCAATGTGCTGCTGACGGAACAGTTCACCGCCATCACCGGTTTCCATCAGCTCAATAAAGCGAAGCTGAACAGGTCGGCAACGGATCCATGCCAGAAAAGTGTGCAGGCTGTTGTGATTGAGGTGGCGCATCAGCACGGTGTTAACTTTGACCTTGCTGAACCCGGCCGCAAACGCCGCATCGATACCACGCATCACCTGTTGAAATTTGTCCTGCCCGGTAATAGCGTGAAACTGTCGGGCGTCCAGACTGTCGATGCTGACGTTAAGCGAATTCAGCCCGGCATCACGCCATGTGGCGACGTCACGCGCCAGCCGGTAGCCGTTAGTCGTTACCGCCAGCTGGCGAATGGCAGAATTTTCGCGCACGGCGGCGATGATATCGGTAAAATCACGCCGTAGCGTAGGCTCACCCCCGGTCAAACGGACTTTTTCTGTGCCCGCCGCCGCAAAGGCACGGGTAACCCGCCGGATTTCATCCAGTGACAAAAAGCTTTTATTGGCTACGCCATGCGGTTTATAACCCTCAGGCAGGCAGTAGTTGCAACGGAAATTGCAGACATCAGTGATCGACAAACGCAGGTAGTAAAAGCGGCGGTCGAAGCTATCAGTAAATTGTTGCACCAGTACACCTTTCCAGAGACGGGAGATGCAGGCATTTCTTTCTGCATCCAGGCCAACCTGTGTTGCGGCCGGGGCACCTTATCCCAAGACTCAGGTGCCAGGGCTAAGGATGGCTTACCGCACGCCGGCAAGCCTTGGTAGCCTGATACTAACGCTATTGTTCAGCCCTTGCCAGTTCCGGGTGGCGCTGTGCATTTTGATATATAAAGATTTTCCCTCCGCGCCACACCAAGAGGTCAGCGTGGAATAATCAAATGGCGTTGGGCCATTTCCAGTAACGCCTTAACATTTGGATAAAATTTTATGCGTAACCGCTCGTTAACCGATTTTGATCGCGTCGTCGCTCTGGGCGGCGGCCACGGCCTGGGCCGCGTTTTGTCGGCACTGTCTTCATTGGGATCACGCCTCACCGGTATTGTCACCACCACCGATAACGGCGGTTCTACCGGCCGTATCCGGCGCTCTGAAGGCGGTATTGCCTGGGGAGATATGCGTAACTGCCTGAACCAGCTGATCACTGAACCCGGCATTGCTTCAGCGATGTTTGAATACCGCTTTTCCGGCAACGGCGAGCTGGCAGGACACAACCTCGGCAATCTGATGCTGAAAGCGTTGGATCATCTTAGCGTGCGGCCTCTCGAGGCGATCAATCTGATCCGTAATCTGCTGAAAGTGGATGCGTTTCTGATCCCGATGTCTGAACAGCCGGTTGATCTGGTGGCTACCGACAGCGAAGGCAACCTGATTTATGGTGAAACAGAAATCGACCAGTTACAGCTGCCGCCACAGGAGCTGATGCTGTCGCCGGTGGTTAACGCCACGCGGGAAGCGATTGAAGCCATCGGCGAAGCAGACCTGCTGCTGATAGGACCCGGCAGTTTTTACACCAGCCTGATGCCGGTACTGTTAATGCCGGAGATGGCCCAGGCGCTGCGCCGCACGCCCGCCACTATGGTGTTTATAGGAAATCTGGGAAAAGAGCTAAGCCAGGCAGCAGCACGACTTACGCTGGCCGATAAGCTGGCAATGATGGAAAAATACATTGGCAAAAAAGTGATTGATGCGGTGGTGGTCAGCCCGCTGGTGGATACCCGTCATGTTACTGACAGACTGATTATTCAGCAGCCGCTGCAGGCCACAGATATTCAGTACCGTCACGACCGTCAGCTACTGCACGCTGCGCTGGAGCGTGCCGTTCAGTCATTTGGCTAAAGCGTTGCCCTGAGGACTACTGGCATATTGCGAGCCATAAAACGGCCCTTCTGACGGGGATAACGCGTGCGGTGTCCGGGCCAGGCAACACCAGTACCGCCTCAGGCTGATCGGTATCCGGGGTCACTTTGTTCAAAAACGACAAGCATAAAAATTATCAGTATTCATGGCGACAGCAGCAAACATCCCGATTCAGCGTCCAACGGCTGCATCATTCTCCCCATGCAGGTACGACAACAAATATGGGCAAGCGGTGACAAACAGATTGAGGTTATACGATGATGAAAAAAATTATATCACTGTTTATATTTCTCCCGTTTGCAGCACTGACAAAAGCCCCTGACAGCCAGTCCTGGCCGCACAACATGGCTGAAGCGTGGATGAAAAATACCGGGATCGTCGATATAACTAAACTCGATGAGGCAAAAACAGACGTTAAGCGACTGGCACCTGAAAAAAAGCAAAGACCTTTACACCCAGGTTTATCACTTTGTCTTTCACGATAAAGACGGTGGGCGTTATGAAGTGATTACTCAAAGCAATGCTTCAGACAATGAGTGAGGTTAACAGCTTTCTCGTCTCTCGTCGTGATGTAAACCACTAACAAGGATCACCCGAAGAATGACCGATGCGCTGAAAGATCGCCATAAATCAGCGCTAAAAAACTAAAACCATATTCCGCCAGGTTCGCACGAGGTGATTAACAACGGTGCCCAGCACCGTTCGAATTAAAATTGCTCCGCTAACGTCAGAGACGGGATTACCCGCCGCGTTTTAATGCTGTTGGCCTGATATCCAGGAGATGACCCTTTATTTTCACCCTCATAGCCCACAAGCCACTGCACGGTTGTGCTCAGTGTCGCCAGCAGACTCCGTATCCGCACTCTTCCTGCCGAACAGTTGTAAATGGCACGCAGGCCGAACCCAACGCGCTCACTTTTTTCATCCCTGAAGTCCTGCTCAACCTGCATTCACCGACTTTAGAAATTAATGACTTCAACAGACTTAAAGTCATCTGCGCTACTGAATATTAACCACGGTTCTTTTGCCGTCAGCCTGGCATTTTTTATCCGTAATGGTCTGGCTATACCACAACGCGAGCGTTTATTTTTCCGTCCTTTCGGCGCTTTTTTACGCAAAAAATGACTGTCACACTGGCCATACTCCGATCGGGCAAGCACTCCCGGCCCCAGATATTCCGGTTTACTGCTGGTCTGCAATGCCTGACGTCTGAACCAGTATTTGCCTTTGGCCTCCAGTCGCCTCTGGATATGTCCCCTGATGCGTCCAGTAAAATCCCGGCCGGGTGCTTCTGTGCGCCGAAACCAGGCATGCCTGAACCCCGCACAGGTGACGATGATCGCCCTTGCTTTTGGGATTACCGCTTCGGCAGGCGTATTAAGAAAGACTTGCTGTACCTTTGCTTTTGCTGTTTTTTTGAAGAAACGATCCAACTCAGCAAAGGTATCGAACGTCCGTCGCAAATCAGGCTGGCTGAGAGTATATGATGCTCCTGAGAGGGATATCCACTCCAGTCAATGGCGATGACACACAGTGATAGCTGGCCCGTCAGCATGGAAATAATATGTCTGAAAATCAGGGAATATCGTGATAAAGAGAGTCATCACCGGGCAGACGATCTACGCGTTTTATGTTGTTTTTGACCTGAGCAGTACCGGGTAGATAACGTCCGATGCTGGTCAGCGTCAGAGATGCGCCATTGATAAGTGCAATGGTGGCATCCAGCAAAGCATTTTGTCGATATTGGTGAAACGGTGCTAAAGCATCACGGAAAAAATTCTGACATACCTGGCGAGCAGCCATCGCAGTTATGTCATTGAATTGGCTCTACAAATCAGTAATTCACAACATGCCAGTGCCTGTCTTTTTTACCCCCGTTGCCGGGGATCGCTCAGCGCCCTGGCGGGTTTTCAGGAAGCGGCAATAAACAGCTCTCGCATATGATGCAGCTGGTCGCGAACCTGGGCGGCTTCTTCAAACTCCAGATTTTGCGCATGCGTCTGCATTTTTGCCTCAAGTTGTTGAATTTGCTTCTGCAATCCTTTCGGTGACATATCCAGCGGCATCGCGTCATCTTCCACCACGGCGCGCGATGATTTGCCACGGTTTTTACTTTTACTCTTGTTGGTCCCCTGCCCCAGCTCAAGAATATCAGCGATTTTCTTGTTCAGCGCCTGCGGGACAATGCCGTTCTGCTGATTGTAGATTTCCTGCTTCTCACGGCGACGCTCGGTCTCGCCTATGGCCCTGGCCATCGACGGCGTGATTTTGTCGCCGTAAAGGATCGCCTTACCGCTGACGTTACGTGCTGCACGTCCGATAGTCTGAATAAGCGAACGCTCAGAACGCAGAAAACCCTCTTTATCCGCATCAAGGATAGCCACCAGCGATACTTCCGGCATATCCAGCCCTTCTCGCAGCAGGTTAATACCCACCAGCACGTCAAATTTACCCAGTCTCAGATCGCGGATAATCTCGACCCGTTCAACGGTATCGATATCCGAGTGCAGATAGCGTACCCGTTCACCGTGTTCTTCCAGATATTCGGTCAGATCTTCCGCCATTCGTTTGGTCAGAACGGTAACCAGTACCCGCTCGTTGATTGCCACCCGTTGACGGATCTCCGACAGCAGATCATCCACCTGCGTACTGACCGGTCTGACCTCGATCAGCGGATCGAGCAACCCGGTCGGGCGCACCACCTGATCGATGACTTCGCCACCCGACTTCTCCAGTTCGTAATTGCCGGGTGTGGCAGAGACGTAGATCGTCTGCGGTGCCAGGGCTTCGAACTCCTCAAATTTCATCGGTCGGTTATCCAGCGCTGACGGCAGGCGGAAGCCATACTCCACCAGTGTCTCTTTCCGCGCCCGGTCGCCGCGATACATGCCACCAATCTGTGGGATAGTGACATGGGATTCGTCAATAACCAGCAGGCCATCGGCAGGCAGATAATCAAACAGGGTTGGCGGGGGTTCGCCCGGTCCACGACCCGACAGATAGCGCGAGTAGTTCTCAATCCCTGAACAGTAGCCCAGCTCGTTCATCATTTCGAGGTCAAACTGGGTGCGTTGGGACAACCGCTGTTCCTCCAGCAGTTTGTTATTTTCCAGCAGCGTCTTGCGGCGATCCACCAGCTCCAGCTTAATCTCTTCCATTGCCTGAAGAATACGTTCACGCGGGGTAACATAGTGGGTTTTCGGGTAGATGGTATAACGCGGGATCACTGCGTCAACCTGACCGGTCAGGGGATCAAAGATGGATAAACGCTCCACTTCTTCATCAAACAGCTCCACCCGCAATGCGTAGTCGTCAGATTCAGCCGGGAAGATATCAATCACCTCACCACGCACGCGGAAGGTGCCGCGTTGGAAAGCCTGATCGTTACGGGTGTATTGCAGCTCCGCCAGTCGACGCAGGATGGCCCGCTGATCGATAACCATCCCACGCGTCAGGTGCAGCATCATCTTCAGATACAAATTTGGATCGCCCAGTCCATAAATGGCTGACACCGACGCCACCACGATCACATCCCGCCGCTCCAGCAGGGCTTTGGTGGCTGACAGCCGCATCTGCTCAATATGCTCGTTAACCGAGGCATCTTTCTCAATAAACGTATCGGAACTGGGTACGTAGGCTTCTGGCTGATAATAATCGTAATAGGAAACAAAATACTCCACGGCGTTATCCGGGAAAAACGCCTTCATTTCACCGTAAAGCTGAGCTGCCAGAGTTTTGTTGGGTGCCAGCACCATTGTGGGGCGATTGAGATCGGCAATGACATTCGCCACGGTAAAGGTTTTACCCGATCCGGTTACCCCAAGCAGCGTCTGATGAGCCAGCCCGTCTTCGAGGCCCTCTTCGAGACGGCGAATGGCTTCCGGCTGGTCACCGGAAGGTTTGAAATCGGAACTGAGTTTAAAAACTTTGCTCATTGCATGGCTACTCGTTGAAGGGTCATACCAACCGGTAACTGATTTTACTCCGCCCTGACAATTTTTCCAGCGAAAAATACTGGATATAATTACAGTAATATTCCATACTGCTGCTGTAAACGATAGGGATGCCTTGTTGAGAATTGGGAGGTTATTACGCTTCCCTCTGTGCGGCAAACTATCCCCAGGCAGCCTGGGCATTTAACATTTGTCAATATGTTCTGACAAAATGTCGCGCCAGATTGTCACCAGGCTCAGGATGGCTTGATTTTAGATAATTAATTGAATTTAAGATGATTTTAATTTGTGAGATCTTTAGGAGCAATCTAAGCTCAGGCCGCGTCCACCCTCGTTTTCCGCAGGTTTTCAGTTGTTCATACACAAGTTTATCCACAGGAATAGTGGATAACTGATTACAGCGCCTGAGCCGTCTGATGTGTATAAATCGTCATTGCGTCATTAATATGGCCGCAAATATTTTTTTTGGATTTTTTTTTGCCCACGGCACAGGGAAATCCGGCCCTGGAATGCATATTTTCTGCATAAGCGCTACGTTTTTTACGGCGGAAATTATCCCCCCAGACCGCATGTCTTTGCAAAAAGTAATAAACACAGGCACCACAAAAGTGCAAATGGAAATTACCCAGGGCAATTGTTTAACATTTCTGACTATTTATGCGGCTGTTTTGTCGCCTGATTGCCCGCTTGTGGCACTTTCTGGAACTGGCACTGTAATTGCATAAAATTATTCACCGCCTCCTGCTGAGACACCGCAGCGTGGAAGGTAGACAACCACAGGCGTTTTGCAATCAGGACCGTTTGTCATACAGCGGAAAGCGGATGCATTCAGGTGCGATCTTAAACGGTATTTATGAAGGAGAGTGTCAGATGCTCAGCTTACGTTCAGTCAATCAGTTCTATGGGCAAAACCATATTCTGTGGGATGTGGATTTGGATTTAGCTCCCGGCACCTGTACCGGGGTGCTGGGACAGCCGGGAATGGGAAAAACAACCCTGGTCAACTGTATTATGGGCCATCTGCCCATCAACAGCGGTTCAATGACCTGGCAGGAGGCCGACCTGCCGCCGCAAAACCTGCTGCTGCAACCGGTGGAGCAACGTGCCGCGCTGGGCATTGGCTACGTACCGCAGGGGCGTCAGATTTTCTCGCAGCTTAACGTCGAGGAGAATCTGCAAATTGCCCTGCTGGCCGGTGCCGGACAGGAGCGTCATCGCGCCATTCCACAGATGATCTACGAACTTTTTCCGGCGCTTTATTCCAGGCGTCACCAGCGCAGCGGCGAGCTGTCACTCGATCAGCAGCAACAGCTGGCGCTGGCCAGAGCGCTGGTGTTAAAGCCAAAACTGCTGATCCTGGATGAGCCAACGGGAGGGATGTCGCCCTGGCTTGAAGAAGAAATGGGCAACCTTATTCACCGACTGAATAATGATTTTGGCCTGACAATCCTGCTGCTGGAACAGCGGATATCATTTATCCGCCGCGTCGCCGACTATTTTTTGCTGCTGCACCGTGGGCGCAATGTGGCGCATGGCAAAATGGCGCAACTGGATGAACAGATTATCAATACCTGGCTGACGGTAACCTGATCGCCCGCCGTAGCACTGAGTAGGGGTTGACGGGTTAACGTAACGGGTGTGGTCAGTATTGTGCGCTGCCGTTCAGGAGCTGAGGCGAATATTTATTACTGACCAACAAACGTCACTGATGTCTGATCCTTTTGGCATATATTGTTTAATTTTATGGTATGCCAGATTGTAAATGATTATTTTGGCACAGGTTACTCCTGCTGCTCGGGGACATATTTCCGGCACGTTACCACATGATCAATCTGACTGCTCCCGCTCTCCTTTTTACCGTGCTAACCTAAACGGCCACGGTGTAAACGCGGCGGAGCCTTTCTGGTCATCAGACACCCTGATCATATGATATGTTTTTCCATCCTTAAGAAATAAACCCTGGTCTTTTTCGCCATCAGATATATTCCTGTCACCTGCCTGACTGCTGCAAAAACAGGATTTTATTGATTTCAGTAATCCAAAATTTTGCTCCCCACCGCCGTCAGGAACCGCCGCAGGATCTGAGAGCTTCTGTACCATCTTTTCTGCATTCTCATTTTTGACCGATGACAATTTACCTGGAATACCGGATTTGTCATACTTATCCGTTGAAAGTTGATTATAAGGTGACACAGTTGAATAAGGTCTTATTACAATAGGGTCCAGCGCCATCTTTCGGCTCCTTTTATATAAAATAATGATGCTATTTCTGCTGGCTAAACAACGCGCCAAAGAGGCTACAGTATCTGATAAATGAAATATTTCAAAAAACGGTGATTAACGACACGGTTAAAGAAAACAGACGACCACAGTCCGTCACCGCATCCGGCTACAAAATTTACATAAGAAATAAAAAAGAGGCCCCGCGCAATTCGGCCTTATTATCACCAATAAATAAGAGAAAATCGCCAGCCATCCAGAAGCTGGCCCAACGGGCGTAATTGCGTAAGCCTGTAAATATAAAGAACGGACACGATCGGTGCATCACCACTGGAGAGTACCGTTGTACGTCAGGATGACAGGCACTGCCCCTGACCTGGAGAGCAGGGTAAAATAGCCTGACGGAACCGACCGTTGTTACCGGGGTTATTCCGGGAGCGTGACAAAGTGCCCCAGTCGCTCAAACTGCGTGCTGTCAGAAAGATGCGGAATTTCGCCCAGCATGGGTGCCGCCAGCCGCTGTTGCAGGCTGGCCAGATATTCAGCGTGTCGCCTGCCGGCAGGCTGTACCACATTAGCAATCCATCCTGCCAGCCGCAGTCCGCTGGTCTGAATTGCCTGTGCAGTGAGCATCGCATGATTGATGCAGCCAAGTTTGATTCCCACCACCAGCACGACCGGCAGTTGTTCCTGTACCACCCAGTCAGCAAAGGTGGTGCTGGCCGACAGCGGTGTGTACCAGCCTCCTGCCCCTTCTGTTAATACCCAGTCAGCCTGACGGCTCAACGCTGCCAGCCCGGCCGAAAGCCGGGAAAAAAGAATGGGCCGCTGCTCCAGTTCACTGGCGATATGGGGTGAAGTCGGCTCCATAAATGCCAGAGGATTAATATCCTCATAGGGCAACAACAGTACACTGTTGCGCTGGAGGGCCAGCGCGTCACTGTTACGAACACCTTCCGGCGTCAGCTCACAGCCTGATGCCACCGGCTTGTATCCCACCGCGCGAAAACCCGCGGAGCGTGCAGCCTGCAGCAGTGCCTGACTTGCCACGGTTTTGCCAACTTCAGTATCTGTTCCGGTAATAAACCAGCATTTAGTCACAATCGATTACTCCATACACCAGATGGTAACTGAGCAGAAATCCGCGCCTGTCGCGCGGCCAGTGCTGCGTTAATTGTTGCAGGTGACGACGACTGAGTATCATCCCATCACGCCCCTGATGCAGATGAGTAGCGCCGGTTCCCTTCAGTGAACGCAGCGTGCTGAGCAGGTCCGGGAATGCCAGCGTCAGCGTTTGCTGATGCAACTGTGCCCCCAGCGATTGCCCCGCCTCACGTATGGCATCAACCGTCAGAAAACGATTAACCGGCGCATTTAAATCAAGCACCTGCCAGGCGGTATTCAGCTCACTGAGCGAGCCGGCTGCAAGCGTGGAGAACAGCACCTGACCTCCCGGCAACGTCACCCGGCGCAATTCCTGCAGGGCCATGCTTAAGTCACTGCACCATTGCACGGCAAGGTTGCTCCAGCACAGATCAAACTGCGGTTCAGCGAAGGGTAAAGCTTCAATGTCCCCCGGCTGGTAATGGTCGGCAGCCTGTTGTGACCTGGCCTGAAACAACATCTCTGCTGATAAATCGAGCGCGGTCACCTGATTTCCGGCGCGACGCCAGCGCTGGCTGAACCAGCCGGTACCACAGCCGGCATCAAGAATTTTCCGGCCCTGACGCCACCGGGCATAGCTGGCCAGCTGTTCACCGCTTCTGCGTTGCAGTTCAGCGTACTGGTCATAGCCTGATGCCGCCCGACCAAATGCCCTGGCAATGGCCTGTTTATTAACGGTTTGCAGCATACAACGCCTCCAGTAAGCCCTGAATATCTTCTGCATGGTGACGTGCCGTCAGGGTGATCCGTAGTCTGGCCGTGCCCGGAGGCACCGTGGGCGGCCGGATAGCGGTCAACCAGTATCCCTGCTGTCGCATCGTCGCCGCCATCCGTAATGCATGATGTTCAGACCCCACGATCAGCGGCTGAATGGCCGTGGTTGACGGCGGTATTGTCAGTCCCAGCTGCTCCGCTCCGTGGCGGAACAGGGCAATATTCTGTCGCAGCCGTTGCCGCAGTTCATCCCCCTGCTGAATGCGGGACAAGGCGGTTTGCAGGGCGCAAACCTGTGCCGGAGGCATGGCGGTGCTGTAAATCAGGTGGCGGGCAAACTGCAACAGATAATCAGCCGTGTCATTAGCACACAGTACCGCCGCCCCGCTGATACCGAATGCTTTACCAAAAGTGACCACTAACAGCTCCGGCTGAACCTGTTGCTGCCAGCAACTGCCCTTGCCCTGCTCACCGCAGGTGCCAATACCGTGGGCATCGTCCACCATCAGCCAGCCACCGTGAAGACGGGTAAGCCGGTGCAGTTCAGCCAGCGGAGCGCTGTCACCGTCCATACTGAACACGCCTTCGGTCACCACCAGGGTTTCGCCCTGATGCGGTGAAGCGGCAAGCAGTCTGGCCAGCGAATCAGGCTGATTATGGGTAAAGCGTCGTAGCAGTGCCGGACTGAGGGCGGACGCCTCCAGCAGTGAGGCGTGAGACAGTTTATCGGCGAAGATCCGATCATCTTTTCCGTTCAGCGCCGCAATCACCGCCTGATTGGCGGCAAAGCCGGAAATAAACAACAGCGCCCTGGGGTAGCCAAGCCAGTCCGCCAGCTGCTGTTCAAACTGCTGATGTGGCAATCTGTAGCCAGTGACATGGCCGGAGCCTCCCGCGCCAACGCCGTATCGCTCCGCGCCCTGCCGCCAGGCGTTGATGATGTCTGGATCGTGGCTCAGACCAAGGTAATCATTGCCGGAAAAATTAAGATAGCGCCGCCCGTCAATATCAAGCGTGCGTGCATCCCCCCGTTCACTGACACAGCGCTGGCGAAACTGCCCCTGCTCCCGGCGATTTTCCAGCGCCAGGCTGATACGTTGTGACCAGCTCATTTACAACGCCGCGTTGTAGAACAGTTCGGTATCACCCTGCATCAGCTGACTGGCCAGCGCCTGTTGCTGTTCGTTATCACCAAATCCGGTGGTGGTCTGCTTCGGATTCAGCCCCAGTTTACGGAACAGTTGCAGATCCTTGTCTTCTTCCGGGTTTGGCGTGGTCAGCAGTTTGCAGCCGTAGAAAATGGAGTTCGCCCCGGCCATAAAACACATCGCCTGGGTCTGTTCACTCATCGACTCACGACCTGCGGAAAGGCGGACATGGGAAGCCGGCATCATAATACGGGCAACGGCAATGGTGCGGATAAAATCGAACGGATCGACGTCATCGTTATCTGCCAGCGGCGTGCCTTTTACCTTGACCAGCATATTGATGGGCACGCTTTCCGGCGGAGTGGGCAGATTGGCCAGCTGCACCAGCAGGCCGGCACGATCGTTAACCGTTTCACCAAGGCCAACAATGCCGCCGGAGCAGACTTTAATTCCGACATCCCGCACTTTGCCCAGCGTATCGAGGCGTTCCTGATAACTACGGGTGGTGATGATGTTGCCGTAAAATTCCGGCGAGGTATCCAGATTATGATTGTAAAAATCCAGTCCGGCACTGGCCAGACGCGCCGCCTGGTCACCACTTAGCGTACCCAGCGTCATACAGGTTTCCAGCCCCATGGCTTTCACCCCTTTCACCATCTGTTCAAGGTACGGCATATCGCGCTCATGAGGATTTTTCCACGCCGCCCCCATACAAAAACGGTCCGAACCGGCTGCTTTCGCTTTACGGGCAGAGGTCAACACCTCTTCCACTTCCATCAGCCGCTCCGTTTCCAGCCCGGTTTTGTAGCGTGCGCTCTGCGGGCAGTATTTACAGTCTTCCGGGCAGGCGCCGGTTTTGATCGACAACAGCGTACTGACCTGAACCTGGCGGGGATCGAAATGCTGCCGGTGAACCTGCTGCGCCTCAAACAGCAGTTCGAGAAAAGGCTTATCAAACAGGGTCTGTGCCTGCGCGATCGTCCAGCGATGTGCCATTGCTTGCTCCAAAAAGGTCTGTCATTTGTGGTTATTACCTGGTTATCGCTGTAAACTAATTTTTTTGAAATTGGTTTACAAGACATTTATGACCCCTTCCGATCTGACGTTTGACCGTGAGCATATCTGGCACCCCTACACTTCAATGAGCAAACCGCTGCCGGTTTATCCGGTGGTGGCCGCACGGGGAACATCACTCTTTCTGGACGACGGGCGTGAACTGGTTGACGGTATGTCTTCCTGGTGGTCGGCCATTCATGGCTACAACCATCCTCGTCTGAATCAGGCGATGTGCGCACAGATTGAACAGATGTCACATGTGATGTTCGGGGGTATTACCCATCCGGTAGCAGTGGCACTGTGCCGCAGGCTGGTGGCGATGACGCCACCGGGGCTGGAGTGTGTTTTTCTGGCAGATTCGGGGTCAGTGGCAGTGGAAGTGTCAATGAAAATGGCGCTGCAATACTGGCAGGCGCGCGGCGAACGCCGCCAGCGCTTCCTCACCCTGCGTAACGGCTACCACGGTGATACCTTTGCCGCGATGTCAGTATGCGATCCGCAGAACGCCATGCACAGCCTCTATCAGGGCTATCTACCCGACCATTTGTTTGCCCCTGCACCGCAGTGCCGTTTCAGTGACAGCTGGCAGGAGAACGACATTGATGATTTCGCCCGCCTGGCAGCACTGCACGCCGGTGAACTGGCCGCCGTTATCCTCGAGCCTGTCGTACAGGGCGCTGGCGGGATGCGTTTTTATCATCCTCACTATTTGCAGCGGGTGCGCGAACTCTGTGATCGCCATGGTTTGCTGCTGATCGCCGATGAAATCGCCACCGGATTTGGCCGTACCGGCAGGCTGTTTGCCTGTGAACATGCGGGGATTGCCCCTGATATTCTCTGTGTCGGCAAGGCGCTGACCGGAGGCACCATGACACTCTCTGCCACGCTTACCACCCGGGAAGTGGCCAGCACCATCAGCAACGGCGAAGCGGGCTGCTTTATGCATGGCCCAACGTTTATGGCCAATCCGCTGGCCTGTGCCGTGGCCAGTGAAAGTCTGGCAATATTGCAGGAAAACCACTGGCAGCAGCAGGTTGCCGGTATTGAGGCGCGGTTGCGCTCTGCCCTGCTACCGCTGAAACAGAAGGCCGCCGTCGCCGATGCACGCGTGTTGGGAGCTATCGGGGTAATTGAAACCCAGCGGCCGGTAAATATGGCGCGCATCCAGGCATTCTTTGTCGGGAGAGGCGTCTGGCTGCGCCCCTTTGGCAGACTGATTTATATGATGCCACCTTATTTGATTGCGCCAGAAGCACTGATGAAGCTGGTGGAGGCCATTGCCGACGCGCTGGATGATCCCTCACTGTTCCACTGAGCCACCGTTAAATCGCAGCGTGGCAGCCGGACGCTGAACGGTTTGTCAATATTCCACGCCCGGCGGGAGGATGCAGGCGGCACCGGGGTGCACCTGGCGCTAACGGTATTGTGAACAATAAGCGCGTAAAAACTGCCGTTCGGTTGATATTACGGCGTCCGCCATGCTGTTTGTCAGAACCGCATTTACACCGGGTTTACGATCTAAGGCACCTGAAAAAATATAAATGCCAGTCATGCTGCCTTTAACCAAATGAACGCACACGAAAATCAATAAACCGTATTTTCACTGTCACAAGATAATAAAAAACGGCCTGTCCACATTTTTGTACAACCCGTTATACCAGCTTATTTATCAATGGTATTTATGGTGACTCCCACCCGCGCCTTCCTGTGTAGGCGCCATCCGACAGATGCCTTTTAATATATTGATAAAAAACAATTTTATTCCAGATAATTGATGACCAAAAACCGTAAAGTATTTCACCTGAAACGCAACACCCCCCGCAAAAAAATACAGTCCCGTTATTTTCACCTGCCGAAAAATAGGGTTATCAGACAGTCCTGATTTACCGCAATATACAGCACATAAGTACCGCGAATGCACTACGCTTTTAAAAAGCTGGTTGCGAAATAAGAAGGAAAATATGCCACAAGATAAACAGACTAACCGCCGTATCGTACTGGCGTCACGGCCGCAGGGTGCACCAACAGGTGCCAATTTCCGTATGGAAACAGAACACCGTCCGGCCCCGGCCAGCGGACAAATCCTCCTGCGCACCGTCTGGCTTTCACTGGACCCCTATATGCGTGGTCGTATGAGTGATGCCCCCTCTTATGTTGCTCCGGTTCAGATTAACGAGGTGATGAGCGCCGGGACGGTAGCTGTCGTTGAGCAATCCGCCCATGATGATTACCAGCCGGGTGACTGGGTGGTCAGCCAGAATGGCTGGCAGGATTTCGCCCTCTCCGATGGCAAAGATCTGTTCAAACTGAGCGGCCCGGTGCTGAAACATCCTTCGTGGGCACTGGGGATGTTGGGCATGACCGGCTTCACCGCATATATGGGACTGCTGGACATTGGTAATCCACAACCCGGTGAAACTGTGGTGGTGGCTGCCGCGACGGGGGCGGTGGGTTCAATAGTGGGACAAATCGCCAAACTGAAAGGCTGTTACGTGGTCGGCATTGCCGGTGGGGCGGAAAAATGCCGCTATGCCGAAGCCGTGCTGGGTTTTGATCGCTGTCTCGACCACCGCAGTGCCGATCTGGCGGCATCGCTCAAGCGCTATTGTCGTGATGGTATCGATATCTATTTTGAAAGCGTTGGCGGTCAGGTTTTTAACGCCGTATTGCCGTTAATGAACACCAGAGGACGCATCCCGGTTTGTGGTCTGATTGCCGATTACAACCGTACAGAAAAATCGTCTGCCCCTGACCAACTCGCGCAATTTCAAAGCGCTATCCTGCGTAAACGGCTTCGCGTGCAGGGCTTTATCATCAATCAGGACTATGGTCATCGCTTCGGTGAATTTTTCAGGCAAATGAGCCAGTGGGTGGCGGAAGATCGTTTCATCTTCCGTGAGGATATTGTTGAAGGGCTGGATAACGCCCCGGAAACCTTTATCGGCATGTTGGAAGGCAAAAATTTCGGCAAGGTGCTGGTAAAAGTCGCAGGCGATAAGCCATGAGGAAAACAGAATGAAAATAGTAATGGTGCTGACCTCGCACGATCGACTGGGTGATACCGGCAAAAAAACCGGATTCTGGTTGGAGGAATTTGCGGCACCTTATTATGTCTTCCGTGATGCCGGAGCCAGTATTGTGCTGGCGTCCCCGGCAGGAGGACAGCCGCCGCTCGATCCGGTGAGTGACCAGCCGGATGCGCAAACAACAGAGACGCAACGTTTCCGCCAGGATATGGTCGCACGGCAGGCGCTGGCCAATACACAGCGGCTGGCCACCATCGACAGCAGCAACTTTGATGCGGTGTTTTATCCGGGTGGCCACGGTCCGCTGTGGGATCTGGCAGAAGATCGGCACAGCATTGAACTGATCGAAAACTTCTGTGCCAACGGTAAACCCGTCGGGGCGGTCTGCCACGCTCCAGGCGTACTGCGGCAGGTGAAAAATGCCGATGGCAGTATGCTGGTGGCCGGTAAACACGTCACCGGTTTCAGTAACAGCGAAGAACGCGCCGTTGGACTGACAAATGTGGTACCTTTTCTGGTCGAGGATGCGCTGATTGCACTGGGTGCCCACTACGAAAAAACCGTCGACTGGGGCGTTTTCACCCTCACCGACGGGCTGCTGGTCACCGGGCAAAATCCGGCATCCTCCGCCGCCGCAGCTAAAGCGCTGCTAAAACTGCTACGCTCATAAACACCAGGAGGTGGAATGAAACTGTTTAGCCAGGATTTTAACGATGGCGATAAGTTGCCTGAACGGCAGGTTTTTAACGGCATGGGCTACACCGGAGACAATCTGTCTCCGCATCTGATTTGGGACGACGTTCCGGCCGGTACGAAAAGTTTTGCGATAACCTGCTACGACCCCGATGCACCGACAGGCTCCGGCTGGTGGCACTGGGGTGTGGCAAACCTGGCAGCGGATACCCGCGTACTGCCACAGGGAGCCGGTTCCGGCGTGGCTGAACTGCCTTCCGGCACGGTACAGACCCGCACGGATTTTGGTAAGGCGGGCTACGGTGGCGCAGCACCGCCCAAAGGAGAAAGCCACCGCTACATCTTTACGGTGTATGCCCTCGACGTGGAAAAGCTCGACGTGGATGAAAACGCCAGCGGCGCTTACCTCGGTTTTAATATTCATTTTCATCAGCTGGGCAGCGCGTCAGTGACGGCAATCTATAGCTGAGCATCACCTTACCGGCACAAAGGGGCGAATATCGCCCCTTTTTTCTGCCTGTTATCCACGACCAGGATGTCGCTTAAGCATCAGATTGCCGCGATGGTCACCCACATTGGCCCCTGGCCAACGGCATAGCGCGCCAGCGGTTGCAGTAATCCCTGCGCCGCGCTGATTTTACTGACTTCAATATGATGTGACTTCTGCCCGGCAGCCACCAGATAGTTGCCGCTGTGGTCAATGTTAAACCCGCGCGGCTGGGTTTCCGTAGGCTGATGCCCTGCTACCGTCAGTTGACCACCGTCGTCGCTCACGTTGAACACCGTTATCAGACTGGCAGTCCGGTCGCAGCTGTAGAGATGGCGACCATCCGGCGTCAGATGAATATCTGCCGCCCAGCGGGTGCCGCTGAAGCCGGCGGGCATCATATCAAGGCTCTGCACCCGCACCACCTCACCGTTCCCGTTGTTCAGCTGCCAGACATCCACGCTGCTGTCCAGTTCATTGACACAGTAGGCGAACGCTTTGCCGGGATGAAACACCATATGACGGGGACCCGCGCCCGCGGCGGTGGTCACCTGCGACTGCGGGCGCGGTTGCAGTGTGCCGTTCTCCTGCAAATCAAACAGACAAATGCGATCCTGTTTCAGCGCGGGCACAAACAGAATGTTGTTATCAACATCGATATTCGCCGAATGGCAGCCTTCCAGCCCGCTGATTACCTGTAGTGGCTCACCCGGCAGGCCGTCGGCGTTGACCGGAGAAACACTGACGCAGGCATCGTTATAAGAGCCGACAAAGATAAAGCGCCCCTGACGGTCGAGGGAAATATGGGTCGGACTCCCCGGCAACGCCGCATGACCGGCTTCCTGCAGCTTGCCTTGATCATCGATCCTGAAGGCGACAATGCGAAATTCCGGGCGCACGCCAACATAGAGAAAACGTTTGTCCGGGCTGACCACCATCGGCTGTACCTGCCCCGGCGCATCCACCACCTGTAACAGCGTCAGCGCGCCTTCATGGTCAAGCTGCCAAACGTGGATCTGCTGGCTTTCCGGGCTGGCGGTATAAACGACCTGTTTCATCAGTACTCCTTTTTCGGGATTTGCTTTGCCGCAAAGGGTAGCGTGTTTTTCCCCGTCGCGTGGAGGGATTGTTGCGGCGGTTTTGTTGGGCCGCCCGCAGGTGTACACTCAACCCTTTCTGTTCAGTCAATTTCGGAACCGTTTATGAGTTATCGCATTATTGCTTTGGACCTCGATGGCACCCTGCTTACCCCCGCCAAAACCATTCTTCCTGAGTCGCTGGTCGCGCTGCAAAAGGCCCGCGAGGCGGGTGTAAAAGTGATTATCGTCACGGGTCGCCATCATGTTGCTATCCATCCTTTTTATCAGGCACTGGCGCTGGATACACCTGCAATCTGCTGTAATGGCACCTATTTGTATGATTATCATGCAAAAAACGTCCTGAAATCCGATCCGCTGCCAAAACCGCAGGCGCAGCAGGTCATTACGCTACTGGATAAAGCGGGTATCGACGGACTGCTGTATGTGGATAATGCCATGCTCTGGCAGACCGAAACCGGCCATGTCAGTCGCACCATTCAATGGGGCCAGGGGCTACCTGAACATCAGCGCCCGGTGTTCGTCAGGGTGGACAGCCTGGCAAACGCGGCTGAGCAGGCTGACAATATCTGGAAATTTGCCCTGTCCCACCCGGATACCGTTGCCCTGCAACACTGCGTTAATGAGGTGGAAAAAACGCTGGGACTGGCCTGCGAATGGTCATGGCACGATCAGGTGGATATTGCCAACGCCGGTAACAGCAAAGGAAAACGTCTGGCTGAGTGGGTGGCAGCAGAAGGGTTGCAGATGAGCGACGTGCTGGCTTTTGGCGATAACTATAACGACCTGAGTATGCTGGAAACGGCAGGGCTTGGTGTGGCGATGGGTAACGCCGACGAGGCGATTAAAGCCCGGGCGGGCCGGGTTATCGGCACTAATCTGCAGCCGGGTATCGCAGAAACCATCTGCCGCGAAATACTGTGAACCCGTCAGGGGGTGATGGCCACGCTTTTGATCTGTGCATAGAGCCACATTCCCGGTTTGATCATCAGTTCATCTTTCGCCCACGGGGTGATCCTCGCCCAGATTTCGCTTAATCCCACCAGCAGTTTGACCTCAATCTGCTGGCCAACTTCCACCAGTTCAGCGACCTGTGCCGGAATAACATTACGAATGCTACTGTTGGCAGGCGGTTGCAGCACCAGCGAAACATCGGCGGACTGAATACGGATGCGCATCGGCGTTTTCAGCGGTGCATCCACCCGACTGACCCAGATATGCTGATCGCCCAGCGAAAGTGCGGTCATCGCATAGTGCGGATGCTGCTCCAGCACCTGCACGCGCAGTACGCTGCTCAAATCTGCATACGGTAACCAGGGCCGCATCGCGCTACTGGCCCAGACTTTCTCCAGCGTATCCAGCGCTTTTACCTCGCCATTGTCCAGCAGCAGGACATTATCCGCCAGATGTACAATTTCATCCAGACTGTGGCTGACATAGAGAATGGGGATCTCTACCTGTTTCGCCAGCGATTGCAGATAGGGTAACAGCTCCCGTTTGCGCAACAGATCCAGCGACGCCAGCGGTTCATCCATCAGCAAAATTTCTGGTGCGGTCAGCAGCGCCCGACCAATGGCGACCCGATGTTTTTCACCACCGGACAGTGAGGCAGGAAAACGATCCAGCAGATGTTCAATCCCCAGCAGCCTGACCAGCGGATCAAACTGTGACCGCATACTCCTCGTCATACCGTAGGCAAGATTACCGCGCACCCGGTAGTGGGGAAACAGCCTGGCGTCCTGGAAAACATAGCCCGCACGCCGTTTTTCCGGCGGCAGATACACCCCGTTCTCAGCATCGCTGAGCACTCTGCCATTCAGCACAATACGCCCTTCCTGCGGCTGCGATAAACCGCCGATGGCGTTAATCAGCGAGGTTTTTCCCGCGCCGGAGACGCCAAAAATAGCGGTAATCCCCTTCGACGGTAGCTGGGCATTAATTTTAAGCAGGTGATCCCCAAGACGCTGGGTGAAATTTAACGCTAGCATCCGCCCCCCAGTCGCTTACGGCCCCAGCGGGCCAGCCATTCCGACGCCCACAGCGACACCAGCGCCAGCATAATCGCAATCACACAAAGCCGTGCCGCAGCGTTTTCTGCTCCCGGCGTTTCAATTAAGGTGTACATGGCGGAAGGCAGGGTGCGGGTTTCGCCGGGAATATTGGACACAAAGGTGATTGTGGCACCAAACTCTCCCAGCGAACGGGCAAAGGCCAGCACCATTCCTGCAATAATTCCCGGCAGCATCAGCGGCAGCGTGATGGTAAAAAACACCCGCCAGCGGCCAGCCCCCAGCGTGCGGGCGGCCAGTTCGATTCTGCCATCGACCCCTTCCAGTGCCAGACGGATCGCCCTGACCATCAGCGGAAAAGCGATCACTGCAGAGGCCAACGCCGCTCCACGCCAGCTGAATGCAAAGGTAAAGCCAAACCAGTTATACAGATATTCACCAATCAGACCACGACGCCCAAACCCCAGCAGCAGCAGATATCCCACCACTACCGGCGGCAGCACCAGCGGCAGGTGAACCAGGCTGTCAAGCAGGGTTTTGCCGGGAAAACGGCAGCGCACCAGCAGCCACGCCATCGCGATCCCGACCGGCAGACTGCACAGCACCGCCACGCCGGAAACCTTGAGACTGAGGGCAACAGCCTGCCATTCGGGGTCAGTAAGGATCATGATTTAGGTGTAAATCCATAGCGTTTGAACACGGCGGCAGCCTGTGGGCCTTTCAGATACTGATAAAAGTCTGACACGGCGGCAGAGTGATGCTCACCCGTCATCGCCATCGGGTATTCCACCGGCTTATGGCTGTTTTCAGGAAACACCCCCACTACGGTAACTTTTTCACTGGCTACCGCATCAGATCCATAGACGATACCGTAAGGTGTTTCATTACGTTCAACCAGCGCCAGCGCGGCACGCACGCTGTTGCCCCGCGCCAGTTCAGGTTCCAGCTCAGACCAGGCCCCCAGCTGTTGCAATGCCTCTTTGGCATAGATCCCGGCGGGAACATGATCCGGGTCACCCACCGACAAACGCTGGCCTTTCAGCAGGCTTTTCCAGTCGGTGGAGGCAGAGAGGGTCACCTTCTGCGGCTGACTTATCGCCGGGGCCACCAGCACCAGATCGTTACCCAGCAAGGTAACCCGGCTGGAGGTATCGATACTCTTTTTTTGCGCTGCGTAGTCCATCCACTGTTGGTCGGCAGAGATAAACAGATCGGCAGGCGCGCCCTGTTCGATCTGACGGGCCAGCGTTGAGGAAGAAGCAAAAGAGGTTACCACCTTCACTGCTTTGCCTTTCTGATACTGAACCGCGATATCTTCCATCGCATTGGTCAAAGACGCTGCCGCAAAAACGGTGATGTTATCTGCCGCAAGGGCATGTGTAGCCACACCGGCACTGAGCGCAGCACCAACAAAGAAATGGCTTAACTTCAAAGACATGGTGTTCTCCATTAGGTGTCGTTATCTGCCTGATACTGTAACGAGACAAAAAACACTGTCACCGGAATTATCGGCAGGAATAGCAGGAAGTTGAGGCCGTTCGGAAAAACAAACGCCCGGCATATCCGGGCGTGAAGGGAAATGGTGTTACCGGCGGTTTTTCGCTGGCTGGTCATCACGATGACCTATTTTAGAGATAACGTTAAATACTTCACCCAGTCCGTAAATCAGTCCCAGAATGATCGCCATCACCACGGGAACCATGAGGATAGCTTCCCCAAGACCAATCAGTAATTCCAGCATGATTGTCTCCGCTGCCAGATATAAAAGCGTCATTGTATCGACAGCCCAAAAAACTGCACTGACCTTTTGTGCGTTTTTCGTAATTTTCGCCAGCGAACGCCAGGGGAATGACTGTTTTGGACGGTGAAGAGCCAGGCAACAGACGGTGAGCGCTGCTCACACAAGCCACGTCGCTCTCCGGCGGCATCGTTTCGCACCACTGACAGAACTCAACGCAGTCCGGCATGATGACCAACCGCGCTGCGACACAGCCCCATCGCCCAATAATACGCGGCACAGGAAACGATCGGTCGGTACTGTTCAGCACGCCTGTTACCGGTCCGGGTCAGACGTCGCGCCTTCAGTACTCCATGCAGGGCAACCGTTTCACTGCACCGGACCACGCCGCAGGATGGCGGCTGACAATATTCTGCTCCGGCACAGCACCTTATGTTACATCGCAAGCGTTCAGTATGGCTTTGATCGTCATATTCTGCATGGTGTACAGCGACGTGCAGAGGGTAAGAGCTCCCGCCCCGGCGGCAGGCGCCATCCTGACGCAGCGTGACACACACCTGTTGCTTTTCGCCATAATACTCAGCCAGGCGACGCCACTTCCGGCAATGAATTGCGGGATATTCCTCAGGAAATGAGCTGGTCTCCCCGCGCCGCGCTGGTACGCGGGGATCGGCGGGTCTGTTACTTTTGGTCCGGGTGACAGGGAATTATTGGGCAGAACCATTCCATGCAAAAGAAGGCTGAAAACATACCCAGCTTATCTCATTTTGTTGGCGCGGTTTAGCCCAATAAGGCCTCCTTATGATATGGCAATGCGTTATTCTCAGATATCCGCAGGCGTATACACTCTGGCAACAATGGCATGGCCATAAATATATCTGCCGGACGCCAGCTCACAGGATGTTGGTAACATTCAGCTACCTGCTATCGGTGCTGCAAAATATCTGACGATTATCAACGCAATCAGGAATGGCACTCCCACAAACTCGATATTTTAAGGTAGGAGTGCGGTTTTTGATCGAAAAAGGGTACCCATTCCATTAAGTTGACAGACTTTGTTTTGCTGTGGGATGTTTTACATTTGTCGTAGGCCGCTCCCCAGTGCGCCTGCCATACCTGTTGATAAGTCGGGTTAAGCGGAACATTGCCGTCAACGGTAACCTGCCCCAGATAATCACACCAGCCGGGCGTCGTTGACGCTGAGAAAATGAATAAGAAGAGAAATGCTTTTGATAATAATGAAATACGAGATCGAATATAAAGATATATTTTATGCATAAAATCCACCTTGTTCTTAAATGAATACGAAAACATAAGGAGAGCCGCCCCTATCTTACAATTGATTTTCGCGAGTGAGGAAAAATCAGAATATTCCAATTAATAGTAAAAATAAGAAGCTGTTTAAAAGGCATTATTGCTGATAATATTTCCTGATTATTAAGCACGGCATGCCCTGTACGGGGGTATTCGGTGGTTATTTCACCGTTAATATTATTCTGCGTATTGTGCATCGGTACGGTAAATAAGCCGTCCGTTATTATCAACGGCGTGGGATGCTGGCTGAACCCGGTGTTAATAGCAATATGATCGGGATGGTATAACGTTGAATGGCCGGTGGACTTGCCTGCTCCGGGCACTTTCATTGCGCCGCGGCAGGAATAATTCCTACGCCCGGCAGCATATTATGCCCTGCCTGGCGGGAAGAGGTATAAGAACCTATCCCACCAGGCGTCATTGTCGCCGGCAGTCTGGACAAGGCCAGCGCGCAAAAACCGGAGCGTACACGAACTACGTGAGGATGTTGAGCACTGCCCATCAACAAACTGGCAAATAAAATAGCCTGATGGGATAGGCTCAAGGCCCGACTTAACAACATAACTGAATGATTTTAAAAAACTTAAATTCGAAGCATTATCGAAACAGTACAGGCTGAGGTCCCTGCCGGGATCACCAAACTCAGGCAGGCCATAAGCCGCAGAATCACTGACAATAACGGAAAGCGCCTCGTTTTCTCTAATTCACTCAATATGCTTAAAAAATATAATTAATATGCGATTTTGTACGGTTCGACTGCAACCTTCTCAGAATAAATATTACAGGCATCAGACCTCCCGTGATGGTGACGCCGGCATCTGCCGCGTCAACCTGTTATTCGCTATTATCCCGACGCGGATAAAACTCACCGCTATCCGCAACCGACAGGAAGCCGAATGACACTGCTGCGAAAAATGGGACTTTTACTGATACTGGCTCTGGCCGTGGTGGCACTCACCGTCTGGGGGTATCACGCCCATCGGGCTGACCCGCCGCCCCTCACCACAACGGTGGCTCGCGGTAATCTTGAACATGTGCTTTCCGTGTCCGGCATCCTGCAGCCTGTGCGCCGGGTTGATGTCGGCTCTCAGGCCTCAGGTCAACTGAAAAATCTTTACGTCAGCCCCGGTGATACGGTTAAGCAGGGGCAACTGCTTGGCATTATTGATCCCACCCTGTCCGAAAACACCCTCAAAGAGGCTCAGGTGGGGCTGAACAGTTTGCAGGCGCAGAAGCTGGCTGCCCAGGCACAACTGAAACGCGCCCGCCTGGCCCTGCGACGCACCCAGGAAATGTATGCCGAAAAGGCAGCTGCCCGTCAGGATATCGAATCGGCCGAAGCAGAGCTGCAGGTTCAGCGCTCGCAGCTGGCGGTAATTGACGGGCAGATTGAGCAGCAGCAAATCAGCGTCAGTAACGCCAACACCAACCTGGCTTACACCCGGATAGTTGCCCCGGTAAACGGTATGGTTCTTTCCGTTACCACCCAGGAGGGGCAGACCGTGGTAGCGTCTTATCAGGTGCCGGTTATTTTGCAAATTGCCGACCTCAGCACCATGCGCGTACGCGCGCTGATACCGGAAGCGGATATCAGCGAGGTGCGCACCGGACAGACCGCCTGCTTCACCACGCTCGGCACGGACACCCGCTCCCGCTGTGGCAAGGTCAGAACCGTGGAACCTTCACCGGAAAAAATCAACGACGCCTGGTTCTTTCACGCCCTGTTTGACATTCCCAACCCCGAGGGAAGCCTTCGACCTGACATGACCGCCCTGGTGACGCTGGTCCTCGGACGGGCGGAAAATGCCCTGATACTCCCGCTCACGGCGCTGGACAGAGCGCGGGGCAGCGATCGTTATGAGGTGACCGTCCTGCAACCCGACGGTCGTCGGGTGACACGGGAGGTGGCCGCAGGCATCAGTGACGCCAGTCATGTGGAAATTCTCAGCGGCCTGAAAGTGGGCGAGAAGGTGGTGATACCCGGCGCGATCGCGCCCGAAGGTGGACAATCATGACCGACGTGCACACGCAGGGTCCGCTGCCGCTGCTCTCACTGCACGGTGTCGGGCGGCACTTTACCACCGGGCGCGAAACCGTCCGGGCGCTGACGGATATCAGCCTGACCATTCACGCGGGAGAAATGGTGGCCATCGTCGGTCCCTCCGGCTCCGGGAAGTCAACACTGATGAATATTCTGGGCTGCCTCGATGTACCGGATACCGGCAGTTATCGCGTGAACGGCTGCGAGGCAAGCCGGTTAACGCCGGATGCGCAGGCCGCACTTCGCCGGGATCGGTTTGGTTTTGTCTTTCAGCGCTACCATCTGATCCCCACCCTGCCAGTTGAGGAGAACGTCGAGCTTCCGGCGCTGTATGCCGGAACGCCGCCCGAACAGCGGAGGGCACGCTCGCAGCGGCTGCTGGCCTCGCTGGGGCTGGAGGGGAGCGGCCCACGCGCCGTTACCCGGTTGTCCGGCGGACAACAACAGCGCGTCAGCATAGCCCGGGCGCTGATGAACGGTGGTGACATTATTCTCGCCGATGAACCGACCGGCGCACTGGACCACACTACCGGACAGGAGGTAATCAGCCTGTTGCAGGCGCTGAACCGTGACGGCCACACGATTATCATTATCACCCACGATCCCCTGGTGGCCGCCTGCGCCCGGCGGGTCATCACCCTGTCGGATGGCCGGCTGGTATCCGATACGCAGACCACGCCAGTTGCCCCCTCACCCTCGCGGGTCAACCGGTCTGCGAAGGCGGTGTCAGGCTGGCGAGGCCGCCTTCAGGATCTGTCTGGCCTGATGCGTGGTGCATGGCGCTCACTCAGCGCCCGGCGACTGCGCTCCGCTCTGACGCTGCTTGGCATCATGATCGGCATTATCTCGGTGGTGTCCCTCAATGCCGCCGGCGAAGGCACCCGGCGCTACGTGCTGGACAATATGAAATCACTGGGAGGGAATATCATCACTCTGTATCCCGGCGCAGGCCCGGGAGATGACCGGGCGGGGAGCCTGCATTCCCTCACGCCACGGGAACTGTCGGTACTGGCCGCACAACCGGCGGTAAGCGCACTGTCGCCCACGCTCAGTCTGAACCTGCGCCTCCGCTGGCAGCAGACTGACGCACAGGGTATGGTCAGCGGCGTAAGTTCTGATTTTTTACAGGTCAGCAATCTGACGATCATCGCCGGACGAAGCCTGTTGCCAGTGGACATTATCCGGCGACAGGGCGTGGTCGTGATTGATGAAAGCCTGCGGGACCGCCTGTTTTCGCCCGGAGTCAGCCCGCTGGGACAGGTCATTCTGGTGGGAACTCTGCCCTGCGAGGTGGTGGGGGTGGTGCGCACACCGTCCAACCAGGCGGGTAACAGCCTGCCACTGTGGCTACCCTGGAGCACAGCCCTGTACCGTCTTCAGGGGCAGTCGTGGTTTGATTCGGTGTCCATCTCGGTGGCGGACGGCGTGTCGCCTTCTCAGGCGACGCAGGCCCTGACAACGGTGCTGACCCGGTTACATGGCAGACAGGATGTCTGGATGCGCAACAGCGAGGATTTTCTGCGTTCGCTGGGCACGGTCAGTTCAGCCCTGACGCTCTTTCTGCTGGCCATTGCCCTTGTCTCCCTGCTGGTCGGAGGTATTGGCGTGATGAACATCATGCTGGTTTCCGTCACCGAGCGCACACGCGAGACCGGGATCCGTATGGCCGTTGGCGCCCGGCGGCGTGATATTCAGTATCAGTTTCTGGCTGAGGCGGTAATGCTGTGCCTCGCCGGTGCAGCAGCGGGTATCCTGCTGTCGGTTAGCGGCGGCCTGCTGCTGTCGGTGCTGATTAAGCCGTGGCGGATGGTCTTTTCTCTACAGGCGCTGCTGACAGCCACCGGTTGTGCAATGCTGACCGGACTGCTGTCAGGCTGGCTTCCCGCCCGACAGGCGGCGGGCCTTAACCCGGCGGAGGCGCTGGTACGCGAATGAAAATACACCGCCACTTCGCCCTTGCGGGCGGTGCGCTTCTGCTGGCGGTGATGCTCTGTGGAGGATGCAGCCTGCTACGTGATACGCCACCGCCACCGCCGCAGGTGCCGGAACGCTGGCTTACCAGCCCCCAGGCCGCCACACCGGGGTACAGGGAATTCTGGTCAGCCTTTAATGAGCCGGACCTGATGACCCTGCAGGCAAGGGCGCTGCGACAGAACAACAGCCTGAAGCTGAGCGCACTGAGCCTGAAGCTGTACCGCATCCAGGCGGATCTCTCACGCCTCAACCTGTCACCGGATGCCGCCCTGAGTGCCACCGCCGGCACCTCCCGACCGCTGACCACGGAAAACGGCATCGATCCGGCAATCAGCCGTTCGGCGGGTGCCAGCGCCTCACTTATCTGGCAGCCCGATATCTGGGGGCAGTACGGGGCCTCTGCGGAGGCTGCCGCGCTGGATGCACAGGCCGGGGAAGCCGACTGGCGCGCGGCGAGACTGACGCTGCTTGCTGCCGTGGCACAGGCTCACTGGCAGACGGGACTACTCAACCGGGTGCGCACTGACAATCTCCACAATCTTGAGGTAGCTCGTGAAACCCTGCACCTGGCTGAGGTGCGCCATCAGGCCGGTGCCACTGACATGGCGGATGTGCTGCTGGCACGCCAGCGCGTGTCTGAAGCACAGGGAACGTTGTCGCAGACGGAGCAACAGCTGGCGGCGGCGCGGACCACGCTGACACAGCTGACGGGCGACACGCCTGAAACCCACCTGCCAGAGCTACAGGCCGTCCCGGATACGCCCCTTCCGCTGCCAGCCGCCGGTCTGCCGGTGAGCCTGCTTGCCCGTCGGCCGGATGTACGGGCCGCGGAGCTGCGGGTTCGAAGCAGTGTGGCGCGGGCGGATGCCACCCGGCTGAGCTTTTATCCGGCGTTCAGCCTGACGGGCAGCGTCGGTACCGCCAGTCAAACCCTGACCAACTATCTGAGCAACCCGGTCGGTTCACTGGCACTCTCACTGAGTTTGCCGTTTATCCAGTTCCGCACCGCACGGCTGAGTAATGAAGCGGCCGGGGTGAACGCACAGATCGCAGCCGTGCAGTTCCGTCAGACGCTGTACGCCGCCCTGCAACAGGTGGAGAACGCCCTGTCGGACCGGACGCACCTGGACGAGCAGGCCGGCTGGCTGCGGCTTCAGCTGACGCAGGCACAGGAATCAGAACGGCTGTCACAGGCCCGCTGGCTGGCTGGCGCGACGGACATACAACCCCTGCTTGACGCTCAGACGGCACGTCAGCAGACAGAGTTGAGTCTGATGCAGAATAACCTCCAGCGACGTAGCAACGCCGCGGCACTGTATGTGGCACTGGGCGGGGATTACACCGCGGAGTGACACGCCCCCGGAGGGCGACGTGCATGCCCCCCGGTTGAAGTGAGCGAGTATTCATATTGCCGGACTGTCGACTGGCATTGCTCTCATCAAGGCAGGCGAGATAAGACAGGGTGATGGCGGCTCCAGAGTCTGCGGCATCATGGTTGGTTTTTCTGAAGTATTCGATACCAACATCGCTCAGGTGCTGATATTTCAACCCGCTTATTATTTACCGTTATGGCATGACCTCTTATTTTAAGTGAGGCGAAATGACTGCTGAGCGACAGGGTGAGTCTGACAACGCGCTGCAAAATAAAATCATGCGCTAACTGCAGAAGAAAAGCGACAGCAGCAAACTTCAGTGCATATGCTGGCTTCGGGCGCGGACGGAGGTAAAGCGATCCGGCATCACACTGAACGGTCGGGATTACGAGGCCACGGATGCTGCCTTCGTGGTGCGTCCCGATCGCTGCTCCTGTCTGCAGCCTGAGCAGCGTAAGGGCGTCAGGAAGGTTTTGGAAGGGATATCCTGCAGATGGCGCGGGACTGAGCCCGGCGGGACTGCCCGTGCGCGTCCTGGTCAACGAGGACACCCCGCTCAGGATGGTCGATGTAAAATGGGACCGACCTGTAAACAGGAAATATCGTGGTTCAACGCTTAAGGGAACGATTTCACACCTTGACTCTATTTCAGGGTAAAGGCCTGATAGCGGCGCTGAAAATTGCGTGCGTCATACCGCATAAGCGGCTGGATAACCAGGTGGTAATGAACCTGACAAGCCGAAAAGGACCTGGATTAGATCCGCCACTGAAAATGAATCCGGTAAAGACACTCACAGAGGTAACCACATACATATTTCACCGCCTGATTGACATTTCACATTTCTGAGATTGTAAGCGGGAGCCGCCAAAATTTTGCAATGTTATTTCGGCATTTTAGTTGAAGTTCCCGCCTTTTTGGCAGATGCCAGGTCAAGTGCGGCAATTAACCTTTCCTGTTTTCCTGTGACAGAAGGCAAAGAAGATTCATGCAGAACTCGTTTATTAACACCATGTTTATCCACTTCTGCAAATAACACATCCATTTCAGTATTGCTTTTGTACAGGATTTCATCTTCATCTTCACCTTCAATTGATAACTCACTAACATCCAACCCTGAATTCCCAAAAACTATCGAGATATTCCTGTCAGAATTTTTAGCGGGAAAATCATCACCTTTACTAAATAATGTTGCCACGTCTAATTTTTTAGAGGTGGAAAGATAGCCGGCATCATGGCCTGAACTGTTCTCTGAAATATCTGAAAAAGCATCGCGTGAATCTGTACCCCGAAAAGTTTTAATCAGTTTATTATTGGTATGCATATCAAAATAAGAAGACATACCGCTATGAATCAATGAATCCCCCTTATTCATCTCTTCGTTATTTCTGAGTGCCTTATTTAATCCGACATAACTCCCATTAGTATAAAGCCCCATAGCTAACTTCTCTCCGTCTGGAACACCAACCAGTGGGACTGAGAGATATTGCTCAGCCTCCAACCCGAAATGTTCAATTAAGTCATTGCTTAGTTTCATTGATTCTTTTGAGATGAATTCAACACTATGCACGGATGATGAGTTATATTTTTTTTCGATATCACTCAGTTCTGCAGAATTAACCAGATTCGATATTTTGGAGATTTTTCCCAAAAAAATATCATATTTTTCCGAACGTTTCATTTCGTTTTTTTCATACTTAACAATGTGATTTAACTTAGGGTTGTTTGATGAGTTTTTTATTTGCAATAACTTCATTGCAAATTTAATATCAGTAGGTGAGTGATTTTTTTTAGCTAATTCAACTGCTGATTCAGTACTCTTAAATATACGCGATTTTATGTAAAGAGCCAGGGAGGAGTTTTCTAAACTAATCATCGATTTTACCTTTTAAAGAAATGTTAAGATAAATATATTGGCTATTTTATAAAGACCTCTCCTTGATTTCATACAAAAAAAGCTTTTTTTGTATGAAAGGATAGTGAAACGCTCAGTTTTTTTTGGAGACTACATTCTTTGAAACAAAGGAAAACAGGATCGTCATGCCGGACAATTGGGTCGCTTGCCCAGGCTCCAACAACCGGAGAACGCCCATTCAGTTTTATTATGCAGGTTATCCATATGCATCCTGATATCTGTAACCATCATAAAATGCAGGTAATTTACTACTATGTAAAATAAAGGACGTTATATTGTAATCTGGTGATGACAGTGTATACCCATTGGGTATTCGACGCACCGCTGACGGTGCTGATTGTTACACACGCCCTTTTTGCAGGGCTGACAGAATAATTTGTTCCGGGATCCGCATATTCATTCCTTATGATTATGTGAAAGTGTCCGCTAAATAACTTATATGGACACCTCTCCGATGCAAGCACCGGCAGGTCTCTTTCTGACAAAGTAGCCACACACATATATCCGGCTTCGTGAGCCCCGATGAACATCCGTACTCTCTGTCCTCATTAGTGCCATG
>NZ_RHHM01000008.1 GCF_003846135.1 Erwinia psidii
CAGTTGAGCGGATTCGCGTTTAAATTCTGCGCTGAAACTTCTTCTTTTCATTGGAGCACCTGTAATGTTCTGAGGTGAGCATATCACCTCTGTTCAGGTGGCCAAATTCAGTGTGCCACTACATATTGAGGGTGTGATGGGGGTTGGGTCGGCGGGAAACGTAGGGACGGGTTCATCAAACGTTTATTTTCACGGAACAGCAGGGTTTGTATCAAATGACCTTGCACCTTCTGTAACCAATATGACGCTGGTCCCGGAGGGGGAAACCGTTACAGATCCCCTTGGGGAGGGTGTGGATGTGGTAGGGCGGACATCCAATATCGTTTCTGTTCTTACACCGGATACCATTTGCAACGGTGGAACATACGATAAAACGACAAAATCATCGTTTGGATGGCGCACGAGTTGGGATATTTTCAGCGGTTCATAAACTGCGGACACAAAAAACGAAATTTTATGCAAATTGTGCTTGCTGGTATTCTGAAACAGTATTCTGAAGGTTTTCTGAAAGGACAGGGGTCGCAAGCGCAACCCCTTGAAAAGATTGGTGCCGGACTCGGAATCGAACCAAGGACACGGGGATTTTCAATCCCTGCGCCGAAATGTTAATTCCATATATTGATTGTTTTTAGTTTGACTTACTTCACCTGATAAATATTCAGGTGCAGGAAAATGCATTTAAATTCAAACGTTTTTGGCAACCAATATGGTAAGCCGAAGGTTTTACCCGTTGTATCAACCAAAGGCGGTGAGGGTAAATCAACCCAGACCGCATACCTTGGTGGTTTTCTCGCCGATGCCGGCATTAAAACGCTCATCATCGACGGCGATCACGCGCAACCCACCGTCAGCAGCATGTACCCACTCACTTATGAAGCCCCCTGCGGTCTGTATGAATTACTCATGCAAACGGTGGACCTTTCCTGCCCAGAAAATATTATCTCCCATACCGATATCAATAATCTGGACGTCATAGTCTCTAACGACCCGCGTAACCTGTTGCCGACATATATGCTGAATGTTGCTGACGGGCGTGTACGTCTGCGTAATGCATTATCAACCCCTCTTTTCAGTCAGTACCCCGTGATCCTGATTGATTCCCAGGGGTCACGCTCTGTTATGTCTGAACTGATAATCCTCGCGTCAACGGGCGATATGATCGGAATGGTCAAACCCGCTTTGGCAGACATTCGTGAGTTTATGCGTGGCACGGTAGCCCTGATGGAGGATTTATTGCCTTACACGGCATTTGGAATCAGCCTGCCGCGCATCCGCATGCTCGTAAACTGCATGAAGTATACCGTTCTCGCACAATCTACCGTTGAACGGGCGGGACATATCATTTCTCACCGTGAATACAGTCAGCACGCGGACAAAATCGACATTGAGATGCTGAAAACCTGCATCTATCAACTGGATATCTACGAGCAGGGCCATGCTTCAGGTCTGCCTGTCCATCGCCTGGAGCGCAGAACCTCGCGTAAAAGCGATTCTGCCTTTGACTCAATGTATCAGCTTGCCTGCGAACTGTTTCCTGAGTGGAAACCCCGTTTCGATGTGCTGAATGGAACGGGAGAATTACATGACTGAAATTAGCGAAAAGTATGCCGGTCTTTGTTCATGGGATGCAGAACAGTGTGTCCTGGGTGGGCTGATGTTGGATAATGAGAGCTGGGATGACGTCGCGTTGCTGCTGAACAGCGATGATTTTTTTCACCGGGTCCATCGCGTTATTTTTGACGAAATGGCCGGTCTGGTGAAAACGGGGCGTCCTATTGATTTGATCACGCTTCACGACAGTATTGAAAATCGTGGTAAGGACGCGCTGAAGCAGGTGGGGGGATTCGCTTATCTGGCCGAGTTGTCAAAGAACACGCCAAGCGTTGCCAATATTGTTGCCTACAGTGAAATCGTGGCCCGCTACAGTCGTGGTCGCCAGCTCGCAGCGATCGGTAATGACATCACGGATTCTGTAAACAAACCGGGTGCTGACATTGCGCTGATTATGGAGACGGCAGAGCAAAAAATTACCCGCCTGGCTGAGTCTGCTGAACCGCAGCAGGCGGTCACCCTGCTGGATGGTATGGAACGGTTGCTGACCGAACTGGAGCGTCGCTGTCAGACGCCCGATGGCATAACGGGTACGGCGACCGGTTTTGACGATTTTGATGCCATGACCAGCGGTCTACAGGCAGGCGACCTTATCCTGATAGCTGCCCGACCTTCAATGGGAAAAACGGCCCTTCTCATCAGTATGATGCTCAATTCATTGATGAGCAGAGCCGAAGCGGTGGGGCAGTTCTACAGTCTTGAACAACCCACTGAGCAGATCCTGATGCGCATGGTGTCATCTCTTGGCAATGTCGAGTTACAGCATCTCAAAAGCGGGCTGATGGATGATGAGGACTGGGCAAAAGTCTCGAACGCCTCCGCGTTGCTGATGGGGGATTTAAAGCACCGCCTGATAATTGATGATACCAGCGCACTTTCCCCCGCCATGTTGCGCATCCGTGCGCGGCGTAATGCCCGCCGCTACGGTCACCCATCCATTATTGGTCTGGATTATCTGCAACTTATGCGCTGTCCGGGGCAGGAAAACCGTACCCAGGAAATTGCAGAGATTTCCCGTTCCCTTAAGGCACTGGCAAAAGAGATGCACTGCCCGGTCGTTGCTCTCTCCCAGCTCAATCGTCAGCTCGAAAGTCGGGCTGACAAACGCCCAAATAACGGCGACCTCCGTGACTCCGGTGCCCTGGAGCAGGACGCGGATGTGATTGTCTTTATCTATCGGGATGAAGTGTATCACGACGATTCAGAGGATAAAGGGCGCGCTGAACTCATTATCAGCAAGCAGCGTCAGGGGCCGACCGGAACGATCCGCCTGCAATTCGAGGGGCGGTACACGCGCTTTATCACAGAGCAGACTTCTCAGGTCAGGAGGTATGCATGAGCAACGTCCGTAACCTGAATCTTGGGGCCGCCATGCTTCAGCGGGGTAAATCGCCCGCGCAGACCACCGAACCGTCCCCTGGAGCACCTTTACCCGTCAGCGAAATGGCGATGGTGCTGACTCTGGAGCAGCTGCGGCCCAATCCTGACAATCCCCGCAAGGGACGAAACCCGCGCTATGAAGAAATCAAGGCGTCGGTTCAGGCCCGTGGACTGGACTCCATACCTAAAGTGACACGCGATCCGGATGGTGAGGACGTCTATATCTTCAGTGATGGCGGTAATACCCGTTATCAGATCCTATGCGAACTCTGGCAGGAAACCGGCGATGAGCGTTATTTCCGCGTTCATACCATATTCAAGCCGTGGCCGGGCCGCCTGAAATGCCTGGTAGGACATTTGGCGGAAAATGAGGTGCGCGGCGATTTGACTTACATTGAAAAGGCATTTGGCGTTCATAAGGCCCGTATCATTCATGAAGAACAGCTGGGGCGGTGCGTTACGCTCAGAGAGCTGTCTGATTTGTTGGGGAGAGAAGGTTATCCAATCGATAATTCGAGTGTGAGTCGTATGGAGGACACGCTCAGTTATCTCTATCCCCACATGCCACGACAGCTTGAAAGCGGCATGAGTCGCAGTCAGGTCATACCGCTTCTGAGTCTCCGGTCATCCGTTATCAAAGTGTGGAAATCGTTCAGCGGTGAGGTCAACCCGAACTGTGATGCTGATGAAATTTTCGGGGCTGTCTGTCGGGTATTTGATGAACCTGACAGTTACTCTCTGGGCGTCTTTCGCGATGAACTGATAGGTCAGCTTCTTAAGGCTTTACCACATCCCAGCCTTAATTATGACCGCTGGCTTATTGAACTGGACCCGAAAGAGCAGAAGCGCCGGGAGCAGTTCGGAGAGCCACCGTCAGCACCACTACTGACAAATACAGGCCAGCAAAAACCTTTGCTGCCGACCCCAGGTGTGGAGGGCGGTAAAGGTCAGGGCAATGAGCCCGTCATTACTGTTCTTCCACCTGACACCTCATCGTCTACTCCGGAAACCGGCCTGCGCAGCGGTACGCTTATTACATCAACCCGCCCTGAACCGGCACCTGAAAAATCCATCCTCACTGAAGAATTCAGTGGAATAACCGGACTCTCTGATGATCCTGGCACGAAGGCGGGTAGCCAGCCACGCCGGGAGATTCAGAACGATCTCTTTGGTGGACGCCAGGTGATATCGGGAGAAACTGGCATTACCGCCGATGACGCCCGGACAGGCACATCGCAATCGGGAACTGTTTTACTGGCATCTGTCTTCACTGATGACGATACGCCAGGCGTCAGCATGGAAAGCTCTGTTGCCTTTGCGGCGACCGGACTGGAGCCGGTCAGCGATATCTGGCATATCGCAACGCTTCAGGATGATGTAGAGCACCTCCAGGATATGGCTTACCGGCTGGCCTACGAAATTGCTGAAGGGATGGGGTGCCACTCATGCGTCGTTGAAGATAAAAAGCCGACTTCAGCCGGTTTTTTCGTCTCAGAAAGCGCCCGTGAGTTCGAACTCTTTCTGGCCGGGCTCTCCGGCTCGCTGCCCGACAAAACGTTTAACATGTTCATGTTCTGCCTGAACTTTTTTGGCTCTCAGGAACCGGCGGATACGCCGGTATTTGATGATATCACCGTGGTGAAAACCCTGCGTCTTATCCGGATTATCCGACGTCTGCGTGAGTTACAGCGCCAGGCTGCAACAGGAGGTAAACATGTCTGATGACCTGAATGATGAAATGGCCCAGGCCAGCACGGCACTGTTCACGCAACGCGGTATTGATGCCATCCGGGCACAGGTTCACTCTGCGCTGCCATCAAAAGACTCCTGCGAGTGTTGCGGTGCTGATATTCCGCCCGCAAGACAAATCGCGGTGCCGGGCGTTTCGCTGTGCGCAGGCTGTCAGGACGTCAGGGAGCGCCAGCAGCGGCACCGTTCAGCCCGGAAAAGGGGGCTGCGCAATGGTGGATAACAAACTTCTTGCACGTATTCGTCGCCTGATGGCGTTGGGGACCCGCAACAGCAACCCGCACGAGTCGGCACGCGCCGTGGCGCTGGCTCAGCGGCTGATGCAGCGTCATGGCCTGACCCCCGACATGCTCTCGCTGCACGACGTTGCTGAGACGGTGTGCCATCGACTGAACAGCAATGCAGAGAGCGTGCCTGCCTGGCTCAACTCGCTGGCCACGGTGGTTTGCATGGCCACCGGTTGTCGTTGCTGGTTTGGCTGGTATGTGCACACCACCCTCAGCGGTGTGAAGAGTCTTCGCCGGTCGCTGCATTTTTATGGCTTCAGCGAAAGGCCGGAGGTGGCGCGTTATATTTTTACGGTTCTTCAGCGCCAGCTGCGGGCAGCGACTGACGGCCACATGGCTGGCTACCGCTCACGACGCATTCTGCCACGAACCCTGCGCCGCCGGGCCGATCAGTTTCGCGAAGGCTGGGTGGCCGGCGTCTGGCAGGTGTTGCAGTCCTTTTCCGCCGCAGGAGAAGAGGAGGCGATGCTCAAATGCTGGCTGGCCCGGCGGCACAAAGAGAATTCTCTGTGCCAGCTGAACGTGCGTGAGGCGGGGCGCTGTCGCGGCGACATGACGGCCCGCCTGGCGGGTGTGTTAGCAGGACGTGATGCCGACGTTCATCACGGGGTTAACGGAGCGCAGGCTCCACATCATATTTCAGCGGGAGGGTCTGCGCATGATTGATTTTCTGTTATGGGGTGCCTGCGTTGCTGGCTGGCTTTTTGATGCTTTTCTCGTTGCCAGTCAGGCGATGTCAGGAGGCGTGTTATGAGCCAGCATAATCTGTCACAGGCTACAACGACCATCCTCTCCTCGCTGCTGATGGATGTTAAAAATGGCAATATACGGCGCTGTGAGTCACTTGGTATGTCCGTTGATGAGATACGCGCACTCAGCCAGTTGAGCCTCGATGACCTGCACTATCTGAGCCAGTCACACGTCTCCGTGCTGGACGTTACCATCAATCACGAAAATTTTCGGCTGATGCTCAATCAGGCGCGTAACGAACAGAAACGCATGCTGATGATTGACCGGGCGCTTGAACTGGGCGGGTCAATGGACCTGATGGACAAATACTTCGGCATGTCACCCTCTGAGGTGAGTGCCCGCCGTCGCCTGATGGGTATTGAAACCCGTCAGGGACGTACCCAGTCGCTGACTGAGCCGCAGGATACGGCGCTCTGGGCGGAATGGAAGGTGGCCGGCCTCACGTCGCCGGACTCCCATCAGGCGCTGGAAGCGATGATGCTGGCTGCGGAACAGTACAGTCTGTCACTGACGGCGGTCTGGACCCGCGTTTCCCAGTGGTGTCGTGAGGTGAACATTTCCCGCAAACCGGATCTATCCCGGCGCAGGGAGGCATGATGGAAATGCGTGATTTCTCCGTTCGTCAGCAGGTCTCACCGGCCGTGCGCCGCCGCGCTCACCAGCTGTTCAACGCCGCCCGGACCGGTAAAAAGGTCTACCGGCGACTGAACCTCAATGGCTATCTGAAAATTGATGTCGGGCCCTTCTGGCGCATTCTGAGCAAAGACGGCGGTCACCGGTGGTGGCTGATGGACCATGAGACGTATAACCGGGAAATACGCCGGTAACGGAATACTGCTGAAGACCGTCCGGTGCCGGGTTTATCCCGGCACTGTGCCGTCTCAGGTTGAGAAGGAGAGTAAAAAATGACCATTCCGCCAGACAGCATCGTGGCGCATACGCTGTCACGTATGCAGCGCAACCTTGAACAGCGAACCGACACGGGTGACGTCAGCCAGGAGCGCAGTGGCCTGCTGTTTATGGGGAACGTGCATGATGCGTTTCCCCGCCGGCTGTTCCTGGACACGCGGTTGTCGCCGCTCGATAAAACCGCATGGGTGATGATCCGACTTTACGCGCAGCAGAACGATGGCGCGGTTTTTCCAACCTATGACGAGTTGCAGGTGCAGCTGGCTTCAGCCCACTCCGATAAGGCGTCGCGGGACACGGTCAGTCGGGTTCTGCTGATGCTGCGTCTTACCGGCTGGTTGAGCCTTTGCAAGCAGGTTCGGGACAATCTGGGACGTGTGCGCGGCAATATATATGCCCAGCATGATGAACCACTGGGCTACCGTGATGCTGAGACGTTCGATCCGGAATGGCTGACGCTGGTAGAAGAGAGCTGCCTGAGTAAAAATAAGTCCATCCGCATGACGGCGCTGGCCGTGGTCAATGATATTTTGCAGGACCCCGGCATGCGTCACCGTCACAGTCGTCTGGTACTGATTGAAGGCCGCCTGGCTTCACCGTCCACGCCCGCAGAAATGGCTTATCAGGGTAAGAGAAAATCGCGGAGTCCGGAAAACGGACCCGGGCAGCAAAGCACAAAAAACAGGCAAAAAACACCGGGTTCGGAAAATGAACTCAGTGCCCGTCCGGAGAAGAATAAGCCGGGTCCGGAATCAGGACTCAGTCATAAATCAATGAGTTACACCGGAGTCCGAAATCCGGACCGTAACGTACGTAATTTCACACAGAGTGTGAATAAAAAAACGTACGTAGCGGGCGAGGGGCTGTCGCTACTGCCAGAAGCGTTTAACAACCGACTGAACGCTGACGACCGGCAGATGCTGCTTGAGCAAATGGACTCCCTGCCGCCGAACACGTCGAAGATACTGGCAGGGCTGCTCAGTGAACAGCTCGCTCGCCGGAAGTTGTCAAACCCGGTTGGCTGGATGTTTGCCATGCTGCGTCGCGCCCGCAATGGCGACCTGAAGGTGGCAGAGCCTGCCGGTGACAAGCCCCGACAGCAGCCTGCTCAGGCAGCCAGACGGCCTGAGCCAGCTGATAAAACCGTTTCCGGTCTGCCAGCCAGGCGGGCGTCACAGGAACAGGTCAGGGCGGCAATTGCTGCGATCCGGCAGCAAACAGGTGCCCATCCTGCCCAGCGATTGGTTGAATAATAGTTGGAGGTGTGGTCTTTGTTCTCTCGGTGGACTTGGTTAAAAAACAACCTTGCTGCGGGGCGCAGCAAGATTAAAAAATGTACAACTTGTAATTTCGGCGCACCGGTTATCAGTATCACATTGTTGCAAACCCTGCTGTTTCAGGATGCAGCATGCGGTTGTATAACATTCAGTGGTGTGATCTGTGAATGTGGTTAATAAACAACCTTGCTGCGGGGCGCAGCAAGAGTAAAAAATGTACTGGGTCTGATTTCAGTGCGCCAGTTATCAGTATCAAATTGTTGCAAACCCTGCTGTTTCAGGATGCAGCAGGCGGTTATATAACATTCAGTGGTGTGATCTGTGAATGTGGTTAAAAAACGACCTTGCTGCGGGGCGCAGCAAGAGTAAAAAATGTACAGCGTATAATTTCAGTCAACCGGTTATCAGTTTCACATTGTTGCAAACCCTGCTGTTTCAGGACCATGCCTCTGGATCTTAACTGAACACAGGTGACAACGATGGCAGAAAAGAAAAACCGGGCCGGAGCCCTCCAGTCCGAACTCCGTATTGAACTCCACACCAATTATGCAATTGGGCTTTGGGAAGGGCGCAGGGCTGAAAAGCGGGATGATGGTAAAAAAGGAAAGCAGCCCATCATGGGAATGCCGCAGTTCCTCCATCGTGCCACGCTGATTAACAGGGATTCCCTGCAAAATAATCCCTGGGCCGATGCGGTCATGCTGGTGCTGGAAGAGAAGCTGGAGTATGCCAGTCAGCAAATGACCCAACTGATAGACACGCTGGAGAAACAGATGCGCGTGGTGCCTGCTGGCGTCAGCATCAGCGATGCCCAGGCCGCAGAAACGCTCGATTTGTCGGTATTCAGCAGTACGCCGCTGGGCTACCGCTGCGTGTTCCTGCTGATGGGCTTCGACCAGTTCGCAAAAAAGGTGCTCCAGGCCGCTCACTACGGGGTCATTTCCCGCAACAAGCGTTATGAGCTGCTGGGCGATGGCAGCCGTCTTCTGCGCGAAATCTATGGGTGTGTGCTGCGCTATCGCCAGGTCAGCGCTACCCGGGAGGATGCGGTGCTGAATAATACGGCCTGGAAACAGGCATGTGAGGCAATCGGTGAGCCTGACAGGGGCGTACTGCTTGGTGAAAAGCGTTCGGCCTTCTCGCCACCGGCCGATCAGGCCAGTATCAGTCTTCTGCGTCAGTCTTACCCGGCTGGCTGACCGCAGGAGGGGAGACATGAGGCTGTTTATCTGTGAAAAGCCCTCGCAGGGGCGCGATCTTGCGGGCGTTCTGGGCGCGACCAAACGGGGTGAAGGCTTTCTGGCCGGTACCGGTGTCACCGTGACCTGGGCGGTGGGGCACCTGCTTGAAACCGCACCACCGGAAGCCTACGGGGAGCATTATGGCAAACCCTGGACGCTCTCTTCACTGCCAATCCTGCCTTCCCCCTGGCAAGTGGTGGTGAAAAAGGAGACGCGGGAACAGTTCAGAGTGATTGAGCGGCTTCTGCGACAGGTTGATGATGTGGTCATTGCCACAGATGCGGATCGTGAAGGTGAAGTGATTGCGCGTGAGCTGCTGGAATACTGCCGCTGGCAAGGGCCGGTACAGCGGCTGTGGCTGTCAGCGCTGGATGAAAGCAGTATCCGTGCGGCGCTCAACAATCTGCGTCCGGGGGCGGAGACGCTGGGCATGTATCATGCGGGGCTGGGGCGCGCCCGCGCCGACTGGCTGACCGGCATGAACCTTTCACGCCTCTATACGCTGCGTGCCGCTGATGCGGGGTTTGATGACGTTGTCTCGGTTGGCCGGGTGCAGACGCCGACGCTGGCTCTGGTGGTACGTCGTGACAGGGAGATAGCGGCATTCGTACCAAAACCCTACTGGCAGGTGAAAGCGTTGCTGAGTGCGGGGGGCATCACCTTCCCTGCACAGTGGGTGCCGGCGGCGGTCTATACCGATGAGGAAAAGCGCTGTGTTCATCAACATATCGCGCAGCAGGTGGCGCAGCTGTGTCGGCAGACCGGCGTGGCGGTGGTCATGCAGTGTGAAACCCGGCGGGAAAAGTCGGCCGCGCCGCTGGCATTTTCTCTCGGCACCCTGCAACAGGCGTGTGGCAGGCTTTGGGACATGTCGCCTCAGCAGGTACTGGACATCGCGCAGAGTTTGTATGAAAAGCACAAAGCCTCGACCTACCCACGAACCGACTGTGGCTATCTGCCTCACTCGATGCGCAAGGAGGTGGGCAGCGTGCTTGACGCTATCAGCCGTACCGACCCGGAGTGTGTGCCGGTTTTATCGGGGCTCGATCCGACGTTTGTTTCCCGCATCTGGAATGATAAAAACATCACTGCCCACCACGGCATTATCCCCACCCGGAATGCGTTCCAGCTTGCGGCGCTGAATGAGGATGAGCGCCGCGTCTTCACGCTTATCCGCCGCAACTATCTGGCGCAGTTTCTGCCGCTGAACGAGTCGGATATGACCCGCGCAGAGTTTGACATTGGCGGACAGCTGTTTCTCACCACAGGCCGGACCGAGGTGGTCAGAGGATGGAAGCTGCTTTTTGATAAAGGGGGAGATGATGAAAGGGCCGATGAAGATGAGGCCACGGCGGTGCTTCCTCCGCTGGAGAAAGATGCGCGTTGTGGCGTAAACAGCGCTGAGGTGGCCCGGCTGATGACCCGGCCGCCTGCACACTACACCTTTGCCACGTTAATCGGCGCGATGATGAACGCATCCGCTTTTGTGACCGATCTGGCCCTGAGACGGGTGCTGAAAGAGAACGCCGGTCTGGGTACGGAAGCGACCCGCGCCGGTATCGTTGAGCAGCTTCTGAAACGGGGCTTTATCGTGCGTAAAGGCAGCAAAGTGATGGCGACCGACCTGGGGGCTGACGTGGTGGATGTTCTGCCGCCGCAGCTGACGGACCCCGGCATGACCGCGCTGTGGGAGCAGGCGCTGGATGAAGTGGCGGCGGGGCGTATGCCGCTCAGTGATTTTCTGCAAAAACAGGTCAGCCTGACCCGACATCTGGTCAGTCAGGGGGCTAACCAGAAAGTCAGTATTCGCCTTCCTCCCGTGCCACCCTGTCCGTTATGTGGCGGCCGGACCCGCCTGCGTAAGGGACAGAACGGTGAGTTTCGCAGCTGCCAGCGTTATCCTGAATGTAAAGGCGTTATCAACACGGGTAAGGGAAAAAGCAGGGCTGGCCGTCGCGGTGCTCCCACAAAATCCAGGAAAATTAATTAGCTGTCCCTGATTGCGGGGCCGTTCGGCCTTTGCTATTGTTGCCCCGGCTCTGAAGCCGCACCCCGTGACTGCGGGTTCCGTCAGCATCTGATGCATGTGCCGCCGGGATACAGTCTGACCGGCCCCGTCCACACCTGAACGGGAGCGGGTAAGGCACCAAACTCCGTGAAACCGTGCCGGGTTCTGAACACACCACCGGAGCAACTGCGTCATGCAGATCAACCTCAGATCGATGGTGCAGATCTGACAGGGCGGTACCTGAGGGTGCCGCTTTTTCTTTTTTATGTTGCTGATAATTTTTTGCACGTCGCCGCGTTGACAACGGCGGCGTCTGAATGAATGATAAACGGGCTAATCGTTGTCATCACGACAACTGCCAATGTTCCGGTGATTTGAGAGGAACGCCCTCGGGTAATCACATGCCAATGCCATCGAAACCTGAGAGATGGCGCTTTCGGGCGGTTCGAACCTGTTAACCTTTGCAAACAGGGACCTGCTTACCAGGTCAAGGTCCACTTCACCAATTCAGCCAGTCGGCATTTTTATGCTGACCTCCCTGCGGGAAACACTCTCCCGCACGGGACAGATGTTTCTCCACACCCTGTTCAGTTTTACTCCGGAGATAACATCATGACTGCAACAACTGCTACCACTCCTGCATCAAACGGCTCTGCTTCTGGCTCTCAGAAAAAAGAGTATTTCAACCTTAACGTCAATGGTATCGGCTATCTCAGTTCGATACGTCGTGTTCAGGCACCCAACGGCGAATTCACCTGCGCCGTTATCAATGCCCTGACCGGCCCGACGGATAACGCCTCCTATACCCGGTTCGATGTCACCATCGCCGGTGCGGAAACCACCAAACTGATTAACCGCTGTCAGAAAGCGGTTGATGAAGAAGAAAAGGTCCTGCTGGGCTTCGTACTGAGTGGCCTTAAAGCCGATGTGTTCACCCTTCAGGCGGGTGAACACGCCGGTGAGTCCCGTCCTTCCCTGAAGGCCCGCCTGATCAAGGTGGAGTTTATCAAGAAAGGTCAGGAAGTGGTCTATCAGGCCCCGAATGCTTCCCAGACGCCGGAATCAGGCTCCTCCGCTCCAAAAGAGTACGGTCCTGATTCTTTCTGAGCGTCACGGACACACCACCGGAACACATCCCGGTGGGTGTGCTCCTCTCAACCCCATTTTTTTAGAGGAAATCATTATGTCCGCACGCGGCGTCAACAAAGTCACCCTGATCGGCAATCTTGGTCAGGATCCGGAAATACGTTACATGGCAAACGGTAATGCGGTGACAGGCTTAAGCCTGGCCACGTCAGAATCCTGGCGTGATAAACAAAGCGGCGAAACCCGCGAAAATACTGAATGGCACCGCGTTGTGCTGTTCGGCAAGCTGGCAGAGGTCGCCGGTGAGTACCTGCGTAAGGGTTCACAGGTTTACATTGAAGGCCAGCTGAAAACACGTAAATGGACGGACAACAACGGTACCGAACGCTACACCACTGAAGTGGTGGTGGGGATGAACGGGTCGATGCAGATGCTGGGCGGCCGTCATGGTTCCGACAACGGCAGAACCCCTGCACAGTCGGGTCAGCATAACGGCCGGGGAACTCAACAGCCTCAGCAGACCCAGTCTGCGCCACGCAATCCGGCCAACGAGCCACCGATGGATTTTGACGATGATATCCCGTTCTGAAGTGGACTAAATATGCAATTCCTTAACACCCATGCCGGCACGTCCGGCATTTTTTTTGACGATATTCTGTGCTGACAGTTATTATATTAGCTAACTTAGCTAAGTGAGGAGGTTTTATGACCATCCAGGCAAATATGCATGAAGCGAAATCACATCTCAGCCAGCTGGCCGACAGGGCGGCAGAGGGGGAAACCGTCATTATCGCCAAATCCGGCCAGCCCTATGTGCAGCTGGTTCCGGTTATGCAAAATGACAGAACGCCCGGCGGATATCAGGCCCTGATTACGCTGGACAGCGGATTCAGCGATGCTGATGCGGAGATCCAGAGCCTGTTTGAAGGTGAATGATGAAGCGCCTGCTGATTGATACCCATGTGTTTATCTGGTGGCTGACTGATGATGATGCGCTGGGGCCTCTGACCAGAAGTACCATTGCACGCGGCAACAACGTGGTTTACGTCAGCGCCGTGACCCCGTGGGAGATATCCATTAAACGCTCACTGGGAAAGCTGCATTTTCAGGCTGATATGGATGAAGCAATGGAACGCCACCGTTTTTTTCCACTGTCGATTACCCACGGTCACGCTGAACAGGCGGGTGAACTGCCGCGACATCACGGTGACCCGTTTGACCGCATGCTGATTGCGCAGTCGCAGATGGAGGGATTGATCCTCGTTTCTGCGGACACGGTATTCAGTCAGTACGGGATCAGACTGATGAATGCCCGAACCTGAAGCACCCCTGACGCCGGATATCCGGCGTTTTTTATTCCCCTCAGCCAGATATCCCCGGCAGTGGATGTTCAGGGGTTTAAACCGTAAACGTCGTCAGGGTACAAAACTGGCTTTTGTGGCCTGACGGGGTTGCCCCGAAGGGGAATGTTTTTCCTGGAAAGCGCGAAAGAGTTTCGTATTGTCCGGTTTTTAATCACCGCCAGAATAGCAGCCCTGACTGAGACTATTCCTGGGGTGAATCCTGATGGCAGTACCTTCCAGACGCGCCGCAACGGGGGCCGGGCTGTTTGCCTGCACTGTTCTGCTTGCCGGTTGCACTGACACAACCTCGACCGCGTCGCCATACCCGTCGGGCCACTATGCTCAGCCCGCACGCTTTGATGATTTGTACCGTAACCGGACGCCTGAGGTTGTCAGGTACGATCGCTATACGCTGGTCAGCACGCGCCCGGCCGACGCGCAGCTCGATCCACTCAACCAGATGGTGGATATCACCATGCCGGCGCAGCTGGTCAACACGGTAGGCGAGGGATTTCGCTATCTTCTGCTGGCGTCCGGCTATTCCTTATGTTCCGCCACCACTTCAGCCTTTGCAGAGCTGCTGAGTCGCCCGTTGCCAGCCGTGCAGCGCACGATCGGCCCGCTGAAACTCAGCGAAGCGTTGCAGGTCGTCGCGGGTCCTGCCTGGCGGCTGAAGGTGGATGAGGTCAACCGCGAGGTATGTTTTGAACTGCGTGACCAGTTTCGCAACCTCTCCGCTCCGACAGCGGTGAAGATTTTGCCCACCCCGCGCAACGTCGCCGTGAGCGGTACGACTGGCGTGCCAGCGGTAACGTCATCTCCGGTTAACCCATCCGCCACGCTCCTGCGTGACCCTTTTACCGGTGAGACGGTCGTAACGGCCGCCGCCACGCGTAAATCTCAGAGTCTGAGCGTGCCCTCACCGGTTATCGCAGCAGCCAGGCCCGCTTCCCCGGGTAAAGCCCCTGCCGTGGCCCCGTCCGGTGCGACCCGGGCAGCATCAGCGCCGCCATCCGGCGTACATAAAAAGTCAGCACCTGCGAGCGGCAGCATGCCATCCGCAAATCCGTTTGTTCAGGCCTCTCCTTCACGTCCCGTGACCGCGCTGCCTCCGGCTCCGCCCGCCAGCCCGTCAACTGCCGTCTGGTCAGCCGGTACGCCAGTTACCCCTTCATCCACCGGGGAAACATGGCGTGCTGAACCCGGCTCGACCCTGAAAGAGACCCTGACAGGCTGGGCGTCGAAAGCGCCGTGCAGTAACGGCGGCAAGTGGGTGGTTATCTGGCCGGTGTCGCTCGATTACCGCATTGAGGCTCCGCTGGTGATGCACGGCAACTTTGAGTCCGCGCTGGTACAGATTTTCGACCTATACCGCAAAGCGGAGAAGCCGCTCTTTGCCGAAGCCAACCGCATTCAGTGCCTGATTTCCGTCAGCGACACGCCTGCGGGCGGAGGTCACTGAGATGGGATTTGCGCTGCCGGTGATGGCGCTGTGCCTGTTTATCGCGCTGATGGCCGGTGAGGCACAGCGTCATGCCGATGACCATATCCGTTATGGCGTGACGCAGGTTCTGCCTGACCAGCTGGCCGCTGAGATGCTTCGTACGGCTGATGCGGTCAATAACTGGCGTCACGGTCGCACGGTTGCCGATGGTCCTCTCAGTCCCACGCAGACGGGCATGATGCCCGCGCCCGATGCCCGTATTCAGAGCGTCATCCAGGACGGACGGCTCTGGATATGGGTGCCCGCGACGCCGGGCGTCTTTGCCGCGTTGCAGGACCGGTCGGTTACCTCTGCACTGGCACTGATGGTCAGCGGCGGGCGGCTCAGGATGGCGGACGGCACTGACATGAATCTGGCCCTGCCGTCCGGCATAACGGAGGGCAGCATTGTTTACCTTAACTAACCCCAACAGGGAGCTGCGGATGCGCTTACCTTTCTGCCTGACGGCGCTGGCCTCCGTGCTGGTGCTGTCATCATGTTCGCTGGACGAAATCAGCAAAATGGACAAAGAGGCCACTGGCCAGGCCGATACCGCGCAGCGCGTTCTGCAAAGTCGTCAGGCGGTTTCCCAGCCCACCGTCGTCTGGTCTGACAAACCCTGGGTTAATTTGCAACCGGTCGCCCCGGTGGTCTCAACCCCGGATGAAAAGAACCTGCCAGCCTGTCAGGTGACGCTGAACCGTCCGGATGGCATTTCGCTGCCGGAGCTGGGCCAGCGCATCACCGCGCTGTGCGGTATTCGCGTATCCATCACGCCGGATGCGTTCGCGGCGGTGAGCAACACGTCCACCGGCAGCGTTGTCACCTCGCAGATGCGCGGACAGCTGCCCGCCCCCGATGATAACGGTCGCGTCCCGCTGGCGCAGATGGCGCAGATGGGGCAGATGGGCGGTGCTTCCGGGCAGACAACCAGCGTGCAGAGTCAGCCGTCGCTGATACGGGGCCTGAAATATCAGGGAGACGTTCGTGGCCTGCTGGATATGGCGGCCAGCGGACTGGGGCTGTCATGGCGTAGCGACGGCGGCGGCGTGTACTTTTATCAGCAGGACACCCGCACCTTCCAGCTGGTCATTCTGAACACCAAAATCAACTCCAGCGCGTCGATAAGCTCCGGTTCCGGTAACCAGCTGGGTTCCGGCGGGGGCAGCAGCGGCGGCACAACCGGCGACGTCAGTTCAAACCAGAAAACGGACTACGGCCTGAACAGCGACCTGTATGACGATATCCGTAAAACCATCGAGCAGATGGTGACGCCGAAGTCCGGCCGATTCTGGCTGTCGGCGGCCACCGGTACGCTGAGCGTGACCGATACGCCGGACGTTCTCGATCGCATTGGCCGCTACATAGAGTATCAGAACAAAGTTCTCAGCCGGCAGGTGCAGCTGAACGTGCAGATAGTCAGCGTCACGCAGAGCCGCAACGAGCAGCTGGGTCTGGACTGGGGGCTGGTCTACAAGTCCCTGCAAAACGTTGGCGCAAGTCTCACCGGGTCGATGGCGAATGCTTCAACCTCGGCGGCCAGCGCCGGCATTTCCATTCTGGACACTGCCACGGGCAACGCGGCGAAATTCTCCGGCTCCAGCCTGCTGATCAAGGCGCTGTCAGAACAGGGTAACGTCAGCATGGCGCTGAACCAGACCGACCCCAGTGCCAACCTTACGCCCGTTGCGTATCAGCTCTCCAGCCAGAAGGGCATTCTGTCGAGTTCAAGCTCGACGGCCACGGCCAATGTGGGGGTGACCTCCACCATGACGACCACGACCATCACTACCGGGCTGTTTATGACCATGCTGCCCTTTATTCAGGAAAACGGCGACGTTCAGTTGCAGTTCGCGTTCAGCTATACCAGCCCGCCGAAGATTGAAACCTTTGTCAGTCAGGACGGCAACACCCGTAACGATCTGCCGACCACCTCCACCGAGGGGCTGACGCGCAAGGTCAATCTCCGTTCCGGCCAGACGCTGGTGCTGACCGGCTCCGAGCAACAGAACCTGTCGGCGGATAAGCAGGGCACCTTCACGCCGGGGAATTTCATCCTGGGCGGTGGTCAGAGCGGCACGCGGGGACGTACCACGCTGGTCATCATGATCACCCCCGTTCTGTTGAGGTAAGCATGACCACAATCAGTAAAAAAACAGCCGTGCGCACGGGCGTACTGGTCAGCCACCACCGACGCGAATGGGCGGCGGGGATGCGCTGGGAAACGCCACACGGGGTGGTCTCACGCCTGGTCCGCAGCAAAATATCGCCGGATACGCATGCCATCGTGGCGGGCCGTCATGCTGTTGCAATGCACGGCTACCTGACGCCGGGCCGACTCCGGCGCGGCGTCTTCTCCCTTGCCGTGGCATTTCAGCAGACGAAAGGGGGTAACGCCTGGGGAATTTATCGCCTGAGTGGTGACGAAGACCTCTGGGTATTCCTGGCGGCCAGTAGCGGTCAACTCTCCGTCATGGGGGATGTAACGGGGACCCGCGCCCAGGTGGAGGCTGCGGCACAAAACTTTTTACGCTTCAATGATGATGACGCCACGGAGATGCGTTGCGCAGCGGCTGCGAGCGAAGAGAGGCATGCCAGGTGGCTGACGGAAGGACTCTCACGCGCACAGCTAAAGCGCTGTCGCCTGCGTAAGCGGCTGACGCCCGTCGGCGTTCTGCTGCCGCTGGCGGGAATGAGCGTCCTGATTGCGGCCGGCGTTTACTGGCACGATGCTGTTCAGCAGAAAGCGGAACAGGCCGCTGCTCTGGCGGCTTTTCGTGCCAGACAGGCAATGGCCCCGGTGAAGCCCCTCATACCGGCACATGTGGCGCATCCCTGGGGTTCTCAACCAACGGTAGCCGACCTGTTGGATCACTGCTGGCTGGCCCGTGCGCCGTTGTTTGCATCGGTTGCCGGCTGGCGTTTCACCAACGGTGAATGTGTGGCAGCGGGGCTGCGACTGCGCTATGTCGCCACGCCGGGTGCGACAGTGGAAGAGTTTTCTGTCCGTGCCCGCCAGTTGCTGGGGCATTCGGCGGTGTTCAATCTTCAGGAAGGGGGCAAAAACGGTGACGTCTTTATTCCGTTCAGCCGGAAACCGACGGGCAAAAACACTGATGAAGCGGTGCAGGGGGCTGATGCCCAACTGATGCGCTTTATCTCTCATTTGCAACGGCACAATCTCAGCGTGACGTTCAACGAAGTCAAACTGCCTGTCGATGCCCCCGGGCATGCAAGGACCGCCCCGCGTCAGGACTGGCGGGAATTCACCTTTACCGTCAACACCCGCCTGCAACCCGAGCTGCTGCTCCGGGACTTTGATGCAGCGGGGCTGCGCCTGAACAGCGTCTCGCTCACCATGAGTTCCAGGGGGCAGTTTGATTACACCATGAAGGGGAGCATTTATGCGCAGAACTGATCCTGCCGGAGCCTGGCTGCTGCTGTCGGTGATGTTCAGCGGACCCTTGCTGGCCGCCGGCACCGGTGACACGCTGCCACCGAACGTCACGCTGGGTGAACTGGAAGCGGTTCAGGCCCGTAATCTGATTCTTGAACAGAAAGTGCAGACCGCACGTCTTGAACAGCAGCTACGTGAGAGCCTTTCCTCACCTTCCGGTGAGCGGAGCGCTCCCCTCATCGTGCAGCAACCCACGGTGACGCAGCCCGGCGCGGCACAACCCACAACCGCTGGCAGCACGGAAAAGACCGTGACCTCCGTCCGGTTGCAGGAGATTTATGGTCGGGGCAACCAGTTGCGGGCCCGCATTCTTTTGCCTAACGGCGGGGTAACCGAAGTGGCAAAAGGCGACCAGATCCCCGGTACGTCAAGGCGCGTCACGGAAGTGACGGCCACGGCGGTTCGCCTCAGTGATAACTCTGAACTGTCCTTCTGAGGTAGCCATGCCCGATAAAGAAATTGCGAATTTTGTGTATGCGGAGCGTCACCCCGTGCAGGGTATCACGCTGCTTATCGACAGTAATCGTCGTCAGGACACGCGGGTGCAACGCTGGGTGGTCGAGATTACCCGCACCAACCCCGGCGCACGCACGGAGTTTGTGACGCTCAGTGAGCTGGGCCGCCGCCGTGAGGCGTCGCTACGTCAGGGCTTTGGGTTGACGCAGGTCATGGGGCAGAGCGACCTGAGTGGTCAGGACGTCAGTGTCTCTCAGGACAGGGTCATCGCCTATTTTCGCCTGGCGCAGGCGTTCAGTGCGTCGGATATTCATCTGGAAATCAGCGCCGACCGCAGGCTGTGTATCGTTCAGCTTCGTGTCCACGGCGAGCTGGAGAGCGTGGATGAAGTCACGTATGAAGAGGGAATGACCCTGGCCATCACCATCTATATCTCAATGTGCGACGTGCGTGAGCAGTCATTTTTCGCCGGTCGCGAACAATCCGGGCGTATTGACGCGAAATTTGCCCGGCGTGCCGGGCTGTTTGGCGCACGCTATGAGCACCGTCCCACGCCGGATGGCCTGATAGTGGTGATGCGTACCATTCCGGACGATGGGGATAACATCCCCACGCTGCCGCAGCTGGGATTCCTGCCGGAACAAATCACGCTCATTAAGCAAATTTTGCGTCTGCCGGAGGGCATGGTGCTGGTCACCGGCCCGACGGGGTCAGGTAAAAGCGCGACGCTGCGCGTTTTCAGTGATATCTGGCTCAGGCTCACGGGCGGAAAAAAACGTCTGCTGACCCTGGAAAACCCACCGGAGGGACGCATGCCCGGTGCAATACAGACGCCGGTCACGCCGGAGGATAATTCCCCTGACGCCATCAGCCGGGCCTGGAATAACGCCAATGCCTCCGCGCTGCGCCTCGATCCCGATGCTATCGTCAATGGTGAGATGCGCGACCTGCACTCCCTGATAGCGGCGATTTATGCCAGTGAAACCGGGCATGCGCTGTTTTCCACGCTGCACACGCAAAACGCCATTGGCGCACTGCGGCGTATGGAGCATTTTGGCGTGGACAGGCATCTGCTGGCTGATGCCTCACTGATTACCGGTCTCATCGGTCAGCGGCTGGTGCCACTGCTGTGTGAACACTGCCGCATTCCGTGGGCAGAACACGTCAGCCAGCTGGACAGCGCGAGCCATGAACGACTGTTGAAATACTGCACGGTTGAGGGCGTGTGTACGCCGGAAAATCTCTTTTTCCGTAATCCGCAAGGCTGTGAGCACTGCCATAAAACAGTACCGCTGACCGGTCGCATCATCAGTCGTGGGGTCACCGGCCGCAAGGCCATTGCCGAGGTGGTACGCACTGATGCGCGAATGATGCGGCTCTGGCTCACCCACGGTCCGGCGGTCGCCCGCCAGCACTGGGTTGATCAGGGCGGCATTACCCGTCGGATGCATCTGATGCGTTATCTGGCAGAAGGGCGGGTTGACCCGCTGGAAGGTGATTTGATTTGCCCACTGGACGAGGATGACGTCATGCGCTGCGAGGTGCCGCATGAGTACTAAGCCTCGCTTCAGACCCCTTCGTGAGATGTCACTGCCGGAATGGCTGCGCTACCGGATGGTCAGGGCCACATTTTCAGGCCAGTACCGCCAGCCCTTTTATGAAACCCTGCGCTTCCTGCTTGAAAACCGTAAGGCGCTGAAAGTGGCGCTGACCATGATCGGCGACGTACATACGGATTTTGGCCGGCGCTGGCATCCCTTTTCCGAACTTATCCAGGACTGCCTGGAAGGTATCGGGGACAACCGGCCCGGTCGCTCTCTTCAGGACGTGCTGGCCGTATGGGCACCGAATGAGGAAGCGGCGCTGATCAGCGCCGGCATTGAGACCGGCAATATTCCCCGTGCGCTGTTGCAGGCGGACAAGCTGATTGTCGCCCGTCGGCGCATCATCGGGCAGATTATTTTTGCTGCCGTCTGGCCGGGCGCACTGGCTCTGCTGAGTGCAGGGCTGTTCAGCGTCAATAATCTGGCGCTGGTACCCACCCTGAGCAAAATTTCAGATCCCGAACGCTGGACAGGTGCACTCGGGGTAATGAACAGCGTGGCGCACTGGACCCGTGACTGGGGCATTCTGGCGGCAGGGGGCGGTGTTGCCATGCTCCTGCTGGCCTTCTGGTCACTGCCGCGCTGGTGCGGGCGTCTGCGCATCGTTGCGGATTTCCTGCTGCCGTGGTCGGTATACAAAGACCTGCAAGGGGCGGTGTTTCTGATGAACGTTGGCGCATTACTCGGTGCCGGCGTGCCAGAGCTGAAAACCCTGCAAACGCTGAACGGGTTTGCCACACCGTGGCTCCGCGAACGGATTGAAGCGGCGATGGACTGTATGCGCGATGGTAATTCACTGGGTCTGGCATTACGCAACAGCGGGTATGACTTTCCCAGTCGCGAGGCGGTTAACTACCTTTCCCTGCTCGATAACGGCGACGGTGCTGCTGAACTGACTGGCAATTATGCCGACCGCTGGCTGGAGCAGGCGCTGATGCGCGTTGCCCGACGGGCCAACGTCACCAGATTCTTTTCCCTCGTTCTGATTATGAGTTTCTTCTTACTCATTCTGCTGATGGTGATGCAGATTCAGGACATGAACGCTATTAACCCACATTAAGGAAACACCATGTCAGCACAGCCATTACCGCATCCCACGCACCGGCCCGACCGGGGCTGGGGCATTCTTGAACACGGCAGCATTGCGCTGGCCACCCTCATGGTGATCGCGATTGTCGGGAGTCTTATCTATGGTCTGTGGGGCAAGAAATCGGTTGCCGTGGAAACCAGCAATATCCAGACCCTGGTCAGCAATGCGCAGCAGCTCAAGCAGGGGCAGGGCGGGTACAACTTTACCAGTGGAACGACGATGACAGGAACCCTGATCCAGCTGGGTGGCGCACCCAGGGGGATGACTGTTCAGGGTACGGCCAGTTCAGGTTCTGCGACACTGTGGAACAGCTATGGCGGTCAGGTCGTGATCGCGCCTGTGGCATCGGATGGCTTCAATAACGGGTTTTCTGTGACGTCGCAGAAAGTCCCCCTGGCCGACTGTATCGCCGTTACCACGCAGCTGGGTTCAGCGGGTGCGTTCAGCGCTATCACCATTAACAGTACCGATTACAGCGATGGCATTGTCAGCGCTGAATCGGCAGGTAAGTCCTGTACCTCTGACAGCGGCATGACCGGTGGCAATACGCTGGTCTTTACCCATAACGGTTGATGACATGCTGCGCTTACTCGCTCTGATGCTGGTTTTTTCCATCTGCCCCCGTGCGGGGGCATTCTGTTTTGACGCAGCGGGCGCGAAATACCATATCGATCCTCTGCTGATTAAGGCAATTGCGATGGGAGAAAGCAGCCTGCGGGCGACTGCGATCAACATTAATCGTGATAAGAAAAGCGGGCGTGTACTGAGCACCGACTACGGCCTGATGCAGGTCAATTCGACGCATATCCCGTTGCTGTCAGCCGAAGGAATTATCAGCAACGCGCAGGATCTGCTGACCCGCCCCTGCCTGAACGTGCAGATTGGCACCCGGATACTGGCGGCCCATTTTCAGGTCTGTGGTATCAGCTGGAACTGCCTCGGCTCTTATAACGCCGGTTTTCGCCAGGACCGCCATGAGACGCGCGAGTCCTATGCCAACCGGATATATGCCATTTATCGTCAGCTGCTGCTTAAAGAGCGGGGGATATCATGACGTTCATGACCCTGAGTCTGCCGTGGACCGCCGTGGTCATCCTCTTTCCGCTGTGCCTGGGGATATTCAGTTTTATGATGCACACTGTTCGCATCAGCCTCACGACATGGGATCAGCGTATCAGTTTCTTTAGCTCTCCCACCGCGCATGCAGAGATACGCTGGATTTATGCGGCTGTCGTTACCGTTATTATTCTGGCACCGGTGCCGGAGATGGACAGGTTGCTGGCCTTCTTTTTCTGCCTTTTTCTGTTCCGGCTGTCGCTCACCGATATGCTGACCGGGCTGCTGCCACGCGAGCTGACCGTCAGGTGCCTGATCGCAGGGTTTGCCGCCGCGCTTGTCTCAACCGATTTTACCTCACATCTGCTTTCTGCATACGCTGCGCTGTTGATTTTTGGCTGCTGGCGCTACCTCAGCACCCGACAGAACGGGCGTGAATGCCTGGGGCTGGGTGACGTCTGGCTGGCGGGCGGTATCGGGGCCTGGCTGGGTGGCGTGGCGGGGCTTTATGCCCTGCTCACAGGCGTGGTGCTGTTTGTCCTCTGGCAAATCTCCGTGGCCCGCCTTCGCGAGGGCGGGCCAATGGGTCCCTGGCTGAGTGCCGGGGCAATCGTTATGACCCTTATCAGACTTTATCATCCCCTCTTTACATGGTGACCTCTGTGCTTAAGCAACCACATACCGATCGGGGCTGGGCGATACTCAGCACGGGCGCTGCGCTGATTATTCTGTTGCTGGTCAGCGTATGGGGCTATTCGCAGGTCGGCGACTGGCTGACCCGGCGGGCCTGGATGGCTACGGCGGCCCAGACCTCACGTTTTACCCAGGCGGTAAAAAGCTACACCGGACGCTATTACGATACCCTGCTGGCAGGGGCACCGGTCTCGGTGACGCCGGCGATGCTGAAGAATACCGGCTTTCTGGAGCAGGGTTTCAGTGAAACCACCACGGACGGGCAGGGCTATCAGGCGGTCCTGATACGTAACAGTACCAATACCGATCAGTTGCAGGGGATGGTGTACACGCAGGGTGGCACCGCGCTGCCGTTTCTGGCCCTGCGTCAGATATCGATGGATATCACCAGCGGCATGGGGGGCTATATCTGGACAGCGGGCGTGGCGACCGGCGCGGCAGGCGGCTGGAGCGTGCCATTATCCGGCTTTGGCGTCAGCACCACGCAGGGGCATATTGCGGCATTACTGACAGCCGATGAACTGGGCGTTGCACGCGGTGAAAGCGACAGACTGTACCGTTTTTCAGTCACCGGCAAGCCAGATCTGAATACCATGCATACCAGCATCGACATGGGCGGCAATAACCTGAATAACACCGGCACGGTGAATGCGGTGACCGGCACATTCAGCGGCAGCGTAACCGCCGGCGGCAATATGTCGGCAAATGCCACCGTGAGCGGACAGAACGTCACCGCCGGAACCGACGTGACGGCGGGCAACGCGATGACGGCTAACAATGACATACGTTCAAACAACGGCTGGTTTGTTACCCGTGACGGCAAGGGCTGGCTCAACGAAACGTATGGCGGTGGTTTCTACATGTCGGACAATGACTGGGTCAGAACCGTCAATAACAAGAGCATTTACACCGCCGGTCAGATTAAAGGGGGAAGCCTGCGTGCAGACGGGCGCTTATCCACGGGGGAGGTGTTGCAACTTGATGGCATCAATACGGCTGGGGCAGTGTGCTCACCCAATGGCCTGGTGAGTCGTGATGCGTCTGGCCTGGTGATGTCATGCCTTAATGGTGTTTGGCAGGGAAGTCCTGCAAATGGACAGTATTCCGGTCTGGGCGGATTCACCGGTCAGTACAATGGTTTTAATAACACGGCGCACACCATAACCATTTATGCCACCGGTGGGGTTTCTACGGTCAACAAAGGCATCAGCAGTGGAAACTGCTCTAACACATGGGCTCTTGCTGGATATGCGGGCGGCGTGGGTGTTGTAAACGCAGCGGACAGTAATGTTGAATGGGCTAAACAGGGGGCTATCAGCTTCCAGGTTCCCGGAAATACGGCTTATACAGTCATATCCAGCCCCAATCCGTCATATGGCTGTTCGCCGGGTAGTTTTACATTATATTCATACAATTAGGGTTTACTGGTGTAATCAGGTCCATTTTAAAATACAATCGGAAGTTTACAGAAACCATACAACTTCCTTACGTCTGATGAACACAAAAAGTATAAATAATGGTTACCGCAGCGACATTGATGGACTGCGTTGCCTGGCAGTAACTCTGGTAATTCTATTTCATGCGGGCACAGGATGGTTTTCATCGGGTTTTATTGGTGTTGATATTTTTTTCGTGATTTCTGGATATCTCATTTCAGGGATTATCCTGACCCAATCTGCGAAAGGTAATTTCAGATTGGGTGAGTTTCTGAACCGGCGTTTATGGCGCATACAACCTGCACTGCTCGTTGCCAGCTTTGCAGCGCTCCTGGTTGCTTCTTTTTTATATGTGGTTCCTGACTATTTGAGCTTTATGAAAAGTGCAAAATACAATGCACTTTTTCTATCAAACCAGTTCTTCGCAAAGCAGTCTGTAGGTTATGCGTCTCCGCAAAGCGAGTTCTTCCCTTTGCTTCATACGTGGTCTTTATCAATTGAGTGGCAGTGGTATCTGATTTTACCCGCAGTTTTGATGAGCATTGGCCATTTGAAAAAGAGATTTTCAGGTCAGCAACGGACAGATTATGCATCACGCGGGCAACTTCTGTGCTGGATGATTATGACGGTTATATTTGCCTCTATTTCTCTTTTAATCAGCGCCAAAACGCCTGGTGGAGCATATTATTTCCTGATGTCACGTATTTTTGAGTTTACTGCCGGAGGAACGGCTTTTCTCTTCTCACGATACACCTGTCGTCTTACAACCCCTCTTCTGTCAATAACGAGTTGTGTTTCGATACTCTCATTGACCTGGATTGCTTCAAGGGAAGGGATTATAAGGGGATACCCAGATGGCTGGACATTGGCTGTCGTTATTTTAACTGCTGCTGTACTCTTCTCTGGAGCTGAACCTCGTAGAAGTGCGACCCGATTTCTTTCCATTTCTCCGTTACCTTTTGTTGGAAAACTTTCATATTCGCTTTATTTGTGGCACTGGCCGGTTTTTGCTTTTTGCAGATATCTCGGAATTAACCTGACAGGTCTCAATCTGTTTCTAGCGCTGACAGGCATCTTTATAATCTCGGTAGTATGCTTTTTCTTTATTGAGCAGCCTCTCAGACGTGTGCGGCTTAGATTGAAGTGGACCATTTTGTTACTGGTCGCCATACCTGCGATGTTTTATTCGTCGATATATGCACTTACTGAGCGGTGGCAGGGAATACCTCAGCGACTGGGTTACAATTATTCTCATCAACAGGATGTGCTCAAAAAATATGAGTCGATGTATGTTAATCGGGAGTCCTGTCTGAATGACGTCCAGTCACCTGAACGATGCCAATTTGGTGAGCAGCAAAGTAGCAAATCTGCTTTGATGATAGGGGACTCGAACTCTAATCATTTTTGGGGATTCTTCGACGTTTTGGGGAAGGATGCTCACATTCGCATCAGTGCCATAAGTACCTCCTCATGTCTGGCATTACCTGGTATCTGGCAATATGACTGGTGGATATTCCACAATACTGTTTACAGTCAGTGCCATGATAATGTTCAAGATTATTACAGATTGATTAGTGAGCATCATTATAATTACGTCGTTCTCGGAGAATTGTGGGAGCAATATCCGGTAGGGCCGCATCTCATCAATCAAGAAGGAGATGAGCGTAACGATGATCTATCCAGAAAACGCATGGCTTTGGCGTTAAAAAATGCACTCGACATCATCACTGAAGCAGGTTCCAGGCCCATCATTATCACCAGTATTTTCGCTAAACCAGAAAACTACCAGCAGTGCATAAATCTTCAGGCTGCCCGGAGGGAGAATTTTGCTCACTCATCTTGCAACCAGGTAAGAGTGGATACCGGTCAGGATCCGTTTATCAGGACTATGCTTGAAAAACTGAAAAGTGAATATCCTGCACTTCAAATTATTGATCCCAGAAAAGTTCAGTGTCCCGATGGCAAATGTATAAGCCAGATCGATTCGATACCGCTCTACAGGGATGTCGGACATCTTACCGACTATGCATCAAGTCGCCTTGGTCAGGAATATTTGAAGAAATATGGCAATCCAATGAGCATGTAATTTTCTCCGAGATATTGGGCCAAAATCTTCAAAAATGGCTGATGAGTTAATTATCGCCATTACCGGACGTATTAAGCACCTTATGGCTGTTCTGCACAGCAGCCATAAGGAATCCTGACATGTCTCTTCATCACGCTTCATCTGACCCCGCAGGGACGGACGAGGCTGAACAACAGCAATCGCACGCTGAAACGCCAACCGCTTCATCAGTGCCATCACGTCAACGTTTTCCCCTGAATATCCGGCAGGTTGCCCGCACCGGCGGCATGGTTGCGCTGGGTATGAGCGTCCTTTTTTCGCTTGTGGCCGTGGTGATGATGTCGGGCAAAATTTCGGACCTGACCATCCGGGTTAATTCACTGGATGCCGCGTTTCGTAACGGACAGATTGGCCAGCTCACCTCAAACGTTGCCGCTATGGAAGCGCGGCTTAAGGCTCTCGAAGGCCTTTCTGCTGAGATGGTGAAGATGAAGGCAGACCTCGGGTCTGACGCGGCCACCGTTCAGGCCCTGCGTCAGGAACTCACGCAGCTGCGCGATGCCGGTAACGGCAGTCAGCAGGATATTGTTCAGCTGTCGAACCGGCTCGGCTCCCTGGAGCACAGCGTTCAGCAGTCTGCCACGGCGCTTGAAGCGGTTAATCATCAGCTCAGTCAGAAATCAGCCGACCCTGAAAAAGCAAAAACCGCGCCTTCTCAGCCAGCAACCTCCCCGGCAAAAGCGACCCCCTCAGCAAAAAAGATTAAGCGGTCAGTCAGGCGCACAGCGACGCCGGCTGCACCGTTCGTCATGACCGGCATTGAGCATCGTGGCGGTCAGACTTTTGCTGTGGTTATTCCGCGCGGCGTATCGCAGATAGCGTCAGTGCGCCTGCTCTCGGTGGGCGACGGGATCGACGGCTGGACCCTTCGCGACCTTGAGGGAAATCGCTCGGCGCTGTTTGTGGTCAATGGCCGTGAATACCGGCTCTTTATTCAGTAACTAGGAAAACCGAAATGAAAAAGAGAATGCTGACGGCATTGTTATGGCTGCCCCTGCTGGCACCGGCCGCGTCGGTACAGACGCCGCAGACGCACAGCAGCGTCACGCAATCACAGCAGTCTGCTACCGGGGCCGATAATGCCTTGCAGCAGGCGCAGCAGTGGTCCCTTTCCGACAGTGACTGGAGCCGCTACCAGTCGTTAATGCAGGGGTCCAGAGGCATTATGTCGCCGGGACTCGATCCGCTGACCGCGCTGGGCGTGGAGACGGACAACAGTGCCGAACGGAAGCGCCTGGCTGAATTGTGGGTGAAGCATGAATACCAGCGCAGCGAAAAAGAGCTGGCCTTCCAGCGTGAAATCAATGCGGCCTGGCTTCGCCTTTATCCGCAGATGTTGTCGGTCAACATGGGTACCAACGCGGCCGGTATTGCCCATGACTACCGGGGGCGTCTGGCATTGTTTGTCAGGGATAACTGCTCGCGTTGTGATGCGCGGCTGGCGTCGGTACTGGCCGATAACCGCCCGGTCGATATTTATCTGGTGGGCGACGAGAGTGATGAAGGCATTCGTGCCTGGGCCGTGCGCCACACTATTCCGGTTGAGAAGGTGCGCAGCCGGCAGATAACGCTGAATCATGATAACGGGCTGTGGTTACGCTACGGGCAGGGCCAGATGCCGGTTATCCTGCAACAGGGAGAGAGCGGATGGCAGCTGGCCGCCTGGTAAGCGCGTTTTCACTGACGCTTTGTCTGATAACGGGCCTGTGCGGTGAAACCGCATCAGCGGCCACGTCCGGGCAGAGCGTTCCGGAGGCTTACCGTCAGATTGCCGCTGCCGAAGGCGTACCGGCTGAATCCCTCTATTCGCTGGCGATGGCCGAAAGCACCCGTAAAACCGCCTGGGGCAGCAGGCCCTGGCCGTGGACGATTAACGTTGCGGGCAGGGGATATCACTATGAAACCCGCGACGAGGCATTCAACGCGCTGCTGGGATTTATGCAGCGCTGGCCGCTGAAGCATATCGACGTGGGCATTGCCCAGGTCAATCTGGGCTGGAACGGCCATTTTTTTCCCTCATTTCGTGATGCCTTCGATCCGTTACTTAATCTGCACGCTGCTGCCCGCATTCTCCGGGCCTGCTACGACGCACGTCCCGGCAGCTGGATACGTGCCGCCGGGTGTTACCACCATCCCGCAGGCGGCAGGGCCGCGTCAGTCTACATGGCCATCGTGAGCCGCAAACTGAATCAGTTAGCACAACCTTCGCAGGGCGAATTTAACGGCCAGCCGCTGGCGCTGGCCCGTTCTTCACTGACCTGGATTGAACCCAAATGACACGCATACTGAACCCTTTTTTAACGGGACTGATTTTTTCAAAACTGTTGATCGGCTTTTTGTTATTGGGATTTGCGGGCCTGCTTATCTCCACGACGTTTGCAGAGGCATCGCTGACCATCGTGGGTGACCTGGGCGGTCAGCCCACCGCGCCGCTGTTTGATGCGGTGAACGCCGACGCCGGGAAGCAGGATGAAGTTCCGGAAAACCTGCAACCGCCTGCGTCGCTGTCGATATCGGACATGCTGCCCGTCAGCACGCCGGAAATGACCCCCGGTCAGCTTGCGTCACGTCCACTTAATCTGCCGGGCATGCCGCCCGTATTTGTGGTGGGGGATGATCCGCTTTCACACAGCTGGCTGGCGCAGCATGTGGCGGAACTCCGGCAGCAGAATGCAACGGGTATGGTAATCAACGTCCATGATGAGCCGGCACTGACCACGCTGCGCCAGCTGGTTCCGGGCGTGGAGATGGTGCCGGTAAGGGGCAGCGATTTGTCACACCGACTGAACCTCACCCACTACCCGGCGTTAATCACGGCCACGGGCATTTCACAATGATGTTGCCGGCAATGATTGTGGAGATGCTGCGTGCGCACCCGTTTTATTTGCTGACCGGGGTCCTGATGCTGCTGGCGGTCGCGCTGGCATGCGGACGTCAGTCGGTGAGCCAGCGTCGGCACAGGCGCTATCAGAAACAGGCCGTCAGGGCGCTGTCCCGTCTGCCTCAGCTGCGGGACGATGTCGCCCGCTTTGCCTGGCTGCGCAAAATGAATCCTTATGTCTTTGAAGAAATGCTGCTGACGGCGCTGTCTCGTCAGGGATATCGCATCCGGCGCAATTCCAGCTACAGCGGGGACGGCGGGGCAGACGGCCAGGTGTGGATTGATGGTCAGCGCTGGCTTATTCAGGCGAAGCGTTATGGCGCTGGCATCAGCGCGGCCCACGTTGCTGATTTCGGCCAGCTGACCGCACGCGAAGGCTGCCGGGGGCTTTTTGTTCATTCCGGGCGCACAGGCGGCGTCAGCCGGGACGCATTACGTCGTTATCCCGCAATAAGCCTGATAAGCGGACAGCGGCTGCTCCTGCTGCTGGCGGGCAATCCCCACTGGCAGACCCACGCTGAACGGGCAGGTCGTTCAGTAAATGCATCAGACCTTCACTCTCCCGGTTAACTCCGATACCACACCCTAAGGAATCGTTATGCCCGCATTTAAAACATTATCTGACAACGGTATTCGTCTTCTGCGCAGCAGCCTGCCGATGGAAATTTTAACGGAACTGATGCTTTTCCTCTTCCGGGCGTTTGTGCTGCGTCCCCTGATTATCTTTTGCTGTGGCTTCGTTATTTTTCTCGTTTCGCTGCCGGTTGCCCTTTTTATCACGCCGTCGTTCGATCCCCTGGCACTGATTGAGGGCATTGCGCGAAACGAACACCTCTCGTCCTTACTGCTTCCGTGGCTGTGCATTATGGGGCTGATGACCGAAATGATTAACGTTCTGCACTGGCTGATTGTCTGGCCAGTGAACCGCTACGGCAACAGCGGGAGGGGCCGATGAGCAACCGCTATGTGATGGAATCCCTGCTCCGTCCCGCCGTTGAGCTTTACTCGGCGACCGTTGCGGGCAGCGCCACCGTTATTTGCCTGACCGCCCCGTGGGCGGTTGCGCTCGCTCCCTCAGTCAGCTGGGTGACGGCCGCAGGATTCGGCGTGCTGGCGCTGAGGCGTACCGCACAGGGAATGAAAATCATCCGCTACCGCCGTAATATCCGTCGTCTGCCGCGTTACGAACTGACCAGCGAACAGATAACGGTCAGCCGTCGTCACCTCTTTCTGGGAAAGGGCTTTCAGTGGTCACCACGTCATACCCAGCGGCTGATGGAGGCGCGTCGGCCGGAGAGTGAAATTTACGTTCAGCCGTCCGTGCTTTACCGCATGGCGCGTGAGATGGAAAAAAAGATGGAGTACAGCCTGCCCTGGCTGTGCCGCCTGACCCACAAAGACTCGGCCCTTAACCCGTTCCGTCCCCTGCCACCTGTTGGGGGCAGCCCCATTTATCACGGCGTGGAGCCGATTGAAACCCTGGTGAGTTTTGACCTGATTGAGCGTGTTGGGCATATGCTGGTTGTCGGTACCACCCGCGTCGGAAAGACCCGCCTGGCTGAGCTGCTCATCACACAGGATATCCGCAGAATAAATGCTGCCGGTGAGCATGAGGTGGTGATTGTTTTCGATCCAAAAGGCGATGCGGACCTGCTGCGGCGGATGTACGCCGAGTCGCATCGCGCGGGTCGGCAGGATAACTTCTGGGTGTTTCATCTCGGCTGGCCGGATATCAGCGCCAGATACAATGCCGTCGGGCGCTTCAGCCGTATTTCTGAGGTCGCCTCCCGCGTTGCGGGGCAGCTTTCCGGTGAGGGCAATTCCGCCGCGTTCCGTGAGTTTGCCTGGCGTTTTGTCAACATCATCACGCGTGCGCTGGTCGCCCTCGGGCAACGGCCGGACTACGGGCTGATCCTCCGCTATGTCACCAATATCGGCGAGTTATATGAAACCTATGTGGAAAATCTGCTGAGTGAGAAAGCGCCCCAGCTGATGGCCACGGTTGAGGCGCTGATGCAGAGTGGACTGAGTGAAAAGGATTTACCTCGTCATTTGCAGGGCAGGCCGAACGGGCTGAAAATCTGGGTCTCCGAGCAGGTGCTGGGCAGCCCGGAGGGAAAAAAACTGTGGGACCCGGTACTGGATGGTCTGCGCAGCGCCGTGCAGTATGACCGCACCTATTTCGATAAAATTGTGGCGTCCCTTCTGCCGCTGCTGGAGAAGCTGACCACCGGCAAAACGGCGGCGCTGCTGGCCCCCGATTATACCGATATGGACGATCCGAGGCCGATACTGGACTGGCACAATATCATCAAATCACGGGGCGTAGTCTACGTCGGCCTTGATGCCTTATCTGATGCTGTCGTGGCCGCAGCGGTGGGTAACAGCATGTTTGCCGATCTGGTTTCCGAAGGTGGCCACATTTACAAATTCGGGCTGGGTGACGGTGACGACGGGCACGGCGCGAAGGTGGCGATCAATCTGCACTGCGATGAGTTCAACGAGCTGATGGGCGATGAATTTATCCCCCTTATCAACAAGGGAGGCGGTGCCGGGTTCCAGGTAACGGCCTACACCCAGACGCTGTCCGATATTGAAGCCCGTATCGGCAGCACGGCGAAGGCCAATCAGGTGGTGGGGAACTTCAACACGCTGGTGATGCTGCGCGTCAGGGAGAAAAACACCGCGATGCTGCTGACCGATCAGCTGCCGGACGTGGACGTGTACCAGAAAACCCTGACATCCGGCGTGACAGACGTCTCCAGGCCGGGCGAGGGCACCGACTTTAACAGTAACGTCAACGATCAGGTCAGCCTGATTAAAGTGCCGATGATAAGCCCCGCTGACATCATTAATCTGCCCAAAGGGCAGGCATTCGCGCTGCTTGAAGGCGGGCGTCTGTGGAAAATCCGCATGCCGCTGCCGGCAGGTCATGATGACCCCCATATGCCTGCCAGTCTGAAGCAACTGGCTGATGATATGGAGAAGAACTACCACAGCGGGGAAACGTGGTGGACAGGCGGTGAGATGGGCCATGCCGGAGGGATGAATGTCGCAGAATGAGGGGAGTAACGACAGGCAGCGCATTGCGCCTTCACAGCCCCGTCAGTCGGGCTTTTTTGGTACGCTGCTGTGGGACTTGCCGGTCAGCCTTATCGGCGTCCTGCTGGGCTCACTGCTGGTCAGCCTGCTGATTGAATATGCCTGCATTGCGCTGCTGTGGCCGGAGGCGGGCGCGTCGCACAGTTATCAGGTGATGCTGGCGGAGAGCCACTGGCTGTCAGAGGGCTACACCCGCAGCCTGTTGATGTCCTCGCCGGTGCAGACCACCAGTCGCTGGGTGCATCTGGCCTGGCAGTGGCTGTTTGTGGACAGCGGCTTCAGCCAGTGGATGCAGTCATTTAAAGCGCTGAGTGAGAAGGGCTCCGGGCTGGTCCCCGCGCTGAACGGCCTGGGGGCTTCGCTGGTCAGCTGGCTGGGCGTCTATTTACAGGCGACGGTGTGGGTGGCGCTGATTTTCTTTATCCGGGTGATGATTCTGTTCCTGAGCCTGCCGCTGTTCGGGCTGGTGATCCTCACGGGCATTGTTGACGGGTTGGTGCGGCGCGACCTGCGGCGCTACGGGGCAGGGTATGAGTCCAGCTTTGTTTATCACCATGCCAAACGCTTTATCAAACCGGCGCTTTATGGCCCCTGCATGCTGTACCTCGCCTGGCCCACCGCCGTCTGGCCGAATCTCTTTTTGCTGCCGTCGGCGATGCTGGTCGGTGGGGTGCTGGCTGTGGTGACGGGGGCGTTTAAGAAGTATTTGTGAGTGCGTTGGGCTGTAAATATCTTTGTTTAGAGCAAATAACTAAATTTAAATTCTAATTAATTAGTGCTTGGACCATCAAATTGCTATTCTACAAAAATTTTTTTACTGACATGGAGATTTCATAGTACTTTGAAGTTTAATTTAACTGCATTGATTGAATAGGAAATGGAAGAGTGAAAACCGATTTATTTATCTCCTACGCGTGGACATGTGATGCTCATCGGGCATGGGTTCGTTTATTTGCCAGCCATCTACATCTGGCAGGTTATGTTGTCAAAATTGATGAAGCTGTTAAATATGGGTCCAGCTTGACTGGATTTATGAGAGAAGTTATTGAAGCTGAACACGTAATTTTAATTGTTGACGAAAACTATGTAGAACGCGCAAATAACAACCCAGCTTCAGGTGTGGCAATAGAGAACAAATGGATTAGTGAAGCTTTAGAGCACAAAGCTGAAACATGGTTATCGGTTATCTTTGTTAAAAATTCTGAACACAAGCTACCAGATTGGCTGGTTAAGCACAATCCAAAAGGCTTTGACTTCAATTACTGTGTTGAGAAAGGAGATTTTCCAGGAACTGCTCAGATTGAAGCTATCTGGCGTTGGATTGAGGGCTTACCAGCTGACAAAATGCATGCTTTGGATCAATCAACGCTTCGTGAGCGTGCTGCACGGCTAGAACATATAAGTAATTTGCGTGACCCTGCGAATTACATTACTCCTGCTCTAAAAGGTAATGTGACCTTTTGTTACAATGATAATCTTTACTATACTGTGGGTTACGGCGATTGCCACTTCGATATAATGTTCGAGGCAGCAAACATTGATTTAATTAGGATTTATAAGGATTACGAGCTCGAAGCTGTTTGGCTGCTACCAAAACTGTGTTTAGATCCATCAGATTACAAACCTTTGATGGGAACATCTCGTTATGTCGAACTTGAAGCAGGTCAGAAAGCAGCCCTCATGAACTCAGCAGGCATTCTTTGTGTAATAACAATTGAAAAAATACAACCTGAAGTTAGGGAGGATGAGTATGTTAAAGGATACGTTACATTCTCCTATGTGATTCTTCATGAATGTTGAAACTAAGCAAGTTAAAGTTGTGGGCTGGATTTGTCCCTATATATCCAGCCTTTTTCAAGTAGTGCTTTCTCTATCTTGGATGCAGTAAAACTAAGTTCCATAGTGAGAACGCCATCCTTGCAGGGGAGTGGTTGCAAAGCCTCACGTCTATCAGAAAACAGGTCATGAAAAGTTGAATCGGTCGTAATCATTATTGAGGGATGATTGTAACCCCTGTCGTTAAACTGATCTGCCGTCAAATCAATAATATGATCATTTACCACAATCCAGGCATGGCTGTTTCCGTTAGAAAGACCGCAGGGTGTGCCTTCATTTAGTGATTTATAATATTTTCCAGTAATAACCTCTGGGACTATCCCAAAATATTGGTGCAGCAGATAGGCAAGGATTTGAGAGGTGTCTTCACAACAGCCCTCTGGGAAAGTGGACATACTTAAAGAGCTGTCCGAACAGTGGTCACTTTTCTTCATATTTTCCATCACTGCACGTATATCTTTGCAAAAGGGGATTATCTCATTCATCTTCATTCTATAGTTCCTTCGCTGTTGATGGTGTTATTTGAAATTATTATCGATATGTAATAGCCCGGTAATTGAAAATAAGAATTAGATTTAGGCTATCCATTGAATAGTAGCAGGTTAGTGGAGACATTTTCTTGGAGCATTACATGACATTATTAGTCTAATGCGTCCCAAGAATTCGGGCGTACACTTCTGACACTAAACTGAATAACCGTTTAATTTTGGCTGTATATGCCAACCGCGCCTGATTTACCCATAATACCCGTTTATCTTCATTCCCCCATAAACAATTTCCTGCTGTAACCTCTGCCGCTATGCGTCACTCTGCCGACCACCAGTTATCCGGGAGAGCCGCAGAATGCGTCATGTTAAACCCCTTATTATCCTGCTGATGGCCGCGCTGCCCGCCTTGCAGTGTCAGGCGTCAGAGAAAGACGAGCTGGCACTGGTGATGCGTCAGCTCGATCAGGTCCAGGCGGGACTCGATCGCGCCCGCGTGGTGGCGAACCAGAATCAGGATGCCCGCTTTTATTTCGACTATCAGCAGGCCACGCATGACATCGCCGCCATGAGGCAGGGTATCGCCACTTATCTGGAACCCTCGCGGGCGCAGCCGGCTGCACCTTCGTCCGTCTCCGGGCGTTACCGCACCGAGGAACCGGCATGGCGATGAATGATTCTCAGGTCTCCGGATGGAGTGCGGGCACCGGCAGCGGTCTGACCCCCGCGCAGCTCAATATCCTGATCCTGGGCACCCTGGCCGTAGTCATGCTGCTGTTCAGTGCCTGGGCGCTGGTGCACGCCTATCGCGGCCTGCCCACCAAAGCCGTCACGTTCCGGCAGTTCAACGAGCTGCTTATCCGTCTCATTGTGCTCTGGCTTCTGACCCTCTTTCTCTTTTTCCACTGATAAGGATACCGCGATGAAACCCTTTTTTATCTGGCTCCGGCACGCCGTCTGCCAGTACCCAAAACGCCTGCTGCTGACCGGATTGCTGTTCGCCGGAAAAGCGCTGGCCGATTTGCCGGCCGTTGAACAGCCCACCACTGGTGGCGGAGGTGGGACCTACTCGACATTTATGGGCTACATCAAAATGGGCGGCCTGGCATTGGGACTGATTGTCAGCGCGGGCGCTTTTCTGTCCGTGGCCCATGCCGTTATTACCGCGTTCCACGATATCCGCAAAGGGAAGGCGGCCTGGACGGATTTTATTCTTTATCTGGTGGTCGGTATTGGCCTCATTCTGGTGGTGATTTATCTGGCCACCAAGGCTGCGGACATCATTTAAGGAGCGCCGATGGCCGTCATTGATTTTCTTCCTGACCGACTGAATAACCCGCCGGTGGTCTTTAAAGGGTTTACCGCCGGGGAATTTTTGCTGGCGGCTGTCGTCGGAATAGTTGCCGGTATTCCGCTGGCGGTGCCGCTGGCGCTGGTGCCGTTTCTCGGCTGGCTGGCCTTTCCCACCTGCATGCTGCTGATGCCGCTTGTGGTTATTTTTCTGGGAGGTGGCTGGATAGCCAGCTACAAGCGCGGCAAGCCGGAAAATTACATCTGGCAGCGGCTTGAGGCGTTGCGCTGCCGAGCCGGGCTGTCCCGCGCACTGATTATGCACAGCCGCGCCTGGGAAATGAAACGAACCCGGCCGGTGACGCGGGGAGGTGACGCATGAGCCGCTTTCGCAATGGCATGACCGCCCGCGATAATCATATCTTTTCACTGCGCATTGCCTGCCTGCTGCTGTTTCTGGGGCTGCTTATCACCTCGCTGGGCTGGATGCGTGCACCCTCGACGCTGACCATTCACAACCCGCCTGATTTGCGTTCCGGCAGCACCCGTGCGTGGTGGGTTATCCCGCCGTCCACCGTTTACAGCTTTGGGTTTTATATTTTCCAGCAGCTGAATGCGTGGCCGCACAACGGCGATGTGGATTACACGGCCAAAATTGCCCAGATGAACCCGTACCTGACGCCCGCCTGCTTGGATTTTCTCAATAAAGATGCGGAGATGCGTAAAAACACCGGGGAACTCCGCGATCGCGTGCGGGTGGTCTATGAGATACCCCGCCGGGGCTACGGCGCGAACAGCGTCAGAGTCATTGATAACGACAACTGGGTGGTCCGGCTGGACCTGGTGGCCGATGAGTACGTCCACAGCGAACTGGTGAAGCGGGCGATGGTTCGCTACCCGCTGAAGGTGGTGCGCTGGGAGGGCGATCCGGAACGTAACCCGTTCGGACTGGCGCTGGACTGTTATGACAGCACGCCGCAGCGGCTGGAAGCAGCCTCCCTGCCGGAGCCGGAGAAAACGTCAGGAGCAAAACCGTGAGGATCAGCATACTGATAGCGCCAGCCCTGCTGCTGGCATCCGTTGCGGCTCAGGCCGTTGAGCTGATGAAGTGGGAGCGTATTCCGTTGCAGATCCCGCTTGTCGTCGGGCAGGAACGCATCGTCTTCGTGAATAAGAACGTGCGCGTCGGTTTTCCGCCCTCGCTGAATGACCTGCTGCGTATTCAGAGCACCGGCGGTGTGGTGTATCTCGATGCGAAATCGGCGTTTCCGGTCACCCGTATTGAGCTGCAAAACAAGGAGAACGGCGAAATCATTCTTCTGGACGTCTCGGCAGCGACGGGGAAAACCACCCCGGAGCCGGTGAAGATCGTCTATGACGGTGAGGTGGCCACCGCCTCCGCCAGTGACAGGCAGACGGTGAGCGGTGATGGCGACAGCGCCGGCCGTCAGTCGGCGCAGAGTGACAGCACGCCCGCCAGCCGCAAACCGCCAAAGCTTAACGCGCCGTTGCCGGTGGTGCTGACCCGCTATGCGGCGCAGAGTCTTTACGGGCCGCTGCGCACCGTCGAAGCGGTGCCCGGTATCAGCCCGGTGTCGCTGAAGCTCCCGTCTGACCTCACCACAGTTATGCCATCCGAGCCGGTGACGCTGACGCCAGTGGCGGCGTGGAGCCTTCAGGGTAGCAGCGTGGTGGCCTTACAGGTACGTAATCGCTCTGCTGAGAAGGTCGTTCTTGACCCGCGTGTTATTGAAGGTCAGTTCACCACCGCCACCTTTCAGCACCGCTGGCTGGGGCGAGCCGGTACGCCGGAGGACACCTCTGTACTTTATCTGGTCACCTCCGGGCGACCGGAGAGCGCATTTATTGCCGAACCGTCGGTGGAAAGACCGACCGGTAAACACGCCCGACAGGAGAAGAAATAATGAAGCCTTCCTCCAACCTGTTTGTAAAAGTCGCGGTGCCGGTGCTGCTGGCCGGGACCGTGGTGGTGGCCGTTAAGTCCTGTTCGGGTAAGGAAAACCAGAGCAGCCAGACGCAGAAAGCCTCCGGCGGCACGCTGAAAGACCTGACGCCGGAAGACCTGCGCACGCTGGGCGTTGAGGGCGACACGCCGCAGGATACCCTGCGCACCATTGTCGGTAACTTTCGCCGCGTGCAGGAGCGCCTTAACTCCCTTGAAGGTGACAATAAAAAGCTCAGCGATGAGAACAGAGCGCTGAAAACCACCAACGGCAACGTCGACACACAGATAAGTCAGGCGGTCAGCACCGCACGTAATGAAGAAGCGCAGAAACGCTCACAACTCAGCAGTCAGGTCGCGGAGCTTGGCTCTCAGGTGAATCGACTGATGAACCAGATGCAGCAAAAAAACGCCGGCGGCGACACCACGTCATCCACGAAAAACGGCGGGCCGGGCGGTGATATCCCGGTGGGGCTGGGGTATGACGGTGGCCAGAACGGCGCGTCGTCCGCAATGGCTTCGGACGGCCTGCAATGGGTGGAGCCAAAGGACGGCGTGGCCACCGATTCCGGCGGAAAGCCGGTGACGGACACTAACAAAAACAACGCCACCGGCTTTGCCTTCGCCACGTCGTTCGATAAGGCCGCCGATGCCACACAGCAGGCGGCGGCTAAAACCACAACGGCCGCGCAGAACGCCATGAATGAGGCGGAGAAGAATACCGATCCGGTTTACACCCTGCCGGAGAACGCGACGCTGGTTGGCAGCCGGGCGATGACCGCGCTGCTGGGACGTATTCCGATCGACGGCAAGGTCACTGACCCTTATCCGTTTAAAGTCCTTATCGGTAAGGACAACCTCACTGCCAACGGCATTGAGCTGCCTGACGTGCAGGGCGCTGTGGTGTCCGGCACCGCCACCGGCGACTGGACGCTCTCCTGCGTACGCGGCTCCATCACCAGTATCACCTTTGTCTTTACCGACGGGACGGTACGCACCCTGCCGTCGCCCAACGGGCAGAACGGCGGGGGGAGTCAGGGTGCACAGGGCAGCAGTAACAGCGGCAGTAATAATGCCGGTATCGGCTGGCTGTCTGACGATAACGGTATTCCGTGTATCTCCGGCACGCGCAAAAGCAATGCCTCCACGTATCTGCCCACTATTGCCGGCCTGGCCGCTGCCACGTCAGCCGGCGACGCGCTGGCCGCGAATCAGAACACCAACCAGACCAACGGCTACGGCGGCGTGACCTCCAGCCTGACCGGGGACGCAGGCCAGGCGGTGCTGGGTAAGGCATTTGCCGGGGGGATGCGTGAAACCGTGGACTGGGTAAAAGCCCGCTACGGCCAGACCTTCGACGCCATTTACGTACCACCGGGCCAGAAGGTGGCGCTGCACATTACCCGCCAGCTGGCCATCGATTATGAAGAGAAGGGCCGCAAGGTGAAATACGACTTCAGCCTGGCCGGCAGCGGCACGGGCATGGACTGATGAGGACCGCAATGCACAACGAAAACCCTGAATACCGCGTCGCTTACACGCCGCTCAGTGGCCGACTTTATGCCGGTTTCGTCCGGCGGGATAACGGCAAATGGGAAGGCAAGCCGCATGACGTCACCGACTGGGCGATGCTGGCGGTCGGTCTCAAGCTGTCACGGGAGGGCAATGATATCCTCTTTCCGCTCCCGGACGACCGCTGGCTCAGAATTTCTGCGTTTTATTGTGACGCTGAAGGTGCGGAGGTGCCATATGAACAGGTTTAAAACGTTGGCCGCTGTCCTGCTGGCGGTAACGCTTACCGGATGCAGCACCTCCAAAGATGAAATGCTGCCGCCGGGCGACAGCAGCATGCTGGATATGTGGAATGACGGCGCGTCGGTCACGCACACCACCACGGAGAGCCGTGCCACATTGCGCAGACCCGTTTCCGACGGTGAACGGGTGATTTCTCAGCAGACCCGTGAGAGCTACAGCCGCACCCAGGAAAATGAAATTCAGCAGACCTTTCCCCGGCTGCCCAACCCGGACATGGTGATGTACGTCTTTCCGCATCTGGCAGATGGCAGTACCCCGGTGCCCGGCTACAGCACTGTGTTTCCCTTTTACAGCCAGGTGCAGTACGCGCTCCCCGGTGAACGCACGGAGGATCTGTGATGACGTTTTCACTGTTTCGACGCCGCTCACGCTCGCAGGACCCGCATCAGCACGGTGACGGGCCGTTTTCGGTGAACGGCCATGAGCCACTGACCCGGGAAGGCAGGGTGACCCGCGCCGATGAGGCAAGGCTGTACGACACCGCACCCTCAATCATCGATCATATCCCCTGGGGGGAGTATCTGCCGGAACACCAGTGCATTCTGCTGGATGACGGCGTGTCGGTGGGTGCGGTTTATGAAATCACCCCGGTCGGCACCGAAGGCCGTCCCGCTTCCAGGCTGGATGAAATCCGCGACGTAATGGAGAACGCCCTTCAGGACAGCCTGCCGGAGCTGGATTCCCACCAGTGGGTGGTACAGTTTTTTTGTCAGGATGAGTCCGATCTGACCGCGTACATGGACCGGGTGCGCGGCTATGTTAAACCCCGTGCGCTGGGGACTGCGTTTACCCACGCCTGGCTGGACGAGCAGGCGCGTCATCTGAAAAACGTCGCCGTTGAGCAGGGGCTGTTTCTGGATGATGCCGTCACCGGTGCCCCGTGGCGCGGACAAATCCGTCGCACCCGGATGGTGATTTACCGCTGGGTGGAGACGCCTTACCGCGATCCGATGGCACCGGAGGTGATGCTCAAGCAGGTCTGCGACAGGCTGACCTCGGCGATGAGCGGGGCCGGTATCCGCAGCGAACGGCAGAACGGTGAACAGATCCACAGCTGGCTGCTGCGCTGGTTTAATCCCTCGCCGACGTGGGTTGATAAAGCCACCCTGTACCGCTGCGCCCGGCACAGCGACGACGCGCCCGGCGAGCTGCCGCTGCTTAATGATTTCAGTGAAAGTCTGTGGTTTACCCGGCCCCGCAGCGATGCGGAAAACGGGGTGTGGTGGTTTGATAAGGTGGCGCACAGGGCGGTGCCGGTGGCCCGCCTGCGTAATGCTCCCTCTACCGGGCATCTGACCGGCGAGGTCCGGCGTGGCGATAACATCAACGCCATCATGGACCTGCTGCCGGAGGGCACGGTGCTGACCATGACGCTGCTTATTCAGCCGCAGGACAAATTAGAGGAAAATTTTGCCCGCCTGAGCCGGGATTCAATGGGGGAGAACGTGGACTCGCTGCGTGCGCGTGAGGACGCGGCCACGGCCCGCACGTACCTCGGCAACAAGCATAAGCTTTACAGAGCGTCACTGACCCTGCTGATTAAGGCGCGGGACCTGCCGACGCTGGACAGGCGCTATCTGGATCTCAGCAGCAAACTGCTTAACTGCGGGCTGGAACCGGTCAACCCGGAACATGACGTTGGCCCGCTCAGCAGCTACCTTCGTGCGCTGCCGATGTGCTTTAACCCGGAGAAGGATCGCCATAACTGGTACACCCGCCTGATGTTTGTGCAGCATTTTGCCTGCCTGGCACCGGTTTACGGGCGCGATATCGGGACGGGCAATCCGGGATTCACCTTTTTCAATCGCGGCGGCGGACCGCTCTCCGTTGACCCTCTCAACAAGAACGACAGGACCCAGAACGCCCACAAGCTGCTGTTTGGCCCCACCGGGGCCGGTAAGTCGGCCACGGCGCTGTGTGAGCTGGCGCAGATGATGGCCATCTACCGGCCGCGCATCTTCCTGCTGGAGGCCGGTAACAGCTTCGGGCTGTTTGGCGACTACTGCGCCTCGCTGGGCCTGACGGTCCACCGGGTGAGCATCAAGCCGGGTAAAGTCATCTCGCTCGCGCCGTTTGCCGACTCGCACCTGCTGATGCGGGTCAGACCGGATGTGCTGATGGTCAGCGAAGAGGATCTGCCGGATATTGATGAGGACGGGGGCGATGACGACGATAAGGATGAAGAACGTGACGTGCTGGGCGAAATGGAAATTGCGGCCCGCCTGATGATTACCGGCGGTGAAGCTGCGGAGGAGGGGAGGATGACCCGCGCCGACCGGGGCATGATCCGCGAGGCGATTATGATTGCCGCCCGTCAGGTGCATGAGGAGAACCGGCAGATGCTGCCGGAAGATCTGATGTTTGCGTTACAGAACATTGCCCGTGACGTCAGCATCGGGGAGGATGGTCGTGAGAAACGGACCGCCGCCCGGCGGGCGCGTGCGGAGGAAATGTCCGAAGCGCTGCGCATGTTTACCGAAGGGTTTGAGGGGGAGCTGTTCAACCGTCCCGGCACGCCGTGGCCGGAAGCGGACGTGACCATTGTCGATCTGGGTACGCTGGCCCGCGAAGGCTACGAGGCTCAGATGGCGGTGGCCGTGATTTCCCTGCTGAACACCATCAATAATATCGCCGAACGCGAGCAGTACAGCGATCGCGACACCATCGTGCCCATCGATGAGGCGCACATCGTCACCGCCAATCCGCTGCTGGGTCCCTATGCCACCAAAATTGTGAAAATGTGGCGTAAGCTCGGTGCGTGGCTGTGGCTGTTTACGCAGAACCTGGCCGACTTTCCCGATACGGCGAAAAAAATGCTGAACATGGCGGAGTGGTGGATCTGTCTGGTGATGCCGCCGGATGAGGTGGAGCAGATTGCCCGTTTTAAAACGCTGACCGACGAGCAGAAAACCATGCTGCTGTCGGCCACCAAACTCCCGAGGAAGTATACCGAAGGGGTGATCCTCTCGCGTAAGGTACAGTCGCTCTTTCGTGCCGTGCCGCCCAGTCTCTATCTGGCGCTGGGGATGACGGAGAAAGAGGAAAAAGCCGAACGGCGTGAGATCATGAATCAGATGCACTGTAGCGAACTGGAGGCGGCGTTCCACGTAGCACGCCGACTGGATGAGAGCCGTGGTCTGCATACTGAACAGGGGACAGCATGAAAAAACTGATTATGGAACCGCCGTCGGTCGTCCCTGACAGGGCGCTGATTGCCACCGTCATCTTTACTGTTCCCCCGCATGGGCTGGCGTCAGTTGGCGAGTCTGACAGCGTGGCGCTGGGACAACTCCGGGAGGAAATACTCAACAGAATGGAAAAACCGGTGCTGCTGTCAGCGTACCCACACCGGGTGGGGCGTCGCAGCTGTCTGGCGGTGCATCTGGAAGACAGCAGGGGCAGAACGCTGGATATTCTCATCACCGTCACCGGCAATACGCTGTGGCCGGGAGAAGGCGAGTTCAGGACCGGTATTCGCTGGAATATCTGCGTACCGGATGCCACCGATATGCTGTGGGTGCTGAAGGAGATTGACCGGGTGGCCTGCGGCGCGGTGTGCAGTTAAACGGGCCTGTGGGTTATGCGGGCAGCGCAGTTTGCTGCCTGCGTAAGCCGCAGGTTGCGGGGGCGGGCGGCACAGAGCCCGCGACAGAAGGACCTTTTTGCCACGCTTGTATGTGGCATTTTATCGTGATGTGCCGGCGGATTTCTGGTATACCTTCGCAGGTGATGCGTTAATTTCGCCTGCAAGTCATGGCGATAAAGATGCTCGAACTGATAAAGTATTACTGATACATGTGTTGGATAGTTATGAAAAAGGATACAAGACAATGAATGTCAGTGAAGAGGCATTACTCAAGTCCGGTTTTAACTCCTCAGACCTTCGTAAAATAAAAAATAATATTGAAAGTTACGGTGGAAAATTAGGAGAAGCTGTACAGGATCTGGCTAACAAATTCAGGGTGCTGATTTGGATTTCTTCGGCATGCACACTCGTTTTTATCTTTCTTTTATTATTTGCCTCTGAACCAACGATTGTAGGGGGAGGATTGTCTTTATTGATTGCTGTGATAATTGTAACTTTTATTCAACCGCCAGTACTGGCCTGGAAATCGTGGCGATACTGGCGATTTAACCGGGTTTAGTCCGATTGATTATCCACACTCAGTAAATCAAATACGACCTTTGCTTTCACGCCATAGCCTACAATTTTCATCGTTAATTTAGGGCGGCTCATCGTATCGACCTTACGGAAATAGTCTCGGGGTAACCACTTGAACAAGCGCCATGCTCCGGCTTTTCTTGCAAGGCCAAAGATACTGTAAACACTGGCGCTGAGTGTGGTTGCATTATAAAAAGCCAGTCCTGATTCTGGCCTGAATCCCATAAATGCCGCAACTTCCATAGACCCGTCTGCAAATATACCCTCTGTTTTATTTTTCTCACTATAAAGTCGTGGAATGATTTCTTTCGAAATTCCATTGACACCATCCATGACAAGTATCGCACCTGCAAGCACCCCTAAAGGTGTCATTGTCGAAATCATCACAGCACCGCCAATGATAGTCATTCCTGATACAACGACATGTACAGCAGAAATAACATACCCAACAATTTTGTTGTTTTCTTTGATAAATTCAACCTTCGCGTAAAGCTTTGCCGCTCTCATTCGCAGCAACCGGCTCTGCTCATAAAGGTTATCCTGCTCGGCACGCAGCGCGGAAATGCAGGCAATGCACTCCTCGTCTGATTTGGCCTTACGGGCAAGCGCGAACTGCTGCTCGACGACGTTTTTAATTTCCCGGCAAAACTTTATCCGGGTCAGGCCGTCAGACAGATGAAAGGCTGAAAGCTGGCTGGCCAGATTGACCAGCTTGCGGGCTTCCATATTGACCATTGTTTCAGCCCAGGCTCTGTTCCTGCCGCCCGACTGCATTATTGACAGTAATGCCGAATCCATAGCGTTTTCTCCTTATTTCAGAATGATGAGGTATTAATTTTATGTTCGGGGAAGCCCTTATAGTACGTTTCCGTTCCGTTGGACTTCAAACCCCGATTAAGGGGATCCCCTGAGCGAGATGCGTCTTGTAAGCAGAGTCTTTGAAATGTAAGACCTTTCAGTAATACAAAAGGCGACCTCGTCACGAACTCTGCAACAGAGCCAAAAATATTGATGGAACTAAATATGTTGTTATGGCCACCCAGCATCACCAGATAGAGGTATTTCATGAAGAAGAATTCGTTTGACCATCTAATTGATGGGCTTGCAAGTGAATATCGTATGCCCAGTTTTCCTGAAAAAAAAAATGAGCACGAAATTTACTACTTTTCGTTTGAGATCGGCGTATCAATAAAGATATATCAAGATGAGTTTCGATGGGTGTATTTTGTTGCCGAAATTGGTCAGGTCGTCGAAACTAATGCCGATACAATGGGACGAATGCTACACTTCAACAGTTTCAGTTTTAAAAAACCATTTCTTACACTAGGTTTGAGTAGGGGAGACGTCGGAGAACTACATGGGCGCGTTCCTTTGGTAGAAGTTGACAGTGTCGAAATGCGAAAAATCTTTGAGAATTTGCTAAGTGTGGCAGTCGAAATTAAAAAGTCATTCAATTTCAAGTGATAGGTGTATTTATGGGTAATATTTGTGGGACTTCTGGATCCCATTATGTGTATAGTCCGCCAGTTAGCCCTCGAAATGTATCTGGTTCATCAACACCAGTATACAGTGCAGGTGGCCAAGCTCTAACCTCAGCATCTCATCTTTCCGAAGAGGCACGGGAAGATTTTCTTTCACGTGCTGCAGCGGAAGTATATCACGATAGTAGGCTCTGGCACGGCACTTCGGGAAGCTATTTGCAAGATCTCAGAGATAATGGGTTTCAGCGGAGGCGTTCAGGTGCTGTAGACGCAACTCTCCGGGCTGGCTACGAATTAAACCCGGATGTCGTGAAAAATACGGAAAAGCATAATTATTTTACTAGTTATCCGGTATCTGCAAAAAAATATGCTCATAGAACAGATCCAGACAACCCCGTTCTCGTTAGAACTATAGGCATAAAGAACAACTTTCCAATTGAGCTGGATCCTGACAGTAAAGGCCCTGATGGAGAAATTTTTCCGTATAATTGCAGGACAACCTCATCCATTCCGTCAAAGTTTGTAGTTGGATCAAAACATAGCGCGCCAAAAGATGATGCCAAAGTTTTTAAAAAGGAAATGGGCGAAGCGGGCTATGATGTCTCTCTCAAGCAAGCGGGACGATTACTGCGGGAAGTGCAGTCAGATTCTGACGACGACTTCTGAGGGCCTTAACTGTAGCGCGTGCGTAAAATATAGCGACAGTCCAGTTTCTGCGTTGGAGGCCGTACGCCTGCGAACTCCAGTATTGTAGTTGGTCGGCCGTAGGAAATTAAAATGTTTAAGGTAAATACTTTTAATAGATCTCATTATCTTGCTAAGACCGGGGATGAAGAGCAGGTTCAAAATAACGTTCCCGGTACTTCTCGGCTCGTAATTGGGCCGCCATCGTCAGAGGAGCCAGAAGCTTCGGCCCATAAAAACAGTTCTTTTACTGGCTCAAGACCAGCTTTTTATGCAAGCCAGACGATGGTCGAGGCTATTCCGCGAACGAGCATTCCTCCATCATTACCAAAACGGTACCAAGGCTTTAATCGCATTTGTCAGTCATTACGTCATATTGCAACTTCTGTAAACTGGGGCATGATAGGCCTTAAATCGTTGAGACCTATCGAAGTTCAAGCATCTGTTATTAATGGAAAGCTGCATGTCTCTTCAAATTTCCACAGTGAGCACATTCAGGAATCATTGCATTTTGCTTTAACGAGAGATACAGAACACCCAATCCCCTATCCGGTAAATAGAGGATCTAAAGCGCAGGTTGAGGAAAGCAGAAATAGGCGCCATGTCGTAAAACTTAAGGAAGATTTCCTTAACCAAGATAGGTTTGAGGTATTGAAGCAGAATACTGTTTCCGAGATAGCCAGAGGTTTGGGTTGCCCAGTCGAGAATAACCTCTCACGTCAGGAGCTCTCTGAGCAAGCTATTGCTGCGCTGCATATTTTGCAGAAGGTGATTCGGGCTGCCTCGCAGTCGAATCCGTCATTCGAAAACTTGATTATTCATCCTCCATTCAGAGATGCAAGTCTTGATGGAATATTACCCGATGGGATCAATCAAACCATGCATGCAGAGCAGAACATTCAGAAGGCTTTGGCGGGCGATAAAGAATGCCAGTATCAAGAGCTAATAGCAAAGCTTGGACTGCAAGAGGGAAAGCATATAATTGTTCCTATTGCTGGAAAGTATGTGCCTTGCGCAGCATGCTCTGAAGTTGAAAGCGAGGCTAAGGGGCCGGATGGATTATTCGATCCTAAAAGCGAAAAGTTTGTACTGCATAGATCAACTCAGCGCATCGGGATGGCTTTTTGGGATGAGGTGCAACATATTGCCATCGAAGGTCTCGATGCTGATCAAGGAAAAGCGCTTGCCAAAGGTATTGCTATCAGAGATCGTTTTTATGAAAATCCTGAAAAATTACAGGCTTCGCATCGAGAGATGGTGGAGGATTATTCGTTTGATACAGATAGTGCCTCTTCTGAGGATGATTCCATCCTATAAGGGGTTGTAAGCGGAAAGCCGCCAGAATTGAGCCTGACAGTAATTCTGTGTAACTGCTATCGTATTAAAGGTGATCGTTCAGACGATCATCGAACTTAACAATAAAACGGCTCATTGCCAGCCGCGGTCGAAGCTGGACGTTTGTGGGTGTTGAGTTTCACACTTATCAGTCGCAGATGTGGTTCCCGGGCAGTCATGAAACGTGCCCCCCCCCCCCCCCCGAAAACACATTGCCATCAGCTGGGGGAGGCAACATTTTTAGACAGCCTGGGCACGGTTTATCGGCTGGCTCACGAATGTGTGCACCTGCTGGCTCTGGCTCCTGATGCCATCCCGCTACATTGTGCGATAGAGCCTGCGTTTAACCAAATGATGGCGGACAGCTTCGCCAGGGCCGGGCTGAATGCTCCACCGGCTTTGGTTACCGCGCTGCTGGTCAGCTTTCCGCAGGGTTAAACGCCCTGCGCCTATTCTGGCTCTGATTAAGGTAAGAACATCATTCAAAGAGATGTCGGAAAGAACAGAAATATCCTGCACTACCTGTTTTCCTCTTCGCCACAGGCCCTTTTTTCCCCAAGCATTCTGCCAGCGTATCTCTCAATTCCATCACATGCCACCACGGCCATTCTCACTGTTGCGAGGATTCTTTCATAATTGCGGTCACAGTTCTTTATATAACCGCAGACACATATCCTGAAAATAGCGTCGGAATCCCCCACAACGGAGTCTTTCCATGCGCTGTCCCTTTGAACTTGACCCTCAGATTATCCATCACATCATTTACAGTCAGGCCGGTTCCGTCGGCAAGGCGGTTATCGAACTTATCATGAACAGCGTCGATGCCGGTGCCAAACAGGTGAGCGTTGAGATCACCGCTGAAGGCTTTGTCTGCCGTGACGATGGCCGGGGCTTTGCCTCCCATGAGGATGTGAAACGCTATTTTGGCCGGTTTGGCACGCCACATCAGGAGGGGGATGCCACCTATGGCCGCTTCCGGCTGGGCCGGGGCCAGATTATGGCCCATGCCCGCACGCTGTGGGGTTCAAACCTCTGGCAGATGTCGGTGGACACACGGGAAATGGGCTACCACTACGATCTTGATGAGCTGACGACCGCCGTGCCTGGCTGCTCAGTGAGAGGTGAATGGTACGAGCCGCTGAGCAGCCAGGAGCGCCTCTCCTGCCTCCAGGAAATTCGTGACCTGGTGCGTTACACGCCGGTCACCGTCAGCCTGAACGGGGCGGTTATCACCCGTCAGCCGGCGCTGGAAAAATGGGACGCGGAAGACGATGAGGCATGGTACCGCCTGCGTGAGGAGGGTGCCGTGGCCATCTACAATCAGGGGGTGCTGGTCCGCCACGACCCCGGGCATCAGTGGGGCGTCGGCGGGCTTATCGTCAGCAAAAAGCCCCTCGCGCTTAACGTCTCACGTACTGAAATTCTGCGCAAAAACTGCCCGGTATGGAAGTTCATCGCGGCCCGGTTTGCTGTGATGGCGGGTGCGTTCACAGGTACGCAGGGCAGCCACCGTAAAACAGAGTCACGTCGGGAAAAATCAGCACGCCAGCTGCTGGCCGGGGAGGGCGATCTTCAGGCACTGTTCAACGGTGAGGAGGTGATCACCCTGCTGCCGGGCAGGCAGCACGTTACGCTGGATGCCTTATTACGCCGTTGTCGCCGCGTCTTATCAGCGGATGAAGAGTGGGGTTTCACCCTGGCGCGTTCTGCACGCGACGTACCCCGTGGTGAACTGATTGCGCGTGCCGGCATTGCGCCGGTACTGCATCCCGTCACCCTGACCCGCTTTGGCTGCTATGAAGAAGACGAGTTTATGGCCTGCCTGAGCCGTATCCGCAGTAACCTGCTGGCGTATCGCGAAGGGCTGACGCGGTCTGAACGCTGGGGCAGTGGCTGGCACGCTGACGTCGTGCTGATTGATTTCGCCACGCTGAGTGAAAACTTCATCGACCGCACCCTGCTCGTCACTGAAAAACGTCTGGACAAAGAAACCCGGCGGGCCTGGACGGCGTTACGCTGGTGCCTGAATCACTATGCCGCGCTGTGTTCCGGTGCAGAAAAGACCTGGCAGGCGTATACGCATGGGGGGACGCGCTTTCAGATCCTGCTGGGTGAGTCCACCACCTCAGAGGCCTGGACCGACGGTGAGACCTATATCGCCTTTAATATCGATATCGTCCGTCGCCTGAAAACGGACCCGTTACTCACCGCCAGCAGGCTGTTCAGCCTGACGGAGCATGAGGTGGCCCATCAGGGCGACAGCCTGGACTGTGGCCACGATGAGGCTTTTTATCAGCGGTTTCATGATATCAGCACGCTTCACGCATCCGAGCGTCAGCGTTATCTCCACGTCTGGCTGATGAAATACACCACCAGTCTGGAGGCCGAAGGAAAACGCGCGGCCGGGTCCGCATGGCGGGAGCGTTATCTGACCGAGCGGGCCAGCACCGGTCGGGAGAAGAAAGGTCTGCCCGGCATGATCAGCGACGAGGGTATGGCGAAGGCGCTGAGTGAACCGGACGAACCTGAAGACAGCGCCCGTCTGGCTTTACTCAATGTGAAGCTGACGGGCGCTGATATCGCCGCGCCCGCCGAACCGGACTGGGAACGGGTGGTGAAAGAGGGGATTGAGCGGGCGCTGAAACAACAGACGGAGCAGACACAACAGCGTCAGATCCATGAGAGAGAATGGGAGGCGTACATGTGCGAGCTGGATTCACAGGAGGCGGAAATGGCAGAAGCGGGTCCGCCGCCTGATGATGACGAAATGGATGAGATGGTGGAGGAACAGCGCGCACGCTATCTCACGTTACTCCCCGGCGCGACCGCCGGGCTGCTGACGGATTACGTTGTCTGGTACCTGATTTACAGCACGACCACGGAGGAAGAGGAGCTGGATGCGTGGGCGCGACGGACCTGGCAGCAGAAAGGGTCGTACCGTCCGGCGGCGGAGCCTGAACAGCTTCCCGAACGCTGGAAGCCGCTGGCCCGCGAGGGCGAAACCCGCTGGAGCCTGGAGCGTAACGCGGCGGCGGCCGGGTTTTTTGACGTCGATGACTACCTGCAATGGCGACAGGACGGCGGCACCGTGGCGTGACGGTGCAAAAACGCCGTTCTCTCACCCGGCCAGAGGGGGCGTTTTGCAGGTTCTGTCAACCACACGGTGGTCACGGATTAATCTTCCGTTTCCGGCTCAGAGTTAATTGCTGAACCCGTCACCGCCTGAGCGCACCCTGAGCAGAATTCTCACTCAGGGAGCGTTTCACTATGCGGTTATTCCCATGCCTTGCAGCATTATTTTTCTCCACCGGCGTCAGCGCCGGCACGGTGATTTACACCGACAGCGCCCACCCCGTGGCGGGTGACCTCCCTGCGGACGTGTCGGTCACCCTGCTCGATGCCCCGGACCACCTTCAGACGCAGCTCTTTGGCCCACTTCCCGCCGACCCGGCGCAGGCTGAACGGCAGGCGAGGGCGGTGGTGGCTTCCCCGGACTTTACGCAAAATCAGCAGGCGCTGGCCGGCGCGTATGCCGGCGTGGTTCACGCCTGGTCACTGGGGCTGGAAAAATATCCGGCGGTGGTCTTCGACGACAGATGGGTGGTATACGGCACCACCGATGTCGCCGTGGCCACGCGGCAGCTGACGGTCTGGCGGGAGAGTCACCCATGAACATGGCCCTTGCACGCCCGCGCCGTCTGACGCTCGCCGCGCTGTTTGCCTGCACCGGCACGCTGGCCAGCGTCAATACCGCCGGGCTGCTCTCCAGCGCCGTCAGCCCGGACTGCATCAGCTGGCGCATCAGCGGCATCTGCTACTGGCTGTTCTGTACGCCGGTGGGCTGCACGGTCAGAACCTCTGTAAAGGTGACACATTTTATCCCCGAAGCGGTGGTGTCCGCGTATCTGAGTCCGGGTGCCAATCCGTGGACGGAGATATCGGTGGTTAGCAGCACGGCAGACGGCGCGGAGAGTGCGCTCGTGGGTGTGGCTGCGGGCGTGTCCACCGGCGGCGGCCGGCAGGAGATGAAGATACCGGGCACGCGCAAGCAGAACCTGCATTTCTACTATGGTGATGCCTGGGGGCATCCGGCGACAAAACTCATCGGCGGCATGGTACCCGGCTACTCGTGCAGCAGCGCGGCCACGCCCTTTATGCCGTACTTTGCCAGCGGCCTGGATGCGCTGACCTGGCGCACCGACGTACCGGAAGCGCTTTATCCGGAGGCGCTGGTTCCCGGCAACCGGGAAGTGGGCAGCACGGCTGTCGGCAACATGTGGGGCAACGTTTATCCCCGCAGCGGCTTTGTCACCCAGACCGACGGCTACAAAGCCGCCGCCGTGGTGGTGCAGCGGGTTGCCGACATCATCACCCGTCAGGGCCAGCCTCACGTTTACAGCCCGCTGACCGGTCAGCGTTCGGCGGGCTACTGGCCACCAGACCCGGTGCAGGAAAACACCGGCACACAAAACCACAAATGGCAGCGCCTTTCACCGCAGCTATCTCAGAGCTGTGCGGTCTTCCCTGATGCAGGCGGAGAGAACGCCGAAGACGGCAACTACGCCTGGGCGCTCTGGCAGCCTTACAGCTGCTGCAAACGACGCGGCCAGACCTTCCTTTACAGCTTTGACTTCTCCTGAGGATATTTTCCATGACACGGCACTCTTTTCGGCGTTTTTACCCGGCACCTTTCGCCCTGCTTATCCTGCTCTCCCTTCCTGCCATCGCCCTGGACACGTCGCTTTCGTCTGGCGGCGCGGCGGTGAGCGGTGCGGTCAATGACGGCCTGTTCTACTCCATCGGCGGCGGATCGGTTATTTCCCCGCCGGCCAGCCGCAGCAACATGTCCCGTCTGGGCCTGAACGGCGGCTGGAGCAGTGACCTGATGTGCGGCAACTTCGACCTGAAAACCACCGTCGGCAATCAGCTTAACGGCGTCACCAGCGGCTTTAAGGACCTGATGGGCAACGTCATTCAGGGCGCGACCGGTGCGGTGATGAGTATGCCGGCGATGGCCATTCAGCGCGCCAATCCGGGGCTGTATGAAATGCTGACCAACGGGGTACTTCAGGCGGGCCTGAACTTTGATAAGGCGCAGCTCAACTGCCAGAACATGTCGAAAAAGCTGGCTGATTACACGATGGGCAGCAGATGGCAGCAGGCGGCGGTGGCCGAAGAGTACAAGGATATCGTTGCCTCCAGCGACGGAGACGCCGTCTCCGGCGACCAGAAGCTGAACAAAGCCACCGGTGAGGAGGGGGTCACCTGGGTGGGTGGCCAGAAGCGCGGTGGCAAGGGGCAGCAGGCCATACAGCCGACCCGTGACCTGGCAAAAGCCGGTTTCAATATGATGAACAGCCTGCCGGTCACCAGCGGCAGCAGTGTCGGCACCGACAGCTGCAACGGCACCGTCTGCCAGCGCTGGAAAACTTCCGATGACGCCGCCGCGGCGGTGGTGAAGGTGCTGGGCGACCGCTCGATACGCACCTGCCGGGAAACCAGCGAATGTACCAGTGGCGGAACCGATAACCAGCCGGGCAGTGCGGTGGCCGGCACCGGTTTTTCTCCGGTACTGGAGGATGGGACAAAAACCAACCTGGAGCAGCTCGCCAGGCTGGTCAATGGTCAGCTCCAGCCCACCACGGACAACCTGGCCGGGCTGAAGACCGGCAGTCTGGTGGTGACCCGTGGCGTTATCCAGTCGCTGCGCGATGACCCCGACAAAGCCGCACTGGTTCAGCGACTGGCCGGCGAGCTGGCGATGTCCGATACGGTGGAAACCGCGCTGACCATGCGCCGGATGCTGACCACCGGCGAGTCTGAACCCAACGCGGCCGAACAGCCTGAAGCGATTGCCGAGGGCGACCGCCGCGTGGATGCGCTTGACCGCGAGCTGAACGCGCTGCGCAACGAGATGGAGCTGCGCAAATCCATCAGCAGCAACAGCCTGCTGACCACGCTGGCGCGTCAGGGCGCGCGTAATCAGGATAACCAGATGCAGCAGAAAACCGGCAGTCAGGACCAGGGCTTCAGCCAGATGGGCCAGACATCATCTTCAGGAGCGAACTGATATGACGCTGAACCTCAAAGGCCGCGCCGCTCGCGTGGCCGTCCTTACCTTATCTGTGCTACTGCTGTCGGCGGGGATGTTTGCCGTAGCGTCGGTGTTTATGGCGTATGACCCGGACGGACATCTGACGCGCGACTGGCTGCATAACAGCCGCTGGAGTCTGTTCGCCTGGCGGCTGACGCTTTATACCGGCATGGCCGTCGTCTGGCTGCACAGAATGCGTCCACGGGTGGTACGCCGCTGGCCGCAGGCCCGGCCACGCCTGCCGCGCACCGAAGCGCTGGCGGTCCTGTTTATTCTGGCCACGGAGTACGTGGCCTGGTCCGGTGTGGCCTGAGGGGAAGATGATGACCGCTAACAGCTTTCTGGAGTATTTTCTCGTTCTCTTTGGCTGGGTGATGAATAATGCGATGTGGAGCATTCTCAGCAGCACCGGTCTGTTTGCGCTGCCGCTGGTGTTTAAGGTGCTGGGCGTCTGGCTGAAGGTGCGGGAAGAGGGCGCGGACGAGGGCAACAAGGGGATGCTGGCACTGCCTCGCATTGAGCACGCCATCTACGTCTCCTTTCTTGTGATGCTGTTCTGCTGCATCCCGCTGCTGCCGGTGGATATCAGCACCATTAAATTTGACAGCTCGCGGGCGAAACAGTGCGGCGTCAGCGTACCCACGCCGCAGAACTCCGGTTACAAGGGGCTGGTAAATGATTTTGACGGCCGCACTGCGGAGGTGCCGGTCTGGTGGTACCTGCTGCACATGATGTCGAAAGGCACCACGCAGGCGATGATTGCGTCTATCCCCTGCGGCACGCAGCTGCGCCAGATGCGCTTTGACGTCCAGAACACGAAGCTGCGTGATCCGGTGTTGCTTCAGGAGGTGCAGGACTTTGCTGACCAGTGCTACTCGCGGGCCTACTTCCGGCTGAAGAACAGCAACAGCCAGCTGAGCGATGCGACCATCAACTCGGTGGGCTGGATAGGCAGCGATTATTTTCTCAACACTTCCGGCTATTACGATTACTACACGTCGATGACGCCGCGCAGCCAGTGGCCGTATGACAGCGCCCGCGACAGCGGGTATCCGGATACCGGTCAGGGCGGTTATCCCACCTGCAAAACCTGGTGGTCGGACGGCTCATCCGGACTGCGACAGCGGGTGCTGGCCAGCTTCAGCGAGGACACCCGTAAGGAGATGCAGCGCCAGTTCCCGGGGACGCAGTGGGAAACCCTGGCGTTGCAGTGGCTGGTCAGCCCGCGCAATGCCGGGTTATCCGGCGAGGGTACAACCTATGCGGTGGGCAGCGCGGATAACGCGACCGGCGTGGTGGGCAATCTTAGCCGGCTGACGTCCACTCTCGGTCTGGGGCTAAAGCAGATAGAGGCGCTGCCTGGTTTTGATGCGTTGAAACAGGCGCTGCCAATGATACAGGCGCTGTTACAGATGATGATTATCACGGTTATCCCGGTACTGATGATGTTCAGCGCCTATGAGCTGAAAACCATCGTCACCATCTCTTTCGCGCTGTTTGCCCTTCAGTTCATCACCTTCTGGTGGGAGTTGGCGGGCTGGCTGGATGACTGGCTAATCACTATTCTGTATGACAATATGGCGGAGCAGGGGATTGCTAACAGTTCCATCCCCTTTGCCGGTTTTTTCAGTTCAACATCTGATGGCTGGGTGATGAACCTGGTACTGGGGATGATGTATGTGGTTTTTCCTTCGTTCTGGATAGGGATGTTAAGTTGGGCTGGTGTTAAAATCGGGGGAGTAATTGATTCTGCAATGGCCTCTGCTTCAAAAATGCCACAACAGGCTGGTAATGAAGGAGGTAAAGCGGCGGTGGATGCTGTCAAAAGCGTAGCTAAGAAAGTTTAAAGATATTAGGTTAGCCAGCTCGCACGACGGAGCTGGCTTAGTCTTTCATGCCATTCCTGTAATAACCGTAACCTTGGGAACCATGCTTGTAACCATTGGATTCACTACTTTCATATACTTCATCAATTTGATTTTGTTTTTTGTTATCGGGTAAATGGGATGCCATTAAGACCCCAGCCTTTACGACACCGAAAGCCACATCAATAGTGCCCAGCAAGACATTACGCCCTAACTCTTTAAAATCAGCCTTCTTCATCCTGAACTTACTTTTTTTACGTGAGCAAATCTCCGCCACATCTTTTGGGTCAAAGCCGTTTCCGCTCATATCGCTACCTGTGAAGTTTTGTAGTTGTAGGTATGCACTTCTATCGAATGTTACTGATGATTTTCTAATGTATTAAGGTTACTGGAAACCGTAGGTGTTGGCAACTTTTTGTACTCTCTTTAGTTGGTGAGGTTAAGGATAAAGGTGCTCAGGCTGCTTCGTATGTCAGACATAGTGAGAAAAATATTATTTGCAAGATTGTTTAATAAAAATTAAGTTTTTTGCACTCAGTTTCTTAAACAGGTAAATAATGTGCTTATCAAATTTCTTACCCCTTACCTTCTTTTTTGTTACAGCGCGGCTTACAGCATACTCCAGACACTCGATGGAATAGGATTAGCCTCAACGATACGATACGAGAACAATAGTGCCAGTCCCTTTGCAACGATGATATTTGCTCCAGAGGAAAAGGTCATGATTATGCTGCCAGTGATAATCATAAGTATGGTCGTTATTATCTTTCTTCTTCTCGCCGCTGCATATTTTTTATGGAAAATCACCGGGGTGATTATCTGTGCCATTATTTTGATATTGCCTGGTTTGCTTGCGATATCAGGATATTTTCCGGCTATCAGGTGGCTTCCTTATCGATATAATATTGGCGGGGCTGGAGAGGTGGGTAGTCCGGCAGGTATAAGCTGCCTGTTTATAGCAGGAATACTTACAGGTTGGGCTTTTTTTATATTGATTCAGAAAGCTTTTCGTGCAGGCGAACGTTTCAGAACGGTGTTTGATATTTTTCTTATCCTTACTGCCGCAGTAAATGGAATATTCTGGGTGCATGATAAAGAGATTAGTTCAATTCAGTCTGCTCATCAGGAAACTAGCATGAATATTAATTCATCAAGTGCCTATTTATTAAAACAGGTAGAATACTATGATGAACAGTGTAGAAACGGTGTTGTTAAGAATGTGCTTTCCTGCCAGTGGGCATCAGATATTCAGGGAAAGCTTAATGATTATACTTACCAGCTCCCATCTGTTTTTATGCAATTCACACCTGATACTGTTGTTGGTTTATATAAAACATATAACATGTCAGATTCTCAGGCTGAGAAAATACGCGAGGAGTTAAATGAATATAATCTGCGAATGTGTCCTGAAAAGCAGTTAGGGCAGGGCGTTACTCAATTAGCACCACCATCAAGGCTCTGTCAGGAAACACCCATTCAGTATTGTGATGCTATCATTGAAAACAAATACAGTCATACTGCTCGGGGAGAAGTGGCACTAGCGAGTGAATGTGTTTTTTCATCAATGTTAAGGAATAAAAAGATCCTGAGTAAGCAGGGTACTGAACTCAGTGAATCATCCCAAAACAGTAATTTTCGTTGGCTGTGGTTTATACTTCTCTCTGTTCTTCTGGGCGGAAAAGTTGCCACGCTAATGTATAAAATACGAGAGTCATCGTCTGTTAAAGTGTAATTTTACGTAAGAGAATTATTTACTTATCAGAGGATATTGCTGCCAGGGTAATATCCTTATTTACGTTACAGAACCTCTATGCTTCATCTCATTACCTAAAAATTCATATCCCCCTTGAAAAAGGATCGCTGTCCGATCTACTATCCTACGCGTTGTACCGTTGCAATAAGCAACATGCCAATGTCCCGGCAATCTGAGAGGGACGCCTTCGGGTGATTGCATGCCAAAGTTGTCAAAACCTGAGAGACGACGCCTTCGGGCGGTAAACCCGTTAGCCTTTGAAAATGGGGATCGCGTTAACTGCGATAAAGGATTTAACTTCACTATCAGCCTGCTTTCGCAGCGCTTCTTTACGGACCAGTCAGGTCTGTTTCACTTCGTTTCGTCCCGAATACTGACGACTGCATTCGATGCAAACTTTGCGACGTGGGTATGACCATTTGGAACATTTGGGCATCTTCCACGACGGCATTGTAAGCAGAAGAACGCGGCGTCACTTGCGTGCGAACGAAGTGAACACCAAGTGACGCCGCAAAGCGGCATACGTCAACACCACGTAATACGTGCTTTCAAACGCGATTTTAAGGATGGTTTCACGGGAATCACCTAATCGCCTCGTTTAATACGTCTCTGTTTTGCGTCCGTTTTCACGGACGTCCGCAAAACGCAAATCTTAACTAATGACTTTTTCAAGTCTTAACTACATGAAATAAGGAGAAAATCGTCCAGGTACTGAGGCGTTCGTCTTAATCAGACGAACGGGGAGCAACAAACCGTCGCACAGAGTGCTAAACGGGCTCCTGCAACAACTCAACTCAGCCTCGCCATGCTACACAGTACCTGACGGCCATGATGGCAAACTAACCGACACGCATGGACGTCTGACCAACGTACTGGTCATGCCAGCCAGTCTTTCTGCCGGTGACCGCTCACCAGTGGTTCGCGTCAGAAGGACTTTGCATTGATGAGGATAAGAGAGCTTATGAAGCACAAAAGTACGCGATCAAAAATTGAGGGGTTCAGGAAAGAATTTATTTCTTTCGCCAGAAAAGGAGCGGGCGGTTATGCCACCATTGCCGACCGGCAGCGTATTGGACGATATTTTCTGGATCACCTGAAAAATTCAGGTATAAAACTTCGCAGCGTGGATGCACTTAAAGTTCGCTACGTTGAGAGTTATATTGATTATCGTAAAAGCCTTAATCTGAGCCATCGTACTCTTCAGAATGAAATGTCGGTATTACGCAGCATTTTCAGCGCTGCCGGAAAACATCGCCTGGCCGATCCGGAAAATGAACGGCTCAGCAATAAAGCATTGGGTATCTCAGGCGTAAACCGCGACGGAACCAAAACGGCTCTTACACTGGATGAGTTTTCGAAAGCCTTCAATGAAATTGAAAAACAGGACCGTGGTGTTGCGGCAACAATGCGGCTTGCCTATACCTTTGGCCTGCGTACAAAAGAAGCCATTGAAGCCTGTAAATCATTATCCACATGGAAACGAGCGGTGGAGAATGGCGATAAATCAATTCGGGTTGTTTTCGGGACAAAAGGGGGGCGACCAAGAGACACCACGATTATTAATCGTGATGAGGCATTTCGCGCAATTCTTTATGCTGAAAAAGAGGCTAAAGAGCGTAATGGCCGATTTATTGATAAACCAGGTATTCACCAGGCGATCAACCGTTATCGTTATTTTGTCAGAAAGGCCGGGCTGACGGGAGAAAAAGCACCGCACAGTATGCGCTATAACTTTGCCCGCGAATTATCGGACTACCATAAACGTCAGGGATACAATGAAAAAGAGGTTATGGCGATGATCTCAATGGATTTGGGGCATGGGGATGGACGTGGACGTTACATTAAACAGGTTTATTATCGTAATGATGAGTAGTCATAAATATGCGTCACTATGACAGTTACCACGACGACACTTTGATAAGACTTATATAATTCGTAATAGTCTGATATAGTCATTGCATGTATCTACTCTAATTTCTTAGATTGCGAGTAACAAAGACGGGTATGAGTACTTCAATAAATTCTTGAAAAATAGTTCGCGTGTATGGGTGCAATAGACAATATACAGTGGGTTAGAAAAAGATAAAATTTCAATTATCAGGATTGAGTAGCTACTTTTTTTGTAGTTACTTTTTCAAGAGGGAAAAAGTGTCAATCTCCGCTCTTTGCCCAAACCAGATCGTCAGATTTGATTATGTTTTACCTACAAAATCTGTCAGTTCCGGTCTTAGCTAACAAACTTTAGTTGATATTGAATGATCCACTTTATCTATAACAGGGGCTTGCTGAACGCCCCTGACTGTCGTAGCATAATTCTGCTAACCGTTGTCATCACGACAACTGCCAATGTTCCGGTGATTTGAGAGGAGCGCCTTCGGGTAATCACATGCTACATGCCAATGCCATCGTAACCTGAGAGATGGCGCTTTAGGGCGGTTTTAAATCTGTTAACCTTTGAAAACAGAGACCCATGTGGGTTAAGGTCCTTTCAACGCATTACTCCCTTTTTTATTAAAAATGCACTCATCCTCAGGATGCGTCTTCCGTGGTTCACACGTTTTACCTGCGTTTTCTGCAAAGAACGTTTGCTTACTCACTCACCCATGCGGGGATTTATCTCCCTGCGGAGTTAAATCCTTTTATTTTTTCTGAAGAGGATTTATCTATGAGCACATTGAAACTGTTATTAGTAAAAAATGGCAGTAATGAATGGCACCAAATGTGGAGCAAACTGGCAAAGCATCCATCGAACCGTGCACTTCCGGACCCGAGCGTTGCTAATAATTATGGTGAAGTCTGGCAGTACATGGAGACCGTGGAAAAACGTGTTCTGTGGTTTAAACGTTACATTCATTGTTTCCGGCATCGTCTTCACCCGGCCTGCGGTCGCTACATGACAATCAGTATCACTGCAAGCCACACCTTTAACCCGGACGATTCGGATGACGCTTTTTATCATCAGTTTGGTTAAGCATTGACTAATCGTTCAGTTTATTTACAACGTGCAACTTAACCCAAAGGGACACTGACCCTTTGGGGCTGGTTCCTTTTTTTGAGGAACCTGCTTATGCATTACACCAGAATCATCACGCCCGGTGCGTTTCACCGTAGCACCCGTTCTTTTCGTAAAGCCGTGGCGCTGACTGCTGAGACAGAGTCCGCACTCGTACTTATCAGCATTGAGAACAGATTCGGCGTGCCGGATACGGTCGATGCCGATCCTGTTGCGAAGGCTGACGGACTACCGGACAGGCTGACCCGTCTCAGATGGATTGCCCATACGATCGGATTTGCCACTGGTTCAGGCTGGTTTAACGTCGAATTCTTTGATACCTGGATTGTTGATCTCATTCTGCTGGGCGTGTCGATACACAGCCGGCACTGGAATGAAGCATTCAACCAGGGCGTATACAACGCGCACGATGCTGCGGCCGGACGCTTACACAGAACGGTTATTCACTGATTTACCCACCCGTGCGGGGATACCTCCCTGCTTATGCTGTGGGGGTTTCTCCGCATTTCAACTGAGGAGAAAACCATGAGCAGTATAATGCTTTCCATCGTTACCCGCATTGCACGCCGCTTCAGCCGTCTGGCAGAAGCCATGCGCCATCAGCAGGCGGAGTGGTTTACCAATCGTAACGGCCGGTGCAGCTTCCGGGCCGACGTTATCCCTTCAGACGGCAGATTTACCGCCGTGATTTCACAACGAACGGGTTACAGCTCGCGTGACTGGCAGTACCGGCGGCTGGCCGTTGCCGGCGAGTTCTCGTCTTCCCGAAAAGCATTACGGGCAGGACGGAGAATGGCTCAGCAAATGGCCGGACTGCGTTACCGCTTCGACTGATAACGCATTAACGTTTTAACACTTCCCGGAGGGACCTTCCCTCTGGGGAGGTTTTCTCCTGACTTTACCGGAGGAACCATGATCCGATTTACGTCCACTGCATTGCGCCCGCTGCTTTCACAGGCCGATGCCACTCAGCGTCCGCTGATACTTGAGCGCGGCCCCGACCTCTACCTTCGGGTACCGGACGACAGTCGCCCCGGCGAATGGCTGAAAGCCTATGCCGACGGTTGTGATCCCCGTACGGACGCTGACTGGTCAGCAAACTCTGCGGCGCTGATACCGGACGGCCAGTTTTCTTTTAAGACCTTTATCGCGCATAACCTTTGTGATGATGTACTGGAGAAGCACCACGATTTACTGATGATGCCTTTCATAGAGGAAGTCACGAAGGCACTCACCCTGTACAAAGAGACGCGGCCACCGCAGGTAGTTTATGTACCGGTGGGGGAGTTCCGTGACCGCACAGACTGGCTTTATGACCAGTCGCAGAGGCATTACCACGCCTGCGTGAACGATGCCGAATGTATCAGCTGGCGTTCGCAAGCGCTGTATGTGCTGGACCAGGTTATCCGACTGGATGCAAAACGCGCAAAGCCGGCCGATCGCGAAAGGTTTGCGCGCGCCGTCGAAAGCGTGCGCGGGCGTATCAGCCTGGTGAAGCCTGACGGATCGGTCAGGCATTTCTGATTCTGTTTTATGATCCTGCACGCCCGGCTTCATACCGAAGCGGGTGGCATAACGTAACGGGCGACAACCGTCGCCATCATCCCCCTGAGGGCATCTTCCTCAGGGAGATGCCCTCTTTTTGTTTCAACCTTAAAGAGGAGTTCGACAATGTTTTCATGGTGCCATAACCGTCTGGAAATCACCGGTAAGTCAGTCTGCATTGATGTGATGCAGTCATGGGTCGCCGGCACGGAAACCCCGTTGTATCGCCATGCCATCCGGCGGGGGATAAAGCTGTTTCTCGCCGGCTGCGCCGGGATACTCAAACCGGTGAAGTTTATGGAATATGTGCCTTATCCGATGCTGACCGCATCAGGAACGGGCACGCATACCGCGCCGAATCAGGCGTTCCAGCACTTTCTGGAGCTGCTGGAAAGGGACGCCTGGCTGGACGGCACGACGCTTTCACGCCTGGAGAAAATCTGGCAGATGTCAGATATCAGTTCTCTTAAGTGGGAGAGTATTCCCTACCCGGCGCGACAGATAATGACACAGCTGATGGCCGTACACGGTGCCGACTGGTTCGGCATGGCGGGGGCAGGCGGGCAGTTCGATCCGCAGGATCGCTGGGAATGGCTCAACGCGCTGCCGGAGACCACCTGTCCGTGTGACATGCTGATGGTGATGCCGTCACGGCTGGCCACGGAGCTGAATGGAAACAGCGGACTGTTTACCGGCCTCAGCAGCACCTCTGAGCTGTATGTTCAGCTGTTTGGCATGGAGTTCCCTGCGGGCCATCAGGCACGCTGGAACCGTGAGGATATGAGTTCACTTACGCTTATTCTCTCAACGCCGTGGTATCCCCCGTCTGGTGAGGTCATGGGGGAAATGTCACAGATGTTTGACTGCGAAATCCGTCACTACTGGCTTTCACCGGATGTCGGCCTCTCCGGGTATAACTGTTTTGACCGGGGTGACCACGTTGACAGTGGGCCCTGGCCGGAAGACGCCTCAGGCGTCTCCGCTCACGGTGAAAACGCCCGGATGTACCTGGTGGCGTCAGAAACGTCAGATGTGCCGACGCCAGTGGCGTTACATTATGGCAGCATACGTGCTTAGCGTTATCAGAAAGCCGGTTTAACCGGTTTACTCTCCGGCCACAGCGTTTGCTGTGGCCATTTTTTTCCACTCCTGAGGGAAACATCGTTTCCCTCAGGGGCGTGTTCCCTTTTTTTACCGGAACACGTATGAAAAACCGAATTAATCACGAGAAGGCGTTTCTCTCTCTTTTTAACCAGACCGCCCGGTATTACCCTCGGCACAAAGTGTTCGAGGACTTTATCAGTTGCAGCGTCATTGCCTTTCAGAACGGCCTGCAATTCTGTGACAAACGTGAGCAGAAGTACCTGAAAATCGTGGGCGGGTACAAAAAGCCTGATGCGATGAATCTGGCCGGGTTACTGGCACATCTGGTGAACGGCCTGGAGGAAACAGAGTGTGACTTTCTGGGGCAGGTTTTTATGCAGCTGGAACTGGGTGATAAATATCGCGGCCAGTTTTTTACGCCGTGGAGCGTGGCACGGATGATGGCGCAACTGCAACTGGGCAGGGTGGAAGAATGGTTCCGGGAAAAACCGTTTATCACGCTCTCAGAACCTGCCTGCGGTTCAGGTTGTATGGTACTGGCGTTTGCCAGTGTGCTGCGGGAGGCGGGTTTCGCGCCGCACCGATATCTGTGGGTCTCCGCCACCGATATTGACCCGCTGGCGGCAGGGATGGCGTTTCTACAGCTGTCGCTGTGCGGGGTGGCGGGGGAAGTAGTTATTGGCAATGCGCTGCACGATCAGCGCAGGCGGGTACTCCACACGCCGGCACATTACTGGGGAGGATGGTCTGTCCGGCTGCGGTCACGCCTCGCAGAGCAGGCTGAAACGGCAGCATAAAACGATTTAACTGACTCAACAGAGGATTTCTGAACGATACCCGGGAGAATATGAAGCCTCACCGCTTCATATTCATCCTTTGGCTCCGGTCTGACCTGCTCATCTGTTTTCAGCCCAGAATGCTGCGGGGTTGCAGCAATGGCCTCAGGTGTTCGGTTTGGAAGGAAACCCCATCCGGCATTTCCGGCTGAAAAGACAGTTTACAGCTGATAATAACGGGGTATCATCGGTGAAGTAATATACAGGGAGAACAGAATGGACGCGGCATTACTCGATATGATGCGCTCAGGCGGGAGAAATAAAGCCTGGGCTGAAACAATGGTTAATCTTGAGGCAAGAAAGCTTATCAATACAGCTAATACGCTGTCTGCTTTCCATCTCAGAGATGGTCTCACACGGATGAATTTTGTTCAGGAAATAAAAGAGGTTATTGAGCAGCAGTTTGCTGCCGCACGACGCGCAAAGTCTGATGAAGAATGCATAGCCTGCGTAAAAAACCTCAGGGCAGAGACCGAAAATCTTGAAGAGCAGGGTCGAATGCTGCGCACGAAAGCGGCGAAACTTTACGCCAAAGTGGAGTTCGTCCGGGAAAATAACAAAATTGTGGGGTATGTGATTTCTGCTGTAAATGTGGTTTTGTCCGGCGTTGAAATAGCTGTTGGTCTAACTCTAATAGGTTCTATGACGCCTTTGGGTGTTCTGGCTGGTGCAGTTTTGGTTACTGATGGTGCGAACGGCATAAGCAAAGAAATTGCGCACTACGCAATGGATAACAAAACCTCGGAAGGTTTGGTTGCTGATGCAGCTATGTCCACAGCTGAATTCATGGGGTTCAGCCGTAAAAGCGGGTTGGGGATCTATAAATCAGTCTCGCTTGTTGCGAATGCATATAGCATATTCGGTCTGTTCAGACGCCCTGGAACATGGCGTTTATTTCGATATCTGCCCGCCGATTATTACCGGAAAGTCAGTACCATGAGCCGTCCAAAGCTCACAATGAAAATTGTCGGTTATGGTGTTAAAGCTAAGGTCATATTTGACCTTATGTCCGTTACTGACGCGGTTCATAATTAGTCGTTAATCTGCGATAGCGCCATGACTTGTATGCCAGCTTCGCTGGGGTTAAATACCATATAAAAGGTAATACAATCGCAAGCGTTGCCGCAAGCGTGATGCTGGTATCTATAGGTGCCAGCATCAGAGTGAGAATAAGTATGGTAAAAGCAGCGATAGTAATCCACTTTGAGGCGTTGAAGCGGTTAGCAAGATCATGGATCACGGAATCCAGCGATCCGCCATAATTAGCAATATTGTTTTTCAGTTTTTGTAGATCTGCATGACTAAACCCTGACTTAAGTAGCGCAACATCACTTACTTTCATAGCGTTCCACCTTCCATCCTTAAAATGTAGATACCTCTCAGCAGCAATTATACACAAAAATCCCGGGTAAAGCTGGATGATGATAACCATCAGGTGGTTGATTTTTTTTATAAATAAAACAGAATGTTATCTCCTTTACGTGGTTTTTTACACGATTGGACCTCAAACTCCTCAGACTTTTGATTTTACTTGCGTAGGAGCACCAGGCATATTCCTCTTTATTAACACGCCCCGGCGGCACGGATACTGTATCGGGAAGCGGGAAAAAATGCTTACCATAAGAGGCATCCCGTTCCAGCATTCCGATGATTTGTAAGGGATTATCACAGACGGGACACACCGCAAACCATCGCTTCTGAGTCGCTCTTATCTCCAACCCGCGATACGCGTGACATTATTGAAGCGGCCATGCGAGCACTGGATAAGATATGGGAAGAGGGCCATCGTTATATGAAAGCAGGCGTCATGCTGGGCCAGTTCCGCAACTGAACCTTTTTGATGAATCACTCCCCGGAGCGAACAGCGGATGAAGGCTATTGACGGTATAAATCAGTCAGGCCTGGGTAATATCTGGTTTGCAGGAAGAGGGATTGCGCCAGAGTGGCAAATGAAGCGCGATATGTTGTCTCCTGCGTACACCACGCGCTGGGAGTGATATTCCCACGGCGAGATTTGACGTTTAGTCCAGGTGCTCGCTTTAAACAGTCTGCTCTCAGCGTAAAGTGGAAGTTGTCAATTATCCTTACACCTGATGGGTGTATTATTAACATCACTGTACATTAAGTATCGAGGTGCGGGTCATTTAAGGTAAGTAAAACATGTCACACCTTTATTTCTCTGAATGTAAAGGTGAAAGAATAGGAAAAAAACGGAGAGATATATGAACATATCAATGCCTTGGAGTTTAGCTGGACGCTTTTTTAAGTGGATATGGAGCAAAATTACCAGGTTATGGTTACTCAAGACTTATCAAAAATCTCACGAGTACAAAGCCAAGCGCCTTCGGTTAGGAGCGCGCTGGGAACCACTTGGTAAGTACCTGGAGTACTCATTGCGGCTTTCCAGTTCTGCCGATCATGAAACGGTAAAATCCCGTGTAGCTTTTCGGGCAAAAGAAATGCTGTTAGAGAATGTCACACTTTATTTTGAAGCATCTGGACATGGTATTCGTTACCAGCAGAAAATTGAGTTGGTGAACCTGGACCAATCTGTACTGATTGTTAACTTAGATCAAATTCCTCAGCAGGAGCTTATGGAGGTTTCTGAGCGCGGTATATTTTTTTCGATTACAGAAATTCAATTCATACAATGTGTCATTACGTTATCCGGTGGTTGCCAACAGCAGCCCTTCGATTCAAAAAGGTTTAGCCTGACGTATAGCTGGTTTCTTAATGACAAGTGGGTACGTCGCTGGGGAGAGTTATGGAACTGTAATGCTATTGAGCACGCAAAAACCGAAATAAAGAGTTACTGGCGTTGGCGGTTGGGAGAATTTAGACATTTTTCCCTTTACGATGATGAGATCGAGCCTTATTCATTGAATGGAATATTACGAAAAAGCCTGTGCATTTTTTTGATCAACCATTATATGATCACAGTACAGTTCTGGCTGGCGATACATTCTGGGTGGTATGTTCTGGGAGATGGAAAACTTAAGTTTAATCAGCGCCGAATTAGAAAAGCAAAATCCAGCAAAGCCTCAAATATCTGAATTTATATGCATTGTTCATTTCAAGCCACAGGCGCAGGAGGGCGAAGATATTACCGTGAATAATTACCTTCACTGCAAAGTTTGCAATCGTCCCAGATTCCCCAGGGAAGCGTTCTGATATGTCGGGCGAGAGTTTCATCATTTTTTCTCCGGTACGGTGAAAAGCCACGGCTGCTGGCTCAGCGGTTTAGTTTTATCGTGTGAACATTCATGCATGGTCAGGGTCCTTTTTCAGAAGATTCAATACGTTAAAAATTGCATCAGCTTCAGCCAGTAGCCCCTCTTTTCTCAGAGCATCTGCCTTCATCATAAGAACGCTGATGGCTTTGTCTGTTTCGCTCATTTCCTGAGAGTCTTTCAGAAAAAGGAGCCAGTGGGTCTTATCCGCTTTGCCGGTGCGCTGCCAGATCGTAGGCTGCTGCGGAGTCAGCGCGATAATCTTGCCGATGGGGATTTGCGTTTCATTCCATTTGAATACCAGCGTACCGTGGGGACGTAATACCCGAAATGCCTCGCTGAAACCCTGCCGTATATCGTCCTGCCAGGTCTCCCGGTTTAACGCGCCGTATTTTTTACCCATCCATGATTTTTTGCCGACGCGCATAAGGTGGGGCGGGTCGAAGATTACCTGGGCAAACGAACCGTCAGCGAATGGCAACGCACGGAAGTCAGCTATAACGTCCGGCATGATGTGCAGTTTACGGCCATCGCACAGCGTATGATGCTCACAACGAATATCAGTGAATACGGCGCGTTTGTCTCTCTTATTTAACCAGAACATCCGCGAACCACAGCACACATCCAGAATGGTGTGTCCGTTTCCTGATGCCACTGTGGTTGCGGGGCAGGGGACGCCGGATTTAATCATGCACATCACCTTTTTCCCCGGACATAATTGCGATTGCATAATTTGCGATTGCGTAATCGTTGCCACGCAGAACACGTACTGCCCGGGTGTATTCAGGCACCAGTCTTTCTTCGAACGCATTCAACGCGGTGGAACAGAAATTCATCCCTGTCTCATCATCGTTTTTGTAAGCAAATGAGCACATCATCGGTATCCGGTGCGTTTTGCAGATCGTGATGATTTGCGTCATCAGCGGAGCAATCTGCTCGTCATAAACGTTCTCAAGGTCAAAATATTCAGGCATCGTCGCCTCCCTGTGCGCGGTCTAAACGCTCAATTTCAGCCAGGAGTAACGCCGTCGCTTTCACCAGGTTACGGCGGTAATCTTTCGGTTTGAAGCTGCCATCATGCCAGTCAGCTGGCCAGTAATTCTCAGCCTCCATCGGTTCGATATAGCTGATGGCCGCCGCTGCCAGTTCGTTGCCAACATACGTATCATCCTGCTGAGTTGAATATCCTTTTACTGACTGCTGGCGCTGGCGTTCAGCAATAACGTCATTAATTGCCTTGCTCATTTCATTTCTCCGCTGAAGAAGTTTTAATTTCGTCTGTCAGCTCAATAATTAATTTTGCAATTTTGTATATACGCATTCCTTCATCATTGAGAACCTTATTGCGCCCCTTTCTGATAAACAGAGACTTTCCCAGTTGTTCTTCAAATAGCGCCATCTGCTGTGATAATGCGGATTGTGTACGATTGAGTTCTGTAGCAGCCGAAAGGAATGTTCCTCTTTCTTTGATAAAGACAAGGCTGCGTAATACACCAGTATCAATATTCATTTATTAGACCTGTCAGTGAATTAGTCATCATTGAGCACATCATTTCTTCAGTCGTAATACAGAAAATAAAAAATCAGTTTTTTATTAATGAGGAAGTACAGGCCATTTTCCTCCGTATTCCATGATTTTCCTTATGGAGTCTTCCGGGTGATTATGGCTGTACTCTCCCCAGTAACGTTTTATTGCAGGGCCATCTATTACCTGAATAAATGCATATAATCTGGACTGACTGTCTGACAGAATACACTTGCATCGGGCATTGTTGCTGTCATACAGCAACCCATTGATTTCGACTTTGATGCTAATTGCAGCCATTTCTCTGACCTCATGATTTAAATTTCTGGATTCAGATGTGTCTACCCACCGTGACGGGCCACGGCCGGGATTTGCTTCCACAATCGAGCGGTCCACGCCTCTTTCAGATGTGCGGGAGTGGATGAACGGTAGTGCGCGGAAATCACGCTGGTCTGGCTATTTCCCGTCACCTCCAGTGTCAGGCGGTCGTCGCCGGCCCAGTTGCGGCTCATGCGGTAGTAACTGCCCGGTTGCGCCTGCCAGCTGGCTCCCTCTGAAATGGCTGAGGCCGACCAGCCGACGTTACCCTGACCACTGTTACGTGCGGCAGTGACGTCGTCCTCTGATACAAACCCGTAATGTGCCTTCAGGCGCAGGGCTACCGTATCCACGGGGACGGCTATCGTGGCGGACTGCCAGCTGACCTCGTTGCGTGCTGGTGTCCCTTCCGTATTACCGTTACGTTGCTGCGTGGCGGGGCTGAGCAGGCTGCTGCATCCCGTTAGTGTGAGCATCAGCATCATGATGGTGGCGTTCAGGGCTGCATGTTTCATGAGTATTTTCCTCCCGGACCGCGTGAAGGCGGCCCTGTATCATCAGAACGTAAAGGTGAGCTGGGCGACCGCGCCGTAGGTCCGGTCGGTACCGGCCATGCCGGTCAGGTCAAGATGGACCACGTTGAACGGCGAAATTCCGACGCCTGCCGTCACCACGTTCTGGTCATGGCCGCGCATATCGGCGCGATAGCCGGCACGTAGCTGGAGCAGGTCCCAGGCATTAACTTCAGCCCCCACGCCGGCATATTGCGCCTTTGCATCGGACGCGAACCCGCTGGCGGGCGTCAGGTCAACGTCCGTTGCCAGCGTGATGACCCCGTTGCTCCATGATGCACCGGCCGTGGCCTGCGGACGTATCTGAAAGGTGTCTTTCCGGTCGTTTACCGTCAGAGTGTTAACATCCCGCGACACCAGGTTCTGCGCGGTCAGGCCGAGCGTCCACTCCGGCGTAAGCCGGGCGGAAAGCCCGAGGTCCACGTTGCCGCCGTTTTCAGAACGTTTCCATTCGCCGTCATGAAAGTCTGAGGTGTTGTAATCACTGACGGAGACGTTGTAGTTCCAGGTATCCACTCGCTGGAATTTTGGCGTGATACCGACGGAAACCGGCGTGCCTGCCAGGGTGAACTGATGTGCCATTGCCAGACCGTACTCGCTGACCAGCGCCGCCACGCCCTCTGCGCGGGATGTCAGCTGATTAAGGTCCTGCTGACCGGCCGGCACAAGCCCGGTCTGCACCGCATCGAGCCAGAGGAGGTCATGGTCTGTCACCACCGTGCGCGCTTTTGCCTGCCCCCACCCCTTAAGGACCAGTGCAAAGGGCAGCGTTTCGTTCGGGATGGTGATGACGGCGGAGACACCGGCACCGGCCCCCGCGTTGTCGCCGGAAACGTTGCGCAGGGCGTTATTCAGCGCGGCGGCCTGAGTCCGGGCATCGGTTCCTGATGACGCATTCAGCGCCGTCCAGGCATCCTGCACGCGGTCAATGCCGTCCCGGAGATTATCCGGATCGCTCACCTTCGCTCCGACGCCGGGCAGAATGATGCCCACATCATCGCTGGCAGCGTGGCGGGTCATCAGCGCAGGGTTAACCAGCGCGGCACCAGCCCAGCCGGAAGACGCCACGCCGGTGCCCCCCATCGCGTCATTACGCGCTTCAGACCAGGCGGTGGCACCGATGGCCGGGCCGGCGGCCGCCATCAGCGCCAGGACTATGCTGTGCTTCATCATTTTCACTTTCATCAACTTTTACCTTTTATTATTCTGGACAAAGAGATTCCCTGATGCTGATGCACCAAATTATTTAAATAACTTCAAATTTCTTATTATTACGCTGGTATTTCTTAAATCAGTGTTTCTGCATAACTTTGCCATTCGGGCGTAATGTACGCTTCGGGTTTTCTTATTCCCCGTATTTCATTTTCCTGCCAGAGGGAATCGAAATACCGGTTTTCAAAATGTTTATCCAGCGCATCGAAGACGGATAAGGGTATTTCGCTGCCATCTTTAAGTCGTGTGTAAAGATATTCCGGTGCCAGCCGGGTGCTGACTTCTCCCAGCCATGCTTCTCTTCTCAGCGTTTCACAAAAGGCCAGAAACGCATCCGTGCCTTTATTTTCCTCACCGGCATTTTGCATTAATCCGCTGAAGACGTTCACACGCAGCCAGATGCCATTAATTTGCTTCAGACGAAAAATACTGACAGCAATATCATCCGCGTCTGTGCCCGGCTGCGGGAATTTTCTGTCACGGCGTACCAGGCAGATTTCCGGTATACCGGGTTCCCCTTCAGAAGACAGGCGTGTGGCCACCTCCCGCCAGTCTGATATGACGACCGGCCTGACGGGGCGGTCGTCCGTGCCGTCGAGCCAGGCGGATGACACGCCCGTCCAGGCGGCAATCTGCCTGATGACCGGCGCGGTCAGGTGGTCCAGCGTACGTTCGCGGCTTTCCAGCACGCTCAGCCTGATATTCAGCCCTGCCAGCATCGTGGCCACGCTGTCTACGCTCAGGCGGTGTGCGTCCATCAGCTGGCAGAACCGGTCATAAATGCGGGTGACCGCCGCGCGTTCAGGCATCAGCGTCTCGGTCATCACACCCTCCATCAGGGTATTCACCAGCTCGGCGGCTGAGATGCCCAGATTGCGAGATATCTCCAAGATAAACGCCCGGACGGCGGGGCGAAAGCGGATATTAACCGGCGTACCGTCCGTCTTGTTGCCGTCCGCAACCTGCCGGACGAGCTGCTGCATCTCCTCATTCTGCCCCAGTGCCATGCGGGAGATGAGGGTGGTAAGATTATGACGGTTCATAGTTCCCCTGGTGTTGGTCCGTATCCTGCGCTGAGGCCGTGCGCCCCGTTTGTATCCGCTGTGATGACACTACCAGGCCGTTCAGCGCCTGTATAACGGATAAATTCGATCATTCAGATCGACTACATGCATGTAGCCACTCTGAAGAAGCCTGAATGTTTTCAACAGGCGAAATTATTTTTTGCCGCTGAAAGATTTCCGGCGGATAACCATCACCGGCCAGGCCTCCCGGAAGGCCGGACGCCAGCGCCACTGGCGAAAGAGGATTTCCAGCTGCATGACGGCCCTGGCCGCCGGGGTGAAGGGAACGCTGAATACCCGGCAGCGGAACGGCTGTCCGCAGTCCGTCAGCTCGCCCAGAAGGCGGCGTATCCGTGCCTTTGTCAGCAGGTGAGAGGAGACAATGACGGTATCGTGATGCCGCAGGGCCACGCAGGTCGAGACGCTGACGGCCTGCCAGAAGGCGCTCACCTTTGGGGCATCCAGTCCCACGGTCGGCTGCCACGGGGCGAGATGCACCCATGCCCGCCCGCGACGGCGGCTGACCAGCGTCAGGCCGGGCCGCAGCAGGCTTTCAGCCATGCCCAGTGGACGCAGCAGAAAGGGCAGTGCAAACATCAGCGGCCACGCCAGCCAGAATTGTGTGTCGTCAGCAGCGGTCAGGGCAAAGCAGGCCGCGCCGCAGAGCGTCAGCCAGATGAAGAGAACAAAAAATACGATGCGCTGCTGCATGGCACTTCCCGGAGGGTGAAAAGGGGTCGTCATCAGAGCATCTGCCCTGAGATGCCGCAGCGATAAATCCGATATCCGCGCCTGAAAATTAACGCAAGCGGTATTTATATCCGCCCTCGCCCCGGCTTTTCCGTTGCAATTCCTCCCCCGGCTTTTAGCGTATCGGCATTTTCAGGAAGCGGGGTTAATGATGATGCGCATACCAGGATGGCTGACGGGCAGGGGAAGGCAGGACAACAGCGTACCTGCCACGGTAACGCAGGCCGGTCAGGGCGGTGCGGCGGGTTTTTATGCGGTGCGGTCGGGCCGGGACATGATGCAGACCGGTGAGCGGCAGCGTCTTATCCGGGCACTGTCGGACAACAGTCCGCTGTCCGGGCCGTTCACCGAGGCATGGTGGCTGCGTCCGCTGGAAGAACTGGCCGCCAGGGTGCAGGCGTGCCCGGCGGCATGGAGCGGACCGTTCTCCGGTCCGGGTGGTTTTACCGACCTGAGCCTGAATGTGGCCGTACGGGCGGTCAGGTTCGTGCGTGGCATGATGCTGCCGCCGGGTGCCACGCCGGAGGCGCAGGCGGAGCAGGGACCGGGCTGGGCCTGTGCAGTTTACTGGGCCGGACTGCTGCACCACCTCAACTGGCTGACGCAGATGGAGGGAGAGGAGCAGGGCGGTCATGCCTGGTATCCGGGGCTGACCCTCCCGCAAACTTCGTGGCGCGTGCGACCCGGGGCAGAGGGCCGCCCGATGCGCGGGGCGTATATGGCCCTGACGCTGCTGCCCGCCGACGGTCTGGTCTGGCTCCAGCGCTGGCCGGCGCTGTCAGAAACCCTGCTGACGTTTCTCGCCGGCGAGCGGGCACGCTCAGGTATCCTTCACGGTATTATCAGCGATGCGTTAAGCAGCTGTGGAATGAGCCCGGACACGTCCCCGGAGAGTCAGGCTCCCGCCTGTGCAACCCCGGCGCTGGCGGTGTCCGCGCCAGCCTGTAACCCCCCCAAACTATCTGAAACCGCCGCTAAGCCATTGTCCAGTAATACTGATGTATCAATAACTTCTGCACCGATAAAAACGGACGTGGCTCCCTATACTCTCTTACCAGAAAGCAATCATTCTTCGTTAGCAGATATACCTGCCGGAATGGCACTGGCGTCCGCGCTGGGTGCTGGCGAGGGCATCGTGCCCCTGACTGAAAATGGCGACAGCGCAAGTGATGGGCAGGATGGACCGCCGGATACAGGCGGACTGCTTTCCCTGCTTGACCTGATGGCGGATGGGAAAAACGTGTCCGGCCCCGACGGTGCGGTGACAGCTGAGCCGGACGGAGCGAGCGCTCCGCAAGCCGTGGAGAACGCCAGCGAGGCAACGCGGCCTGAGGCAGAAAGTCCCGGCGACGCCTTTCTGGCCTGGCTCAGGGCGGGGGTTGACGACGGCACGCTGACGGTTAACGGGCAGGACAGCATCCTGCACGTCCTGGCGCAGTTTGTATTTATGGTCTCACCGGGGTGCTTTTACCGCTACGCCGCCTCTGACGGCAGCCTCACCACGGACAAGGATGCGCTACAGAAAAGCTTTGAGGCGCTGGGGATACATCATTCACGAAAGGGTAAGGGGCTGTTCCATTACCACCAGTACGACTCGCCGGATAAAAGCGGACGTTATACCAGAGTGTCAGGCTACATGATTAGCGCTGACTTTATTTTAAAAAAAGGACGCTGTCCCGCAGACAGCATATGGCTTTCCGCAAAGAAATAATATGCGGGTTTAACGTGATAACACGGGGATAATATGGAGCAGAGAATGACGTTTGAGGATATTTTAACGGACTATTTTTTCAGTAAATCACTCCGTCCGGCAACGGAATGGAGTTACCGCAAGGTCGTCCGTTCTTTTTCGACCTGGATTGGTGAAAATATTATGCCAGAGGATGTGGACAGACGTATGGTACTTAACTGGCGGCGTCGGGTTATTAATGATGAGGGACTGACCAAAATCACCTGGAATAATAAGCTGACGCACATGCGGGCAATATTTAATTTTGCCATCAGTCAGGGATTTATATCTTCAAGGGATAATCCGTTTAATGGCGCGATAGCGCGACCGGATGTTAAACGAAAAAAAACGCTGACCGATGAGCAAATCAAACGGATTTATTTGCTGATGGAGGCGAGAATTGCCGATGAGCATACCGGACGGACGGGAGTGCGCAGAAATGCTCTGAGCCCGGCCTGGTTCTGGCTGACCGTTGTGGACACCCTTCGCCGGACAGGTATGAGGCAGAATCAGCTGCTGCACATCAGGCTCTGCGACGTCAATTTAAAACATAACTGGATAAGCCTGCGTCCGGAGGGGGCCAAAAATCACCGGGAGCATCGCGTCCCTATCACCCGACATCTCCGGCCCGGACTGGAAAGGCTGTACAATCTCTCGATTGAGCGCGATGCAAAAATGCACGACCAGCTTTTTAATCTTTCCCGCTTTGACGGTCGGCGGAACGAGGTGAGTGAGAATATGGATCATCCGCCGCTGAGGGCTTTCTTCAGAAGGCTGTCGAACGAATGTGGTTTTGTGGTCAGCCCGCACCGTTTCAGACATACGATTGCCACTAACCTGATGAGTCTGCCTGAACGTAACCTCAAGATGGCGCAGGATCTGCTCGGACACTCGACGCCGGCGGTGACACTCCAGTATGTGGAAAGTGATATCGAGAAGGTCAGAAGCGTGCTTGAACAGCTGGATGCGGCATAGGATAAATCTTAAGTCAAATCTAAGTCGATGATTATCAATATGGAAAAAAAAGGACATAACGCTTTACAAAAGATTGACAAAGAAAGGATCTGAGGGTAAATACGTTCGTGAAGTATTTTTAATGGATGTGAGAAGTCCCGAGGATGCTGTAACATCCTCCGGACTTTAAGTCCCGTGTTCAACAATGGTGCGGTAAGTGAACTACCAACATCATGCTGGGGACCACTGTCTTGCCCGTTAAGGATCTCATCCCTTAACGAACAGGCTCTGAAGAAGTGGTGCCCGGACTCGGAATCGAACCAAGGACACGGGGATTTTCAATCCCCTGCTCTACCGACTGAGCTATCCGGGCAACGGGGCGCATTAAACCGTAAAGGCGGTCTGTCGTCAACGTCTTTGTCATAAAAATTACCCGGATATGCACTGAATGTCTGCTTTTTATTCGTGCTGGCTGAATTTCGCTCAGGCCAGCGCACCATTCCTGCGACACAGCGCAATGTTCAGTACATCTTCAGCCAGCGAGCGTGCCGTTTCCACTTCCTGCAGATTACGCTTTACCAGCAGGCGGCTCAGGCAACCTTCGAGGATCAACTCCATTTGATGAGTGATAAGCTCCGGGTTATCAGTTTCCAGAGCGTTGAGCAGATCGTGGGTGTATTGCCATGACGCACGCTTCTGCCGTTCGGCAACCTGATGGATGGGATGGTCCGGTTGAGGAAAAAAGCTACAGGCAGCAATAAACAGGCAGCCCGGATAGCGATTGTTGCGCACCGCCTCTTCCAGTACCTGGTAGCGTGCCAGTAGTTTCTGTCCGACGTTCAGCGTTTCATCCAGCAATAGCTTATGCCGCCAGGTATCAATCTGTTCACTGTGGTAGTGCAGGGCGTCGTACAGTAATGCATCACGATCCGGCCAGTGTTGCTGTAAATCTTCTTTCGGACAGGCCAGCGTATCGGCCATCATGGCAAAAGACATGGAGCTGGCCAGGCCATTTTGCTCAAGTACGTTCAGTACATGCTCAAGTACCTGTTCACGTTGCAAGTGACTCTCCTCCTGCGTGTATTTCCTCCGGCTGCAGGCCGGAAATATCATTCCAGTGTCGTTTAATGGGGCAGTTTCTGCAAATGTTGCTCAAATTCATCACTATTCATAAATCCGGTAACGCGTGATTGTGGGATCTCCCTGCCGCTGGCATCAAAGAACAGGATCGTTGGCAACCCCAGCACCTGCAGGCGCTCCAGCAACGCGTGGTCCTCGGCATTGTTCCTGCTGATATCTGCCTGGAGTAACTGGGTATTTTTCAACGCAGTCTGTACGCCCGGCTGGCTGAATGTATGCTGTTCAAACTCCTTGCAGGCGACGCACCAGTCGGCATAAAAATCGAGCATGGTGATGCGCCCATTGCTGTTTTGCCGTGCCTCGTTAAGTGATCCGACATCGCTGATACGATGAAAGTTGAGGTGCGCGATCTTTGCCGCCCTTGTCGGGGTAGCAAAAGCCCAGTCCTGTAGTGGACGGGCTGCAACCAGTGCCGCTGCCAGCATCACGATTTGCGCCAGGCGCAGCCAGCCATTAGCGGATTTCAGGCTGATAAAAGCCCAGCCAAAAAAGGCGACGCCCAGCAGGCTCCACAGCCGCAATCCCCAGAGATCGCCCACTATCCGTGCCATCAGGAAAACCGGCAGGGCAAGGATCACGAAGCCAAACCCTTCCTTAACGGTCCGCATCCAGTCGCCGCTTTTGGGCAGCAGGCGATGGCCAAACAGCGTGACGGCAATCAGTGGCAAGCCCATCCCCAGCGCATAAAGATACAGGGTGCCGGCTCCGGCCAGCAGATTGCCGCGTTGGGCGATATAAAGCAGGATGGCGCTGAGCGGGGCGGTGGTGCAGGGGGAGCAAATCAAGCCAGCCAGCGCGCCCATTACCATTACGCCGCTAAGCGAGCCTTCCCGTTGGCGGTTGCTCAACAGCGCCAGCCTGGTCTGTAACGAAGAGGGCAGTTGCAGGGAAAACAGGCCAAACATCGACAGTGCCAGCAGAATAAACAGTAGTGACAGGCCGATCAGAACAGCGGGTGACTGCAATGCTGCCTGGAAACGCAATCCGGCTGCTGCGACAGTCACTCCCATTACCGTGTAGGTCAGCGCCATACCCTGTACGTAGCTCATGGCCAGCGCAAACAGACGGCCGAAAGAATACCGGTGCTGATGACCCAGTATAATGCCGGAAATCAGTGGGTACATTGGTAAAACGCACGGAGTAAAAGCCACGCCAATGCCGATTAGCAGCGCCCACAGTGGTGAAAAAGGCAGTTTTTCAGTCGGGGAGTCGTGCTGTGCGGCAGATGTTGGCGTTGTCGTATCATGTGGTGCTGCGTTGGATGTTGCAGGGGGCTGTGGCTTCCCCATCACTTCGTTTAGCGGCAGGGTGCGGGTTTCAGGGGGATAACAGAAACCGGCGGCAGCACAGCCCTGCCATGTGACCGTCACCGTTGAACCTTTTGCGGCCCGCAGCAAAGTGAAGGGCAGTGTCAGGCTTTCCTGATAAATCGCCGTTTTGCCATAAAACTCATCTTCGTGTGGCTTGCCTTCGGGTAGCTTCCAGTCAGCCAGTTGCGCATCTTTTACAACAATTCTGAGCTGCTGGCGGTAGAGGTAATAATCTGGCTTAATCTGCCAGCTGAGCGTTAGCCTGTTATTCTGTTGGTTGAAATCAAAAGCAAAAGCCTGGCTGGCGGTGACAAACTGGTTGCCATGTTGCCCGAAAATCGAGGCGACAGCCGGCGGAAGTAGCAGGCCGTTGAGCAGCAAAAAAATACATAATTTCAGATATCTGACCATGGCAGGTAACTGCATTCTCCATGTTGACTGAATAACCGGCATTGGCTCGGATGGCTCGTGGAATGGCCAGCAAGGTCCATTCTGCGGCAGAGAAATATATCACGGCGCGGCGGTTGACGCTTTTCAGGATGTAACCGATGAAACAGGGCGGAATGCATCCGCCCAACAGATTACAGAAACAGGTGGCCAAACAGAAACCCGCAGGCAACTGACAGAACAATCGCCAGCGTGCCGGGCACAATAAACGAGTGATTAAAGACAAATTTACCGATGCGAGTGGAACCGGTATCGTCCATCTCCACCGCCGCCAGCAACGTAGGATAGGTTGGCAGGACAAACAGCGCCGATACAGCGGCGAAAGAGGCCACCGCGGTGAGGGGAGACACGCCAAGCATCAGTGCGGCAGGCATTAATGCCTGCGTGGTGGCCGCCTGTGAATAGAGTAACGTGGACGCAAAAAACAGGATCACCGCCAGCATCCAGGGATAATGATTTAACAGTTCGCCGGCTACCTCCTGGATACCCGCAATATGTGCTTTTACAAAAGTGTCGCCAAGCCAGGCCACACCCATCACGCAGATACAGGCGCTCATGCCCGATTTAAAGGTACTGGCAGAGAGAATTTTGGCGGTGTCCACTTTGCAGGTCAGGCAGATTAGCGCTGCGGTGGTCAACATAAACGTCACGATAGCCTCATTACGGGGCAGAACCGGGTTGGCAATCAGCGCAACGTTTTTACTGATGGCGGTGGCATAGAGCACCACGGCGGTAATACCCAGCAGGAAAAGCAATACGGCCCGCTTTGCGCCCGATTGAACTTCAGTATCCTGCGGACCGCGCAGCACGGTTTTCCCTTCTGCCAGCCGTTGTTGATAAACCGCATCGTCCTTCAGTTCGCAGCCAAGAAAGTTGGTGATCAGCGCGGCCAGAAAAATAGCGACCATCGTTGAGGTGATGGCCACCGCCAGCAGATCCAGATAGCTGACCCCGTGTGGTTCGAGGAGGCCGGAAAGGAACACCACGGCGGCAGAAATAGGTGAAGCAGTAATAGCGATTTGTGAAGCGACAACCGCGATGGAAAGTGGGCGCGAAGGGCGCACGCCTTGCTCTTTTGCCACCTCGGCAATTACCGGCAGGGTAGAAAATGCGGTATGGCCTGTCCCGGCGAGCAACGTCATCATGTAGGTTACCAGCGGTGCCAGCAAGGTGATGTGGCGTGGATGCCGACGTAGCAGGCGTTCAGCCAGACTGACCAGATAATGCATTCCGCCTGCGACCTGCATCGCAGCAATCGCGGCGATCACCGCCATGATAATCTGGATAACGTCAAACGGGATGGCGCCGGGCTTTATCTGAAAACCCAGCGTAAGGATTAAGGTACCCATGCCACCGGCAAAACCAATGCCGATACCGCCCAGTCTGGCCCCTAAATAAATCGCCGCCAACACGATAATTAATTGCGGCACAATCATGATGCGTTCCCCTGTATTTTTTTTGCAAATCAACCGTTAAAAAGATGTATCTGTCGTCAATAAAAAAGGCACGTCGTTCAGAGAACGTCCGTGCCTTGAAGGCTTAGCCCGTTAAATCATTCATCTTCATCTGTGTAGCGTTTGGCTTTGTAGGCCGGGTACATCAGATTGTGGGTGGAGAAAATATCATCCAGCTCCGTTTCGGTGAGCAGACCCCGCTCCAGTACCACTTCGCGGACGCTTTTACCCGTCTCCGCGCATATTTTGCCGACGATATCGCCATTATGGTGGCCGATATAGGGGTTCAGATAAGTCACAATACCAATGGAATTAAACACGTAGGCTTCACATATCGCCCTGTTGGCGGTGATGCCGTTAACGCATTTTTCCAGCAGGTTATAACAGGCATTGGTCAGAATATGCACCGATTCAAACATTGCCTGGCCGATGACAGGCTCCATCACGTTAAGCTGCAACTGACCCGCTTCGGAAGCCATGGTCACGGTAACGTCATTACCGATGACTTTGAAGCAGACCTGATTGACCACTTCAGGCACCACCGGGTTTACCTTGGCGGGCATGATGGAAGAACCGGCCTGAAGTTCAGGCAGGTTGATTTCATTCAGACCGGCACGCGGACCAGAAGAGAGCAGACGTAAATCGTTACAGATTTTGGACAGCTTCACCGCCAGGCGTTTCAGGGCACTGTGTACCATTACATAGGCACCACAGTCGGAGGTAGCTTCAATCAGGTCCTCCGCCGGAACGCAGGGCAGCTTACTCACCTCGGCCAGCTTTTTCACGGCCAGTTGTTGGTAGCCATCCGGGGTGTTCAGGCGGGTGCCGATGGCGGTTGCTCCCAGGTTCACCTCCAGCAGCAATTCAGCGGTACGCAGAATGCTTTTGATCTCTTCATTCAGCAGTACGTTAAAGGCGTGGAATTCCTGACCCAGCGTCATGGGCACCGCGTCCTGCAACTGAGTACGGCCCATTTTCAGGATGGTGTTAAATTCGATGGCCTTGCGCTCGAAGCCTTCACTGAGTTGCCCAATTGCATCCAGTAACTTCAAAATGGATGAATAGACCGCGATGCGAAAACCGGTTGGATAGGCGTCGTTAGTGGACTGGCATTTATTGACGTGGTCATTTGGATTAAGGAACTGATATTCCCCTTTCTGGTGTCCCATCAGCTCCAGACCAATATTGGCTAATACTTCGTTGGTGTTCATATTCACCGACGTCCCAGCGCCTCCCTGATAGACATCAACCGGAAACTGATCCATGCATTTACCGTTGTTCAGGACTTCTTCACAGGCCTGAATAATGGTGTTAGCGATATTACGAGGCAGGGTTTTTAACTCTTTATTGGCCATCGCAGCGGCCTGCTTAACCATGACCATACCGCGGACAAATTCGGGGATGTCACTGATTTTACTGTTGCTGATAGAGAAATTTTCAATCGCACGCAGAGTATGAACACCGTAGTAAGCATCCGCCGGGACTTCACGTATACCTAACAGGTCTTCTTCGATACGAATGTCATTAGTCATGGGAACCTTCTTTATTAACGTCCTTCATCATTATTCTCAGCGCTTTTTGGTGGGGTGGTTATCACAAATAAAGCGAATATAGGCCGCCAGGGGCGACATTTTTATCCATTTTGTATTTCCAGAACACGATTATATTCACCTAAATGTAAAGATCTTAACGTCTATCGATTTTTCTCTGCTCTGCAAGCATCCTATTACGGCGCGCATCATCGCCGACAAGTTTACCGGTATGAGTTTCCTTCTGGAAGGTTGAAAAATGCCGGTGGAGTACCTATTTCTGAATAACATGATCGCGACGATCTTTTTTTGCCATCACGCCTTCTGCTGGATGGCCCTGATCAACAGGAGATTACGGTGCGTTCGATACCGTTTATAGTACTTTTCATTCTGGCGTGGATTGAGATCACGCTTTTTATCCAGGTAGCGCATGTGCTGGGTGTACTGGCGACCATGCTGTTGGTGATATTAAGCTCCTGCATTGGTATTTCGCTGGTGAAGAAGCAGGGCATAAAGAACTTCAGGCTCATGCAACAGAAGCTGGCGGCAGGCGAAAGCCCGGCTGCCGAAATGATCAAAAGCGTGTCGTTAATCCTGGCGGGTTTTTTACTTTTACTGCCGGGTTTTTTCACCGATTTTCTGGGCCTGCTGTTACTGCTACCGCCGGTGCAAAAGCACCTGACGTTGAAACTGATGCCACATTTGCGCGTCTGGCGCGGCACCAACCCCGACAGTGGCTTTACCGTCGATGGCGAGTATGAGCGTAAAGAGGCAAAACAGCTTGAACACGACCACAAGCGTGATGAGCGATAAGACAGCAAAAGGTGGAACATTCCGCCTTTTCGTTTTTTAGAGCCTGTCCCACCAGGCGTCATTGTCGCAGGCAGTTTGGACACGGACAGCGCGCAAAAACCGGAGCGTACACGAAGTACGTGAGGATTTTGAGCACTGCCCAGGGCCAAACTGGCAAATAAATTAGCCTAATGGGATAGGCTCTTAATGTGAATCAGCGCTTAATATTTGTGCAGTTGTGACACAGAAGAAAAATTTTTATTTTTTTGCCCTTGAAAGCGCCCGGTGCTGTCCCTATCTCTTCCGTCACGAAACCGTGTCAGCAAGGCCCGGTGTTCATCCCTAACAACAGATCTGGATTTCTCAAAGGAGAGCTATCAATGAAAATTCGTCCGCTACATGACCGTGTAATTGTCAAGCGTAAAGAAGTGGAATCTAAATCAGCGGGTGGCATTGTTCTGACCGGCTCCGCAGCAGGCAAATCGACGCGTGCCGAAGTGCTCGCGGTAGGTAATGGCCGCATCCTCGAAAGTGGCGAAGTTAAACCACTGGACGTGAAAGTCGGTGACGTGGTTATTTTCAACGAAGGTTATGGTGCAAAAACTGAAAAAATCGACAACCAGGAAGTGCTGATCATTTCTGAAAGCGACATTCTGGCAATTGTTGAAGCCTGATTTTCACCTAACCTACTGAACGAAAAGAACTTAAGGGATATTAATAATGGCAGCTAAAGACGTAAAATTCGGTAATGATGCACGCGTAAAAATGTTGCGTGGTGTGAATGTACTGGCAGACGCGGTAAAAGTGACCCTTGGCCCGAAAGGCCGTAACGTGGTACTGGATAAATCTTTTGGTGCACCAACCATTACTAAAGATGGTGTTTCTGTTGCGCGTGAAATCGAGCTGGAAGATAAGTTCGAAAACATGGGTGCACAGATGGTGAAAGAAGTTGCGTCCAAAGCTAACGATGCGGCGGGTGATGGCACCACCACTGCTACTGTTCTGGCGCAGTCAATTGTTAACGAAGGTCTGAAAGCAGTTGTTGCGGGTATGAACCCAATGGACCTGAAGCGTGGCATTGACAAAGCGGTCGTTGCGGCGGTTGAAGAACTGAAAAAACTCTCTGTTCCTTGCTCTGACTCCAAAGCAATTGCTCAGGTTGGTACCATCTCCGCTAACTCTGATGAGAGCGTGGGTACCCTGATTGCACAGGCGATGGAAAAAGTGGGTAAAGAAGGTGTTATCACCGTTGAAGAAGGCACCGGTCTGCAGGACGAGCTGGACGTGGTTGAAGGTATGCAGTTTGACCGTGGCTACCTGTCTCCTTACTTCATTAACAAACCAGAGACTGGCGCGGTTGAACTGGAAACCCCGTTTATCCTGCTGGCTGACAAAAAAATCTCCAATATCCGTGAAATGCTGCCAGTGCTTGAAGCTGTTGCTAAAGCAGGTAAGCCGCTGCTGATCATTGCGGAAGATGTTGAAGGTGAAGCGCTGGCAACGCTGGTGGTGAACACCATGCGCGGTATCGTGAAAGTGGCTGCGGTGAAAGCACCTGGTTTCGGCGACCGTCGTAAAGCGATGCTCCAGGATATCGCGGTTCTGACCGGTGGTACCGTAATCTCTGAAGAGATCGGTATGGAACTGGAAAAAGCCACCCTGGAAGACCTGGGGCAGGCGAAACGTGTGGTGATCAATAAAGACACCACCACCATCATCGATGGCGTGGGTGAAGAGGCGACTATTTCTGGCCGTGTCACTCAGATCCGTCAGCAGATTGAAGAAGCGACCTCAGATTACGATCGTGAGAAACTTCAGGAGCGCGTGGCGAAACTGGCAGGCGGCGTGGCCGTGCTGAAAGTGGGTGCAGCAACTGAAGTTGAAATGAAAGAGAAGAAAGCGCGCGTGGAAGATGCCCTGCACGCGACCCGTGCTGCGGTAGAAGAAGGCGTGGTTGCCGGTGGTGGCGTTGCGCTGGTGCGTGTTGCTGCCGTACTGGCTGGCCTGACCGGACAGAACGAAGATCAGAACGTGGGGATCAAAGTTGCACTGCGTGCAATGGAAGCGCCTCTGCGTCAGATCGTTTCTAATGCCGGTGAAGAGCCATCTGTGGTAGCTAACAAGGTTAAAGCTGGCGAAGGTAACTACGGTTATAACGCGCAGACCGAAGAATACGGCAACATGATCGACTTCGGTATCCTGGACCCAACCAAAGTGACCCGTTCTGCATTGCAGTTCGCAGCATCCGTTGCTGGCCTGATGGTCACCACCGAATGTATGGTGACTGAACTGCCGAAAGGCGATGCACCAGACTTAGGTGCTGCCGGTGGTATGGGTGGAATGGGTGGAATGGGTGGCATGGGCGGTATGATGTAATCCCCCCACCCTTGTGAAAAGAAACCCCCGGTCTCTGACAGGGGGTTTTTCTTTTTTGGGGGGAAAGGGTATAAATAAGGACGCAAGAACTCACCTTAACAATGCGTTATCAGCATGATGAGCAATGAATGCTTATGTTAAGACCAGAATGCCCGGTATGGGCAGGCGCTCTGAAGATACTAACGAGGATAAAAATGCGGATTAACACTTTGCTGGGATTCTCTGTGGCGGCGATGCTACTGGCAGGCTGTAGCAGTTCCAGAACACTCAGCTCTGCGGGAGAGCGAGTGACCTTCACGGACAAACAACCAGCGGCACACTGCCAGTTACTTGGCAACGTCACTGGCTCACAGAGTAACTGGTTAAGTGGGGCAGGTGGTGGTGAAAGCAGCTCCCTTCGTGGTGCAGCGAATGACCTCCGCAATCGGGCCGCAGAGATGGGCGGTAACGTCATTTATGGTGCAACCAGTCCAACCCAGACCATCTGGTCAAGCTTTGCGCCGCTGGACAGCAAGATGACTGGCCAGGTATATAAGTGCCCGTGATCACAGTATCAGGATAATTAGCCAATGAACGCAGGGCGAATAGCATTCGCCCCCGTTGTGTTTTGGCACGGCCCTCTTTTATCGACCTAATTTTGTCGCAGTAGTAAATCGAGCGGTGTCTTGCTTTGCTCCCCACCAATCTCTCTCGCCAGCCTCGGCACCAGATAGCCAGACACCTGGCTCAGTAGTTCACGCATGATCCTGCGGGCTTGATCATCCGGTACCCAAAAGTGCGCTGCACCCTGGACCTTATCCAGTACGTGCAGATAGTAGGGCAGTACCCCTGCATCAAACAGCGCGTTGCTTAACGCGGCCAGCGTGTTGGCGCTGTCGTTGATACCACGTAGCAACACGCTCTGATTGAGTAGCGTCACATTGGCCCGCTTCAGCTGTTGCAGGGCATGGCGCAGTTCATCGCCAATTTCCTGTGCATGATTAATATGCGTCACCAGCAGGAGTTGCAGGCGAGAGTGTGCCAGCCGCTGGCACAGCGCCGGCGTGATACGGCTTGGGATGACGACCGGCAGCCTGCTGTGAATGCGCAGTCGTTTAATATGCGGGATCTGTTCCAGCGCGGAGATCAGCCAGTCCAACTCACTGTCTTTTGCCATCAGCGGATCGCCGCCAGAAAAAATAATCTCATCCAGTTCTGGCTGCTCTCGGATATACTCCAGAGCCTGCTGCCAGTTGCGCCTGTTACCCTGATTTTCGGCATAGGGAAAATGGCGGCGGAAACAGTAGCGGCAGTTGACGGCGCACCCGCCTTTGACCAGTAGCAGCGCTCGGTTACGATATTTATGTAACAGCCCCGGCACCACGCTGCTCTGTTCATCAAGCGGGTCGGTGCTGTAACCCGGCGTATCAATGAACTCCTCGCGTGCGGTGACAACCTGTAGCAGGAGAGGATCTTGTGGGTTGCCTTTTTGCATTCTTGCGGCGAAAGCGCGTGGGACGCGCAGGGCAAAAAGGCGGCGTGCCTCGGTGCCCATCACCAGTGCAGGATGTGAATCGAGGCCTAATAGTTGCAATAATTCGGCAGGATCGGTGATTACATCTGCAAGTTGATGCAACCATTCTTCTCGCGAAGGTATGTTTAGGGTTACAATGTCTGCCATTTTTTTGGCTAAGTACCAGTATTAAATTGTAGAGGGCCTTTATGGCGACTTATTCTAGCAACGATTTCCGTCCCGGTCTTAAAATCATGTTCGAAGGCGAACCTTACGCCGTTGAATCAAGTGAGTTTGTAAAACCCGGCAAAGGCCAGGCATTTGCCCGCGTGAAAATGCGCCGTCTGCTGACCGGCACCCGCGTCGAGAAAACCTTCAAATCTACTGATTCGGCAGAAGGTGCTGACGTGGTGGATACCAACCTGAGCTACCTCTACAACGACGGTGAGTTCTTCCATTTCATGCACCCGGAAACCTTTGAACAGCATCCTGTTGAAGCAAAAACGGTGGGTGATGCGGCAAAATGGCTGCTGGATAATGCAGAGTGCATCGTGACGCTGTGGAACGGCAAGCCAATTCAGGTGTTGCCACCCAACTTCGTTGAGCTGGAAGTGGTGGATACCGATCCGGGTCTGAAAGGTGATACGGCCGGTACGGGCGGCAAGCCTGCCACCCTGTCTACCGGGGCGGTGGTAAAAGTGCCTCTGTTTGTGCAGATTGGTGAAGTGATCAAGGTGGATACCCGTTCTGCTGAGTATGTCTCTCGGGTAAAATAAGCGAAATATCGGGCCTGCTTTCAGGCCCTTTTCTGACGATGTGGTTTTGACCAGATGATGAACCGGATAGTATTTATTGCCGTGGTACTGTTAATGGCCAGCGCGTTGAGCAGCTGTAACACGTTTCATGGTTTTGGTGAGGATGTACAGCATCTTGGTGGGGCTATTTCCCACGCTGCCAGCTAACTGAAAACCGCCTTTTACCGCATGCAGTACGCGCGTTCTGGATAATTACAGCTATGCTTTATTTGCTGTATCTTACTTCGGGTTAAAAGGACATTGTCATGTTGAAAAAAAGTATTATTGCCATTCTTTCCGTACTGGTGCTTTCATCCGCACTCACCGCCTGCAATACCACACGCGGCGTGGGCGAAGACGTATCAGCGGGCGGCCGAGCCATCCAGCGCAGCGCACAGTAAGCAGAAAGCTGGTGTCCACAAGGCACCGGCTTTAATCATTTCTGAGCGACCCAAATCAATTTAGTCACATCAAATCCGGCCTGACGGGCTTGCGTGAGAAGCGCTTCTCTGGTCCGATCCGCAAGCTGTGGTGAGCGCGACAGTATCCACAAATAGTTGCGATTTGGACCGCAAACCAGCGCATGCTGGTAGTCTTTATCCAGCGCAATTACATTGTAACCGCCATAGAATGGGCCAAAAAAAGAGACTTTAAGTGATGCCCTGCTGGGGGAAGCGGTGAAATAAGCTTTACCGACACTCTCCTGCCAGCGCTGTTTTTTGATGTTGTAGCCCCGGTTGACCACGTTAAGACCACCATCCTCGCGTTTGCTGTAGGTGGCGGTGACCTGTTCCAGACCCCGCTCAAAGCTGTGATCAAGGCGGGCAATTTCATACCAGCTACCAAGATAGAGATCGGCATTGAATCCTTCAATGGGGGTAACCCCCTCAGGCGGGGTAGTAGTACTACAGGCAACGGAAAGCAGTGCACCTGCACCCGCCGCCAGCATTTTCCACAGAGACATAAGCCATTCCTTTATCGTTGAACAGCCTGAGTATAGGTGTTTTTCCTTCAGGCGGCAGTCTGCCATCTGATATTTACAGGGTAACCACGCCGATGATGGTGACCACGGTGAGGATTGCTGCCAGGCCGTAAAACAGCCATTTTGCCGCCGGAAGGTGGATCTTAAGATCGTGCATGGCATGATGCAGGCGATGCATGGCGCACCATATGGGCAGCACAATCGCCAGGAAAATCACCCCGCGGCCTGCCCAGGTCTGGGCAAAACCCAGAATACGTTCATAGCTGAGTGACGGTGACCCGACGCCCAGCGGCAGTAGCACGCCCGTCAGCAACAGCAGCACCGGCGATACAATCGCTGCCCACATTCCGCCAGCACCAAACAGTCCCCAGAACAGCGGTTCATCGCAACGACCAGCTTTTTTTTTCATAGTCTCTCCAGCAAAAAAGTGATAGCCAGGACAGCAATACTGACGATGATCGTGACCGCCCAGAGAAGTTTTATGACGGGTTCCGGTGATAACTTTTTATCACCGATAACAATCACCGATGCCTTGGGGGCCAGATCAAACCAGGTTTTGGTGTGCAGCAGTGCTGCGGCAAGGGAGATGAAGTTCAGCAGCAGCACCACAGGATGCTGTAAAAAGGTGACAAATCCCTGCCAACTTTCTGCACCGTGTTTGAGAGAAAACAAACCGCTGATTAGCTCAATGCTGAACCACAGCGCCGGGATGGCGGTGCTTTCCCGTAGCATATAAAACCGATAAAACCCGGACTTCTGCCACCAGTTGGCGGTCATCGGGCGATGATAAGCATTGCGTTTCGTGGTCATCAAACCGCTCCTTACTGGGGTCTGAGAGTGGCAATCATAAAGTCCTTCGCGCTTTCCACCTTGCTTTGTTGGATCGCTGCGGCGGGATCGGCATGCTTTGGACAAACTTCTGAGCAGTAACCGACAAAAGTGCAGGGCCAGACGCCATTGTCGCTGTTCAACAACGGCATACGCTGGCGCTTACCGCGATCGCGGCTGTCCAGGTTATAGCGATGTGCGAGGGTGATGGCGGCAGGGCCGATAAACTCCGGGTTAAGCCCAAACTGTGGACAGGCCGAATAACACAGCCCACAGTTGATACAGCTGGAGAACTGGTGATATTTCGCCATTTGTGCGGGCGTCTGCTTGCCCGCACCACGTTCGGCGGCCTGATTGCTGCCGATGATATAAGGCTTAATCGCTTCCAGACTTTCAATAAAGCGGCTCATATCGACAATCAGGTCGCGCTCGACCGGGAAATTAGCCAGCGGCTCAACGCGCATCCCCTTCGGGTAATTACGCAAAAATGTTTTGCAGGCCAGCTTTGGCACATTATCGACCATCATGCCGCAGGAGCCGCAAATCGCCATCCGGCATGACCAGCGGTAAGAGAGATCGTAAGCCAGGTTATCTTTGATATAGCCCAATGCATCCAACAGTGAAGTCTGCTCATCCCACGGAACGTCGAAAAATTCGCTGCGTGGCATGTTGTCCGTTTCCGGGTTGTAGCGCTGGATTTCAATTCTACAGCGAAGTAGCTCAGACATGCGGCTTGCTCTCCTTACTTTCAGCCTCGGCACCGTAGACACGTTTTGCCGGTGGCAGGCGGGTGATTTTTACTTCGTCCCAGGCGATGGTGGGTGCCCCCTGTGGATTAAAGAAACTGAGAGAGTGTTTAAGGAAATGGGTGTCATCGCGGCTGGTGCAGCCTTCATCAAGCCGCTGATGTGCCCCACGAGACTCTTTGCGCTGAAAGGCCGCATGCGCCATACACTCAGCGACATCCAGACCGTGGCCCAGCTCAATACTGTAGAGCAATTGCGTATTGAAAACGCTTGAGGTGTCGCTGATGTGAACCCGACTGAAGCGCGCTTTCAGCTCGGCCAGTTTGTTGATGGTGTTTTCCATCAGCTCTGGCGTGCGGTATATCCCACAGCCTTCTTCCATTGTTTGGCCCATCTCATCACGCAGTGCAGACCAGTTTTCATTGCCCTGTTGATTAACCAGCCCTTTCAGGCGCTGTTCACAGTCTCTGGCCTGTGCTTCCATGCCTGCGGTAGCCGCTTTTTTACTTTCCAGCGAGCGCAGGGCCGCCATCTCCCCGGCCAGTCGACCAAAGACCACCAGTTCGGCCAGCGAGTTGGAACCAAGACGATTTGCACCATGCAGGCCGACGGAGGAACACTCTCCCACGGCAAACAGTCCACGAATACGCGTTTCACAGTGGGCGTTGGTTTCGATACCGCCCATGGTGTAGTGCGCCGTTGGACGGATAGGTATGGGGCTGGTCACCGGATCGACGCCGACATAGGCTTTGCTCAGTTCACAGATAAACGGCAGGCGTTCCAGCAGTTTTTTTTCTCCCAGATGGCGGAGATCCAGATAAACCACCTCGCCGCGCGGGGTCTGAATGGTGCGCCCCTTCTGCGATTCGTGCCAGAATGCCTGAGATACTTTGTCCCGTGGTCCCAGCTCCATATATTTGTTTTTTGGCTGACCGAGCGGCGTTTCCGGTCCCAGACCGTAATCCTGCAAATAGCGATAGCCATCTTTATTGACCATGATGCCGCCTTCCCCCCGGCAGCCTTCGGTCATCAGAATGCCTGAGCCAGGTAAACCGGTCGGGTGATACTGCACAAACTCCATATCGCGTAGTGCCACGCCATGACGTAAAGCTATCCCCATCCCGTCTCCGGTGACAATCCCACCATTGGTGTTGTAGCGGTAAACCCGACCGGCGCCGCCGGTCGCCAGGATGACGGCGCCGGCGTGGAACTGGACAAGCGTGCCCTCCATCATATTCATCGCCACCAGCCCACGGGCCTCACCTTCTTCCACCAGCAAATCGAGGACAAAATGCTCATCAAAACGGGTGATTTGTGGGTATTTCAGCGAGGTCTGAAACAGGGTGTGCAACATATGAAAACCGGTTTTGTCCGCAGCGAACCAGGTGCGCTCGATCTTCATGCCGCCAAAGCGCCTGACGTTGACACTGCCATCCTCGCGACGGCTCCACGGGCAGCCCCAGATTTCCAGCTGGGCCATCTCCTGCGGACAGTGTGCGACGAAATAGTCGACCACATCCTGCTCACACAGCCAGTCGCCGCCGGATACCGTGTCCTGGAAGTGCAGGTCGAAACTGTCATGCTGCTGGCTGACAGCAGCAGAACCACCTTCCGCTGCAACGGTGTGGCTGCGCATCGGATAGACTTTGGAAACCAGCGCAATAGAAAGGGTTGGATATGCTTCAGCGGCAGCGATAGCCGCGCGGAGCCCGGCCCCGCCAGCGCCGACAATCACCAGATCTGCAGTATACGTTTGCACGATGTTCTTCCTGTCAAAGTAAAGGATGAAGGAAAAGCCTCCCGTTTACCGGGGTAAACAGTATAAAACTGCTCATCATGGGCAAACTTGATGTGTTCAGGTATTTGGGTATGAAATAAACGTTAAAAACGCGATCGCCCTGGCGTTTTTTGCCACAACATCTGCTTGCCCGGAGCAGGATTAATGACGACGCTTAATTTAACCGGACGGATTTGTTTGTCAGTGTCAGCTCCGGTAGACTGCTTCACCCTGTTGACTGAGGAGTAAATATCATGAGCGATACGGCCAGTTGGTTGCCGAGCGCGCCCATCGCCAATTTATTAAAACGGGCGGCAATGATGGCCGAAATACGGCGCTTTTTTGCCGATCGTGGGGTACTGGAAGTGGAGACCCCGGCAATGAGCCAGGCAACTGTGACCGATGTTCATCTGTTTCCTTTTCAGACGCGTTTTGTCGGACCTGGGGCCGCTGACGGGCTGGATCTCTATCTGATGACCAGCCCGGAATACCACATGAAGCGTCTGCTGGCGGCGGGCAGTGGGCCAATCTTTCAGCTGTGCCGCAGCTTTCGTAATGAGGAAGCGGGACGTCATCATAATCCAGAATTTACTATGCTGGAGTGGTATCGCCCGCATTATGATATGTACCGCCTGATGAATGAAGTGGACGATCTTTTGCAGCAGGTGCTGGAATGCGCGCCGGCCGAAACCCTCTCATACCAGCAGGCGTTTATCCGTCATCTTGAAGTCGATCCGCTTTCCGCCGACAAAGCCCAGTTGCGCGAGGTGGCGGAAAAACTGGGTGTGGGCGATCTGGCGAATCGTGAGGAAGACCGGGATACGCTGTTGCAGCTGCTGTTTGTGACAGGTGTTGAACCGCTCATCGGTAAAGAAAAGCCTGCCTTTGTGTATCATTTCCCCGCCAGCCAGGCGGCACTGGCAGAGATTAGCACGGAAGATCACCGCGTGGCCGAGCGTTTTGAGGTTTATTTTAAAGGCATGGAGCTGGCAAATGGTTTTCGTGAGCTGACTGACAGCCGCGAACAACGTCAGCGATTTGAACAGGATAACCGCAAACGTGCCGCCCGTGGTTTGCCACAGCAGCCGATTGATACCTACCTTCTTGACGCCCTGACACACGGTATGCCGGCGTGTTCCGGCGTGGCGCTGGGGGTGGATCGTATCGTGATGCTGGCGTTAAATGCTGCCCATCTCAGTGAGGTTATTGCTTTCTCTGTCGAGCGCTGCTAACCGGCCCCTGCTCAGGGGCTGTGTTCCCCTGAGTTTTAACGCTTATAACCCGCCCGATTTATAGTTTCTTGCCGCTGCTGTTCCGGTGGAGGCGGCAACCTTACGTCCGATGGTTTCCATCCTCACCTGGAACGGTGGGAACGGCATCTCCAGACCGTGTTCCTGATAGCCTTGCAGGATCAGCTGATGCAGATCGTGACGCAGAGGCATACGGTGGCCCATTTCTGCGGCATGGATACGCAGTTCAAACAGCTGAATACCCTGCTGTAAATCCACCAGCCAGGCTTCGGGGGGCGGTACATCCAGCACAAACTGGCAGCGCTCTGCGGCAGTCAGTAATACGTTGGTTACTTCTTCGCTGTTGGCTTCCGCCGCCGCCGGAATAGTCAGTACCACGCGTGTTACCGAGTCTGAAAGGGACCAGTTAACAAATTGCTCGGTAATAAAGGCCCTGTTCGGCACAATGATTTCTTTACGATCCCAGTCGGTGATGGTGGTGGCGCGGGTGTTAATGCGTGTGATGCTGCCGGTCAAATCGCGGATGGTCACGGTATCGCCAATACGGATGGGTTTTTCAAACAGAATAATCAGGCCGGAAATAAAGTTGGCAAAAATTTCCTGTAAACCAAACCCCAGTCCCACACCCAACGCGGCCACCAGCCATTGCAGTTTCGACCAGTCGATACCTATCATCGAAAAGCCCATCAGACCACCGAACAGGATCAGCAGATATTTGGTCACGGTGGTAATCGCGTAGCCAGTACCTGGTCCCAGGTCAAGGTGCTGTAGCAGCGCCAGCTCAAGCAGGGCGGGCATATTTCTCACCAGCTGGGTGGTGATAATCAGCACCAGAATAGCAATCAGCACGGAACCCAGGGTAATAGGTTGCAAGCTTTCCACTCCCTGCACGGTGGTGCTAACGTCCCACAGAGTGATGTTCTCAAGAAAGCCAAAGGCGGAGTGAATTTCTGACCACAGGACAATCACGGAAACCAGCGCGATCAGCGTCAATATGGAACGCACCAGGCGCAGCGACTGAGCGCTGATGGTGTCCAGATCAATCACTGGCTCATCCATCTCCGGTATTTCAGAGTTGTGCTGTATGGCCGGGGCATCTTCTTCGCCTTTCGCACGCTGTGCAAGAATGTCTGCCCGGCGCGCCCGCGCCCGATCAAAAGCAATGCGCCGCCGTTGGATAAGCATCCAGCGGCGGATAATATGATAAATCACCAGTAGCAGAAACCAGATGGCCACCGAGGTTTCCAGCCGGGCGAGTAAAGCCTGTGAGGTCGCGAGGAAGCCGGTGCAGGAGGCCAGCGCGGCAATCAGCGGGATACCGATCAGCAGGTTCCAGAGAATATGACTGATAACGTTCTGACCGTTGCCTTCTTTATCAAGATAGAGCGGGATCCCGGCGCGTTTCAGGCTGACGGTCACCAGGCTCAGGGCGCTGCAAATCAGAATGAAACAGAGTCGCCCCAGCGTGGCGGAGAACTGGCGATCCTCAAGATTATCAAAGCTAATCAGCAACATAATCAGTGGTACCACAAAGCCGACGCACAGACTGTAAAAACGCATTGCTTTGGCAACCCGGTTTTGCTGCCAGCGGAAATGCACAATGAACAGTCCTTTCTGGCGGGCGAAACCGGCGCTGATCATAAATGCCCACAGCAGTGGCACCGTCGCCGTCACCCCATCACCAATCGCCACCGCAATCGGGTATGGCCAGGCGTGTTGCAGGCCATAGCCTAATGCCATCCATAATACGGGCAGCGGTAGCGCAACCAAAATCGACCAGAATACGGTGCGAAGTGTTAAGGCGAACTTATCCTGTGTGACTTTGCCGACTTTACTGGCGGACCGGTTCAGGAAATCACGGTAGTGGCGACGCGAGCTCAGGCTGAGGCCGATCAGCAACAGTGCCCCAATGATAGGCAGTAGAGTTTCCTGGCTGGTGGACATCATAACCAGCGCACCGCCAAGCTGACCAAGGGTGTCCAGTGACAACAGCGTTTTCAGGTCGCGCATCAGGTCCAGTGGAAAGCTGAAGTTCAGAGGACTGACATCGGCTGTCCAGAACAGGTAGCGGTGAGTCGCTTCCCGGACTTCTTTGAGTGCTTCCACCAACTGACTATTAGCGACCTTCAGCCTGGTGACTTCGAGGATCAGATTATCACTGCCGGAAAGCAGAGAGCCTATCAGCTCGCGCTGGGTTTTGAGCTGAGCATCGAGGATTTTGCGCTGTTCAGCGGTCAGCGGGCTGCCATCATCCTGCTTCACCTGCAACAGCTGTTTCTGGCGCTCCAGCAAGTCGTCATAATGCAGCCGTTGCACCCGGAGCTGGCCCATCTCAATATCGAGCTGTTGTGACCTGGGCATCTCTGGCAGCCGGGCAACCTGCGATCGTAATGCTTCGCCCAGCACGTTCGACACGCCAAGCCACTGTGACTGTTCACGTAGGGTGTCGAGCGCCTGGCGGACCTGAATAATCTGGCCCACGGCAGTACGCTGCTGCGAAATCACCAGGCTCATCTGTTGGGCTTGCTGGTTAAGTGCTTCGGACAACTCGCGGTTAAGACGAAACTGCCTGCTGATATTTTCGGGGAGATCGCCACTGTTTTCAGCCAGCTGCTCTGTTTTCTCCAGCGCCTGCTCCGCTTCCTGTTGACGCTGAGCGTTGAGCTGGTTGCGCAATACCTGCAACCCACTGTCGAGCCGGGCGGCTTTTCGCTGGTGGTAATCACTGCGCATACGCGCCAGTTCCTGGCGGTTACTGGCTGACAGCTGGGCAAGCTCCAGCTCATCGACCCGCGCTTTTTGGGCGGCAGATTCTGCCTGGCGCGCGACAAGCTGTGCCTGAGCCAGTGGCGTAGTGGTCGCCGGCTGCCCCTGGAGTCGGCGCTCAATGTCGTTCAGTGCACGTCTGGCTTCCGTCTGCTGTTGAGGCAACTGTGCCAGTGAGTCGCTAATGTCCCTGGTGTGCTCCTGTTCCTGCTGTGCCAGACGGCCTTCTTCAAGCAACTGGCTGCTGACCTGAAGGATCGCCTGATCCAGTTCCGCGGCGGTCATCGTGCCGCGCACTTTTTCAGGTTCATCATTCAGTGCGCTAATCTGTTGACGAAGTTCACGGGAAAGTTTCGGGAAGTTGTCGATTATCTGCTGATAATCACTGGCGTTGATCTGCGATTTTTGCCGTTCATCCAGCCAGTTAAGTGCTGACTGTAAACTTTCAACAATTTCAGCCTGATCCGGCGTATCTTTCGCGGACCGGGTTTCCTCAAGCGTTTGTCTTATCTGTGCGGCGGTGGGTATACCGGCGGCGCAGACGGATTGAGCTAATGTCCAGCCCAACAAAATCACCAGAATCAGGCGTAGCATGGCGGATCGGCTAGTGCTGCTGCAGGACGTTTTCTTCCTGCTCTGTAGGCAATGCGCTGGCCAGTATCCGGCCATAGCGGGTTTTACTCTCTGCGGCCAGATCCCCGACCAGTTTTATTTTGCCAGGCGCGAACAGATTGACAACCGTAGAACCCAGTTTAAAGCGTCCCATCTCCTGGCCTTTCAGCAGCACCACCGCGCCTTCTTCATCGGCGGCGGGCCAGCTCCAGCGCTTAATTATCCCTTCGCGGGGTGGGGTAACAGTTCCGGCCCAGACGGTTTCAATGCTTCCTACAATAGTGGCACCGACCAGAATTTGCGCCATCGGACCAAATTCAGTATCGAACAGGCAAATAACGCGTTCGTTTCGGGCAAACAGATTGGGAATATTTTGCGCGGTGAGTGGGTTGACTGAATAAAGGTCGCCCGGAACGTAGATCATTTCGCGCAGGATGCCATTAACCGGCATGTGTACGCGGTGGTAATCGCGCGGCGCAAGGTAGGTGGTAACAAATTCACCGTCGCGGAACAGACTGGCAATGGTGGTATTACCTGCCAGCAGTGCTTCCAGTGAGTAAGTGTGTCCTTTTGCCTGGAAAATCTGGTCGCCTGCAATGTGGCCTAACTGGCTGATTGCGCCATCTGCTGGCTGGACCAACGCATTGGGATCGGTTTCAACCGGCCTTGCGTCATCACGTAACGGACGAACAAAGAAGTCATTAAACGTGCGATAGCTGGCGGTATCCGGCTTTTGTGCCTCACTCATGTCAACGTTGTACCACCAGACAAAAAGATCGATGACGGCTTTGGTCAACCAGCCGCCGCGTTTGCCTGCGCCCCATCCGGCCAGCTCGGTAAGGCCTTTTTTGGGTAGAACAGAATTCAGTCCGAGTTTCAGACGATCCAACACGATAGCCTCCTGGCTTGATCAGCATGCAATTAAGGTTGCGGATTGTAACAGTGAGCGGGCATTCAGGCTATGATTGCCTTGCTGCTACAACGGACAAAACCATGTCTAATCATTGCTTTCGGAAAAACTGCGGCGTGTTTTTAGCTGCATTTCTGACATGCTTTCCAGAATGCGGTGATAATTATAAAAACGCGATTCGTCAATATCGCCACGTTCTACGGCTTCACGGATAGCACAGCCTGGGTCGGTATCGTGTTTGCAGTCGCGAAATTTGCAATGACCTGAAAATTTACGGAATTCGATAAAGCCATGGGTAATCTGTTCCGGCTCCAGGTGCCACAAGCCAAATTCACGCACGCCGGGAGAGTCAATAACATCGCCGCCATGTGGAAAATGGTACAGGCGCGAGGCGGTTGTCGTGTGCTGCCCCAGTCCCGACACATCCGACACTTCATTGGTGAGGATCTCATTGCCTCCAGGTTCAAGCCCCAAAAGGGCATTGAGCAGGCTGGATTTACCTACGCCGGACTGACCGGCGAAAATGCTGATGTGCCTGGTCAGGGCTTCCTCCAACGCGTGCAGGCCGTTTTTTTGACGGCTGGAAACCAGCAGTACGCGGTAGCCAATCTCCCGGTAGATTTCCATCTGCTCATCAACAAACCGACGGCTTTGTGCATCCAGCAGGTCAATTTTATTCAGCACCAGTAATGGTTCAATGCCCAGCGTCTCGCTTGCCACCAGATAACGGTCAATGATGTTGAGTGACAGCTCTGGCAGGATCGCGGAAACAATAACAATTTGATCAATATTCGCTGCTATTGGCTTCACGCCATCGTAAAAATCGGGTCGGGTGAGGACAGAGTGACGTTCATGAACCGCTTCTACTATACCTTTTACCGACGCGCCTTCCTGTAAGCCAGCGCGCCAGCGCACACGATCGCCAGTGACCAGTGAACGAATGGTGCGGCGGATATTGCAACGATGATTTACGCCATCTGCATCTTCCACATCGGCATGCATACCAAAGCGGCTGATGACGATGCCATCCTGTGCATCACCAAACAGGCTGTCATCGGGTTCAGGCTTATCGCTGCGTTGTTTCAGACGACGATCGTGATTGGCACTGACACGACGTTGCTGGCCTTTGGACAGTTTGTTTTTGCTCACTCTTCCTCACACGGCTTGGTAGTTTCACCCTGACAGGGCAAAAGGTTTATGATACACGCTAATGTTTGATGATATAAGCCACGGCGAGAAACCCTTATGAGTGCAAACGCGAGCAATTTGATTTGGATTGACCTGGAAATGACCGGGCTGGACCCTGAACGTGATCGCATTATTGAGATCGCCACGCTGGTGACCGATGCTGAGCTGAATATTCTGGCGGAAGGACCGGTTTTTGCTGTTCATCAGCCTGATGCGCAAATGGCATTAATGGATGACTGGAATGTGAAAACGCATACTAACAGCGGCCTGGTGGCGCGGGTTAAGGGTAGTCAGCATGATGAGCGAGCTGCGGAACGGGAGACTATTGCCTTTCTGAAGCAGTGGGTGCCCGCTAATACTTCGCCAATCTGTGGTAACAGTATCGGGCAGGACCGCCGTTTCCTGTTTAAATACATGCCGGAACTGGAAGCATATTTTCATTATCGCTATCTGGATGTCAGTACGCTGAAAGAGCTGGCGCGTCGCTGGAAGCCAGAGATACTGGCTGGTTTCAAAAAACAGGGTTCGCATCAGGCAATGGATGATATTCGTGAGTCCGTAGCAGAACTGGCGTACTACCGCGAACATTTTATTCAGTTGTAATCGCTGACAATGAGATGTTTTGTCTGATTTTACCGCAGGGTGCTGGAAATGACAGCGCTCTGCTTATTTAATCAGCAATCAGTATAAAAGCAGGGAAAAAATTTACCTGCGGTCTTGCAGAGGAATGATTTTCTCGTATAATGCGCACCCTGTAACGACATGTTGTTTTCAACGTTACGCTTAGCGGGAATAGCTCAGTTGGTAGAGCACGACCTTGCCAAGGTCGGGGTCGCGAGTTCGAGTCTCGTTTCCCGCTCCAATTCTTACATCGAATATGATGCCTGTCTTCATTTCATGAAATTACCATTTCACCTCCAACGCCTTTAATTGTTATATAGCCAATGAATTATCTCTGTAATTAACAAATGGCATACAGATTATCAGCATATTAAACAACGTCTTTCTCTTTCCCCTTTCAGCCAGTGTATCCGGCCACACGGTCATCAATAGCCTAACTATCAGTTATGATGCTGTTTTTTATTTTTCTGGCTGCCACTCCGTCTGAAGTGGATAAGATTATTCTGGCTTTTTATTCAAAGAGTGTGTGTTGCCAGAATAAAAACAAGAATGAAATAGAGTGTGAATATTATCTCATTTTGTATTAATGCCTTTTAACAGGATATTATCAGTGGCAACAAACGGCAGGCTGAATATCCCTCTTCATTATGAAAAGGATAAAGAGGGAAAATTATTTTAATTGTAAAAAATCGAAAATTACTGGGTTAAAAACTTCACTAAGTTTTTACACAGTTTTTTAATGCCATTACCAGGATTAACTGACTCTGACGAAGCATTCTTCTGCAACGGCGATTCAGGTATTTCAGTTATCAACACATCATCACTGATTGTCCACCCCTGCCGTGGCAGAGTCTGGATAATGTTTTTCCTGAAACCAGCATTCTTTAACTGTTTACGCAGTTCTGAAACCGTCTGATAAAGCGTATTAGGCGTAACTTCTTTTCCCAGACTTTCCCAACCCGCTTCATACAATGATTTATGGGAAACAACCTTGCCGCTATTGGTAATAAGTAGCAGAAGACACCGTGATGCAGTGCTGTATAAAGTATGTTCATCTCTGGTTTCACAACTGATGAGACGGTTTTTTCCTGGTACAAAAACGACAGTATTGTTAATAGAATACCTGGTAATTTTACTATTTCCCATAGTGTTAAACATCCTTAAAGAGGTTAATAAAAAGGTTCCAATAAAGAACTGGTACACATTAAGGAGGCCTGATGTGTCTCAACCTTTTTATGCTGTTGGTAACCTGACAGCGCTGCGTGGTATCTAAAGTGCATTCCTGATGATGTGATTTATTATCGACTATTTTCCGCTAAAGTTAAGTTTAAAACGCTTAATTAAGTTTTCTCTTTAGTGGTCGCTTTATAACGACGAAGGGATTTGAGAAGTGGTTTTCGCGATATTAAGCTTTAATCCACTTGACGAAGTGGCTGCTGTATTCAGCATAAGTTGATTCTCAAATTGATTAAGAACTATTTGATAGACTGGTTCTATTGGTTGATGATTGAATATTTTTTCTGGAAATTTATGTTTCCTTAATTAGATCTCACTTGTGGTTTTTTGTGGCTTTCTTATGTTTTCATTGTGGCTTTATGGCATAAATTGATGGCTAATGTTTCATAGGAATATACATTGTTAAATATATAATAGAGGATGTGTAAATGAATTTTTTAAATTTTAAAAAAGTAGTTATTTTGAGTTTAATTGCTGGATTTTCTTCTTCTGCAGCTACCGCTAACGATGGAACTATTTCTTTTACCGGTAGTATTTCAGACACAACCTGTATCATTTCCGGCGGCGATGATACCCAGCTTAATCAGGGGGCTGACTTTACGGTGACGCTGCCTACGGTCAGTACAACGGCTCTTAATGCTGCCAATAAATATGCCGGAGATACTAAATTCTATATTAATCTGTCAGGTGAAAACTGCACCGATGATAAAATTGCCAACGTGATATTTGAAAGGGCACAAAGCACCAATATTGATTCCACTACAGGTTTTCTGAAGAATACGGTGGCGACTACCGCTGGTGGCGCGGGCAATGTTTATATTCGCATCCTTAATAAAGATGCCACACCACTAAATTTATCCTTACAGAACACAAGTCACCAGCCAGTGACTATCAAAGATAACACCGCCAGTTTCCAGTATTGGGCACAATATGCTTCTGTGAGCGGTGCAGGCACGGCAGGTAAAGTTGCCAGCGACCTGGTTTATTCGGTGACCTACCAATAAGCAATACAGATTAACTGTATTTCTGACTATACCTCAAGGGGACTTGTGTCCCCGTTTAATCAACCCGAAAAGGATGGAAACGGTATTTTTAGCATTTACTGAGTGTATTACTGATTCTTTGCGAATGAAGGAATAATCATGTTGAAAACGATAACCTTATTGTTGGCTATTATTTATCCGGCAACGTCATTTTCTGCCATACAAATCATGGCAACCAGGGTCATTTTAAATGCAAAAGAGAATGAACAGTCATTTATTATAAAAAACACTGGAGATACTCCGTCCCTGCTTCAGTTGTGGCTGGCAGATAAGAATGACGATAGTGTGGAAATTAAAAGTAATGTTCCATTCACCATTACGCCGCCAGTTTCGCGTGTTAATGCACAAAGAAATAAAGTTTTCAGAATATTGAGTGTGGATGATGCAGCGCAATCTTTGCCGCAAGATCGTGAGAGTGTTTTCTGGATTAACGTCCTTGATGTGCCCTCAACTAAAGCAGAGAGTGAAGAGGGTAACAAACTAAATATTGCGTTCAGAACAAGGATAAAATTATTTTACCGGCCGGTCAGTCTGAAAGGAACGCCAGAGGATTCAGCAACCAGGCTGGTCTGGTCGGAAAGGAAGTCCGGTGGGGACTACATTTATAAAGTGACGAATAATGAGCCGTATCATGTTTCTTTCGCAAATTTATCGCTGAAAGCAGGAGACAAGAACGTGGCGACTATCCCCGGAGGAATGGTCGAGCCTTACTCTTCCAAAGAGTTCGTTTTTAAAGGCGTAAACAATAGCAATGTGGAAATGAGTTACAGATATATAACTGATCTTGGTGCCTTCGTTACTGGATACTATAAAAAATAAACATAACGGTTATGAAAAGAAAAAAGCCCCCTTTAGTAATATTGACTAAATTATTTTTATTATCTCTTCCTTTTTTTCAGGTAGCCTGGGCAGAACAAGCGGCAGCTGATGTTCAACGTAAAGAAAATTCAGAAAATCGTATTGTAAAGTTCAATACGGGTTTTCTGACCGCCTTCAATAAGGACATTGATCTCTCGTGGCTGGAAAATGAGAAAGGTATTAATCCTGGTAGCTATGTATTAGAGGTCTTTCTCAACGGCAAGAATTTAAAAAACCAGAGGGTTGAATTTATGATGAAGGAAGGGGAAGTTTTGCCCTGTATTTCACAAACGATCATGCAAAGAATCACCCTGGATAACAATAAAATGCCTGAGGGGTGGCAGGATCAGCAATGCCTCGATTTAGCCGGGACTATACCTGGATCGTCGGCAAATTATGATTATGAAAATGAACGACTCACGATAACCATACCGCAAATATATCTGATTGAGCAACCTGAAGGATATATTGATCCATCCCGTTGGGATGATGGGATCAACGCGCTGACTGCCAGCTATTCACTCAGTGCAAGCAGTGCACATAGCCGCAAGCAGCAAAACAGATCGATGCTCTATGGCAATCTGCTGACGACATTGCGACTTGGTGCATGGCGCTTCCATACTTACGATTCGCTGGTAGCAGGAAGCCAACAGGGTCAGAGTATTCAGCATATACAGGCCTATGCTGAGCGGGCGGTGTCGCCACTGTTATCAGAGCTGTCTCTTGGGGATCTGAGTACAAGCGGAGAATTTTTTGATACCACCTCGCTTCGTGGCGTGATCCTGAGAAGTGACGAACGGATGCTCCCCTGGACGGTAAAAGGTTATGCCCCTGAGATCCGTGGCATTGCTTACAGCAATGCGGTAGTGACAGTGAAGCAGGGAGGGAACGTCATTTATGAGCAAAATGTTCCACCTGGCGAGTTTAATATCAGCCAGATGGCCTCGCTGGGTTACGGAGGAAATTTAGAGGTAACGGTGACAGAAAGTGACGGAGTGATTCGGACTTTCCAGGTTCCCTACAGCAGCATTCCTCAATTGTTACGCAAAGGCTATTTCAGGTACTCGGTTGCAACAGGTGAGGTGCGACGTGTCGGTATATCGTCTACACCATCAATGTTTGAGTCGACCTTGCAATATGGTTTAAACAATAACATCACGGCATATGGTGGCTTACAAGCCACATCCGACAAAAGTTACAGCGCGTTAAATGGTGGTGTGGCCATCAATACCTTTTTGGGAGCAATGAGTGCAGGTGTGACCTATTCTGTGGTGCCTGCCAATTTGAAAACGGAAAAAGAAAGCTCTCTGAAAAATAACTCACAATTAAAACTGAGCTACAGCAAGCTAATCAGCGATACCCATACTAATTTCAACATTGCCAGTTATTATATGGCGGGAGATAACTTTTATACCCTGGATGAGGCCTTGCAAACCAGCGCGAGGCAATCCATCAGCGATGACTGGCATCTGGATCGCTACAGAAACCGGTTGGAAATCGCTGTCACCCAGGATCTCCCAGAGAACTGGGGACAGATGGCAATAAGTGGTTGGTGGGAAAAAAATAACAATACCGGGAAAAACAATAACAGGTCTTTATATCTCTTTAGTTACAAAAATAACTACGATGCAATAAATTACAGCATTAATGTTAATAAAACTATAACCTGGAAGGGAAAAGAAGATACGGCATACATATTAAATGTATCAATGCCCTTTGGTTTCAGAAAAGGTATTAATCGACCAAACTTGCGAGTATCAACGAGTTACGCTAATGATAATTCATTATTCCGAACTTCGTTGAGTGGCAGTACGCAGGAGGAAGATTCATCACTAAGTTTTAATACCTACTTCAGTCATTCGAGTCGTAATGACCCTAATTTTGGAATTAATGTAGCTCAAACGAACAATGCTTCACAAAAAAGCATTAGTTACAGCCAGTCGAGGATGAATTCTTCTATAGGGGCATCAATTAACGGCGGTGTTTTATTGCATAGTGACGGTATCCACTTCTCGCCATATCTTGGAGAAACCCTTGCACTCATTGAAGCTGAAGGTGCCGAAGGAGCAAGTATTATGGGGAACAGACATTCTCGTATTAAAACCGCAGGTTATGGTCTGTTGGGAAATTTAAGGCCTTATGAAGTCAATACGCTTAATCTGGATGTAAAAGGTGCACCTGTCAGCTTTGAAACCTTTGAAGAAGGCGCTGAAGTGGTACCAACCGCTGGGGCGGTAGTTAAAGTAAAATTTAATAATATAAATGAAAGTAGTAACACTTTTATTGCAAGAATAAAACAAGGCAATGGTGATTTTATACCTTTTGGATCCCAGGTATTTGATCACGAAAATAACATATCGGGGACATCGGGGCAGGGAGGAATTACGATCCTTTCTCTTTCTGTAGATTCTGAATATCTGGAAGTCAGATGGAAAGAAGATAAAAAGGCAATAGTATGCCGGGTCACTCCCGAAGAACTTAAACGCAACAAAGCACAGGCCGGGGAAGGTACATCTACGGTTACCATACAGTGCAACAAAGATAAGGGGTCCTGAAATGAGATTTAAAAAAATCATTCAGATGTCGCTTTATATAATAGTAACTATCTCAGGTATAGCATCATTCTCAGTAGGTGCCAGCTGTACTCTCACCAGCCCGGCGCTAACGGTTAATATACCAGCGCTGATGCTGTCGCCAACAGAGAAAGGAGCAGTGGGAACCAGGTTATTTTCTCGTAGTATACCTGTTTCACAAGTTGGCTATGATTGTGGTAGTGGTGTGCGATCATCATGGACATCCGCCTATACGCGCCCGGAAATATCAAAGTCATCTTTGACCAATGTTTACAATACTGGCCTTGCCGGCATTGGTATTCGTATAAAATGGCCTGCAAGCCGTGCGGATAATGCCTGGGTGCCGGGGACATATTCCTGTCAGGGGAGTTGTATTGAGCAGGCAGATGATATTTTGGTGGAGTTTGTGCAGACGGGCAATGTTTCCGGTGGCACCATCCCCGCCGGAAGTATCATTACCGTCGCAGTTTCACCTGATAATGATCCACAAAATACGTTAACTTTGCTGACTGTAAATCTTGGTTTGGTTACTGTTCAGGTATCCTCCTGTGCTATTTATGCCGACACCAATAGCGTAAACCTGGGTGATTATTCACTATCTGCAATTAAAGCATCTGGCTTTCAGGGAGATAAAAAAGATTTCACTATTACTCTGGATTGCCCGACATCTTCATCTGCAAAGATCACTTTTGAGGGAAAAAATGCATGGGGTATGAGTAGTGGGGTTATTGAAAATGCAGGAAGTGCTAAAAATGCCTATATCAAGCTCTATCAGAAAAATGTTGTACGCTATACCGAAAAGGCCTTAAATACAGCTGATAACTTCGGTAGTTCCACGGCATTTACTGGGAAACGCACTGTTACCTATGCGGGGGAAATGTATTTTGAGGATGGAACAAGAGAAAGTGTTACTGCCGGTACGGTTACGGCAAATATAATCTACACTTTGACAATAAATTGATTTTTATTGGATTCTTAATTAAATGAAAAAAAACATAATATATATTTCTTTACCTGTTATTTTATTATCACTGGGGAATGCAAATGCAGAGGATTTATCAAATCAGAGATCTTTTTTGCAACGTGATGTTTCCTTAATTAATACAAACGCAACAGATCTGCCAACTTACCGATCTTTGCCGCAACGCGATCTTGATCGACTGGAAAGGCAAAGTGAGCAGGAAAAAATAAGAAGTGAAAAGATGCGTGAGCAGCGTATACAGCAGGATAATTCAGTTCGTGATGCATTGCTCAATCCCTCAGAAAATGAAAGCAGTCACCAGTTTAAGATCAAAGAAATTCTGATCGAGGATGACGATAAATATGAATTTTCATCTGAGAGAAACGCTATTATTCAGGCTTACCTTAATACCAATATGGGCGAGCGTGAAGTTATTAACCTGGTTAAGGAATTAACCAATTTCTATATCAGTCGCGGTTATGTTACGACACAGGTCACCATTGTTCCTGGCTCATTGCGTTCTGAAAAATTGGTTCTCAAAGTTCTGTGGGGAAGTATCTCTGGTTTTCTGCACAACAATGAAGCACCGGGCTGGCGCGAAAAGACCAGATTGTTTAGTGCAATGCCATTTGCCACCGGTAATCGTCTGACAATCAGTGATATTGATCAGGGGCTGGATAATCTTCTGCGTGTTTCACCGGGCGATAGTTTGCAAATAATGCCCTCAGAAGTTAGCGGCCAGTCAATGATTAATCATCAGGGAGGGAGTATTTTTCCTCTTTCAGTTCATGTCGGTATAAATAATTCCGGTTCGCGCACCGCAGGTTGGCATCAGTACTATCTGAACACTTCCCTGCGTAATGTTCTGGGACTAAATGATACCATTGGTTATTACTATTCCTATAATAATTTGAACGCAGATACTGACAGTCAGTCTGCCAAAAGTATTTCCATGAATATTCCCTTGGGCTACTGGTCTTTTGACAGCAGTTACTATAAGTCTAAATATAATAAAGTCATTAGCGGTGCTTATGGGGGGTACGGCAGTGATGGTCAGTCAGAACGACTGTCATTTAAAGTCAGCAGAACGCTGTACCGCAATGCTGATGGAAAATTTACGGGTTATGTTAAAGCTGAAAAAAGGAGTAATGAAAATAATATATTTGGTTATCCAATTGCGGTTTCAAGTAAAAACTACAGTAACCTGAATACGGGTATTACATGGGTCGGCGGTATGGCCGGTGGCTGGGTTTATATTGATTTAAATATGACAGCTGGTGTTCCCTGGTTTAATTCCGCATGGAAAGAAGACACCGATCTTGCGGGGTTTGACATTGATTACAAGAAATATAATGGCATGTTGAGCTGGAGTAAGCGATTAGTTACCTCTCAATCTGGCAGACTCAGCCTCGATTACGAAATGAACAGTGGCTTCCAGTATAGCAATGACGTATTGGTCAGCGATGCTAAATACAGTCTGGGAGATGAGTTTACGATAAGAGGTTTTAAGGATGATATCGTTTCAGCCGATCGCGCTTTGTGGCTGGCTAATACTCTAAAATTACCGCTGATTATAAATTATGCACGCGTTAATCAGATAGCCCCTTTCGCCGGTTTTGATATAGGTATGGCCAGAAGAAATTGTCCGGCAACTGCAAGCAATTGCGATCGTGATTACATGAGTGGTGCAGCTGTTGGTCTCAAAATGAATGGCAGAGATTTTTCTGGTTCATTGACATCTGCCTGGCCCGTAAGAAAACCCGTTTCCCTCAGTAGTCGAAAAATAGACAGCCAGACAATTTATTTTAATTTAGACATTGGTTTTTAAACTTTTTATCAGGAAAATTAATTGTGAAACATAAAAAAAAATTGATACATCGTCGTTTTAAACGCCATTCGCTCCGTGTTTCGCCACTGGTACTGGCGATGGCCAGTATTATACCGAACACATCCGTTGCAGAAATTATTATCGATGAAAGCACCTCGCGTCGGCCCGGTATTGCCTCTGCGGCTAATGGTACACCGCTGATTAACATTAACGATCCTAATACCAGTGGTGTCTCACACAATAAATATAATCAGTTTAATGTTGGCAGTGATGGTGTTATTTTTAATAACAGCATGCAGGATGGTGTTAGTAGTATTGGTGGTTTTTCGATGAAAAATAGCCAATTAAGTAATGAAGCAAAGGTAATTCTGAATGAAGTGACCGGGGCTGCTGGTAGCCATTTGAACGGTGCTATGGAAGTTTTTGGTGCCAGCGCCGACCTGATTATTGCTAATGAAAATGGCATTACAGTCAATGGTGTTTCAACAATTAATGCCAATAATCTGACGTTAAGCACAGGACAAGCCAGTCTGGACCAGAACGGCAACGTACAGCTGGCGGTCGAGAAAGGAAATATCACCGTAGAAGGCCGCGGTATTAATACTGATGGTCTTAGTTATTTTGATATAGTCAGCCGGAGTGCCAGCCTTACCGGAGAAATTTCCGGGAATGCCGATGTGAAAGTGGTCACCGGCCTGAATGATTATGATACCCCTTCACGCACGCATCAGGTGCGGAGTAAGACCGGAGAAGGGACGCCTCAGGTCGCGATCAGTGGCAGCAATCTGGGGTCCATGTTCGGTAACAGAATTCAGTTAATCAGTACCGAGACTGGTGCGGGTGTGACCCATACCGGTAGCATTGTTGGCAATAATAGTATTGAAATTACGGCTGATGGTGAAATACGTCTTGCCAGCCTTAACAGTAAAACGGAAAACGTTACTGTTGCTGGGAGAAGTATTTATCTGAATAACAATACTGAAACCGGTACCGGTGGAATAGGAGCTCAGGGGGATGTGATCCTCACGGCTCTGGCCGATATGGAGTTGAATGCCAATGTTATTGCCGAAACAGGGCAGCTTCGTATCAATGCCGCTTCTCTGTTGCAAAGTGCCGCAGTATTAATAGCAAAAAGCAGCAGCCGTAGTTCAGGCGCTATTCCTGGCATTGAAATAAATGTCGCCGGTCGTTATCAGATCAAAGGTTCACTCTATGCTGTCGACAGCAATGGTAATAAGATTCAGGATGCAGTAGTCACTATCAGTAATGGAAAATATCTCATCAAAGTGGGATCGACTGTCATCGCTAATGCAACAGTCTATTCCGATGCTAATCTGATTAGCACCAGTGGTGACATTAATATCAATGCCGGCGTGGTGGAGAACAACCAGTCAACAATCATGACCAGCAAAGGTAACTTGATTTTCAACCTGACTGACTCTCTGATTAATAATGGTCTGGTTCAGGCCAGTGGTTCTGTGCAACTTAATGCAGGGCGGTTTAAAAATGCCGGAATCATTTATACCACTGATGCCATGAAACTCACATTGGGCACGCTGGAAAATACTGGCAGCATGTATGCAGGCAATCTTACTGTAAACACCGAAAATCTGACCAATAGCGGTGTGATCCTCACCAGCGAAGGTGATTTATCGCTAAAAGTAAAAACTAAAACCGATAACAGTGGTGATATACAATCCGCCCATGCTGTGATTGTTGACAGCCAGGATGTCGAAAATACAGGGCAAATTTATGCCCGTGAACGTGTTGATATGGCGCTTTCAGGCGATCTGGTTAATGAAGGCGATCTGTACGCTGAAGCCAGCATTTCTCTCGACGCCGATAATGTGAAGAACAGTGGTGTGGTCATCACCAAAGAAGGTAATCTGTCGTTGCGTATGCAAAACCAGATTGATAATAGCGGTACGTTTCAGGCGGGTAGCTCGATGACTCTCGCAGGTAAAAAACTGACTAATGACGGTAATATTTATGCATCGCAAGCAGTGGATGCTGTTGTTACCGGTGACCTGGAAAATGCAGGAAAAATATATGCAGATGATATTAAGTTAGTTAGCACCGCCCTGCGAAATAAAGGTGACGTGGTTGCTGAGAAGGGAAATATATCCATAAAGGTAACAGGAGATACCGACGTTGTTAACAGTGGCTCGGTGAGGTCAAAGACTGCTGATATTGTTACAGCAGGGGCATTAACTAATCAGGGTACCATAGGCACTACTGATTCATTGACTGTTACTTCAAAGAATCTGACGAATAACAGTAAAGTCATTTCTGAAGGTAAACTCACCCTTACCCTTGACGATGAGCTTGTCAACAGTGGTAGTGAGTCCGTGATTTATGCCGGTAAGGGAATGGATATCAATGGAAAGGATAAGGGTACGCTGAAAATTAAAAACAGCGGTGGTGCTTTTATACAAAGCCAGACGGGCAATATTAATGTTACCGACATAGCATCGCTGGAAAACACTGACTCCACCATTATTTCTGGCAGTGATGTTATTATTGCTGGTGTTAAGATAGTTGAAAACAATAATGGTATTATCCAGGGGGATAATGTTACTTTTAGCCAGGCAGATAAGCTCAAAAATGATGGAAATAATGCGAAAATTATCGCAAGTAGCGCACTAAAAATAAGTGATGTCAGTAATGTAATCAACAGTGGTACCTTAGGATCTCATGGTAATATCGATGTAGCAAATATCGACTTGCTTCAGAATGAGTCTGGAAATATATCTGCTTCCGGTAACATCGATTTCAAAGCTGTGAATTCACTTGAAAATAATAATGCAGCAAAAATTTCCTCGACCTATGGTTCAGTTATTTTTGATACTTTAAAAAGCCTTAAGAATTTATCAAGCTCCATCATTTCCGCCAGGGAAAAAATCAGCATCACTAATATCGATACGGTTGAAAATAGTGATGAAAGTTATCTTTATTCTGAAGGAAATATCACCCTAAGTGAAATTAACAAGCTTGATAATGCTGCAAAGATAATTTCTGGCCTTAATCTGGTGATTAACGGCATGGATAGCTTCATAAACAAAGGCCAGTATGCACAGGTTTTTGCACTGAATATTATCATATCAAAAGTCTCCAGCTTTATTAATCGTGACTATGCCTGGCTGATTGCTGACGGTACGATAAAAGCATCTGAGGTTAAGGACTTTAAAAATGTTCTTTCATTTGACGACGTTTTGCAAACTCTGGACGATGCTGCAACTTATATCTCTGCAAATAACATTGACCTCGATGTGGAGAATTTCATCAGCAGTGGCTATGGGTCGCAAATTATTTCAGATAATAATTTTAAAATTAATGCCAATCAGATCGGTATCAGTGATGAAGCTATCCTTGCCTCTGACAATACGTTATCTGTCACCACTGATTCCTTGTTGAATGATGGCGGTGTTATTGATGGCGCAAATTACAGTATCAATGCAAAATCGCTGATTAATAAAGGCCATATTTCATCTGGTAACAGTAATGGTGTCAGCACAATTACCTCTGACAGTATCGACAATAAGGAAGGTCGTATCAATAACGCCGGGTATCTGACAGTGAAAACCAGCGCGCTGGATAACAGTCAGGATGGTTATATCTGGAGTAACCGTATGCTTTTCCTTGATTTGCAAGGGGATTTCAATAATGCTGATTATAATGTAATCGGTGCCGGTGCTGGTGGTTTGCTTGCCATCAAGACCACTGGCGATGTGACTATTGATAAGACTATTGAGTCAAAAAGTACAGTGTCGATTGATGCTAAGTCCATTACCAATAACAAAGCGGTTGTCAGTCTTGAAAATGTTTATCTTGCTGCCGAAAATATCATAAACAGCACTAATGCACTTATTTTTGCCATGAATAACATTGTTATTAATGCAACTGATACCATTTTGAATAAGTTGAAGGGTAATATCCTGAGTCAAGGGCAGATAGCATTCACTGCCGATACTATTCATAATCACGGTGGTATTATTCGCTCTGAAAAAAATATGTTTCTTGATGCGAATAAAATCTACAATCAGAGCACTTATAAGGGCGATGAATGGGATTACAGCGCAAGTGAAACTGGTACAAAAAAGCACGAGGAGGGAGATAATTGTGCCACCTGGTGTAAATACCACGAAGTCACTATCACTATCCCTGGCCTAACTTCGGATATTGCTCTTGACACTCAGGCTGAAATATCATCAGGTGGTAACCTCTATATTAATCAGGAAGATGAAAAACCTGGCGTTATTTATAACGAGGGGGGACTTATTCAGTCGAGTGGCAGCATGTTTGTTCGTGGTGATCTCTACAACGCACCAAAATACCTTGAAATATCACTCTACGATTATATCAATTTAAAATCTGAAATCACGCTTAGCTATAAACATTGGACGGTGATGGGGGGAGGTAGACCTGTTTCGTCCAAATTTAGCTCGCTTTATGATATGTTAAATCTGGTGTTTGGTGACGGCACAATAACGGGTGATAAATATAAATATGTCAATGCTATGAAGGAACTGGCTAATAGCCATACTCTTTTAAATGACATAATGAACCGACTTTTTGGTCAAACCTGGAAAGCGGATGATTATTCTGTATTAGTTAACACATGGCAGGAACTTACCGCTTCGGCAAATGAGGTGAACAGCTCTCATGTGTGGGACGAAGATCTCGGTGACTATGTCGGTGAGTCCAGTGTTACAACAATTACTGAAGCAAAATTAAAAGCCAAAAAGAGATATCTCTTCCCTTCGGATAGCGCCAGCATTGTTGCTGGGGGTAATTTTGTCCACGAGGATGGTAGTTTTAATAATGGTCTGGATTTAGGCATTGATAACAGCATTACTGAAAATAAAACGGTTGATGTCAACGTTGGAGAAGAGACCGTCTCGACTATTGAACAGTCATATGAAGTTACATTCAATAAGAAAAAGATGGCAGAAATTTCTATGGGGATCAGTACCCTTCCCGGTATCTCCGAATTGTTGGAAATTAATTCGCTTTTTGAGAAATCTCAGGAATTTCTCAATCATATCGCCTCGTTAATTAATGGACGTACTGATGCGGTAGGTGCTCTTGAGGCCAATATTTCAACATCGGAAAAAGGAACCAATACCGTTGTTCCAATGTATGAAACTCGCATAGAAATGATCGATCAGAGTCAATTCTACGGCTCAAAGTATTTCTTTGATGCAGTGGGTTATAACAGTACCCAGCCTGTCGTGGTGATTGGTGATAACTACTTTATTTCTGAATTGATCCGCCGTCAGGTAAACGACTCCGTTGGCACGTATTTTAGTGTTAAATACAACGTGGACGGTGCCGATATGGTCAAAATGTTTTTCGATAATGCGGCCGAACAGGCAGCCTCAAGTGATTTTGTTATTGGCAACGCGTTAACTGAAGAGCAAATGGCGGGATTGACTGAGGATATTGTCTGGTTTGTCACCGAGTCTGTTGATGGTGTTGATGTGCTGGTACCAAGAATTTATTTGGCCAGCAGCACCATTGAGGAAATCAAGGTTGCCAGTGAAACTGGCGCAGCTATTGTCAGTGCCGGTGCCAATGTCATTATAGATGCTAGTGAAATCAACAATGTCAATGCCGTGATTAAGGCAGGTAATCACGCTGTTCTGACGGCAGAGAATGATGTAAACAATATCAGCAGTGGCATGAATTCAGGTATTTCTGCGGGTGGGACCGTTGCGATTACCAGTAATTCGGGCGACATCAATAACAGTGGTAGCAGCATTTCTGCCGGTGAGCATGTCATTCTTTCTGCTGAGGAAGGCAAAATCAATCTTATTGCCAGCGTTGGCCGTGATGATGCGGGTAATCAGTTGATCGGTGCTTATGATGATGGCATTACTGCCGGCGGCTCAATACAGATGACGGCGAAAGATATTGATATCACCGCCGTTGGATTAACGGCAGGTGATTCAGTATTCATCAGTGCAACCGAAGGTAGTGTGAATTTCAACGATATTCATGAGGTTTCATCAGATTATAGTTATCAACACGATGCAACAGGTTTGATGTCATACCGTACTGAAGAAAACACGTCTGCGAACGCCACGTCAAAAACCAGTTCGGTGAATGCCGGCGGTGCTTTTATTGTGAATGCTGCACAGGATGTGGTGTTTAGCGGTGGCGATTACCAGGCTGATGCAAGCAGCATCACTGCCGGTAACGATGTGGTTATCAAAGCGTCGAAGGACGTTAGCCATTCCGAACAGCGTGTCACCGAATCTGAGCTGACCTTCGGCTACAAATATCAGGTTCCCGGTGCAAGTGGGGGCGGCTCTGTTAGTTCTCTTGATTCATTGGATCAGGGGGGGGCGGATGTCGCTTCTGCAATATCGGATAGCGCTTCTGCAACAATAGACACAGGCATGGAAAAATACGATCAATATACTGATGACAGTGGATATTCCAGTAACACTCCCTCAATAACAATAGATACAGGCACGGAAGAAAACGATCAATATACTGATGAGAGTGGGTATTCCAGTAACACTCCTTCGATAACCATAGATACAGGCACAGAAAAATACAATCAATATACTGATGACAGTGGATATTCCAGTAACGGTCCCTCGAACGATAAAACAGCTTCTGCTCCTAAAAAAGCGGGTGCTGCACAAATTGCACCATCGGGGAATTTCGAAGCCGGCCTTAAAACTACCGAAACCGTGACCACAGAGTCTTCGGTAACTTACAAAAATGCCAACTTCAATTTCGCCAATGGTGCCAATATCAATGCAGGAAATACACTTGATATTGGTGGTATGGATCTTTCGGTTGGTGATGATGCAACCGCGAATTTTTCTGCGGATAACATTACTTCAACCAAATACAGAGATACTGTTAAAAAGACCGAGGAAGTAACTACCACGTTCATTGGTGTCAAAGGTGAGGCGAACAGTACGCCTGTTGATATCTTGGCGAAAAATGCGGATCTGGTTGAGCAGTCGCAGGAGGGTAAGAAAATCGATGGCGGTTTGACGGCTGCCTCTGCAGCAGGTGATGTAACCAATTTGCTCAATAATGATTTGGTAGCAGGCTCATTGAGTGCCGGTTGGTCATCCACAACGACCAAAAGTTCATCCCTCAGTGAGACAGACAATATTAACAATATTTCAGGTGGCACAATCAATTTCACCTCCAAAAACGATACAAGTTTGAAAGGTGTTGCCATTAATGCAAACAATATCAATCTTGATGTGGGCGGAGATTTTTCCTTAAGTGCAGCGGAGAGTTCCTATACCGCGTCTTCAAGCACAGTATCGCAAAACGCTAATTTAGCATTTAGCGGCGGCGCAGCCATTTCAGGTGCAGGGGTAGGTTCATCCTATAGTTATTCCGAGAGTAGCTCTGAATCTCAAACTGATGCTAAAACGTACACTAATTCTGAAATGAATGCTGCCAACGTGAATGTCAAAGTAAAAGGCGACATGACGATGTCGGGTGCGAATATTTCAGCGGATCAGGTTGATGTGGATGTTGCTGGAGATCTATCTGTCAGCTCAGTTCAGGATACTTACTCTGAACGCTCTGAGGGCTATAATTATCATGTATCAGGAGGATTATCTGTCACTACCAATGGTCTGCTTCCTAATATTGAAGCGGGTTATGGTGTAAGTGAGTCTTCTTATGAAAGTAAGCTGACTAATCAGCAATCGGGTATTCACAGTTCAGGGAATGTGAATATTAAGGTTGGAGGGGATGCGAATCTTGCGGGTTCTCATATTATTTCCGATACCCAATCAGGAACGATGGATGTTGGTGGCAGCATTAATGTGACCGAAGTTAATGATAGCGTTGATTCAAGTGGTTATTCAGCTGGCGGCGGTGGCGGTATTTCCACAAAAGGTAATATCTATATCAATGGATATTACACTACTGAAGATACCATCGATTATAAGGAAACACAGAAAAGTTCCATTAATTTTGATGTTTCCAACAATACGGTTAATGGCGATGTCAATACTGACGCCGATAATATGTCCACGATAACGAAAGATGAGGTGACGGCGGGTAATGATATTTCCTTCACTTTGGGTGGTTCAGCGAAGAAGAAAAACAGTACCGCTGGCGGCACGAGTGGCAAAACCAGTAAAAATACAAGTAGTAAAAATAATACAAGCAACAAAACCAAGACCAATACGAATAGTAAAACCAATCCCGGTTCGTCTGTTCCTGATGGTGGTGGTAGCGGTTCCAGTAATAAGAAAAGTTCTGGTGATACATCTAAGTCGGCTAAGTCGAAGTCCACGGACAATTCACAATATGCCACCCAGAAGCCTGGCAGCAGTGATGCAAAAACGCCGCAGAAGCCGACGTCAACAGACAATTCACAATATGCCACTCAGAAGCCTGGCAGCAGTGATGCACCAACGCTGCAAAAACCGACAGTCTCGAAAGACTCAACCGGTACTTCCGAGACAAGTAATACTGGTGCTAAGAAGTGGCCAACCGTCCAACCGTCCAAACCCATCATTGGTGGACCGGGCAGCTCTTCATCCATTGGAGGAAATTATGCGGGCCATACCAGACCGGCCAATAATTCACCCGCCGCAAATCGGACCGCAGCGAGCAATACCAGCAATAATTCTGCCAGTGATGGGGCCTCATCCTCATCTGGTTCTAATGGCGTTAAGAAGTGGCCCACTGTCCAACCGGCCAAACCCATCATTGGTGGGCCGGGCAGTTCTTCGTCAATCAGTGGAAATTATGCGGGTAACGCCAGACCGGCCAATAATTCACCGGCACAGGCTAAGGCATTGTCCTCTGATAGTGCATCCGTGAAGCCTGCGAATGAAAGCGATGCCGCCACTAAATGGAAGCCATTAATGGATAATCAGATTATTGAGTAATCTTGTTTTATGATCTGACTGAGGATTCAACCAGATCCCCTGTGCGCCCCGGACTCCGGGGCGCATTTTTTTGCTTGGTTACTGACCGTAGCCGGTCATCGTGTTTCATTTAAGTCCGATATTGCCGCAATGAAAGAAAAAACTTGTCAACGCCGGGCGATCGGTCCATAATGCAACACGTTAGATTACTGTTGAAATTAAAAGTAATATAAATCAATAAGTTAGATTTGATTTGCATTTAAAAAACAGTAACAATACGTACCTTTCTTTGCGGGAATAGCTCAGTTGGTAGAGCACGACCTTGCCAAGGTCGGGGTCGCGAGTTCGAGTCTCGTTTCCCGCTCCAGTTTTTCAAAAAACTCCCTTTTGCACTCGTTGTCTGTCACGACAATGCCACCTGATGTTTGAACTCAAATTGACATTCTTCAACAGAGTTATCCACAGAACCCGCTGCGATAAGGTGAGCTTCCTGTGTACATGCTTTTTTACGAAAATAATTCAAGTGTTTGTTTATAAAAGGAAAAAAATACTTCAAATTGTTGCGTGAATCGCTTGTACTTTCTGTGACAGTTGAATGACAACAACTTTTTATTTTTATGCACAGTATGTGGAAAACTCTTAGCCGGGTGAATTACCTGCGTAAGACCTGCCTGGCATCCCGTGGTTATTCCCGTGCTATCGTCTGCTACAGTCGTTTCTGCTGCCCACTCTGTACCTTAATAGCGCTTTTAGCCTGAACGGCATGCTGACGTGCAAACGCCAGGGGAATGTGCTCATTCAGCCTCTCATTCTCATCCGACCCGGCGGTCAGTGTTGCTACATTATTCGCCGACCAGGGCATTAGCCACCGCGACGTTACGCGCCCCGCGAAGATGTCCTGTGCGGTGAATGGCGAAGCCTTGTATAACACGTAAAAAGTTGCTTCGTTCCTGGCAAACAGCTGGTTAACGGAGGTGAGTGCAATACGGCTTGTGAGCTGAGTTATCCTCATCGGTCAGTTGGCTGTAGCGACCCCTTGGGCAGATCGGCTGGCAGCTATCGCGGCCACGATGCTGTTGCCAATAAGTGGCGGAACGCTTCCGGGATTGCTGCTCCAACTCAATCGTCAGACAGGAGTCACAGTGTCTTGCATCGATAACATCAGGTTCGACAATGGCTCCGGTTGGGCAGGTGGTGAGACAGGTTACAACGGCAACACGGCTTCTGTTGCGGTGTATTGACCGGCAATGGCAACGTTATCAGCAGTTCATCGGGAAAAACCAGCAACCGCTGTACGGTTGAGAACCAGAGAATGTTTTCCAGCCCAGCCTGGTCCGGCTTTCACCGTCCGCGACCTGCTCATCACCGGAAACAAACCGACAAAAGGGCGGTATTCTGCACTTTCACCTTTTAACCCGGTTCGCGGAGCACGTTAACAGGCTTTTTCAGGCAATTGCGCAATACTTTGTGATAATAACGGCCAGCATAGCTCAGTCGTGGATTTACAGGGTACTGGCAACGACCACGTTGGCAGGCAGATAATGCAGTACGTGTTTTACTCGCAGCGTGCCAGGTTGCGGTTAGTCGGGGCGAATGCGCATCGTGCCATCCACGCCATCTCGCCGTGATACTGTTTTCAAGCCATGCCAGCATGTACGGCTCTTCCAGACTCAAATCTGGTATCACAACCTGGCTGCTGAACGCCAGGTTGCTGCCCCCACCGTTTACTATTTCGCACAAGTTGACAGCGATCGAGAGGATGCGACATGAATAACCTGAGCCAGCAAAATGATTCATCAGATTTACCCTATTCTGTGTGGCCTGCGGAGGGGATAGCGCAACTTGAGCGCGATGCGGCTGATGCCTTTGGTATCACGCTGTATGAGTTGATGAAGCGCGCCGGTGAGGCGGTATTCCGCCAGATTCAATCGCTGTGGCCGGACAAACGACATTGGCTGATCCTCTGTGGGCATGGCAACAATGGTGGGGATGGTTTTGTTGTCGCCCGGCTGGCGCAGGCCGCAGGAATAACGGTCACCGTGATTGCCTGTGAAGGCAGGAGATCGTTGCCTGAAGAAGCACAGCATGCATATGATGCCTGGCTGGCGGCGGGAGGCGTCATTCACCATCCTGCCATCAGCTGGCCAGAAAACGTAGAGGTTATTGTTGATGCGCTGTTAGGAACAGGCCTGAAGAACGCTCCCGAAGAAACCTGTCAGACATTGATTGCACGCGCCAACGCGCATCCGGCAACCATTTTTGCCGTGGATATCCCTTCCGGGTTAGTTGCGGCTGACGGCACTGCACCCGGCAAAGTGATAGTTGCCGATCACACCCTGACATTTGTTGCTCTGAAACCCGGCTTACTCACTGGTAAAGCACGCGATTATGTCGGAAAACTGCACTATGACGGGTTGAATCTACACTGCTGGCTGAGCGAACAGACTGCACCGTTTGCCCGCTATGACACCACTTACCTTACCCATTGGTTCCATCCACGCAGGCCGACATCGCACAAAGGTGATCATGGTAAGTTGGTGATTATTGGCGGCGATCATGGTACGGCCGGTGCCGTCCGTTTGGCGGGTGAAGCAGCGTTACGTGCAGGTGCAGGCCTTGTGCGAGTGCTCACTCACAAACATAATATTACCCCCCTGCTGACCGCCAGACCTGAATTGATGGTAGACGAACTGAGTATGCGCACGTTGGATGATGCGCTGGCGTGGGCTGATGTTATCGTCATTGGTCCGGGGCTTGGTCAGGAGGATTGGGGTAAAAATGCCCTGAAAAAGGTAGAAAATTCCCAGAAACCCATGCTTTGGGATGCTGATGCGCTCAACCTGCTGGCAATCAGCCCAGATAAACGTCAGAATCGAATCATTACGCCGCATCCGGGCGAAGCGGCAAGGTTACTTAATATCAGTACGGATGAAGTTGAGAGTGACCGCTTACACTCTGCCCGGTGTTTGGTAAAGCGCTACGGTGGCGTTGTGGTATTAAAAGGTGCCGGGACGCTGATTGCCAGCGAGGCGGGACAGTTGGCGTTCGCCGATGTGGGTAATGCGGGCATGGCGACGGGGGGGATGGGTGACCTTCTCTCCGGTATTATCGGCAGCCTGTTGGGCCAAAAACTCTCGCTGTATGATGCGGCCTGTGCCGGGAGTGTTGTCCACGGTGCCGCCGCGGAAGAGGCCTCAAAACGGACCGGTCAGCGAGGCATGCTAGCGAGCGACCTGTTTTCCGAACTGCATCTGTTTGTCAATCCTGAGATCCCGAATAGAAAATAATGAAGACCTGCGTAATTACATTGTCCGATGAGGCTGCCACCCTGGCTCTGGGGGCCAGCCTGGCACGCGTCAGCGTGAACGGCGTCACCCTCTATCTTTATGGCGATCTCGGTGCGGGGAAAACCACCTTCAGTCGTGGTTATCTACATGCGCTGGGGCATCAGGGAAACGTCAAAAGCCCGACCTATACGCTGGTCGAGCCTTATATTCTGCCTGAACATCGGGTATACCATTTCGATCTCTATCGCCTTGCCGACCCGGAAGAACTTGAGTTTATGGGCATTCGTGACTATTTCACCGCTGACAGTATCTGCCTGATTGAATGGCCGCAGCAGGGCACGGGGATTCTGCCTACACCGGACATGGAACTGCATCTTCGTTATGATCGGCGGGCACGTCAGGCTGAGCTAAAAGCCTGCTCTGCGATTGGCGAGATGATGGTTAAGCAGGTGGCGATGGAAAAGGGTTGTGCATGATGTTACGGGTGAAGTGTGGTTTTTTGGTGGTACTGTTACTGACGGCTTTTTCCAGCCTGGCGGCGAATCTGGCCGATATTCACGTGTCCAACGGTGATAACCAGGCCACCGTGACGTTTAGCTTCAACGGTCAGCCGGTTTACGGTTTTTTCCCGCTGCACAATCCCGATCGTGTGGTGCTGGACATCCGCCAAAGTGGCGTGGTGAAGGGGCTGCCTCTGAGCTTCAGTGGTGAGAACATCGTTAAGCGTATCCGCTCAAGTCAGCCAAAAGACAGCCAAAGTATTCGTCTGGTACTTGAGCTGACGCAGCCAGCCAAAACCCGTGCGGTAACGCAACGCAAGGGCAATGATTATAACGTGGTATTCACTATCAGTGGGACGCATCCGGCGAAATCTTTATCGTCCTCTGCTGAAATCAGTTCGGTTTCCCGCCCGGCCGCTGCCGATCCGGCGGCCAATCCTTTTAAGGCGAATCCAGTCACCGCGGTGAGCAGTGATGCTTCTGTGATTGCGCCAGCCCGGACGGCCCGGTCGGCCAACGATGTGGTGATTGTGGCGATTGATGCCGGTCACGGTGGACAGGATCCCGGCGCAATTGGTGGCGGTGGCCTGAAAGAGAAAAATGTCACGATCGCGATTGCCCGCAAGCTGAAGGCGCTGCTGAACGCCGATCCCATGTTCAAAGGTGTCATGACGCGGGATGGTGACTACTTTATTTCGGTGATGGGCCGATCCGATGTGGCACGTAAGCAAAACGCCAATCTGCTGGTGTCGATCCATGCTGATTCGGCCCCCAGCCGCAGTGCATCCGGTGCATCGGTGTGGGTGTTGTCCAACCGGCGCGCCAACAGTGAAATGGCGGGCTGGCTTGAACAGCATGAAAAGCAGTCTGAGCTGCTGGGCGGAGCCGGTGACTTACTGGCTAACAGCCAGGCGGATCCTTATCTCAGCCAGGCGGTGCTGGATTTACAATTTGGTCACTCCCAACGGGTTGGCTATGACGTTGCGGTGAAAGTCATCGCCCAGCTTCAGCGCGTCGGCGCACTGCACAAACGTCGCCCGGAACATGCAAGTTTGGGCGTGTTGCGTTCGCCGGATATTCCTTCATTGCTGGTGGAAACCGGTTTTATCAGTAATCCTTCGGAGGAGCGGCTGCTTGGCAGTAGCGCTTACCAGCAGAAGATTGCGGAGTCTATCTATAAAGGGCTTCGTAACTACTTCCTGGCGCATCCGCTGCAATCTGTCCCAAAGGAGGAAAACCGCCCGTTGCAGCCCGCAACGGTGGTTAATGTTCAGCCCAATCCAGCGACGGTAACGACGCAATACTCAGGCGCGATAGTGCGCCATGTGGTAAAGCGGGGTGAAACCCTGTCAGGCATTGCCGCCCACTATGGTGTCAGTAGCGCGACGTTGCGAACGATGAATTCACTAAAAAAAGATGTGGTTTGGGTGGGGCAACGGTTGAAAGTGCCAGCGGGAAGTGGCACATCAACGGGCAGTGCCGTGGCAGCAAAAAAGCCCGTCAGACATAAAGTCGTGCGTGGTGATTCGCTGACGGCGATTGCGGCACGTTATGGCATCAGCCCGAAGGCGATCCAGCAGGCAAATAGCATGAAGTCGCAAAATGTGATGCTGGGCCAGACGTTGATTATTCCGACATCGTGACCACAGAACGGATAAATGTCCCTTATTTCGTCGCGATTGTCGTCACCCGTGCCGCTTGTATAAACAGCAAGGAGCCTCATTTATGCCAATTCAGGTGTTACCCCCCCAGCTGGCTAACCAGATAGCTGCAGGCGAAGTGGTGGAGCGTCCCGCATCGGTGGTGAAAGAGCTGGTAGAAAACAGCCTGGACGCTGGGGCGACGCGGATTGATATTGAGATCGAAAAAGGCGGAGCAAAACTGATCCGTATTCGTGACAACGGCTGCGGCATTCGTAAAGAAGAGCTGGCCATGGCGCTGGCCCGTCATGCCACCAGTAAAATCGCCACTCTCGACGATTTGGAAGCCATTATGAGCCTCGGTTTTCGGGGAGAAGCGCTGGCCAGTATCAGTTCGGTATCACGTCTGATGCTGACCTCACGCACGGCGGAGCAAACCGAAGCCTGGCAGGCTTATGCCGAAGGACGAAATATGGAGGTCAGCATCAAACCGGCTGCTCACCCGCCAGGCAGTACGCTGGAGGTTCTGGACCTGTTTTATAACACGCCCGCCCGCCGCAAATTTATGCGTACCGAAAAAACCGAGTTTACTCATATTGATGAAATCATTCGTCGTATCGCGCTGGCACGCTTTGATGTGGCTTTTTCGCTCAGTCATAACGGTAAGCTGGTGCGACAATATCGTGCCGTAACTGAAAACAGTCAGCGTGAGCGGCGTCTGGGTGCCATTTGCGGCACGGCTTTTCTTAATCATGCGCTGGCAATTGAATGGCAGCATGGTGACCTGAGCCTGAGTGGCTGGGTAGTCGACCCGGCCGGATCCCGTAACGTGACGGATTTGCAATATTGCTATGTTAATGGACGCATGATGCGCGACCGCCTGATTAATCATGCCATCCGCCAGGCCTATCAGGACAAGTTGACTGAGGAAAATCAGGCGGCGTACGTGCTTTATCTGCAAATTGATCCCCATCAGGTGGATGTTAACGTGCATCCTGCCAAGCACGAAGTGCGTTTCCATCAATCCCGGCTGGTGCATGACTTCATTTATCAGGGCGTAAGCAGCGCACTTCAGCAAACCGGATCTGAAATGCTGCCCACGATTGAGGAGCCGGTCGCGCGCTGGCAGCCTGAAAACCGTCAGGCAGCAGGCAGTAACCATTTTTCTTCCCCGCCTTCAGCGAAATCACCCGTGGCGAGAGAGAGTACCCCCGCCAGCTGGCAGGCGAAGACCTCCACAGGCGAAAATGTCCCGCAGAAGGGATGGCAGCATCAGACGCCTGCTTATCAGAAGCGTGAAGGCATCGCTTACCAAAAATTGTTACACACTCCGCCGTTGTCGGATCGGACAACGGCGCAGACTGCCGCTGAAAAAAATCATTCAGCGTTGTCAGATACGGGGCAGGCTCCGTTAAGCGGTCACAGCCAGAGCTTTGGTCGGGTACTGACGGTACTGCATGAAAATTATGCGGTGGTCGAGGTGAAAGATCGTCTGGCGTTGATCTCGCTGGTGGTAGCGCAGCGCTGGCTGAAGGAAGCACAGCTGGAACCGGGTAAAGAGGGGCTGAAACCTCAGCCGCTGCTGATCCCGGTGCGCATCAGGATGGAAACCTCTGAACGTGACGCGGTTGAACGTTATGCGACGCTACTGCTTCAGATGGGGATTGAGCTTTTACCTGATGGCCAGCATGTCACGCTGCGTGCCGTGCCTTTACCATTACGCCAACAAAATTTACAAAACTTGATTCCAGACCTGTTAGGCTATCTCGCCCAACAGCATAATGTGTCGGCAACCCAGGTGGCGCAATGGTTGGCGCGCTATTCGGTGACTGAGCAGACATGTTGGAATCACTCGCAGGCGATAGCGTTGCTGGCTGAAGTTGAGAGACTCTGCCCGCAGCTGATTACCTCGCCGCCTCCCGGATTATTGCAGTCTCTTGATATTGAACAGGCGATGAGTGCCCTGAAGCATGAGTGAAATGTGTAAGGCTGGCCGGCCCAGGGCTATATTTTTGATGGGGCCAACGGCTTCCGGGAAGACGGCACTGGCGATAGCTTTACGTCAAAGGCTGCCGGTCGAGTTGATCAGTGTTGATTCAGCCCTGATTTATCGGGGGATGGATATTGGCACCGCCAAACCATCGGCCCAGGAACGTCGGCTTGCGCCGCATCGGTTGCTGGATATCCGCGATCCCGCGGAGGCCTACTCTGTTGCAGAATTTCGCCGGGATGCGTTGGCTGAAATGGCACAAATCACCCGAAGCGGGCGGGTTCCGCTGCTTGTTGGCGGCACGATGCTCTACTACAAGGCGTTACTGGATGGATTGTCGCCGTTGCCCCCGGCCGATCCGCAGGTACGCCAGCGTATTGAGCAGATGGCGACAGAACAAGGCTGGGATGCCCTTCATCGTCAGTTGTGTGTTATCGATCCTGTTGCTGGAAATCGTATTCATCCGAATGATCCCCAGCGGCTCTCGCGAGCACTGGAAGTTTTTTTTATTTCGGGTAAAACTTTAACGGAACTGACTAAAACAGCGGGTGAAACGCTACCCTATGATGTGGTTCAGTTTGCGATTGCACCTTCGGCGCGTGAACTTATTCACCAACGTATTGCGTTGCGTTTTCAGCAGATGTTAGCGTGCGGATTTGAAGCAGAGGCCCGGATGCTGTATGCCCGGGGTGATTTGCACACGGACATGCCCTCCGTTCGTTGCGTCGGTTACCGCCAGATGTGGTCATATCTGGCGGGTGAAATTGATTACGATGAGATGGTTTATCGGGGAATTTGTGCCACCCGGCAACTGGCTAAGCGTCAGATGACATGGCTTCGTGGCTGGGATGACGTTCACTGGCTGGATAGTGAACATCATGATGCCGCGCTGACCACTGTGTTACAGGTTCTTAGTGCGAAGCCTGGGTGATTGTGTACAATTGATACGTTATAGTGCGCGAATTTTTAGGCAGTATTTCAGGGCAAAGGCCCTCAGGTAGTAAACAACAAACATATAAGGAAAAGATAGAATGGCTAAGGGGCAATCATTGCAAGATCCGTTCCTGAACGCACTGCGTCGTGAACGTGTTCCGGTTTCGATCTATTTGGTAAACGGTATCAAACTGCAGGGGCAGATCGAGTCGTTTGATCAATTTGTTATTTTATTGAAGAACACGGTGAGCCAGATGGTTTACAAACACGCTATCTCTACCGTTGTTCCGTCCCGTCCGGTTTCCCATCATAGTAATAATGCGGGTGGCGGGAGCAGTAACTATCATCATGGTGGCAGTAATCAGGGGGCTTCTGCTCAGCCTCAGCAAGACGGTGAAGACGCAGAGTAAGTACTGTTTTTTCAGGACGGGTCATACTGAGTTTCATCCTCCCGTCCTGATTATCTTCCGTTCGTCCGGTCTGGCCCATCACCATCAAGGTGGGTGAGACCATGCTCTCAATACGTTATTTAATACGCATTTGACTCTGATTTTTACACGGTGTGGCCATCGCGCAGCAGTTGCAACAAGGTTCTGAGAGGTTACAAGTTTGTTTGACCGTTATGATGCTGGTGAACAGGCCGTACTGGTGCATATCTATTTTTCCCAGGAAAAAGATACCGAAGATCTACAGGAATTTGAAAGCCTGGTATCTTCTGCGGGCGTTAACGCGCTGTGTGTGGTAACAGGCAGTCGCAAGGCGCCACATCCCAAATATTTTGTTGGCGAAGGAAAGGCGGTTGAGATTGCTGAAGCGGTGAAAGCCAGCGGTGCATCTGTCGTACTCTTCGATCATTCCCTAAGTCCTGCCCAGGAGCGCAATCTGGAAGCGTTGTGCCAGTGCCGTGTCATCGACCGTACTGGTTTAATCCTGGACATTTTTGCCCAGCGTGCGCGGACCCATGAAGGTAAATTGCAGGTGGAACTGGCTCAGCTTCGCCATCTTGCCACGCGCCTGGTTCGCGGTTGGACGCACCTTGAACGCCAGAAAGGGGGGATTGGTCTTCGTGGACCGGGGGAAACTCAGCTGGAAACCGATCGCCGCTTACTGCGTAACCGAATCACCCTGATCCTCTCACGTCTTGAACGCGTGGAGAAGCAGCGCGAGCAGGGCAGGCAGGCCCGTAATAAAGCGGATGTACCCACCATTTCGCTGGTCGGCTACACCAATGCGGGTAAATCAACCCTGTTTAACTGTCTGACATCGGCAGACGTGTATGCTGCCGATCAGCTGTTCGCTACGCTGGACCCGACGCTTCGTCGGCTGGATGTAGCTGATGTGGGTGAGGTGGTACTGGCTGATACGGTGGGTTTTATCCGTCATCTGCCGCATGATCTGGTCGCCGCTTTTAAAGCGACCTTACAGGAAACCCGTCAGGCAACGCTACTGCTGCATGTGATTGATGCGGCGGATTTGCGCATTAACGAGAACATCGCGGCGGTGGAAGATGTACTGACAGAGATCGAGTCTGATGAAATCCCCACCCTGCACGTGATGAATAAAATCGACATGCTGGAGGACTTTGTTCCAAGGATTGATCGTAACGAAGAGAATTTGCCTGTTCGCGTATGGCTGTCCGCGCAAACGGGCGAGGGCATTCCCCTGTTGTTCCAGGCGCTGACCGAGCGGCTGGCAGGAGAAATTGCCGAATATGCATTACGTTTGCCGCCTGAAGCAGGGCGGTTACGCAGCCGTTTTTATCAGTTGCAGGCGATTGAAAAAGAATGGAATGACGATGATGGTAGCGTAGGCCTGGCTGTACGTATGCCTGTTGTCGACTGGCGGAGACTGTGTAAACAGGAGCCTGAGCTGGTGAATTACATTGTTTAGCCGATTTTGCCTGATGCCTGTCCCTGCCTGGGGCAACACCGCACACACTATTAATGGAGTATAAACATGGCGTGGAATCAGCCCGGTAATAACGGACAAGACCGCGACCCGTGGGGAAGCAGCAATAATCAAGGCGGCAACTCCGGGGGTAACAAAGGGGGACGCGACAAGGGGCCTCCTGATTTGGATGATATTTTTCGCAAGCTGAGCAAAAAGCTGGGCGGTTTTGGCGGCGATAAGAGTGGTGGGCAGAAAACCCCAGGTTTTGGTGGCCGGGCGATCGGTTTCGTGGTGGTTGCTGCCGTGGTGATTTGGGCAGGGAGTGGTTTCTATACCATCAAAGAAGCAGAGCGTGGGGTGGTAACGCGCTTTGGTAAATTCAGTCATCTGGTGGAGCCAGGCCTGAACTGGAAACCCACCTTTATCGATCGGGTCCGGGCGGTAAATGTTGAAGCCGTTCGTGAACTGGCCGCGTCAGGCACGATGCTGACGTCGGATGAAAACGTCGTGCGGGTGGAAATGAACGTGCAGTATCGCGTGACTAACCCGGAACGCTATTTGTTTGCGGTGACCAGTGCAGATGACAGCCTGCGTCAGGCCACCGACAGCGCATTGCGCGGAGTGATCGGCCGTTCCACCATGGACCGTATTCTGACTGAAGGCCGTACCGTGGTTCGTAGCGACACGCAACGTGAGCTGGAAGAAACTATTCGGCCATACGACATGGGTATTACCCTGCTTGATGTCAACTTCCAGGCTGCACGTCCACCGGAAGAGGTGAAAGCGTCGTTTGATGATGCAATTGCCGCACGGGAAAACCGTGAACAGTATGTACGTGAAGCGGAAGCTTATGCCAATGAAGTTCAGCCACGGGCGAATGGCCAGGCGCAGCGCATCCTGGAAGAGGCGCGCGCTTATAAAACCCGTACTGTGCTGGAAGCGCAGGGTGAGGTTGATCGCTTCGCAAGGATCCTACCGGAGTATAAATCTGCTCCGCAGATCACCCGTGAACGTCTGTATATTGAAACTATGGAGCGGGTGCTCAGCCATACCCGTAAAGTGCTGATAAACGACAAGGGTAACAACCTGATGATGTTGCCACTGGATCAGCTAATGCGTGGTCAGAACACGACGAAAACCAGTACTCCGCAGGACAGCAGTAGCAATAATCTGCTCCGTATGCCTCCGGCCAGCAGCAGCGGCAATTTTTCGAACATGTCTGCCAGTTTCATGGATCAGCGTCGGGCAAATGCTCAGCGCAGCGATACCCAGCGCGCAGGGGGGGAGTAAGCGATGCGTAAGCCATTAATCATAGTGCTGATTGCTGTACTGGTGGTGCTGTATACGTCACTGTTTGTTGTACAGGAAGGCCAACGCGGGATCGTGATGCGTTTCGGCAAGGTTGTACGTGATGGTGAAAATAAGCCACTGGTGTATGAGCCGGGTCTGCACTTTAAGATCCCCTTCATGGAATCGGTCCAGTCACTGGATGCCCGTATTCAGACCATGGATAACCAGGCAGACCGCTTTGTGACCAAAGAGAAAAAAGACCTGATCGTTGATTCTTATATCAAATGGCGGATTAGCGACTTCAGTCGTTACTATCTGGCGACAGGCGGTGGAGATGTTTCTCAGGCTGAAGTGCTGTTGAAGCGTAAGTTCAGTGACCGGCTCCGTTCAGAGATCGGACGTCTTGATGTAAAAGAGATTGTCACTGATTCCCGAGGGCGTTTAACCACGGATGTCCGGGACGTACTCAACGCCGGAAGTGCCGGTCAGGATGACGAGGTAGCGACACCGGCAGCAGATGATGCTATTGCCTCTGTAGCCGCCCGTGTGGATCGAGAGACGACCGGTAAAGAGCCTGCGGTTAATCCGAACAGTATGGCGGCGCTGGGTATTCAGGTGGTGGATGTCCGTATAAAACAGATCAATCTGCCGACCGAAGTGTCAGATGCGATCTACAACCGTATGCGCGCAGAACGTGAAGCGGTCGCGCGAAGCCAGCGCTCACAGGGGCAGGAAGAGGCAGAAAAACTGCGGGCAACGGCAGACTATGAAGTCACCCACACCCTGGCAGAAGCTCAGCGTACCGCACTGATCACCCGTGGTGAAGGGGATGCTGAAGCGGCTAAATTGTTTGCTGATGCGTTCAGCCAGGACCCGGATTTTTACGCCTTTATCCGCAGCCTGCGTGCTTATGAAAACAGTTTCAGAAGCAATCAGGATGTGATGGTACTCAGCCCGGACAGCGACTTCTTCCGCTTTATGAAATCGCCAGCGAGCAGTATCAACAGTCACTGATCGCGCTGGCAGTGACATCAGCCGGGAATAGCGATATTCCCGGCTTTTTTATATCTGGTCGGGGCAACCATATTCCCGATATCGTCCCTTTACTGCCAGCAGATGACTGAACTGGAGGACCCGCCAGCCTTTTTTAGTGGGAGATTTATTCAGGGATAAATGCAGCGCCAGCAAAACAGTGTCCTGAACCGGTCTTTTGGTATCCACAGGTCAAGCATGCAGCCTGTGTTCTCAGCGCGTTTTTATTCTGCCGCCTGCGGTGCCAGTTTCTTTTTGGTAAAAACAGGAATGAAGCCTTAGCGCAACGCTTTGAAGAAATCTTTCATTTTCTCCGGGCAGAACGCCGGAAAGCCGTGGCATACTGTGGCTCTTTTTTCCAGACCCTTATCGTTCTATGAAAACAACTATATGGATGGCACTGGCATTGGTGCTTATTTTGGAAGGGCTTGGCCCGGTGCTGTTCCCGCGTATCTGGCGTCGGTTCATTCTGACAATGGCACAGTTACCGGATGCGCTTCTGCGTCGTTTTGGCGGTGGGCTGGTCGTGGCGGGTGCCGTTATATACTACATGGTCAGTGTCCGTAACGGTGGCAGTTAAATGTAAAATCGCGCGTTTAGCGTACTCACTGCACCAGCAAAAAAGTACGCAATCGTATACTAAAAGAGCTGAAAGACGATTTTTACGATGGTAGAATCCATTTTTAAGCAATCGGTGATTTGGATAAATGGGTAAGAACGTTGTCGTACTGGGCACCCAATGGGGTGACGAAGGTAAAGGTAAGATTGTTGACCTCCTGACGGAACGTGCAAAATATGTTGTGCGCTATCAAGGCGGCCATAACGCTGGCCATACGCTAGTCATCAACGGTGAGAAAACCGTCCTCCACTTAATTCCCTCTGGCATCCTGCGTGAAAACGTCACCAGCATCATCGGCAACGGTGTGGTGTTGTCTCCTGCGGCGCTGATGAAAGAGATGAAAGGTCTGGAAGAACGCGGTTTCCCTGTGCGCGAACGTCTGTTCATTTCTGAAGCCTGTCCGCTGATTCTGGAATATCACGTTGCGCTGGACGTTGCGCGTGAAAAAGCACGTGGCGCGAAAGCGATAGGTACCACCGGACGCGGAATCGGTCCGGCTTACGAAGATAAAGTTGCCCGCCGTGGCCTGCGTGTGGGCGATCTTTTCAACAAGGAAGGTTTCGCCGCCAAGCTGAAGGAAGTGATGGAATATCATAACTTCCAGCTGGTGAACTACTACAAAGAAGAGGCGGTCGATTACGACAACGTGCTCAGTGATATGATGGCGGTAGCCGATATCCTGACCGGCATGGTCGTTGATGTTTCTGAACTGCTGGACAACGCGCGTAAAAATGGCGACCTGATCATGTTCGAAGGTGCCCAGGGCACGCTGCTTGATATTGACCACGGCACCTATCCTTACGTGACTTCTTCCAATACCACCGCGGGTGGCGTGGCAACCGGTTCAGGAATCGGTCCTCGTTACGTGGATTACGTACTGGGTATCGTTAAGGCTTACTCTACGCGCGTTGGTGCAGGTCCTTTCCCCACCGAGCTGTTTGATGAAACCGGTGAGTTCCTGTGTGCGAAAGGTAACGAGTTTGGTGCCACCACGGGACGGCGGCGTCGCACTGGCTGGCTGGATGCGGTTGCGGTACGTCGTGCGGTGCAAATTAACTCTCTTTCTGGTTTTTGCATGACTAAACTGGATGTGCTGGATGGCCTGAAAGAAGTGAAAATCTGCGTGGCCTACCGGATGCCGGATGGCCGTGAAGTGACCACAACCCCACTGGCGGCGGAAGGTTGGGAAGGTATAGAGCCGGTTTATGAAACCATGCCTGGCTGGAGTGAAAACACCTTTGGTGTGAAGACCCTTGAAGGTCTTCCGCAGGCTGCGCGCGACTATATCAGGCGCGTTGAAGCGGTCACGGGTGTACCGGTAGATATTATCTCTACTGGCCCGGATCGTAGTGAGACGATGATTCTGCGTGACCCGTTTGACGCCTGATGCCATCTTCAAGGCCGGACTTGTCCGGCCTCACTCCATGAACGCTTTCCTTCCCTGACTCGCCTGCTTAAATAAAATGCCCCGACCGGGCAGGCTGGTTTATCATCATTTTTAACCTACTCATTTTTAGCGGATTATGGCAGTGTCGCTGGTATCGATGCTCCGGCTTTTGAGGTAACTGTGCAGCTAACAAGTTTTACCGATTATGGTTTGCGTGCGCTGATTTTTCTGGCGGCGCTGCCTGACGGTAGCATGACCAGTATTACTGAAGTGACAGCCGCTTATAGCGTGTCGCGTCATCATATGGTCAAAATTATCCATCAGCTTAGTCGGACAGGCTATGTGTCTGCTGTACGGGGGAAAAAGGGTGGTATTCGGTTGGGAAAACCCGCCAGTCAGATTGTGATTGGTCAGGTCGTACGCGATCTTGAACCGTTGCAACTGATCCAATGCCACAGTGATTTTTGCCACATTACTTCTGCCTGCCGTCTGAAGATGGTGTTACAGGATGCGGTGCAGGCTTTTCTTGCCGTGCTGGATGATTACACGCTGGCAGATATGGTTGCTGATAACTATCCGCTCTACCAATTATTGCAGATTGAAGCACCTTCAATCCGCAGCTGATGACAACGGAGGAACCGCTATGTCAAAAGATCCTTTTCAGGAACGGGAAGCTGAAAAATATGAAAATCCCATCCCCAGTCGCGAATATATCCTTGCTCATTTAGATAAACGCGAAAAACCCGCCAACCGTGAAGAGCTGGCGGCAGAACTCTCTGTTTCCGGTGAAGAACAGACAGAAGCGTTACGCCGCCGCCTGAGGGCTATGGAGCGTGACGGACAGCTGGTGTTCACCCGTCGGCAGTGCTACGCGCTGCCTGAACGTCTTGACCTGCTGCGTGGCAAGGTGATCGGTCACCGTGATGGCTTCGGTTTTTTGCGCGCGGAAGGCAGCAAAGACGATCTGTACCTCTCTGCTGAGCAGATGAAAATGTGTATGCACGGCGATGTGATCCTGGCTCAGGCGATGGGTGCCGATCGTAAAGGTCGCCGTGAGGCGCGTGTGGTACGCGTGTTGGAACCACGCACTAACCAAATCGTTGGCCGCTACTTCACTGAAGCAGGGGTCGGCTTTGTCGTGCCTGATGACAGCCGCCTCAGCTTCGATATTTTGATCCCGCAGGACGCATTGAACGGCGCCAGGATGGGGTTTGTCGTGGTAGTGGAACTGACACAGCGGCCCACTCGCCGCAGCAAGGCGGTGGGTAACGTCGTGGAGGTGCTGGGTGATAATATGGGCACCGGTATGGCGGTCGAAATGGCGTTGCGTACCCATGATATTCCTCATGGCTGGCCGGAGGCGCTGCAAAGTCAGATTGCCAGTCTGAAAGAAGAGGTGCCGGAAAAAGCCAAGGTTGGGCGGGTGGATCTGCGCGATCTGCCGCTGGTCACCATCGATGGTGAAGATGCCCGTGATTTTGATGATGCCGTATTCTGCGAAAGAAAACGTGGAGGAGGCTGGCGACTGTGGGTAGCTATCGCGGATGTCAGCTATTACGTCCGTCCGGGTACGCCGCTGGATGATGAAGCGGTGAACCGGGGAACCTCGGTTTACTTCCCGTCGCAGGTGGTGCCTATGTTGCCGGAGGTGCTGTCGAATGGTCTCTGCTCGCTAAACCCTCAGGTTGACCGCCTGTGCATGGTCTGTGAAATGACAATTTCCGCTACCGGTAAGCTGACAGGCTACAAACATTATGAAGCGGTGATGAACTCCTGGGCGCGTCTGACGTATAACAAAGTCTGGAGCATCCTCCAGGGCGATCAGCCGTTGCGTAAACAGTATCAGCCGCTGGTAAAAGATCTTGAAGAGTTGCACCGTATGTATCTGGTGCTGGAAAAGGCCCGCGAGCAGCGTGGCGGCATCTCGTTTGAGACCGATGAAGCGAAATTCATCTTCAACGCCGAACGTCGTATTGAACGTGTTGAACAGATTTCCCGCAATGATGCGCACAAGCTAATTGAAGAATGCATGATCCTCGCCAATATTGCGTCAGCACGTTACGTTGAGAAGAATAATGAGCCAGCCTTGTTCCGCGATCATGACAGGCCCAGCGAGGAAAATATCAAAAGCTTCCGCTCGGTGCTGAATGAGCTTGGACTGACGCTGGGCGGAGGTATTAAGCCGCATCCACTTGATTATGCTGAACTGCTGACCCGGATCGCCAGTCGCCCTGATGCGGAAATGCTGCAAACTATGCTGCTGCGCTCCATGAAACAGGCGGTGTACGACCCGGAAAACCGGGGGCACTTCGGCCTGGCGCTGGCGTCATACGCGCACTTTACTTCGCCTATCCGCCGCTACCCAGACCTGCTGTTACATCGCGCAATCAAATATCTGCTGGCGAAGGAAAATGGCACGCTGGAAGGCAATACCACGCCAACCGGCGGCTTCCATTATGATCTGCCACAGATGTTGCAGTTTGGTCAGCACTGCTCGATGACCGAACGCCGGGCCGATGAAGCCACCCGCGACGTGGCCGACTGGCTGAAATGTGATTTTATGCAGGATCAGGTAGGTGAAACCTTCACCGGTGTGATCTCAAGCGTTACTGGCTTCGGCTTCTTTGTTCGCCTGACCGATCTGTTTATCGATGGGCTGGTGCATGTCTCCACGCTGGATAATGATTACTACCGTTTTGATGCGGTCGGACAGCGGCTGATCGGAGAGTCGGGAGGTAAAACTTACCGCCTGGGTGATGCGGTTGAGGTTCGGGTTGAGGCCGTGCATATGGATGAGCGCAAAATTGATTTCGCGATGATTTCCAGCTCACGTAAACCGCGTGGTGAAGGTAAAACTGAACGCGATCGCGCTAAAAAAGACACCGCGTCACCGCAGGGCAAACGTCGTCGTAATCAAAGTAAAAAGGTGAATTTTGAGCCGGACAGCGCCTTCCGTTCTGGCAACGAGCAACAGAGCGCCGGCGCGAAAAAAGAGAGAAAGGCGAAAAAACCGTCGGATAAAACCCGTAAAATTGCCTCGGCCACCCGCTCGAAGCGTGCGGCTAAAAAGACATCTGATACCGCCGTTAAAAATGACTAACTGAGTAACCGATTAATGAGTGAGATTGTTTTTGGAATCCATGCCGTAAAGGCGCTGCTGGAGCGTGATCCACAGCGCTTTCAGGAAGTGTTTATTCTCAAAGGCCGCGATGACCGCCGCCTGCAGCCGTTAATTAAGGCGCTGGAAGCGCAGGGAATAGTGATCCAGATGGCCAACCGTCAGTGGCTGGATAATCAGGTGGAAGGCGGCGTACATCAGGGGATCGTGGCGAAGGTAAAAGCGGGTCGCCAGTATCAGGAAAATGATTTGCCGGACTTGCTTTCAAGCCTTGAAACACCGTTATTACTGATCCTTGATGGCGTGACCGACCCACATAATCTGGGTGCCTGCCTGCGTAGCGCTGATGCGGCCGGGGTGGATGCGGTTATTGTCCCACGCGATCGTTCTGCCCAGTTGAATGCCACGGCGAAGAAAGTGGCCAGCGGCGCAGCCGAAAATGTCCCCTTGATCCGCGTAACGAATCTGGCACGAACCATGCGCCTGTTGCAGGAAGCGAACATCTGGATCGTCGGCACAGCGGGAGAAGCCGATCACCACCTTTACCAGTGCAAAATGAGTGGCCCAATGGCGCTGGTGATGGGAGCAGAAGGTGAAGGTATGCGCCGTCTGACCAGAGAGCATTGCGATGAGCTGATTAGCATTCCAATGGCTGGCAGCGTCTCTTCACTGAATGTTTCTGTCGCCACCGGAATTTGCCTGTTTGAAGCGGTACGTCAGCGGAAAGGCTGAGGCTTTACGGATGTTTGCTGGTAGCAGCCACGGCTCCCCCATAAAGGACCGCCGTGGCATACCAGTAACCGGGCACCGCCGTTTCGCTAACCAGCTGGACCAGATACCAGTTTGCGCCTGCTGCATTGGCTTTTCCGGCAATTGCGCGTAGCGCATCGTCAGGAGACCCCCTTACACTCACGCTAACCGTGCCCATTCGCTGTAAATTGACGCTTTGTGCACGATTGATCTCCTGTGCCTGAGTGGTGGCAGGCGGCGGCGATGCTGGTCTGACGGTGAACGAACCACAGCCGCCAGTCATTAACAGCAGCAATGAAAAAAGTAACTGACGCATTCTTGTTTCTCACCGGTGAGATAGCTCAAGTGTAAGAGCCTGTTCCGCGGGCTATTGTCCTTGCCATTTTGACTCCAGGCCGTGTTCGCCATCCTCACGCACGGCCTGTACGTTTCGTTGACTGTGCCCAAGCTGGCCGCGACAATTACGCCTGCCAGGACAGACTCTGTATTATTCCACATCATTATTACGCTTTTACGGTAAAAATTTGTACCAATTGACCAAGGTGATGCCCCTTGCGGCTCAGTTCCTGTGCGGTCTGTTCGGACCTGGTGATAAGCTCGCTGCTTTGATGCGTTGCCAGGCTTATTTGAGTTATTGCCTGATTAACCTGGCCAATCCCGGCTGACTGCTCTTTTGATGCAGTATTAATTTCACTCATCAACACTTTCACCTGTTCAATACGGCCAACAATATTGTCCATTTCCTGGCGAGTCTGGCCGGAAAGATCGTGCCCCATGGCCACTTTACTCAGTGAGTTTTCAATCAGGCCATCAATTTCTTTCGCTGCCTGGGCACTACGTTGTGCCAGTGCGCGAACTTCTGCTGCCACCACCGCAAACCCTTTCCCGTGTTCACCTGCCCTCGCTGCTTCCACTGCCGCATTCAGCGCCAGAATATTGGTCTGAAAGGCTATTGATTCAATAACCTGTGTGATATCAGCAATACTTTGCGAGGCGTTTTTGATGTCGCTCATTGTCACCACAGAGCGGGAAACGGTGGTCCCCCCTTTTTCCACTGCGGTAGCGGCTTCATCAACCAGCGTTAACGCCTGCGCCACGTTAGCTGCATTCTGTGCCACCGTAGCGTTCAGTTGCTCCATTGCGGCAGACGTTTGTTCAACGCTGCTGGCCTGACGGGAGATTTGTTGGCTGATGTTTTCACTACCTTGTGCAATGTTACTGGTGCCATCATTGATATCCTGGGCAGTTTCACGGACCTGCGACACGATACGTTCGAGTCCGTCTCCGATGCCGTTAATTGCGACAATCAGTTGTCCTACCTCATCGCTGCGGCGGGTTTCCAGAGTCGCTTGCAAATTGCCTGCCGAATACTGGCGAGCCAGCTCAATCACCTGCTGAAGTGGCCTGCTCAGCCAGCGGCGGATGGTGACCACAAAACAGAACGCAAACAGTGCAACCAGTGCTGCACCGATCAACAGAAACAGGTTTCGAATATGCTGAATGGGTGCCAGCAGGCTTGCCTTGCTTATTTCTGCGAGGATAACCCAGCCCAGTTCCGGTAAATGGTGCCAGGCGATAATCTGTGTATTGCCGTTTTCGTCTGCCGTCTCAATAGTTCCCTGCTCCTGATTTAACAGCTGTTGTTGCAGTGAATCTGGCCAGGTAGGGGACTTGCCCTCCTGCGTTGAGTGAAAAACATACTTTCCGTAGCTTTTGCCTTTGGCATCGCTGATAACGATAAACTGCCCGCTGTCGCCCAGTTTCTTCGAAATGACTTTTTCACGAAGCAGGGCAAATTGTTTGGTGATGTCCAGACCGACGAAGATGACGGCAATAACGTTACCGGTGCTGTCTTTCACCGGCTGGTATTGGCTGATATAGCGTTTGCCAAACAGCATGGTGACGCCCCGGTAAACTTCGTCATTACGCATTTTATCCCAGGCTGGGCTGCTATGATCCAGGCGGGTACCGACAGCGCGTTCGCCGTCCTCTTTGCGCAGTGAGGTGGAAACGCGGATAAAGTCGTCACCCATTCGGACAAAAATAGTCGAGATTGCCCCTGTTCTTTGCTGGAAATCGTCGACCAGCACCTGATCAAGATTCAGGGTTTTCAGGCCAGCTCGCAGGGTCGGTGTTTGTTCATTGCCTACGGGAATGATTTGTGAGCTATCAACAGAAAAGCGTTTGGGCAAAAAGCTTTGAAACAGTGCCGTATAATTCGTCACCTCTTCAATTAATGAACTGTTAAAGATGGACGCCATATCGCCAATGCCATTAACCTGGTTTTCCATGTTTTGCAGCGTCAGCACTTGCAATTGCTTTGCTGAATTCTGGCTCAGAGCCAGTGTTAAAACCAGGAACAGAACGGCCACGGTCACTGAGGTGATGACCGACAATTTGACGCCGAGGCTCCAGCGATGAAAGGATAATTTGTTCATATTTTGGCCTGTTACCATCTGTAGAGCGGATATAACGGTTAACGGCAATCCCGTTAAAACATTTAGCAATCAATTTTGTGAGCAGGGCTATAGACTGGGCCTGTGATGGTGTTGACGGTGATGAAAACCTTACTGGGGAGAGGCGATGATTGAAATCAACATGGAAACTTTTGCGGGTATTGAATGCCTGCATGCTTCACCGGTGGGGCAACGCCACCACCCTTTGCCGACCATTCTCTTCTTTCACGGGTTTACGTCTTCAAAAGAGGTTTACTCCTGGTCCAGTGTCGCGCTGGCTATGGCCGGATTCCGCGTGATCCTGCCCGATGCCGATTTGCATGGTGCCCGCCATAACGGCAATGATGAGCAGCGGCTGGGGCATTTCTGGGAAATCCTGCGTAGCAATATTGATGAAGTGCCGTTGCTGGAGGCGGCATTGCGTGAGCAGGGACTGGTTGCACAGCAGCGGATCGCGCTGGCGGGTGCGTCGATGGGGGGGATGACGGCGCTGGGTGCGATGGCACGTTATCCGCGTTTTGCCTGCGCTGCCTGTTTGATGGGCTCAGGATATTTTATGTCGCTTTGTCAGACGTTATTCCCGCCGGGAGTGGCGGACACAACGTCTGCACAGCAAGACGTTGTGTGCGGACGAACCGCAACGCTTGCCGAATATGATATCCGTAAGCGTCTGGAAAAGGTTGCCGACCGACCGCTGTTGGTCTGGCACGGTGACGCTGATGAACTGGTGCCGGTCACTGAGAGCCTGCGTTTGGAAAAAGACCTGCGGGAAGCGAAGCTCAACGACAATCTGCATATGGTTATTGAGAAGGGCGCCGGGCATCGTATTACCCCAACGGCGCTGACAGTGCTGGTGACATTCTTTCAGCAACATCTGTAAAGGTTTCGGGCCGGAAACTGAACCTGCCGCTCTCTGGCGGCAGCACGGTAAAATAATTTGCCCCCACAGCTAAATTGACCTTGAGTTATCCCACCTGCGTCAGTAAGATTACGCGTCAATTTTTTCAGCCGTACAAACATACACGTTCCTTGCTTCCATGGGCCGCGGCTGACCCTGACAGGAGGCTGAATAATCCGTAAGGAGCAAATTCGATGCGTCATTACGAAATCGTATTTATGGTTCATCCTGACCAAAGCGAACAGGTTCCTGGCATGATCGAGCGTTACTCTGCCACCATTACTGGTGCTGAAGGTACGATCCACCGCCTGGAAGACTGGGGCCGCCGTCAACTGGCTTACCCGATCAATAAACTGCACAAAGCGCACTACGTTCTTCTGAATGTTGAAGCGCCGCAGGAAGCGATCGATGAGCTGGAAACAAACTTCCGCTTCAACGACGCCGTTATCCGTAGCATGGTTATGCGCGTTAAGCACGCGGTAACTGAAGCATCTCCGATGGTTAAAGCGAAAGATGAACGCCGTGAGCGTCGTGACGATTTTGCTAACGAAACCTCTGATGATGATGCTGGGGATTCTGAAGAGTAATTGACCGTGGCGGATAACAGGCTGACGCTCTCTGGCACCGTGTGCAAGACGCCAGTTCGTAAAGTCAGTCCGTCAGGTATTCCACACTGCCAGTTCGTGCTTGAGCACCGTTCCGGGCAGGTGGAGGTCGGTTTCACCCGACAGGCCTGGTGCAGAATGCCGGTGGTTATCAGCGGCAATACACATCAGGCGATTACTCAACGTATAACGGTCGGCACGCATCTCACTGTTTCAGGATTCATTAGCAGCCATCAGGGGCGCAATGGGCTGAATAAAATTGTGTTGCATGCCGAGCAGATTGAATTGATAGATTCTGGAGACTAGCCAAATGGCACGTTATTTCCGTCGTCGCAAGTTCTGCCGTTTCACCGCGGAAGGCGTTCAAGAGATCGATTACAAAGATATCGCAACGCTGAAAAACTACATCACTGAAAGCGGTAAGATTGTACCAAGCCGTATTACCGGTACTCGCGCAAAATACCAGCGTCAGCTGGCCCGTGCTATCAAGCGCGCGCGTTATCTGTCCCTGCTGCCGTATACCGATCGTCATCAGTAACGGCTTCTGTCCATTAACGACTTTAAGAGGATAAGGTAATGCAAGTTATTCTGCTTGATAAAGTAGCAAACCTGGGCAGCCTGGGCGATCAGGTTAATGTTAAAGCGGGCTATGCCCGTAACTTCCTGGTGCCACAGGGTAAAGCTGTTCCTGCTACCAAAAAAAATGTTGAGTTCTTCGAAGCACGTCGTGCAGAGCTGGAAGCCAAACTGGCTGACGTGCTGTCTGCTGCTAACGCGCGTGCTGAGAAAATCAATGCACTGGGCAATGTGACCATCGCATCTAAAGCAGGTGATGAAGGTAAACTGTTCGGTTCCATTGGTACTCGCGACATCGCTGATGCGGTTACCGCTGCTGGCGTTGATGTTAGCAAGAGCGAAGTTCGCCTGCCGAACGGCGTTCTGCGCACCACCGGTGAGCATGAAGTGGACTTTCAGGTTCACAGCGAAGTCTTCGCTAAGCTGACTGTAAACATCGTTGCTGAAGCTTAACAGCTTTAGTTTCGTAGAAGAAACGCCGGCCCTGGGCCGGCGTTTTTTTTTACCTACTCAGATTACCCCGATCTCATCAATGTGCACGAAGGAAAGTGCCATCTGATTGACGGGTAAACAGAATCTGCCCGTTAACGCCATCCACTGTCAGTCCTGTCACCACGCCCTGTTCGTTCTGACGGATTTTTACCGTCTGTCCGCTTTGCAGATTACTCAGAGGTTTATCATTCCCTTCCCCCTGCGCCATGGCGAACACATCATTAACCGCCAGGTTGTGATCCCGAAACAGCTGTGCCAGGGTCTGGCCGGAGGCAATTTGATAACTGTGCCACTGTCCCTGCGAATCGCCATCGGTGGCGCGCGGTATCGCCTGCTGCCGGGTGGTCCCCTGTTGGTCGCGGAGTTCTGCCTGCATGGGGGGGGTGGAGATGGCTGGTCGGCTGCTGTTGATGACAGGTTGCCGCTGCTCATGAGTCGCGGATGGCCAGAGAAAAGCCAGCACAATCACCGACACCGCGACAATGATGCCGCGACGGTGAAAAGAAGGGAGCGGATCCATCCAGCGAGCCGCATCCGGCAGCAACCAGATCTTATGGAACCATAGCGCAATTCGTTCTGTTAAAGGGGCGCTTGGCATGGATTTATCCTCCTGGCGCGAACCTCGCGCAAATAGTGAGCTTTGGGCTAAGCGGTGCAACATACCATTCAGCGAAAGCGGCTGGCTTTTCCGTTGCCGTTGGGCAGGATGGCCCATTTTTACCTCGGTTGAAAGATCTATTGTTTGTGCAGTGGTGAGCCTGCGACAGGGATGCGGCTATTGTTTCCTTTTGTCAGTGAAAAGTCACCTGGAGAAGATGGCATTTTACGCCTGTTGCCTGCACTGATATGCTTCGTTTTCGGTTTTATCAATAAAGAAAAGGAAAATCCATGACAACCCCTTCTTTTGAAAGTGTTGAGGCGCAGGCAAGTTACGGTATCGGTTTACAGATCGGTCAGCAATTGCTGGAGTCCGGGCTACAGGGTCTTCAACCCGAATCCTTATTGGCTGGCTTGTGTGATGCGCTGGAAGGGAATACCCCAGCCGTACCGGTTGATGTGGTACACCGTGCGCTGCGTGAAGTCCATGAGCGTGCGGATGCTGTGCGCCGTGAGCATCAGGAGTCAATGGCTGCGGAAGGACAGAAATATCTGGAAGAGAACGGTAAGCGCGAGGGGGTCAGCAGCACTGAGTCCGGTCTGCAATTCCGTGTGATTGCTCAGGGCGACGGTGCTATCCCATCCCGTCAGGATCGCGTTCGCGTACATTATACCGGTAAACTGATCGATGGTTCCGTGTTTGACAGTTCCGTACAGCGTGGAGAACCGGCTGAATTTCCGGTCAGCGGCGTTATTTCCGGCTGGATTGAGGCACTGACATTAATGCCTGTTGGTTCCAAATGGGAACTGGTTATTCCACAAAATCTGGCTTATGGTGAGCGTGGTGCGGGTGCGTCTATTCCTCCTTTCAGTACGCTGATTTTTGAAGTCGAGCTGTTGGAAATTATGTAATTCAGTGTGACTAACTGCCACGGATAGATATATTTCTCTTTATCAAAAGTGATGCATATTGATATATTATGTGTCACTTCATACCAGGGTTGAATTTTTCTGTTCTTTTTTATTAATAAGTAATTTGTTTTTTCTTATTTATTTCCTGATATTCAGGTGTTGCATTTAATTATCCTGGTAAAGGTTGACATGTTTTTTTGTCTGGAATATATTTCTTTTGCTTATAGGGAATGTAAAAATACTAAGGGGATAATATGCGTAAATTAAATAGTGTGGAAATTGAGTCAGTATCTGGTGCATGGATTTTTTCAGATATTGGCTCATCTGTTGGCTTTGTTGTGGGTTCCATAATCAACAAAGGTGCATCCGATGGAGGTATTACCATTGACTCGACCACTGCTTCCGCACAGATTGGTTCAGGCCTTGGTAAAATTATCGAACTGAACCTTTCCGGCGCAATAAGCGATCTTGGCAAAGGGATTGTAGGTTGGCTGGCTATTGCTTCCAGTGCTAAAGATCAGGCTTCTGCTTAACGTTATTCGCTGATAGTCATCAAAGATATTAGTCAATAAAATAAAGCCAGTTCTTGATTTTTCTGGACTGGCTTTTTAGTTTTTATCTGGATTAATCCAGCTTTATCCGGTAAATGGCGAAGCCAATATTATCATCATTCAGCCTTTGCACAGAATAATGGCTGTATTTATGGATAAATTCAGCAGCCTTATCTGTAGGTGAAGTCTCAAATCTGATATCCAGTGGCGTGGCACTTTTTATATTCTTAATTTCCCAATTATTATCTACCTGCGGGCTGAATTTACCATAACGCTGAGACTGAGCCTGGATATAAGCTGCAACCACTGAGCGATTTTCATCCGGTGATGCAAAGGCAACATGATTATCCCCTGTACCGGCAAACTTTCCGCTGTAAGCACGATAATTGTTAGTGGCAATCAGGAACGTTGCGCTGGGATCAACAGGTCGGCCGTCAAATGTTAAATCGCGGATGCGAGATGCGTCAGCATTAACCAGCTGGCATTCTGTGTCATAGCGTGCTGGTTGCGTCACATCAATACGGTAATTAACGCCATCTATGACGTCAAAATTGTAGGTGCGGAAATCCCAGTTAATCAGCGACTGCGGTTTGCCACTGGTCACGTCGATTTGATTAAACTGGCCCGCAGAGCACTCCAGCCACTCTTTAACTTCCTCTCCTGACACCTTCAGCACCACCAGCGTGTTGGGGTAAAGATACAGGTCAGCCGCGTTACGGAAAGTGAGCGGCCCCTTTTCCACTTCAACATAGCTGGCTGGATCATTTTTTCGGCCACCTGCTTTGAACGGCGCCGCCGCTGACAACACCGGCAGATGTGCCAGATCGGGATCGCCCTGGATAAAATGCTGCACATAATCGCGCTGAGCATTATTGACGATCTGCACCGTAGGGTCGTCCTGCACCAGTGACAGATAGCTATACATCACATCCGCTGACTGGCCTATTGGTTTACCGACAAATGTACGGGTGGCGTGATGATCATCTTTCAGCAGATGGACCAACGCAGGGTCTTCTGCTGCGAGGGATCGCTTCGTCGCAATATCGTATATTGGACGGGCTTCTGCTTTTGCGCTACTCACCTGCCAGCGACCGGCATCATTATTCAGCACCAGGTCAACCACACCAAGATGATCGCCCCACATGCCGGGCATCACTGCAGGTACACCGTTCAGCGTTCCCTGAGTAATATCTGCCCCCTTGATGCTGGCAAAATCTTTACCGGGGAAAACGGCATGAGCATGACCGAAGAGGATGGCGTTAATGCCGGGAACCTCGCTGAGATAGTAAACGGAGTTTTCCGCCATGGCCCGATAAGGGTCCCCCGACAGGCCGGAATGGGGAATGGCCACCACCAGGTCGGCACCCTGTTTGCGCATCTCCGGCACCCATTTGCGTGCTGTCTTTGTAATATCATTGACGGTGATCCTGCCGCTGAGGTTCTTCTTATCCCACACCATAATCTGTGGCGGAACAAAACCGATATAACCGACGTTTAGCTGATGGGTTTTACCGTCACGGTCAGTCACCTGCACGGGTTTGATCAGATAAGGCGTAAACATGGGCTGGCCGGTTTTGAGGTCGATAATATTCGCGTTGATATAGGGAAACCGGGCACCGTTGAGGGCTTTTTGCAGGTAATCCAGGCCATAGTTGAATTCATGGTTGCCCAGGTTGCCGACGGTATAATCCAGCGTATTCATGGCCTTATAGACCGGATGGACTTCCCCCTGTTGCAGCCCTTTGGCGGCCATATAATCCCCCAAAGGGCTGCCCTGAATGATATCGCCATTGTCCACCAGCACGCTGTTTTTGACCTCATTACGTGCATGTGCAATCAGTGTCGCGGTGCGTACCAGACCAAATTTCTCGCTGGGGGTGTCTTTGTAATAGTCAAAGTCCATCATATTGCTGTGCAGGTCGGTCGTTTCCAGCAGCCGAAAATCTACCGTGGCGGCGTGTAGCGTACTGCTTACCAATACTGCGAGTATGGTGAAAGAAGGCCTGGTCATCATTTTCTCCGTAAAATTTGTACTCCTCAATCTCACAGAATCGCAAAAATCTGCAAAATTATTAGGTCACATCTCACATTATGTGATCTGTCAAACGTATTTATTACGATTGTAGACTCCTGTAGTGGCTAACCTGTGGCGCCAGGCCATGCTACGATTGTCAGAGGTCAGTTTGAGTTATGTGACCGACACCGGGAAATTCATTTTGCGATTAATATTGGGATACGCCTGTTACAGGAGGTGGAAAATGCTGGATAAGATTTGCCAATTGGCTCGAAATGCGGGGGATGCCATCATGAAAGTGTATGACGGGCAGGTCCCGCTTGAGGTTTCCCACAAATCGGACAACTCGCCGGTAACCGCCGCAGATATGGCTGCTCATCAGGTCATTTTGCAAGGTCTGGCGGCGATCTCCCCCGATATTCCGCTGCTTTCAGAAGAAGACCCACCTGCCTGGGAGGTGCGCCAGCACTGGCAGCGTTACTGGCTGGTTGATCCACTTGATGGCACCAAAGAGTTTATTAAGCGCAATGGTGAATTCACCGTCAATATAGCCCTGATCGAAAATGGTCGACCCGTGCTGGGGGTGGTTTATGCGCCGGTGCTGGATGTTATGTATTCTGCTGCTGCTGGGAAGGCATGGAAAGAAGAGGGCGGCCACAGGACTCAGATCCAGGTACGGGAAGCCCGTCCTCCGCTGGTGGTGGTAAGTCGTTCGCATTCAGATAGCGAACTGGAGGATTATCTCAGCCACCTTGGTGAGCATCAAACCACTGCGATAGGCTCTTCACTGAAGTTTTGTCTGGTGGCAGAGGGTAAGGCACAGCTTTATCCTCGTTTTGGACCAACCAATATCTGGGACACCGGAGCAGGCCATGCCGTGGCGATTGCTGCTGGTGCCCATGTACATGACTGGCAGGGAAAGACACTGGACTATGCGCCCCGCGAGTCATTTCTCAATCCTGGCTTTCGGGTGTCCATCTTCTGATTGCCCACTGCCAGACAGAAGCGAATGCTGGCAAAGCGGATCATAAAGACGAACAGAACTACCGGGTGGCACTGTTTTACTCATTGGTGCCGTCCTGCTGCATCAGCTGCTTCACCAACGTAATCACGTGTTGGATTTCATCCGCGGTTAGCGCGCCATCTTTAGCGAAGCGCACCCGCCCGGCCTTATCCAGAACAACAACGGCTGACCCTTCGTCTTCCAGTTGCCAGACCTTTTTGGCTACACCATTGTTATCCACGATGAACTGTGACCAGGGGAACTGTTTTTTATTATTTTCAATGTTACTGCGAACTAACATACCGGTGCCGGGGATAGCATCGTCGGTATTGATTAGCGTTGTGGTCTGATAGTGGTCGCGCGGAAATTTTGCCGCCTTGATGGCCTCAATCAGCGCGGCGTTTTTTTCTTTAGAAGAGGTGCGACCAGCGATGTGCTGCAACACCCTGATCTTGCCCGGCAGTTTCGTGCTGTTCCAGCTCTGATAACTGAATTTATTCTGTTGCCACAACAGCTCTCCTTTATCCGCGATGGCGACCGGCGGAACGCGTTGCCCCATCACAAAATTGTGCGCGCTGGCAGCCATTGGCAGCAGAAGGGTTAACAGCATAAAAAACGAGCGAAACGTTGTCATAACAGCTCCATTGATGATTATCTGACCAGTGAGTCATGTTCCTGCAATAATAAACGCAGATGATATGGGTGTCGCATCTGTGAAATACTTATGCAACAAAATACACGCGTTGTTTACATATGAATTTTTATGCTGTTTTTTTATTTTTTAATGAAATTGTAAACTGTTATTTTTTGTAAAGTAAGTAAAAAAATCAATATATCGCTACGCAAGGCAGACATTAGTCTACAATAAAACCACTTTGCGCTGATGACGTTGTACCAGGTCTGGACACATCACGCGTTTATATTCAGGAGTAGGGCCAGAATGAAGATTTTTCAGCGATATAATCCGCTGCAAGTGGCAAAATACGTTAAGACATTGTTTCGTGGCAGGTTTTATATCGAAAATGTCGGTGCGTTTGAATTTGATAAAGGCAAGATACTGTTGCCCCGCATTAAAGATAAACAGCACTACAGCGTGATGTCAGAAGTAAACCGCCAGGTGCTGCGTTTGCAAAGCGAATTCAATTAAGACCACAAAGGCGGGGGTAGCTTTCCGCCCCTGAGCTGTAGCGGCGTTGCCGTGAAGACTTCGCGTCAACAGCTGGTTGCCGGTGTGCTGATAATAAACCACGACACTACCGCCAACGCGCTCTAGCCTTCCATCTTCTCTTCTTCCTGTTTACCGATCGCCGAAGCGGGGCGCGCATCAATACGGGTCACCAGCAGCTGATCGATACGGTAACTGTCGATATCAACCACCTCAAACTTATAGCCGTGGAACTTAACGAAGTCGGTGCGCTTGGGGATCTTACGCAACATATACATCATAAAGCCGCCGATGGTTTCATAGTTGCCAGAGTGAGGAAACTCATCGATATGGAGTACGCGCATCACATCATCAATGGGTGTTCCCCCTTCAACCAGCCACGAATTCTCATCACGTGCCACAATCTGTTCTTCCAGTCCCTGGCCAACCAGATCGCCCATCAATGTGGTCATCACATCATTAAGCGTGATGATGCCGACCACCAGCGCGTATTCATTCATGATAACCGCGAAGTCTTCACCTGCGGTTTTAAAGCTTTCCAGCGCTTCTGATAACGTCAGCGTGTCAGGCACGATAAGTGCTGAACGGATCTGCACGCCGCTGTTCAGCGCCATACTCTGATGGCCAAGTACCCGTAGCAGCAGCTCCTTGGAGTCGACATAACCAATAATATGGTCAATATCTTCATTGCAAACCAGAAACTTGGAATGTGGGTGATTGGCAATTTTTTCTTTCAGACTGTCCTCTTCTTCGTGCAAATCGAACCAGACCACGTTTTCGCGTGAGGTCATGGAAGAAGGTACCGTCCGCGATTCCAGCTCAAATACATTCTCAATCAGCTCATGCTCCTGCTTGCGCAGTACGCCGGCGAGCGCACCTGCCTCAACCACGGCATAAATATCATCTGAAGTGATATCGTCCTTGCGCACCAGCGGGATTTTAAACAGACGGAAAATGATGTTAGCACCGCCATTGAAAAACCAGACCAGTGGGCGGAAAATCATCAGGCAGAAGCGCATCGGATTGATTATCTTCAGTGCGATGACTTCCGGGGATATCATCCCCAGCCGCTTGGGGAGAAGGTCAGCGAACAGAATAAACAGGCTGGTGACAACGGTAAATGAACAGACAAAGCTTAACTGTTCTGCCAGTTGCGGATTAAAAAAACGGTTAAACAGCTCTCTGAAAACCGGAGTGAAGGCGGAATCGCCCACGATCCCTCCAAGGATTGCCACTGCATTGAGACCAATTTGCACCACAGTGAAAAACATACCGGGGGATTCCTGCATTTTCAGGACTCTTAGCGCATTGATATTTCCGTCATCCGCCAGCAGCTTGAGCTTAATTTTGCGTGCCGCGGCCAGCGAAATTTCCGACAGTGAAAAAAATGAACTGATCGCAATCAGTAGTAAGATGACAAGCAAGTTGTCTAACATAAAACATCCATAAAATGGCTGATTCAGTCGCGTTACAGATAAACAGGCTGAAACAAACCTTAGGTTAATGACTTGTCATTTTTGGCCTGGGCAACGCGTCAGGTGAGAATGGGCTATCCGTGCCAAAAATGTCTGCGCCACGCGGGCTGATGCCCTGGGCAGAATACCGTCAGGTCAGCAGATGACCTGTGCAGGGGATTATAGCCGTGGTGATGATGGCATACAATTGCGGCTTCTTAAGCCCGGGTGTTTTCCCTGTACCGGGAAAATGCATAAGATTTATCTGACTATGAAGTGGCTATGGGCAGGAGATTGCACGCCATGTTGTATCGTGTCGTTTCTTTGCACACAATAAGTTAAAACGTTCGTTATACATAAAGAAAAGCCAGGTATGGCTGTCTGTTGCCGGATGCAGTATCCCGCTCAGATTAATGAAGGCAAAAAGTGTGCCCATCTGGAATCAGGGCCTGACACAAAATCAGGAGTTAGCGTGCCACGAATTCATTGGTATTGCATGTTTTGCCTGATCGCCGCCGCCCCTTTCGCTCAGGCAGCGAATGTGCGTTTGCAGGTAACAGGATTATCCGGGGAATTACAAAAGAATGTCCGTGCGCGGCTTTCCACCATTTCGAGTGATGAAGTCGCCTCTGATGGCCGCTTTCGCGCCCGCGTGGATGATGCGATCAAAGAGGGGCTGAAGGCGCTTGGGTATTATGAACCTGATATCGACTTCGAGCTTCAGCCGCCGCCGTCGGGCGGAAAGCGTCCGGTTTTGCTGGCCAAAGTTACACCGGGTAAACCAGTCATTCTGGCGGGAGAGACGGTGATTTTTCGTGGCGGAGCCAGTAAAGATCCCGATTATTTGGCGCTGCGTAGCACTGGTCGCGCTAAAATCGGTAAGGTGTTGAATCACGGTGATTATGACGGTTTTAAAAGTTCGCTGAGTAACCTGGCGCTGCGTAAAGGGTATTTTGATGCGGACTACGGCAAAAGCCAGCTTGGTGTTTCCGTGGAGCGGCGGCAGGCATTCTGGAATATCGACTATAACAGTGGCGAGCGCTATCGCTTTGGTGCAGTAAGCTTTGAAGGTTCCCAGATCCGCGAAGAATACCTGCAAAATCTGGTGCCATTCAAAAAAGGCGATGACTACAGCTCGCGGGATCTGGCTGAACTTAACCGTCGTCTTTCCGCCAGCGGCTGGTTTAATTCCGTGGTGGTGGCTCCGCAGTTTGAACAGGGACGCAAAAGCAAAATTCTGCCATTACACGGCGTGGTCAGCCCACGCACTAAAAACACCATCGAAACCGGCGTGGGCTATTCCACGGACGTTGGCCCTCGCGTTAAGGCCACCTGGAAAAGACCGTGGGTTAATTCCTATGGTCACAGTTTCACTACCAGCGCCAACATCTCAGCGCCTGAGCAGCAGCTCGACTTCAGCTATAAAATCCCGCTACTGAAAGCGCCCATTGAGCAGTATTACCTGTTGCAGGGGGGACTGAAAAGAACCGACCTGAATGATACCAAAGCGGATTCATCCACGCTGGCGGCTTCGCGCTACTGGGAAGCCGAATCCGGCTGGCAGCGGGCGGTTAACCTGCGCTGGAGTCTTGATCACTTTACCCAGGCTAACGTCACCAATACCACCATGTTGATCTATCCTGGGGTCAGCATCAACCGCACCCGTTCAAAGGGGGGGCTGATGCCGGACTGGGGGGATTCACAGCGTTACTCGCTGGATGTATCTGACACCAGTTGGGGATCGGATATTGATTTTGCCGTGGTGCAGGCGCAAAACGTCTGGATCAGAACGCTGGCAGAGAAGCATCGTTTTGTGTTGCGTGGCAATCTTGGCTGGATTGAAACCAATGACTTTGATCGTGTGCCGCCGGATCTGCGATTCTTTGCCGGGGGTGACCGCAGCATTCGCGGTTACAAATATAAAGGTATCTCTCCGCGTGACGATGACGGCAAACTGACCGGTGCATCCAAACTGGCCACCGGATCGCTGGAGTATCAGTACAACGTCAGCGGCAAATGGTGGGGCGCGGTATTTGTCGATTCCGGGGAAGCCGTCAATGATATCAGACAGAGCGACGTTAAAACCGGTGCCGGTTTTGGCGTGCGCTGGCAGTCGCCGGTTGGGCCTGTCAAACTGGATATCGCTCGCCCGATTGGTGATGATAACAACCGGGATATACAGTTCTACATCGGATTGGGGCCTGAATTATGAGTCGCTGGAAGAAGGTCCTGATTGGCATCTTGCTTTTTCTGCTGCTGCTGTTGAGCGGCGTGACGTTTTTAATTGTTACCACGCCGGGACTGCATCTGTTGCTGAATGGTGCAACGCGTTGGGTGCCTGGTCTGGCTATCAAACAGGTTAATGGTGGCTGGCGCGATCTTCGTGTCAGCGGCTTGCGATATGAAATGCCGGGTATCACGGTGAATGTCGGTGAATTTCATCTCGCGGTCCGGTTGGGTTGCCTGCGACACAGTGCCTTTTGCGTGAACGAGATCGGTCTGAAAGATGTACAGGTGACGACAGACAGCAAAAAAATGGCACCCTCTTCAGCCGTGCCAGAAGAAGAGAACAGCGCAACCACTGAACTGAGTACGCCTTATCCCGTCACCTTACGTCATCTGACGTTGCACAACATCAATGTGACGGTGGATGACACGGCAATATCACTGGCGGATTTCACCTCCGGTATTCACTGGCAGGGGCGCGCGCTCACGCTGACACCTACCCACATTCAGGGCCTGTTAATTACTTTGCCAAAGGCGGCGAGGGTCGCTGATGAACAGGTGGTGCAATCAAAAGTAAAGCAGCCGCAGGAAGCGCCCCTGGGACAGACGCTGAAAGCCCTGTTCGCCAAACCGCTACTGCCTGAGCTGCCTGATTTCAGAATGCCGCTGGATGTGGATATTCAGCAAATCCTGGGAGAGCAGCTACGTATTACCGGCGACAGCGATATTGCGGTTAACCGCCTGCTGGTAAAAGCCCGTACCGAAGATCGTCTGCTGCATCTGGAAACGCTGGATGTGGACTCGCCATTGGGACAGTTGAATGCACAGGGACAGGCCACACTGAGCGGAAACTGGCCGGTGAGTTTTACCCTGAACAGTGCCGCAAACGTCGATCCAATAAAGGGTGAGAAAATTAAAATAACGGCGGCAGGTGGCCTGCGTGAGCAACTGGGCGTGGCGCTAAACCTTTCCGGTCCTGTGCAGATGCAAATGGATGCGCAAACCCGACTGGCAGAAGTCGGCCTGCCGCTGTCGGTAACGCTGCAAAGCCCCCAGCTACGCTGGCCGCTGACCGGAGAAGCAGCCTGGCAGGCGGACGATCTGCATTTCAGTTTTAGCGGCAAAATGACGGACTATGTAATGTCACTGAAAGCGGCACTGAAAGGGGAGGCCATTCCGCCTGCCACCCTGACGCTGGACGGAAAAGGCAACGCAGAGCAGTTTTCTCTGGATAAACTCCGTCTGGCGGCCCTGCAAGGCAATACCGATCTTACCGCGTTGGTGGACTGGAGCAAAGCCATTAGCTGGCACAGTGAGTTAACGCTGTCCGGCATTAACACGGCCAAACAGTATCCTGACTGGCCTGCAAAACTGGACGGGAAAATCACCACGCGCGGCAGTCTGTATGGCGGAAGCTGGCAGGTGCGGGTACCGGAGCTGCAACTACGCGGTAACGTCAGACAAAATGCGGTGACGGCGGATGGCGCGCTGTACGCTAACAGCTACAACCAGTGGGATATACCGGGTATCCGGCTGGTGCTGGGACGTAACAACGTTGATTTGAAAGGCTCGCTCGGCGATAAGCTCAATCTCGATGCCAGCATTGACGCACGCCATCTGGACCATGCGCTGCCGGGGCTTGGCGGCGTGGCGGAGGGGACAATCAAAGCGCGTGGCGATTTGAAAACGCCGCAACTGTTGGCCGATCTGACAGCCAGCGGTCTGCGCTGGCAGGCGATGAGCATTGGTCGCGTTGCCCTGAAAGGTGAAGTCAGTTCCGGTGAGCAGATCCAGGGGACGCTTGCGTTGCGGCTCGATCGCCTCAAGCAGGATGCGCTGGAGATTTCCCGCCTCAATCTGGAGGCGAACGGCAGTGAGAAGCAGCACCAGCTGAAGCTTTCCGTCAATGGTAAGCCAGTATCGGGGCAGTTACAGCTCAATGGCAGTTTCGATCGGCAGGCGCAGCGCTGGCAGGGTAGCCTGAATAATACCCGTTTTGATACGCCGGTTGGCGTCTGGCGTCTGACGCGGGCTATTTCACTGGATTATCTCAACAGCACGCAGACGGTTTCTGTCGGCGCACACTGTTGGCAGAACCCTGATGCCGAGCTTTGCGTACCGCAAACCATTGAGGCAGGGCCATCCGGCCATGCAAAGGTGGTGCTTAATCGTTTCAATCTGGCCATGGTGAAGCCTTTCCTCAGCAATGAAACCAAACTCAGCGGGATATTTAGCGGCGATGCTGATGTTAGCTGGACAGCCGATGGTGCGCTGCCAGAGGGCCGCATTGCCCTGAAAGGCAAAGGCGTGAAGGTTGAGCAGGATGTGCAGGGCAACACCTTGCCGATTGCCTTTGATACGTTGAACCTTAATGCGGCGTTGCGTAATGGCAAGGCGCAGCTCGACTGGCTGGTTCGTATTGCAAAAAATGGTCAGCTCGACGGTAGTCTGGAGATAGCCGATCCGCAAAAGAAACGGCTGCTTTCGGGGAACGTGAACATTACCCGCTTCAATCTGGCTTTGCTCAATCCTGCTCTGATGCAGGGTGAGAAAGTGGCCGGGATGCTGAACAGCAATTTGCGCCTTGGCGGCAGTCTGCAAAAACCGCAGGTATTTGGTCAGCTGGCACTAAAAAGTGTCAATGTGCAGGGCAACTTTATGCCGGTTGATCTCACTACCGCCAGCGTAAATATGCTGTTTAACGGCATGAGTTCGACCCTGGAAGGGGTGGTACAGACATCCCGTGGGCAGATTGCGCTAAATGGTGATGCGGACTGGAGCCAGCTGAATGCCTGGCGGGCGCGTATTGCTGCCAAAGGAACCCGTGTACGCGTAACCGTGCCACCGATGGTCAGGATGGATGTCTCGCCCGATCTGGTGTTTGAAGCCACGCCACAGCTGTTCAATCTGAGTGGTCGTGTCGACATTCCGTGGGCGAGGATAGTGGTGCAGGAGGTGCCGGAAAGCGCAGTCGGTGTCTCTTCTGACGAGGTGCTGCTGGATAAAAACCTGCAACCCGTTGCCCCTCAAACTGCCTCGATCCCGATCAACAGCAATCTGGTGATCCATATCGGTGATGATGCCCGGCTTAATGCCTTTGGCCTGAAAGCGAAACTGAATGGCGATCTGAAGCTGGCACAGGATCGCCGGGGGCTGGGCCTTAATGGGCAGATCAATATTCCTTCCGGGCGTTTCCATGCTTACGGACAGGATCTTATCGTGCGTAAAGGGGAATTGCAGTTCGCAGGCCCTGTCGATCAGCCTTACCTGAATATTGAAGCGATCCGCAATCCCGAAGTAACCGAAGACAGCGTTACTGCGGGCGTTCGTGTGACCGGCCTGGCAGACGAACCCAAGGTGGAGGTGTTCTCCGATCCCTCAATGTCACAACAGGAAGCGCTCTCTTATCTGCTTCGTGGGCAGGGGCTGGATGCTTCCGGTAGCGACAGCGCTGCATTAACTTCCGCGCTGGTTGGATTGGGGCTTGCGCAAAGTGGTCAGGTTGTGGGTAAAATCGGTGAGACTTTCGGCGTGAGTAATCTTGCTTTGGACACCACTGGCGTCGGCGACAGTCAGCAGGTTCAGGTAAGTGGCTACGTATTGCCGGGTTTGCAGGTAAAATATGGTGTTGGTATATTCGATTCACTGGCGACCTTAACACTGCGTTATCGCCTGATGCCCAAGCTTTATTTGGAAGCCGTGTCTGGCGTGGACCAGGCACTTGATGTGCTCTATCAGTTTGAGTTTTAGCAATGCGAATAATTGTCTACGGTAGCCTGAGGCGTAAGCAGGGCAACAGTCACTGGATGACCAACGCTCAATGGCTCGGCGATCACCAGATTGACGGCTACGATCTGTATAATCTGGGGCACTACCCTGGCGTGGTAACCGGCACCGGTCAGGTCTGTTGTGAGGTTTACCGGATTGATGCCTCCACGCTGGGTGAGCTGGATGCACTACGCGGCAAGGGGGAAGAGTATAAGCGAGAGCTGGTACAAACGCCTTTTGGTAGTGCCTGGCTCTACGTGTATCAGCGTTCTGTCAAAGGAAAACAGCGTCTTAAGAGTGGTGACTGGTTGCTGCGTGATGCGGAACAAGCTGACTGACTGCTTTACAAACAAAAACACCGCTCGGTGAGCGGTGTTTTTTTACGGCAGAAATAAATTATTGCTTCGCCGCACGTTCGAAAGAGCTAAGGATTTCTGCTTTCGCCGCTTCCGCGTTATCCCAGCCTTCCACTTTCACCCATTTGCCTTTTTCCAGAGCTTTATATTGCTCAAAGAAGTGCGTGATTTGACCGCGCAGCAGCTCAGGGAGGTCGTTCACATCTTTAATGTGATCGTACTCTTTGGACAGTTTCGTGTGTGGAACGGCAACCAGTTTGGCATCTTCACCCGATTCGTCGGTCATTTTCAATACGCCGACCGGACGGCAACGGATCACAGAGCCTGGCTGCAATGGATAAGGGGTAGGCACCAGTACATCGACCGGGTCACCATCCAGTGACAGGGTATGGTTGATGTATCCGTAGTTGCACGGATAGAACATCGCGGTTGCCATAAAGCGGTCAACAAACAGTGCACCAGACTCTTTATCCACTTCGTATTTGATTGGCGCGGCGTTGGCCGGGATCTCAATTACCACGTAGATGTCTTCTGGCAGATCTTTACCCGCTGGAACCTGGTTCAAACTCATGGTCAATTCCTTACATATCAGTCTTCGATCAAGTGGCGCTCATTATAGCTGACTGGTGATGAAAGTATCCCCCCTTTTTGGCGTTTCGGAATGCTCCAGTATGGTCCTGAACGCTTCTGCTTTGCCCACCGTGCTGATAAGTTGAGCTAAAATTATGGCGAAATTTTAACCAAAAATCCTGGTATTCTTCACGGTGGACATTTTTTCTGCAATTCATGTTGGTGGTTTTCCAAAAATTTGCACTATTACTCACTGTTAAGAATTAATGGATTATCAGATTAAGATGTTGATATCAGCTATCACCTGGGGTCTTATTGTTGCAATAGTTCTGCATTTTTGGCAGCTTTACGCTATAAGACGCCGGATATACTCTCTTTTTTCTCACGCCATTCAGAATGCTTCCATCAATTAAGCTAAATGTTCCGCCAGTTGCTGCCGATAATCTTAATCTCTTTTTGGCGATTACAGGTTATATGGTTCCTGGGGGTGTCAGATTATGCTTAAAAAAGTATCAATACGAACCGGTCTGTTAGTTTTGTTAGCATTAATGACAATGATGCTATTGGTGGTCAGTGTGATGGGCATTATTGCCATCAACAAAGGGAATCGTTCTCTGGATGTGGTGAATCGCATTCAGGGCGTTGAGTTGAATAGTCTGTTACTGACCAACAACAATTTGCTCTATGCCCGCGCTGCCGCTGCCCTGTCCATACGTAAAATGGAAATTGGTCTGCCCAATGAATCCCGCGCGGTTTACGGACAGGCCAGCACCTACATCGCGGCGTCTCATGAAGAGATGAAAAAATTTGTTGATGCTGGCACCGTTACCGCCCATGGCAAAATGCTGGCCGATGCGATTATTGCCGCCTACGAAAAATATATGGCAGAGGGTATCCAGCCGATGATGGCTGCGGTACAAAGAGAAGATCCTGATAGCTATTATTCTTTGCTTGAGGGCAAGCTGGCACCACTCAATATTGCGTTATCCAAAACGGTGAATGAATTCAAGTTTTTTGCCGATCAGGTAACCAATGCCCGTCTGGAAGAGGCGGCCAGGAATCAGCAAATTCTGACCTTGCTGATCGTCTGTTGCGGCATTTTGACGGTTATCCTGTTAAGTGCTTCCTGGGTCCTGCTACGGGTTATTCTGCTCACACCGCTGGATTCCGCTATCGAACATCTTGAATTTGTTGCCGCGGGGGATTTGACACAAATCCTGCCGGACAGTGGTAAAAATGAGCTGGGCCGCCTGAACAGCGCCCTGGCTGAAATGCAGATGTCATTGCAACAGTCTGTCAGTCGGGTACGTGATGCCAGTATACAAATCGATACCGGTAGCCGGGAGCTGTCTTTTGGCAACCTGAATCTTTCGCAACGCACGGAAGAGTCAGCGGCTTCCCTTGAGCAGACTGCCGCCAGCATGGAGCAGCTTACCGCCACCGTTAAACTGAATGCTGAGAACGCCAGCCAGGCGCATGAGCTGGCGCAATCCGTTTCTGAAAGTGCTGAACGTGGCAGTACGGTTGTCAATTATGTGATGGAGAAAATGCAGGAAATCACCCACAGCTCAAGACGGATTGGTGACATTCTCGGCGTCATTGATGGTATCGCATTCCAGACCAACATTCTGGCACTTAACGCCTCTGTGGAAGCAGCCCGCGCTGGTGAACAGGGCAGGGGCTTTGCGGTGGTTGCCAGCGAAGTGCGCAATCTGGCGCAACGCAGTGCGACAGCGGCAAAAGAGATCCGTGAACTGATTGGGGAATCGGAGATCCGCGTGACGGAAGGATCGCAGATGGCGACCAAAGCCGGGGATACCATGCACGAAATCGCCAGTGAAGTGATGCGGGTGACCTCGTTGATGAAAGAGATATCCAGCGCATCACAGGAGCAGAGTAAGGGCATTGAGCAGGTAAACCTGGCCGTGACGCAAATGGATGAGGTGGCACAACAAAACGCCGCGCTGGTGGAGCAGGCTGCTGCGGCTACGCAGTCGCTTGAGGAACAATCACAGCAACTGGTTCAGTCGATGGCGGTATTTAAAGTCAGCCTGGCATAACGCCAGGCGATCCTGAGATCGCCTGGTTGCCGGAAGAGGGAGGTGAACCGCCTGCCACCGACAGATAACGTTGACAGCACGAAGCGGTATGGGTTGAACCATCCGCTTTTTTGTCTCCGTCAGGCATCCGGGAACTGACTCAGGAAACGTTCCTGATCGTTCACCATTTCGGTATTGCCTACAAAGAACGGTGAGCGTTGGTGCAGGGTTTGCGGTACCAGGTCCAGAATACGGTTTGCGCCATCGCTGGCTTTGCCACCTGCCTGTTCCGCAAGAAATGCCATCGGGTTGCATTCATACAGCAGACGCAGCTTACCTTTTGGATGGCTGGCGGTGCTTGGATAAAGATAGATCCCGCCTTTCAGCAGATTACGATGGAAATCTGCCACCAGTGAGCCGATATAACGTGAGGTATAAGGGCGGTGCGATGCCTTATCTTCTTCCTGGCAGAATTTCAGGTACTTTTTCACACCCTGCGGGAAGCGGATGTAATTTCCTTCGTTAATGGAATAGGTATACCCCTTTTCAGGAAATTCCATTTTTTCAGCACTGAGGCAGAAAACGCCCAATGAAGGATCGTAGGTGAAAGCATGGACGCCACAGCCGGTGGTATAAACCAGCATGGTGGACGAGCCATAAACCACATACCCTGCGGCGACCTGCTGGCTGCCCGGCTGCAGGAAATCTTCCTCCGTTACCGGGGTGCCAGACGGGGTGATACGGCGGTAGATAGAGAAAATGGTGCCGACAGAAACGTTGACGTCGATATTGGATGAACCATCCAGAGGGTCCATCAGTACCACGTATTTTCCGTTTTCAACGCCTTCGAAGATGACAATTTCATCTTCTTCTTCCGACGCGATACCGGCCACAATTCCGCGTGCTTTCAGCGCCGCTTTGAGTTTTTCATTGGCAAACAGATCGAGTTTCATCTGCTGTTCGCCCTGAATATTCTCAGCACCGCTGGCACCCAGAATGTCCACCAGGCCGGCTTTATTTATATCGCGATGAATTATTTTCGCGCCCAGCTTGATGGCTGAAATCAGAGCCGTCAGCTCACCTGTGGCGTGAGGAAAGTCGTGTTGCTTCTCGACGATGAATTCGCCTAACGTTTTCATAACACAATTCCTGAATCTGCGGTTGAACAGCAGTTTAATTAATAAACTGCCTGTATGTGCGTAGGCAGTGTAGCCGAATGGATGCTAAAGAACATAGGGCAAATCCGTTTCTTCCGCTCGAGGGTGACGGTACACTATGGCCCGAACTTTCCAGTTAACGGACTTTTTATGCGTATCCATATCCTCGGCATCTGCGGTACTTTCATGGGAGGGCTGGCGATGCTGGCCCGCGCTCTGGGGCATGAAGTGACCGGCTCTGATGCCAACGTCTATCCGCCAATGAGCACGCTTTTGGAAAAGCAAGGTATTGATTTAATACAGGGTTATGATGTTTCTCAGCTTGATCAGGCACCCGATTTGGTGATTATTGGCAACGCCATGGCCAGAGGGAACGCCTGTGTTGAAGCGGTGCTTGAACGCAATATTCCTTATCTTTCCGGTCCGCAATGGCTGCATGACTTTGTGCTAAAAGATCGCTGGGTGCTGGCGGTGGCCGGTACGCATGGTAAGACCACCACAGCGGGAATGGTTGCGTGGATTTTACAGGCCTGCGGGCTGGAACCGGGTTTTGTGATTGGCGGCGTACCGGGAAATTTCCAGCTATCGGCAACGCTCGGAAACAGTCCGTTCTTCGTCATCGAAGCAGACGAATATGACTGTGCTTTTTTCGACAAACGTTCCAAATTTGTCCACTACTGTCCGCGCACGTTGATCCTCAACAACCTTGAGTTTGACCATGCCGATATCTTTGACGATCTGCGGGCGATCCAGCGTCAGTTTCATCATCTGGTGCGTATCGTGCCTGGAAGCGGCAGGATACTGGTGCCAGAAGATGACACCAACCTGAAGCAGGTGCTGTCGATGGGCTGCTGGAGCGAACAGGAGAGCCTGGGTGAGGAGGGGGGCTGGCAGGCGAAAAAGCTGTCGCAGGACGCCTCACGCTGGGAAGTCTGGCTGGATGGCGAGAAAGTGGCGGAAGTCAACTGGGCGCTGGTGGGTGAACACAACATGCATAATGGCCTGATGGCCATTGCTGCGGCGCGCCACGTTGGCGTGAAACCAGAGGATGCCGGACGGGCCCTCAACGACTTTATCAATGCCCGTCGTCGTCTCGAACTGCGTGGCGAAGCGAGCGGGATAAAAGTGTATGATGATTTTGCCCATCATCCCACGGCGATCCTCGCGACCATGACCGCACTCCGCAGTAAAGTGGGTGGAACGGCACGCATTCTGGCGGTGCTTGAGCCACGCTCCAACACCATGAAAATGGGTATCAGCAAGGACGATCTCGCTCCGGCGCTCGCTCGGGCAGACGAGGTGTTTCTGTTCCAGCCGCATCACATTCCGTGGCAGGTGTCCGAAGTCGCTGATGCCTGCGTGCAGCCCGCGTACTGGAGCGCTGATGTGGATGCGCTGGTGGAAACCATCGCCAAAACGGCTCAGTCGGGAGATACCATCCTGGTGATGAGCAACGGGGGCTTTGGCGGAATTCATCAGAAGCTACTGGATCGGCTGGCGAAGAAATAGCACAACGCAGACGTCATCAGTAAAGCAGGTGTGACGGGACGCGACCGGGCGTCCCATCATGGCTCAGGCCTCGGCCAGTTCACGCAAATACTGAAAAATCTGTCGGTAGGCTTTCGTCGGCTTACCTGCCGATTTTTCTTTCTGGGCGTTGCGGATCATCTGACGTAACTGCTGGCGATCGGCATCCGGGTAGAGGTTTAACACCTCTGCCATCGCCTCATCCCCCTGGTCCACGAGGCGATCGCGCAGCATCTCCAGCTTATGAAACAGGGCAACCTGCTGGTTATGACGGTTTTTCAGCTTGTCCAGCGCCAGACGGATCGGTTCTTCTTCGCGTGAGCGGAGCAGTTTGCCGATCAGCTGCAACTGGCGACGTCGCCCTTCCTTTTTGATCTTTTGTGCCAGTTCAATGGCGTCACGAAGCTGATCGTCCAGCGGGATCTTATCCAGAGCGTTTTTACTCAGATCCACCAGTTCTGCACCAAGGCGCTTGAGCTCCTCAGCATCACGTTTAATTTCACTCTTACTGACCCAGATAATTTCGTCGTCGTCTTCTTCTTCATTATCCGGTACATCATCAAGCCAGTCATCGGGCTGTCTGGTCATGGAAGGCTCCAAAAAAAAGAGGCTAATGCTATCAGGAAACTCAGGCGACTGCGAAATTGTTCTCTGACTCTGTTAGACTCAAATTAACCTTAATCACGAAAGAGCCGGGAAATCTGGCATGTTGATACAGACCAGAGAAACCCTCTGTTAATTATATGGTAGGTCGATGAAATTACTCTCCCAAGTTGCAGAACAGCGTAAAATCCTGGAGCAGGCGGTAGCAACGGCACTGGAACTGGCAAAAGTGAGCACCGATGGGGCGGAAGTCGCCGTGACCAAAACCACCGGCATCAGCGTCAGCACCCGCTATGGTGAAGTTGAAAACGTTGAATTTAACAGTGATGGCGCGCTTGGCATCACCGTGTATCATCAGCACCGTAAAGGGAGCGCTTCGTCTACCGATCTCAGCCCGGAGGCGATCAAACGCACCGTGCAGGCGGCCGTTGATATTGCCCGTTACACCTCTCCCGATCCTTGTGCGGGCGTAGCGGATCGGGAACTGCTTGCTTTTGATGCGCCGGATCTTGATCTGTTCCATCCTGCCGATCTTACGCCGGAGCAGTCGATCGAACTGGCGGCACGCGCTGAACAGGCCGCGCTGAAAGCCGATTCTCGGATTACCAATACGGAGGGGGGCAGCTTTAACAGCCATGTCGGTATTAAAGTTTTTGGTAACAGTCACGGCATGCTCCAGGGCTACAGCTCCAGCCGCCACTCACTCTCCAGCAGCGTTATTGCACAAGCGAACGGCGATATGGAGCGTGATTACGCTTACACCACTGGTCGCGCCCTGAGCGATTTGGCTTCGCCTGAATGGGTCGGGGAAGAATCGGCCCGTCGCGTACTGTCGCGTCTTTCACCGCGTAAACTAGCCACCATGAAAGCGCCGGTTATCTTTGCAGCTGAGGTAGCGACCGGTTTGTTTGGTCATCTGGTCGGGGCCATCAGTGGCGGCAGCGTTTACCGCAAGTCCACCTTTCTGTTGGACTCTCTCGGTAAGCAGATCCTGCCTGCGTGGTTGACCATCAATGAGCAGCCACATCTGTTGAAAGGACTGGCTTCCACGCCTTTTGACAGCGAAGGTATACGCACTGAACAGCGTGACATTATTAAAAACGGCGTGTTGCAAAACTGGCTGATGAGCAGTTATTCCGCGCGCAAGCTGGGCTTACAAAGCACCGGTCATGCCGGAGGGATTCACAACTGGCGCATTGCCGGCCAGGGAGACAGCTTCGCCCAATTGTTGAAGAAAATGGGTACGGGTCTGGTCGTCACCGAACTGATGGGCCAGGGCGTCAGCGGTATTACCGGCGACTATTCCCGTGGCGCGTCCGGTTTCTGGGTGGAGAATGGCGAAATTCAGTATCCGGTCAGTGAAATCACTATCGCGGGCAATCTGAAAACGATGTGGCGCGATATCGTTACCGTTGGCAGCGATATTGAAACCCGCAGTAATATCCAGTGTGGCTCTGTGCTTCTGCCAGAAATGAAAATTGCCGGGCAGTAATTTCTTCACATTTAGGTACTATTATCAGGGTGGCTTGAGGCCACCCTTTTTGTTGTCCTGTTGGTAGATAAAAATAAAGGAACTGAGCAATGCGTAAAACGTTATCGGCCGTGTTAGCGGCGTGCCTGTTATGCTCCAGCGTCTCCGCGCTGGCGGACCTGGAAGGCGATATGGGAGCGTTGAAAGACGCCTATCGCACCGTAATGAAAACTGACGATGCGACGGCATTTAAAAAAGCGCTCACTGATATGCGCAAAGCGGCAGAAGATGCCAAAACACAGACGCCGGAAAAGCTGGAAGGCAAGCCCGCTGACAGCGCGGAAATGCAGGCTTACCGTGCTCAGATGGACACGTTAATCGGACAGATTGATGCCAGTATGAAACTGGCAGAAGCCGGTAACATGGCTGGTGCGAAGGAAGAAGCGAAGAAATTCGATGACACCCGCAAGGATGGACACAAAAAATTCCGCTAAAAGTGTGGGCTCACCGGAGCCCCTTTCCTGCCGGCCAGCGTCGCGGATAACTGCCTTAAGGTTGCCGAATATGCTGCGCGCGCTCACTGACTGCCAGCATGCCGCGGGGTAAGCGGTTTCATCACTTTTTCCTATCTTTCTGGCTCTGACCTCCCTGTTTTTGGTGCGAAGCTTCCGGTGGCTGCGTCAGATCTGTCTTCTGATGCCCATTAAGACGACTTTCGTGCTACTCACTGCGTTTTTCTGCACAAAATAATCTTTTTGTGGCGGCGATCTCTTCCTTCGCCGTTATTTCCACTTCGAAGCGGAAAAAGTCGGCCTCCAAATATCCGCTGCCTGTCGTTAATTTATTTTCGTCGAGAATAAACGGTGTTTCGTGCCTTTGCCGAAACGGAAAGTAAGGTGACGTGGGTGAAAAATGGAGTGGTATCGGTGAATCAAACAAACGGTGACCAGGCTATTCAGGCTTTGACAGACAGGGTGATGACGCAAATCGCCCACTTATTTGCCGACAAGGCCATTTACCCTAACAGCGTGCAACAACAGATGCTGCTGTCGCATGTCAGCGCAATGGCATTGCGATCCCTTACCAGAGAGGCGCTACCGGAAGTGGACGCTGAACTGTTTGAAGATATCTCACCAGAGTCAATGGCGCTGGCCCAACAGGTCGTTGATCTGTTTGGCAATCTGACAGAAGAAGAGGCATGGCTGCTGTCAGTCCACTTCGAAGTCGCAAAAGCAAACCAAAAGTCGTAGTCAACGGAAAATGAGGGAACAAAGCATGTCACAAATCATTGTAGTGATTGGCGATCGTCTGGGCAAAGGGCAGAAAGTTGCCGCAGGCGTGGAAATGGCGGGTGGTAAGGCCATCGTTGTGCCCGGTGTGGCGGCAGATATGAAGTTGGGCGACGTTATGAAGGCAGAAAACGCCTCATTTGGTATTTCGTTCTGCGGTAGCGGTGGTGCGGGGGCTATCACCGCACAGAACAAATATGGCTATAAAGCGAAGCACGGTATGCGTTCCATTGATGAAGGGGTTACGGCGATCAATGAAGGCGCAACGGTGCTGGGGTTCGGATTTATGGATAAAGAGGAGCTGGGCGAGCGTCTGGTTCAGGCATGGCATAAAAAGCACGGTAGCTGAATGATGAAGGCGCAATTCACCACCACGGTAAACGTCAGCGGAACGGGCGACAGCAAAGCCAGAGCGTTTGCTGACGCGCTGAGCCGGGTGCAGAAAACGCTACTGCAATCAACCAGCAAAGTTCTGCTGCGTATCGAACCACAGGATGTGAGGGTGGTTCAGGCACGGGAAAGCATCAGGCGGGAGACGTTTTTATTCTTCTTTCTTGCCAGAACGCGACGGTGTTTCAGCGTTGAGCTGGAAATTACCGTCAACGTGAGCGTTATCGACGTGGATAAAGTGGATTTCGTCACGCAATAAAGCTCTGCCCGTAGTGGTAGCAATAACCATCACTTAAAAACGTTGGCGTAAGCCTGCAAGGAAAGACTGATGTTTTTAATTATTCTTTTAAAGTCACTCATCATCGGCGGCCTGGTTGGTGTCGGCGTTGGCGCTGGGGCGGCACGCATGTTTCATGCCCCTGCAACCCAGGGAATGGGGGCATTTCGTACACTGGGCGAGCTTAACTCCTGTGAGGGCGATCCGGCTTCTCACTTCTCTTTTGGCCTGGGTTTTTTCTTTAATGCCTGGGCCTCTTCCGTAGCGGCCGGCTCGTTCACTCAGGACGTTGACCATCGCATTATTCCGCACTGGGGGGCCGCCGCGCTGATGGTAAGAAACCGCAACGTGGCTGAAACCCTGCACAATCCGAAAAAGATGGCCGTTGTCTGCGGCGTTATCGGCATGGTTGTGGTGGCTTTTCTCAATTCCACTGCTTCGGCCGTGCCGGCCGCATTGCAGATTACGGCGGTAAAAGTACTGGTGCCGGCTGCTAACCTGCTGGTGAATACGGTAATGCCGGTTATTTTCTGGCTGGCGGCTATCGACGCTGGCAAGAAATCAGGCCTGTGGGCCACGGTGTTCGGTGGGTTTGCCCAGCTCATTATGGGCAATGCCGTGCCGGGCCTCGTGCTGGGTATTCTGATTGGTAAAGGTGTCGAGGAGAGCGGCTGGAACAGAGTCACTCAGTTGATGATGCTCGTGATCATTGTGCTGTTTGTGCTCAGTGGTTTTTTCCGGGGTTTCGATATGAAAGTGTTGCAGTCTTTCCAGCTGGGTGTTCCGGCCTGGCTTGAGATGTTCCATAACACCCTGAGCGGTAAATAAGAGGACCATGCAAATGGACGAGTCAAAAAACGGTTTCTGGTATGCCGACTGGTCTTTCCCCATTTTTGTCGGACTGCTCTCTGCCGGGGTATTTGCAGGGACGCATATGTATTACGTCTATGGTCTCGGCGCGTTTAACGAAGTGGCCTTTGTCTCAATGTTGCGTTCCGGTATGGAAACCGGTGTCTACGGTGCCGTGGCGGCGTTTGGTGCCAGTTTTCTTTTTGCCCGCATCATCGAGGGATCGCTGGTGGGCATTCTGGATATTGGCGGTGCGATCCAGACTGGTGTTGGCTTAGGTGTACCGGCGCTGCTGCTGGGCGCGGGGATTGTCTATCCGGTCGCCAATTTTGCCGCCTCGCTGGCGACCGGAATGCTGCTGGGTGTGGCGATTGGCTATCTGATTATTCTGGCGCGTAAATTCACCATTAATAACAGTGATTCCACCTACGGGGCGGACGTGATGATGGGGGCAGGTAACGCGTCCGGTCGCTTTCTTGGGCCATTAATCATCCTGTCAGCGATGGCCGCGTCGATCCCGATTGGCCTTGGTGCGCTGGGTGGTGCGCTGCTGTTCTATCTGTGGCAGAAACCGATTACCGGCGGGGCTATTTTGGGCGCAATGCTACTGGGCGCCTTTTTCCCGGTCACACTCTGAATCAGAGGCGGTTTGTCGCTGTCCGCGCAAGCCGCACTGACAGACAGCTACAGGAGCTGGTTATGTTTGATCTGATTATCCGTCGTGCGCGTCTTGTCGATGGCAGCCAGACGGATATTGCGATACGTGACGGTAAAATTGCCGCGTTGGGTGAGGTAAAGGGCAGTGCTGTGCAGCAGTGCGATCTTCATGGCCGCTACTGGCTGAGTGCAGGCTGGATCGATTCCCATGTTCACTGTTATCCGCACTCACCTGTCTACCACGATCGGCCGGATTCTGTCGGCGTGGAGGCGGGCGTTACCACCGTGGTGGACGCTGGCAGTACCGGCGCAGACGAGGTGGAGCGCTTTTATCAACTCACCCGCAGCGCCAGCACGCAGGTTTATGCGTTGCTGAATATTGCCCGCTGCGGCATCGTGAGGCAGAACGAGTTAGCGGAGATGAGCCAGATCGATCCGCAGGCAATACGGGATGCGTTAGCCCTTTTGCCGGATTTCATTGTCGGCCTGAAGGCCCGCATGAGCAGCAGCGTGGTCGGTGACAATGGGATCAGGCCGCTGCACCGTGCAAAAGCGATCCAGAAGGAAAACGGCGACCTGCCTCTGATGGTGCATATTGGCAACAATCCGCCCGATCTGGATGAGATTGCCGATCTGTTGAGCCAGGGAGATATCATCACCCATTGCTATCACGGTAAACCGGACCGCATTCTTACCCCAGCCGGAACGTTGCGGGCATCCATCAGGCGCGCGCTGGAGCGTGGCGTAAGGCTTGATGTGGGACACGGCAGTGCCAGCTTCAGCTTTGAGGTGGCAAAAGTCGCCATCGCCGCCGGTATTCTGCCGCACACCATCAGCTCTGACATCTATTGCCGTAACCGGATCGAGGGTCCGGTACGCAGCCTGGCACATGTGATGTCCAAATTTCTCAGTATTGGTATGACGCCAGGGCAAGTCATTGATTGTGTGACGATCAATGCGGCACAGGGGCTACGCCTGAATGCCAAAGGCTGTCTGCGTGTGGGCGGTGACGCCGACCTGACGCTGTTTGATATCAATGAGGAAAACAGTCTGTTTACCGATGCGGAAGGACAGTCTGTCAGCGGAAAAAAACAGTTAATACCGCTGGTCGCCGTGGTGGGCGGCAGGTGGTTTATTACCGATGAAGGGAAAAAACATCATGTCTTCTGTCTATGAAAAATATGGCCTGAAACAGGTGATCAACGCCTCAGGCCGTATGACCGTACTTGGCGTGTCTACTCCGGCTGCTGACGTGGTTGATACCGTGCAGTATGGCCTTAATCACTATTTTGAAATGCAGGATCTGGTCGACAAAACGGGTGCTTATATCGCGGGTTTACTCGGTTGCGAAGATGCGGTGGTGGTCTCCTGTGCTTCTGCCGGAATTGCCCAGTCCATTGCCGCCGTGATTGTGAAAGACAATGACTGGCTGCTGGAAAACCTGCATGCGGCGCCGCTGATGGTGCCGCATGACGTTGTGATACCAAAAGGCCACAATGTGAATTACGGTGCGCCGGTAGGCACCATGGTGACGATGGCGGGGGGACGCCTGGTTGAAGCGGGGTACGCCAACGAATGTTCTGCTGAACAACTGGCGGCGGCGATCACGTCACAAACGGTTGCCATCCTTTATGTCAAATCTCATCACTGCGTACAAAAAAGTCATCTCAGCGTTGCCGATGCAGCGCACATTGCCCGTCAACACGGTGTACCGCTGATCGTCGATGCCGCGGCAGAAGAAGACCTGCAGTGTTACTACCTGGCGGGTGCCGATCTGGTGATTTACAGCGGCGCGAAAGCGATCGAAGGACCTACCAGCGGGCTGGTGATGGGGCGTCAACAGTATATTGCATGGGTTAAACGACAGTCGAAGGGCATTGGCCGGGCGATGAAGGTCGGTAAGGAGGGCATTCTTGGCCTGGCCCATGCGATTGAAAACTATATGGTCAGGGAGCGGGTTTCAGGCGCGCAAATGGTGGAAAAAATGACGCCGTTTATTAACCGGCTCAATACGCTGGACGGTATCAGCGCCTGCGTGGTCTGGGATGCGGCGGGGCGTGATATTGCCCGCACAGAAATCCATTTTGATGACGCGATCGTTGGCCGGGCAACGGCTGATGTGGTCCGGGCACTGAAAACAGGGGATATCGCCATTTATTTCCGGGGCTACAAGGCGAACGAGGGGAAGGTGGAGGTGGACGTGCGCAGTGTGTCAGCTGAGCAGTTGAACACCCTGTTTTTATGCATTAATGCGCTGATATCAGGAGAGAAAAACGCATGACTCTGACTCCCAAATTTTATCGCGATCGCGTTTGCCTGAATGTGCTGGCCGGCTCGAAAGAGAATGCCTGTGACGTCTGGCAGGCAGCAGAAGGCTATGTGCTGGTTGGCGTACTGTCGAAAAATTATCACAACGTGGCGAGCGCTGTGGCGGATATGCGTGACTATGCGCTGCTTATTGATAATGCGTTGTCCGTTGGCCTGGGCGCGGGAGATCCGAATCAGTCAGCGATGGTCAGCGCTATTTCGGCGCAGCTTCAGCCGCAGCACGTCAACCAGGTCTTTACCGGTGTGGCAACCAGTCGGGCGCTGTTGGCACAGGATCAGACGGTGGTCAACGGCCTGATCTCCCCTACCGGTACGCCAGGAAAAGTGAAAATTTCCACCGGGCCGCTAAGCTCACAGGTAGCCGACGGAATTGTGCCGGTGGAAACTGCCATTGCCATGCTGAAGGATTTTGGCGGAAGCTCAGTAAAATATTTCCCGATGGGAGGACTGCAGGCCATTGATGAGTATAAGGCAGTAGCAAAAGCCTGTGCAGAGCAGGACTTCTGGCTGGAGCCAACTGGCGGTATCAGTCTCGATAACTATCAGCAGATTTTGCAAATCGCTCTGGATGCCGGGGTCAGTAAGATCATCCCGCATATTTACAGTTCAATCATTGATAAAGCCTCAGGGAATACCCGCGCTGGCGAGGTAAGCACGCTGCTTGGCATTACCAAAAAACTGCTCGGCTGACGGTTTCCGGCGGGCTTATTGTCCGCCATCTCATTCATTTTCCCGGACGTAGGGAGGAACATCATGCGTAATGCCCCTTTTGCCTTCGCCATTGCTTTAGCCCTGATAACAACCTCGTTTGCCACTGATGCGCAGTACGCTTATGTCGGCACTTATCAGCCCAATGGTGAAGGTATTTATCGCTTTCAGGTCAACCCGACTGACGGCGCGTTGCGTGAGAAAACGCTGGTCAGTCACCTTACCAATCCGGCCCAGCTCACCATCGATGCACGGGGAAAAACGCTGTACGCTGCCAGTGAAAGCGAAAAGGGCGTCGTCGTGGCGTATGCCATCGCCAAAGATGGCAGCCTTACCATGCTTAATCAGGTCAGTTCACAGGGTGCCGGGCCGGTCTTCCTGTCGCTGACGCCGAACGGTAAATTTCTACTGGTGGCGAATTACACCAGCGGCAGCATCGCGGTTCTGCCCGTGTTGGCAGATGGCCGACTGGCAGAGGCCAGTGATTCACGGCAGCACCAGGGGCCGGTGGGCTCTGCCCGGCCAGCGGCAGCGGCAGAAGGCAGCTTTGCCATCAGCGATCATAACGGTCCACATGCCCACATGATTGCCAGCGATCCCTCTGGCCAGTTTGTGTTCTCAACCGATCTGGGTTTGGATCGTATCTGGCAATATCGCCTGACCCAGGATGGCAAGTTACAGGCCAGCCAACCGGCGTGGATTGCCGCCTCCTCAGCCGGCGCCGGGCCACGCCATTTTGTCTTTCATCCGGGCGGTAAATCCCTGTACCTGATTAATGAAGAAGCCTCGACGCTGACCCGTTATCTGCTTGATGCCAGCAGCGGCACGCTTCATGAAGACAGCACCGTTTCGGCATTACCGGCGGGCTACAAAGGGACCAGTTTTGCCGCCGGGCTGGCGATCGATAAAGCGGGGAAGCATCTCTGGGTGGCGAATCGGTTGCATAACAGTATCGGGCATTTTGTGATTGAAGCTGATGGCAGACTAAAGCACAAAGACGATGTCTGGACGCGGGGCGATTATCCGCGCACGCTTACCCTGTCAGCAGACGGCAAAACGCTCTATGCGCTTAACCAGCGCAGCGATAACGTCACCCGATTCCAGGTGGATACGGCCAGCGGGACGCTGTTATTTAGCGGGGATTACACGGCGGTCGGCGCCCCGTCGCAGCTGGTGCTGACGCCCTGATGTTGTCGCGTGTGGCAACCGCAAACGTGAGATTTGCCTTTGATCGCTTTTCAATACAGGAACCGCCTTGAGATTTCCTAACCAACGCCTTGCCCAGCTGTTTGCCATGTTGCAAAACGAAAGTTTACCTCAGGATGAGCTGGCGCGACGCCTGGCTGTCTCCACACGCACCGTACGCACGGATATCACCACGCTGAATGAGCTACTGGCTGACTATGGCGTACGTTTCGTGCTGAATCGTGGCACAGGCTATCAAATCCATATTCAGGACGCCATTCGCTACCGGCAGTTGCAGCAGCAGTCGCCCTCGCATTTGCGCGTGCCACGTACTTCGGCTGCACGGGTTCAGTATCTGTTAACGCGTTTTCTCACGTCTGCCTTTTCGTTAAAACTTGAAGATCTGGCTGATGAGTGGTTTGTCAGCCGCGCCACATTACAGGGAGATATGGCTGAAGTGAGGGAGTGGCTGGCGCGTTATCAGTTGGTCATTGAAACCCGACCGCGCTATGGCATGAAACTGTTTGGCCGTGAGGTGGCGGTGCGTACCTGCCTGACTGAGTTGCTTTACCAGATTGCGCAGGAGGATGCAGACGATCCATTGCTCCGGCTTGAAGCACTGAACGGCGGGATGCTTGAAACGTTACAACCTCTGTTAAATCAGTGTTTCACCCGCTGCAATATTCGCCTTAACGATGACAGTGAATTTTACCTGCGGCTCTATTGCGCCGTGGCGGTGCGGCGCATCAGTGAGGGCTATCCACTGTCTGATTTCAGTGCAGACGACGTTGATGATGATGTGCGAGATGCGGCCCGACACATTATCAACCTGATGCAGCCTGTCACCGGGAAGATAATCTCCCCGGCAGAGGAAGCCTACCTGCGGGTGAATATTGCTGCCCGTCGGGTGCTGGATATTGCGCCAAGCGCCATCAACCCGGATGACGGTGAGTCACTGGTGATTTACATCCTAAGTTATATCAACAGCCACTATAACTTTGATCTGCAGGGCGATGCGCAATTACGCGCCGATCTGCTCACGCATATCAAAACCATGATCACCCGTGTACGTTATCAGATAAATATTCCCAATCCGCTGTTGGCGAATATTAAACAGCATTACCCGATGGCATGGGATGTGACGCTGGCAGCGGTTTCCAGCTGGGGAAAGTACACGCCTTATATCATCAGCGAGAACGAAATTGGTTTCCTGGTGCTGCATATCGGCGTTGGCCTGGAGCGTCACTATAATGTTGGTTACCAGCGTCACCCTAAAATACTGCTGGTGTGCGACACCGGGAATTCAACCGTACGGATGATCCAGGCGATGCTGTTGCGTAAGTATCCACAGGTGGTGGTCAGTCACATTGTGTCGCTGCGTGATTATGAACAGCAGGAGAATATTGAAGAGGATTTTGTGATCTCCACGGCGCGGTTAATTGAGAAAAATAAGCCGGTGGTCGTTATGTCTCCCTTCCCGACGGAGTATCAGCTGGAACAGATAGGTAAACAGGTGCTGGTGGACCGCACGCGGCCCTATATGCTGGAGAAATTTTTTGATGCCGGCCACTTCCGCATCATTGACAGGCCAGTAAGGCAAACGGACCTTTTTCGTCTCCTCTGCGATCAGCTGGAAGCAGAAGGGGTGGTGGATATTGATTTCTGTCCTTCTGTTGAGGAGCGTGAGGCGATAGTCAGCACCATGTTGGGAGAAGGTATCGCGTTGCCGCACTCTCTGGGATTGCTGGCGAAGAAAAGTGTGGTCTACACCGTACTTGCTCCACAAGGAATAGTCTGGGGGGACGAAACGGCATATGTGATTTTCCTGCTGGCAATCAGTAAAACCGAATACGAAGAAGCAATGGCGATTTACGATCTGTTTGTCACTTTTATGCGCGAAAGGGCAATGGTCAGACTGCGGGACAGTACGGATTTCTTAAGCTTTAAGGCTGTCGCGCTGGACTGCCTCAGCCGGATATAAAAAGCGATATGAGCCAGAAGCTGGTTTATTGCTTATATCAGATGCACACATTCTTAATGTGCTGAATAAGATAATGCACTATCTTAAGTGGAGTGAAATTTCATTTTTCTTCTCTTTTTAATTTACCTCTCTACAGGACTCTGCCAGAGTTCCACTTTTGTTATTCCATTAATACCTTTGTGAAAAGTTTGGTAAAATTAAATACTGAGAAGTATAGTTGTTTTTTTCTTTTAAAGCATCCGCCCACTATGATGATGCTTATTTCCATAGTGCCAATGATCCGTTTACGTATAAAAATAAATGGATGGCCGATATCAGGGATAATGTTCGGCTTAACGAGATGGCATTACCAGGAACGCATGACAGTGGAACTTATAAACGGTGGGAGCCGATGGTTGGCACACAGGTACTAACGATCCGAAAACAGTTGGATTATGGCATCCTGGTTCTGGATATCAGGATTAGACATACGGGTAACAAATTTGCACTTCATCATGGTAAAGTCTTTCTCAATATAATGTTTGATGATGTACTTAACCAGATAGAAAATTTTCTAAAGGAAAATCCAACGGAAACCGTCCTTTTTCGCCTGAAAGAGGATTGCCCGGCAAACAATAATAACACCCAAAAAATGTCGAAAACGCTGACGGACTATCTGGCAAAATCGCCCAGATACCTGAATACCTCCAACAGTGGCATTACGATGGGGGAGGCAAGAGGGAAATATATTATTCTGACAGATAATTATAATTTCCGGGGATACCCTGGGTAAGGGCCATTACTCAGGATAACTATTTGATCGGGACAAACTGGGATCTTCACTGGAAATGGATGACAGTCAAAGAGCATCTTGATAAAGCGATAAATGGTTACAGCGATACTTTTTACATCAATCATCTTTCAGCATCTGGTGGATCATTCCCTTATTTTGTTGCAAGTGGACGTATATCAGCAGGCACATCTTCATCCCGTCTGGCTACCGGCCTGACGACGCCAGGCTGGAAAAACACTTACCCTTATTTTCCACGTGTTAATTTTTTTATCGGTATCTGTACCATTGCATTCGAAGGAACCAATATTCTTGCCCGTAATGAAACCAGAAAAATAAATGCGATAATTAAATTATCAAATATAATTAACAGTGTGCCTGTGAATATTTCAGTCAATAAAAAAGAGACTGTGAAAATAATGGTTGGTATTATTATGGCCGACTTTCCCGGAGAGTCATTGATTCAGGAAATAATAAAAAATAACGTTAAATTAAAAAATAGCCCTGAAATTAACGGATAATTAGATAAAGTCTGCTGAAGGAAAATACACTTTCATTATTTTATTTTTTTATCAGATATCCGTAACTGGCTTCTCCGGCTACGAATTTTTTGTCTAAAGAACCTCTTCAGCCAGTTATTAACCCCCTTTTGATTTGTTAAAACACCTTGCGATTTGGCAATGGCAAGAATCAAACAAGAAATCAAAAAGGGGGACCAATGGGTGACGAAAAGCGCCTGACGCACACCCGATGGAACGGTAACTATCACATAGTTTTTGCTCCGAAGTACCGAAGACAGGTATTTTACGGTGAAAAACGCAGAACAACAGGCAGCATATTAAGAAAACTGTGTAAATGGAAAAGCGTGAACATTCTGCAGGCGAGTTAATATCCATATGCTTGTGGAGAGCCTGCTGAAGATGAGTATGTCGGGATTAATAAGGTATCTGAAAGGGAAGAGTAGCCTGATGCTTTATGAGCCGTTTGGTTATCTGAAATTCAAATACAGGAACAGGGAATTCTGGTGCAAAGGATATGACGCCTACACGGTAGGTAAGAACGCAGGGAAGATCCGGGAACACATAAAACACCCGCTGGAGCAGGATAAACTAACAGTTATCAATCCCGTATCCGGGTAGCCTGTTTACGGGCCGTAAGTAATCCAGAGATGCAAATGTCAGATAGCAAAGCGCTGCTGGCAGGAGAGCCTTATGGCAGTGAAAAACCTCCGGCTATACCGGAGGATATTTATTACGGCCAGCTGATATTGGCCTGAGCCCGACGACTACTTCAGAATAGTGAACGCCGTGGTAACATGCTTCACGCCATTTACCCGACTGGCAATGTCGGCAGCTGCTTTGCCTTCTGCATCCGTTACCAGACCCAGCAGGAACACTTCACCATTTTCGGTGGTCACCTTCACATTGGATGATTTCACCTGGTCGCTTGCTAACAGCTGTGAGCGGACCTTGGTGGTAATCCATGTATCGGAAGACGCAGTGCCAAAGCTGGCTTTATCGGTGGTACGGATCTCATTATAGACTTCGGTAGCACCGTCAACGCCCAGGGTAATTTGTTTGGCGCGGCTGGCAATGGTGGCGTCAGGTGCCTGGCCAGTTAACAACACTTTTCCCTGGTAGGCGGTAGCGACAATGTGTGCATCCGTTTTGATCTGCTGATCTTTGGACAGCGCGTTGCTGACACGCAGTTCAAGCGTACCATCGTCCACCTGTGTGCCTACCGTCCGGGGATCGGAGGCGGTCTTGGTTGCCACTGCGGCACTGCCAATAACGGCTGCCACACAGCCCTGTAACATCAGCGCGGTAAACACCACGGCAATAGTGGGTAATGCCTTCATTTCAGCTCCTTTTATACGTCCTGGTGGGGAAACAAGGTGTTATCAATTAAATCGCACAGGCAATTCACGGTCAGCATATGCATTTCCTGAATTCTTGCGCTGCGATGTGAGGGGATGCGAATTTCAACGTCCTGTGGCCCTAACAGGCCCGCCAGCTCGCCGCCGTCATGTCCGGTGAGCGCAATAATGGTCATATCGCGCGTTACCGCTGCTTCCAGCGCCTTGACAATTTCCCGGCTGTTACCGCGTGTGGAGATAGCCAGCAAAATATCACCTGCATTACCCAGGGCCCGCACCTGTTTGGCATACACCTCTTCATGTATGCGATCGTTGCCAATTGCTGTCAGTAGCACGTTATCCGCACTGAGGGCAATCGCTGGCAAGCTGGGCCGTTCAGTTTCGAAGCGGTTAATCATACTGGCCGCAAAATGCTGGGCATTAGCGCTGGACGTACCATTGCCGCAGCTCAGAATTTTGTTACCGTTCAGCAGTGACTGAACCATGGTCATCGCCGCCCGTGATATTGCATCCGGTAACGCTTCCGCTGCGGCAATCTGCGTTTGAATACTCTCGGTAAAACAGACTTTAATTCTCTCCAGCACTTCTTTCACCTGGTCAGTCAATGACAGAGCCGTTACTCCGCCGGGAAAGCATTGGGTAGCCAGTCGGTGTTCGCGCCGGTTACGGCGATCACATCAAAGCGACAGTCTGCGGTTTCCAGGCTTTCACCCTGACGTTGCAGCCACAACGCGGCCGCTTTTAACAGCTTCTGTTGCTTGCTGCGGTCAACACTGGCTGCCGCGCCGCCGAATAAGGCATTACGACGATAGCGAACCTCAACAAAAACCCAGCTCGTTTTATCCCGCATAATCAGGTCGATTTCTCCGACCCGGAAGCGAACATTCGCCGCGACAAAAGTCAGGCCGGCTTGTTCCAGCAGGTAGCGGGCATGCCGTTCGCAGTCCGCTCCTGTTTGCTGCCTGCTCAGGAAACCGGAACGATTTGCCCCTGATGATACTGGCTCCATATCAACTTCCTGTTGATCACACAATCCGTTGTGGCACTCAGGTTGCCTGTTGCCCCTTTCAGCTGGAAGCCCGGCATCTGGCGGATATCGTTAAAGTGGTTAGCCAGTGTCCAGGCATCGACACCCATCGCATACAGCCGCACCAGTGAGTAGTCATTTTTAAAGGTTTTTGCTGCCTGCTGTAACAGTGCCGGCTGGCTGCCTGTCAGCAGCGGCGCGTCACTGAATTGTAAACCTTCCATCTCCAGACGGTAGTCCGGGCCTGCACCGGCCTGGAAGCTGCGTGAGCTGGCGTACATTTGTACCATGTTACGGCTACTGACGCGCATTGAGATCATAGGCTTAATCAGCTCCATCTCATCCTGGGTGGCGACGATGTAAACCGAATCCACGTTACCAGCGCTACCCGTCACGGCCGTTTGTGAGCCGGTTACCGGTGCCGGGATGGTGAGCCCTGCGACCGTTACCCCCTGAGGCTGCTCCGTCTGAATTGCGATCGGTGTACCACTTAAACTCAGACCTGCACCGCTATTAATTCCCTGTTTCAATTCTGCCGTTGAACCAAACTGCTGTTGCAACACGGTGCTACCGCCCAGCTTTTGCCACTCTGTTGCAAAGGCTTTGCTAACACGGTCGCCCAGTGAACTGCGTGGCGCCATCAACAATGGCGTTCGTTTGCCCTGATCCCACATATGATGAGCTGCATCACGCGCTTCGTCTTCAGGAGAAAGCGCAAAATAGCAAAGATTCGGATGGTTCTGTACTGATTCCGGTTCGTTGAGCGCCAGAATATTCAGCGGTGTTTGTACTGAAGCCAGCTGCTCAACGTGATTTTTCAGCAGGGGGCCCACCACCAGCGTGGCGCCGTCTTTCTGCGCTTGTGCCAGAACCTGATCGATTGGCTGGCTACTGGTATCGTAAATCTGCACCTGCGTCGAACTGGAAGGGGGGGCTATCGCTGTATTGCTGCCCTGCGTGGCTGGTTGCTCCACGCCTGCAACAGGGCTTGCCGCTGGAGAAGCGGTGGCAGGGTCCGTTGTGGGCGCTGCCACCGGATTGCCCGCGCTGCCGGGCGCCGCATTTGACGTGGCGTTTATCGCTGCGGTGTTTCCGTCACCAGGTTGCGCCACGGTGGGGGCGGAGACCTGCGTCAGCACGCCGTTTTTGGCGTCGTTAAAACCCTGCTGGATGGCATTGGCAAAAACCTGTGCCTGGCCACTCAGCGGCAGCAGTAGTGCGATTTTACCCATTGAGGATGGCTGGAAGCTATGCACCTGACTGAGCGCTGTCGGCAACATTTTGGCCGCCGGATTATACGGATAGCGCGTCTGCCAGTCGCTGATACCTGCTTTCAGTAGGTTCGGATCGTTGCTGTTGGCTTTGAAAACACTAAGCAGATCGAGCCAACCCTGGAGAGTATTTTCATTGGCATTGATCACCAGGCTGTTAATCTGATCCGGCGTCATTTGCATCAGTACCTGCCAGGTGGCGTCAATATTTTTTTGCCTGTCAGCTGGATTTTGTAGCAAAGGTTCCTGGGCGATCCAGGCGCGCAGAACGTTCAGAGAGGGACGCCCACCACTTGCAGCAATCTGTAATGAATAGTAACGCGCCTGCTGCTCTTTCGACAGTGAGCTGGCGTCAATCTGCTGCAACAGCTGGTTTGCACTGTCCGGGTCATTCTGGCTAATTTTTAACTGAGCCTGTAACAGTAGTGCTTCCTGGCGTTGTGTATCGTTCAGTTTTTGTGGAAGCCGCGTAACCTGGTCACTGGCATCAGGAATTTTCCCTTCTTTTAACAGCGCCCTGATCGCGAGTAATTGCCAGTCAACCTTGTTATCATCTGAACTTTGTTGCATCTGTTGCAGGTAATAGTCGGAGGTGCCTGAAGCTGCACCCTGAACATTCACCGTAGGGGTTTGGGGGCTTTGACCTGTACACCCGGCAAAAATCAGGGCGGCCAGCAGAACAGGCAGGCCGCGCCCTGTTTTTTTAAAAATGACTTTCGAAGGAAGCATACTGTATCCAGTGATGTTTTTTTCAAGATGCTCAATATTAAATCGCTAAACCGGATCAAACAATGAAACAACGCGAAGAGATTTCTGCCAGCACGCTTTATATTGTGCCGACGCCGATCGGCAACCTGGGCGATATCACCCAGCGCGCTCTGGAGGTGCTGGCAAATGTCGATCTGATCGCAGCGGAAGATACACGTCATACCGGCCTGTTGCTACAACATTTCGCCATCAATGCGCGACTGTTCGCATTACATGATCACAACGAGCAACAGAAGGCTGAAACCTTGCTGGCCAGGCTACAGGATGGGCAATGCATCGCGCTGGTGTCTGATGCCGGGACGCCTTTGATAAACGATCCTGGCTACCATCTGGTCCGTCTTTGCCGTGAGGCGGGTATCAATGTGGTGCCACTGCCGGGAGCCTGTGCCGCTATTACAGCATTAAGCGCCGCCGGGCTTCCGTCTGATCGATTCTGTTACGAAGGATTTTTGCCCGCAAAAAGCAAAGGTCGCCGCGATGTGCTGCTAGCACTTGAACAGGAGCCACGCACGCTGATTTTTTATGAATCAACTCACCGACTACTGGAAAGTTTGCAGGATATGGTATCCGTGTGGGGTGCCGAACGCTATGTCGTGCTGGCGCGGGAAATAACCAAAACCTGGGAATCGATTCAGGGTGCGCCAGTGGCAGAGTTGCTTGCCTGGGTGCAGGAAGATGAAAATCGCCGCAAGGGCGAGATGGTGCTGATTGTCGAGGGGTTTCATGCCAAAGAGGATGCCCTACCACCGGAGGCGCTGCGCACGCTGGCATTGTTACAAAAAGAGCTGCCGTTAAAAAAGGCCGCTCAGTTGACGGCTGAGATTCATGCGGTGAAAAAGAACGCGCTTTATAAGTATGCCCTGGAGCAGCACGAGGGGTGACAAACCGCGTGAAATACCCTATCATCCGCGGCGAAGCTGACCAGACAGTCGCCGCTTTGTTGCCGTCCTCTTTCGGGGGGAGACAGACAAAGGGGAGGAAAGTCCGGGCTCCATAGGGCAGGGTGCCAGGTAACGCCTGGGGGGCGTAAGCCTACGACCAGTGCAACAGAGAGCAAACCGCCGATGGCCCACTTGTTGGGATCAGGTAAGGGTGAAAGGGTGCGGTAAGAGCGCACCGCGCGTCTGGCAACAGTTCGTGGCACGGTAAACTCCACCCGGAGCAAGGCCAAATAGGGGTTCACAAGGTACGGCCCGTACTGAACCCGGGTAGGCTGCTTGAGCCAGTGAGCGATTGCTGGCCTAGATGAATGACTGTCCACGACAGAACCCGGCTTATCGGTCAGTTTCAACTTATTTAAAAACAATACGTTGGTGTGTCTCAGGTGCTCATAAGCAAAATGGGATACACCAACGGTTGTTACATCCCCAACACATTCCGCCGAAACGACATTTACTGTGTCTGTTATCGCCTGTCCGAACGCCTGTTTTTTCGCTGCTTTTTAGAAACTGATAGCCCTCGCCGTTGCCGGTTCATCATTTCTCCACCCAGTCCGTACATATCGCTCCTCCGACCTGGTAGGACAGGGAGTGAACAACTTCTCAGGATGATTGGAACAATGAAGAAACTAACGACGCAGGATATTGATTTATTCGTGGCTGGCATGAATGCCGAACTTCTGCAATATGTTGAGGATATTCCGGGCGAAGCACGAGCAGAGCGAATAAACAATGAAGAACCTACGCCGATAGAGATCAGAGAAGTGTGCTCCTCTTTCTTTCAGCAACCTTATCAAGATGTTCTTTTCGGCGGTGATGAATCAGGCGCGGAAAATTACTTCACGTGGGCACTGTTGTCTTGTAGTGATGTGATGGACGCCTTTTCCCAACGCAGTCAGTGCCATATTTTTTACTGACTGAGTTAATCCGGCAGTAATATCACATGAACAAGCTCAGCGTTATTGGTATCGATATTGCCAAATACTGAGCGACTGGAGCGCGCGAAGCATCAAATGCTCGCGCTTGTTAGCCTGTGGATGGGTGAAGAGCTGCAGGACGATCACACCCAGGTCAGCTACCCGGAGAGCTTTGGCATCTGAGGGTAAGAGGCCGAAGGCGGAAGCGTCAGTATTCGCTGTCAGTGATGACAAACTCACAATACATACCGGGATGGTAATGATTTTGATTTTGTGACGCAGCGCTGCGTAGCACTCTGAGCTTTAAAACAGTGTTGCGATCCTGAAAAATATCCGCATCGGAGTCACCATAATATATAGCGATCTTATTCCTTTTAATAAAATAATCTTTGTTTCTTTTTACACCATTAATATAAGACTTGAATATAACAACATTCCTTTTGTAAAAAGGAATGTTAAAATCATCTGCCAGTCGAGAGCTTAATTTTTCCGTGGTAGTGCGCGGGCGATCGGTAATAAAATAGATGTTATCATCTCTTTTCAGGTGATAATTAATTATCTTTTGCATCGATTCTTTCTTCTTTGAGTAAACCAGCAGGCCATTGTTGACCTGCTGCCAGAAATTGGCATTGTGTGACCATGCATCGCTGTTTACTGAAAAAATAGCTTTACCCAGTACAAAAGAAGGCGTCGAGAAAAGCAGTGTATCATCCACATCGAATCCCACATTCTGAGGCTCAGGAAATTTTGAATTTATAACGGAGCTAATCTCTTTGGATGTGTAAAATTGCTTAATATTACACCGAGAGTTCTGAGCTGAAGAAGAAAAGGAAAGTACAATGAGAACGGCAGTAGTTAAGATAGCTCTAGGTTCTGTATTAAACACTCAAGTTCTCTCTTCGATTTGATATAGTAAACGGGCGCGCTTATGTCTTCCAACTGATCTTTAATTCTTGCCAACCGGCCAGAATGGGTAGCTAATATAAAGCGTAAAAATTCCATATCTATCTTGTCCGGGCAGCCTTCTGGTAAATCTTTACGCACGCCGCCATTTTTTGCTCTGCGGGCAACGACACGCCATAAGCTTTTCCACTTTCCAGCCAGAACAACGATGACCAGATCAGCCTGCAACGCACGCTGCCTGAGGGAACCTATATAACCACCTTCAATAATCCATGATGAATTATTAATAATCTCACTTTGACGCTGGAGAAATTCGTTTTCGGTGACGGATTGCCAGTTGGATTGCCAGAAAATACGGTCAAGATGAAATAATGGTAAGCCGGTTTTTTGATGCAGATGCAGCGCCATGTAGGTTTTTCCGCTGCCGGGAGAGTTCCCCGTAATTACCACGCGCTTGATACTATGTGGTGAAGAATTCATGACGGTTCTTTCCTGTAATACGCCAGATTATTCAGTAAGAACTGTCGCAGAGGTTCAGGTTGTAACGGCAGATCGATCAACTCTGACATGCTCACCCAGCGGCATTGTCGCGCAATATGATCTTCATGGTTAATCACATCGCCAGTACAGGATGAATTAAAAATAACCATTGTTTCATTGTAAAAACAATCATCAATATTAAAATGATTTTCAATCATTCCACGAAAGGTGATATCCGTCAGTTTAAGGCTCAGTTCTTCATAAATTTCACGCTTTGCAGCATCATACCAGGATTCACCCGTTTCCTTTTTACCGCCGGGGAGTATCCAGTAATCGTCACTATTTTCTTTGATAAAAAGAAAGTCGCCACGATCATTTTTGAGTAAAACGCAGCTGCGATTTTTCTCTTTATACAATTTCATTTTTTACTCCTGATGGTGTCGATGAGTTGCACCAGTTTAGCCAAAGAATTTTCTGTGAACAAAGAAGAATTAAAGGAATAGGCTGGCACCTGTCTGAAGTAACCATTCTGACAAACCCATTCATATAATGACTTCATTTTAACTATATTTTCTTTCCGCATCCAGGGAGAAGGATCAGAGTGACACGACATTGAAGGAAAACTGATATTATCCTGAGCATCGGTAAAAACAATGATTGCATCAATCGAAGAGAGGTATTCGGAACAAAAAAACGGGCGTGGCTCAACCTGGTCAACCACCCATGTGGAAAGTGGTGAGCGATCAATCAGACAGTGATGGCCTTTTTTCCGTTGTTCCAGCGCCGCAAGATGCTTGTAGTAATCATTAAGCTGAGCACTCTGGCCATCGGTCACATCGACAATCGTCTCCGGTATATAGTGACGACAGAAACCGCTGTGCAACAGAGCCTTGAGTGCAGACGTCTTACCAGTGAATGGCATTCCCTCAAAGGCGATCGAGGTAATCTGTGACATAAGAAAGTCCGTTATAGGGGTTAAAATCTAAGCTGTGACACGGCAAGCCGTGCAGAACATTTGTGGTTGATGGCCCGGAAGAAGGGTTTCCGAAGAGAGACTCTGGATAATCCGTGTCGCGCACCGAAAAGAAGTTTGCGTTCAGTAGCGCAGAGTGGGATGACAGCTGAGAAGGCTGAATAGAGCCGGAGCAGCCTGGATCCGAGCGTCGACTGAATACGATTAAATCCACGCGGGAGTGATCGATAATCTGTGCATCAAAGATATAATTCATTTCAGCCGGTGTGAGTTCGAATTTTTTTTTGTTGCCCCAGTAATCTCCTTTCTGGTCTATTTCACTAAGAAAATTTTTAACACTACCTGAACGGTCGGAAACCAGTTTCGACAGTCGCTGATTATCCATGTTCCTCAATAACCCACCGCCAACGCGAAATGATGTCACATGAGGCCAGGCTGCGGGTTTTCCTTTGGCATCATGGCCAATAAATAATTTGTCGTTGGAAAGCACTTTACCGCCCGCGCCCGCCAGATGCAGGGTCAGGGAAGTCTTACCGGCGCCAGAATCTCCCACGATAAGAATGCCTTTATTCCTGTAGTTCACCAGTGCAGCGTGATAACACTTTCGATCGGATAAATAGTGAATATCAGCGATCAAAGCACGTAGAAAACGGATGACGTAGATAGACTTCGCCAGCGATGAAATGAAAATTGAAAAGCTGCATTTTGGATGAGGGAAGTTAACATCGATGTGATAGCAATAATCAGGTGCTTCTGAACCAATGATGTAAGCTTTGCCATTCTTGCACTTTTTCTGGATAAGTTTGATATCATTTTTGTAATTAATGGTTTTATGATTATTGAATTGAGTGATTTTTTTTAGGTGTTCAGGGTCAACTGAAACATTAATATTAAATTCCCGATTATGATTATTGAAAGGCGGAGGGGAATCACTGGCGGCAGGATAGTAATTCTTAACTACGGATCTAATTTCAGAGCGACAGTTTATAATAATAATATTCTTACGATCGATAGGTAAAAATAGCGTCATTTATGATTCCATGTCAAATGATAGGTTTGTGGATTAATCACCCGGTTAAGCGCAATTATGCTAATAAGTAAAAATTCCTGTAGCCAGCTACGTTGGTAATGGAAGGGAAGTACACCTGCCAGTAGTAATGCTCCAGAGATATAACTCAGCCATCCACCCGCCGTTTTTTGCCTGAAGTAATCCAGGGTTTTATTCAGGTTATAATGGTTATTTTCTTGCTGCAAATACCACTTTTTACCATCGTAAAATGACCGGAACTTCCCGGAGACAATGTTTGAGTACTCAAAAAAAACATCGTGAATGATTTTTCCTTCATCATAGAGAGGAGAAAACCATGCGTTGGAGTTAATAAATCTGCCGCGTGGATCTATAAGTTTAACATCTTTACCATTTGTCATTATATTCCCGGCATGGGGATCTCCATGACAAAGAATGGCCTTTTGCGGTGACGCCAGCAGAGTGCAATGGCCTGATATAATATGCTCAATACGCTGTAGGCATGACATTATGCTGAGATAGGCATTATCGTTTATTACCACGCTGTCATATGTCAACTTATTGATCAGTGGATTTTTTCCACAGTATGACATGATGCGATTACTTGTTTGCTTAAATAAATAGGTCAGCCATTCCCGCTGTGAGAGCACCACGTTACTTTTAAAGCTGTGCATTTCATCGAATATCTTATCTATGGCATGACAATAAATTGTATTATTATCACTGCAACAATCAGGATAGGTAGAAAACCGATCAAGCAGACTTGAGTAATCAACAAGCCTTTCAATCGAGAGGCTTAGGCTATCATTTTCCTGAGATGATGCGTAATATTTTGGGAAAAAACTAAACTTGTCGCTATGCGTCCTATACCAGTATATTTCATCCAATGCTTTCTGACGAAGATGGCAAGGCCATGTTTTGATAAAGTGTTTGCCAACTAAACTATACGCAGCGCCGGAAGCTCCATTCATATTCTCACCTGTTGATATGAGAGTGGTATTGCTCTGGTGTACCAAGAATAATTGTCTGGTTTTCGTTGTAGATAGTGTGCGCGAATACATCGTTATTTTTGATTATCGCTTCTTCTATTACCTGACTGATATACTTTTCATCGTTATAGAATGAAGAAGTATAATAAAGTTCTTTATAGAAAGAACCTGATGAAAATCCATACAGACCACTTGAAGCATAATTCGATATGACTTCTTTTTCTTTTATTTCCGTTATTGAGTCACCATGCTTTTTTGCATAACTGAAGTTGCTGGTTTTAATTTTAGGTTCAAAAAGATCAACATAACAAGCCCGGCCTGAATACAATCTTTCTCCAATATCATTGAAATCGCGCTGCTTTATTATTGTGTCATTATTCATAATAATGATCGGGCGGTCGTTGTCGATTTGGCTTATGGCAATGAATGCAGTTTCAGCTTGCCCAGTTGTATCGCTGTTATAATTCAGAGTGAAACCACAGGGTAATGTAATTTTTTCAATAACTGATAGTGTCTCCTGTTCAAACTTACGGTATTTTGTATTGAAAAGAAAGTGGATATTTGATTCTTCTGGGAGGGTAATAGCTTCCAGTATGTGTTCAAGAATTGTTCTGTTATCATTTAATTTCAGAAGAAACTTAGGCCTTGTGAAACCTTTATCAGTAAACCGTACCCCGTTACCACAGAATGTGAATATAAAGTTCATTTTTAACGCTCGGTAGAGTAGTTTTTAACGTATCTGTCGTTCACAGTTAAAAAATAGCTTAATGTGATAGCTTGCAAGACAGGCCGGCTAAAGGGAGAAATGATAAGATGAAGTAACGTCATGCCCGGCGTGGGGAATGTTATGATCTTCCTGAAGTAGCTGATAATAAAAATTTGAATACAGAATTCAGCTAACCAGTAAGCTAAAACATAAAAACCATTCATCCTCATGGCTGAAAAAATAACCGTGAGGAGGAAAACAAAGAGTGAAAGAAAATTGGTCGAGTATGTTACCAATTTGGTTGTTGCGGTATAGGCTTTTGAGCCGGGTATATCATGAAAAACGCGTTTGAGAGATAACACTCCCAGCATAATTTTGGAGTATTGCTTTAAGTATGAACCGAAGGCGTTGACCGGCGTCATCGTGGGATATTCCATTATTGTTTTTCTACGAACTGTCAGCAGGTCGAGCCGATAGCCCAGCTCGATGTCATCAGAATATTTGGGAAATCCGCCTGTCCTGTCCAGCGCGGTGCTCCTGATAAGTAAGCAAGCTCCCATGCCCAAACGCAGGTAATACTTCCACTTAAAATGGTTGAGAAAGCTCTCAACAAATAACACACGGTAGAGATGGTTTAATACGCTCAGAGATGAAAACCATCCCATTCCCGGCGCGGCAGTGGTGACGGGGATCGCCTGGATCATTTCTGTGCCTTGTCCGGCGCGAGTTTCTGCTATGGCCCGTTCAATCAACGTCGGTGAGGGTCTGGCATCAAAATCAAAAACAAATATCCAGAATGGCTGGGGGCTGTTAGCTTTAATTTCGCTGTAAATGCGATTAAGTTTCTCCTGCTTGGATTGGCTCAATCTATCGTGTTTCAATGTGATTGGATATGCCTCTTGCAGACGTTGAATGCATTTATATGTGCTATTTTCACCTGTTTCCGGTGAGGTGATAATTACCAGCTCACATTGCTGTGAATATGGCTTTATCAGTTCGTAGTAATACGAGACAGTTTCCTCTGCAATCTTTGCCTCATTTAAGGCTGGTAAAATAAACCAAATTTTTTGAGAAGAGCCCTGCTGCAAAACAGAAGGCGAACCGGATCTCTTTAGCTTGTACCATGTCAATATCAATGCAATGGCTCTGATAATAAAAAATGTAATTACAATGATGTAAAATAAATCCATCTGATAATATTCCTTTTGAAATAAAGAATTTGATGGCGGTTGAAGTATGTCGTGAGTTGGCTGTTTTAACGTTCTAAAGTGAGTGAGTTAAATACTTCTTTATAATTTTTATGTGATGTGAACATCAGATTGACAAAGCTACCGGTTGCCTTACAGAGCTTGCCTTTATGCTCAATAAAAGCATGCTGGCTGGCTATGCTGTCCAGATGCAGCTCGCGTTCACACAGCGCTGAGCAGAGCTGAGTTAACATCTGGCAGAGAGTATGTGTCTCTTTATCGAGCTTATCACAGTTGATATTTAAGCGATTAAGCAACATGACATCGATCACAGAGGTCAGATAAGGCGGCCTTTTTTGCAATGAAGTGAGGAAAACGCATTCGCGGTACAAATGAAGCAGGGTATGTAAGTAGTTATAATAGGGATCCAGGCACGATATGCCGCTTATCTCAGCCGTTTTGCGCAATATTTCTTCTGTGCATAGTGGGTCCTGTTTCGTCGCCCAGCTGAGCGTAAAGGCAATATCGATGACGATCGGTATTCCGTCGACTACTTTAACATAGTGCGGTAGATGGTCCGGGCTCATACGGTATTTGAGTAGCGTTTCAGGTTTGTGCGCGTGCACAGTGCGCGTTTGATGGTGATAAAACCCACAGGTAAAGCCCGCCTCGGCCAGCAGTGATTTCATGTTATTTGCACTGGATACATCAATCAACAGATCCACGTCGTTTGAAGTACGATGGCTGGGGTGGTGGTAGAGCGCTGCCAGCGACTTTCCCTTTCGCAATGCATAATGAATTTTTTCCTGTTTCATCATTTTCGTCAACGCAGCCAGTTCGCTGTCAGCAAAAATCTGTTTCTTTTCAAGATGTGAACAGTAACTGGCAATGAGCTCACAATCTTTATAGCCTACTTCTTTGAACAGGTTCTGCTGATGGATAACATAGTTTAACAGCGGCAATAACTTATGCTGATTCAGGAAGGAGATATCAATGTCCCTGCTGTTTTCAAATGATTCATTATAAAAGTAAGCATTATATAATTCTCTGAAAAGAGTTAACTTGCTCTGGCCTGACATATCAGCCTCCTGGCTACTCTCAATTTATAATTTCGCTAATTTTGGCCTTGCCATGAAATCCGTTAAGTGACGCGTTGCTACAGTAAGCACCCAGATTGTCACAGTGTAATACGGTGCCTACGCTGATAGCGTGCGCGGAAAGCGTTGCATAGCCCAGCATATCGAGAGCAGTACAACTGGAGCCATACACCCGGCAGCGGATGGTCGGCGTGTGAATCGCCTCTGATGCACCATGATAAAATTCGAGATCGGGCTCTTTTAATCTACGCAGCAGATAAAGGCCGGCTATTTGCGCAATACCACTGTTAATCACTACATAGGGGTTGGCAGAGTTGAGATTGTGGTCGAGCACCGTGCAGCTGAGCCTGCCAGCGCTGCCTGTCACCGCTCTGCCACTTTCAAAAAGCAGTGAAACCGGCGGAAGGTGGCTCTCAGCGATGACTTTTTCCAACTCTTCTGAGAGGTTATGAGCGGAAGTAAACGTCTGCGTTTTCATCTTCTGGCCATAGGGAGCAGGAAATCCACCGCCAACGTTTAGCATGTGGATTTGTGCAACAAAATCAGGGTCAACTCTTTTAATTTCTTCAACTGCACAGCGCAGGGTTTCACTTAGCTGATTCATGTCGGAAATTTGTGAACCAATATAGAGATGAAACCCGGCTACTCTCTGTTTTTCTCCGGGCTGAGCTCTGGATAGTAGCGTGTTAATCGTTTCTGCTGTCATGCCAAAAGGGCTATCCGGCAGCCCGTTAAAAATTCCGTAGCGGACAGAAGGAAAGTATGACAGTCGAAACAGGCCCTCAACATCGATACCCTGCTCTGTAAGCTGGCAGAAAAAGAGAAAATCATTAGGTGATTCAATAGAATAAATCAGGTTATGCTTTGTTGCGGCATCGCGCAGCGCTGACAGCGGTATGGAAATTTTATCGTTACCTGTGAGGCAGAGAGTTCTTTTTTTGCCGACATAACTGCTGATTAATGCCAGCTCTTCTTGCGATGCGATATCAAAGCCGTCCACCGTGTGACTGAGAAATTTTATTAATTCTGGATTGTTATTTGCTTTCAATGAATAGAGAATTTGACTGCTATCAGGTAACACCTTCCTAAGGTGGTTAACATTATCGTTTAGCTTTTCAGTTTTATACTCAATATACGCCTCTGTTATGCTATTCACTGAAGGCATTTATGATCTCCCCAAAGGTAAAATCTTCAGAAATCATCTTTTCTAACTTATCTTCCGGTAAGATCTTTCCGCTGTTAGCTTCAAGCTCTACAATCAGCCCAACCAGTAATAGAGAATCAAGGCCCGCGTCATAGACATTCATCGTTAGTAAATCATTATTATACTGATGTCCAGTGTTGCGTTCTACAAAAGTATTTATGATATCAATCATTTTTATCTCGCTTGAATTTTTTCAGGATTTGTAATGTTTCGATGTTAATCTTATTTAAATCAGCATTGTTAAACATGAGCGGAGCAGATAATAAATCGGTATAGGCCTGTTGAAACCAGTTGTTTTCCTCTCGTTTCTGATAGCCTTCTTTAAATCCCAGTATATCCAGCATAATTTTCATTCCGCTACATACATTCTCTGCAATGATTATTTTTGCTGAGTTATTATGAATGTGCTGCTCAAGTACATCAGTGATTTTTTCTTTATTTAAAGCAGGGAAGTGGTGTTCAAGACGCTCGATCAGGCATGAATTAATGAGATCTATATTTATTACCTGTTGCATTTTTTCATAATGGTAAAATTTATATTCTTTTACGGTACGCCTTACATAGTGCAATGCCCGATTGAACATAGCTGCCCAGGATATTCCCCAGTAAAGATGAGCATAAAAGGCCAACACATTGTTCGACAGATTCAGATTATGATCGTCTATGATATAGCAAGATTTCTTCTGAACGCTGAATTCTACCCTCTCAATTCTATTTCCTGTCATACCCCAGGTCTCAATCGTCTCCTCTTTTTCAATATGCAGATCGTTCTTATGGCAAAAAACGATTGAATTTTTAGTGCCTACCAACCCAGTAAAGATGAGATGAGTGGCTTCAGCGAAATAACTTACACAGGGGCAATTTCTGGTCAGAAGTTCAGCATTAGCTTCAAGGCATACTCTGCTGTTCAGGCTCGCCCCTTTTACTGAGGTTGTTGCCGATGCAATTAATCCCGTGTGTTTCAGGCTGCTGATGGAGGACATTTTGAGCACATTTACAGCTTGCATATGCTGGCTGAAGGTCACTGCAAGAGAAAGCGAGACGGCTGTCAACTGCTCAATTATTGACCGGATGTCTTTATGTCCGAATTCATTTTTTAAATACAGGTCATTGAAATGACTCTCACATAGCCGACGGGACAGTTCGTCAATGTTTTTAGATTGAATAATAAACTCTACTAAATTAACTTCATGTTGAAAATTTACTGATAATTCTGGATTCTTCATGGAGGTTTTCCATCAGCTGAGAAATGTGAGGCGCAAGATTGAAATTTTTCTCTTTAATAGCCATCTGATTTATAGATACCGAGAGATCGTGATAACTCTGGCTCAGGGCTAACATTTTCTTTTGCAGTGTATTATTTTGAAGAACTTCATTGGCAAAAGAAGAAAACCAGCCGCGCGTGATATGCATTTTCCAGATGTTACGATTCCAAAGAGGTACTGCTAAAGATGATTGATTAATAAGCATATCTTCAGTGATATCTTTTTTTATTTTTTGATGAATGTCAGGCGTGTTATAGAGAGGGTACAGCGCACAGCTTTTACTAAACTCTGCCAATAGCGCGTCGGTATCCAGGTGTTTTTCAGGTTTTTGCATGATGAAGTACACCGCAATTTTCTCGTTTTCCTGAGAAAACAGGTGGTTCCAGGACATGAGCTTAAATTTTGCATCACTGGTTTTCATGACTAGCTGTTCATTTTTAGTATTAACTTCTTGCGTGTAGATCATGTGTGGAATGTCAACAGGCAAACCGGTTTTTATCAACCTCATTCTGAGTAGAAGGCTGCTATATGAATGCTGAATGACCGCACCCTGTGATAGCTTAAGATCGTGAATAAACGCTTCTTTTTCCTCGTGCAGATAATGCTTCTCTGTGATGATGAACCCATAGCGCTGGAGGTTTACTATTGGGTGCCCATATTCAATAGCAAAATTTTTCCTGCTATCCATATACTTCAGGTAAATATTATTATACGCACAGCGCCCTACTATTTTCCGATATACTGAGTTTTCAAGTACGCTGATAACGGATTGCATTCTACAGTCTACTGGCAGCACCATTACATCCCCTTCAGGTTGATGTTTTCTTTTTTTCTGAGAACAATATCTCTTAAAACAATGGCGTGATGTTCATAAAAGTAATGTTTCACAGTCTCTTTAATGCTTTTCTCAGGGAGATCATTTCGGGATGTGATAATAATTTTGTTTTCTCTACAGGATATATCATTAATGTCGGGATAAATCTGTTGAATGAAACGCTTAACCGTTGTGCTATCGATTCTCTTACCGTTAATTTTGATAATTTCATTCGACCGTCTCAGAAAGGAGATGAAGCCGTCATGGTCGACATGAATAATGTCGCTGGTGTTAAGCTGGCGTTGCCCCTCGTGCTGCGTAAACTGACAGGGGCCCTCAGATGCATAACCATTGATCACATGAGCTCCCCGCGCAATGCATTCTCCCGTGCCACTTCTGAGGATACGTTCGTCTTTATCTTTGATCAGTACGCTGGTGCCCGGTATTGCTAACCCCACGCAGTTGCTCTCTATCACGCATATTTCTGGAGGTGTAATGCTTACTCGCTTACACTCCGTAATGCCGTACATTGTAATGATGTGGGTTTCCGGCAGGAGCTGATGACACTGCTGTAGCGTCTGTTGTTCAAAAAATTCACCGGTCAGTGTAATATAGCAAGGCGGTTGTCCCAACGCTTTCAGCTTGTGCAGGGTGAGATACTGCTTCAATAAACCAGGAATAAGCGCCAGGTAGTTACAGCTATAGCGAGCAAATATATCAAAGGAGCGGTGAGCTTTGAGTCTGAAATCACTGTAGACAACAGAACTCCCACTGGCGATAGCCATCAGAAACTGATAGAGGCTATAGTCAAATGACAGCGGTGTGGTAACGCCAATTCTTGACTCATTATTATATTTAAGCGTTGCAGAGATACTGGTCAGCGAAAAAAAAATATTATCCTGAGACACAGTCATTTCGGTTGGATTATCGGATGTTGTTCCAGAAGAGTGAAATGAGAGAGTTGAACTGCATTCTTTACGGTTCATTATCTCTTCTGTCAGCATCTTCTGAAGTTCCAGGCTGGATGCCTGATGCTTATAGTTCTCTACTGACTGCCAGTAGTTTTCGTCGACTGTCGTACCTTGCCAGCCGCGGTGAACTAAGGCTACGCTGATATTATTATTCAGCAATGCCAGCAGCCTCACCAGCGTAGAGAATGCAGAGCTCTCCCTTAGCAAGACTTTTTTTTCTGTACTGGTGTTGTCTCGAATCGTCTTTGCGTAGATGAGTACAGATTCCAGCAGTTGCTGGTAGGTGATTACCCTGTCATTTTCTATCAGGAAAGTGCTGTCCCGGTGGCGATAGATGTTCATTAATAGATAGTCTGGTAGATTCATTGTTCCCCCCGATTATGTACATTATCCGCCCAGGCGAATTATTCTGTCAGCAGAAAGAATAGTTTCACTACGATGAGCAATGATTATCCTGGTCATCTTTAATGCTTTTATGTTTTCACTGATAACGCTTTCATTTTTTATATCAAGATGACTTGTTGACTCATCCATAATAAGTAAATTTGGTTTTTTATATAAGGCGCGGGCAATAAGTAATCGCTGTAATTCCCCCCCAGAAAAAGCATCCGATCCTGAGTGATACCAGGTTTCATATTTCATGGCCAGCTTCTCTATTTTTTTATTAATATTTGCCATGGCACAACATTCAATTACACGCTCAATGTCAGGGTGCTTCTCAAAGCTTGAAATGTTTTCAATCAGAGAGCCTGAGAGCAGTCGGTCATTTTGAAATACGGTCGCTACATTTTTCCTATAGGTCTTTATATCGATTTCCTTTAGTTCAATGTTTTCAATGTATATATCGCCTTCATATTTGTCATAAAATCCGGCTAACAGTTTTGCCAGCGTAGTCTTTCCTGTGCCAGAGTCACCGGTGATTGCAACAGATTCACCGGCCTTTATTTCCAGATCAAGATTCTCAAAGATCGTTTTTTCATGCTGACTATACTGAAAACTTAACTTACTAATAGCAATATGAAACCCTGTCTCTTTGCTCTTAATTGCAATATTCCCTTTTCTCTCATCACTCATGCAGAGTATTTCGTTTATCCTGTCGCTATATACTGACATCAGTTTAATTTCAGTGGTCTTTAAAATAAAATCTACAGTGCGCGTGAAGAAGAAGCTTCTGATAAACAGATAAGTGAATACACTACCTATCGTCAGTCCGCTACCCCATAGGAATGCAAATATGACAAAAACGGTAATGAACTGATCTGCATTATTCAGGCTTGTCTTTAAATCATTTAATAATAAGGCATATTTATCGTAAGTGTGTTTGTCACATTCAGCATCAAATGATTTATCAAGCCAGCGTCGGTATCGATTCTTCTCACTCTGTGCCATTTTTATGCTGGGCATTGCAGTAATGGACTCTTGCACAATGGAATACAGAACAGGGGCTTTGGCATATTCACTGTTTCTTGCATACATTTGATGTTTGTAAAATATCATTCTAACTACTATAAATGCCGCAAGCATCGCTACCGTTATTAACGGAAGGAGGTGATTTATGAAAAATAGCGTTGCAAGCGATACAACCGAAAGCAGGGCGTTAGTAACGATGTTGGATGATTCAGTACTAAATGTCCTTCTAATGTAGTTAATGCTGTTTAATCGCGCTGCTATTTCTCCGGCATTCTTTTTTTCATAAAAGCTCAAAGGAAGATTGAATATTTTATTCTGTAGTTCTTCCTGCATAGTTAAGTAAAACTCACTTCCCTTAATGAGCAATATTTTGTTCTTTATTATCGAGGCTATGATGGTTAGTATTATTAACAGGGAAGATAGCAAAACATATCCAGTGATGACGCTTGAAGACTTTTCTTTAATTACTTTGTCGATAAGCCAACCATAGGAGAAAGGAATTGCAATATTGATTATCTCAAGAAGTAGTGAAATAACCAGTATGTACGGTATGCTGGACAGGAAGATGGGGATAATTATTTTTTTTACATGATCTTCTTTCTTATTTTTTTTCTTAACCAGATCTGTGCCTGGCGTCATGATAAGGCAGATACCATTAAACTGTTTTTCAAACTCCTGCTGTGGTATTTTTCTTCTGCCGCTAACTGGATCTATAATGTAAAAGTTTCCCTTGCGGTATGCCTCAAAAACAACATAGTGGTTTTTATTCCAGTGTATTATGGCTGGCTGTTTCTGTATGATTAGTTTTTCTGTGGAACATTTAATAGCAGTGCTGCTAAATCCTATTTCTGTGGCGATGTTTTTGAGAGTTAGCAGATTAATGCCGCGTACACTCGTTGAATAAGCGAATTTTAACTCTTCAAGTGTCAGCTCCTTGCCCCAGTACCCGGATATCATGCACAGGCATGCATGTCCGCAATCCGCTTGCTCACTTTGTAAAATGACATTAATTTTTTTTCTCATCATAATCTGACTATTTTTCAAGTAGAGAGTGAAGCAGGCTCTCCGTGGTTGCGTTGTCAATATAACTTACAGATATGCTGCTGCGTGGTGTCAGGTGGGCGGAGTTTGTGGAAAATTCTATCGTTACGTCACAGCGTGAATTATTCTGGTTATATCCCGGTTGATAATGATAAGTATACTGGCCGTTGCTTTCGTTATAGGGATTTTCAACCCTTAATTTAGACTGCACGACGTGCCGGCACTCTGATTCTGTCATTTTCCGCGGAAGCTGAGAGGTAAGTTGATAGGTGCTTATAACTTCACCGCTGGCAACCTTGCTGGCTGTCAGCGAAGCATGCAAATCGACTTCTTTTCTGCTTTTAACTTCAAACTGCGTCAGCAATATGGCAAGCAGACTCAGACTGGCAGCAACGCTCATTCCGGTTATCAGGATAAAAGGTCTACTGATGAATTTTTTATTCAGCCGTGTGGTCAGCTCTACAGACATATCTTACAAGAACACCCTGTGAGATACAGGGGAGTCACCTCCCCTGCGTGGGTACTATCAGGCTTTCATACCGCCTGCGATGGCCATCATCTCTTCCTGAGTCAGTTCAACAGCTTCGTGAGTTTCGTTCAGCTCTAATTCATCATTAAAATGCATAATGTTTCTCCGTAAGTTATTAACATTCATGTCACACAACCTTCATACGAACACATTGTCATTTGTGTGGCATATTTGATGTGTATTTCATGGACAGACCCATGGCTACCGCATAACGCTATGATAATTAGCGTTGTTTTGGCAGGGAATTTATACATAAATTAAATTCATTTAACCATGTCTTTTCGGCCATCTATTTGTAAGCGTGTGTATATATGTGCAATGAGAAGTTCATTGCCATATGTTGCACTACATTAATATTATTGATGTGATAATGAGAATTTTCCTGAAAAGCAATATTCTGCATGACCTTATTGGCTGGTGAGTTGGAGGATATGACGAGTAAACGAGGACTCTGTGGGGGGAGGACAACCGAAGGTGAGGGCGCTGAGGTTGCAAACGCGGTTTGTGCTATCGCCTCTTTAATTCCTCCCTTCCGGCGAAATCTGGTTAGCCACCAGCAGCCGGAAGCAGTACTGAAGCGCCTGGAGCAGGCAGTGCTCCGTAATCAGCGCATCGTGATCTCGGCCATTACCTACTCAGAGATGCGCCTTGGTGCCACCAGCCCGAAGGCCTCGCCGCGTCACATCCAGCTGGTTGACGCGTTCTGCACCCGCCTCGATGCCATCCTGCCCTGGGACCGCGCCGCGGTGGACAGCACCACTGGCATCCGCGTCGCGCTGCGAATGGCCGGCACGCCGATCGGCCCGAATGACACGGCGATCGCTGGGCATGCCATCGCGGCAGGGGCGATACTGGTGACCAATAATGTGCGGGAATTTGAGCGGGTATCGGGTCTGGTTCTGGAAGACTGGGTAAAAAGAGCAGCTACCTTCAGGCAGCATTTATGACATTATTAACAGACCCTTTTTAGTTCCACGTATTTTTTGAGATCCCGGCCAGATGGTGTTGTCATCGGTATTCCTCCGGTGTCAGGTTGTTCAGTGATTCATGTGGACGTTCTCAGTTATATTCTGAAAGCCACCGCTCTGTGATTTCCCGTACTTCGTTCAGCGTTCTGAACAGACAGAAATCGAGTATTTCAGTGCGGTATGTCCGGTTAAAGCGTTCAGTAAATGCATTCTGAGTCGGTTTACCCGGTTTGATAAATTCCAGCCTCACTGCATGCACTTCTGCCCACTCAGCCAGAGTCAGAGAAATAAATTCCGGGCCGTTAACCATGCGAAGCATCGCGGGATATCCCCGGTTTGCGTCGCTCCTGTCGGGCACCCGAACCACCCGTTGGGCCGAAAGGTTCAGGTCTGTTTCGATCGACAACGCTTCACGATTAAAATTATCGACGACATTGAATGTGCGAAAGCGACGACCACAAATCAGCGCGTCATGCATGAAATCAACAGACCAGCTCTGGTTCAGCGCTTCCGGTGTGGTCAGCGGTGATGGATTACGTACCGGCAGACGCTGTTTGCCTTTGCGACGAAAATTCAGTTTCAGCAGACAGTAAATACGGTGGGTCCGTTTATGGTTCCGCTGGTATCCCTGCCGCCGCAGAACCTGAAACAGCTTCGGGAAGCCGTATCGTGGATATCTTTCCGCAGCCGTCTGCAACGCGAAAATAACGGGTACGTCACGCGTGGTATCCGGGCGGTAATGGTAAACCGTTCTGCTCAGGTTCAGACTCCGGCAGGCCTGACGAATACTCAGTGTTATTATCAGATGCGTCACCAGCCCACGCTTAAAGGCTGGCTTCAGAGCTTTTTTCGATAACGTCTTTCTGTGCCCGATTCTCAAGACTGAGGTCGGCAAACATCTGCCTGAGCCGTCGGTTCTGGTCCTCAAGATCCTTAATTTTTTTAATATCAGATGTTTCCATGCCACCGTATGTAGACTTCCAGTTGTAATACGTGGCTTCAGAGATTCCGTCCTCGCGGCAGACATCTTTCACTGTTCGTCCGGCTTCAACTGATTTAATCACCGTGATTTACTGATGCTCAGTAAAACGGGCTTTACGCATAGCGATCTCCTTCGTTGGCAAAATGAGTATGCCGGAAGATCTCTGAATGTGAATGGCACGATTATGCGGGATATTTACACAGTGCCCACAGGTGAAAATCTTAGGACATTTTGCTTGGCGAATTCACGATGGGCATACCGTCTTGCGGCAATCACTCCGCTTTACGGCTGAATCGTGAAACCTCAGCTGCTTTCCCTCCCTTACATCACCTTCTTATGCACCACAATGTTTTCATCAGGTAATGAGATTGAAATCAGATTTTTTAATTTTCTTTACATTTTTGTGCTGCCAGATGAAATCGATCACATTTTTTTCCACCAGTAATCATTAGATTTCAGGGGTTATAGACATAATCGATTCAGCTAAAAGGAAGAATTCATGAAAAAAACGTTGCTGTTATCTACTCTTGCTCTGCTTGTGTCTGGCCAGGTATACGCCAAAAACTGGGTGCTGACCAGCGCTGAAAACGGTACAGAACAAGGTAACTGGCAGGTAACCAGCCAGCAGCTGAAAATTAAAAACCAAACTTTCAGCATTGAACAAAAAGTTCTCCACGGGGGCAAACAGGAAGGCAGTAAAATCATCACTATTACCAGCAAAAATGGCCTGACCATCACGCTTAGCCCGACACGCGGCATGAATCTGTTACATGTTGAAGGTTATGGCGTTCGCATGGGATGGGATTCGCCGGTGAAAGAGGTGGTGAACCCGGCATTTATCAATCTTGAAAGCCGTAATGGTCTTGGCTGGCTGGATGGTTTTAACGAAATGGTGGTGCGCTGCGGCTATGAATGGACAGGTCATCCGGTGACCGCGGATGGCCGTATCTATACCCTGCATGGCAAAGTGGGTAATACCCCGGCTTCTGAAGTCTCAGTTGAGGTCAGCGAAACCGCACCTTATGAGATCCGTATTCGCGGTCTGGTGAAAGAAAGCACCTTTAAAAAGGTCGATCTCCAGACTGCAACAGAGTTGAGCTATATTCCCGGTAGTAACAGCTTCAGCCTGCACGATGTTCTGACCAATCACGCTGATTACGACCATGATTATCAGATTATCTATCACAGTAACTTTGGCACGCCGATTCTGGAGGAGGGAGCCCGTTTTATCGCGCCGGTTGAAAGCGTCAGTCCCTTCAATGATTACGCCAAAGGCGGTCTGAAAAACTGGCAAACCTACACCGGGCCGACCAAAGGGTTTGATGAAATGGTGTTTAACTTTAAGCCACTGGCTGATTCGGACAGGCAAACCGTTGCGGCAGTTATTAACAAGGCCGGAGATAAGGGGGCCGCGATTAGCTTTAATACTTCCCAACTTCCGGTACTGACGATGTGGAAAAATACTGACACGCTTAAGCAAGGCTATGTAACGGGGATCGAGCCGGGCACCAGCTATGCTTATCCGGTTACCATTGAGCGTGAGCAGAAACGAGTCAAGAAACTTGAAGCAGGAAAGAGCACCCGTTTTGACCTGACTTATACCCTGTTACACAACGCAAATCAGGTGGCTGAGGTGGAAAAACGCGTATCCACTATTCAGGGTTCGAAAGCTCCGCAGGAAATTGAAACACCTTTAGCCAAAGAGTAACTTTTACCCGTACCGCGCCGCACCATTCAGCGGCGCGGTTCTCCTTGCATGACAGATAATACGTTTGTCAGCACCCTTCACTGAAAAAAACGGCACGCCAGCGTACAGGATGCTGGTAATAAGTACCGCCCACGGCGCGTGTGCAGCGCTAAAAACATCGCAGTGCCTTAACCTTTGTATACCCTTTTATCCGCGTTAGCGGGTAAACTCGCAGGAGGTTAATTGCGAAGGAGAAGCCATATGAATAGCGGACCGCTGGATGAAGAAGAGTTGGAATGGCTGGATGAGATTCTGCTTAATCACGGAAATGATGATTCGGTGCTCGATGTGTCCGAACTGGATGGTATGCTGACGGCAATCCTCTCTGGTCCCAACCTGGTCCCGCCTTCAATCTGGCTGACGGCGCTGTGGGGCGGTGAGGAGCATCTTCCTGAATGGCCTTCTGCAGACACGCTGAATCGCTTTATGAATCTTGTCTTACAGCATATGAACGACATTAGCGATCGGCTTAATTTTGCACCCGATCAGTTTGAACCGATGTTTGGTTTTCGTCAGACTGAAGGGCAAGAGTTTACCGTGGTGGAAGAGTGGTGCTTTGGCTATTTGCGTGGTGTGGCACTGGACGACTGGTCTGCACTGCCAACAACCTTACAGCCGGTGCTGGAAGCGATTGCTTTACATGGTAAAGAAGAGAACTTCCCGCAGCTGGATACTATGACGCCGGCACAGTGGGAAGACAGTCAGGCCGCCATTGCGCCAGCAGCTCTGCAACTACACCAATACTGGCTGACAAAACGCCAGCGAGAGATACATTAACAATAGCACTGGCGTATTTCAGCATGGCGCTGCAATACAACATGATGGAGCCAGTTGCTGGCCCTGAATATTCACGCGGGTAAATCGATCACCAGCGCCCGCAGCGGGGTATCAGCCACCAGCGTGACCAATGGATCGTCACGAATAAATGCGCCATCGCCGCATGCGAGTGCCTCAGCGGCCTGAGACGGAGTTGATGCATGAAAGTTGCCATGAATCGACTGAACATAAGCATGTGAGCCATGCAATTTAATCGTCTGTGTTTCACCCGTTTTCATCTCCAGGTGATGTATCCAGATCTGCTGGCGAAGCTGTAAGCTTTGCGCCATGCCGTCTGGCGAAGCCAGCAGGGTGCATCCACCATTTTTTGCCAACGCTATGCGCTGGATCGCAGTGTTGTCCCGTTCCGGGCACGCATCCAGCCACAGCTGCATTCTGGTCAGCGGTTGCACGTTACTGAGATTGCATTCGCTGTAGCTAATACCGGGATGAGTGGACAGCAACAAGACCTCGCCTGAAGATGCGCGGGTATGGTTGCCTCTGCTGTCGCGATATTCTGCCTCACCCAGCAAGACAAGATTCAGGACATCGACCTCAGGATAGCTTCGTGCCTGAAAAGAAGCGCCTGGTGCCAGTACTTCCTGATTGAGTACGCGCAGGGAGGCATATCCCAGTAATTGAGGGTCAAAATAGTGCCCAAATGAAAAAGTATAACGCGCCTGCAGCCAGCCATAATCAGCCTTACCACATTCCTGCACCATGCGACTGGTAATCATCAGCGCCTCCCCGATTGGTCTGCACCCAGGCTGGTATTATAAGATGATAGTAAGGCTCTGGACGGCGGATTGTTAGCCAGTTAATCTGCCCGGTATATTCAAAATTACTGACAGAGAATTGCGATGGCTAAAGACCGTGCTTTGACACTGGAAGCGTTACGGGTCATGGACGCGATTGACCGACGGGGCAGTTTTGCCGCCGCCGCCGAGGAGTTAGGTCGCGTTCCTTCCGCGCTTAGTTACACCATGCAAAAGCTGGAGGAAGAGCTGGATGTGGTACTGTTTGACCGCTCTGGCCACCGTACTAAATTCACTAACGTGGGCCGACTGCTTTTGCAGCGGGGTCGGGTATTACTGGAAGCCGCAGATAAACTGACCACGGATGCTGAGGCACTGGCGCGGGGCTGGGAACCCCATCTCACCATCGTCACTGAAGCGCTGGTGCCATGTGCCACTCTGTTTCCGTTAATCAATAAACTGGCTGATAAAGCCAGTACCCAGATTTCGTTGATCACCGAAGTGCTTGCCGGTGCCTGGGAGCGCCTGGAACAGGGGCGGGCGGACATCGTTATCGCCCCGGATTTACATTTTCGTGCTTCATCAGAAATAAACAGCCGCAAGCTCTACAGTATATTAAGTGTTTATGTCGCCAGTGCTGATCACCCGATTCACAACGAGCCGGAACCGCTCTCGGAAGTGACCAGAGCAAAATATCGTGGGATTGCGGTGGCAGATACTGCACGCGAGCGTCCGGTACTTACCGTGCAACTGTTAGATAAGCAGCAGCGGCTGACGGTGAGTTCAATCGAAGATAAACATCGTGCCTTGCTGGCAGGGCTTGGTGTGGCTTCTATGCCTTATCCTGTGGTGGAAAAAGATATTGCTGACGGGCGGTTGCGAGTGGTCAGCCCGGAATACACCCGCGAAGTGGACATTATCATGGCGTGGCGACGGGACAGTATGGGAGAGGCGAAAGCCTGGTGTCTGCGGGAAATACCGAAGTTGTTAGCGAGACGAGGAACTTAAAGCATCTGGGTGGTGTTGGCTGATAATTTGTTCTTTTAGGAATGATTCATTTATCTGTTGCTGATAATCGAGTCTCATTGCTTATTTTTTTGCACCGGTATGTTTGCCTGTCTGGCGTATTTTCTGTCGCGATGCTAACAGAGCAATAAAGAGGATGAAGCTTACCCGCAATGTCATCCGCCGTGCGGGAAATTGCAGATGGGTATTATGTTATTTTCAGCATTAATAATGGGAGTTGTGGAATAAGGTGCTTCTGTACAGGCTTAATCAGCCTGAGGTGGCGCCAATGACCAGGCCAGTGAGAGATGGATAAATAATAGCGGTCAGCCCGCGATCGCTGTTGAGCGGCCATCGTTCCCTGGATCAACGTGTGATTATGTTATATCAATTAACGCTGTCGGATATGGCTAAATAGCGGTTCCTGATACCGCTACACTTTACGAAAGTCCTGTGGCACATGGGATTGCTCGCTTTCCGGTGCTATCAACGCTTCAAAATTGTCGTCAGGATTAATGAAGCAATCACCACTTGTTACCCAGTGATCTACTATTCGGAACCGCTATTTAGATAGCTGCGTGCAATAGTGCTCCACTTTTCACCTTTCCCTGCAGAACAGGGATTGTGCTTTACAGGCGAAAAAAACAGTCACCATGTGAGATCACTGGCATTTACTTCTGCTGGAACAGATATTATCCAAAATCAGCAACTGTAGCGGTGTCAGGCGCTAATGAAATGGGCATCTCCTCACCGGCTTCAGTGAGCCATGCTGTAAAAGCAAACCAACAGCAAAATAAAGAGATGTCCAGTGGGGAAATTACAGGAATTGATCTGGCAACGCGAGTTTTTCAGGTGCATATCACTTCTGTGCGGGGCGAAAAGAAAATCAATAAAATGCTTACTTGTGAAAAGCTGATGGCCTTTATTACTTAGCTGCCTCGCTCCCATACAGTCACAGAAGCCTGTGGCAGTGCCAATTACCGGGCACGGCAGTTCAGTCAATTCGGACATGAAGTTAAACAAATCAGTCCGCAATATGTGGCTCCCTTCAGAGTGGGAAGTGAAAACGATTTAAATAATGCCATCGCTATCGTTGAGGCTGACAGCCGTCCGGGAATGCGTTATGTGCCAAAAAAGCGTTGAGCAGCAGGATATTCAGTGTCTGCACCGGGTTCGCCAGCGACGGATGTAAAACAGAACGTCCCTCATCAACCCGATAAGAGGGGGCCTGGAATACGGTATTGCCATCCCGGAAGGCGCACATAACATTATGGTCTGCCTGCCTGATGACCCGGAAGATGCATAAAATGAACTGGCGACACCAGGCCGCCAGCTGTTCCACGGGATGCTACAGGAACTGCATAGCAGTCAGCAGCGGCGGACGTAGGTCTTGCCCATATCAGTCAGCAAAATGAGAATACCGTCAGGCTGCAAGGAATACCGGGTATCGGGCCACCGGGGGCATCAGCGCTGACCGTATTACTGGGTGACAGCAGTGATTTTCAACATGGCTGGCACTTTGCCTGTGATCAGGGCTGTTCCTGAAAGAATACAGTGGCGGCGAAAAGACCAAACTTCCGGGAATAACGAAAGGTGGTGACAGTTATTTCTGTGGGGGCTTATCCATAGTGTTCGCTCAGCAGTCTGTCACGTCATTAACTTTACGGATGAGAGGTGCTGCGGCCTGCAAGGCTGGCTGAAGGGAATAATCATCCGAAATGGCGTGAATAAAGCGGTTGTGGTACTGGTGAACAAAAATGCGCGAATGGTATGGCGCTGGTAAACCATAAAACAGAGTATATTGCTAATTAACACACTTATTTTTAGAGATATCTAAAAAGTTGATGTACTGACAGGTAGAATTGACTCTCTGTGAACCTGGCAAATAGCTGGACTCTAATAAGCCATAGCACTCATGAGACCAGAGAGTCCAGATGTTCATCATGGCTCATGAAGCCGAACATATGTGGACTACATTGTCAGGGAAAACACTGTCCGTGCTTGCATCGGAAAGGTATCCATATAGCTATTTAGCTATCAGTTATATAATCTGATTTTGAATCGGTAAAGCAGGTGTTTTTTATTTAAAAGTGTTCAGATAGAGATGGTTTTTTTATCAGAAAGTTCTGTCAATTTTTGCAGTAAGCATATTATCAGGAATGAGATTTTTCCTGCTTTTTTGTTTATTAAAAAAGATTGGTAATATTTTTCCAGTCGTATGTTTATGTTTCCTATTTGATTTTTAACTATGTCCTGTCAGGAAAAAAATAATTTAATTGTTTGACTTTCCTTTTTTATTTTAATTAAAATGTTTGTGCGCTATGAAAGCGCAAAATAAAAAACTAAGGAGAGTATTATGCGCGATTTAACTTCTCAGGAAGTTCATGCTGTATCAGGGGCTGGTGCTTTAGCAGATCTGGTCTCAACTATTGGGGCTGCTATCGGTAGCATCGTTGATCAGGGTACTGCCCTGGGTGGCCTGGATACGGATGCGGAGACTGCTGGCAAAACTTTAGGTTCTGGTATTGGTAGCCTTCTTGAGATGGATTTTGTTTCTGCTATCAACAATATTGGTAGTGGTGTTATTGGCATTGTGAGTTTTGGTATCAGCGCTATTTCACAGCTCCGGGCTAAAAAAGCCTCATAATGAGGCTAAAAAGTTATTCGCATTAGTTGGTTTATTTGGCTGAATGAAATTGAGCAAATAGCTTTCTGAATTATTTCGGTATATGCCTGCTTTTTTCATTCGGTCGAAAAGCTTTTCTTTATGCTTGTTTAAAGCAGGTCGTTTAATGGCCTGCTTTTTAATATTTCCAGGTTACCATTTCCTGTTCAGTAGGCGATCCACACTGTAGGCGCCTGGGCCGGTGATAAACAGCAACAGATAGCCGCCAGCAATGGTAAGGTTTTTCATAAAGTTGATTGAGTTACCCTCAACGCTGAAATCAATATGAAAAATAAATGCCGTAATTACCGCAAAGACTGCAGTAAAGATAGCGGTAAAGCGGGTGAGAAAGCCGAGCAGAATAGCCAGACCACCTCCGAGTTCGAGCAGGATAGTCAGCGGTAATAAGAACCCAGGGACGCCCATGTGCTCCATATATTGCTCTGTTCTGACATAACCGGTGATTTTTCCCCAGCCCGCCACGATAAACAGTATCGGCATCAGAATGCGTGCGATCAGGAAACTGATATTTTCTAACTTTTTCATGGTTAACCTCATAGATTCTTACTGGCTGATAAGTTGACTGGTCGTCGCTTAAGACATGTATAACATGTATTTAACGTATGATGCCGTTGATTGCCATAAATGATATTCGGGCAGGGTGGTCATTGTAAGTAAGATAAACTGTCCAAGTTCTTCAGGAAAACTGAACAGGTGGAACAGATCCGGTTGCCACCGGATACTGTCGCAGGAAGGGGTTTAAAACGGTATTAAGAGCGGGGAAGATAGTTGCGCACCATGCGCCATGTGCTCCATATGCCAAGGCCACGTCTGGCCCAACGGGTGATTCTGCGCGGATGACGTATTGACCATACGGCCATCAGGCTGCTGCCTACGGCCAGATAGCGACGAAGGCTAACCAGGGTGAGCCAGCCGCTGTCATAACGCGCCGTGCTTTCCAACCACCATTTCTTTTCTGCACTCAGGTCGAGCCGCTGTTGTTGCACCTGACGTAACAGCTCGGTTTTTCGTCTGGCGAGTTCGCGGCTCATCAGTCGTCCTCCAGCAGCCTGCGGTCGGACTGCAGTTCTTTACGGGTTGCACTGAGAAGCGTTGAACGGCGTGATTTCACCAGCGTCCAGAGGCCAAAGATTATCGCCAGTGCAAAAAGCACGGCGGTGGTGATAGCAATCGCCATTAGGCGATATTGTGCATCCACTGCCCAGATAATCAGCACCATCAGGCTCATAAGGCCGAAAGCGGTGAAAAGCATGGTAAGGCCGACCATCATTAGCATCTGAATAAGCCGGGCCTTTTCCTCCTCAAGTTCAACAACTGCCAGCCGCACGCGGGTTTCAACGATCCCAACCATAGTGGTGACAATACGCTGAGCAATGTTAATGACCCCTTTGCCGGGGCCCTGGCTTTGTTGTGAATCAGCCATTGTTAACGACGCGTCAGCAGGACACCCAGAACCACACCAATGGCGGCACCGATACCCACGCTTGTCCAGGGATTCTCACGAACATAAACGTCCGCGTGATCGGCGACTTCGCGCGACGTTTTAGCGATTCGATCGCCTGAATCTCCCAGACGTGCACGAGTCTCTTTCAATGCGCTCTGAGCCTTACTGCGCAATTTATCCAGCTCTGATTTTGATTTTTCACTGGTACTACTCAGCACTTCTTCCAGCGTGTCTGCCAGCGTTTTCAGTTCAGCACGCAGATGCTCAGAGGTGGTATCTTTTGACATAATAAACTCCTTAAATATTCGATTGGAGATAGCCTGATTCACGGCTATCAATAGGGTGCAGACAGGACTTCCTGCAATTCATGTTTTGCTTCGGCCAGTTTCTCTTCGCGTTTGGCTATCTTCTTGCTGTCATTACCCTCTGCTTTCTCCTGATCCAGTTCTTTCTGACGTTCTGCTACTTTTTGCTGATGTTGTTTGATTTTTTGCTGATGAATCGTTTTCAGCTTCTCATCTGAACAATCTGCACGTGCTTGCGTTAGTGCTCTTTCCAGGCCATTCACCCGCCGCTGATTGTTATGCTGGTGAGCGATAGCGATCTCATGCTGAATATCCTGCTCTTTTTGCATACAAAGAGAATCAGCCGCCTGAGAGAAACTGCTCAGGCTGAGAAGAATAAATCCTGGGATTGTGCGATATTTCATCTCAGTTGCTACCTTCCGTTGTGCGGGGACTGTTAAACCCTGCTGGTCCTGTAAATACTTCAATCTTACCCTTGGGTAAGCTTAGTCAGAAAAAAGGGAAAGCTCAAAAAGAGATCCCATTCACAGGGGAGCGAGCCGCCCGTGCGGGAAAAACGGGCATCAGGGGATTATCCGAAGATTTGGTAGTGGGGCATCCAGTCAGAAGCGGTATGCTCCTCCTGTTGTGCAATGTCGAAATCGAATGGCAACAGGTCCCGCAACACTTTCTCTGCCGCTTCACTCTGTTTTGAGGTATCGAATTTGATAATCAGGGCGTTGTTATCAAGGGTGATGCTTTTGATCGGGATACCTTCATCATTAAGTCGCTGGTAGACAAAGAACCCATCGGGTAAGGCGAGGCCCTGATGCGATGCACGGATGTGCAGAGCAGACTCATTGCGCATAAATACAGGCAAAAAGAGGGCTATTAGCAAAACGACGCCCACCGTAAATAAAGCGATGTATCGGGGCAACGTCTGCCGGCGGATCCTCTCGATCCTCTTATGCATGATCAACTCCCTTTCTATTTACTGGCACGGCGCTTTTTCTGCCACAATACGTAAAGCGAGCCAACCAGGCCGATAACAAGCAGCACCAGCGGCAGTAGCATCAGGCAGAACATCAGTTGATCTTCGTATTTGAGGAAAATTGGCGTTTTCCCCAGTACGAAACCCATCACGGTCAGAATCAGCACCCACAGAAAACCACTCATCCAGTTGAAAAACTGAAAGCGAGCGTTGCTCAGACCTGACAGACCGGCAATAGTGGGTAGTAGTGTTCGCACAAAAGCAATGAATCGTCCTATCAGCAGTGCCGAGAGACCGTGGCGATGAAATAATCTGTGCGCCCTTTCATGGTACTGCACCGGCAAGTGCGACAGCCATTTTTGTATAATTGAAGTGTTGCCCAGCCATCGTCCCTGGATATAGCCGACCCAACAACCCAGGCTGGCGGCAGCCGTCAGGATCAGTAATGTCAGTGGGAACGTCATTGTGCCTTTGGCAATCAGTACGCCGACCAGAATCAACAGACTGTCACCGGGTAAAAATGCTGCGGGTAACAGGCCGTTTTCGAGAAACAGAATTAAAAACAGAATGAAATAGATTGCCCATACCAGCGTCGGATCGGCAAGCATTTCATAATCCTGTTGCCACAGAGCGTGAACCAGTTCTTTAAAAATATCCATTAAAGCAATTCCTGAGCATCATAGTAGTGCTGTTTTGGGCAAAATCCGGCACGGTTAATTCATCATTAGTATGGGTGCGGATTGATGACTTTACACGGATGAATGATCATGGGTACAAAACACCGGCGCCGGCAACTGGTATTAAAGGAGAAAAAGCCCTTTTACGTATAATCATACGCCGGGGAACAGGCAATGATCGACCCAGCGGAAGGAATGTTTTACAGGCGTGAAAGTCAGGCGCAAAGAGCTTTTACACAGGCTGACATAAATTAGCTTACTCATGTGCATTGGTGCGCTGAACAGAGCGGAAAAGTTAATTTTTTGCGCTATACGGGTGATTGCCGGGTTATCGCTGTCTTTTTTCAGCAGCAGGCACTGTCAGTGTTGCATGCAACGCCGTGATAATTGGGCAATAGCTGGGACACGACAGGTTATCCCGACGATTTTTAGCCCCGGGTAGAGGAATGTGGACCGTGCAGAAAGAACCGTGAGCGACGCCGCTGGCAGAGAGAAACTTCCTGCCATCAGGGTTGGATATGGCCTCGCGGCGTTAGTTTCTGCCACAAAGTTAAGATGCGTATTGCCGTTTGTTCAGGCCGGAATAGCCGTGGGCGGCGCTTATCAGTACCTAATCCAACGGCCCACTAACGGTGAGGTAGTCGGGCCAGGCAGTGAATCACAACGGAGGGTAAGTCATCCACCGCCTGCCCTGTCCCGCAGGACATCGCCGGAAGCGGTGACTTGCCGAAAAGCACAGGGCAAAACGTCTTTCAGTTAATGGCTACATCCTTTAACGGGCGCGTCAGATACGGTATTGCAGCACAGCACGCATTCACCCCTCATGGCGAACAGGTTTCTGGTCTGATGGCTTTTCGGCCATGCAGGCCGCCGCAGTAAACAAAATATCTGCCGAAGAGTTGAGCGCCGTTTCAGCGGAATCCTGCAAAACACCAATCACAAAACCGACCGCGACGACCTGCATGGCGACATCGTTGGGAATGCCAAACATATTGCAGGCCACCGGGATCAGCAGTAGTGAACCTCCGGCCACACCGGAAGCGCCACAGGCACAGATTGAGGCCACCAGACTGAGCAGGATGGCGGTGCTGATATCCACCTGAATACCAAGCGTGTTGACCGCTGCCAGCGTCAGCACGGTGATGGTGATGGACGCACCTGCCATACTGATATTCGCCCCTACCGGGATCGACACGGAATACGTATCTTCATCCAGGCCGAGTTTCTTTGCCAGCGCCATATTGACCGGAATATTGGCGGCAGAGCTACGGGTGAAGAATGCGGTTACGCCGCTTTCCCGCAGGCAGGTAAACACCAGTGGATAAGGATTGCGGCGAATTTTCCACCACACCAGAAGCGGATTGACCACCAGCGCCATCAGCAACATACAGCCTAACAGCAGGCCAAGCAGGTGGGCATAATCCCACAGTGCTGAAAACCCGGTTGAAGCCAGAATGGAGGCAACCAGCCCGAAGATCCCCAGTGGTGCGAAGCGGATAACGATACGTACCAGCCAGGTAACCGCATTGGCGGCATCGTTCAGGAACGCGCGGCTTGTCTCGCTGCTGTGACGGAAAGCGAAACCAAGGCCAATAGCCCACACGAGGATACCAATGTAGTTCGCGTGCATCAGCGCTTCGATGGGATTGGCAACCATGCTGGTGAGCAGTCCGTTAAGCACGGCCATAATGCCTGACGGTGGCACAATATGCTGGTCAGCCGCGCTCAGCGTCAGGTTTTGCGGAAACAGATGGCTGAACACCACGGCCAGCACGGCGGCAAAGAAGGTGCTCAGCAGATACAGAATGATGATAGGGCGTATATTGGTTTTCTGCCCATGTTGATGATTAGCAATAGAGGCAATCACCAGCACCATCACCAGCAGAGGTGCCACCGCTTTCAGCGCACTGACGAACAATGTACCCAGCAGGTGAACGGATTCGGCGCTCTCCTTTGAAAACCAGGCAAGGGCGATACCCGCGATCAAACCGAGCAAAATCTGGCTCACCAGACTCCCCTGTAACAGGCGTTGTAGCATCCCCGGACGGTTTTTTTCCATACTCATAGTAAAACCAGTTAGTAAAGTGAAGAGTAAAATCAGACCATGTTGTTGGTGCTGAACGTGCGACAAAGTTTTTTTACCGGGGAAGTATAAAGAAATGTGATGTCAGGGGAAGTGAAAAATAGCCTGCGGCAGGGTGTTCTTTCTGCACGCAGGCCTGCTGTTATACAAGGGTGAATTAGTTATTTATGCTTTTGTTGTCGATCGTTACGACGATTAACCAGAGCGTTAATAATAAGTGTCATAGTGAGAATGCCGCCGACCACGCTCAGTGATACTGCCACCGGAATGTGGAAGAAGTCGACGATCAGCATTTTGAAACCGATAAACACCAGTATCACTGCCAGGCCATATTTCAGCATGGAAAAACGTTCAGCCACCCCAGCCAGCAGGAAGTACATGGCACGAAGCCCAAGGATGGCGAACAGGTTAGAGGTGAGAACAATAAAAGGGTCAGTGGTGACGGCGAAAATGGCCGGGATGCTGTCGACGGCAAAGATCACATCGCTAAGCTCGACCATAATCAGGACCAGAAATAACGGGGTAGCGAACAGCACACCGCTACGACGAACAAAAAACTTTTCACCGTCGAGGTCGTCGGTCATACGCAGATGCCCTCGCAGCCAGCGCACCAGCGGCTTATCGCCGACGGCGCCTTCACCGTCTTTGCCTGCCATTGCCATCTTAACGCCGGTAAGCAGCAGAAACGCGCCAAACACGTACAGTATCCAGCTGAATTCATTCACCAGCCAGCTACCGGCAAAGATCATGATGGTGCGCAGAACAATAGCGCCCAGCACACCGTAAATCAGCACCCGGCGTTGCAAATGAGCCGGAACAGCAAAGTAGCTGAACAGCATCAGCCACACGAAGACGTTATCCACTGCCAGTGCTTTTTCCAGTACATAGCCAGTGAGAAAGGCAAGCGTTTGCCTGTGAGCAACTTCTGCTCCGGCGGTGCTCTGCAGGTACCACCACAGACTGGCGGCGAAAAGCAATGATATCGAAATCCAGACCAGCGACCATAATGCGGCCTGTTTAAGAGACATAGTCTGACTGCCCCGACGCCCTTGTGACAGCAGGTCAATCGCCAGCATTATCAGCACCACAACGGCAAAGCTTCCCCAGAGTAACGGCGTGCCTACGGTATTCATTCGAGGTTCCTGTAAAAATAAAAATGGCTAACGTTGGAAGACGCCAGCCACAGTCAATTTTCTGCAAGCAAACCTCGCCTCCCGGCAAGGTCTCACTTACAACACAGGATGGGTCCTGGATGCCCGGCAACCGGGTGCATTCGCACCGTCATGACGATTAACCGGCAATGAAGTTACTCCCCTTTGCTGACGCAGACAATAACGAACGGTGAGAAAATGGTCAATCACATTTGGTAATATTCAGAAGTATTTTCCTGGCGGTGGGCGTCAGGGCTGTACTGACGATTTGATTTGTTATGTCTTCCCTCTCACGATAAGGTCCTGTTCAGGCACTGAACGGGCAAAATATTAAGATGACAGGCAGTAAACATGCGCTGAACTGGACCACGATTATGGTGGCGATCCCCGTGGGGCTGGTGGCATCGCTGGTGACGCTGGCTTTTCGGCAACTGATTGAATTACTCAATGCCTTGCTGTTCGGCACACAACGTGATGTTACGCAGGCAATTAGCGTTTATCCCTGGTATCTGTGGCCGCTGATTGTCGGTACTGGTGGCTTGATCGCCGGTTTCTTCCTGCGTTATGCGACAGCCCTTGAGCAAAAAGACGCGGCCCGGAGCGATTATCTGGAAGTGATCAACGCCCGCCTGGAGGCGGTCCCCACCAGAACATCCCTGTTTCGCGCGCTGTCATCCATTGCCAGCATCATCAGCGGCGCATCCATTGGTAAAGAAGGGCCGATGGTGCAGCTTTCCGCTCTGAGCGGTAGCCTGATGGGACGCATTGGGTTTATCAGACGGTTAACGCTAAAAAACAGCGAGGTGGTGGCAATGGCTGCGGCTGCCGGGCTCTCTTCGGTCTATCATGCGCCGCTGGCGTCCGCCATTTTTGTCGCGGAAATTGCGTTTGGTATCTCCGCATTGCAACGACTTATTCCGTTGATCATTGCCTCAGCGGTTGCAGTGTTAACCATGTGGGTGCTGGGTTTTCGCTCGGCAATTTATCCTCTTGCGGGTGCACAGTTCGAGCTAACGGCGGGCAACATGCTGCTGACGGTGAGCATCGGTATGCTGGCTGGGTTACTGGGCTGGTTGATGATCTGGCTGATTGCTCAGAGCAAACAACGCTTCGCACGGTTGAAAAGTCTGCCTTTGCGGCTCGCGCTGGGGGGGGTGATTGTCGGTGTGATGGCAACCGGCTCCACTCAAATTCTCGGTAATGGCTATGACGTGATTGTGGACATTATGGCCGGAGGGGTTGTCCTTAAGGGGCTTGTTATTCTGCTGCTGCTGAAGATGATGGCTACCGCCGTTTCGGTGGGTTCCAACGCCGTCGGCGGGTTATTTACGCCCTCTTTGCTGATGGGGGCCGTGCTGGGTACATTGGTGGCCTCTCTGGCTTCAATGGCTGGTTGGTCGGTCAGTGATGCGGCGATTTTTGCCGCAGTGGGTATGGGGGCGGTGTTGGCTTCGGTCAGCCAGGCACCGCTAATGGCGATGTTGATGGTGCTGGAAATGACGCAAAACAGCAGCCTGCTGTTCCCAACAATGGTAGCCAGTGTGCTGGCCTCAATGACCGTTTACCGTCTGCATTCTGGTAGCACTTATCCGGTGATTAAAAACCACTTCAGCCGATCTGATGCCAAGTTTGACTTCGACAATGGCATTATTTCGCAGTTTATTGTCTCAGGCGCCGCACTTATGCCGGAGGATTCAGTGGGTAAAGCATTGGCGGTTAGTTCACTGAAACGTGAACGCTTCGTCTATGTGATCAGCAAGACGGGACAGTTCCTCGGTGCCGTGTCGGTTCACGATATCTCACACAAGGTGCTGGAAAACGAGATCACCCTGAGTTCACCGGTGAGTTGCGTGGTGGATAAAACCTTTCCTTATATCTATGAAACCCAGACGATCACCGAAGGCTGGGAAGCCTTTGCCCGCGTCACGCTGGAACGTCTGCCGGTGTTGAATAACCCGCTGGAGAAGAAATACCTTGGTGCGCTGACTAAAACCAGCCTGATCCAAAAAGCGAAAGATTTTCTGTGAAGGTGCAGTGGCACCCTAAATAACGGCTCCTGATACCGCTACACTTTACGTAAGCCTTCTGGCGCATGGGATTGCCCGCTTTCCACAACCAAAGCCGGTGCTATCAACGCTTCAACGTTGTCGTCAGGATTAATGAAGCAATCATCACTTGTTACCCAGTGATCTACTATTCGGAACCGCTATTTAGCGGTGGCGTGGTTATCTCACCCGCCGTTGCGTTGTATCGTCCTGAATTCTGTGGTGACAGTGATAAAGGCTGCTATTTATTAATGCTGATATATTCATCGTTTATTAGTCAGTATAGCGTGATTATCACGGTGGTTAATTCTGAAAAAATTATATTATTCCTGAAAGCGTTATCACGACGGAATTCATCGGTTAACAATGCACTGTAGAAGAGAGGCATCTCTTTATCACGCAGTATTGTTTTTCTGAATGTATTATTTTTCTGGCAAAAGCCGAATGCCTACCAAAAAATACTCTGGATGATGCCATGGCGCATAATAAAGTTATTAAATATTATCTGAAAATAAACATCTCCTCTTATTTTGTTTTTGGTCAAAGAATGACAGGTGATTTTTTAAGTAATGTTTTATTTTTCTTATTTATTGCGAGGTAAAAATGGATCGTCTCAAATATCCTGAGTGTAATGATGAACTCATTATGGAACTGTGGCTTTCGCAGTATCATATGCCGATGTTGATTGCCGCGTTAGAGTTGGATTTTTTTGAAATTTTAAATGGAAGCCCTTCTGATATTGAAAAGCTTTCTCTTGCCCTGAACCTTGATATTACAGCCACCCAGGCGATGACAACTGTGTTTTGCGGTTTGAAACTGATAGAAATCATTGACGGTAAGTTTACGCTTACTGATATCAGTCGTGTATATCTGCTCAAACAAAGTGTTTACTACTGGGGGGACATGATCGCACTTTTCAAAGAAACGCCTCCTACTTTTCAACATGTCCTTGAGGCACTGAAAGGGAGTAACGGTGAGCAGACAAAGAACGTTGAAATGGTCACGGATAATTGGGAAGATTCGTCTTTAATGAGTAAAGAATGGGTAGTTAAGTTTACCAAAGCTATGCACAGTCATTCATTAATGGGCGCGGTAATGCTGGCGAAGAAAATGGCATTATTAACAGGCAGCAGGTTTCTGGATGTTGGTGGTGGCTCTGGATGTTTTTCCATTGCGCTGGCCCAGCAGAATCCCTCAGTGAAATTTACCATTGCCGATTTGCCGCTCGTTTGTGAAACAGCGAAAGAGTATGTGAAGAAATATGGTCTGACGGCGCAAGTTGACACGCTCAATATCGATATGTTTAAAAGTCCTCTGCCGAAGGGATACGACACCGTTTTTCTGTCAAATATACTTCATGACTGGAATGAAGCGCAAAGAAATGAACTGCTGTCAAAAATTAAACAAAGCCTGGGCAGGGGTAAAAAAATTATGATTTATGAAGCCCTTATCAATAATGACTATTCCGGTCCGTTGGCTGCCGGGCTGCTCACCACCAAAATGATGATCTGGACGAAAGGAAAACAGTTTACCGGCACGGAGTTAACCAAAATGCTTGAGGGCAACGGATTCAGTGATGTTTCAATTCAACCTGTTCACTCATGCTATTTTTTAATTACGGCAAGTTCATAACTGCCTTCAAAGTATACCTCTTCAGCTCACCGGTGTGGCAAGGACTCGCTGAAGCCGGCCTGTTTATATCAGCGTTGCCGCTACCCCAAGGACGGGGTACAGGCGTTTTGCGTTACCGTGGTTACTGCTGCGTTTGCTGGTCCCGCCAGGTCAACCAGAGGCGGGTATCGAATTCCAGTTGATGGTACTGAGGTTCAATATGACAGCAGAGCTGATAAAATGCCTTACTGTGATCCTTCTCTTTAATATGCGCCAGTTCATGCACCACAATCATTCGTAAAAATGCCTCAGGTGCCTGCCTGAAGATGGTTGCCACCCGGATCTCTGCCTTGGCTTTCAGTTTGCTGCCCTGAACACGCGAAATGGCAGTATGCAGCCCCAGAGCATGTTTCATTACCTTGATTTTACTGTCATAAAAGACTTTGTTCAGCGGTGGGGCATTACGCAGGGACTGATTTTTCATCTCCAGCGCGTAATCATACAGCGCTTTATCGCTGGTGATGTTATGGCTGTTCGGATAGCGCGTTTGCAGTACCTCGCCCAGCCGCTGTTCGGCAATCAGTTTGTGCACCTGTGCCTGCAACGAAGCGGGATAGCCCTGCAGATAAATAAGCGACGACATGCTGCCTCCTGACAAAAAGAGAGATCGCGGCCCGGCATAGGTACCTGGCTGCCGCAAAGTCTATCATGGCAGCCTGCCGGGGTTAATCTTCGCTACGCTCGCGAAGCCGATGGTATTATTTTTTCGCTAATCCGCTGTCGTGTTCAGCCAGTGCCGGATCAGGCTGTTGTGGCTGCATGGATTGCCTTTGCGTGCGCGAGGGATATCTGCCGCACGCATCTACCGGCGGTTTGCATGCCCCGCCTCATATCATGTCCGGCATTGGGCTTAATCCCGACGATGACGTACCAACAGCATGACGCGGATAGGGCTACCATGCGAACGGCGCTGGCTTGAAGGCAAGCTATTTATCCGGGAGTGATGGACAACAGACCATGGCGCTAAAATCTGAAGGCCACCGCAGGGTATGGTGAGTTAATAATGCCAGGATGCAGACCGCTGCGGTTTTTGTGCCGAAATGGAGAATCCGGGTTTACGGTAAAGCAGCCGCTCCGTGTTCGGGCATAACGGCAGCGGCGCTTTTTATCACGTTATTTCTTTTTGCAACCGCCTGTAAACCGATGGCTGATATCCTGACCAATGCGCGCAGCATCAGCCTCGGGGACAGAAATCAAAGACTTTCGGCAAGGGCGACCGCGTGACTGTTTTCAGCTGTTCAGGGATGCTCCTGAAAAGCACAGTAACATTCAGCACTGAAGTGAAGGAAACGGAATAATCATCCCTCGCCATACATCGTTCTGAACATCAAAGATATTCCAGGCGGGTGTGCCCGGCGATCAGTCGTCAAGCGGCTCTGCAGGTACTTTTTGCCCTTTCGGTAAGGTCACAATCAGCGCATGGGCTGAATCTTCGTCAGTGCCAACGGCTGAAACGTCAGTGTAAACCTTGCCGCCCTTTTCAAGAAAATCGCCCAGGCGCATTTTGACCGCCACATGATTGCCTCCGGCATAGGCGCTTACCGCATGTTCCGCTGCGGGACCTACCATCACATTGAGCGACGGATCTTTTAATTCTGATGCGCGTATTTGCTGTGGTTGATAGGAGGCAGCTTCATGAGGGGAAATACCGTAATACTGGGCCTGTGGGTTGAACCTGATCTTCTCGTGCAACGCGATACGGGCGACCGACTTAGGATTACCAGCCAGCTGTCCCCCTTTCAGAAAACGCCTGTCAGTTGTCCTGTAGAGCGGGGTTTCTGAATGCAGGCCTAAACTCTGCATCGGATCATGGTTATACAGAAAATTTGCCCGCGCCTCGTTGGAGAGCTGATAAACGGACGTGATATGCTGACCACCCGCAGTATAAGCCGGTGACGACGCGCCAGAACTGCGTGCCGGGCTGGCCGCCGGACTGTAAACATGATGTGAACCAGAAGACGTACCACAAACATTACCCATATTACAAATACCTCACGTTAAGTTAAATTTTTTTCGTATTTCAGTTGCCACATTCAGGATATTTTCGAAAATGCCTCTCATTTCAATATTATTGACTTCTACCAGCGGAACCCGTGTATGTAGCTGCGTCATTTTTTGACTGTTTATGCCGAGCGAGAAAAAGGGCTTTTTGAAGCTGAAACTATTGAGGAAGAGCATCTCTGTCATTATTTTTTCATCAAGTTCAATGGCTTGTCCTGTCTCCGCCAGGAAGTATACCCAGCGGTTATTATCCTGATATATTTTGATTGAAATACCATTCCCGAATTCAAAACAATAAATCTCATCCTCATGATTTTTATCGGGGAAAGCGGGAATACCATATTCTTTTACTAATCCATCAATAAGCAGATCGAATGAATTCTTCATGATTTACCTTGCGTGATTTAATTACGTTAGGTGGTGATTTATCTATATCCGGTTCCATTTACGTATGGAAACAATATTTTGTTCTTTGTTTCATCCTTTTACGTCCTTGCAGGGAAATAAAATAGGGTGGCCATGCCATCTCAATAGTGATGAAATCTGAACTGGTTAGCATTTTCCACCATAAAAACTCAGGCAGGTAGTGCAATTATCTGTTTCAGAGTGGCAGCCGCAACACAGGAGGTCGCAGCGACGCAGTTTTAGCCGTTGGATTATCGGCACAGGTGCGCATTTACCGGCAACGGGCGTTACAAGCGGTGGGCCTGGCCGACGCGTTTTGCATGGTGATGATTCCCCTGGCGAACCGCGTTTGCGGTCTGACAGAGGCACGCACAGGCCGGGGATTAAGGATTTATTATGGGGTGTCGCTGTACCTGCCGCCTATCCTGTTCAGCCAGTGCCTGACCGGACCAGAAAAGAAAAACGTTTACTGTGAAGCCATTTTAGGGGATAAATCGCGGAAATTTTTCCACCGGGTGATCCCATGAGCCAATTCGAACTGAGCCACCGCACGCTGACATTGCACCGTTTCCCCCGAACGCGCGAGGAGAGTCCGCTTCAGGCATGGGATGCCGCCGATGAGTATCTGTTGCAGCATATCGCAGAAAAACCGGCAAATGGCCCGACATTCATTTTCAATGACAGTTTTGGGGCGCTGGCCTGTGCACTGGCGGGTGAGGAGTGCTACAGCATCAGTGACTCCTGGATGAGCCAGTTGGCCACGCGTTACAATCTGGCGCTTAACGGCATGGAAGAAGATGATGTGCATTTTCCTGACAGCCTGGATCCGCTGCCGGTTAAACCCGCCCGCGTACTGATAAAAATTCCAAAAACGTTGGCACTGCTTGAGCAGCAGTTGCGGGCGTTACGGCATGTTGTTGCCCCTGATACGCAGATCGTTGCGGCGGGTAAGGCAAAGGATATCCACACCTCGACGCTGCAATTGTTCGGGCGTGTGTTGGGGGCAACCACCACCTCACTGGCAGTGAAGAAAGCCCGTCTGATTTTTACCACGGCGGATCTGCCTGCATTGCCGGATGCACCGGATACCTGTTCGTGGCTGCTGGAAGGCACCCAGTACCGTATTCACAATCATGCCAACGTGTTTTCCCGCGGCGGGTTGGATGTGGGCGCGCGTTTTTTCATGGCGCATCTTCCCGACAGCCTTGAGGGTGAGATCGTCGATCTTGGTTGTGGTAATGGGGTAATTGGCCTGATGGCACTGCAACAGAATCCGTCTGCGGTGGTGCATTTTGTCGATGAATCCCGTATGGCCGTCGCCTCCAGCCGAATGAATGTGGCGATGAACCGCCCGGACGATTTGGCTCGCTGTCACTTTACGTTAAACAATGCGCTGGCGGGATTTGATGCTGACAGCGTGCAGGCAGTGCTGTGTAATCCGCCTTTCCATCAGCAGAACACCCTGACCGACAATATCGCCTGGCAAATGTTTTGTGATGCGCGCCGCTGCCTGCAGTACGGTGGTGAACTGCGCATTGTTGGCAATCGTCACCTCGACTACTACCACAAAATGAAAAAGCTGTTTGGCAACTGCACCACCGTGGCCACCAACCAGAAATTCGTTATTCTTCGCTCGGTTAAAGTACGCCGATCGTAATTTATCGCCGTTTTATCCATGAAAATCGCTGCTGATAGCCACAGTGCATATGGCTGTTGCGGCGATAGCTTGCCTGTTCTTCCGCCATACAGTAGGTGCAAATGTCGCTCAGTTCGATTTGTGCTGCGGTTATGCCTTCCCTCAGCGCCATGCGCTTTGCCAACAGTGGCAAATCAAACCACACCCCGTGGGTGGTGGCTATCGCCTGAGGACGCAGAGCCAGTGGATTGTTTCTTTGCTGTGTTGACACGGCAATCAGGGGATACAGGCTGTGGGGGTTCTGCTGCTTAATGGCCGCGATCTTTTCCGCGCTCAACTCATAACAACAGGGGCCGATCGCCGGGCCAATAGCGACCGTGATGCTGTCTGATGTGGCTCCCGACTGATACAGGTGGCGTAAGGTGTTAATCAGTACCCCGGCAAGTGCACCGTGCAGCCCGGCATGGACCGCAGCCACTCGCTTCTGGCGGTGGTCAGCAATCAGGATCGGCAGACAGTCGGCGGTATACACCGCAAGCGGACGGGTTCCTGTGGCGATCAGCGCATCCGCCTCACGGCTTTTAACCGGTAATGCTTCCCTGTCCAGCACCACATTCGCCGTATGGCGCTGGAGATTATAAATGCTCTCTGCGGGCGGGCGTTGCCCGGCAGGCAGGAAAGCGTGATCGAGCCAGTCAATTGACGAGAGCAGGGCAGAGCGATAAATATCAGGCACCACGTAATCCTTTTTAACAATCTGATAAGCAACAAGAGCTTCACATTATCGTTAAGATACTGCATTTTTAAGGCAACAATCTGAACCCCCTTTCTGTTAATCCCTGAATGGAGTTGTACCCCGAAGATGAAAACAACAACCCTGTTAAGCACCGGTGTTCTGATGGCACTGGCACTCTCTGGCTGCGTGGCGAAAAAGCCTGATGCCAATGCGGAGCTTAATCAGCAGTCGGTGATGGGGCTGAACTGGTTCCAGCAGTCGGGAGAATATCAGGCGCTGGCTTATCAGGCTTTTAACTTCGCGACGCTTGCCTACGATCGTGCCCCCGCGCTGACCGGTAAGCCGAAAGCGGTGATTGTCGATCTTGATGAAACCATGATCGATAACAGTGCCTACTCCGCATGGCAGGTGAAAAGCGGCCAGCCGTTCGCTGATAAAAGCTGGTCCGCCTGGACTCAGGCACGTCAGGCGGCGGCTGTACCGGGCGCGGTGGAGTTTGCCCGCTATGTTAACAGCCATGCCGGCACCGTTTTTTATGTCTCCAACCGTGACAACAAAGACGCTGCTGCCACGGCGGATAACCTCAAACGTCTGGGCTTTACCGGCGTCAACCAGAAAACGCTACGCCTGAAAACCGACAGTTCCAATAAACAGGCGCGTTTTGATGCCATCAGGGCGGAAGGATACGATGTGGTACTGTATATCGGTGATAACCTGAACGACTATGGTGCGGCCACCTGGCATCAGGGCAATGCCCAGCGGCGTGCCTTTGTTAACCAGAACCATCAGTTGTTTGGCACCCGCTTTATTATTCTGCCAAATCCGCTGTATGGCGACTGGGAAAGTGGTCTGGGCGAAGGCTATAACAAGCTGACGCCGGAGCAAAAGCTGAAAACCCGTGAGGCGAATCTGAAGGCCTGGAACGGCAAATAGCATCGTGCTGAATGAGCTGATGGACCCGTGCAACGCCGCGAGGCGTCGCGTTGCACGTCTCGTGGTTTATATCATCAATGCTAACCGTGTCCCCTGTGCTATCGCCCGTCGGGCGTCCAGCTCCTCAGCGATATCCGCGCCGCCGATAATGTGTACATGTTTTCCGCATTGCGCTAACTCAGCTGCCAGCTGCCGTTCAGGTTCCTGCCCGGCACAAATAACCACGTTGTCTACCGCCAGCACCAGCGGTTTCCCCTGGTGACGGATGTGCAGACCCCGGTCATCAATCTGTACATACTCAACGCTGCCCCACAGATTGACCTGACGCATTTGCAGGCTGGCCCGGTGGATCCAACCGGTGGTTTTGCCCAGACCCGCACCCGGCTTACCCGGCTTACCCGGCTTGCGCTGTAGCAGCCAGATTTGCCGCTTCGCGATGGGGTGCACCGGTGCGGTCAGTCCACCCGGCTGCTGCAATGTGCGGTCAATGCCCCATTCCTGACAAAATGCAGCAATATTCAGGCTGGCTGACTCGCCGTGCTGACTGAGGTACTCCGCCGTATCAAAACCAATGCCGCCAGCGCCAATTACGGCCACTCGCTGACCGACCGGCTTTTTATCGCGTAACACCTCCAGGTAAGTGAGCACCCTGGGATGGTCGATGCCGGCGATATGCGGTATGCGCGCCCTCACGCCGGTGGCCAGGATAATCTCATCGAAGCAGGTCAGGTCAGCCGCCACAACGCGGTGATTCAGGCGCTGGATCACCCGGTTGATGTCCAGCTGTCTGCGATAGTAGCGAAGTGTTTCACTGAACTCCTCTTTGCCGGGGATTTGCCGGGCGAGGTTAAACTGACCGCCAATATCGGCGGCCTGATCAAACAGGGTCACCTGATGGCCTCGCGCGGCGGCGTTGATGGCAAACGCCAGTCCGGCCGGTCCGGCACCTACCACCGCCAGTTTTTTCGGCCTGAGAGCCGGTGTTTGCGCCAGCTCGGTTTCGTGGCAGGCGCGAGGATTCACCAGGCAGGAAGTGATCCTGCCTGCAAAAATTTGATCAAGGCAGGCCTGGTTACAGCCGATGCAGGTATTGATCTCATCGCTGCGTCCCGTCTGTGCTTTCAGCACAAACGCAGGGTCAGCCAGAAAAGGCCGCGCCATGGAAATCATATCGGCACAGCCTTCATCGAGCAGCGCCTGGGCAATATCCGGGTGGTTAATACGGTTAGTGGTGATTAACGGTATGCTGAGATGCTGGCGGAGGTGTTTGGTCACCCAGCCGAAAGCGCCACGTGGCACGGAGGTGGCAATGGTGGGAATGCGTGCCTCGTGCCAGCCAATGCCGGTATTTATCAGCGTTGCGCCGGCCTGTTCGATGGCCTGTGCCAGCCGCACCGTCTGCGACAGGTTATTGCCCTGTTCAACCAGATCGAGCATCGACAGACGAAAGATAATAATAAACGCCTGCCCAACCGCGTTGCGTATCGCACGGACAATCTCCAGTGCAAAGCGCATCCTGCCTGCCTCACTTCCTCCCCACCGATCGGTACGCTGGTTGGTTCGCGCTGCCAGAAACTGATTAATTAAATAGCCTTCTGAACCCATGATTTCCACACCGTCATACCCTGCTGCCTTTGCCAGGCTGGCGCAGTGGGCGAAGTCAGCAATCAGCCTAAGAATATCATCATGGTGCAGTTCCCGTGGCCGGTATGGATTGATGGGCGCCTGTAATGGTGAAGGGGCCACCAGCGTTGGTTGATAACTGTAGCGTCCCGCATGAAGGATTTGCAGGGCGATTTTGCCTCCTGCCTGATGCACTGCCTCCGTAATGGTGCGGTGATGCAGTAACTGCTCTGCCTGGTTCAGCACCGATGCGCCCGCCATCACTACGCCTTCCGGCGACGGTGAAATGCCGCCGGTCACGATCAGCGCAACGCCCGCTGCGGCACGCTCAGCATAAAATGCCGCGAGGCGCTGTGAACCATCGGGGTGCTCTTCCAGACCGGTGTGCATCGATCCCATCAGTACGCGGTTTTTCAGTCGGGTAAAGCCCAGATCCAGAGAAGAAAACAGAGAAGTACTCATAGCAGCCCGCGGGACAGTGGTCGGATGAGCTTACTGTAGCGATGAAGGCGATTTTCACCAGGCAGTCAGTGTGGTTGTGTGATTAACCGCTGATTATTGCTACCTCCCGGCGTTGAATAAACCACCCCCAGTCTTATCTGAGAGGGCATTGATGATGAGGATAGGTGGCGTACTGAGCGGCGATTCATTTCAGCAGCTTTGTTGGATAAGCCTTATGCTGTTTTGGATCTCATCACGAATTCTGGCTTCATCCCAGTCTGCCAGCTCTGGTGCAAAGGGTTCAAATGCATAGATCCCCTTGTAACCTCTGGATTCAAGATGTTTTACCTGCTGGCAGGTAAACAGGCGATCGGCTGGCGTTAACATGATACGTTCGTCGTCAGTGAGCTTTTCGCGTGCCCGCGCATCTTCAACGCCGGAAAGATGTACCAGACCGATATTGGCTATATCAACCTGAGGAAACTCAGCATCGGCTTCAGGGTAGAGATGGTGGTGAAAGGTATCGATAAGCAATTTAAATGGGACACCGGCATCGCGGATAAGGTGCTGGGCCTGTGCGGCAGAGCGCAGCGAACTTTGTGGAAAACCCAGCGGCTCCACAAGACCAGATATGCCACAGGCGGCGAACAGGGGGGCCAAATCACGCAGCGCGTCGATTGTCTCCTCCTGGGATACGGGCGAACCGTCATTCAGGGGACACATCACCAGTGCGCTGGCGCCAACGTCTTTTGCCTCGCGCAGCAGTTGCTCTGTCAATGTGCGGACCTCTTCGCTGTGCCTGTTGAAAGGATAAACAGCGTTAATCGTCACAATATCAATCTGATAGCGTTGTGCCAGCGCACGAACCTGCTGATGACTGAGGTTATCGGTGACGCTACCGCCCGGTAAATCGTTACGAAGCTCAACCCTGTGCAGTCCTGTACTGCTTACCAGTTTGAAGAACGCTTCAATACTGAGTGAAGGAGCAATCTTTCTGTTAACACAAAAACGTTCCGCTGCAATGGTCATTCAACTCTCCTGAACGGGGAATGACAGGGTAGTCCTGTCGTGCTTTTGAGAATTTTAATTTCATTTTATAGTTAAATGAAAATAAATTTCTTTGATGGCTCTCGCAAAACAGTACTTCCTGAAAGATGATTTCGAGAGAAGGGTGATAAGTTAATCAACTGTTTTGATGGTTTCTCTCGCTGAATGAGTGGACGCTTAGAGCGGAAAAATGCGACAGGTCTCACCAGGTTAGATTTTCATTTCATTATTTATTGAAATAAATTTTTCATTTAACTACCGTATGGTATTACACAGATACCAATATAGTCGGGTGTTGACCCCTTCTTTCTATATGAGGCAAAAGCATGAATACCACGGGCAATTTTATTGGCGGAAAAATCCATATCAGTAGCAGTAATGAGACAGTACCGGTATACGATCCGGCGACCGGCAAGGCCATCAGCGTGCTGACACAATCGACCTCGCAGGAAGTTTCTGACGCTATTCAGGTGGCCTCGGGGGCATTTGACGCCTGGTCGCGGACCACGCCACTACGCCGTGCGCGCGTACTGTTCAACTTTAAAATGTTACTTGAGCAGCACGTGGATGAACTGGCCGAAATTATTGTCAGCGAACATGGCAAAGTCTGGACGGATGCCATAGGTGAATTAACACGCGGTATGGAAGTGGTGGAGTTTGCCTGTGGTATTCCACATCTGATTAAAGGGGAGTTTTCCTCTGATGTTGGCACCGGTGTCGACAGTTACTCTGTGATGCAGCCGTTGGGCGTGGTGGCAGGGATTACACCATTCAATTTTCCGGCGATGGTACCTATGTGGATGTTTCCGGTGGCGCTTGCCTGTGGCAACACCTTTGTGCTTAAGCCACTTGCCTTCGCGCCGGGCGCATCGGTGCGCCTGGCAGAACTGCTGAAAGAGGCCGGGCTGCCGGACGGTGTCTTCAACGTTGTCCACTGTAGTAACGATGATGCTGAACAACTCTACACCGACCCCCGTATTGCGGCGGTGAGCTTCGTTGGCTCGTCAGGCGTGGCGGAGCATATTTATAAAAAGGCCAGCGCCTACGGCAAGCGGGTTCAGGCGTTTGGCGCGGCAAAAAATCACGCGATTGTGATGCCGGACGCCGACCTTGATGCTACGGTTAATGCCATCATGGGCGGTGCATTTGGATCGGCGGGTGAACGCTGTATGGCACTCCCGGTCGTTGTCGCGGTAGGAGATGAGACCGCCGATAAGCTGATTGCGCGACTGAAACCGCTGGTGGAGGCATTGAAAGTTGGGCCGGGCTGCTTACGCGGCAATGAAGAAAATGAAATGGGGCCGGTGGTTTCTGAAACGCACCAGAAAAAGGTGCTCAGTTACATTGATAAAGGCGTAGACGAAGGCGCGAAGCTTGTGGTCGATGGACGCAAATTTCGCCCGGCGGGCTTCGAAGCAGGTTACTACGTAGGCGGTACGCTGTTTGACCATGTCACCCCGGATATGACCATCTGGCGCGAAGAGATTTTCGGACCGGTGCTGGGGATTATGCGTGTCGCGGACTATGACAGCGCGCTGAAACTGGTTAACAGCCATGAGTTTGGTAACGGTAGCGCGGTATTCACCAGCAATGGCCACACCGCGCGGGAGTTTGTTCATGATGTGCAGGCCGGTATGGTGGGTGTTAACGTTCCCGTACCGGTGCCGATGGCATTTCACAGTTTTGGTGGCTGGAAACGTTCTGTCTTTGGCGCACTGAATGTACACGGGCCTGACGGTGTTCGCTTCTACACCCGGATGAAAACCGCCACCGTTCGCTGGCCACAGGGACAACATACCGTCTCTGAGTTCAGTATGCCGACATTGGGCTAACCACTAAGGAGGTCATTGTGTCACTGCTCTCCAGAAGCAAAAAAGAAGGACATATTCAATCCGTGACGCCGGAAAGTGCCGGCTGGCGTTACATCGGCTTCGATGTATGGACGTTAAAAAAGGGGGAAAAGATATCGCTTGAATGTGGCGACAGAGAGCTTTGTCTGGTGCTGGTCGCCGGGCTGGCATCGGTCAAAACGGATAAAGGTGATTTTCCCCATTTGGGGCAGCGTATGTCTCCCTTCGAGCGAACGCCGCCCTGGTCAGTCTATGTCCCGCCACACGATCGGGTTGAAGTGATCGCTGATTCTGAGCTGGAGCTGGCGGTGTGTAGTGCACCGGCGCAGGGGACCTTGCCCGCCAGAGCGATCCCTCCGCAGGAGGTGGGCGTTGAACATCGTGGCAAAGGGCGTAATCAGCGCCTGGTGCATAACATTCTGCCGGACAGCGCTGCGGCAGACTGTTTGCTGGTGGTTGAAGTGTATACCGATGAAGGGGCAACCAGCTCATGGCCTTCTCATAAACATGATACGCCGCTGCCGGGTAAAGAAACGCAGCTTGAGGAGACCTACTACCATCGTTTTGACCCTCCTCAGGGATTTGCCTTTCAGCGGGTTTACACTGACGATCGCAGCCTTGATGTCAGCATGGCCCCCACTGACCGGGATGTGGTGATGGTGCCAAGGGGATATCATCCGGTAGCAACCGTGGCGGGTTACGACAGTTATTACCTGAATGTGATGGCCGGACCAGAACGTAAGTGGCTGTTCAGCTGGGAAGCGGATCACGCGTGGATAAACAGTGACCGCTATCCACGGCGAGACTGATCGGCTGGTTGATGGTCGTACCGCGTTAATTAATCCCGTATCTTCTGCGATACGGGATTTTTATAAGGCGTGTGGCACAGGCCATAAGGATCACGCCTGAGCGCTTTGTGATTCCTCAGAACGATTCAGGGCCAGAGAGACGGCCAGCGTCTGGGTAAGGCAAAGCGAAGCAACCTGAGAACGAAAGCCATCGACCTGTGCTTCACGCACCACAAAACAGACGTCGCTGAACGCGGCCAGTGGACTGACCTGGCTGTCACTGATGGCAATCAGGCGAGCCTTACGCTGGGCACCCAGCTCCACCAGCTCCACCACCTCCCGCGAGTAGGGAGAAAAGCTAATTGCCACCACGACATCTTTCGGCCCCACCATACTGAGCTGTTCGGTAAACATGCCGCCAAGACCATCAATCAAAAACGCCTTACGATCCAGATGGCGCAGCGCGTAGGTCAGATAAGATGCCACGCTGAAAGAGCGACGCAGGCCAATAACATAAATATTATCAGCGCCTGCCAGCAGGGAAACGGCCTTTTCCAGCTCGTCAGAGGCTGTCTGCAACGCCAGTTGTTGCAGCGCCTGAGTATTCACCATGGTAAACATGTTGAGGATCTCAGTGGGGGTTTCCGGCGTGGATGATTCTTCACTGGACGTCTGGCGAAAGAGGCGTGCCCGCTCGGTATAATTGGCGGTTTCCTCCATCAGGTGCTGTTTGAACATTTGTTTCATTTCGTTGAAACCGCTGAAGCCGAAGGCATTGGCAAAACGAATCAACGTGGAAGGGGGAACATCAGCCTGTTGAGCAATAGACGCCAGCGTATCGAAAGCCACGCTGTTACTGTTATCCAGAATATAGCGTGCTACCTGTTTCAGACGCTTGCTCAGGGTATCGTAGCGCTGCCTGATTTGCTCCTGAAGTATGGTGAGTTGGGTATGATTATTTGCCATGTGTTGTGCTCTGAAATTAAAAGAAGAACGTGCTCAGTGTACCAAATGGAGTGAATTTTTCATTTTATGCTGCGAAATATGATGTATGTTTCAAAAAAAATCAGATAAACAGCCCGCACTTTCCGTTCGGAACGTGCGGGCGACGGTGACAGTCAGCCACGGGCTTCTCGCCAGTAGTCGATCAGATTCAGGTAATTTGATTTCACTTCTGATATCAGTTCATCATCATTCAGTTTACCCTGCATCCAGCGGCGGGAAGGGCTGCCGAAGATGGTCCGACCTACGGCGAACCCCTTAATCAGCGGATGTCCTGCCGCCGCGGCAAAACCGCTTCGTAATTCATCCGGTGGCGCATCCAGACCAAGAATCAGAATGCCACGACAATCAGGATCTTCACGCTCAATCAGCGCGCCGATCTTTTGCCAACCGTCACTGGAAAGCGGAGGCAGTTTCCACCAGTCCGCTTTGATACCAAGATGATAAAAATGCTCAACCATTTGGTAATAGCAACGCTCTGCTTTGGGTGGCCCATCCTCCGGTTGAATTACCTCAAGCAACAATTCGTGGCCCGACTGATTACAGGCCTGCCACACTTCCAGCAATAGCTCATCCTGCTCTGAGCGAAGCGACGCCGGGTCATCCGGGTGATAAAACACAAGGCATTTGACCACATGCTCACGCGGCCACTGAATAAGCTGAGAGCCAATATTGCCGTGCTCCAGGCGCAGTGGGCGTGAACCCGGCAGTTCAATCGGGCGGCCAATCCACCAGCCCTCGCCGGTAATGGCGTTCAGTGCAGCCTGGCCATAGGTATCGTCAGCCAGAATGCCACTGCGATTCTCCAGCCCGGCTTCCTGTGCAGCCGCCCGTGCGGCGTTTAGCAGAAGCCGCTTAAGCTGAGGAATGCGCGCTTCGGCGCAACCCGTTTCCGTGGCCAAATCTGCCAGCTGTTTACGATGATCAAAGGCAAAGATACAGAGTTCAGACCATTGCCGGGTCCGGCTGGTCACTCGATGGAGATGATTCAGCCGCGCGTCCAGATCGGGCCGGGGCACAGAAGCCGCCCGCGCAAGATAGTCATCCAGTTCCCTGCGTGTTGGCATCGCAGGCGCACAGCCATGACGTGAAACGACCAGTGCGCCGCAGGCGTTCGCATACCGGCAGGCCTGTTCCCAGCTTTCATTGTTTAACCAGCCCCGCAGCAGCCCGGACATGAAGGCATCGCCCGCGCCCAGAACATTCAACACCGCTACCCTTACGCCCTGATACAGTGGAATATCCTGCCAGCGGGCGGGGATCTTCCCTTCCAGCACCACGCAGCCGATGGGACCACGTTTGCATACCAGCGTGGCGTTGGTGGCACGGCGGACGTTTTTTAATGCTGTCAGGGTGTCCGTACTGCCGCCAGCAATATGGAACTCCTCCTCGGTTCCTACTACCAGATCAAACAGATGCAACACTTCCTGAAGTTGGCGGGTGACGTCGCCTGACTCCACAAAACGCGTTTCGCCATCACCCAGCGTGGTCAGGCCCCACAGAACAGGACGATAATCGATATCCAGCGCGGTGCGTAAGCCGTGGCGTTTAGCGTACTCAAGCGCTTTCAACACCGCGGCACGCGTACTGGCATGGGATAAATGTGTGCCGGTGATGGCGAGCGCCCGTGAGGATGCAATATAGTCTTCATTGATATCTTCGGGAGTCAGTGCCATATCGGCGCAGTTATCGCGATAAAAAATCAGCGGAAAAGTCTCCTGATCCTTGATGCCCAACATAACCAGCGCGGTCAGGCGCGTTTTATCCGCGATCAGATATTCAGTGTCAACGCCTGCACCGTTCAGTGTTTCCCGCAGGAAGCGGCCATTGTGTTCATCACCCACGCGAGCCAGCATGGCGGACTTCAGCCCCTGTATAGCCGTGCCATAGGCGACATTACCAGATGAACCACCCAGATATTTTGAAAAACTGGTCACGTTCTCCAGCCTTGCGCCAATCTGTTGTGCATAGAGATCCACGGCCACCCGGCCGATACAAATGACATCAAGCCGCTTTACTTCTGCATTCATCGCTGGAGTTTCCTTTTGCATGACAGCTGGTCGAATCGGCCACTGACCGACATCGTTCCCGCTAACAGTCTGAGGGTAGAGGGATAGTGTTATTTTGAGAAATAAATATTTCATTTGCAAATATATTTGAAATTAAACATTCAAAATTGTGAAGGTGCTATCACTCTTTCACGCAAAACGCCCCCAGCTAAAAGGGCGAACTTTCTTCCAGTGGTGTGGCGATGCTCTGTGAAGTAAATGTCTATTTTTTATTGAATTTAAAGGGTTTATTTTTTTTCTTCGTCCATTTTATTCGAGCTTCCTCGCACAATCAGCGTCGCGATAGCGGCCAAAATGACACCAGAGTTTGATCCTTATCGCAAAATGAAATATTTTTTCTGTATTTTTGTTTAATGAAAAAAATGTTTGCCTATAATCCAGAATTATTACAGAGGGAGATAGCCATTCTCAGGGCAACACAACCGTTTCCCTTTATTGAGTCAGGCCAACCCTGCAATAAATACCGACCGAAAAAGGAATGTGTAATATGGGCAAACTGAGACTGACGATGGCGCAGGCGCTGATTAAGTTTCTCGATAATCAGTATCTGAAAGTGGATGGTGAGGAGCTTAAGTTCGTTAAAGGTATTTTCGCCATTTTTGGTCATGGAAACGTGCTGGGACTGGGCCAGGCGCTGGAGCAGGACAGTGGCGAGCTTCGGCTGTACCAGGGGCGTAACGAGCAGGGCATGGCACATGCAGCAACCGCGTTCGCCAAACAGTCGCTGAGACGTCAGATTATTGCCTGTACCTCGTCCATTGGCCCCGGCGCGGCGAATATGATCACTGCCGCAGCCACTGCCACCGCTAATCATATTCCTTTACTACTGCTGCCTGGCGATGTGTTCGCAACCCGCCAGCCCGATCCTGTTCTGCAACAAATTGAGCAAAGCCACGATCTCAGCATCAGCACCAACGATGCGTTCCGGCCGGTCAGCAAATACTGGGACCGCGTTACCCGCCCGGAACAGCTGATGAGCGCCTGTCTCAATGCCATGCGTGTTCTTACCGATCCGGCTGAAACCGGTGCGGTTACGCTCTGCCTGCCTCAGGATGTGCAGGGAGAGGCGTGGGATTATCCGCAATCCTTTTTTTCCCGGCGGGTACATTTGCTGGATCGTCGTCCTGCCAGCCCAGCCCAGCTGGCAGACGCGATCGCCGCGATAAAAGCGAGCCACAAGCCGCTTATCGTTTGCGGAGGCGGTGTGAAATATTCGGAGGCGGGCGAGGCGCTGGCACAGTTTGCCAGCCGCTATGGCATTCCTTTCGCAGAGACGCAGGCGGGAAAAGGCACGGTCATTTCTTCCCATCCGATGAATGTGGGAGGCGTCGGGGAGACGGGCTGTCTGGCGGCTAACCTGCTGGCAAAAGAGGCCGATCTGGTTATCGGTATCGGTACGCGTTTCAGCGATTTCACCACCTCATCAAAATGGATCTTTCAGCATCCTTCCGTGCGTTTTTTGAATATCAACGTCAGCAACTTCGACGCTGGAAAACTTGATGGCATTCCGCTACTGGCCGATGCGCGAGAGGCTCTGCATTCCCTTGCGACAGCACTGGCTGGCGACAGCTGGCGTGCTGGCTGGGGCGATCGCATCAGCACGCTGCAGGGCAGTCAGCTGAAGGAAACGCAGCGGGTTTATCAGGCGGTCTGGCAGGCGTCGAATTTCGTGCCAGAAATTGACGATCATCTGGATCGCACCTCGGTTTACCGGGAATTCCGGCATATCACCGACTCAACGCTGACGCAAAGCAGCGTGCTTGGCGTACTGAACAACACTCTGGCGGAGGATGCCATTATTGTGGCGGCGGCGGGCAGTCTGCCGGGGGATCTGCAACGGGTCTGGCGCAACCGTGCGAGCAACACGTATCACGTCGAATACGGTTATTCCTGTATGGGCTATGAGGTAAACGGCGCCCTGGGGGTGAAGCTGGCACAGCCGCAAAGTGAGGTCTATGCGTTGGTCGGTGATGGCTCGTTCATGATGCTGCACTCCGAACTCGTCACCTCCCTTCAGGAGGGGGCAAAAATCAATATTGTGCTGTTCGATAACATGACCAATGGCTGTATTAACAACCTGCAAATGGGGCACGGCATGAACAGCTTTGGTACTGAATTTCGCTATCGCTCCCCGGAGAGTGGAAAGTTACAGGGCGGCTTTGTTCCCGTTGACTTCGCCACTATTGCATCAGGTTACGGCTGTAAAACCTGGCGGGTTACCACCCTGGAGCAACTGCATCATGCAATCGATGCCGCCCGGAATGAAGCGGGCAGTACGCTGATTGATATCAAAGTGTTGCCGAAGACCATGATCCACGGTTATGGCAGCTGGTGGAATGTTGGCGTGGCGCAAACGGCACTGTCAGAACGGATCCGCAACGTTGCTCAACAGCTCAATGAAAAGCGCGCTCAGGCACGAGATTACTAATCCAATAACTACCCTGAACCCTACAATATCGCAGGAGAAAGAACATGACGTTAAAACTTGGCGTGATTGGTGCTGGCGCTATCGGCAAGGAACATATTCGTCGTTGCACCCACACATTACAGGGGGCAACCGTTGTGGCGGTGTCGGATATCAATGCTGACAGCGTGCGTGCGGCTATTGAGTTATCAGGTATAAACGCGGAATCCTACTCTGACGCTTATGAGGTGATTAAAGCCAGTGACGTTGATGCGGTTCTGGTGACATCCTGGGACCCGACGCATGAAGAATATGTGCTTGCCGCCATAGCAGCCGGTAAACCCGTTTTTTGCGAAAAACCCCTGGCAGTGACCGCAGAGGGATGCCGGCGTATTGTCGATGCTGAAATTAAAGCAGGAAAACGTCTGGTGCAGGTTGGATTTATGCGCCCCTACGATGAAGGCTATCAGGCGTTGAAGCTCGTCATCGACAGCGGTGAAATTGGCGTACCTCTGATGCTGCATTGTGCTCACCGCAATCCTGAGGTGGGCGAAAACTACACCACGGATATGGCGATCACCAGTACGCTTATCCATGAATTAGATGCGCTTCGCTGGCTTCTTAACGATGACTACCGCTCTGTTCAGATACGTTTTCCCCGTGCCACCTCTGCCACACATGCCCGGTTGAAAGATCCGCAGATTGTGTTGCTTGAAACCCAGTCAGGCATCCTGATTGATGTGGAAATCTTTGTGAACTGCCGTTATGGCTACGACATTCAATGTGAAGTTGTCGGGGAAAAGGGCATCGCAAGTTTGCCAGAGCCATCTTCTGTCAGGCTCCGCTCGGCGGCGAAGCTGTCCACGTCTGTTTTAATGGACTGGAAAGATCGCTTCATCAAAGCCTACGACACTGAGCTACAGCACTTTATCAACGATGTTAAAGCCGGAAAGCTGTCCGGTCCGTCAGCATGGGATGGTTTTGCCGCGTCCGTTGCTGCCGATGCCTGTCTGAAAGCGCAGGAAACCGGTGAGACGGTCAATATCACTCTTCCTGAGCGTCCGGCGTTCTATCAGCAATAAGCATGGTACAGGCCGCCATCTTTACTGACAGGTAACGACGATGAAAATGACATTGGATGGTGTGATAACCGACATAAGCGCCACCCGCAGGAGCGGACAGGCTGTGCAGCGGTGCGATGTCAACGCAGACGGCGAAACCTCTGTGGCGGCGTCTTTATTGGGTTATCAGGAAAAGATGCAGTATCAGGCAGTGGAAACACCGGGTCCGCTTCAGCGCGAATGGCCGTGTCATCACGACATACTGACGGGAGTACGATAATGAATCATGAACATGTCAAACTGGCTATCGCGCCGATTGGCTGGACAAACGATGATATGCCGGAGCTGGGTGGGGAAAACACCTTTCAGCAAATCGTCAGTGAAATGGCGCTGGCAGGATTTACCGGCAGTGAGGTAGGCAGTAAATACCCCCGCGATCCGGCGGTGCTCCGCCCGATGCTGGCAATTCGGGGAATTGAGATTTGCAATGCGTGGTTCAGTACCTTTTTCGCCGAGGGGAAGCGAGAGAAAACCATCGATGAATTTGTTAACCATATGAATTTTCTGCACGCCATGGGAGCAAAGGTGATTGGTTGCTCAGAACAGAGCGGCAGTATCCAGGGGACCGGACTGCCAGTGCTGGGTGACGATAAGCCCTGTTTCAGTGAGGATGAGTGGCAAAAAGTCGCCGAGGGCTACAACACTTTGGGAAGACTTGCTGCTGAAAAGGGTATGCAGGTTTGTCTGCATCATCATATGGGAACGGGCATCCAGACCACCCAGGAGATTGATAAATTTCTCTCCCTGGTCGATGAAAATGTTTTTCTGCTCTACGACACTGGCCATGCCTGGTATTCGGAAGGGAACGAAGCTGCCATGCTGGATATCCTTAAAAAACATTTTTCACGGATTAATCATGTTCATCTGAAAGATGTCCGTCCAGCGATAATTGAGCAGGTACGCCGTGAAAAACTGTCTTTTCTGGACGGCGTAAGGAAAGGGACTTTTACCGTTCCTGGTGACGGAGTTATTGATTTTGATCCTGTTTTCAAAGTGTTAAATGAAAATGGATACAAGGGCTGGATAGTGGTCGAAGCAGAACAGGATCCGGCAATAGCTAACCCCCTTGAATACGCGATCAAGGCACGAAAATATATTCGGGAAACCGCCGGGATATGATGTCTTATTAAATAAAGGCCGCATCTGTACGCGGCCTTTTCATTTCTGTCCTGAAACTACGTGGCTGTAGCATGGTCAGCCTGCCTGTTGGCTGTGAATGTCACTATGACAAGACAGGTAGCGGCTCCCTCTCCCGGCGTTAAGTTCTCCCCGTGAAATGCGTCCAGTAACGCCTTCTGTGAATGAGATGCTATGTTAATTTTTTTCATTTATATTTTTTACGAAATTAATAATTTAAAAAACAATGATGATTGTTTTTCAGGTAAAAAAATACTTTTTTTATATTATTCATTTAAATCAATGAAATAAGTTAAGCTATTCCATTTTATTCTCACCTCAGCTCAGTTTGAAAATAGTACCTGTGAGTTATTTTAAACAAAATAGCAACAAAACATGATCCAATACGCAAAATCAATATTTCATGGTTAGATTATATGAAATATTTAGTTTAAATTACCTCTGTGAGTTTACAGGTAATGAGGCAAATACCTTTGCACTCAAACAACATCTGAATTTATTCCTATTACAGCAGGTGACTGGAGTCTTCTATGACTAAAGAACAATATCTCACGCTTAACAGGGCATCTGGCCCAAACAGTGACGCTCCTACAGCGCCGTTTGTTAAGGTTGTTGCGCTTATCGCAACGTTAGGTGGTCTGCTTTTTGGTTATGATACCGGGGTTATTTCTGGCGCATTGCTTTTCATGGGCAAGGAACTTCATCTCACGCCCTTTACTACCGGGCTGGTAACCAGTTCGCTTCTTTTTGGTGCCGCGCTGGGGGCCTTGCTGTCCGGCCATATGGCCGCTGCCGCCGGCAGAAAGAAAATCATTTTGTGGCTGGCGGTGATCTTTGCAATTGGTGCGTTAGGGACGTCACTGGCCCCGGACGTAAACTGGATGGTTTTCTTTCGTCTTATTCTTGGCGTGGCCGTTGGTGGCGCAGCGGCGACGGTACCTGTTTATATTGCTGAGATGGCACCTGCCAATAAACGTGGTCAGCTGGTGACCTTACAGGAACTGATGATCGTCTCTGGCCAACTGCTGGCGTATATCTCCAACGCGGCATTTCATGAGATTTGGGGGGGGGAGAGCACCTGGCGCTGGATGCTGGTGGTGGCAACGTTACCTGCCGTGTTGTTATGGGTCGGCATGCTGTTCATGCCTGACACGCCACGCTGGTATGTGATGAAAGGTCGTTTTGCTGAAGCCCGCAGCATACTCGAACGCACTCGCCGCAAAGAAGATGTCGAATGGGAGCTGATGGAGATCACTGAAACGCTTGATGAGCAAGGTTCTCTGGGGAAACCACGATTGCGCGAGCTGACGAAACCCTGGCTGTTAAAACTGTTTCTGATCGGTATTGGTATCGCGGTAATCCAGCAGTTGACGGGTGTCAATACCATTATGTATTACGCGCCAACGGTACTGACCTCGGTGGGGATGTCTGATAACGCCGCGCTGTTTGCCACCATAGCAAACGGTGTGGTGTCGGTATTGATGACTTTTGTCGGTATCTGGATGCTGGGGAAAATCGGCCGTCGTACCATGACCATGATTGGCCAGTTTGGTTGTACCGCCTGTCTGGTATTTATCGGTGCCGTAAGCTATCTGCTTCCTGAAACGGTCAATGGGCAACCGGATGCGTTGCGTGCCTATATGGTGCTTGCCGGGATGTTAATGTTTCTCAGTTTTCAACAGGGAGCGCTCTCGCCCGTGACGTGGTTGCTGCTGTCCGAAATTTTCCCAACACGGCTCCGTGGTATTTTTATGGGCGGGGCAGTTTTCGCAATGTGGATTGCCAACTTCCTGATTTCCTTGTTTTTCCCTGTACTGCTCGCCTGGATTGGGCTTGCGGGGACCTTCTTCCTTTTCGCCGCCGTTGGCGTGGTGGGAGCATTTTTTGTCATCAGGTGCGTGCCGGAAACCCGTAACCGCAGTCTGGAGCAGATCGAACATTATCTGAAAGACTGGCTGGATACTGAGGCCCACAGCATTAACAAAACCTCCAGACGCAGTAACACGGTTTTGGGAAAAGCACGTCCTTAATGAAAAACTGAGGCTCATTACCAGCGCTGGCCAGCCAGATATCTGTGAAGTACAGATGCGGCTGGCCAGTCTGTTCACCACTTCCCTCTGTGCTTAAATCGGCCAGGTTGTCGCCTGTCTGTCCTGTCTGTCCTGTCTGTCCTGTCTGTCCTGTTTGCCCTGTCTGCCCTGTTTGTCCTGTTTGTCCTGTCTGCCCTGTTTGTCCTGTCCGTCCTGTTTGTCCTGTCTGTCCTGTTTGCCCTGTCTGTTATTACCCTGGTCTTCAGGATGGCCAGCCTGCTTCTACAGCGGACCTTTTTTACTGCGGAGCGGCACAGCTTACAGCGTCAGGCATTGCCCGATGTATCACTGTTTTCAGCGCTCTCAATTCCTGAACCGAATAATCTGCTGGTAACACAGGTATGAACCAGACACTCAATGACAGTATCCGCAATTTATTTCCAGCTTTGGACTATTATTTTGGCGGGTATGTTTAATGGAAAAAGCCATTAATGTAAAGATGTTTAAATATTTCACCGTGTTTCTGACGTTAACTGATAAATAGAGTTATTAATTAACGATCTGCTTTTTTCTTTTAAAACTGATTTTTTGAAAATGAAAATATGACGATATTAAGGCGGGTGATGCTATTTTAAGCAAGGTTTTGTCAGCCATGGCATGCACTTACACTGCCATTTTTTTGGAAGTGTTTTGCCCTGTTTTTTTTAATTTAACTAATTGTTTTTTATCAAATTTTAAATGTAATTTAATTTTTAATTATTATTTTTTAGATTTTAATATTGAAAATTAATGAAGAGTAAAACACTGCTGCGAAGTGGTTTTAATAAAAAATTCAAGCCTGCATATATTATCTTCTTAAGAATATTCCTAATGTTTCACGATGCGTCCAAAATGTCAGAACTTATTTCAAAGGTTATGTACATACTGATTGAGGAGGATCTTCCTCTTATCTCCTGTGTAAATTGAATCTGGAGCCAGGTTTATAACCTGGTATCCTGAAAGAGAGACTGTATTTTGACGACACTTAAACCTTTATTAGCGAAAAATCGCAGTTGGGCCTTACAGCGCCGCCAACGTAATCCTCAGTATTTCAGGCAGAATGTGCATTCACAGCAGCCGCATTCCTTGTGGATAGGCTGCTCTGACAGCCGGGTACCCGCAGAAGTCCTGACCGGAGCGCATCCTGGCGAACTTTTTGTCCACCGCAATATCGCCAATATGGTTGTCAGTGATGACGATAACTTCATGAGCGTGCTGCAATATGCCCTTGAGTACCTAAAAGTCTCACGGATTGTGCTGTGTGGGCACTATGGCTGCGGTGGTGTTCAGGCGGCGCTTTCACTGCCCAATATTCCCCTGTCCGATGAGAATTCCCCGCTGGCCCGGCGTATCACCCAGCTGCGTGAAGCCCTGGCACCGGGTCTGGTTGAAGCCAGCAACACCGAAGACGAAACCCAGCGGCTCAACCAGCTGGTAGAGGCAAATGTGCTGGCGCAATTTGCGCATCTGATCCGAACCGAACCGGTATTAGCCGCATGGCGTGATGGCGTACAGCTGGATATTTTCGGCTGCGTTTATGACCTGCACACCGGCCATCTGAAAGAGTTGATTCAACAGAATGCACAGGAGCCTCAGGCATGAATTTATCCACACTTCGTAAGGACCTGCCCGCAGGTCTGGTCGTGTTTCTGGTTGCGCTGCCGCTTTGTCTGGGCATCGCGCAGGCCAGCGGTCTTCCCCCTTTTGTTGGCTTACTGACTGGCGTGATCGGTGGCCTGGTGGTGACGACGTTCAGTCCATCAAAGTTTGCTGTGAGCGGTCCCGCTGCCGGACTGGTAACCATTGTTACCGGTGCCATTGAGACGCTGGGATCGTTTTCTGCCTTATTGCTGGCGCTGATTATTGCAGGCGTTCTGCAATTTTTACTTGGCCTTGCGCGGGCCGGGCGCTTTATCACGCTGGTGCCAGGCACGGTGATTAAGGGGATGCTGGCAGCCATCGGCATTTTACTGATTACTCAGCAAATCCCGGTAGCCATTGGTGCCGCAGAAGAGAGTGAACTGAGCGATATGGTCACGGGTGGTGCTTTCAGCGTGTCGGTTCCGGCCATTGTCGTTTCGGTCACCGGATTATTGATCCTGTGGTTCTGGTCCACGCCAGCAGTGAAAAAAATCAAGGTATTAAGCTGGATCCCAGGCCCCCTGATGGCGGTACTGTTTGGCTGCCTGGTGACGGTATTCGGCGGCAAAATATTCCCGGAAATCATGGGCAATCTGCCGCGTATTTCCCTGCCATCATTTGACAGCATTCAGGCGCTGACAGGAGAGCTGAAACGCCCTGACTGGATGGCGTGGCAGAACCCCGCGGTGTATGTCGTCGCCGTGACGCTGGCGGTGGTTGCCAGCCTGGAAACGCTGCTGAGTCAGGAGGCGCTGAAAAAGCTCCGTTCCCAAACTCCTCCACCATCGCCAGATAAAGAGATGCGCGCTCAGGGTATTGGTAATCTGATCAGTGGCTTGTTGGGGGGGTTACCAATCACCGCGGTGATCGTGCGCAGCTCGGTAAATGTCAGTGCGGGGGCGCAAAGTAAAATTTCGATTTTGCTGCACGGCGTGCTGCTGCTGGTTTGTGGTCTCTGGTTCAGTAATTTGCTAAATGCCATTCCGCTCGCGAGCCTGGCAGCCGTACTGCTCCACACCGGCTATAAGCTGGCGACGCCTGGGCTGTTTGTTGAACATGTGCGTAAAGGTGCCCAACAATATGTCCCATTCCTGACCACCATCGGCGGTATTTTACTGTTTGGTATGCTGGCGGGGATCGGGATCGGTCTGGCGACACAGATCCTGTTCAGCGTCTACAAGAGCCACCGCAATGCGCTGCTGTTGACCCGCTATGACGATCACTATGTTCTGCGTTTTCAGCAGAACCTGACGTTTTTGCACAATCCCCGTCTGAAAACGCTGCTGTCAGAGATCCCGGAGAATAGCGTTGTTATCGTGGATTATGATAATGCGGAATACATCGATCCTGATGTAAAAGCCGTTCTGGAGGACTTTGGTGAAGGTGCACAGAAGAGAGGCATTGTGCTGAATCAGTGGCCGGTGAAACTGGCCTGATAACGCGACGTCCCCTTTCTGGCCGGTTTCAGAAAACCCGCGGGGAAAGGGGACGTTTATCAGTAGTGACAAACGGCGTATTACGCAGGAAAGCGCTAAAGCGGTTAGCCTTACCTGCTGCAACCGGTCATCTGAGATACGTGCCAGGGGCGGCGCTGTTTTGGGCCATCAGATTTTGTTGCCTGAGTTATCTTCTCCTCCCAGGCTCCGTGTCAAACACGGCATTGCTGCACTTCCCTTAAATATTGCAAAAGCGGTCAGTCGTTCTATGCTTCGTTAGCTGGCATAACCGTAAGTTCCTGGGGAATAACAATGAGATTCAAAGGCCTGTCAAAAGGATTTTTCATCCTGATCCTTTTTATTGTTACCGTGGCTTTTTTCGATATTGTAGAGCCGTATTACTCTTCCGTGCTGTGGGCGGCTATTCTGGCGGTGATTTTTTATCCAATGAACAGCCGGCTGAAACCGCTTTTTGCAAAGAGAAATGGCCTGGCCGCGTTGGTCACCGTGGTGGTGATATGCGTGATTGTTATTACGCCGCTGGCGATTGTCCTGTCTTCCATGGCGGTGGAATTTAATAACGTCTATGATCGGTTGCAGCATAACAATACGCAACTGCCTGCCGTTCTGGCGGACGTCATGCAGCATCTCCCCCTGTGGGTAAAACATTCTCTGGCCCAGCATCATCTGGATACGGCAGCCAGCATCCAACAAAAATTGTCGCAGGTGGCACTTCAGGGCGGGCAGTATCTGGCCGGCAGTGTTTTTATGATCGGTAAAAGTAGCCTGAGCTTTGCGGTGGGTTTCGGCATCATGCTCTACCTGCTGTTTTTCCTGCTCAAGGATGGCTCCTGGCTGGTCAATGTGATCCTGCGATCCCTGCCGCTGACTGAATATGTTAAACATCACCTGCTGGTCAAGTTTGCTGCGGTATCCAGGGCGACGGTGAAAGGAACGGTGGTCGTGGCGTTGGTTCAGGGAGTGCTCGGCGGTCTGGCGTTTTACTTCACCGGGATTGAAGGAAGCCTGCTGTGGGGCGCGCTGATTGCCTTTCTCTCGCTGATACCCGCGGTTGGTTCTGCGATTGTCTGGGTGCCTGCTGCAGCCTATTTCTTTTTCTCAGGCATGATCTGGCAGGGGATTTTCCTGGTGGTGTTTTTCGTAGTGGTGATTGGTCTGGTTGACAATATTCTGCGCCCGCTGCTGGTGGGAAAAGATACCAAAATGCCTGACTATCTGATTCTGATCTCCACGCTGGGCGGAATGGAGATCTATGGTATCAATGGCTTTGTGATTGGGCCGCTGATTGCCGCACTGTTTATTGCCTGCTGGAACCTGCTGTCTGGCCGCGATAATGAAGCAAACAGCGAGGAAATTGACGAAGATTTCATCGAAGAGGGAAAAGCTCATCCTGACGCCTGACGTCATGCCGGTGGTTATCACCGGCTGAAGATACGGTAATGTTGCCGGTTCAGTCGCTGTCCGGCAACTCAAGGAAAAAACTCATGCCAATCAGCCTGCCGGAAAGCCGGGAAAGAAATTTGCGTTGACGTAACCACAACTCCATTTTTCCGGGTGGTTTGCGGCGTGGCTTTTGACCGGCTTTGCCGATCATTATCTGCAATGACTGGGTTGCCCAGGTCGGGAAAATCCGGCGGCGCTGCACTTTCTGCACATCTTTCAGGGTCAGACGGCCTGATTTCAGCGGACCTGAAAGCAGGTTCGCGGCAGCCACCGCGTCCTGAATCGCCAGGTTTACACCAACACCACCGATGGGTGACATGGCATGGGCTGCATCCCCGATGCAAAGCAGACCGGGTTTCGACCATTTTTCCAGCCGATCAATTCGGATCTTCAATAAGCTGACCTGCTCCCAGCTGGTGATGTCCTGCTGTAACCGGTGCATGCCAAAGGGAGAGACCTCAGCCACCTGTTGTAAAAGCGCCGGAAGTCCTGCCTCATGCAGCGCTGGCAGACTGCCTTTGGTAATCGAATAGCCACACTGCCAGTAGCTACCACGATCGATCATAATAAAGTTTTTCTGTGCTCCACGATGGCTCATTGACGCTTCGGGATCGTCAGAGCGTCTGGCAATTTTTAGCCACAGGACGTCCCTGGGCGCGCCAAAGCGCTGTACCTTCAGGCCCGCCAACTCACGTACAACAGAATCACGTCCGTCACAGCCGATCACCAGTTCGCTGCGAAACTCGCGCATTTCACCGTTAACCGCGGCGCGCACGCCTCTGACCGTTCCCTGTTCTTCAATCAGTCCGCTTACCGTCGCATTTCGAATCAGCCTAAATTCGGGTAACGTGGACGCTTTGCTGTTGATCAGATTGAGAAAGTCCCACTGTGGCATAAAGGCGATATATTTACAGTGGGTTGGCAGGCGACTGAAGTCCGCCAGCGTGGCCTCTTTCCCGTTGATTTCAGTATATAATTTCTCAGCTTTCTGATGGGGGATGGCCAGCAGTTCATCCAGAAAGCCCAGTCGCCGGACAATCTCCAGCGTCGAGGGGTGGAGGGTATTGCCACGAAAGTCCCGCAGGAAGTCGCCGTGTTTTTCCAGCACCGTTACCGGGATACCGCGGCGTGCCAGCAGATATCCCAGCATTAATCCAGCGGGGCCGCCGCCGACAATGCAACATGAACCCGCCGTACTAAGGTCTTTTTTATGCATTTCTGATCATCCGGGCTGATTAAAGATGATAACAATTATCATTTGAATGATATCTGGTCAATCACTGTGCTACCCGTGCTACTGACATGGCTACACAGCCTGCTAAATAAGCTTATCCCTGTCAGATTGGGTATCGTTTTCTGGCTGTTTCGTAATGGGTCTCAATCACCGCCTCCCTTTTTGTTCTGCCAGAGGGTGAGGCTGTCAAAAGGGTGATGCACCCAGTTGTTTGATTATTATTTATAAGTCTGTCCGGTACGCGTACTGCCCGCTGCGCGGGAATATTCAGGTCGATTTCTACCGTTAGCGCTTCGCGGTGACAGTTGTCCACAACCTTAAACATGCGAAAACGCTGGCCACAGGTCAGCACATTATGCATGAAATCCAGCGGCCGGCACTGGTTCTGCGTCTCCGGCACAGCCAGCGGTAAGGGATCCCGCCTGGACAGGTGCTTTTTCCCTTTACGACGAAAGTTCAGCTTCAGCAGGCGGTAAATACGGCGCACTCTCCTGTGATTCAACGCATAGCCCCGGCGACGCGGTATCTGAAAACGTAGCAGGGATAACGTTCTGCCGCCTGCTGAAGGGCAGCAATGACCGGTTCATCGCACAACATATCAGGACGGTTATGATAAACCATACTGCTCAGTGACAGCGCCCGGCAGGCCTGACGAATACTGAGAGAAAATGACTGAAGCACATGCCTGACCAGCTCCCGCTTTACTGCTGGCGTCAGAGTTTTTTTCGATCACATCCTTAAGTGCCCGGTTCTCAGGGCTCAGGCCAGCGAACCTTTGCTTTGGGCTACGATTTTCGTCTTCCTGCTCCTTGATTTTCCTGATGTCGCTGGCCTCCATGCCGCCATATTTTGCTTTTCAGTTACACTCACGGGCTTCATAAATGGTGGCTTCACGTCAGACGTCCTCAGTATGCCGAAAGATCCCTGAAAGTGAATGGCGCTATTATGCGGGATGGTTACTCAGCGCTTCCGGTGTACTCAGTGGTAAAGTATTATGTACTGGCAGACGCTGCTTGCCTGTGCGACGAAAGTTCAGCTTCAGCTGACAGTGAATACGCTGGAGCCTTTTATGATCCCACTGATATCCCTGCCGCCGCAGAACCTGGAACAGATTCTGCATGAAATGTTTGCAAACTGCGCACTACTGACTCTATGAATAAAACATCTATTCCACATGCAGAGGTTAATTTTACCAGTCAACTGCAGCGAATAGCTTTTATTCATCACTTTGGCTTGAAAGATAGCCCGGAAAAAATATAAAAAAAGTTCAGTTTGATCACCGCCCTCTGCCTGGGATTAGCAGCGATAATAATGATGTGTTCAAAACTCTTATCATCGCAACCCTTACAAAGGATCATTAAATAAATTTGAGTTAATAAGAATGGCTAAACCAAGGGTTTTCATTAGTTCTACCTTTTTTGATTTACGTTCTATGCGAGCAAGTCCTGAGCGTTTTGTGAAATAAATGGGTTATGACCCTATTATTTTCGAACGAGGTCATATTCCTTGGGATAAAGAGGATCCTCATGAGTTCTCTTGCTACAGGGAAATCCACACATGCGATATATTAGTGACAGTAATTGGCGAAAAGTTTGGGACTCAATCGCGGAATAATGAACCATCGATTACTCAAAATGAGATAAATGAAGCTTTTGATAGAGGTAAGCAGGTTTATCTCTTCGTAGATAAGTCTGTTTATGCAGAATATTATACTTATCAAAAAATAAGCATTTTGAGGGGATTGTCCCAGTTTCTGTGGACAATAATAAAATATTTGACTTTATTCATGATGTCTACAGTCTGGATGTGGGTAATCCTGTTGAGCCATTTGAAACTGTTGAGGATATTACAAGATACTTAAGAGAGCAATGGGCTGGTTTGTTTCAAAGGCTTTTAATAACTAATTCAAGAAAATTAGAAAGTGAGCTAATCAGTGATATTAAAAATAGTGGTGAGACTTTACGTAGCTTAGTCAATGTGCTTGTTAAGGAAAGGAAAAACCCAGCTCAGGTTAGCGACATATTAATGCTTTATCATCCAGCATTTGAAGCAATAAAAAAAGCGGCTAATATTACCTACAGAGTTGTATTTTATAATCTCGATGAGCTAAGTAGCCTACTTTCTGCAAGAGGTTATATATTGGATGAGGATTTCTCACCCGAAGGATATTATGACTTTGATAATAATAAATCTAAAAAATGCATTCGTGTAGACAGAGATGTATTTGAGAATGGCGCACTTAAAGTTATGCTTCCTACGGACTGGAAGAATCAATTTGTTAGAGTCGTTACTTTTAACCCACCATCCGATGATGACGATGCTCCATTTTAACCAATGATTTAATTTCATAGCATGTGTTCACTCATCCATAAGCAAATGACGTTCCCTTGCTGGCGCTTTTTAAGACTGTCAATCTCGCGCCATGAACTGACAAATCCCCAACATTGTGCGCCTGCTGCGCAACCTGATCCATATCGGCACCGTGTCTCCCGTCAATCTCAATGACGGGCAGTGCCGCGTGGACACCGCCAGTAACCCCAGCGCCTGGCTGACCGCCCGTTTCGGTCGGACACATTCATGAATGCACCCTCGCTGAAATCCCTTATTCCGTCGGAATGGAAAGACGACGGCACCTGTAACGATGACACCTGGCCTTCGGATGCCGTACCGGCCACGACAGCCGAAGCGGCCAGTTACTGGAAGCAAATCCCGCCCGACGGCCAGTGGCTGGGCGTGGCGGGTGGTCGCCCGGTGTGGGAAGACGAACCGGCGTTAACCCCGGAGCAACGAACGGCGCTGTCAGAACAGCAGAAGGCGCTGTTGCGGACGGAAGCCCAGTCCACCATCAGCCTGTGGCAGACGGAACCTGAGCTTGACATCATCAGCGATGAAGACAAAACCCGCCTGATTGCGTGGATGAAATACATCCAGGCGCTGGACGCGGTGGATATTATGTGGCCGGAAAAACCCGTTTAACTCCAGATTAGGCGAGTGCTACACTCAAAACCTGTTAAACAATCAGTGAAATAAATCTGTCGCTATGGATACAACAGAACAACTGAATGGAACCTGGTATTCAATGGGTTATCGGACCTGACCCCGCAGGAACTGTTGTTTTGGGTTCTGATCGAAGAGACCGAAAAACAGTCAGGCGTACAGGACATTGCGGCTGTTGCGGCGCTGAGCCAGGGCAACAACAATATTGCCGTGCCGTGTAAACCTAATACGGCAACAGAGGGTAGGTCCGTGGCCTCACTGTTTTTCCGCAAACATTTGTCATATAAATTTCAGCGGCGCATTCTGCCAACCCTGACGGCAAAATCCTTTAGCTTGCGCGGGCTGAAAATTTTCTGGGTTAACAATCTGGGGGGCGGGCCGTGCCGGTCGTGGGGTGGGTTATTCTGAGCAATGATATTGCACAAATCAGCTTCCGTACCGTGTATCGTTATAATCTGACAGTTCGCCCGGAGGATAAAATCTGGTGAGTGATATGACTGATACGGCTAATGCAGTGGGGGAATTTGTCCGTCGGGAGCAGCCGCGGGTGACCACGTTCCTGTTGAAGAAAATCGAAATTAATGACGGTGATATCTTGCAGGAGCTGTATGAAGCTGACGATATCGCTGAAATGTCTGAAAAATCCTTCCAGGAATGTAACGTTCAGCCCGCAGGGTTTACCCTTGACGACTATTTCCCCTGGAAAATGTCCTCTTTTTTCACGTCATCCTGTCAACAAGGGCAAAAAGCCGCTGACTATTGAGTCGGCTGATGCCGGATGCTGGCTGTTTGCATAACTGACTGAGGGGCAGCACAGGCTACCCGATGTGTAGTCTGGGGGAAATATTTTATAAGGAAGAGAATTATCGCCGCCATCATGGGTGTTTTTATAAAATAAATGACATGGCATAAAATTTTAATTCTGCCATTCAATCATTTCATCAAGCCGTTTCAGAATGTCAGGGAAATAGCTCTCATTAAGACCAAAGTCACCTTTAACCTGAACGCTGTCGGCGTGGGGTTCCGGGCGAAGAACAAAATCAATCATTACGCCATCCCCGCCTGTTACTTTTCTGATATCCATATTGAGTTGCAGGTTTAAACTGCGAAACTCATACGGTTTTACTTCACGCTGTGCAATTAATGCATCGTGATGTAATGAAAACTGCTCCCGCAATATTTTAAGTTCACCGACGGAAAAGTCGGTTTTAAACTGCACTTTCAAACCACTTACTGAGAACTCGATCCATGACTTAATCCAGTCCCAGCGGTGTTCAACTGGATCGATTTCGTGATCGGTTACACGCTCGAAAGGAGATACCGCAAAGGTAAAATCGTCATTTTGGAAATTAAACATGTAAGTATTCCTGTAGCACTAATCAAAAATATTTGAAATGAGAAATTGTCCAGTCGGACTCACGCACCACAACTTCAAGTGTGTATTCTTTATATTCATATTGCATCGTGTGCTTGTTAAATCGTAATTTAAACATTCTGGTTTCATATCTGAACATCCCAGCACCTTTGCGGGGATCTACCATACGTTTACCATAGCGGTGTAGTGGTCAACAAAAACTGGCCACCGTTTTAGAGTTTTTCCAGTATCGGTTTTCTGATTCGTTTGGTGGCAACCCGCCGTTATATTCGTGCGGTCTGAACACACTGTAATATCCAGCGATATAGTCCGTTATTGCGCGAGCTGCATCGCTAAAGCTTATGTAACCCGTCACTGGCACCCATTCATTTTTCAGGCTCCTGAAGAAGCGTTCCATTGGGCTATTATCCCAGCAATTCCCACGCCGGCTCATACTTTGCTTGATCCGGTATCGCCACAGCAACTGTTGGTACTGCCGGCTCGTATAATGACTGCCCTGATCGCTGTGGAACATCACTCCGGCTGGCTTGCCACGCGTTTCCCATGCCATTTCCAGCGCCTTCATGGTGAGTCTGCTGTCTGGT
>NZ_RHHM01000009.1 GCF_003846135.1 Erwinia psidii
GCCTGGCGGCTTTAGCGCGGTGGTCCCACCTGACCCCATGCCGAACTCAGAAGTGAAACGCCGTAGCGCCGATGGTAGTGTGGGGTCTCCCCATGCGAGAGTAGGGAACTGCCAGGCATCATACAAAGCGGAAACCCCGGCCTTCTGGTCGGGGTTTTTTGCGTTATGGCGGGGGTAAACCTGCCGGAGAGGCGTGCCGGCGGCGAAGAGAGCGGGATGATAAAACGGCGTAAAGAGGTTCTGCCGCCCGGCCAGTAAACCGCCATTCCCGGCCTGATACATCTTCCTCCGTGAGAGAAATCAGCAGGAAACAGGCCTTCAGCCTCCCGGTGGGATGCCCACCCATCCATGATGAAACATTTTCAGCTGTTCAATGATGCCCCGACATTTCCCGGCGGTCACGCTATCCCTTTCCTGCTTCCTGCTTCCTGCTCCTGCTCCTGATGCGCAGGCGTCATACCACGCTTTCGCTGCACCGGGTGCTGACAGAAAACACCAGAACCGCTGCTGTGTGCGTGGCACTGTGAAGCGCGGACGGAGCACAACACCGGTGTCACTGAATGTCGGCACTGTCCTGATTTTTTTCCTTATCGCTGTAAAAAAAAAACTGCCGGGCCAGGCGTTCGGGTAAACTGGCGAAAGTTAAATTCGTTAAGGCCATCCGATGTCCAGCCAGCCCCACTCTTTAAAACTCTTTAATACCTTCAGTCTTGATGCCATGGCAGAGCAGATTGTAGTGGCTGAAACCGCCGCTGATCTTGTTGCTGCCTGGCACAGCGCTCAGCAGCAGCGACAGCCCGTTCTTTTGCTTGGAGAGGGAAGCAATATCCTGTTTCTGGAAAATTTCCATGGTCTGGTAATTGTTAACCGCCTGAAAGGGATCGGGGTTGAAGAGAGCGACAGTGCCTGGCATCTGCACGTTGGGTCAGGTGAAAACTGGCACAGGCTGGTGCAGTATTCGTTAAAAAATGGTTTTTCCGGCCTGGAAAACCTGGCGATGATTCCGGGTTGCGTTGGCTCGGCCCCAATACAAAATATTGGTGCTTACGGCGTGGAGCTGAAAAGCGTTTGTGAATATGTCGATGTACTGGAACTCAGTAACGGTGAAATTCAGCGCTTGCCAGCGGAAAAGTGTCAGTTCGGCTATCGGGACAGTATATTTAAACATCAGTACCAGACAGGCTATGCCATTGTTGCTGTTGGCCTGAGACTGAAAAAGCAGTGGCAGCCAGTCATGTCCTATGGTGAGCTGAGCAAATTAGATCCGGGCACCGTGACCGCTCAGCAAATTTTTGACGCAGTCTGTCATATGCGTAGCAGTAAATTACCCGATCCCCGGGTGACAGGTAATGCCGGTAGCTTCTTCAAAAATCCGGTAGTCGATGGTGCCTTTGCTGAGTCACTACGGCAAAATTACCCGGATGCTCCGTTTTACCTTCAGAGTGATGGCAGCGTCAAGCTGGCCGCTGGCTGGCTGATTGAGCGCTGCGATCTAAAAGGTTTCAGCGTCGGTGGTGCCGCTGTGCATCGTCAGCAAGCATTGGTTTTGATTAATCAGGGACAGGCTACCAGCAATGATATTGTGGCGCTGGCGCGAGAAGTGCGTCTGCGTGTTGGCAGCAAATTTCATGTCTGGCTTGAGCCTGAAGTCCGTTTTATTGGTGCTTCAGGAGAAAAGGATGCGGTTGGAGTTATTGCATGAAAGCAAATACTGTCCCTTTAGCGTTAATCGGACTGTTGGCTGATGGCGAATTTCATTCCGGTGAGCAACTGGGTGAAAAGCTTGGTATGAGCCGTGCGGCGATCAATAAGCATATCCAGACCCTGAAAGACTGGGGCATTGACATATTTACCGTGGTTGGCAAAGGCTACAGCCTGCCTGCCCCCATTCAATTGCTCAATGAAAAAACGATTGCTGACCAGTTAACTGATGGTCGTCTGGCCGTAATCCCAGTGATTGACTCCACCAACCAGTATTTGCTGGAAAGAATGGACCAGTTGCAGCCCGGCGATGCCTGTGTGGCAGAGTATCAACAGGCCGGAAGAGGACGGCGCGGCAGGCAGTGGTTTTCGCCCTTCGGCTCAAACCTCTATCTTTCAATGTACTGGCGCCTGGAAGATGGCCCGGTTGCCGCGATGGGACTGAGCCTGGTGATTGGTATTGTGACCGCCGAAGTGCTGCAAAATTTAGGTGCCAGCGATGTGCGGGTTAAATGGCCCAACGATCTTTATCTGCAGGATCGCAAGCTTGCCGGTATTCTGGTAGAGCTGACGGGAAAAACAGGTGATGCGGCACACATTGTTATCGGGACTGGCATTAATCTGGCGATGCGATCGCCCGATCCCGCCATCGTCAACCAGGGCTGGATTAATCTGCAGGAAGCCGGTGTCAGAATCGATCGAAACACGCTGGCGGCCAGCCTGGTAAACAACATGCGCCAGTCGCTGGCGTTATTTGAGCGCGATGGGCTGGCTCCTTTTATTGCGCGCTGGAAAAAGCTGGATAACTTTATTAATCGCCCGGTGAAGTTACTGATTGGTGACCGTGAAATACCCGGAATTGCCAGAGGTATCGATCGGCAGGGGGGGTTACTGCTGGAGCAGGATGGCATTGTCAAATCCTGGGTGGGAGGAGAGATCTCTCTGCGCCCACTGGAAAAGTAACAAGTGCGAGGTATTTTGTATGAGGATACTTTTTAACCGGGGCTGAAATTCTCAGACATGCCTTGACGTTAAAGGACCGGAAGTCCCCTAACTTTTTGCCCATTACAGCGACTGGAGAAAAGCCAGCAGGTCATCGTTCAGCTGTTGCTGATGTGTAACGGCAAAGCCGTGCGGTGCCCCGTCGTACACTTTCAGCCGTGCGTTTTTGAACATTGCGGCGGCCAGCTTGCCCGTGGCCTCGAAAGGGACTACCTGATCGTTACTGCCGTGGATCACCAGGGTTGGTACCGTGATTTTTGCCATATCAGGCCGGAAATCTGTTTCTGAAAATGCAGTAACGCAGTCCAGCGTCCCTTTGAGAGAAGCCAGCAAAGCCATGTTCAAGGTTTGCGTCATGACACCATCAGAAACCGACATCCCCTTATTTGTGCCGTAGAATGGTGCGGCGAAATCACTGATATATTGTGCGCGATCTTTTAACAGTCCGGCTTTAATTTCGTCAAACACTGATTTATCAACGCCTTCAGGATGATCGTGCGTTTTTATAAACAGCGGCGTGACGGAACCCAGTAGCACCAGGCTGGCGACCCGCTCCGTGCCAAACTTACCGATATAGCGACTGACATCGCCACCTCCCATTGAAAAGCCGACCAGAGTGGCTTCCCGCAGATCGAGATGTTCCATCAGATCATTGATATCTGATGCAAAGGTATCGTAATCATAACCTTGCCAGGGCTGATCAGATCGGCCAAATCCACGGCGATCGAAGGCAATAGCGCGGTAGTCGCGTTCTGCCAGAAAATTCATCTGACTGTCCCACATATCGGCATCCAGGGGCCAGCCGTGGCTAAAGACCACAGGCTTACCTTTGCCCCAGTCTTTAAAATAAATCTGTGTACCGTCCTGTGTGGTGAATGTACTCATCATCTTTTCCTTTTCTCAGGCTCATACTGTGTCTTTTAACCATAGCCTGGTTGGAGAAAACAGAGAGATTTGCCTGCGCTGATGATTTTCACTGTGGTAAGAGGGGGGCTAAATTACCGATTCAGACAGCAATGTGAGGCGGTCAACATGACGATATGATGCTGGCGGTCGTGGGCGGGATGTTCACTGTTGCTGTAAAATCAGGAAGGGCCGAAGCCCCTCCTGCCAAACGCCTACAGCAAATCAAAGCGATCGAGGTTCATGACTTTATGCCATGCTGCCACGAAGTCAGTGACGAATTTCTCTTTTGCATCGCTGCTGGCATACACTTCTGCCACGGAGCGTAGGACCGCGTTAGAGCCAAATACCAGGTCTGCACGGGTTGCAGTGAATTTCACTTCTCCGGTCAGGCGGTCGCGTCCTTCAAAAAATTCGTTACTGGCGTCAGTAGCCTTCCACTCGTTGCCCATATCCAGCAGATTGACAAAAAAGTCGTTGCTGAGCAGGCCAACGGACCGAGTGAATACGCCGTGCTGGCTACCGTCGAAGTTAGTGCCCAGTACGCGCATGCCACCAATCAGCGCCGTCAATTCCGGCACGGTCAGCGTGAGCTGCTGAGCTTTGTCGATCAGCAGCTCTTCGGTAGAGGCACTATTGTGCACACGACGATAATTGCGGAAGCCATCCGCCGCCGGATTAAGCAGTTCGAAAAGATCGATATCGGTCTGATCCTGATGCGCATCAACGCGTCCGGCGTTAAAAGGAACTGAAATGTTCACACCCGCTGCCCGTGCCGCTTTCTCAACGCCAACCACACCCGCCAGAACAATAATGTCCGCCAGCGACGCTTTACCGGATGCCTGCTGGATACTCTGCAACACTGTGACTGCACGAGCCACATTGGCGTTAACCGGCCAGTCGCGTTGTGGTGCCAGCGCCAGCCTTGCGCCATTTGCTCCGCCGCGCTTATCACCACCACGGAAGCCAGACGCTGCCGCCCAGGCCACAGAAACCAGCTCACTGACCGACAGGTCGGATTGCGCGATGGCCGTTTTCAGATTCTCAATGTCAGCATTATCCGGGCGGTGAACGGGTTCCGGCAACGGGTCCTGCCAGATTAATGCTTCTTTTGGCACTTCCGGGCCAATATAACGGGCCAAAGGCCCCATATCCCTGTGCGTCAGCTTGTACCACGCACGGGCGAATGCTTCATTAAATGCCTGTGGGTTGTTAAGAAAACGACGGGAAATTTTTTCGAAATCAGGATCGAAACGTAGCGTCAGGTCAGTAACCAGCATGGTTGGCTTACGTTTTTTAGCCTTGTCGAAGGGATCGGGAATGATCTCATCAGCATCGATCGCTTCAAACTGAATCGCGCCTGCCGGGCTGCGGGTTTGCACCCACTCATATTTGAACAGATTCTCGAAAAAGTAGTTACTCCACTGTGTCGGCGTCTGTGACCATATCACCTCCAGACCGGAGGTAATGGCATCTGCACCGACACCGCTACCGTGCGTGCTGGCCCAGCCAAAACCCTGTGATTCAATCGACGCAGCTTCTGGATCGGCACCGACATGGCTTGCGGGTGCCGCGCCGTGGGTTTTACCTAAGGTGTGACCACCGGCAATCAATGCGACGATCTCTTCATCGTCCATACCCATATTGCCGAAGGTGGCCCGAATGGCGGGTGCTGCGGAAGCGGGATCGCCACTGTTGTCCGGGCCTTCCGGGTTAACATAGATCAAACCCATTTCAGTGGCACCTAACGGTGCTTGTGCCAGAGACTCAGGGTGACGATGGGCCAGCCAGGTCTTTTCGCTTCCCCAGTCGACATCGAGATCCGGTTCCCAAACATCTTCGCGTCCGGCACCAAAACCGAAGGTACGGAATCCGGCGTTTTCCAGCGAAACATTGCCGGCCAGTATATACAGGTCAGCCCAGGATATTTTTTGTCCATATTTTTGTTTAATTGGCCATAGCAGACGACGGGCTTTGTCCAGACTGACGTTATCAGGCCAGGAGTTTAATGGTGCAAAGCGCTGCTGACCGCGTCCTGATCCACCGCGACCATCTTCAGAACGATAAGTCCCCGCGCTGTGCCAGGCCATACGGATGAAAAGGCCGATATAGCTGCCCCAGTCGGCAGGCCACCACGGTTGAGAGTCAGTCAGGAGCGCTTTGAGATCGGCTTTCAGCGCGAAATAGTCCAGCTTGCTGAATTCCTGGCGATAGTTGAAATTTTTGCCCAGCGGATTGGAACGCTCAGAGTGCTGGTTGAGCAGGTCAACGCGTAATTGATTTGGCCACCAGTCGCGGTTAGTGGTGCCGCCACCGGCATGTTGCTCCTGTTTGCCCTGATGGAAAGGGCATTTGCCAGCAGAGGAAGTGTCGTGTGAATCGGTTGGCGTACTCATGAATAAGCTCCGTTATTATGATGTTTCGATTTCTTATTACGATAAATGCCTTGCTGGTTAAGTCCTACCTGAATAAAACTACGGGTGTGATAGCTAAATCCTTTCATTTTGTCGAGGATTACAGGAGGTTTACCTGACAGGCATCGCATTGCTCACGACATTAAGATTAGGACAAGATGTAACTGATTGCTTTGACAGGCGGAAATAAAGAAAAGAAGCCCAATAATGAGCTTCTCTGAGATGGGTTACGCTGTCTTAACGTTAGCGGTTTGCTTACCGGCGAACCGCTGATGACGGAGAGTAAACCCCGGTTTGATGGCGGACGGGCACCTTATCGCATGGTGACGAATTCTTCCGCGCCGGTCGGGTGAATGGCGACGGTATTATCGAAGTCTTTTTTGGTCGCACCCATTTTCAGCGCCACCGCAAAGCCCTGCAACATTTCGTCCATACCGTAACCGATGCCGTGAATGCCAACGATTTTTTCTTCTTTGCCGACGCAAACCAGCTTCATACGGCATGGCTGGCGATGCTGAGTCACGGCGGTGTACATGGCAGTGAAAGCGGATTTGTACACTTTTACCTGATCATCCCCATACTGCTCGCGGGCTTCCGGTTCGCTCAGGCCAACCGTCCCGATGGGAGGATGGCTGAACACCACGGTTGGCACATTGTGATAATCAAGATGTTCTTCCGGCTTGTTGTTAAACAGACGTTCGGAAAGGCGACGGCCGGCGGCGACGGCAACGGGCGTCAGCTCCACTGCACCGGTGTTATCACCTACCGCATAAATGCCTGCAACCGTCGTGTTCTGATATTTATCGACAGTGATATAGCCTTTTTCATTCAGCGCCACGCCGGTAACATCAAGGTTAAGATTGTCGGTCATTGGTTCGCGACCAATCGCCCACACCAGGCAATCCACGGTCTGCTCTTTGCCGTTTTCCAGTTGCAGGGTCAGGCTGCCGTCCGCGTTTTTGATGACGGCTTTCGGGATGGATTCCGTATGTAACGTCGGACCTTCGGCGTTCATCACCTCCACCAGTGTCTCAACAATCAGTGGATCGAAAGAACGCAGCGGGGCATGTTTGCGCACGAACAGATGTGTTTCAGAACCCAGTGCGTTAACCACGCCTGCGATCTCAACCGCAATGTATCCCGCGCCAACCACCGCGGTGCGTTGTGGTAATGCATTCAGCTCAAAGAAGCCGTCAGAGTCGATACCATATTCAGCCCCCGGTATTGACGGATGGCTGGGACGTCCCCCGGTGGCGATAAGAATATGATCCGCGGTAATTTTCTCACCGTTGACTTCCACTGTGTGCGCGTCAACAAAGCGGGCGTGACCTTTAATCACCTCAACATTATTTTTGCCCAGCACGTTGTCATAGGAGGTATGAATACGGTCAATGTAAGCACTGCGGTTTTTAACCAGCGTGTCCCAGTTAAAGTGATTAAGGGTGGTATCAAAGCCGTAGTCCGGTCCGTAATGATGAATCGCTTCGGCGATTTGCGCCGCATGCCACATCACTTTTTTCGGCACACATCCGACGTTTACGCAGGTGCCACCAAGATCTTTGGCTTCGATCAGGGCGCATTTTTGTCCGTACATGGCAGCGCGATTTACAGAAGCGATACCGCCGCTGCCACCACCAATAGCAAGGTAGTCATAATGTCTGGTCATCAGTAATGTTCCAATAAGTCAGTGAAGTAAATTGGCGTTAGTGTAGCGTCACTCAGGGGCAGGCCGCAAAGTTTGCACCTATGGTTGTGATAGGGCAGAGTGCAAAAAAATCGGTAATAATCGGAGTTTGCCAGTCAACGTAAAGAGGGAGCCGGATGGAACTGCTGTTTTTAGGAACCGGCGCAGGTACACCATGTCGCCTGCGTAATGTGACCAGTATTGCTTTAAACCTGCCCACGGGGTGTGGTGGCAGCTGGCTGTTTGACTGTGGCGAAGGCACCCAGCACCAAATCATGCGCAGCCCGGTGAAAATGGCCAGACTTGAAAAAATCTTTATCACCCATCTGCATGGCGATCATGTTTTTGGCCTGCCGGGATTGCTGACCAGTCGCTCAATGAGCGGAAACAAAGACCCGCTCATGCTATACGGACCGCAGGGTATTAAACGTTTTGTTGAAACCACGCTCAGTCTCAGCGGCTCGTGGCTCTCCTTTCCTCTGGAGATTGTGGAAATTACCGCGGGAGAGGTGCTCAGTGATGAACATTTCCGCGTAACGGCATATCCGCTGACGCATCCTGTGGAGTGCTATGGCTTCCGCATTGAGCAACATGACAAGCCAGGAAAGCTTGATGCAGAAAGGCTGCTGGCCGATGGTATCAGGCCGGGGCAGCTCTTCCAGCTGCTAAAACAAGGAAAGACGGTGACGATGGAAGACGGTCGGGTGGTTGATGGTCGCCACTATCTTGGGCCGTCGGTTAAGGGCTTAACGTTGGCGATATTTGGTGATACCAGCCCGACGCCCGCCGCGGCAGATCTGGCCGCCAACGCGGACGTGGTTGTCCATGAAGCGACCCTTGAAGTGGCGTTGGAGGAAAAAGCTAACGGGCGGGGTCACTCTTCCACGGTGCAGGCTGCGACGGTGGCGAAACAGGCCGGGGCGAAAAAGCTGATTATCACGCATCTTAGTTCGCGTTACCTGCGTAATGATGCTGAGCGTTTACTGGAAGAATGTCGACAGATTTTCCCTGAAACAGAAATGGCTCACGACTTTTCGCATTTTCCTCTCTGACCCTGGCCGACAGGATAGTGCTGTCGGCAAAGCGAAAAGTAGGTGTTACTCCGGCACAATCCAGCTGACTTTAACGTGACCGGTTCCCGCAGGCACCAGATGCTGGTGTAGCCATGGCAACACGTTTTTCATCTGCTGTTCCAGCTTCCACGGTGGGTTGATCACCACCATACCGGAAGCGGTCATGCCGCGACGATCGCTGTCGGGGAGTACCGCCAGTTCGATCTGCAAAATACGGCGAATTCCGGTGGCTTCCAGATCGGCAAACAGACGCTTGATTTGCTGGCGCAGGACCACCGGATACCAGAGCGCGTAGATACCCGTGCCGAAACGTTTATAGCCTTCCTGAATGCCTTTCACTACCGCCTGGTAATCGCTTTTCATTTCATAGGGCGGATCGATCAGGATCAACCCCCGGCGGGATGGCGGCGGCAGTTTTGATTTTAATTGCTGGTAGCCATCTGCGCGTTCCGTGCGGGCGCGGTCATCTTTCTGGAACTCATTACGTAGCAGCGGATAGTCACTGGAGTGCAGTTCTGTCAGGTTCAGTTTATCGTCGGCGCGTAAAAGGTGGCGGGCAATCAGCGGTGAGCCTGGATAGTAGCGCAGCCTGCCGCCGGGGTTCAGCGCCTTAATGCAGGAGATATAGCTGGTCAGCTCGGTCGGTAAATGGTCCTGCTGCCAGATTCGGGCAATCCCTTCGAGATATTCTCCCGTGCGTTCAGCGTGTTCGCCGCTCAACTGATAGCGTCCGGCACCGGCGTGAGTGTCAAGGTAGAGGAACGGTTTGTCTTTCTCGTTAAGCGCATCAATGATCAGACTCTGAACGGTGTGCTTAAGGACATCGGCGTGGTTGCCTGCGTGAAAACTGTGACGGTAGCTGAGCATATTATTTTATCCTTTTGAGTTTACGAGGTTTTAATTGGTTATTAATCATTATGTTACAATTACTACCTCACAGAATCGCGCACAGCAGCAAATGCAGGAAAAAGCATACGAAGGAAAATGGAGCACGAGTATACCGCATTGATGACCGGAGTTGAAAAATGCCATGCGGTTTCAGTGCGCTTATACGACAGAGTGCATTCCTTCCTGAATGCTACCGGTGTATCGCCCAGGCCTGTGAACCTCTCACCTTCATTTTTTTGTCATGTTGGATGATTACTCTTTTGCCACGTTGAACTAAGGGGTAAAAAAACAGTGAATTCAATATACAAAGTGCTGCTACTGGCATTACCGGTAATAAGCGCATCAGCCGCAGCGGCAGATGAACAATTGTGCCAGCCAAAAGCTTATGAAATGGCCCTTCGGTATCAACAAAAATCGGCTGAAATTATGGCGCTTCAGTTACAGACATACCGGTTTGCTACCGAACGCTTTGAGAAGAAGATCAACGCTCTGAAATCACCGGAAAAATATGCAGTGGTGATGGATCTTGATGAAACCGTGCTCGATAACAGCGCTTTGCTGGTGCGCGACGTTGAACAATGTCATGACTATACGAAATGGGACACCTGGGATGAATGGGAAAAACAGGGTAAACCGGGCCTTATCCCTGGTGCCAAAGCGTTTCTTGACGAGGTGAACCGCCATCACGTTCGTATTTATTATGTTTCTGATCGCAGCCAGAAAAATAAACCGGATACGCTTAATACGCTGAAATCACTGGGATTACCTCAGGTCTCAGAAGACAGTGTTCTGCTTGATACCGCAAGCAAAGAAGAACGCCGCCAGAGCATCCTGAAACATCAACAGATAATGATGCTGTTTGGCGACAGCCTTCCTGACTTTGCCGTGCAATTTAAAAATAAGAAACCGACCGGGGAACAACGCCAGCTGGTTGGATCCAGCGAACAGCACTTTGGTGATGACTGGATTGTTCTGCCCAATGCATCCTACGGTTCATGGTCAAAGGCAGATCTGGACAGCTGGAAAGAAACGACGGTTAAGTAATGGTGCCGGGCCTTTCCCGTTAGTGGAAAAACAGGTTGTGCGACAGCATTTGTTAAATCAGTCAGATGCCGATGTAGCCATATATCGCCAGCCTTCGTTGTAGCTGGCGCCCATATCAAATGGCGGTTCAGCGTTGTGCCGATATCCTGCATCATCAGGCCGCTTGATCAGCGATAGGCCGTAAACCGGTTAACGACGGGCTGGCGCAAAATTGACGGTAATATTGGCAGCGCCCTCTTTATACGGTCATGCAGGAAAAAGCATCAGCAACGTATCCCGTGCGATGGCGAGTGAACGGATTCTGGGTGCACAAAGGGTTCAGTTGCCGAACAGGCGGCGAACTGCCCACCCGGCAAAATGTACTGTTATGCTGGCGTATGCTGCCAGGCAGGGTAGGTAAAAAACAACAGGTGCAGCAGGTTAAAGGCAAAATGTACCAGGGCGGCTACCCAAATCCTGCCACTCCACAGCCAGGCCAGCCCGTAAATGATCCCCGTGAGCGTGGCAAAAGACATCAGCAGCGGGCCGCCAGCATAATGGGCCAGTCCGAACAGCGCTGCTGCAATTAACAGCCCCCAGGTATTGCCGGTTAGCTGACTGAGCCGTTGCTGAATATAGCCACGAAATAGCGCTTCCTCTGCCAGCGAGACAAAAAACAGATTTGCCAGCATAAATGAACCAAGCCACTCCGGGGAGTGCAGCTCCACGCGCAATCTCCCCGCGACTACGGCGGTCAATAGCAACATTGGCATCGCTAACATCAACACCAGCCACCACAACCGGTTGGAAGGGGGAACGGCAGGGCGCTTTCTCAGCGTTGGCAGGCAGCCCAGCAGAACAAAAGGGATGAGCGCTTTATCAAGGTTGAACCAGAAGCTGAAAGGGGCACTTCCCGGTCCGACCTTCACCGCCTGTACAACCTGATAATTATTGAAGCCTGGGATCAGGTGCAGCATCAATGCCAGCGCGCTGGCAACCAGAATAAACTCTGCCGTCCAGCCACCTGGGGATTGCTGTGCACATCTGGTCCGATAAACGGCAACCAAAGTGATAAACGCCAGCGCAATCAGCCCTTGCAGATGCAGCGTGTAATTCATCAGAGCAAACAGCAGAGTGCTGATAAGCAGAACCAGCGACGTTCGCAGATGAAAGGGTAAAAAGAATAATGATGCGGCTAACAGATACCACATGGTGAAACGCTCCCTGTAGAAATACTAATAATGTCAACACAATGACGGCAAAATTATGCAACTGCCTGGGTTTAGAGGCAAGCATATTGTCCTGCCTTGATTTTCTCCACGCTTAGCCTCATGTTAACGTAATTGCGCGTTTACCGCGCTTCAACCTTCAATGAACAAGGACTGCGCTATGACTAACCCTCTATTGACTTCTTTCACGCTTCCGCCTTTTTCTGCCATTAAACCAGAACACGTTGTGCCTGCTGTGACCAGCGCACTGGAAAACTGTCGTGCAGCGGTAGAAGCCGCAGTGGCTCAGGGAGCGCCCTATAGCTGGGAAAATCTTGTGCAGCCGCTGGCAGAAGTGGACGATCGTTTAGGGCGTCTTTTTTCACCGGTCAGCCATCTTAACTCGGTTAAAAACAGCCCGGAACTGCGCGAAGCCTATGAGCAGACGCTGCCGCTGCTGTCGGAATACAGTACCTGGGTCGGACAGCATGAGGGATTGTACCAGGCGTACCGTAATCTGAAAGAGAACAGCTATCAAGGCCTTAGCCTTGCACAGCAGAAAGCGGTTGATAATGCGCTACGTGATTTTGAACTGTCCGGCATAGGTCTGTCGCAAGAGAAGCAAAAACGCTACGGAGAGATTGCGGCGCGCCTGTCCGAGCTTGGTTCGAAGTACAGTAATAATGTGCTGGATGCCACGATGGGTTGGAGCAAGCTGATAACGGATGAAAGTGAACTGTCCGGCCTGCCGGAGAGCGCGCTGGCGGCGGCAAAAGCCCAGGCAGAGGCGAAAGAGCAGCAGGGCTGGCTGTTGACGCTGGATATTCCCAGCTATCTGCCGGTGATGACCTACTGCGACAATCAGGCGCTGCGTGAAGAGATGTACCGCGCCTATTCCACCCGTGCTTCCGATCAGGGCCCGAACGCGGGTAAGTGGGATAACAGCGAGGTTATGGCTGAAACGCTGGCGTTGCGTCATGAACTGGCCCAGCTGCTGGGCTTTGCTTCTTACGCAGATAAATCGCTGGCGACCAAGATGGCTGAAAACGTTGAGCAGGTGACTGGTTTCCTGACGGATCTGGCTCAGCGTGCGCGGCCTCAGGCTGAAAAAGAGTTGCAACAGCTACGTGCTTTTGCGAAGCAAGAACACGGTGTGGACGAGTTGCATCCCTGGGATTTGACTTATTACGGCGAAAAACAGAAGCAGCATCTTTATACCATCAGTGATGAGCAACTGCGTCCTTATTTCCCTGAGGAACGCGCGCTCAATGGCCTGTTTGAAGTGGTAAAACGCATTTACGGCATAACGGCTAAAGAGCGTAAGGATGTGGATGTTTACCATCCTGATGTGCGCTTCTTCGACCTGTTTGACGAGAGCGGCGATCTGCGTGGCAGTTTCTATCTGGATCTGTACGCCCGCGAACACAAACGCGGCGGGGCCTGGATGGATGATTGTGTTGGTCAGATGCGTAAAGCGGACGGTTCGCTGCAAAAGCCCGTTGCTTATCTGACCTGCAACTTCAACCGTCCGCTGGGCGGCAAACCAGCACTGTTTACTCATGATGAAGTGACCACCCTGTTCCATGAATTTGGTCATGGTCTGCATCATATGTTAACGCGTGTTGAAACTCCTGGCGTGTCTGGCATAAATGGGGTTCCGTGGGATGCGGTCGAACTGCCAAGCCAGTTTATGGAAAACTGGTGTTGGGAGCCGCAAGCGCTGGCATTTATCTCCGGGCATTATGAAACCGGTGAACCACTGCCACAGGAACTGCTGGATAAAATGCTGGCAGCCAAGAATTATCAGGCGGCGCTGTTTATTCTGCGTCAGCTGGAGTTTGGCCTGTTCGACTTCCGTCTGCATGCCGAGTTTGACCCCTCAAAAGGGGCGAAGATCCTTGAGATGTTGCAGGAGATCAAAACGCTGGTGGCCGTGGTGCCAGCCCCTTCATGGGGCCGCTTCCCACACGCTTTCAGTCATATTTTTGCCGGAGGCTACGCGGCGGGTTACTACAGCTATCTGTGGGCCGACGTGCTGGCAGCCGATGCATATTCCCGCTTCGAAGAGGAAGGGATTTTTAATCGGCAAACGGGCCAGTCTTTTCTGGATAACATCCTGACGCGAGGCGGTTCTGAAGAGCCCATGACGCTGTTCAAACGCTTCCGGGGTCGTGAACCGCAGCTGGATGCCATGCTGGATCATTACGGTATTCAGGAACAGGCGTAGTGGAAATCTGTTTCATTGATGAATCGGGCGTCGGTGACGACGCCCTTTCTGTTTTAGCCACCCGCTGGCAGCTACACCACAACGATCTGGCGCCAATAGCCCTGGTAATGACGCATACTCATCTGGAGCTGCGTAAACGGGATGAACCAAAGCTTGGTGGGATTTTTGTGGATTTCGTTGAGGGCGCGATGGCTCACCGTCGTCGCTTTGGTGGTGGACGGGGCGAGGCAGTGGCCAAAGCCGTCGGTATTAAAGGCAGTTATCTGCCTGAGGTGGTTGATGCAACGGCCGGGCTGGGACGCGATGCATTTGTGCTGGCTTCACTGGGATGTCGGGTAACCATGCTGGAGCGCCACCCGGTGGTGGCTGCTTTGCTTGACGATGGTCTGCAGCGAGGTTATCAGGACGTTGAGATCGGCGGCTGGCTACGTGAGCGCCTGACGTTGGTTCACACCTCCAGCCTGGCGGCGTTGAGTGAAATCAGCAATAAGCCTGACGTGGTTTATCTCGATCCCATGTATCCACATAAACAGAAGCGTGCACTGGTTAAGAAGGAAATGCGGGTATTTCAGGCGTTGGTAGGGGCAGATGCAGATGCTGATGATCTGCTTACCCCAGCCCGCAAGCTGGCTAAAAAGCGGGTAGTGGTCAAGCGTCCTGACTATGCCCCACCGCTGGCCGGTGTGGTGACACAATCAGCGGTGATCACCAAAAGCCACCGTTTTGATATTTACCCGCCGCTGTTGGATGGATAAAGCAGGGCGGAAAATTCCGCCCGATGGGGATGTATTTATTGGCGTCTGCCGGACAGGGTTCTGTCAGACTTACCTGTCTTCATCATCGCGTAACGGCACGATCAGCATATCAACATGGACGGTATTAATAAGCTGGCGTGCTGACGACATCAGCTTGCTCCAGAAGTCCTGATGATGCCCGCATACCACGAGGTCCACATCATATTGTTTAATGGCATCGACCAGTACCTGGCCGAGATCGCCACTGCCGCTGAGGGTTTCTGAAACCGGATAGCCTGCACTGGCGGACAGCTCAGTCAGTGCTGAGTGTGTCTCTTCAGAAATACGCTTCTGCATATCGCCCAGGTTGACGTCGATTAATCCGGTATAGAGATCGGAATAGTTCACGTCCACATGAATCAAAGAAACTTTGGCGTCGTAAGGACGGGCGATTGAGACGGCTTTAGCGACCAGCAATTTACTTTCCGGTGAAAGATCCACTGCAATCAGAATGTGTTTATAAGACATAACGATACTCCTTTCATTCGTTGCGGTCTGGTCACCGCAAAACATTGTTGTCTTTGTTTCATCATAATGGGTTGAAATCAATATAAATATTGAAATTAAGCAGGATTCTCAACGCGCACAGGCAAACCGTAACGGCGCTTTTTTTATCGGTCCAAGTATAGCCCGTATTGTCAACGAGAAGTCTGTCGTTGGTGGCCTTTGCGAAGCGGATCAAAAGTAATTGTGCGCTTTTACCTGAGTCCTGTGGCAACAATGCTGGAAAAATCCAAAGCACATCTCCTACACTAAAAAGCAATGATAAGTTGTGCACTTAACGGCCTTTTGCTTTCAGGAGAGGATGATGATTAGCACTACCGCGCTTTTTTGGGCTTTGTGTGTCGTTTGTGTCGTGAACATGGCACGTTACTTTTCCTCTTTACGCGCGTTGCTGGTGGTGCTCCGCGGGTGCGATCCCTTATTGTATCAGTACGTTGATGGTGCAGGTTTTTTTACCTCGCGCGGTCAGCCGGGCAAGCAAATACGGCTGGTGCGCTATATATGGTTACAGCGCTACCACGACCATCATGATGATGAGTTTATCCGCCGCTGTGAGCGGGTGCGTGGGCAGTTTATTCTTAGCAGCGCACTGTGCGGTCTGGTGATTGTCAGTCTGGTGGGATTATTGATGCGGTACTGAGCAAAGGCAAAAAGTAAAAAAGGTGGGAATGTGTCCCACCTTTTTTTTGTAAAACAGCGTCGTTAAACCAGCTTCAGAGCAATCCAGTACAGCACACCGGATAACACTATCGAGACGGGCAGAGTAAAGATCCACGCCAGCAGGATATTCTTAACGGTGCGTCCCTGTATACCACCACCATCAACCAGCATGGTTCCGGCGACGGAAGAGGAGAGTACGTGGGTAGTGGATACCGGCATTCCGGTATAGCTGGCAATACCGATAGAGACTGCGGCAGTCATCTGTGCCGACATGCCCTGTGCGTAAGTCATGCCTTTTTTACCGATTTTTTCACCAATGGTGACGGCGACACGACGCCAACCCACCATGGTTCCCAGCGACAGAGCTAAGGCCACCGCGACGATAATCCAGACTGGCGCATACTCAATGGTGTTCAGTAAATCGCCTTTCAGCTTGTTCAGGAAGCGCTGATCTTCGCCAGAAGTCTGCGGAAGTTTGGCCACCTTGTCTGCTGTATCAGAGATACACATCATCAGACGACGCAGATGGCTGCGCTGTTCAACGCTGAGCGCATCGTAGCTTTGCAGGTTATTCAGCAACGTCTGAGCATGTTGTATAGCAGGTAACGCCCGCGACGCGTCACAGTGGAACTCCCGTGGCTCGTCAGTACTTTGGTCCGGGGTTGGCACAATTGGCGGTGCCATCTGCACAATATGCGTCAGTGAGTCAGCATGCTGACTGTAATATTGCTCAAGATGATTCACTGCGTCGCGGGTGCGGGTAATATCATACCCGGAGGCGTTCATATTCACCATGAAACCTGCCGGCGCTACGCCAATCAGCACCAGCATAATCAGACCAATACCTTTCTGACCATCGTTAGCACCGTGTGAGTAGCTCACGCCGATGGCTGAAACGATCAGGGCAATGCGGGTCCAGAAAGGGGGTTTCTTCTTACCGTCGATCTTCTCGCGCTCCGCCGGCGTCATATGAATACGGCGGCGTTTCTTATTCCCGCTCCAGTAGCGACGCAAAATGAACACCAGTACGCCAGCGACTATCAGGCCAACGATCGGTGAAATCACCAGCGACAAAAGGATGCCGATCATTTTGGGGACATTCAAGGCGTCGACCACTGACGTGCCGGTCAGCAGCGCGTTGGTCAGGCCAATACCAATGATTGCCCCAATAAGGGTGTGAGAACTGGATGCTGGCAGGCCGAAATACCATGTGCCAAGGTTCCAGATGATGGCTGCCAGCAACATGGAAAAGACCATCGCCAGCCCGTGGGCCGAGCCGACATTCAGCAACAGATCGGTGGGGAGCAAATGAACGATAGCGTAAGCCACGCTTAGCCCACCGAGCAGAACCCCAAAGAAATTAAAGACGCCTGCCATGACTACCGCAAGTTGCGATCGCATAGCGCGGGTGTAAATAACAGTAGCCACTGCGTTGGCCGTGTCGTGGAAACCATTGATGGCTTCGTAGAACAAAACAAACAGCAGAGCGAGGACCAGTAACAGGCCGGTATGATAATCAAGACCAGCAAACAGATGTAGCATAAGCGTTACGCCATATTGGAGGACATGAACGCGGCGCATTATCCGCGAGAAACCGCATCAGGGGAAAGTGAAATATAGACTTTTTTTGACATTCAGGTGCTATTGAGGAGAAATTTCCTGTTTTTTTAGTCCAAAGGCATCAGATGTTTCTGTTTTGGCAGGCTGGTGATACTGGTATCGGTGCCGCCTAATCACTACAATCACCGTTTTTAAGCCGGAGTCGGAGCGGGTAGTGGAAAAATTTGACGTTATCATCATTGGTGCGGGTGCGGCGGGTCTGTTTTGCGCTGCTCAGGCGGGGCAACGAGGTAAACGTGTATTACTGCTCGATAACGGCAAAAAAGCGGGGCGAAAAATTTTGATGTCGGGTGGAGGACGCTGCAACTTTACCAATCTCTACACCGAACCCGCCGCCTACCTCTCCCACAATCCACATTTCTGTAAATCAGCCCTGGCCCGCTATACCCAGTGGGACTTTATCGATCTGGTCAACCGTCATTCTATCGCCTGGCATGAAAAAACGCAGGGACAGCTGTTTTGCGATGAGTCTGCCCAGCAAATTGTCGATCTGCTACTAAAAGAGTGTGAGGCCGGAAAGGTGACGCTGCGATTACGCAGCCAGATCCAAAGCGTAACGCGTGATGACGCAGGCTACACAGTTGAAGTGAATGGCAGCACGGTACAGGCTGAAAAGCTGGTGGTAGCGTCTGGTGGCCTTTCCATGCCGGGGTTGGGCGCTTCGCCATTTGGCTATAAAATCGCCGGGCAGTTTGGTTTGAAAGTCTTTCCGACACGAGCCGGTCTGGTGCCTTTTACGCTGCATAAACCTTTGCTGGAGCAATTACAGACGCTTTCCGGCGTGGCGGTACCCGCAGTGATAACGGCGGACGATGGCACGGTGTTTAAAGAAGCCCTGCTGTTCACTCATCGTGGCCTGTCTGGCCCGGCAGTACTGCAGATTTCCAGCTACTGGCAGGCAGGAGAAATCGTCACTGTTAATCTCTGCCCGGAATGCGATCTGGATGCGCTTATTACTCAGGAGCGTGGTGAGCATCCGAATCAGAGTCTGAAAAATACCCTGGCAAAAGTGCTGCCGCGCCGTCTGGTTGAGTGCCTGCAATTGTTGGGGTATATCCCCGAATGCACCCTAAAACAGCTTAACAGCAATCAGCAGGGCGAGCTGGCGATGTCACTGCATACCTGGCGGGTTCAGCCCAATGGTACCGAGGGCTACCGTACCGCAGAGGTGACGCTGGGCGGGGTGGATACGCACGCACTCTCTTCAAAAACTATGGAATCCCGCGATGTGCCTGGTTTGTATTTTATTGGTGAAGTGGTGGACGTCTCCGGCTGGTTGGGCGGGTATAACTTTCAGTGGGCGTGGAGCTCAGCATGGGCCTGTGGGCAGGCTATTTGAAATGTGTGGTGGAATAATAACGTTCGCGCATTAGCCAAATCGAAATAATCAAAGGTACACTGTTCTGCGTCACATAAAACTGTGCGTTAGCGATCATGGCGCATAAAGTAACGTTATGATTATTTATTACATGCACCGATAGCCTGAGATAAGCTTCGCTTGCCCGTGGCATAAATACCCTGAATAATTTTCAAACCGATAGTCTGGCTGTGAGAACTCTGATCAGCATTAAGGCGGTTCGGGCAAACTTTCTCCTGCGGGTTATGGCACAGGTATACCTGAAATAATTCGCGTTGCAGCAAGGTGGCAATCGAAGTAATCCGAACTGACAGCATTTTCAAAGGGCAAACCACGCAAACCGGGCTGGGGATAAATGTGATGTGTACCAGTGCTAATGCTGAGGTGCTAAATTATATTCATACCGCGACAACAAAAATAACGCCCAAAGGTAGCCGGTTATCAGCTGGTGATAACTATTTCTCGACCAAAAAAGAAAACCCGGGGTTAACGCTAAGGATGGATGGTAAAGATCTTTTGCCAGACGTTGGCGTGGAAATAGACGTTCCTGTTACATCTGGATCTTCAGCAGTAAAATTACCGATTGAGGTAACACCACATCTGACTTCCCTCTCCTTAAATAAGCCAACGTGGCTTATTTAAGGAGAGGGGCTGAAAATATTACCAGCTCAATCCCGTTTACCATAGATGTTAAGGAAATCAATAACGACTTATCACCCATGCCTGAATACCAACGCCAGTGACAGGCATATTGACACCCGCGTATGTCGCCATACCCCATTTTCTCTCCGGGAATTGATGGTACGTCAGGGAGCGACTCCTTTCAGGATAATCGGAGAATGTCGCATGACATTCTCCGCATCAGTTTTTTTGCGATGCCTGGTCGTCGTACCTGTCAAAAATTTGCTGTTTTCCCCGCTGTTTTGGATTTGACATTTATCGCCATATCAGGCGGTTTTCCCTTTTTTCGGGTGCACAGCAGAATAGAATAACGAAAATTTACTCCAATAAAAGAGGTGAAAACGTGGTGTTATGAATGCACCCTGAGCGATGAATTTGGTGGATTTAATGACATAGCCGAAAGCCGATCCACCGGAAGAATAACCGCATGGGAATGGATTTTTAATATTTAACGATGATTATGTCAGCTCAGTAAGAATATTTTTTGTTTATTACTGGAGCTTAATGATTTTTTATGGGTTATTAATCGATTTAAATAACGGATCTGTGTATGTGATTATCAATATATTATAGTTTCTCTGTATTCAAATATCACCAGGCAGAGAGGTTTTCTACGTGACCCATGGCCGCAGTAATCAATGCTGTCTTCTGGGAAGGTGTGCTTTTACTTTTTCCTGTTACTTTATTTTTTTGTTTTTTGTCGCTGCGTCATATTTGTTGTTTTTATAGTAAATTTTAAGTAGTTTAATTCCAATTAATTCAAATTAAAGTCAGTAAAAAATTCTTCACTCATTATTAACTTTGTCCTAATATCCTTAAGGATGAGTTAACGAGTTGAATCATGAATGGACTAATTGTCAGTTTATCTTTTACAACTTCTTTATAAGACCGTTTTGTCAGTAATTATCTTAACATTTTTGGTTTTTCTCAAATCACATTCTGTAACCACAGTAGCATCACATTTAATTTTTATGGAAAGCAAATGAAGGAATCACCATGGCTATTTGTGCACGGCCTTTTGCTCTTAATTTTCTGACGTTAACGCTTTTTCCTCTCAGCGTTATGGCCGATCAGAACTGGAGCGTAACGGATGGAACAACGGTGGAAGTCACCGAGGGATATGATTCCACGGACACCACAATTCCATTGTATGCAGCTGGAGCAAACAGCCAGCTTGTTACTGACGATAACCTCTCTTTTTCCACGACGGCGAACAGCACTTATACTGCCCACATCAGGCAACAGGCTGGCCTGACGCTTAACAATGCCCAGCTATCATCCGGGGGGACCAACGCCTATGGTATTTATCTTTATCAAAACAGTTCGCTGTTGATGGAGGGAGGATCGGTCACTACTACGGGAAATTCGAGTAATGCCGTTCAGTCGATTAGTTCCAGTTTGTCCTTAACTGACGCGGCCTTGTCCACTACAGGCTCGTTATCCAGTGGGATTTATATGTCCGGGGGTACGCTGGAGGCCGATAATATAAAGATTTCCACCAGTGGCACCAGCTCGTCATCGCTTTATATAACCGGATCTGCCAGTGGCACATTAAATAATGTAGAAATTTCTCAGAACAGCACCAGCGGCAGTTATGCATTGGCGCTTTATCGCAGTTCTCTCACGGGTAATCAGCTCACCGTTGAGTCAGTTTCAACGACCATGCCCGCTGTTCTGGTTGGTACGGCAGGTACATTAACATTGACCGACAGTAGTATCACCTCCACCTATTCCGGCATCCGTCTGATAGACGGCAGCATAGCGACATTGACTGATATTGATGTCGTGACCAGTGGAAGTTATGCCCCTGGTATTGATGTTAACGTTAATGCTTCCGCAACGGTTCAGGGCGGCAGCTATCTGACAACCGGAAACAGCGCCCACGGTACCTGGTTGTCCCATGCTTCTTCAACGCTTGCGATAACCGATGCCACCTTCACCACCAGTGGAACCAGCTCCCATGCGGTAAACGGTCAGGCTGGCGTGTCGGTGGTGACCAATAGCGTGCTCAGCACTTCAGGCAATTATGGTTATGGTTATTACTCTGAAGATCAGGCCGAAGGGAGTGGGCTGATTATTACTACCTCCGGTGCCTTCAGCTATGGTGCAATGGTGAGTGCGGGCAATATGGAACTCAGCGATACCACTATTACCACCTCAGGTAATGGCGGCTATGGTCTTGTGAGCATGGCAGCGGGAACACTGACCGCCACAGATGTTGTTATCACCACGTCAGGCACAAATGCGGCAGGTCTTTACAGCTCTGATACAAATACTACCATCACCCTGGAAAACAGCACTATTACCACCAGTAACACGTCATCGCCAGCGGCACGAGCCATGAATGGTGCCAGTGCCACCCTGCTTAATTCCACATTAACCACCACGGGTGAGCAAAGTGTCGGCGTTTCAGTAAAGGAGGCATCCGTTATCACCGCCGACGGCATAACCGTCACCACGACAGGCACCTTCTCTCCGGTGCTGCAAACGTCTCTCTCCACGCTGAATATCAGCAACAGTCAACTGAGATCCACGGGGGATTCGGTGGTCCTCTATGCCAACACCCAGGCGGATGGACAGCAGAGTACCGTTACACTGGACAACGTTATCCTGACCAGTGAGCAGTCCTCGGCAGTGCTGGCAGTGGGAACCGATCTTGAGCTGAATTTGCAAAACGGCACGGTGATGACCGGCGGAGATGGTGTGGCCATCAATGCTAGCGCTGCGGAAGATGATGATGGTGTGAAGACTTACTCAACGGTGACGGTCCATGCCTCAGATAATGTCTCCCTGCTGGGTGATATTATCGCGGAAAACGATGAGGACGTGATTACACTGGTTTTAAGTGATAACTCACAGCTTGTCGGTGCCACGCAAAATATCAGCCAGCTCTCCCTCGACAGCACCAGCCGCTGGGTGATAAATGGCGACTCGACGGTGGGTGATTTACAACAGGATGGGATAATTACTTTTAGCAGCGATACCGGTTTAAGCTCTTATTCCCTTTTAAGCACCAATTCAGCCTCAGACACCAGTTTTTACACCCTGACGGTGACTGGCGATCTTTCCGGTTCCGGTGAATTTATCCTGCGGACTGAAATGGGAGACGACCAATCCCCGACGGACAGTCTGCTGGTGGAAGGAAATGCGACCGGTGATTTTGCCTTGACAGTGCTCAATCAAAACGGCCTGGGGGCGTTGACAGATATGGGCATTTTACTGGTAAAGGTTGTCGGCGATGCCAGCCAGGCAACCTTTACCCAGAAAGGCAGTGTGGTGGCCGGCCTGTATGAATATTTTGTTAATCGGGTGGGTGAAAATAGCTGGTATCTGCAATCGTCCTATAATGCGATTGAGTCAGATGAAACTGCTGATGATACGGATTTTGATACCGACCAAACCGTCGACACAGACGATATCGCCGACACCTGGCGTCCTGAAATTGCCGGCTACCTGATGGCACCGTATATGAACGCCGCTTATGGTTTTCAATCGGCCGGAAATTATCATGCCCGCCAGGGTGCTTATCAGAAAGGCAGTGCCGTTTGGGGAAGAACCTATGGACGCCACGATCGCTATCGTTCAGGCCGTTTTTCTTATGATATTAACAGTGCTTTTGTGCAGTTGGGTGGAGACATACTGCACAATGAACTGACGAACGGGTGGCAGGTAAAAGCCGGACCGATGTTGACGCTTGGGCGTATTCGCAGCAGTAACGGTGATAATGCCCGTACGCAGAGAGAAGGGCTTTCTGCCCATGTTGGTAAGACAGAAACGACCACCTATGGCGTCGGTGGCTATTTTACCTTATGGAATGATGATGGCAGCTATTTTGACAGTATCGGGCAGCTCACACGCTACAGTAACCGTTTTAACAGTCTGACCCAGGCGAAAATGGACAGCTACAGCGTTCTGCTGTCCGCTGAGGTGGGCAAACCATTCACCGTTTATGAGCGGATCAGAATTGAGCCGCAGTTTCAGCTGATGGCGCAGTACATGAATATCAGCGAGGGCTATGCCAGCGGTGTGAAACTGAAAGGTCAGAACATCATGACAGGCCAGCTACGTTGGGGCGGTCGGCTGTTCTATGATGCGCCGACAGTGCAGCCCTATCTGAAGCTGGATGTTGTCCGCCAGCTAGGCAGTACGCCTGCGATGATCGTTGATGATCTCACGTTCAGGCCTGAGGTCAGCAAAGGCTACTGGCAAACTGGCGCGGGGGTCACTGGCAAAGTCGCCAGCCAGTTGAGCATTTTTGCAGAAGCCAGCTACCTTCGCGGTATGAAAACGGGTCTGGAAGGCTACAGCGGCAATCTTGGCGTTAAGTATCATTTCTGAGGGTAAAATGGCTTACAGCACAGGGTGCTGTAAGCTTTAATCCCTGCTGAAGGCGATAATTGCAGCGGTTGATAATCGTTTTTTGTGAATAAAATGCAAGCAATGTAGTAGTGATGAAATTACGTTGGTAGCGAAATTGATAATGCCAATGAAACTAATTATCATTCTCGAACAAAAAATTACTAGCTCGGCCACTTATGAAATCGCCATTTACACGCTTTGTCACCTTTTATCACCTCAGTGGAAAAACCCAGTCTGTTATTTTCGCGTCTTTGCTCAGTAGCAGCGGTGCATTAGCGGCAGATACGGTAAAAGATCAAACGCTGACCGTCACCGCAGATCAAACCGGTACTGGCGGCAGCTACAGCCAGGATACCGCCACCACCGCGACGCGAGCAGCCACGCCGCGCAACGAAACCCCGCAGTCAGTCAGCGTTGTCACGCCGCAGGCTATTGAGGACTACCATGTCAAAACCGTAAATGATGCCGTCAAATTTGTGAGTGGTGTTACGCAAGGCAATACGCTGGGCGGGATCGAGGACGGCTTTGTGAAGCGTGGTTTTGGTGCTAACTCAGATGGTTCGATCTTCCTTGATGGCGTGCGCAGCAACCAGGGATTGTCAATGGACTCAACCATTGATCATGTGGAAGTGCTGAAAGGTTCGGCCTCGCTGCTTTACGGTATTCTCAATCCTGGCGGGGTGATTAACCTCGTGAGTAAAAAGCCACAGTACCAGTGGAACACGCACATCAGCGGCGGAACCAGCAGCTTTGGCGGTGGCACGGGTACCGTTGATGTCACCGGTCCGTTGGGGAACGGCTTCGCTTTTCGTATGATTGCTGAACGCCAGCGCGAGGATTACTGGCGCAATTTCGGCGTTAATGAGCACACCTTACTGGCCCCTTCACTGAGCTGGTTTGGCGAGAAAGCGTCGTTTAATCTCAGCTATGTGGAATATAAATACGACATTCCTTATGACCGGGGTACCGCTTTTATTAATAATAAACCGGTTAATGTTCCCTATAATCAGCGTCTTGATGACACCGCCAATCATGCGTGGGGAAAAAACAAGCGCCTGAATTTTAACTTCGCCTATACGCTGGATGATACCTGGGATACGCATTTTAATTACGCCTGGATGCAGCGGCGCTACGACAGTAATGAAGTTCGCGCGACGGCGATTGATACCACCACCGGCATAGTTTCCCGCCGTGCCGACGCGAACCGCGGCTTTAATCATCAGACAACCTGGCTTTCCTGGGATATCGGCGGCAGCCCGGAGCTGTGGGGTATGAAGCATGATGTGGTACTTGGCGTGGATTACGAACAGAACGAAACGTACAAGGCGTACTCATATCGTGGCAAGGTTTCCAAAACCTTCAACATGTACGATCCGGTGTATGGCGAAGAGCCGGTTATCAGTAGCAGCACTTACACTGACAGCCTCAGCAATGTGCGTACCAACCTTTACAGCCGTTCCCTTTTTGCCAAAGACAGTATCCATTTAACCGATAAGTGGATCGCGGTGCTCGGTGGCCGCTATCAGCGCTACACCCAGACCGGCAGCTACGGTTTTGTCAACCCCACCAGCACGTTAAACGATCGCGGGGATGCTTTCCTGCCGCAAATGGGCCTGGTGTATAAAGTGTTGCCTGATGTCTCGCTATACGGCAGTTACAGCCGCTCGTTTACGCCGTCCACAGAAACAGATGACGACGGTAACGTGGCTTCTACGGAAAAAGGCACGACCTATGAAGTGGGCGCTAAATGGCAGATTGTACCGGCACTTTCTGCAACGCTGGCGCTTTATCGCATTGATGAAAAAGACATGTCTGTCTATATAAACGGTGTAACACGTAATATTCCAAAAGCGCGTTCCAGCGGAGCAGAAGTTGAGGTTAATGGTGAAATAACCAAAGACTGGAATCTGATCGCCACTTATAGCTATGACAAAACCAGCATCGTAGAAGACGATACCAATCCTGAAAACGTCGGCAATCGTCTGGTGAATGCGCCAACCAACATGGGCAGTCTCTATCTGACCCATACCATGCGTTTCTCCTGGCTACCGGGTGAATGGCGGATCGGCGGCGGTGGTCGCTATGTTGGTAACCGGGCGGGCGATCCTGAAAACAGCTTCACCATGCCGGATTACACGGTGGCGGACGCTTTTGTCGCCTGGGACAGCCAGTTGGTGGGCAAACACACCCAGATTAAGCTGAATATCAACAACCTGTTTAATAAAGAGTATTACTCATCCAGTGCCGGCAATCTACGCGTCAGCGAAGGTGAACCCCGTGTACTCTACCTACAGGCCGCTGTCGATTTCTGACCCGAGAACCAATGAAAAAAATACTGATCTTTGCGCTGCTGTTGGCAAGCAGCGTGGTACAGGGCAAAACTGTTACCGATATTCTGCAACGCACGGTAGAGATCCCCGATAACCCGCAAAGGATTGTGGTGGGGGAGGGAAGAATGATTTACACCCTGGCGCTGGTGGAAGAGGGCAATCCGGTCAAACGTGTCGTGGGCTGGCCGGGAGATCTGCAACGACTCGATCGTCAGAGCTGGGATCGTTACAGTGCGGCATTCCCGCAGATCAAAACGATCCCGGTTATCGGGACGGGCAACTATGCGCAGATTAGCGTGGAAAAGGTGATCGCGCTTCGCCCGGATCTGGTGATCCTGCCAGTCTATGCCAAACAGGCGAGCAACCATGACAGCTTTCAGCAGCAGCTGACCGACGCGGGCATTCCGGTCATCTACATCGACACGCGCGTTGAGCAGTTAAAGAATACGGTGCCCAGCCTGCAAATCCTCGGCGCGGCGCTGAACGACCAGGCAAAAGCACAGCGATTTATTGCGTTTTATCAACAGCATATGAATCTGATCCGCGATCGTTTGCAGCAGGCGAAACCGGCGCGTCCCAGCGTGATGTTGCAGTTACACATCGGCAGGCGTGAAGTGTGCTGTACTACCGTTGGACACGGTAATATGGCTGATTTGCTGGCCTTCGCTGGTGGAGACAATATCGCAGCAGGCCGCTTTGCCAGCGTGTTCGGGCAGATCTCACCGGAAGCGGTGATTGCGGCAGACCCTCAGGTTTATATCGTCACCGGTATGGCCGGACCGCAGCAGACAGAGCAATTACAATTAGGTCCGCAGGTCAGTGCCGCGCAGGCACAGCACAGCTTTGCTCAGGCACTGCAACGTGAAACGCTCCTTGCAACCTTGCCGGCTATTCGCAATGGCAAGGTGCTGGGGGTCTGGCATAATTTCTACATGAGCCCGTGGCATCTGCTGGACGTGGAGATTTTTGCCAAAGCTTTCCACCCGGAGCTGTTCAACGATGTCGATCCGCGAAAAACGCTGGAGCAGATGAACCGGGAATTTCTGACAATCCCGGAAACGGGAACGTACTGGACGGGCCTGAACAGCGCCAGATAAACTTCTGTTCAGTCGGTTTCGATTAGCGTCGTACAGAAATAAAAGCCCGCGTGTTGCTCGCGGGCTTTTTTTACATGGCGAAGATTAGTTGTCGATATGAGGATGCTGACTAATCAGGTGATTACGCTTCTCTTCCAGCTCAGCAATCTGTGTGCCTATCTCTTCAATCCTGTTCTCAATATTATCGTGATGTTCCTGTAATAGCTCTTTCGCTTCCGCGATATCGGATGCGGCAGGAGTGGCACCACGCAGCGGCTTATTGGCCGTTTCTTTCATCATAATTCCGGTAGCCAGTCCAATGACCGCCACCACCATCAGATAGTACGCTGGCATATACAGGTTGGCGGTGGTTTCCACCAGCCATGCCGCCAGGGTAGGCGTTAAACCAGCCACCAGGATGGAGATGTTAAAGGCGCTTGCCAGTGCACTGTAGCGAATATGGGTGGGGAACATGGCCGGGAGTGAAGAGGCCATCACGCCGGTAAAACAGTTCAGCACCACCGCCAGAGCCAGCAATCCGGCAAAGATCAGCCCCATCACATTGCTGTTTATCAGCATAAAGCAGGGTATTGGCAGCACCAGCAGGGCGATACTGCCGACGATCACAAACGGGCGGCGGCCATATTTATCGCTCATCAATCCCATAATGGGTTGCACAAACAGCATCCCAATCATAATCGCGATAATAATCAGTACGCCGTGGTCTTCGGAATAGTGGAGGTTATGTGAAAGGTAGCTTGGCATGTACGTCAGCAACATGTAGTAGGTGACGTTAGTGGAAATCACCAGGCCAATACAGGCCAGCAGGCTTTTCCAGTGTTTGCTCGCAATCGCTTTGAAGGAAACTTTCGGGCCGTCGCTCAGGCCTTCGCGGTCGCCCTGTTCCAGCTTATCCACGTGCTGCTGGAAAGCCGGTGTTTCTTCCAGGGCGTGTCGCAGATAGAGACCAATAATACCCAGCGGTAACGCGACGAAAAACGGGATACGCCAGCCCCATTCGAGGAATTTTGCCTCGCCAACCAGGGTTGAAATCAGTACCACCAGACCGGCACCCAGCACAAATCCGGCGATTGAACCAAAATCCAGCCAGCTGCCCATAAAACCACGTTTACGGTCTGGCGAATATTCTGCAACAAAAATCGATGCGCCGGTGTATTCGCCACCAACCGAAAAGCCTTGCGCCATTTTACAGATCAATAGCAGAATCGGAGCCCAGATACCTATTGAGGCATGTGACGGGATCAGGCCAATACAGAAGGTACTCACCGACATAATAATAATGGTGATGGCGAGAATTTTCTGGCGACCATACTTATCACCCAGCGTACCAAAGAATAAACCCCCCAGCGGGCGGATCAGAAACGGAACAGAGAAAGTCGCCAGTGCGGCAATCATTTGCACGCCAGGATCGGCCCCCGGAAAGAATACCTGGCCCAGCGCATAGGCAACAAACCCGTAAACCCCAAAGTCAAACCATTCCATCGCGTTGCCAAGTGATGCGGCGGTAATCGCTTTACGTAATCTGGCATCATCAATGATTGTTACGTCTTTCAAGCCCATTGGCTTAACACGCTTCCTACGTAGCTTCATATAAAACACCCTGTAATTAACTGTTTTTCCTAGCATAATTCTGCCATTTGTCAGAAAAAAAATAGTGTGTCTGACGAAATGGTACGAATTGCGTAGGGTGATTTGACCCTACTGACAGTGGCATAGATCGGGCGCTTGCGCTGCCTGAAACTATGTCCAACCATGCTAAGTATATCGTCTCTTCGGGATGTAACATAATTCATACCCTAAATCATATTGGATAGCTTATTTAAGCGGCGCTTAAATTCTGTTCACTTTCTGGCTATTTGCATTACAAAATAACTATATAAATAATACGTTAGAGGATAAACCCATTGAGTCAGGCAGCCCTGCTAACCTGCACGGGCGGTGAAAACAGGGCAGGCTGGTTTTCGGCGGTCATTCTGCAAGTGCATCTCAAATCAAGGCGGTAATGTTATGAAAATGAGTGATATTCCTTTTGGTACCACCGCATGGTCAATGCTTCCCGCGACAGAACATCCAGGTGAAACAGGCCTTGCACTGTGGAAGACGCAACATTTTGGCGGAGTTCGCGTCAGAATGGTTGAATATACCGCAGGATACCTGGCAGATCATTGGTGTAGTAAAGGCCATATTCTGCTATGCCTTTCCGGTGAACTGCACACTGAACTGGATGATGGGCGCGTTTTCACGCTTACCGCAGGGATGAGTTATCAGGTAGCGGATGATGCTGAGGCGCATCGCTCCTGGACGAACAGTGGTGCGCAACTGTTTATTGTTGATTAAGCACCTGCCATGCGTGGCCCGCCGTCTCAGCACGCCATAAGCCAGCCATTGCTGGCTGAAGACCCGCGTAATTAAGTCGTTGGCCCGTGGTGGAACAACCATTTTGAAAAAATAAGGTTATAGTAAAAACTCATGTCCTCCCCTGAAGGTGTTGATTTTCATGCCCGATCAACCTGTACCCGCGCCGAGCGGTTTACGTTTAAATCTGCGCATTATTTCTGTGGTTATCTTCAATTTCGCCAGCTATCTCACCATCGGACTGCCGCTGGCGGTGCTGCCTGGCTATGTCCATGAGGTAATGGGATACAGCGCGTTCTGGGCCGGGCTGGTGGTCAGCCTGCAATACTTCGCGACCCTTATCAGTCGGCCGCACGCCGGACGTTTTACCGATCGCCTGGGGCCAAAAAAGGTGGTGATCTTTGGCCTCTGTGGTTGTCTGCTTAGCGGGCTGTGCTATGCGCTGGCCGCCCTCTGTGCAGGATGGCCGATACTCTGTCTGGTGCTGCTCTGCCTGGGTCGGGTTATTCTGGGCTTCGGGCAGAGTTTTGCCGGTACGGGAGCAACACTCTGGGGCGTCGGCGTCGTCGGTTCGTTGCATATTGGCCGGGTTATCTCCTGGAACGGGATTTTCACCTACGGTGCAATGGCTGTTGGTGCGCCTCTGGGGGTGGCAATTTATCGTTGGGGCGGCTTGTCATTGCTTTCCTGCATTATTATTGCCATCGCGCTGGTGGCGATTCTGTTTGCACTACCCCGGCCATCGGTAAAAAACAGCAAAGGGCAGCCATTACCGTTTCGCGCGGTGCTGGGCAAAATATGGCATTTTGGCCTGATCCTTGCGATGGGATCGGCTGGTTTTGGGGTAATAGCTACTTTTATCACGCTGTTTTATCAGGCTAAGGGATGGGAAGGCGCGGCCTGGGCGTTGACCTTGTTCAGTAGTGCATTTGTGGGCACCCGTTTGCTTTTTCCAGGTGCTATTAATCGCCATGGCGGGTTGATTGTGGCTGTCGTCTGCTTTGCGATCGAGGCCGTTGGCCTGTTTCTGGTATGGGGATCGGCAGAACCATGGGTGGCTAAACTGGGCGCTTTCCTTACCGGAGCCGGTTTCTCTCTGGTCTTCCCGGCGGTGGGCGTAGTGGCGGTAAAAGCCGTGCCGTCACAAAACCAGGGAAGCGCGCTGGCGACCTACACTGCGTTTATGGATTTGTCGCTGGGCATTACTGGCCCGCTTGCCGGGATGATAATGAGCTACTTTGGCGTGCCGGTTATCTATCTGCTGAGCGGCCTGCTGGTCTGCCTTGCGATGCTACTGACGCTGAGGGCACAACGCAGGCAGGCGTAATGGCTCTTACCAGGCCCGGTTACCGGGTCCGTCCTGAGCGCGTTAAACCAAGGCGGTTTTTACTGTCGTGCGATGCCTGGCTCAGAGGTGGTTAGCGGATACCCGCAGAGGCATCGCTGGTAAGGGCATTTAAGGGATGAGGATGATACCCCTGCCGTGCGGACAGGGGCGGTCAGTTATTTCAGCGTGATGCTCTTAATGATGTTGGCCGCTTCTGTCTGCGACTGTTGCTGATTATCCGCAGGCAGGGTGATTTGCAGGGTCATCAGCTTATTGTCAACTTTCGCCAACACCACCGAAGACCAGACTGACTGGTTTTTAGCCGAGATCACCGAGTCCAGCTGTTGGGCTGGCTGGCCTTGCAGTTCAACAGATTTGTTAGTAACCACTTGCAACTGTGGATCGCGGCTGCGTTGCTGCTGCTCCAGACGTTTGGAGAGGGCGTCCAGCCCCTGGTCAGAAGCCTCTCCCTCAATCACGATAATCGCTTTTTGCCCGGATGCATCGGCATACACATGCATATTGTTGGCCTGGGTACCCAGCTTGCCGCTTTGATCCGACATACCGGAAGGCAGTGAAAAGCTCATCTTGCCATCCATCAGCGTCACTTTCTGACTGCTTTGGCTGCTGCCACTGTTATCGGCGGCAGCGTCATCTTTTTTGCCGTCGCAGGCGGTCAGTCCAACCACCAGTAAACCAATGCCGGCATATTTGAGTAAGTTACGCATCATAATCTCTTTACGTTAGTCGTGTGCCTGTTACTGCCACTCATAAAATAGTAATCCGTTGATAAAAGCAACTGACACTCAGTGGCAGCATGTAGTGTAGGTGCTTAATATCTTTTCAGACACCGGTTTTTGATGGTGTGCCCAACGGCCTGCCTGAAAATAAACAATAAGAGGGAAAAACGGTGGGTGGGAAAATAACCTGACGGCCTGACATATCAGGCCTGCTAAAAGCCAATGCGGGATAGTTTCCCGCACCGTTGCTTAGCCGAAGTTCAGTCTGACGTGGGTGTCCTTTTCCGCCAGACGTCTCAGGGTGGCATTTAACAGTACGCCATAAGCGGGCAGGAAAAATAACAGGCAGATAATCACTTTAAAACTGTAATCCACCAGCGCAATTTCCACCCAGTTCTGTGCCATAAAAGGGTCGGTGCTTTTATAGAAAGCGATAAAGAAAAAGGCCAGGGTATCACTGATATTGCCAAGGAACATCGCTGACGCCGGTGCGATCCACCATTGTGACAGCTTGCGCAGCCGGTTGAACACATGCACATCCAGAATCTGCCCAAGTGCATAAGCCATAAAACTGGCGCAGGCAATACGGGCGACAAACAGGTTAGCCGCTTTCAGCGCGGCAAAACCCTGCCATTCGCCCTGATAAAACAGCGCGGAAATGACATAAGAGATAATCAGCGCCGGGATCATTACCAGCAGTATGATGCGGCGGGCCAGTGGCGCACCGAAAATGCGTACGGTTAAATCAGTGGCGAGAAAAATAAAGGGAAAGCTGAACGCGCCCCAGGTGGTATGCAGGCCAAAAATGGCAACCGGCAGTTGTACCAGATAGTTACTGGAGGTGATCACCAGTACGTGGAACAGCGACAGCCAGATCAACGCATGGGTGCGCTGTCGTGAAGAGAAGGAAATCATCATGTGACCTTTTTGAATAATGGGGTGAGGGAACCCAAACAATCATTATCTCGCCGCAGCGATTGCGCGGCATATTACCGAAACAACCTGCCAATGCAATGGTTAATTTTAGCGCAAACGTTATCGCCGGAAACCTCGCTGGCTGAGAGGCTGGCGGCTGAAACTCAGTGGTAACGGCTCGCCTGTTGTCGCGCTGAGTGATAATGAATTTATTCCCGCACTCACATTGAGTATCTGTACCCAAAACGCGCCATGCAGTAAGGCACCGTCTCTGTCTTTTTCACCATCATGGCGTTTTTTATCTAAAGACGTCACCTGTATACAACGCGGTGGCACAGATTCAGCGCGCCGTTACAGTCCGGGATGGTGGGTTTACGTTATCCCTGACCGCCAGCTCCAGAGGGAAGGTTTAAGGGATATGTGCTGTCACGCTCGGTGAGAGCGCCGCAGTACAGTCAAATGCGCTCTCTCACTTCTAAAAGCTGCTTTGCCATTCTTGAACAGAGATTGGGATAAATGATTAACACTATCGGGCATTTTTGGCATTAGTGATGCGTAATCTAAAGTAAGTATGTACTCACTAAGATCAATGTTTACCATTGCCGGGTAAGATAAGACATCAGGGTATCGTTTAATAATCAGCCGACACCGGATCGCTTCGCTGGCGTGCGCGACAATATGCTGACGGTCGGGGATGACGATTTACAGCTAATTCAGGCCCGGCGAGCAACCACATTAAACCCGGTGCCTGCATTGCTTGCAGATGCTTGCGCGGTCAGTAAAATAATCCGGGATTTTCCCTAACCAGAGAATGCTATGTCTGATTTGTTCGCTAATCCCGATCACACTCTTGACGCACTTGGTCTGCGTTGCCCGGAGCCGGTAATGATGGTGCGTAAGGCAGTTCGCCATATGCAGGATGGGGATACGCTGTTAATTATTGCTGATGATCCCGCCACCACGCGTGATATTCCGGGTTTTTGCCGTTTTATGGAGCATACCTTGGTGGCGCAGGCGACAGAAACCACACCGTATAAATACCTGCTCAGGAAGGGGCTTTGAGCAATTTCTCCGGGTGGAGTCAATCAGCCAGAGCGGAAACTGCCACTCTGGTCTCAGGCAGTCAGTATTTAGCGGTTACCGGCATTATCTTTCCGTAATGCATTAGTTTTTGACGACAGCCACAGCGCATAGCTGGTGCAGCCAACAGCCAGTAAAACCTCAAAGGCCAGATATCCCCAGGTGGGGGACGGTGATAAGGCGTGCATTATTGCCTGTGCGCCAACGACGGCACCGCCAATATACAGCCAGCGTTGCAGGCGTTGTGTTTGCTTCAACGCTTTATTTTCATCCGTACCATGCTTTTCCATTTTCTCTGCTTCTCCTGTTCTTATCCTTGATGCTTACCTAATAAGCGCAATGCGTTAGCGGTCACTAACACTGTTGCACCTGAGTCGGCCAGTACCGCCAGCCACAGACCGGTGATCCCAAGCAGCGTAGTGATCAGCAACATGCCTTTCAGCGTCAGCGCCAGCGCGACATTCTGCCGTATAATAGCATGGGTCGCACGAGCCAGACCGATCATCGTCGCCAGCCCGGTCAGACGATCCCTCGTCAGGGCTGCATCTGCCGTCTCCAGCGCCACGTCGCTACCGCTGCCCATGGCAATGCCAACACTGGCAGCCTTCATAGCCGGCGCGTCGTTGATGCCATCACCTACCATCGCCACCGGAGCGCGTTGGTTAAGTGTGCGAATTGCCGCCACTTTATCCGCAGGTAACAAACCCGCACGAAACGCAATCTTCAGTTCTTCTGCGACAGCCGCTGCCGCGAGGGGATTATCCCCGGTCAACATCACCGCACCTACGCCAAGGTTACGTAGCGCCTGCAGGGTGGTAACCGCTTCTTTTCTCAGGGTATCGCGCAGAGCAATCAGGGCGGCCGGGCGCATATCCTCCAGCATCACAACAACGGTGTGCCCGGTGGCTTCCAGCTGTTCTTTCTGCGCCAGATGCGTTTCGCTCAGGCAGTTTTCCGGCACCCTTGCCGGGCTGCTAATTAAAAGTGTGCGACCACTCACTACCGCTTCAATTCCTTTACCTGCGAGCGTCATCTGAGCGCTTGCGGGTAAAACAGGCAGGTTGCGACGCTCTGCCAGCCTCACAATGGCGTTTGCCAGAGGGTGGGAAGCACCGCGCTCTACCGCAGCCGCCTTCGTCAGTAGTTCAGCCTCTGTTTCTCCATTCAGGCTGATAATCTCAGTGACCTGTGGTTTCCCTTCAGTCAGCGTGCCGGTTTTATCAAAAGCCAGCGTTCTGACCGCATTCAGACGCTCCAGCGCGGCTCCGCCTTTAATAAGCACCCCCCGGCGTGAGGCGGCCGCCAGGCCAGAAGTAATTGCTGCGGGTGTGGAGATCACCAGCGCGCATGGACAGCCAATTAACAGCAGGGTCAACCCCTTGTAGATCCACGGTTGCCACTCGCCTGCGAACAGCAACGGCGGCAGCACGGCGACCAGCAGTGCTACCGCCATGACGAGCGGCGTGTAAATACGGCTGAAACGGTCAATAAATCGCTCAACCGGGGCGCGATGTGTTTCCGCTTCTTCAATCAGATGCAGAATACGATCGATAGCGCTTTCTCCCGGTTGGGAAACCACTTTAAGCCTGACTAACCGGTCAATGCTCAGACTGCCTGCGGCGACCACCTCTCCTGGCTGCCGCTCAACCGGAAGCGATTCGCCGGTCAGCGCGCTTTCATCAAAACTGGCCGGCGCGTTAAGCAGGCTGGCGTCGGCAGGCAGGCGGGCACCGGCTGCCACCTCGATAATATCGCCGGGACGAAGTGCGCTCAGGGCGATGACCTGGCGCGTCTTCCCATCGATGCGAACGGCTTCCTCCGGTTGCAATGCCATCAGAGCAGTAACGCCGTGGCGTGCACGTCTCGCGGCAAAGGACTCCAGCCGTTCTCCCAGCATAAACAGCAGCAGCACCATGGCCGCCTCTGTAGTGGCACCGATAAACAGAGCACCGATGGCCGCGACGCTCATCAGCGTTTCGATAGCAAAAGGCATCCCGCTTTTTATCAGTCCGCCAGCGCGGCGGGCGACAGGCCAGACGCCAATAAAGGTAGCCAGCGTAAAGGCCGCCTGCCCTGCCTGCGGATTGAACTGACGGAGCAGCCAGCTGGCTGAGAGCAGTACCATGAGCATCAGCAGAAAACCATTGTCTTGCCAGAAAGTGTTCCGGGGCTGGGCGAGTGGGGCTGTGCCGCTGCGTGTCAGGGTAAACCCGGCTTCCTGCACGGCAAATTCGACCTGCTGGCGAACATCGTGGGTGGCATTGACCACCAGTTTTTCGGTAGCAAACAGCACTTTTGCGTGGGTCACCGAGGGCAGTTTACTTAACGCATTTTCTATTTTTCGCGCGCAGGCCGGACAGTCCATGCCAGCAATCTGCCAGCGCCAGGTGGGCAGCATATCCGACTGGCCGTTTTCCTCTGCGGGATTTTCTGTGGAGCAGCAACCCGCATCATTACAACCGTGGTTGCCGATGGCTGGCGCGGTGATGGGGCTCACTTTGCTGATAACCGGGCGGAATGTATGGCGGTGATCCGGGTGGCGGGCGTTAGGGTGGTCACCGCCGTGAGATGAGGAAGAATGTGGGTTCATGGCACCTCCTGATAAAACCAGGCGGGAAACATTCCCACCACGGCGTTATCTTACACTCTGGAGTCAACTCCAAAGTCAAGGCCCCATCGGCGATCAGAGATAAAGCGCACGCACAATCATAAAGTGGCCGGCAAAGTAGCAGGCGGCAACAATGGCACTGTCTGAGGTAAAGCGGCGGCGATAGTGGGTGATATACCAGATAACATTGGCCAGCAGTAGCAGTGATGTACCCATCATCAGCGAGAAGCTGTAAGCCGTTGGCCGGAAGAAATATTGCTCGGCAGCCAGCCAGGTCATCAACAGCGTCATACCAATAAAGGTGCACACCGGCCAGCGTAATTCGTCGAGTCTGCTCCAGATAGTGACAATGAGCAGTATGCCAATGACCAGCAGGGCCAGCGGAATCGGCCAGAAGAACGTCAGCGTCATATGGCTGGCGAAATAGAGGGTATACAGCAGGTGTGAGAGGAAAAAAGCACCCACGGCGTACAGCATACGGCGGTTTGGCAACAGCGTCAGGGCATCGCCAACCAGTGTTGCCAGCAGGCCGAACAGGATCAGGTAGTCTGTGGTGTTAAGCACCGGTGCCTGCCAGGCCCAGGCGACCAACAGGAGTAAGGTAACGGGTTTAAAAACCCAGCGTTGCCACTGTGGCCCACGGTAGGTAGCATCCACATACAGCCAGCCGGAAAAAAGTACAGCCAGAAACGACCAAATCATAATCTGTCCCTTTGTTTTCGATGCAAAATTCCCTGACTAGTTTAGGTCACGCGGCGACGAAGTGACAATCGGGGCGCCTCTGAAAGCAGATAATCTTCCCGTCGTGACAGAGTGGCTTTGGTTATCCCGGGCTGAAAAACCGCGTTTTTCCCGGTAAGCTGGTCGCTTTTGCGTGAGTACAATCAACGGGCTTTATCTGAGCAGACGAAAGAGGGGCTGTATGAAACCATCATTTCTGTTTCTTACCATTCTGGCGGTTATCGCCGTACTGGCCACGCGTCAGTTCATCAGGCAGCGTCAGGAAGTCGCGGTCAATGACGCTTCGCCAGTGCGTTCATTGCCGGTGGAAGTCAAAGCCAGACGGGAAACACCCGCGTCGGGTCGCCGCTCCCGGCAACGTGAGGTGATCCCGGTGGAAGAGGTGCGTTATGAAGCCTGGTTTCATCCACTGAATGGTGCGGGAGACTTCAAACTGGTTTTAACGCAACGTGACTATGAACAAATCAATGAGGGTGCCAGGGGGAAACTGGAAGTGCAGGGGACACGATTTATCTCATTCAGCCCGATAAATCAATAACAAAGGCTGCCGAAAAAGTGCGCTATATTTCACGTTTTTTTCAGCAGCTTTTTCAACATTATCACTGTTTTGGCGTGTTTTTTTTCTGCCAGACCAGCAGTTCGAATACGCCAAAAAAGAAAATTTTTGCCTGGGTCAGGCCGCTCAGCTTTGGCTCCGTTTTGGGCTGTGTGGCACGCAGCAAAACCAGCTGCAGACCGTGCATAACCACCATAAAAAATAATGCAATATCGACAAAATATTTCAGTGGTTTAGGAAACGGATGAACCAGATTGAGCAACAAAAACCCCCACACGAACAACATCAATAACCTGCCCAGATTAATCAGCATGGTTTTCCCCCTTTTCTGAAACATGACGAATATAGAGACGATAAGCGACCTGACCTGCGACCTTTTCCCGATGCAGCTGCCAGCTGCGTGGGACCGACGGTATGCCGTTTTCCACTTCACTTTCAACGTAAATCAGGGCGCCATCCTCCAGCCATCCACCGTCTTCAAGCTGATTGATAGTCTGCTCCAGCAGGCCTTTACGGAATGGCGGATCGATAAATACCAGGTCATGGGGTACACCCGTCTGTGCCAGATATTGCAGGGTGTTGGCGTTAATCACTCGCCCTGTCGTGGCCCCCAGGGTTGCCAGGTTTCTCTCCAGTTGTTGAGCCACCGGCCGTTCCAGCTCCAGCAAGGTGGCGGAGGCGGCATGGCGCGACAGCGCTTCCAGCCCCAGCGCACCGCTGCCGGCGAAACAGTCGAGGCAGCGCGCGCCCTGAATATCCGGGGCCAGCCAGTTAAACAGCGTTTCACGGACGCGATCGGTGGTGGGTCTTAGTCCTGCACTGTCAGGCACCGGGAGTTTTCTGCCGCGCCACAGACCGCCAATAATACGGATTTGGCCGCTACCGCCATTAGGGTTTTTCTTTGTCATGGTGCTGAACTCTTCATAATTTGTTGCATAGTTTAACGCGCGTTCAGGATGCAGGAAACGTAAAAAGGGTGCTGTGATGCGTCAGTAGTAAAGTGTTAGACTAGGGGATTAAGATGATTTTCAGAGACCTGACCGTTTTTTCCCCGCGAGGAGTGTGGTTGCACCATGGCAAAAAATAAAAAACGTGGCTTTTTTTCCTGGCTGGGATTAGGGCGTGATGAAGCACCTTCCCAGGAAGTAACAAAAGAGACGCCAGAAGACAAACAGCCTGCCGTTGATGAAGTGACGGATGCCACCACGCCTCCCAGTCCTGAAGCCAGTTCGCGCGAGGATACACCAGCAACGGTTGCTGATGACTCTGCAACCTGTGAGAAAAGTGACTCCGCGCCCGGCGAGACGGAAACCGTAGCAGAACATCGGCTTTTGGCCGCCGACACCGCCAAAGCCGTACTGCCTGTTCCCACGGCAGAAAAGGAAAAACAACCCACAGCACCACCGCCTTGCCCCGCAGCTGAATGCCAGCCTGAGGCGGAACAATTTTCGCCGCAATCGTGCACGGTAAGTGAAGCTGAGCAGGCTGACGACACGCTGACGAATGCGCCTGAAACCATCGCCCGGACCAGCGGTGAACAGATTGATATTGAACAGTCTGTTACTGCACAGGTTAATGAAACGGCAGAGCAGCAACGTCCGACTAAAGAGGGCTTTTTCGCACGTCTTAAGCGGAGTCTGTTTAAAACCCGGCAGAATCTGGGGTCCGGCTTTATTAGCCTGTTTCGTGGTAAGAAAATCGACGACGATCTGTTTGACGAACTGGAAGAACAACTGCTGATAGCCGACGTTGGGGTTGAAACCACCCGGCGCATCATCTCAAGCCTTACCCAGCAAGCGGACCGTAAACAGTTACGTGATGCAGAAGCGCTGTACGGCCTGCTGAAGCAGGAAATGTCAGATATTCTGGCGAAGGTTGAGTCTCCGCTGGAGATGGCAGCTAAAACGCCGTTTGTGATCCTGATGGTGGGGGTCAATGGCGTGGGAAAAACCACCACGATTGGCAAGCTGGCCCGCCAGTACCAGGCGGAAGGTAAATCCGTCATGCTGGCGGCGGGTGATACCTTCCGTGCCGCCGCCGTGGAACAGTTGCAGGTGTGGGGGCAGCGCAACAACATTCCGGTGGTGGCTCAGCATACCGGTGCGGATTCCGCCTCGGTGATTTTCGATGCCATTCAGGCCGCAAAAGCGCGTCATGTTGATGTGCTGATCGCCGATACGGCTGGCCGCCTGCAAAACAAATCGCATCTGATGGAAGAGTTGAAAAAAATCACCCGCGTGATGAAAAAGCTGGATGAGCAGGCGCCTCATGAGGTGATGCTGACGATTGATGCCAGTACCGGACAAAATGCCATCAGCCAGACTGGCCTGTTCCATGAAGCTGTGGGACTGACCGGGATCACCCTGACCAAGCTGGATGGCACTGCCAAAGGAGGCGTTATCTTTTCAATCGCCGATCGGTTTGGTATTCCCATTCGTTACATTGGCGTAGGTGAAGGCATTGAAGATCTGCGTCCATTTAAAGCTGACGATTTTATAGAGGCACTTTTTGCCCGAGAGGATAATGCGGATGATTCGCTTTGAACAAGTCAGTAAGGCTTATCTCGGCGGTCGGCAAGCGCTTCAGGGGGTGGAGTTTCATCTGCAACCCGGAGAAATGGCGTTTCTGACCGGACATTCCGGGGCCGGTAAAAGTACGCTGCTGAAGCTTATTTGCGGTATTGAACGCCCCAGCGCCGGGCGTATCTGGTTTGGTGGGCATGACATAAGCCGCCTGAAAAACAGCGAAGTTCCCTTCCTGCGTCGCCAGATAGGGATGATTTTCCAGGACCATCACCTGCTGATGGATCGATCCGTTTACGATAATGTCGCGATCCCACTGATTATCGCTGGGGCCAGCGGTGAAGATATCCGCCGTCGCGTATCGGCCGCGCTGGATAAGGTCGGGCTGTTGGATAAAGCGAAAAGCTTCCCCATTCAGCTTTCCGGCGGGGAACAGCAGCGTGTGGGTATCGCCCGTGCGGTGGTGAATAAACCGGCGGTATTGCTGGCTGACGAACCTACCGGCAACCTGGATGATGCGCTGTCAGAAGAAATTTTGCGTCTGTTCGAAGAGTTTAACCGCGTCGGCGTGACGGTGTTGATGGCGACACACGATCGGGCCCTGATCGCCCGGCGCAATTATCGCCTGATGACACTCAATCAGGGACATCTGCACGGAGGCCAGGGTGGCAAATAAACGTAACAAACGACCGTCGGCCCCGAAAGCGGTCAGACAAAAACAGCCTTCCAAACGCAAAGCACTGAAGGGGGGCTTGCAGGAGCAGTGGCGTTATGCCCTTCGCGGAGCACTGTCCGACATGTGGCGTCAGCCGCTGGCCACGCTGTTAACGGTAATGGTGATTGCCATTTCACTTACCCTGCCCAGCGTCTGTTTTATGGTCTGGAAAAACGTCAGCCAGGCGGCGGAGCAATGGTATCCGGCACCGCAGTTAACCGTTTATCTGAGCAAAACGCTGGACGATGATGCGGCAGAAAATGTCGTGGCGCAGATTAAGAAAGAAGACGGCGTGGATAAAGTGAACTACCTCTCCCGCGAGGAAGCAATGGGCGAGTTTCGCAACTGGTCTGGCTTCGGAGGCGCCATGGATATGCTTGAGCAGAATCCTCTGCCAGCTGTGGCGATTATTACCCCGAAGCTAAATTTTCAGAATTCTGACACCATGAGCAATCTGCGTGAACGCGTGGCCAAAACGCAGGGGGTGGATGAAGTGAAGATGGATGACAGCTGGTTCGCCCGTCTGGCGGCACTAACCGGACTGGTGGGACAGGTCGCCGCAATGATTGGCGTGCTGATGATTATCGCGGTGTTTTTGGTGATTGGTAACAGTGTGCGTCTGAGCATTTTTGCCCGCCGTGACACCATTAATGTGCAAAAGCTGATTGGTGCGACGGATGGTTTTATTCTGAGACCTTTTCTGTACGGGGGAGCATTGCTCGGCGTTGCCGGAGCACTGCTGTCGCTCATCCTGTCTGAAATATTGGTATTGCGACTGGAATCCGTGGTGACCCAGGTGGCTGCCGTGTTTGGCACCACCTTCAGTCTGCAGGGGCTGGCGTGGGATGAAAGCCTGTTGTTACTGTTAATCTCTGCAATGATTGGCTGGGTTGCCGCCTGGCTGGCAACGATACAACATTTACGTCGATTTACGCCCCAGTAATCCTTTTTTAATAGTTTTTGTTATACTCATCCTCTGTTGCACAGCTGCTGTGCCGCAGAGGAATGCCTCTTGTGGTTACTTCCCCCGACATGTTTTGTCGTCTCATGCTGTGCATAAAATATTCACCGTCGATAATGAACTTGTGAATAATTTTGTCGTCGAAATCAGCACAGATTGCTTTCACTTCTCCGTATCGTTCGCGTATTCTTACGGGTTGTATAAGGGAAGTTGTGGCAATATTGCTTAATACAGAGAGGGTTTGAATGACCACCAAAGAAATGCAAACTTTAGCTATTGCTCCTTTAGGCAACCTGGATTCTTACATCCGGGCGGCCAATGCCTGGCCTATGCTGACGGCAGAAGAGGAAAAAGCGCTGGCTGAACGGCTGCATTACCAGGGCGATCTGGAAGCAGCCAAGACGCTGATCCTTTCTCACCTGCGCTTTGTTGTTCATGTCGCCCGTAATTATTCCGGCTACGGTCTGCCACAGGCAGACCTGATCCAGGAAGGCAACATTGGCCTGATGAAGGCCGTGCGTCGGTTTAACCCTGAAGTGGGTGTGCGTCTGGTTTCCTTCGCCGTTCACTGGATCAAAGCCGAAATCCACGAATACGTGCTTCGCAACTGGCGTATTGTTAAAGTGGCGACCACGAAAGCCCAGCGCAAGCTGTTCTTTAACCTGCGTAAGGCCAAGCAGCGTCTGGGCTGGTTTAATCAGGATGAAGTGGAAATGGTGGCCCGTGAGCTGGGCGTGACCAGCAAGGATGTGCTGGAGATGGAGTCGCGTATGGCGGCTCAGGACATGACGTTTGATCCGACGCCGGATGATGAAGGCGAAGGCCGTTCAATGGCTCCCATGCTCTATTTGCAGGATAAATCCTCTGATTTTGCCGGTGGCATTGAGGAAGATAACTGGGAAAGCCATGCGGCAGACAAGCTCAGCGACGCCATGCAGGGTCTGGATGAACGCAGTCAGGATATTATCCGCGCCCGCTGGCTGGACGACGACAATAAAACCACCTTGCAGGAGCTGGCCGATAAATATGGCGTCTCCGCTGAACGTGTTCGCCAGCTTGAAAAGAACGCAATGAAGAAACTGCGCGTGGCTATTGAAGCATAACCAACCGTTGTGAAGAAAAGGGCGGCCAGAGGCCGTCCTCCGCGCCACTGCCGAACCCCACATTTTTATGTGGGGTTCTTCTTTTGTAGCGAAACCATGCGATATTTTTCACGGGACAGCCGCGCCTGACGACATATCCTCGTTGCCCCACGCCTGTCACTACCTTGTTTCAGCGCCGTCGACGCCAGCGGGCACGCCATTCTCGCCAGCAAATGCACATGCTGGTGATAGTGATGTTGTTGCATTCGCGAAGAAAGGCTTCCTGTTGCCTTACGCCGTGCGTACACGTTCGTTTTGTCAGCCGTAATGCGTTTGCCTGCTCTCCGGCTTTTTCCCACGCATCACTGTCTGATGCAGGTTCCGGTTCTGCATGTGTTGCTCAGGTTGCGGTAAGAGCGATATAGATCATCAATCTTGCCGGAAGCGATGGCTGTCGTTAATGCGGCGGATGTGGTTCTGGCTGAGCGTCGACGCATCCGGGGGCTTTCTCCACAGACTTAAGCTCAGGAACCAGTGGCAAGTCACGCTGAGTTGATTTCCTTAATAAGATGGTTAAGAGCGATGCCGTAGAGCAAGTCCGTGAACATTCTTTTAATCAGGCGGTCGGGAAGTGGTTATTGGGGCAGTAAAAAAGGGGGCAGAGGCTGCCCTTTATGCTATTGCGTGAAGGCGGGAACTCGCCATTTGACGATGAATGATGGCGTCTGTCTGGCAATACGGTTTAATTTCTTTGCCATTCCCAACCGCCCGGCAGGGCTCTAAATCCCGCCGCCTTTGCAAAAGCCGCAGTAACGTTTGCGTCATGCAGGCCGGTATCAGCAATCCACCATCTGCTGATGGTTTCGTTCTGTGCCAGCACCTCTTCCAGCAAATACTTTCCCACTCCCCGACGCCGGGTTACTTCACGTACCATAAAATGATGCAACTCACCCGTTTCGCCTTGCAGGATTATTCTCACCGCCGCCAGCAGCCGGTCATTAAATTTTGCGGCGTAAAGCTGATGCTGCCGATCGAGTGTTTCTTCAAGCATGGCAGGAACGACATCTGGCCAGATTTTTGCCAGATCGAGACAATCCTGAGCGGAAAAATGTTGCAATCTGATGATAGTGAGTTTCATCTGTGGTACCGGACGAATTCGGGAGGCATATTGTAGCGGATTTTCCTCAAGGCAGACGCGTAACTTTTTTGTACGAAAACAAAGCAATCTGTGTGATGCGTGCTTAAAATTAAATGTAAAAACTAATCCAGTGTCTTTTTTCCAGCACAATTAACTGCAAATGCGCGGAAAAAACCAGCGTTAATGTCAGAGGATTATCCTGCGATAAACGGTTATTTCTCAATATGTCAGTTGATTTACAGAAGAAAACTCCTGTTTAATAACCTGAATTTTAAAGCCTTATTGCTTAAATGCCGTATAAATTCCGCTAACTCTTTCTGGCGAAAGCATTTTCTGCGGAATACAGTTGAACATAAGTACAAACATAACAGATGGGGTACTCAGGATGAAAATCAGTAAAGGTAGCGCGTTCCTGGCAGGCTGCGTGGCAATGGCTCTCGGCCATGCTGCCATCGCTAAAGACATTAAAGTTGCTATCGTGGGCGCGATGTCCGGCCCGGTTGCGCAATATGGTGATATGGAATTTACCGGTGCGAAGCAAGCTATCGCGGATATCAACGCGAAAGGCGGAATTAATGGTGACAAATTGGTCGGTGTGGAATACGACGACGCCTGCGATCCAAAGCAGGCGGTCGCCGTCGCCAATAAAGTGATCAACGATGGTATTCGCTACGTTATTGGTCATCTTTGCTCCTCTTCAACCCAGCCTGCTTCTGATATTTATGAAGATGAAGGCGTGCTGATGATCACACCAGCGGCGACTAACGCCAATCTGACGACGCGGGGTTACAAGCTTATTATGCGCACCACCGGTCTGGATTCCGATCAGGGGCCAACTGCAGCGAAATATATCCTCAGTGAGATCAAACCGCAGCGTATCGCGGTGATTCACGACAAACAGCAATATGGCGAAGGCCTGGCGCGTTCCGTGCAGGATAGCCTGAAAAAATCCGGTGGCAATGTGGTGATGTTTGAAGGTATCACCGCGGGCGATAAAGATTTTTCCACCCTTGTGGCGCGTCTGAAGAAAGAAAATATCGACTTCGTTTACTACGGCGGTTACTACCCGGAGATGGGCCAGATCCTGCGTCAGTCCCGTGCTGCCGGTTTAAAAACCCAGTTTATGGGACCGGAGGGCGTGGGCAACTCGTCATTGTCTAACATCGCAGGTGCCGCTTCTGAAGGTATGTTGGTAACGTTGCCGAAACGTTACGATCAGGTCCCGGCGAACAAGCCGGTGGTTGAGGCATTAAAGGCGAAGAAGCTGGATTCTACCGGCCCGTTTGTCTGGACGACCTATGCTGCATTGCAGGCGCTGACTACCGGTATGGAGCGTAGCAAAAGCGCCGAGCCAGAAGATATTGCTAAAAATCTGAAAGAGGGTGCGCCAGTGCCGACGGTGATGGGTGACCTGAGCTGGGATGCCAAAGGTGACCTGAAAGGTTTCGAATTTGGTATCTTCAAATGGCATGCCGATGGTTCTTCATCCGTAGTGAAATAATAAAATCAGAGCGGACGGCGTTAACGCCGTCCGCATTTATAATGTCTTAATCGTTTCTCATGTGATGATGCATTGGGTGATGTAATACCAATGATAATCAACATGTTACTGGCCGCCAGGGTGGCAAGAAGTAAGGTATCAGGTATGTCCGAGCAGTTTCTCTACTTTCTGCAACAAATGTTCAACGGCGTTACGTTGGGCAGCACTTACGCGCTGATCGCCATTGGTTACACCATGGTGTACGGCATTATTGGCATGATCAACTTCGCCCACGGCGAGGTATATATGATCGGCAGCTATGTCTCCTTTATTGTCATCGCCGCCTTAATGATGATGGGTATTGACGTCAGTTGGATGCTGATAGGCGCTGGTTTTATCGCCGCGATCGTCATTGCCAGCGCATATGGCTGGAGTATTGAACGCGTGGCTTATAAGCCTGTCCGTTCGTCCAAACGCCTGATAGCGTTAATTTCCGCCATCGGGATGTCAATTTTTCTGCAAAATTACGTCAGCCTCACTCAGGGCTCACGCGATCTGGCGCTGCCCAGTTTGATCACCGGTCGGTGGACTCTTGCTGTCGCTAATGGTTTTGCCGCCACTATTTCCACCATGCAGATTGTTATCTGGGTGGTGACCTTCATTGCCATGCTGGCGCTGACGTTATTTATCCGCTATTCCCGCATGGGCCGCGCCTGCCGCGCCTGTGCTGAAGATCTGAAAATGGCCAGCCTGCTGGGGATTAACACTGACCGCGTTATCTCGTTAACCTTTGTGATTGGTGCTGCAATGGCAGCGGTTGCGGGGGTGTTGCTGGGCCAGTTCTACGGTGTGATTAACCCCTATATTGGCTTTATGGCCGGGATGAAAGCCTTTACCGCCGCGGTACTGGGCGGCATCGGTAGCATCCCTGGCGCGATGCTTGGCGGTTTGATCCTCGGTATTGCTGAAGCGCTGACCTCGGCATATTTAAGCACTGAATATAAAGATGTGGTTTCTTTTGCACTGTTGATTGTAGTGCTGTTGGTGATGCCAACCGGCATTCTTGGTCGCCCGGAGGTTGAAAAAGTATGAAACCCCTCAACCTGCTTAATGCTGTTGCTTCCGCGCTGATGCTGCTGGTGCTGGCGGCGTTCTTTATGGGAATGCGCCTTAGTCTCGATGGAACGCAGCTGGTGGTTCACAGCGCTGACAGCGTGCGTTGGAACTGGATTGCTGGCGGCTGTGCGGTGGTATTTGTCTTCCAGTTGCTACGCCCTGTGTTACAGCGCGGTCTGAAGAATGTCTCTGGCCCGGCAATGATTTTACCGGGCATTGATGGTTCCACGGCGAAACAAAAGCTGCTGCTTCTGGCGCTGATTATTGCCGCCGCCGCCTGGCCTTTTTTGGTTTCACGCGGCACGGTGGATATTGCCACGCTGACGCTTATCTACGTGATGTTGGGCCTGGGGCTGAACGTGGTGGTGGGGCTTTCTGGCCTGCTGGTGCTGGGCTATGGCGGATTCTACGCTATTGGTGCCTATACCTTTGCGCTACTGAACCACTATTACGGCCTTGGCTTCTGGGAATGTCTGCCGCTGGCCGGTCTGGTGACGGCGATGTTTGGTCTGCTACTGGGCTTCCCTGTGTTGCGTCTGCGGGGTGACTATCTGGCGATTGTGACGCTGGGCTTTGGTGAAATCGTCCGTATCCTGCTGCTCAACAACACCGATATCACCGGTGGGCCAAATGGTATCAGCCAGATCCCAAAACCCTCGTTGTTTGGTCTGGAGTTCAACCGCAGCGTGCGCGACGGTGGCTGGGATACCTTCAGTAATTTCTTTGGCCTGGCCTATAACCCCAGCGATCGCATTATTTTCCTCTACATGGTGGCGTTACTGCTGGTGGTGCTCACGCTGTTTGTCATCAACCGTTTGCTGCGGATGCCGCTGGGCCGCGCCTGGGAAGCACTGCGTGAGGATGAGATTGCCTGCCGTTCTCTCGGTCTCAGCCCAACCCGTATCAAGCTGACGGCATTTACTATCAGCGCGTCCTTTGCGGGTTTTGCCGGCTGTCTGTTTGCAGCGCGCCAGGGCTTTGTCAGCCCGGAATCCTTTACCTTTGCCGAGTCAGCCTTTGTTCTGGCGATTGTGGTGCTGGGGGGCATGGGATCGCAGTTTGCGGTGATCCTTGCCGCGATCCTGTTAGTGGTGTCCCGCGAGCTGATGCGTGACCTGAACGAGTACAGCATGCTGGTGCTGGGTGCGCTGATGGTGCTGATGATGATCTGGCGGCCACAGGGGCTGTTGCCGATGAAACGTCCGCATCTGAAGCTGAAAAATGTGGAAAAAGGAGAGCAGCCATGACCCAGCCTTTACTGGCCGTAAGTGGCCTGATGATGCGCTTTGGCGGCCTGCTTGCCGTGAACAACGTTGCGCTGGAATTAAGGGAGCGGGAAATTGTTTCGCTGATTGGTCCGAACGGTGCGGGTAAAACCACGGTATTCAACTGCCTGACCGGCTTCTACCGTCCGACCGGCGGCAGTATCACCCTGCGCGATCGGCAGCTGGCTGGACTATCTGGTCAGAAAATTGCCCGGATGGGTATTGTGCGCACTTTCCAGCATGTTCGACTGTTTCGTGAAATGACGGTCATTGAAAACCTGCTGGTGGCACAGCATCAGCACCTGAAAAGCGGTGTGTTTGCCGGATTGTTGAAAACGCCGGGCTTCCGTAAAGCTGAAAGTGAAGCGCTGGACCGTGCCTCCGGCTGGTTGCAGCGGGTTGGCCTGCTGGAGCTTGCCAACCGGCAGGCGGGCAATCTGGCCTATGGCCAGCAACGGCGGCTGGAAATCGCCCGTTGCATGGTGACCCGCCCGGAAATCCTGATGCTGGATGAACCGGCTGCGGGACTCAACCCGAAAGAGACTCATGAGTTGGATGAGTTGATTGCTGAACTGCGGGGCGAGCACAACGTCTCGGTATTGCTGATTGAGCACGATATGAAACTGGTGATGGGCATTTCAGACCGCATCTATGTGGTTAATCAGGGTACGCCGCTGGCGCATGGTACGCCGGAGGCTGTCCGCAACAACCCGGATGTGATCCGTGCATACTTAGGAGAAGCATAAGATGAATGCCATGCTCTCTTTGCAAAACGTCAGCGCCCACTACGGCAAAATTCAGGCGTTACATAACGTCAGCCTGCATATTAATCAGGGTGAAATCGTTACATTAATTGGTGCCAACGGCGCCGGAAAAACCACTATCCTTGGTACGCTGTGCGGTGAACCCCGCGCCACCGAAGGCAGTATCAGCTTTGACGGCAAGGACATTACCGACTGGCAAACGGCGCGCATTATGCGCGAGGCGATTGCTATCGTGCCGGAAGGGCGGCGGGTATTTTCCCGCATGACGGTGGATGAAAATCTGGCGATGGGCGGTTTCTTTGCCGATCGCCAGCAATATCAGCACCGCATCAAACGGGTGTACGAGCTGTTCCCGCGCCTTTATGAGCGTCGGGTGCAGCGTGCCGGCACCATGTCCGGCGGCGAGCAGCAGATGCTGGCCATTGGCCGGGCGCTGATGAGTCAGCCGCGTCTGTTGCTGTTGGATGAGCCATCGCTGGGGCTTGCGCCGATTATTATCCAACAGATTTTTGACACCATAGAGCAGCTGCGACAGGAGGGTATGACCATTTTCCTCGTTGAGCAAAATGCCAATCAGGCGCTGAAGCTGGCTGACCGGGGTTATGTGCTGGAAAACGGGCATGTGGTGCTGGAGGATAGCGGTGCGGCGCTGCTGGCTAATGAAGCGGTGCGCAGTGCTTATCTGGGCGGATAACCTTTCTCGTCCGGGGCCGGATTTACCGGCCCCGGACCGATGCACTCAGCGGGATAAATCAAAATAAAGAGGTTCGTTTGATTTTCTGGGGAAAATTTACGCCAAAAGTATGCCAGGTGGATCAGCTGAAGGTCGGGTAACACGGTACCTGAAAGGCTACCAAAATCGGGTATTTTTATTTAAAAGTGATGAGACGCGCAGGCGGGAATATACCTGCTGTGGATAAGATAAAATAATCAGGCATATTTTATTATTCTAATCAGTCTGTTGCCTCTGCATATCAGTTCACCGATGCAAGCGGTAGTAATAAAATAATGTGCCGGATGGTATTTGCGTAAGGCGATCGGGCGCGGAGATTTATATTGTGTATTTTATCAAACACGGCCAGGCATAAACAAAAAATTAAAAAATATAATGATGCCGTTGCAGCGGGTTGCCGCTACCGGGAAAAGTATATCGCAACAGAGTAATCGCCCGGTATTACTCCAGAAAGAGTAGCTGTGTATTTTTATACCTTTATAAATAATGGATGGTTACCGGTGAGACAGGTCTGGTTTATAAAAACGATATTAACGCCTTTTAAACAGAAGTCCGAAGAATGTTGACCTGAAAAGGTGACGTCACCGTTCCTGTGGTGGGATAAGCCTGGACAAATGTGAAAAGCAGAATCTCGCCTGAATAAACGTGCCCAGGATCGCCATACCTTACGGCACCGTTTTTCACCCAAAAAGCCTCTGATATCAAGGCTGGCATCGTCGTGGTGAGAAGCAACAAAATACTCACTGCCTGTCTGCTATCCAGCGTCGTGTCGACATTACGCGGGTAGCATCCATCAGCGTTAATCTGAACCGCCACAGTGACTGGCGGCAAATACGCCATATTCCGCAGTAGGTCATTTCCACCGCGTTGCCAATGGCGGGCATACGATAACAGGGAACCGACAGAAAAAGCCCAGAAAAGCGTGGTTACCCTTATGAGCGCCGGGAAATAATATGCCGGGATGCCGGCTAAGAATCACTGACCGGGAAATTGGTCATCCTGGGTTAAAATGGTTGTGGGCTGACGGGGAGCCGTTCGGCGATCTGCGTGTCACCTTACTGTCACAGACCTGCTATTTTTCCGTCATTTACACATGTCATGTTGCTTGCCGAACAATATCGCACTCTTTGCGTGAATCACTCCGGGACAGGAAACAGACATGACATCGTTCTCTCTTCGCAAAACCACGCTTGCAGCCCTGCTGGGTCTGACATTCAGCAACCACGCGCTGGCGGTCACTGAGATCCCTTTCTGGCACTCCATGGAAGGTGAACTGGGTGTGGAAGTGGACGCTCTGGCAAAACGCTTTAACGACGCTCACCCGGACTACAAAATTATCCCCACCTATAAAGGCAACTACGAGCAGAGCCTTGCCGGTGGGATTGCCGCCGTGCGCGCCGGAAAAGCCCCTGCGATCCTTCAGGTTTATGAAGTTGGCACGGCGACCATGATGGCCTCGAAAGCCATTGTGCCTGTACACGAGGTATTCAAAAACGCGGGTATCAACATGGATGAATCCCAGTTTGTCCCCACCGTGGCAGGCTATTACAGCGACGCCCGCGGTCATCTGATCTCGCAGCCGTTTAACAGCTCTACGCCGGTGCTGTATTACAACAAAGATGCCTTCAGAAAAGCCGGACTGAACCCCGACCAGCCGCCCAAAACCTGGCAGGCACTTGAGAGTGATGCTGCGGCGTTGCGCAAGGCGGGCATGAAATGCGGTTACGCCAGTGGCTGGCAGGGCTGGATACAAATCGAAAACTTCAGTGCCTGGCATGGGTTGCCGGTGGCGACGAAAAACAATGGTTTTGACGGTGCTGATGCGGTGCTGGAATTTAACAGACCGGCACAGGTTCGCCATATCCAGATGCTGGACGCAATGCGCAAAAAAGGTGATTTCACCTATTTTGGCCGTAAAGACGAATCCACCGCCAAATTCTACAACGGCGATTGCGGTATCACCACGGCTTCGTCTGGCTCGCTGGCGGATATTCGTCACTACGCCAGATTCAATTTTGGCGTGGGAATGATGCCTTATGACGCAACCGTGCCGAATGCCCCGCAGAATGCCCTGATTGGCGGCGCAAGCCTGTGGGTTTTGCAAGGCAAAGATGCCACGACCTACAAAGGGGTGGCTGAATTTATGCAGTTCCTTGCCCAACCGGAGATCGCCGCAGAATGGCACCAGAAGACCGGCTATCTGCCCATCACTACCGCGGCTTATGAGCTGACCCGGAAGCAGGGCTTCTATGAGAAGAATCCAGGTGCTGATACTGCAACCCGCCAGATGTTGAATAAGCCGCCGTTACCGTTCACCAAAGGAATGCGGCTGGGCAATATGCCGCAGATCCGTTCGGTGATTGATGAGGAGCTGGAAGGCGTCTGGACCGGCAAAACCGCACCTCAGACCGCGCTGGATAATGCGGTGGCGCGGGGCAACCTGCTGTTACGTCGTTTTGAACAAACGGTAAAACAGTAAGCTGCCGGGATGCTGTGGCCCCCGCGCCCGGAGTACGGGGGCCGTTAACGCTTTAATTGTCACTGTTTTGAACCTGATGAGTTTTTTATGTCTTCTTCCCGTCCCGTTTTTCGTTCACGCTGGTTGCCATACCTGCTGATGTTGCCGCAGTTGCTGGTGACCATTATTTTTTTCCTCTGGCCTGCGGGCGAGGCGCTGTGGTATTCGGTGCAAAATGTTGATCCTTTCGGTCTTTCCAACACCTTTGTTGGTCTGGAAAACTTCCGGCGGCTCACCGACGATAAATATTATGCCGACGCCTTCCAAACCACGCTGGTGTTCAGTGGCCTGGTGACAGTGACTGGCCTGGTCATTTCGCTGTTTTTTGCGGCGCTGGTCGATTATGTCCTGTGTTTGAAGCGGTTCTGGCAGACGCTGTTTTTGTTGCCTTATGCGGTGGCACCTGCCGTTGCCGCCGTGCTGTGGATGTTTCTGTTCAGCCCCGGACAGGGACTGGTCACCTGGTTACTGGCACAGGTTGGTTATAGCTGGAACCACGCACAGAACAGCGGCCAGGCGATGTTACTGGTGGTGCTGGCCTCGGTCTGGCAACAGATGAGTTACAACTTTCTGTTTTTCTTCGCGGCGCTTCAGTCGATCCCAACATCGCTGATCGAAGCTGCTGCTATTGATGGCGCTGGCCCTGTACGTCGCTTTTTCCGGCTTTCACTACCGCTGATTACGCCAGTGGGCTTCTTCCTGATGGTGGTCAACGTGGTCTATGCCTTCTTCGACACCTTTCCGGTGATTGATGCGGCGACGGGCGGCGGGCCGGTGCAATCCACCACCACCCTGATTTATAAGATCTATCGGGAGGGCTTCGCTGGCCTGGATCTCTCCTCATCCTCTGCCCAGTCGGTGGTACTGATGGTGCTGGTTGTCATCCTGACCGTTATCCAGTTCCGCTATGTTGAAAAAAGGGTACGTTACCAATGATTGAAAACCGACGCGGGCTGGATATTTTCAGCCATATCATGCTGGGGCTGGGGATGCTGGCGGTACTGTTCCCGCTGTGGATCGCTTTTGTCGCTGCGACACTGAGCGACGCCGCCGTGTTTCAGGTGCCGATGACCCTGATCCCCGGCCGCTTTTTATGGCACAACCTCACCACCATCTGGCAGCACGGCGTGGCACAGAACAGCGCCCCCTTTGGCATGATGCTGTTTAACAGTGCGGTGATGGCGCTCTGCATTGCCGTGGGGAAAATTGTGCTGTCCATTTTTTCCGCCTTTGCGCTGGTGTGGTTTCGTTTCCCGCTGCGTGGGCTGTTTTTCTGGATGATCTTTATCACGCTGATGCTGCCGGTTGAGGTGCGCATTTTCCCTACGGTGGAGGTGATTTCTCATCTCAATATGCTGGACAGCTACAGCGGTTTAACCCTGCCACTGATGGCCTCTGCGACGGCAACCTTCCTGTTTCGCCAGTTTTTTATGACGCTGCCTGATGAACTGACCGAGGCCGCACGCATTGATGGTGCCAGCCCGATGCGCTTTTTTTTCGGCATTGTTCTGCCACTGTCAAAAACCAATCTGGCGGCACTGTTTGTCATCACCTTTATCTATGGCTGGAACCAGTACATCTGGCCGCTACTGATTGTCAGTGATGCCAGTCTGGGCACGGCGGTTGCCGGGATACGCAGCATGATAGGCAGCGGCGATGGCTCCACCCAATGGAATCTGGTGATGGCGGCAATGTTGTTGACCATGTTGCCACCGGTAGCCATTGTTTTAATCATGCAGCGCGCCTTTGTTCGCGGGCTTGTAGAGAGCGAGAAATAAGCTATGGCTGGTGTGAAATTTCAGGCCGTTACCAAATCATATGACGGAAAAAACAAAATTATTCATCCGCTTCACGTTGACGTGCGCGATGGTGAATTTATGGTCATCGTCGGGCCTTCCGGCTGTGGTAAATCGACCTTACTGCGTATGGTGGCCGGGCTGGAGCAGGTCAGCGGCGGCGATATCTGGATTGACAGCCAGCGGGTGACTACCCTGGAACCCAAAGACCGCGGTATCGCTATGGTATTTCAGAATTACGCGCTCTATCCGCATATGAGCGTGGAACAGAATATGGGCTGGGGACTGAAAATACGCGGTATGGGTAAGGCGCATATTCGCCAGCGCGTACTGGAAACGGCGAAAAGCCTGGAGCTGGAGGCGTTATTGCATCGCCGTCCGCGTGAGCTTTCTGGTGGGCAGCGTCAGCGTGTGGCGATGGGCCGCGCTATTGTGCGGGAACCGAGGGTGTTTCTGTTTGATGAGCCGCTCTCCAATCTGGATGCCCGCCTGCGCGTCCAGATGCGCTTAGAGCTACAGCAGCTGCATCGCCGTCTGAACACCACCAGCCTCTATGTCACTCACGATCAGGTAGAAGCGATGACCCTGGCACAGCGGGTCATGGTAATGCATAAGGGAGTACTGGAGCAATTGGGTACGCCGGTTGAAATCTATGAGCGTCCGGCCACCCGCTTTGTCGCCAGCTTTATCGGTGCGCCGTCGATGAACCTGCTGGACGGGGTACTCAATCATCAGGGGACGCGGCTGGTGCTGCCCGGTGATTTTCAGCTTCCGCTGCCGGTGGCCAAAACCGACTGGGCCGGACGGACGTTGACCTTGGGGATACGCCCGGAGCATATTAAGCTGTCCAGCCAACAGGCGGGCGGGTTGCCGCTGGTGGTGGAAACGTTGGAGCTGCTTGGTGCAGATAATCTGGCACATGGTACATGGGGCCGCAACCGCGTGGCGGTGCGCCTGCCGCACGCTGAGCGTCCGGCGGCCGGCAGTACGCTCTGGCTGCATCTGCCAGCCGACGCGCTTCACTTTTTTGATACCCAAAATGGACAACGTCTTGAATGACTGAGCAAACCTGGCCCTATCCGACGATTGTCGCCCATCGTGGCGGCGGAAAGCTGGCCCCGGAAAATACGCTCTCCGGCATTGATACGGCGGCGAAACTGGGACATAAAATGATTGAGTTTGACGTCAAGCTGTCTCTGGATGGTGAGATTTTCCTGCTGCATGATGACACGCTGGAAAGAACCAGCAATGGCTGGGGGATCGCCGGTCAGCTGCCGTGGGAAAAACTGGTGCAGCTGGACGCGGGTGGTTGGTATAGCAAGGCGTTTGCCAGTGAGCGTCTGCCGCTGCTCTCTCAGGTCGCTGAACGCTGTGCTGTCTACCGGATAATGTCTAACATTGAGATCAAGCCTACCACCGGACTGGAGGCGGAAACCGGCCGTGCGGTGGCGGTGGCGGCACGTCATCTGTGGCAGGGTGAAACGGCACCGCTGCTCTCCTCATTTTCCTTCAGCGCGCTGGAAGCGGCGATGCAGGTGGCTCCTGAGCTGCCGCGTGGCATGTTACTACACGAATGGTACGACGACTGGCGGGAAATCACCGCAAGGCTGGGATGCGTGTCAATTCACTTTAACCATAAAATCCTGACGCAGGCGCGGGTGGCAGAAGTGAAGGCCGCCGGGCTGCGGATGCTGGTCTATACGGTTAACACTCCGCAACGGGCGCGTGAGCTGCTGGACTGGGGGGTTGACGCAATCTGTACCGACCGCATTGACCTGCTGGGACCGGACTTCCCGACGCAGACGCTGTGACAGCACGCTGTACGGGCTGATGGCCCTTCCTGGGCCATCGTCTTTACGTGTTACCGTGGCGGGCAAACGGGGTAACCCGCTACGTTATCCCGTCACTCCGTCGGTTGCTGATTATTGCCTGGTTTCACGGGCGGCTGGTAAGTGCTGCCCGGCTGCGATTTGAGCACGTTCTGAGCGGCACTGTCGCGCTGCTCCTGAACTTTTCGCTGTAGATCCTGGCTCTGGCGTTGCTGATCCTGCTGCAATTTCAGCTGCTGCTGTGACTGCTGGATAAGCATATGCTGTTGCACCCGTTGGGTGCTGGGATTGTAGCCCGGCTGGCTGGCATCGTTACCGTTATTCAACATATTGGCGATGCTGCTTAAAGGCATCAGTGCGACAAAAACAAGTAACCATTTCATCATCTGTTCTCCTTCTGCGGTTTGCACAGTTTATGCAAATGTCACCGTTGTGAATCTTCCTGTTATCTGAATTTGCCTCAACAATGCGGTTATTTTTTTCATCCGGCCAGGATAAATGTAAATAAGAATCGATCCGCCTGGCACTGAGCAGCGCTGATTTCTGTGTTGGTCATTATGAGGTTCAAATCCTATTTTCCTGGAACCCATACGCGAATAACGTTACTTACATTAAAGATGAGAATGGAGAAATGAGATGAAGAATGCATTTGATCGCCTGATCGAAGGACTGATTAATGATTATGGTGTCGCGCCGTTTAATGAGAAAAATCACGATGATGAGGTGTATTGTTTCACCTTCGAAAACAACATTGCGATTAAAGTTTATCAGGACAATACCCGATGGGTCTATTTCCAGGCTGAACTTGGCAGCTGCCCTGATTTAAAAAAAGAAACATTGCTTGAATTACTCTCCCTTAATCAGTTCAGCTTCAGAAAACCGTTTCTGACGCTGGGCATTGATGATGAAAATATTGGGGTACTTCATACCAGAGTGCCATTAGTTGAAGTTGATAATATTGAAATGAGGAGGATTTTCGAAAACACCATCTCTACCGCCAGCGGTATAAAAAAACAGTTTAACTTTTACCATAAGGAATAAATAATGGGTAATGTATGTGGTTCTTCCGGCTCCCATCATGTTTACAGTCCGCGCTCGGGTTCAGGTCACTTAACCCCTGCCTATAGCCGTTCCGCTCAGTCAACGCCTGTCCGACATAGCCCCTCGCCGTCGAGGGCTTCCGGCAGCGGTGGCGGGGAAAGGCTGACCTCCGTTTATCAGCTTTCCAGTAAAGAAAGAAAAAAATTCCTTAAAAACCATGATCCAATGCAGCGATTTGGCCTGAATGCAAATACGTCGGTTTACAGAACGACGCACAGTTGCTATGTGGATGAGGACGGAATGATGGCGGGTAACCCTGATTCCGGCGCATTAATTCATATGCACGAGGAACTGACCCCCAATCCATACGCCGAAGATATTGGTGCCCGACCGGGTCAGGCATCCGCATATCTGCCACGAAGAGAAAGTGCACGCAATTTAGGTGTTCCTTCTTTAAATGTCATGGTTGGCTCTGGTGCACTTGGCTCCGTGAAACGTTATGCCGGCCCGGATCACGTGACCACTAAGATGAAGCTGGGAGACTTCCTCGACAGAGGCGGCAAGGTTTACAGTGATTACTCGGCGGTTGCAGGTAATGGTGAAACAACGAGTGCACTGCTTGTCACCCTGCCGGAAGGGGAAAAGGTGCCGGTGAAAATCGTCTGAGATAAGCCATGTCTGATGTTGAACCATTCACCCTGAGCTGATAACGAAAATCACCCTTCTTCCTTCTGTCAGCACAGGTGAAGGCCGATATTGTAGCTCATGATGGTGCTGGACCCACAGCCCATCATTATGGCTTTTAACCGCGCCGCAGGGGCAACCCATTCAGAAATCAGGTAGCGCTGTCATTCAATATGACAGACACAGACGTGCCGCTATCACACAAAATTATCTCCTGCTTTTACAGCGCAATGACCACACCCCTGAGCGGTCATCGCGTGACATTCCGGCCCCGCGTTGACGTATCGAAATTTGCTCTGACCGCTGCCTTTTTTATTACCTGCATTTAGTCCACACTGACTGGCGGTAAAAAAATGTAAATAACTCACTACCCATTTTGTTCTGCGTGCCACGAGACCGACTGCTCGTGCTCAGGCTCTCTTTTACCTGAGTAAGCTTCGGGGCGGTGACTGATTGCAAAAACAAAAATGACCCAGGGTGATAATCAGAGGTAAAAAAATGACAGGAAAGATAGTGCAGATAGCCACACCGTTACTGGCAGGATTGTTGTTCTGGCAGGGCGCTGCGGCAGCCCCTGTGGCTTCACCGGTGTCATATGGCGTTGGTGCTGATACGTTCCATCCGGTAAAAGAGCAGCACGGCATGGTGGCATCAGTCGATGCAACAGCCACACAGGTCGGCGTGGATATTCTTAAGCGTGGTGGCAACGCGGTGGATGCCGCGGTGGCAGTGGGTTATGCGCTGGCGGTAACCCATCCACAGGCTGGCAATCTGGGCGGTGGAGGTTTTATGCTGATCCGCACCGCGTCAGGCCACACCACCTCAATTGATTTCCGCGAGATGGCACCGACCAGAGCCAGTCGTAATATGTTTCTTGATGCGCAGGGCAACGCCGACAGCAAAAAATCCCTGACGTCACACCTTGCTTCCGGTGTTCCTGGTACGGTAGCCGGTTTTGCGCTGGCCAACAAAGAGTACGGCACTTTACCGCTCGCTACGCTGATTGCACCCGCTATCAGGCTGGCAGCGAAAGGTATTGTGGTCAATGAGTCGCTGGCGGACGATCTTAAGGTCTACGGTAAGGAAGTGCTGCTCGACCATGCCAACAGTAAAGCGATTTTCTTCAGGCCGGACGGCACGCCTTATCAGCGCGGAGAAACGCTGGTGCAACGCAACCTGGCGCACAGCCTGGAACTGATTGCCAGGCAGGGACCGGATGCGTTCTATAAAGGCGCCATCGCTGAGCAGATCGCCAAAGAGATGGCGGCCAATGGCGGCCTGATTGATAAAGGGGATATGGCCAATTACAAAGCCATTGAGCGCAAACCGGTGAGTGGCAGCTATCGGGGTTATGACGTCTTCTCCATGCCGCCGCCATCCTCTGGCGGGATCCACATTGTGCAGATCCTTAATATCCTTGAGAATTTCGATCTGGCAAAGATGGGTTTTGGCAGTGCTGATGCAATGCAGGTGGTGGCGGAAGCAGAAAAGTATGCCTATGCCGATCGTTCGGAGTATCTGGGCGACCCGGATTTTGTCAGGGTTCCGGTGCAGGCGCTGACCAGCAAGGCCTACGCGAAATCCCTGGCACAGCAGATTGATATTAATAAGGCCCGTCCCTCCGCTGAGATTAAACCCGGCAAGCTCGCGCCTTACGAGAGTAATCAGACCACCCATTTCTCGGTGGTGGATAAACAGGGCAATGCGGTTTCGGTGACCTACACGCTGAACACCAACTTTGGCAGCGGCATTGTGGCGGGCAACAGCGGCATCCTGATGAATAACGAAATGGATGATTTTTCTGCCAAGCCGGGTACGCCAAATGTCTATGGCCTGGTGGGCGGCGAAGCCAATGCCGTACAGCCTTACAAGCGCCCGCTTTCTTCCATGTCACCGACCATTGTTGTTAAAGATGGCAAAACCTGGCTGGTAACCGGCAGTCCGGGCGGCAGCAGGATTATCACCACCGTGCTGCAAATGGTGCTAAACAGCATTGATTACGGGATGAATATTGCGGAAGCCACCGCCGCACCACGCTTCCATCATCAATGGTTGCCAGATCAGCTGCGGGTGGAAAAAGGGTTCAGCCCGGACACGCTGAAGTTGCTGGAAGCAAAGGGCCAGCATGTGAAGGTGATGCCTGCAATGGGTAGTACCCAGAGCATTATGATTGGGCCGGATGGCACACTCTATGGTGCATCCGATCCACGGGCGATTGATGATTTGACCGCGGGTTATTAATCCTGTTTAGCGCCAGCGCTGTCGATAAACTTTCCTGCAATGCTGGCGCTTTTCCTGGTGCAAAATGACGGTATTTCACGGTTGTCCCGTATGGCTGTGACAGTACGTAAACGGCTTTACAGGAGACTTAACGCAGGAAAACATTATCTACCAGACGGTAGCGAAGCATCGCTGAGCAGTATAGTAATATTAAGGAAGATAACAGCAAAAATAAGGAGTATTGCAAAATTCAGGTGATGTTTTATTGCGAGAGTTAAGTATGCCATATTGACTACTACGCCTGCCTTTTTAAGCTTACGGTAAATTCACACACCATGCTGTCTTTTATGCTTAATCGTTTTCGGCTCAGCATAAACTGGGTAGCTGCTAATGGAAATGGCGCATTGACTTCTTATTTGTCAGCGGCGGAGAAGAAATACCCAGCTATGTGAGACAGTGCTCATGCTTTGTTCTGTTATCCCTTATCATAAATTTTTATATCAGAAAGGTATTTATTCTTTGGAGTGTGAAGTTTAATTAAGATGGTGTATTGCCTGACTCCGGTTATTATGTTGGGATACTTTAGAGGAAGATAAAAAATGATGTGTATGAAATTGCACTCGAAGCAGCACGATGCCGATGCAACGTAGTTGCAACCAGAAATATGATTGTATATCAGTATGTTGTATAATCATTCTTCCTTGCTGAAAAATGGTAAGGTAGATTAGTAATGCTAAATATATCCATATTTTTTAGATAAATAAACTTCACCACAGCAGGGGAAGTCAGGTTAAAAAGTCGTGTCGTGTAATATAATCACCCCTCTCCAGAGATCCTTTTAAAATGGCCGCTGGCCAGTGTATTGCTGCCCCTGCCAGCACACTGATTCTGCCAGGACCAAATCTTCCTCCCGGCCTATACGGTGTTAACTATTCATAAGCCGCTATTAAATATGCAGCTAATGGGATGTTAAATGTCGGCATCTCTTGCTCCTCCCTCTTAAAAATTCACATCCTCACTGGCTTTTAATATATTGGTATAGCCATGGAAAATTTCTTCCATTTTATCCTTGCTTATTTCTTTTGGAGGGTGGTTACAGAGAAGTGTTTTTATTTTTATCGCTACGGTTGCTATAAAATAACGCTCGTATTTTTCTGTGCTGTTAAAAGTTTCACTTAATGAATTAAATATGTTTTTTATATCTTTTTTGGTTATTTTTTCTTTTGATAGTATTATTGTTTTTTCACCTTGCGAATAGTTTGATAAAACAGGGAAGCTGTTATTATTTTGGTTAAGATTCCAATGAAATATATCGTCAATATTATTCAGCGTCCCATTTATTGGGTTTTTATATTTTATAAAGATGGCATTATCATTTTTTGTTACATCAATACTTTTTATGGCGTTGAAGAGATTTTCACCCTGAGTGGATTTCAAAAAATCCCTGACGGGGCGAGAGACAAAGGCTTGCAACGTTTTTTTATATTCACCATGGTACTGCCCATTCCTGAGTTTTTCATAAATAGAATCGCTACTTTCAAGATTGTTTTTTAAAGTTGGTGCGCTTTTACGCAAGTTTTCGTAATCCTGAGGGGTGAGATTAAACGCGATTTTTTGCTGCAATTCAACAGGGAGGTTGGTTATATTTGTAACATGCGCCAGCATGTTTTTGGGGGGGGGTCTGGACTCTGTATTATTACAGTAGTGGGTAATTGGTTGGGAATTACTCGCCTCTGAAGTTATTTTTTCCATGTGAATCCTACTTATGGTTAATGTGAGAATGTGAGTTTTTAACACAAAGCTCAACGCATCAATATATAAAAACGATTATTCCTCGGTAAATTCACTATCGCTTGCAGTGTGGGCAGGTATGCAGGGTAAAACCGATCTTCTGAATGCCATTTTCACTGTATGAAAATCCCCGTGAGATGCTTACCGTTGGCGACATGGAGTGCGCTTTTATCCTGCAACCCACATGCACTGTCTCAACGGATACTCCGCTGGTTACATAAAAAAACGGGTCTGCCCTGGGCATGGTGGCTATCAGTGCGATGGCAAATATGCTTAAGTGAATCCCTGGTTGGTGGTTTGCAATGCTGTTTTATGTGAAAATTTGATGGGACGTCCAAATTTCACAGCAAAGGATTATTATGAAAATAACTTCTTCTACTATTCATGCACCTTTTCTGCACGAGAGTCATATTTCCACCACTGATGTAAGCAATGAGCCGGTTCTCGGTCGGTTAATAGGTGAGGGTTCAATGGCAGAAGTTTTTGAAGATATGAATGATTCATCTTCTTTGTATAAAAAGTATGATCTTGTTGGTAACCAGTACGATGAGGTTCTGGCAATGGCAAAGCAAGAATCTGTCCTGTTTAATGCTTTTTACGGTGATGATGCGTCAGTTGTCATAAGGCATGGTGGTGATGTGTACCTCCGAATGCTACGTGTGCCCGGAACCCCCCTCAGTGAAATTGAAACGTCTGATATTCCCGACAACCTGGAACATCTTTACCTCCAGCTGATAGGTAAACTGAATGAATTAAATATTATCCATTACGACCTCAATACAAGTAACATGTTGTACGATAAAGACAGTGAAAGCCTGTTCCCAATAGATTTCAGTAACGTTTCTGATGAATATTACTCTGCAACCAAAAATAAAAAAGAGATTATCGACAGGCGACTGCAAATGCGTACTGACGATTTCTATTCATTATTAAACAGGAAACATTTACAGGCATCCTTTTCATAAATGAAAAACTTCTCTGTTTCCACATTTTTAACATGTCGGCACCGTGGTGGGTACAATGTCTTTTCCTCGATATGTATGACGGTTTCGTCACCTGTGACCGTGCGGCAAATAAAATCGCCCTGAACACAGGCCTGAAATGCCTGATATTACCTGAGTCCCACCAGTGCTGGATGATTTCGGGGGCTGTAGTATCGTCGTGATGACGAACAGCGTGTCCCGAAATAAAGCATGGTTTAAGCTAAATAACCTCACCAAATAATAGATCACCAGACAGGAACTCAATCCGGGTTGAGCAATCTGATCAATTGCTAAAAACAACCGGACTGAGCGATGCCGATCATGGCTGCAATGCCTGATAAAGAACGACTGTTGATGCGTTAGGAGGCGCAGCAAACTCAAGATAAAAATGATGCCAGACGACTCCTCACCCTATTGATGTTACAACAGGGAATGACTCTTACCGCTGTCGTCAGATTACTTTGTGCTGCCCGCTCATCAGTCGGAAGATGGATAAACGGGTTTACTTTATATGGTGTTGACGGACTAAAAACCCTCAAACGCGGACGCGCGCCTCGCTTGCCGGTCACGGACATCCTGCCGCTTTGGGGTCAATGTTCTCCACAGGATTTTGGCTGGCTTCGCTCCTGCGGGAGCACTGAGCGGCTGGCGCTTATCGTAAACCCGTCTTTTAATGTGGCGCTTCATCTCACCACTTTGCACCGATATCTGAAACAGGCGGGTATTGTCTGGCGCAAAGCCGCGCCGATGCTAAAAATAAAGCCCCGCACTGTGATGAAAAACGCCTTGCCATTAAGCAGGCGCTGGCTCAGAAGCAGACGGAACACCCTGTGTTCTGTCAGGATGACGTCGATATCGACCTGACCCCGAAAATCGGCGCGGATTGGATGTGAAAAGGGCAACAGAAGCGCATTGCTACGCCGGGACATAAGCATAAGTATTATCTGGCAGGCGCACGGCATTCGGATACAGGACGAGTCCATTACGTCGGCGGTAGCATGATTTATTTATCAATCAGTTAGAGGCATTACGGGGCAAATACCGACGAGCGAAAACCATTACGTTATTGATTGATAACGCCATTATCCATAAAAGCCGCAAGGTGGAATGTTGGCAGGAATAAAAACAGGAAGTGCCGGTTGTTATTCCTGCCCACGTATTCGCCGTGGCTCAATCCGATAGAACGGTTATCGTTACACGGAACCATAACGCGAAATCATCAGTGCAGGGACATGTGGCAGTTACCTGAACGAGTAAATCAGTTTATGAACGCCGTCTCACCGTTCCCCGGCAATTAATACGGTCTGGCTAAAGTGGAGTGGTAATATGTAACGTTATTCAGGCATATTATTTCGCTGTGGAAAGCTGAACAGGGATTTTGAGTATTTTAATTATAAAATCAGAATGATTACTAAACAGTTGCGCAGAAGAGTGCTCCACCTTTTACCTGCCCTTGCTTACTGGTGTAGGATCCCGTCACCATGCGGGATAATCGACCCTCGCTTCTGACTGGAGCACTGTTATCCAAAATGAGCAACTGGAGCGGAATCAGACGCTAATAACATGGACATCTCCCCATGCAGGCTTCAGTGGGCCATGCTGTAAGCGCAAACCGACCGCAAAATAAAGAGGTGTCCCGTGGAACAAATTATCGGAATTGATCTGGCAAAGCGAGTTTTCAGGTTCATATCGTTTCTCTACAGGGTGAAAAGAAGGTCAACAAAATGCTTACCCGTGAGAACTTTTATCGCTCAGCCACCATTGTCCAGAATTATTATGGAAGCCTGTGGCAGTGCCAATTACCGGGCAGGGCAGTTCAGTCAATTCGGACATGAAGTTAAACAAATCAGTCCGCAATATGTGGCTCCCTTCAGAGTGGGAAGTGAAAACGATTTAAATAATGCCATCGCTATCGTTGAGGCTGACAGCCGTCCGGGAATGCGTTATGTGCCAAAAAAAGCGTTGAGCAGCAGAATATTCAGTGTCTGCACCGGGTTCGCCAGCGACGGATGAAAAACACAACGTCCCTCATCAACCCGATAAGAGGGGCCTGGAATACGGTATTGCCATCCCGGAAGGCGCACATAACATTATGGTCTGTCTGCCTGATGACCCGGAAGATGCATAAAATGAACTGGCGACATCAGGCCGCCAGCTGTTCCACGAGATGCTACAGGGACTGCATAGCAGTCAGCAGCGGCGGACGTAGGTCTTGCCCATATCAGTCAGCAAAATGAGAATACCGTCAGGCTACAGGGAATACCGGGTATCGGGCCACCGGGGGCATCAGCGCTGACCGTATTACTGGGTGACAGCAGTGATTTTCAACATGGCTGGCACTTTGCCTGTGATCAGGGCTGTTCCTGAAAGAATACAGTGGCGGCGAAAAGACCAAACTTCCGGGAATAACGAAACGCGGGAACAGTGACCTGCGAGGGTTACTTATCCATGGCGCCCGTTCCGTGGTGTGACGCGTCGTAAACCTCCCTGATGAACGTTGTAGCGGCCTGTAACGCTGGCTGAAGGGAATAATCATCCGAAATGGCGTGAATAAAGCGGTTGTGGCGCTGGCGAATAAAAATGTACGAATGACATGGGCGTCAGTGAATCAGAACACAGCGTATATACCGAAGTGACGTACCCTTTATCAGGTAAAGTCAAAGCGTTAATGTACTGACAGACAGAACCGACTCTCTGTGAACCTGGCGTCACAAGCCACGGTGCCAATGAGGCAGAGTACGGATGCTCATCAGCGCACACGAAGCCGGGTATCGGTTTGTGACTGGATTGTCAGGAAAATAGCTGCCCCTGGTTACATCAGGTCGGTGCCCATATAGCTATTTAGCCCATTGGGTAAGCATAACAAAGACGGCCTGTCGACCCGACAAGCTGGTCATTGTCGAAGCGGGTTATCCGTAGGTTATTACCCGTAATGACCCTCCGTTGTTGCATAATATAAGATATCGCTTTTTTATTGTTATTGATGGAACTACATTGGGCAAGCTCCCACTAAGCTATTTAAATAAACGTTTTTACATGAAAAAACATTAATTCATCGGTTAAGAGTGTAAAAAAAAGATTATGGAATATCCACGACTTCCTGAAAAAACGCATCAGGATGAAGTGTGGTTATCTTTAATTTAAAAAATTCTGCCATTAACCTATGTCAGAAAATGGCAATCTGGTTTTATTTCAGAAGCGTCTTTTTCACCGTTGGCAGTGATGAAAACGGTATTCTCCATATGCATGTTCCATTTATTGTGGTCAACCGCGTTTATTTCAGACTGGTATTTTAAAAGCGGATTTCAGCAGAAAATAAGAGAAAATTAACAAGGGGTTGGATAATGGGTAATATTTGCAGTTCGGGTGGTTCCCATCATGTTTACAGTCCGCCTGTCAGTCCGAGGCACAGTGCGTATTCAGCCGGTACATCATCGCCTGTTGGCCATGCCGGGGGACAGCCGCTCACCTCGGTATATCAACTGTCCCACGAGGCGAGAAGTGCGTTTCTTAACAATCATGATCCAATGATTGTATTTGATTTGCATGCAGAGACGCCGCTATACAGAACCACGCATCGTAAGTATGTGAAAGATGGCAGGATTGCCGGAAACCCGGAGTCCTGCGCAAGGATTGCCCTGCATGAAGAATTGCGGAGCAATCCTTATACGCAGCATTACAATTTGCCTGCGGATGATCACAGGGCTTATTTTCCAAAGCAGATACGCGCTTCCGAACTGCCAGATCCTTCATTAAATGTCATGACTGGCCCTATGGGGCGGCAGGCAATCGGTAGCTACGCCGATAATAACCATGTCGCTGTTGAGATGAGGTTGGGTGACTTCCTGGAGAAAGGGGGAAAGGTGTATAGCGATGTATCTGCCGTTGCCAGTGATGAGGAAACTGCCACTGCGCTGATCGTCACCCTGCCCAAAGGAAAAAAAGTGCCGGTGAAGGTGCTGGACGATTAACAGATTATCAGCGGAGGGATAAAACCAGCTTTTGCCGGAACGCTTCAGCGATTGCTTTTTTTGGCCATTTACGCAGACAAAATAGCGGGTTGCGATACGCGTGGCCAAGTCCGATACGGGAAACAGGCTGGCGGCATGGCGTATTTAGCGGGGAAAGAAATGGCCATGATTGCAAATGGTGCGGGTTTTGTACGACATACGTTGCCTGTATTCTACACATAAAAAGCAAAACGGTGCTTCACCTGTTACCGTTACCACACCGCTTGCGACTGCTTATTCTTTCAGTCTTGCCATATACAGCGTGTCCACCAGCTTGCCGTCCCGCATGGCATGGCGGCGCGCAAGGCCTTCACTTGCAAAACCAAAACGCTGATAAAGCCGGATTGCCGGTTGATTATCGGCAAACACCGTCAGCTCGATACGCGTGACGTTCAGCCAGTTGTCACACAGGCCTACCATCTCCTGCATCAGTGCATTTGCCACGCCACGCTGGCGATGGTTGCTGTCGACGCAGATGCCAAAAGAGGCGGTATGGCGGCGGCGGGCGCGACTGTTGACCTCCAGAGCCAGATCGCCCACCACCACGCCATCAATACAGGCGACCAGGCGATGTTTACCGGGCTGCTGATCCGCCAGACGGGTATGGATTAGCGACAGAGATGAGTGGGGGATCTGTAGCGTATCAGCATAGGTTTCCGGCTGGTTAAGGATACGATGCAGGTCGGCAGCATCTTCCGGGGCAGCGTGGCGAATTACGATCTCACTCATCTCTCTCTCCTCAGGGTTAATAATCCTTTTTAATATCAGGGGTTTTTAAAATCTGTTCAAGTTAAAAAAATCACTAACGGCCCTTTACAAGTGCGAATGATAATGATTATTATTGTCACGCTTTTCCGGCATGGACTTCACGGCCTGTCAGGAAAGCGCGACATTGCTCACATTGCTTCCAGTATTATTTAGCCAGCCTGCGTGCTGGCTTTTTTTTGTCCTGCGGCATCACTGCTTGTCGCCACCTGTTCGAATAATTTGAACAGAGAAGACAATTTTCTCCGCTATCATCCCACTTATAACCGGTTCAGACTGGGTAAAAATAGTGAGGAAGATTGAATATGATTTATCTACGTAAAGCAGAACAACGCGGTCATGCTCATCATGGCTGGCTCGACAGCTGGCACACATTCTCCTTCGCCGATTACTACGACGCCAGCTTTATGGGCTTTTCGGCGCTGCGCGTCATTAATGAAGATGTGATCGAGGCGGGGCAGGGGTTCGGCATGCACCCCCATAAGGACATGGAGATCCTGACTTATGTGCTCTCAGGAACGGTTGAGCATCAGGACAGTATGGGCAATAAAGAGCAGATCCAGTCCGGTGAATTCCAGATTATGAGCGCCGGGACCGGGGTGCGTCACTCTGAATATAACGCCAGCCGGGAGTTGCCGCTGCATCTCTATCAGATCTGGATCATCCCTGAAAAAAACGGCCTTACGCCACGCTATGCTCAGCGTCGTTTTGATCAGGTACAGGGTCGCCAGCTGGTGCTCTCCCCGGACGCCCGCGACGGCTCACTTCAGGTGTTCCAGGATATGACATTGTCGCGCTGGGCGCTGAAGCAGGGTGAGGAAGACGCTGTGGCGATTGCGCCCGGCCGCCGGATCTGGATCCAGGTAGTGAAAGGAAATGTCACCGTGAATGACGAGCGGGCATCGCTCAGCGACGCTTTCGCTGTCTGGGATGAAACCGCGCTGGCCGTTGTCGCCGACAGTGACGCGGAGATCCTGCTGTTCGATCTGCCGCCCGTCTGAGCCACCCAATTACCGGGTGTAGTTCGCTGCACCCTTCACCGTTCCCGCGTCCTTTTGTTACACTCCAACCATCCCTTGCTGACTGTCATAAAATAATGAAGAAAAAAAGGCCGGTACTTCAGGATGTAGCCGACCGCGTCGGTGTTACCAAAATGACCGTCAGCCGCTACCTGCGTCATCCCGGCCAGGTTTCTGCTGCCCTGCAAAGCCGTATTGCCGCCGCGCTGGATGAGCTGGGATATATCCCCAACCGGGCGCCCGATATACTGTCAAATGCTACCAGTCGGGCGATTGGTGTTCTGCTGCCGTCACTGACCAATCAGGTGTTTGCTGATGTGCTGCGGGGAATTGAAACCGTCACCGATGCGGCGGGCTACCAGACCATGCTGGGTCATTTTGGCTACAGCGCGGAGAAAGAAGAACGGCAATTACGCTCGCTGCTGGGCTGGAACATTGACGGACTGATCCTGACCGAACGAACTCATACGCCCGGCAGTCTGCGCATGATCGAAACTGCCGGTATTCCGGTGCTGGAGTTGATGGACAGCGTTTCGCCCTGTATTGATCTGGCGGTGGGCTTTGATAATGTCGAGGCGGCCCGCCAGATGACCCACGCAATTTTGCGCAAAGGGCACCGCCACACGGTCTATCTGGGTGCCAGACTGGATGAACGGACGTTACTGAAATACCAGGGCTATGCAACGGCGATGCGCGAAGCCGGACTGGTGCCCCGTAGCGTCATGATGGAAGCGGCGTCGTCATTTTCAATGGGTATCACGCTGCTGCTGGAAGCACAGCGTCGTTATCCTGATACCGACAGCCTGTTCTGTACCAATGATGATCTTGCGGTTGGTGCGATGTTTGAATGCCAGCGCCAGCGGCTACGCATCCCGGAAGATATGGCGATAGCCGGCTTTCATGGACACGATATTACTCAGGTGGTGACACCAACCCTGGCGACGGTACTCACTCCGCGTGAGAAAATGGGCCGTGAAGCCGCCTCACTGTTGCTGGCAAGAATTCGTGGTGAGCAGAGTGGCTCAGCGTGCATCGACGTCGGCTTTGCCGTCTGCGAAGGGCAGAGCATCTGATCCTGCCCGTGTCGTCAGAGCCGGTCGTTTTACCCCTTCGTGCGGTCATTTTCCTGAACGGTCATTTCTTTGAACCGTCTCACAGTTACCAGCTTTTTCCCGGCCAGCTGTTGCCATCGCTGGCAACCCTTCCGACAATGTTACCGATAACATAGTGCTAACATTAAACAGACAGGTCGTTGACCGCCAGGCCGGAGTAACAACATGAAAGCTTCTTCTTCATCTCATCACGTATTTGTTCTGATGGGGGTTTCAGGTAGTGGGAAATCTGCCGTTGCCAGCGCCGTGGCACACCAGCTTCAGGCGGCATTTATTGACGGCGATTTCCTGCATCCCCGCGGCAATATCGAAAAAATGTCCGAAGGTTATCCCCTGAACGACGATGACCGCAAGCCCTGGTTACAGGCGATTAACGACGCAGCGTTCGCCATGCAGCGTACTAATGAGGTGTCGCTGATTGTCTGTTCGGCACTAAAAAAACGCTACCGCGACAGCCTGCGCAAGGGCAATGACAACCTCCATTTTATCTATATGAAAGGGGATTTTGACACCATTGAGTCCCGCCTGCGAAAGCGCAAAGGCCACTTCTTTAAGCCACAGATGCTGGTCACTCAGTTCGAAACGCTGGAAGAACCGGGCAGTGATGAGCCGGATGTGCTGGTGGTGGACATCAACCAGACGTTAAACGAGGTGGTTGCTGCCACCATCACCACCATTGACGGTGTAACCAAAAAATAAGTTGGGTCTATGGCTACTTTAACACTGGTGTTAACGGCGGCGGGGTCGGTTTTACTGTTACTGCTGCTGGTAATGAAAGCGCGTATGCACGCTTTTCTGGCGCTGATATTAGTGTCCGTCGGTGCCGGTCTTTTCTCCGGGATGCCGCTGGATAAAATCGCGGACACCATGCAAAAAGGCATGGGAGGAACGCTGGGCTTTCTTGCCGTGGTTGTCGCGCTGGGAGCCATGTTCGGTAAAATCCTGCACGAAACCGGCGCGGTCGACAGGATTGCAATCAACATGTTGAAAGCCTTTGGTGAGAGCCGGGCGCACTATGCGATGGGAATTGCCGGTCTGATTTGTGCGCTACCGCTGTTTTTTGAAGTGGCGGTGGTGCTGCTTATCAGCATCGCTTTTGCCGTGGCGCGTCGCACCAATGGTAATCTGGTGAAGCTGGTGATCCCACTGTTTGCCGGGGTGGCGGCGTCCGCGGCGTTTCTGCTGCCGGGGCCAGCGCCGATGCTGCTGGCGTCCCAGATGCATGTGGATTTTGGCTGGATGATCCTGCTGGGCCTGTGCGCCGCGATCCCCGGTATGCTGATTGCCGGTCCGCTCTGGGGGAGTTTTATCAGCCGCCACGTTGCGTTCACCCTGCCTGAAGACACCTCGCATCCTGAATTTGAGGAGCACCGGCTGCCCTCGTTTGCTTTCAGTCTGTCACTGATCCTGTTTCCGTTGCTGTTGGTCGGGCTGAAAACGATTGGCGCGCGTTTCACTGAGCAGGGCAGCACACTGTACGAATGGCTGGAGTTTATTGGTCATCCGTTTATTGCCATTTTGCTGGCCTGCCTGCTGGCGATCTACGGTCTGGCATACCGCCAGGGAATGGATAAAGAAAAGGTCATGACAATATGCGGCAGTGCGCTGCAACCGGCGGGTATTATTCTGCTGGTGATTGGCGCGGGCGGTGTGTTCAAGCAGGTGCTGGTGGACTCCGGTGTGGGGCCGGCGCTGGGGAATGCGCTGACCGGTTCCGGTCTGCCGGTGGCCATCTCCTGCTTTGTTCTGGCCGGGGCGGTGCGCATCATTCAGGGATCGGCGACGGTTGCCTGTCTGACTACCGTGGGGCTGATTATGCCGGTAATTGAACCACTACACTATTCCGGTGCGCAGATGGCGGCGCTGTCGATCTGCATTGGTGGCGGATCGATTATTATCAGTCACGTCAACGATGCCGGGTTCTGGCTGTTTGGCCGTTTTACCGGCGCAACGGAAGGGCAGACGCTGAAAACCTGGACCATGATGGAAACCATCCTTGGCACCACCGGCGCGCTTGTGGGGATGGTAGCCTTTGAGTTGCTCTCCTGACCGACATGTCCCGGTGCGGTTGACCGGGACATAAAAAGAAACGAGATGTTTTCCACTCTCGCCCGGCGAGCCTTTCCAGGCGGTGGCACGATCGGGCAACGCCACGTTAAATCAGTCACTCACCACCGTGACCCAGTTGGCATCGCCGCCAGCGGGGGCCTCTCCGACGCGCTTCAGCGCACCGCTTTGTCTGTCAATGGCATAGCTGCCGATGACCGCACTTTTCTCGCCGCTGGCGATCAGCCAGCGGCCGTCGGGGCTGATCGCCATACTACGCGGTTGTTTCTCCACCACCCAGCTGCCTGCCAGTCTCAGCCTGCCATCGCCCGGATTGACCCGATAACCGCTTAGCGTGCTGCTGGTGCGTTCGCTGACGTAGAGAAAACGCCCGTCCGGTGTGATGTGGATATCCGCTGCCCAGATGCGCGGGGTGGTATCACGGTAGTCCGCTGTCCGTTCGCGCCCATGCGCCAGATGATATTGTGTGGCAACGGCGCTGGGCGTTTCTGCCACTTTTATCAGTGCCCCGCTGGCTTCGCGGCGGAATTGGGTGATGATGCCGCCCATTTCGCCCACGTTGTACAGATAGCGGTTATCCGGCGACAGCACCGAATGACGAGGCCCGTTTTCAGCCGTGGTATCGACAAAGCCGTGGCCCAGCGCCGACAGTTTCCCTTCCGGGCTTAGTTTTAGCACCAGCACCCGATCGGTGCCGAGATTAGCGACATAGACCGTTTTTCCACTGGCATCAATGATGGCCGAATGCGCGGCATGGCCGGTTTTATAGTGGCCAACCGGCGGTGCGGTCAGGTTACCGTCCTGTGCCAGACGGTAGACGTCGACCACATCACCGTCGTAGGAGGCCGTGAGCAGAAAACGGCCCTGTTTATCCGTGCTTATCCAGGGGTAGCTGGCGGACGCCGGGATTTCACTGCTTCTTGTCAGATTGCCGGTTTTACTGTCGATATGCCAGCTAACCAGCTTTAGCGGCGTGCCACGCAGCGCCGTGTACAGGGTGTGATTATCGGCGCTCAGTGCCATTGGCATCACTTTGCCACCTGTCACGGTGCGGCCCAGTAACTGCAAGGCACCGGTTTGCTCATCAAGCGTATAGCGCGCGATGGTGCCATCATTGGCTTCGGACACGTAAACAAAGGTTTGCGCCATCAGCGGTGCGCTCAAGGCCAACGCTGCCAGTAACGCAGCTGCACAGCGACGTTTTCTCATGCTTTTCTCCTATCGCAGCAGGGCGGGACGTTTGGCGTCAAAATGCCAGTTATCGATTAAAAACTGCATACCGAGCGCATCATTGCGGTTTTTATCCGGCAGGGAATGATAGAGCGCATGTGCCTGTTCGACACGCGCCATATCCAGCTCAACGCCCAGCCCTGGCCCCTGCGGCAGCTCCAGATAGCCATCGCGGATCTGCGGTGGCTGGCGGGTCAGCTGCTGCCCATCCTGCCAAATCCAGTGGGTATCAAAGGCGGTCTGGCGGTTGCCCGGTGCGGCTGCCCCCAGATGTGCCACCATCGCCAGTGAGATATCGAAATGGTTATTAGAGTGGCACCCGGTGGTCAGTCCCCATTCATTGCACAGCTGTGCCACCACATTCGCATTACGCAGGGTCCAGAAATGTGGGTCGGCCAACGGAATATCGATGGCATTGAGTTGCAGTGCGTGATTCAGCTGCCGCCAGTCATTGGCAATCATGTTGGTGGCGACCGGTATGCCAGTGGCACGGCGGAATTCAGCCAGGGTTTCGCGCCCGGAATAACCCTGCTCCGCTCCGCAGGGATCTTCCAGATAGGGCACTTTACCCGCCAGCCGCTTACCCCAGTGGATTGCGTCGTCCAGTGACCAGCTGGCATTCGGATCGACGGTGACTCTGGCATCCGGGAAGCGTGCCAGCAAGGCTTCCACCGTCTCCACTTCAATTTCACCGGCATGAACGCCGCCTTTCAGCTTGAAGTCACGAAAACCATACTGTTCCACGGCCGCTTCGGCCAGCCGCACGATGGCGTCGCTGTTCATCGCCTTCTCATGGCGCAGATGAAACCACCCCTCCTCTCCCGGTGCCGCGCGGTAATTCATGTTGGTTAACTGGCGGTCCGCGATATAGAACAGATAGCCAAGTACCGGAATGCGATCCCGCTGTTTGCCGCTGGCCAGCAAATCGGCCACCGGCAGATTGAGAAACTTACCCTGCAAGTCCAGCAGTGCGGCTTCAATTGCGGCGGCCGCGTTGTAAAATTTCTCCGGGTTCATCTGTGGAATATGAATGTTGTTGTTGTGCGCCGTCTGCTGAGTCCGCGCTTTGCTGGCGTACAGCTGGCTGAGCGTGGCGTTAAGACGCAACAGCGAACTGCCTTCTGTCAGCGGCCGAAACTGCTCCAGCAGCTGCAACGTTGAGGCATGGCAGGGGGTTTCACCGACGCCGGTCTGCCCGTTGGAATCGGTCAGGATCACCAGAATACGCGTGAAGTGGCAGTTATGGGCACCGCCGATATTCAGCAACATACTGTCATAACCGGCGACCGGCACGATGCGCATGGATTTAATGACTGGACTGTCTGACATGAATTTTCTCCGAATGTCCGAAGGCAGGGGGAGCCGGTTTACGGCGTAGCAACAGCCAGATACCGGTGACGGCAGATACGCTGGTCAGCGCGTAAAGCCCGCCGGTGGTGCTGCCGGTATGCATTTCAAGGTAGCCGAATACCGTCGGAGCGAAGAAGCCGCCCAGGTTGCCAACGGAGTTAATCAGCGCAATCCCCGGCGCCGCGATGGCCGCGGGCAGCTCACTCTGCGGCATTGGCCAGAAGAAGGCCGCGCTGACTTTGGAACCGATACAGGCGACGATCATCGCCAGGAAACCAAACCACGGTGTGCCAGTGGTTGCCATAAATGTGCCGCAGGCGGCAATCAGCATCGCAATGCCAAGCCCTTTTTCCAGGCTATGGCGGTAGCGATCGGTGGTTTTGCCCAACAGGAACAACGCCACGATAGCGCACAGCCAGGGGATGGCGGTGAGCAGGCCGGTCTGGAAACTGTTGAAGCCCTGAATGCGCTGGATGATTTGCGGTAGCCAAAACACCAGCGTATAGCCGGTCATGGTCATGGTAAAAAAGATAAGGCAGTAAAACAGCAGGCGGCGATCTTTGAGTAAACTCCAGCGCCCCTGCACCGCGCTGTGCGCCTCACGGGCGGCCTCTTCCGACGCCAGTTGCTGTGTCAATGCAAGCTGCTCTTGGGCATTGAGCCATGTTGCGCCTTCCGGTCTGGAGACCAGCACCAGCGCCGCCAGCAGGCCAATCAGGATGGAACCGCCGCCTTCGAGGAACATCACCCATTTCCAGCCTGCCATTCCGCCAACATCATGCAGCATCAGGATTGCGCCAGTTAGTGGCCCGGAGAACAGAAACGCGCTGGCAGTGGCGCTCAGTACCATCGCCGTGGCACGTCCTCGCCATGCATTGGGCACCCACTGACGAAAATAGAACAGTACGCCGGGGAAGAAGCCCGCTTCCGCCACGCCAAGCAGAAAGCGCAGCAGATAAAACTGGCGCGGTGTGCTGACAAATCCGGTCAGCACCACCACTATCCCCCAGGTGATCATGATGCGTGTCAGCCAGACGCGCGCGCCAAATTTCTTCAGCATCATATTGCTGGGGACTTCAAACAGCGCATAGCCGATAAAGAACAGTCCTGCCCCCAGGCCGAAGGCGGCGGCGCTGATACCCGCATCGGCTTGCAGCTCTGCTTTCACAAAGCCGATGTTGGCGCGATCAATCTGATTAACAATCAGCATTAGCGCCAGCATCGGGATGATGCGACGGAAGAACTTAGCGACAGCGGCGGCGATATGCGCCTCGTGATCGACTGATAATTCAGAGGATTGTTGAGCCATCATGCGTTACCTGTTGGGTTGTGAGCAACGTTTCAGATATACGCACTGGCCTGCGGTACTGCTATGTGTGATTGCCAGAGAGTGATTGGGCAATATTACAAAGATTTAACAAATTCAGCGCATTAACGTGATTTATTAGTAAAAAGTTTACGCCAGAAATGTGCGCTGGGTGCGATTGTCACAATATGCCAGGCGGCACGGTGGCGATCTTTTCCTCCGGGATAAGCGAGGCGTTCCCTGTCTCTGCGGCGTTATGCGGGGCAAAAAACGGCCACGTGGACCGTTTTTGCCGGGTGATATGTGGATTAGATTTTGAGATAGGTTCTGATGCCGTCGAGGAACATCTGCGTCGCCAGCATGATCAGAATTAATCCCATCAGGCGTTCCAGAGCATTGACCCCTTTTTCTCCCAGCAGACGCAGGAACAGCCCGGAGAGCAGTAGTACCACCACCGTTGTCCCCCAGGCAATCAGCAGTGCGCCAACCAGATACGACATCTGATCGGGGTACTGATGCGAAAGCAGCATCAGCGTGGCCAGTAACGATGGTCCGGCAACCAGTGGAATGGCCAGCGGCACCAGAAAGGGTTCCTCGCCGGCAGAGAGACCGCTGCTGCTGTTTTCATGAGAGGGGAAAATCATTTTTATGGCGATCAGAAACAGAATCAGACCGCCGGAGATAGACACTGTTTCGGTGCGCAGATTGAGGAAAGCAAGAATTTTTTCACCGGCGAACAGGAACAGCAGCATAATCACCAGTGCAATCAGCATCTCGCGAATAAGCACCATCCGGCGACGTTTCGGCTCCAGATGCTTCAAAACCGACATAAAAATCGGCAAATTGCCCAGCGGATCCATAATCAACAACAATAATATTGTTGCGGAGATCATTTCAGTCATGGTTATTTTTCTCTTATTTGTTCGCTTAACTGCACGTTATAAGCAGCTCTGCTGAAAAATCATCGCTAATCGATTTAATTCACTTGCCACTTTCCCAGCATTTTGTAAGGTATAGCCTTCATATTTCAAGTTGCAGGTATGTTGGCGACACTCATTCATCCGAATCACTTACCTGGTAAGTTCATCGGGATCCCTTCGATTGCCGCCTTCCTGCAACCAGAAATATTTGGGCATATTCACCCTATTTCATTCTTATGACGTTCATTTTAACAGGCCAGGCGTCACTGTCGCAGTCAGTTTGCTTTTCACCCGCGCATTTTCATATCCGTGAGACCTGCGAACACTGCCAGAAAGTAACATGGCCACAAAACCAGTCTGGAGCAGGTACAACATGAAAACAGTAGGGCTTATTGGTTGGCGCGGCATGGTTGGCTCCGTGCTGATGCAGCGTATGGTGGAAGAGCGTGACTTTGACGCTGTCCGCCCGGTTTTTTTCTCCACGTCTCAGCACGGACAGGCCGCACCGTCCTTCGCCGGTCAGTCCGCTGGCGTGTTGCAGGATGCCTTTAATCTGGAGGCCCTGAAAGCCCTGGATATTATCATCACCTGCCAGGGCGGCGATTATACCACTGATATTTACCCGAAACTGCGTGCGGCAGGCTGGCAGGGATACTGGATCGATGCGGCGTCCACGCTGCGGATGAAAGAGGATGCGCTGATTATTCTCGATCCGGTTAACCACCACGTGATCCGCGAGGGACTGGATCGGGGAATTAAAACCTTCGCTGGCGGTAACTGTACCGTCAGCCTGATGCTGATGTCGCTGGGCGGCCTGTTTGCCAATAACCTTGTCGAGTGGGCGTCTGTCGCTACCTATCAGGCGGCTTCCGGCGGCGGTGCCCGTCATATGCGTGAGCTGCTCAGCCAGATGGGCATGTTACATGATCATGTGGCGAAAGAGCTGCAGAACCCGGCATCTGCCATCCTTGATATTGAGCGTAAAGTCACTGAGATGAGCCGCAGCGGCGTTTTACCCACCGATAATTTTGGTGTCCCGCTGGCAGGCAGTTTGATCCCGTGGATCGACAAACAGCTGGAAAACGGTCAGAGCCGCGAAGAGTGGAAAGGGCAGGCGGAAACCAACAAAATTCTGCAACCGGCGGCCACTATTCCGGTGGACGGTTTGTGTGTGCGGGTGGGTGCGCTACGCTGCCACAGCCAGGCGTTCACGCTGAAGCTGAAAAAAGACGTGCCGCTGGGTGAGATTGAACAGCTGCTGGCGGCCCACAATGACTGGGTGAAGGTGGTACCGAACGATCGTGATCTGACGATGCGTGAGCTGACGCCAGCGGCGGTAACCGGCACGCTGAAAACCCCGGTAGGTCGCCTGCGCAAACTGAATATGGGACCGGAATACCTCTCAGCCTTTACCGTGGGCGATCAGCTGTTGTGGGGCGCGGCTGAACCGTTGCGCCGGATGCTGCGACTGCTGGTGGACTGAGACGGCAGCCAACCATGCTGAAGCAGTGCTTTTGTTGCTTCAGCATCGGGGGAGAAGGGAAAGGGCAAAACGCCGCGAGCGCGCTATTTGTACAATAATTCCTTTCTCTCTTTTCGTTATATTTTCTTTTTTTTCTGCCTGTAGTGCGCTCCCGCCTTATTTCCTGTTATTTCTCTCTGATAACAAAATATTTTCATCATTAAACGTTATTTTTCACCATTCTGTGCAGGCTTTATTGCCGCCCTGGCTATGCTTGAAACTGTACGTTTTTTTGGCTCAATGAAGAGCAGTTCATTCCTCGCCATTCCGGCCTGAGCGAATCGCCTGCCAACCATCATGGGAAGACAGACATGTCAGAGCTTACCGATCGCCGGGTGATTGATGCCTTAATTTCCGGTTATTTTGCAGATCCTTTCTCACTTCTTGGCATGCATCAGACTGGAAGCGGTCTGGAAGTACGGGCACTGTTGCCTGATGCGACGGAAGTCTGGGTCATTGAAACCCAGACCGGGCGCAAATGTGTGCGGCTTGAATGCATCGATTCGCGCGGTTTTTTTCACGGTGTGGTGCCACGTCGTAAAAAAATGTTTCGCTACCAGCTGGCGGTCACCTGGCACGGTCAGCAAAATCTGATTGACGATGCTTACCGCTTTGGCCCGCTGCTGGAGGAAATGGACAGCTGGCTGCTGGCGGAAGGAACACACCAGCGGCCCTGGGAAACCATGGGAGCACACGCGGATGTCATTGATGGCGTCATTGGCACCCGGTTTGCGGTGTGGGCGCCCAATGCCCGTCGGGTATCGGTGGTGGGTGACTTTAATTTCTGGGATGGCCGTCGCCATCCGATGCGTTTTCGCCAGGAAATTGGCGTCTGGGAACTGTTTGTGCCTGCGGCAGTGCAGGGGCAGCTGTACAAATTCGAGATCATTGATGCCCACGGCCAGCTCCGGCTGAAGTCCGACCCTTACGCCTTTGAAGCGCAAATGCGCCCTGAGAGCGCGTCGATGATTTGCGGCCTGCCGCCAAAAACACCGATGTCTGAACAGCGTCAGCGCGCCAATGATTTCGATGCCCCCATTTCCATTTATGAGGTACATCTGGGATCCTGGCGACGTCACACCGATAACAATTTCTGGCTCAGTTACAAAGAGCTGGCAGAACAGCTGGTGCCCTATGCCAAAGAGATGGGCTTCACCCATCTGGAGCTGATGCCGATTAATGAACATCCTTTTGATGGCAGCTGGGGCTACCAGCCGACCGGGATGTACGCGCCAACCCGGCGCTTTGGCACCCGCGATGAGTTTCGCAATTTTATCGCCGTGGCGCATCAGGCCGGACTGAACGTGTTGCTGGACTGGGTGCCGGGGCATTTCCCGGCTGATGACTTTGGCCTCGCCAGGTTTGACGGCACGGAACTCTATGAGCACGGTGACCCGCGCGAAGGCTATCACCAGGACTGGAACACGCTGATTTATAACTTTGGCCGTCGTGAAGTGAGCAATTATCTGGCAGGCAACGCGCTCTACTGGATCGAGCGTTTTGGCATTGACGGTCTGCGGGTGGACGCGGTGGCATCGATGATCCACCGCGATTACAGCCGTAAAGAGGGAGAGTGGATCCCCAATCATTTCGGTGGCAGAGAGAATCTCGAAGCCATCTCTTTTCTGCGTTACACCAATCGGGTACTGGGGCATATGGCGCCGGGTTCGGTGACGATTGCGGAAGAGTCAACCGATTTCCCCGGCGTCTCGCGGCCGCCAGAGGGCGGCGGGCTGGGGTTCTGGTACAAATGGGATCTGGGCTGGATGCACGACACGCTGGATTATATGAAGCTGGACCCGGTGTATCGCAAGCACCATCACAACAAACTCACCTTCGGTATGTTGTACAACGCAACGGAGAATTTCGTCCTGCCCCTGTCCCATGACGAAGTGGTACACGGCAAACGTTCGATTCTTGATCGTATGCCGGGCGATGCCTGGCAGAAGTTTGCCAATCTGCGTGCCTATTACGGCTGGATGTTCGGTTTCCCCGGTAAAAAGCTGCTGTTTATGGGTAATGAGTTCGCGCAGGGTAAAGAGTGGAATCATGATATCAGCCTGGACTGGCATTTGCTGGAAGGGGATGACAACTGGCACCACGGCGTGCAGCGTCTGGTACGCGATCTCAACCACACCTATCGCCAACATGCACCGCTCTGGCAGCTGGACTTTGAGCCATCAGGATTCGAATGGCTGGTGGTGGACGATTTTGATAACTCTGTCTTTGTCTTTGTCCGCCGCGACAGGGAAGGTAATGAAGTGATTGTCGCCAGCAATTTTACCCCGGTTCCGCGCCATGATTATCGCTTTGGCGTCAGCCAGCCTGGCTGCTGGCGGGAAGTGCTGAACACCGATTCCGGCCATTATCACGGCAGTAATAGTGGAAACCAGGGCACGCTCCATACCGAGGCGGCACCCAGCCATAACCGTGAATACTCCCTTACGATGACCCTGCCGCCGCTGTCCACGGTTTGGCTGCTCAGGGAGGTAAAATGAGTAAAATCCAGACGGGGCAGGCTTCTCCGGCCGGGGCTTTTTATGATGGTCACGGCGTTAACTTCACCCTGTTTTCTCCTCATGCCGATCGGGTGGAGCTGTGCCTGTTTGATGCGCAGGGTGAGGAGCGTCGCATGGATTTGCCTGCCTGCACTGAGGGCGTCTGGCATGGCTGGCTGGCGGCGATAAAACCGGGGCAGCGCTATGGTTACCGGGTACACGGCCCGTGGCAGCCTCATGATGGACACCGTTTTAATCCCGCTAAGTTGCTGGTGGACCCATGCGCCAGAGCGGTGGAGGGTGAAGTCACCGACGATCCGCGTTTTCAGTGTGGCGAAACGGAACCGGATACCTCAGACAGTGGGCCGGTGGCACCCAGGAGCGTGGTGCTGGCAGATGATTTTGACTGGGAAGATGACCAGCCGCCGTGCGTGCCCTGGGGCCAGACGGTGATTTATGAAGCCCATGTGCGTGGGCTGACCCAACGCCATCCCGATATCCCGCCAGCGATCCGGGGAACCTACGCCGCGCTGGGTCATCCGGTGATGATTAATTACTTTAAACGTCTTGGGATCACCAGTCTGGAGTTGCTGCCGGTGGCCTGTTTCGCACACGAGCCGCGTTTGCTGCGTCTGGGACTGACCAATTACTGGGGATATAACCCACTTGCCCCCTATGCGCTGCATAACCGCTATGCTTCTGGTATCGGCGGGACATCTGCCCGCGCCGAGTTTCAGCAGGCGGTAAAAGCGCTGCATAAGGCGGGGATTGAGGTGATCCTCGATGTGGTGTTCAACCATTCCGCTGAGCTTGAGGAAACCGGCCCGACGCTTATGAATCGCGGTGTGGATAATAAAAGTTACTACTGGCTCAGCCAGCACGGCGGCTATGAAAACTGGACCGGCTGCGGCAATACCCTGAACCTGAGCAATCCGGTGGCGATGCGCTGGACGCTGGACTGCCTGCGTTACTGGGTGGAGACATGCCACGTCGATGGCTTCCGTTTCGATCTGGCCACCGTGCTTGGCCGTGCGCCGGAATACTACCGCGATTCGGCGCTTTTTCAGGCCATTGAGGCCGACCCGCTGCTGTCACACTGCAAAATGATTGCCGAGCCGTGGGATATTGGTCCGGGTGGTTATCAGGTGGGCAACTTTCCGGCACGTTTTGCTGAATGGAATGACCAGTTCCGCGATGTGATGCGGCGCTACTGGCTGCATGGCGACATGGCCAACGGTGAATTTGCCCGCTGCTTCGCCGCCACCAGCGATGTGTTTCAACAGCAGGGGCGCTTACCCTCTGCCAGTATTAACCTGATCACTGCCCATGACGGTTTTACCCTGCGTGATCTGGTCAGCTTTAATCACAAACACAACGAAGCCAACGGTGAAGATAACCGCGATGGCCACAACAGTAATTTCAGTCATAACCACGGTGTGGAGGGCCTGAATGCACCGCTGTTGGTGACCGAGCATCGCCGCCGCAGCGTCCATGCGCTGCTGACCACTTTGCTGCTGGCGCAAGGGACGCCAATGCTGCTGGCAGGTGATGAACATGGTCACAGTCAGCACGGCAATAACAACGCCTATTGTCAGGATAACGAGCTGACCTGGCTGGACTGGCAGCACAACGACAGCGGGCTGTTTGCCTTTACGGCCGCGCTAATTGCGTTGCGCAAGACCATCCCGGCATTAACGGCAGACCGCTGGTGGCAGGAGGGCGATGGCAATGTTGAATGGCTCGATCAGGCGGGCCAGGCGTTGGATCATGCCGCGTGGCAGCATGGCGTCCGACGCTTACAAATCCGCCTCTCACAGCACTGGCTTATCGCGATAAATGCCACTGAAGACGTCAGCGATTTGACCTTACCCCCCGGCGACTGGCATGCCATTCCGCCTTTTGCCGGGGACGATAACCCGATTTTAGTCACTGTCTGGCACGGACCCGCTCACGGTGTGTGTGTGTTCCGCCAACAATAATAACGGGGGCAGGTATGGCTTTGGATAAAAACGATTCTCTGATGCTGGCAAGACAATTGCCGACGCAAACGGTCGCCCTGATTCTGGCGGGGGGGCGCGGTACGCGACTGAAAGATTTAACGGCGAAGCGTGCCAAACCGGCGGTGCACTTTGGCGGTAAATTTCGCATTATCGACTTTGCCCTGTCGAACTGTCTTAATTCCGGTATCCGGCGGATCGCGGTGATCACACAGTATCAGTCGCATACGCTGGTGCAGCATATCCAGCGCGGCTGGTCCTTTCTTAACGAAGAGATGAACGAGTTTGTTGACCTGCTGCCCGCGCAGCAGCGCCTCTCCACCGAACACTGGTATCGCGGCACGGCGGACGCGGTGACGCAAAACCTCGATATCATTCAGCGCTACCGCGCGAAGTACATCGTGATCCTCGCAGGGGATCATATCTACAAGATGGACTATTCGCGGATGCTGCTGGATCACGTAGAAAACGACGCGAAGTGTACCATTGCCTGTCTGCCGGTGCCGCTGGCCGAAGCCAGCGGCTTTGGCGTGATGGCGGTGAATGCGCATAACAGGGTAGTCGATTTCCTCGAAAAGCCTGCCAATCCGCCCTCTATGCCGGGCGATGAAAGCCAGGCACTGGCGAGCATGGGAATTTACGTATTTGACGCTGCGTACCTTTACCAGCTGTTGGAAGAGGATCTTGCCGACCTGCAATCGAAGCACGATTTTGGTCAGGACATTCTGCCGAGGGTGGTCGCGAGGGGGGAAGCGCTGGCGCATTCGTTCAGCGATTCCTGCGTGCAGAGTGACAGCACATCCTCCCCCTACTGGCGGGATGTGGGGACGCTGGAAGCTTACTGGAAAGCCAATCTTGACCTGGCGTCGGTCACGCCGGAGCTGGATATGTATGACCGTGACTGGCCGATACGCACGCATATGGAGCCGCTGCCACCGGCGAAATTTGTGCAGGATCGATCGGGGAGTCATGGCATGACGATGAACTCGCTGGTGTCGGGAGGCTGCATTATTTCCGGCTCGGTGGTGGTGAACTCAGTGCTCTTTTCACGCGTTCGGGTTAACTCCTTTTGCAATATCGACTCCTCCGTTCTCTCGCCGGATGTGGTGGTGGGGCGTTCCTGTCGGCTACACCGCTGCGTGATCGACCGGGCCTGTGAACTGCCGGAAGGGACGGTGATTGGAGAAAACCCGGAAGATGATGCGCGCCGGTTTTACCGATCGGAGGAGGGGATTGTGCTGGTCACGCGCACCATGCTGGCAAAGCTGGGTTGGCGAAACTAACGGCGTACCGGGAAACACGGTTGGACAGAAGCACAAGAGTTTGATGCGTGGGAACGTGTCAGAACGTAAAAAAGGGGCCGATAATGCAGGTGTTACATGTCTGTTCAGAGATTTTCCCGCTGCTAAAAACCGGCGGGCTAGCTGATGTTGTTGGAGCATTACCGGCTGCACAGATTGCAGAAGGTGTGGATACCAGAGTGCTGATCCCGGCGTTTCCCGATCTGAAAAAAGGGATACCCGATATTCAGGTGGTGGCGCGCCTGCAAACGTTCGCCGGTTATGTTGAGCTGCACTATGGCCAGTACGGCGGGGTGGGGATTTACCTGATTGAGGCACCGGGACTCTATGATCGTCCAGGTAGTCCGTACCATGATGAGTCACAGTTCGCCTATACCGATAACTATCTGCGCTTTGCGCTACTGGGCTGGATGGGCTGTGAAATCGCCTGTGGCCTGGACACATACTGGCGACCGGAAGTGGTCCATGCGCATGACTGGCACGCCGGGCTGACCTGTGCCTATCTGGCGGCCAGAGGCCGTCCGGCTAAATCGGTGTTTACCGTACACAATCTGGCGTATCAGGGACTGTTCTCTGCCCATCATATGGAGCAAATCCAGCTGCCCTGGTCGTTTTTTACCATGTACGGCCTGGAGTTCTACGACCAGATATCCTACCTGAAAGCCGGCCTGTATTATGCCGATCACATTACGGCGGTCAGCCCGACCTATGCCCGTGAGATTACCCTGCCAGAATTTGGCTATGGCATGGAGGATCTGCTGCGGCAGCGACAGCTGGAAGGGCGGCTTACCGGCATCCTTAACGGCGTCGACCCGGCCATCTGGGACCCGGCGCATGACCTGCTGCTGACGTCGCGCTACAACCGCGACGTTCTGGAAGCGAAGCAGGATAACAAACGCCAGCTGCAAATCGCTATGGGCCTGAAAATTGATGAGAAGGTACCGGTGTTTGCGGTCGTCAGCCGACTGACCCGTCAGAAAGGGCTGGATCTGGTGTTGGAAGCGCTGCCCGGCCTGCTGGAACAGGGCGGACAGCTGGTACTGCTTGGTGCCGGAGATGCGGTATTACAACAGGGATTTCTCGCTGCGGCAGCCGAATATCCGGGCCAGGTAGGGGTGCAAATTGGTTATCACGAAGCATTCTCCCACCGCATTATGGGTGGTGCGGATGTGATTATGGTTCCCAGCCGTTTTGAGCCGTGCGGACTGACACAGCTGTACGGCCTGAAATACGGCACGCTTCCTCTGGTACGCCGAACCGGCGGACTGGCTGATACCGTCAGCGACAGCTCGCTGGAAAATCTGGCAGACGGTATTGCCAGTGGTTTTGTGTTTGAGGACAGCAACGCCTGGTCACTGCTACGTGCCATCCGTCGTACCTTTGTTCTGTGGTCCCGTCCGACATTGTGGCGCTATGTCCAGCGTCAGGCAATGGGGATGGATTTTAGCTGGCAGGTGGCCGCAGTGGCTTACCGCGATCTCTATCAACGTCTGTTGTAATCAGGAAATGGGAAATTTGATATGAACGCACCTTTCTCCTATAACGCGCCCACGTTGAGTGTGGACGCGCTGAAGAATTCAATCGCCTATAAACTGATGTTTACCCTTGGTAAAGATCCGTCCATTGCCAATAAACATGAATGGTTAAATGCCACGCTGCTGGCGGTACGTGACCGTGTGGTGGAGCGCTGGCTGCGTTCCAATCGGGCGCAGCTGTCACAGGATGTGCGCCAGGTTTACTACCTGTCGATGGAGTTTCTGCTCGGAAGGACGCTGTCCAATGCGCTGCTGGCCATCGGCATGTATGAGGATGCCAGCGCCGCGCTGGATGAGATGGGCTTTAATCTGGAAGAACTGATTGAAGAAGAGTGCGATCCGGGGCTGGGCAACGGCGGGCTGGGGCGGCTGGCGGCCTGTTTTCTGGACTCTCTCGCCACGTTGGGGTTGCCGGGGCGCGGCTACGGTATCCGCTACGATTACGGCATGTTCAAACAGAATATCATTGACGGCAAGCAGGCAGAGTCACCGGATTACTGGCTGGAATACGGCAACCCCTGGGAATTTCAGCGATTTAATACCCGTTATAAAGTGCGTTTTGGCGGCCGCATCCAACAGGAGGGCGGTCGTTCGCGCTGGCTGGAAACGGAAGAAGTGCTGGCGATGGCCTACGACCATATTATTCCCGGTTTTGATACCGATGCCACCAACACGCTGCGGCTATGGGGCGCGCAGGCCAGTAACGAAATCAACCTGGGGAAATTTAATCAGGGCGATTATTTTGCGGCGGTTGAAGATAAAAACCATTCGGAGAACGTCTCGCGGGTACTCTACCCGGATGACTCGACCTATTCCGGGCGTGAGCTACGTCTGCGTCAGGAGTATTTTCTTGTTTCAGCGACGGTGCAGGACATTCTCAACCGTCACTGGATGATGCACCATACTTTCGATAATCTGGCCGACAAGATTGCGATTCATCTCAACGACACCCATCCGGTGCTGGCGATCCCGGAGCTGATGCGCTTATTAATCGATCAGCATAAATTCAGCTGGGATGATGCCTTTGAAGTGACCTGCCAGGTCTTCTCCTACACTAACCATACGCTGATGCAGGAAGCGCTGGAAACCTGGCCGGTGGATATGATCGGTAAAATCCTGCCGCGCCACCTGCAAATTATCTTTGATATCAATGACTACTTCCTGAAAACCATCCAGGATTATCACCCGGATAACTGGGAGCTGCTGTCACGGATTTCGATCATTGACGAGAACAACGGGCGACGGGTGCGTATGGCCTGGCTGGCGGTGGTGGTCAGCCATAAAGTGAATGGTGTCTCGGAGCTGCACTCCAATCTGATGGTGCAGTCACTGTTTGCTGATTTTGCCGCGCTCTTTCCCGGCCGGTTCAGCAATAAAACCAATGGTGTCACGCCGCGCCGCTGGCTGGCGCTGGCCAACCCATCGCTGTCTGACGTGCTGGATGAGACCATTGGCCGTACCTGGCGCACGGAACTGAGCCAGCTGGACGAACTGAAACAGCATATCGACTACCCCAGTTTTCTGACGCAGATCAGTGATTCCAAGTTACGTAACAAGAAGCGGCTGGCGGAATATATCGCGCAAAAGATGGATATTGTGATCGATCCTCACGCGCTGTTCGATGTGCAAATCAAACGTATCCACGAATACAAGCGGCAGTTGTTAAACGTGCTGCATGTGATCACCCGCTATAACCGCATCAAAGCCGATCCGCAGGCGGACTGGGTGCCAAGGGTAAACATCTTTGCCGGGAAGGCGGCGTCGGCCTACTACATGGCGAAACATATTATTCATCTGATCAATGATGTCGCGGCGGTGATCAACAGCGATCCGCAGGTAAAAAACAAGCTGAAGGTGGTTTTTATTCCCAACTACAGCGTCAGCCTGGCGCAGATCATTATTCCGGCGGCGGATCTTTCTGAACAGATTTCGCTGGCGGGCACGGAAGCATCCGGCACCAGCAACATGAAGTTTGCGCTCAACGGCGCACTGACCATCGGGACGCTGGATGGGGCCAACGTGGAAATGCTGGAACACGTTGGCGAAGAAAATATCTTTATTTTTGGAAACACCACGCCGCAGGTTGAGGCATTACGCCGCAGCGGCTACAGCTCGCACCAGTTCTATGAACAGGATAGCGAGCTACACCAGGCGCTGACACAAATTGCCACCGGAACGTTCAGTCCGCAGGAGCCAGGTCGTTACCGCACTATTTTTGATTCGTTGGTGAATCTTGGTGACCACTATCAACTGCTGGCCGACTATCGCAGCTATGTCGATACCCAGGATAACGTGGATGAACTGTACCGACAGCCGGAAGAGTGGACACGACGGGCGCTGCTGAATATTGCCAATATGGGGTATTTCTCGTCGGACAGAACGATTCAGGAGTACGCTGACGAAATATGGGCAATTAAGCCAGTCCGTTTGTAGCCGCGTTTGCATGTTGTGCCGCGATGGTGTGACATGGTACGACGTTCGGGCGGTAATCCTCCCCGGCCAGTCTGTATCTGACTGGCCGGGGTTTTAATTGTCTGTTGTTGTGATCGCCCCACCTGGAATCCCGATATCAACTCTGATGGAGCACCTGAAAGGTCGCAGTGCTATCAGGCTCTACACTTTTCCCTTACCTCCGAAATCAGTCGGATAAAGGTGGTGGTTCCGGGGAGAATAATACGATGCTGCATCTGCTACCCTGTCGCCAGTACGTTTATATCGTGGATCCCGAGCAATATAATGCCTGGCAGTGAGAAAGTTACCTGGCAGCGCACGCACCCGATTGGCAGGGCAATCCCCAGGCGATTGTGATCGCCCCGGCTTTTTCCGATAAATTATTTGTCTGCTTTATCAGGATGAAAATATCCTGCCAGCTAATGGGGCAAATGGTTGTCACCATTTTGTTGGCTGTCGCTCAGGCAGAATGGCGGAGAATACTGGATCGCACCAATTAAGGCAGGCAGCGAAATGGAAAGGTATCCGCTTTGGCCGCAGGCGCACCATCGACAGATGGCGCTCCACAGCAAAGGGACTGGCGCAACGAATATCGCCCGACAGCTCAGTATCCCGCTTCACTGTTTATAAAATTTCTGAGGACGAGAAGACAGCTTAGCCGGGCGGATGTCGGCATTAAATTTTGGTTAAGTGAACCCACCTGGTTGTTACAGACACTTAACTCACAGGAAAAAGAGGGATTTGATATGGAACAGCAATATAGCAATGAACTGACCCCGAAGATTCTGGCCGGATTTGATAGCTCACCGTTTACGACGGAACAACTGGCGTCGATAAGCGACGACGCCCGCGCCCTGAAAGACCTTCTGCCGTGTGCAGCCGGCAACGGCGGTGTACCGTATTGCCGTGGACGGCAGTCTGACGCAGCGCGGCGGAGTGGTTCGTCCTTTATACAATGGCTCAGAGATGGAACTGGCAGACGGGCGTAAGGCGAATATTGCTTTGGAAGGGGACGAGGTGGTTTATCCTGACGGCTCAACCGCCCGTATTAATACTGGCGGTGGGAAGCAATTCCTGAAACATGAGCAGGGAACAGCGCTCGTTGGCAGCAGGCTGAGCAACGGTGATCTGATTATCAGCACACCTCAGTCGACAGGCATGCTGGTTGCACGCGAAGGTATGCCGGTGGGCAATGACGTACTGACTGCCGGAGCCTGATAATGTCGATACACAGAGGCTGTTATGTGCACGGTAAAAATGTCGGGCTGGACGGGGATAAAACCTCCACGGGCGCATTTTGTATCGCCAGTCGCCCCGGTATGTCGGTGATGGGGAAGCTGAAGCTCTACATCGGCGATAAAACCACTCCCTGTCCCAAATGCGGACAGGTGGGAGAAATTATCACCGGCGATCACCGGCAGACAAACGGTGTTGCCGTCGCGGTGGATGGGGCGGAGATACGCTGTGGGTGCCCGGCAGGTACACATTTTCTGATAGCCCCGGATACGTTGTCAGTGCCGGACACTCCCTGGAGTATAACGGCCGCGTCTGTTACGGAACTGGAACAGCATGCGCAGTCAGCCAGAAAAGAGAAGCCGGCACGGGAAATCACGCTGACCATTGGCGTATTCTTTGACGGAACGGGCAATAACGCCGTCAACACACAGAATATGATGAAAGCCTTTACCGCAGGCCATTATGACCTGAATGACGCGGAAGCGGAGTTCATTCTGGCAAAATGCGCCCGTGAGCATTTTGGCGTGTCAGGCAGTGGGGCAATCAGTTATACCGGGTATTACACCAATATTCACTGGCTGAGTACGCTTTATAAGCAGGACGTCCCTGCAGAGGGTGGTACTTTTCAGACCGCTGTTTACATTGACGGTATTGGCACTGATGCGGGTAAGCCTGACAGCAAGCTTGGCCAGGGATTTGGTACCTTCGACACGGGCGTTGTTGCTAAAACGGCAAAGGCAGTGAGCCAGCTGGGTAATATTCTGTCTCAGAGTGTAAGGGATATTGAAAGGCAGCTACCAGAGAGTAATTTTGTCATCAGGTGCCTGCAGTTTGATATCTTTGGCTTCAGCCGTGGCGCCGCCGCAGCGCGTCATTTTGCCAACCGCATCCAGTCCGAAGACCCGGCCATTATCCGCGCCATCCGCCAGGGGATGGCGGACACGACCTTCAATGGTTCCCCGTCCGGCAGGACCCGCTTTATTGGCATCTTTGACACCGTTGCCGCTATCGGTACGCCAGTGAACGGCCTGAACCCGCACAGCGCGGATACCGGTGACGTGAAGCTCACCCTGCGTCCGGGCGTGGCGGAGAACGTTTTTCATATTACCGCCGCGAACGAATGCCGCTTTAACTTTGCGCTGAACAGCGTGAAACCGGCGTGGCCGGAGTTGGCGCTGCCGGGCGTGCATTCCGATATTGGCGGCGGTTATCTGCCCGTCACAAAGGAAGATCTGTTTCTGACCCGCCCGGCCCCGGAAACGGTGCCGTACAGCCAGCCAGGTGAAAAGACGCAGGCCTGCCGACAGGCCGTGGCGCAGTTACAGATCCTGGATAAATCGCCCTGCCTGGCACCGCTGCTGCGAACCAATGACATTTCGGCAGAAACCTGGTCAGACGACAGGCTGCCCCCGGACCGGTACGGCCAGCTGCAGAAGCGCAGCTATGCGGCGCTGACCATACGTGGGCGGATCGTCAGAAACGACTGGTCACGGGTGGCGCTGCGGGTGATGCTTGAGGCCGGGCAGGAGGCCGGGGTGGTGTTTGATCCCATTCTGAATAAAGATAAAGAGCTCTCCATTCCCGATGAGCTTGCGTCCCTGTGTAATAAGGCGCTGGCAATGGGTAAGGCGGTCCGCAGCGGTCGGACGCCGCAGGCGTTCAGCCAGCAGGAGCTGGACGTGATTGCGGAGCAGCATATTCACTGCTCGGCCAACTGGAATGCGATTGTGGTCAACACGGACGGCCTTATTCACGGGGGCGCATCACCCTCAGCGCTGATTGGTTTTATCAACCGCCCGGATGAGCAGTGGCAACGCTCCGTCTACAATATGAACGGGAAGAAGGTATGAGACTGAAAACACTTTTCCCCCTGCTGATGCTGGTTATGGCCAGCGGTTGCCGCATGGGTGGGGCACAGACGCCGGAAGACACCGGCGAAATGCCTTACGGCGAGGTTGGTTTTGCATTTTTCACCCCGCGAGCCTTACCGGCGGTGGTGACAAAAGCGCTTATCATCGACAATGAGAAAGTCGTTTCGACCTACCGAACCCTCGACAGTACACAGGAAAATCCTGACAGCACAGGACGCTGGAGTAGCCGGATAAGCAGACACGCTCAGTTTAACAAAGCCCGGCATCCGCCAGCGCTGATGCTGTTCTGCTGGGACTCCATTATTGATAAAAAAACCTACGAGACGCGCATTACCTTTTCGTCGTCACTTCGGGATGTCATGTCGACGCCAACCGGTAAAGACAGGAGGGGCAATACGGCCTGGTATGACACCCTGTTACTCGGCCTGGCACCTGAGGGTAAAGTGCGTATCTGGCTGCAGAACAGCGCGGGAGGCGACAATCTGCCGGTTGAACCGGTAAAAATCACCACGCTGTCCGGGGAGAAACTGGATGCCTGTAAGGATGTGCCTTCGCGGATTGACTTCAACTACAGTATTCCAGATGGATACGATCAGTACATCAGGGACTTTATCAAAGGGAAAACCTATCCTTATGGGAAGTGGTAACAGTGTCCTCCAAAGGATCCTGCCAGGACCCTTTTTCATCATTGCGTTCCCAAAACATCTTCTCTCACTGAGAAGATGTTTTGCACTTCCCGAAGTTACACCACTGCATTACCCAAGGAGAACACGCTGGCCAGGGGGATTCTGGTTTTCTCAGTAAGAGGGAAAAATGAAACGTAATGTTTTTTTCCGCTATAAAACAGCGCGAAAGAATATATCTCGATCAAGAACCCGTCCCATCAGGCTGTTTTAATGCTTATCGGTTCCGGGGCTGGTTGCTGTCTTCTGGTGCAGGATAAGCGCGTCCTGACTGATAAAAAAACGGCGTCTGCCCGTTGTTATCTGCTTGCCGCAGGGCAATCCAACGGACGGTGGCTTTTGGCGAGCAATAAAAAACGGGAACCATGATGTCCCCGCTTTTTGTGTTTTCAGTGTAGCCAAGACTGAGCGTCAAACACCACTCAGGTAATGCGCCTCAGGAGGCCAGTGACAACGACGGTTTTTTGCCGTGCTCTGCCAGCCACTCACCCACGCGGGTGCGCTGTGTCTCGTTAAGCCACATCCCTTCTTTGGTCCGGCGCCACAGCGCATCATCCGTTTCCCGTACCCATTCATTTTTCACCAGGTAGCGCAACTCTGCCTCATAGAAATGGTGGCCAAAGCATTCGCCCAAATCTTCCAGGCTTTTCGCCTCTTTCAGCAACAGCTCGCTGTTGCTACCGTAGGTGCGCGCATAGTGACGCGCCATTGCTTCGGTGATAAAGGGATAGCGGCGGCGCAGGCTGGCCGCGTAATCTTCACTGCTACCGGCAATATCACCCCCCGGCAGCACGCAGTTTTTAGTCCAGGCCGAACCGACTTTAGGGTAGTACTTCACCAGTTTTTCCAGCGCATGTTCAGCAAGTTTACGGTAGGTTGTCAGCTTGCCACCGAAGACCGACAGCAGCGGAGCCTGACCGTTCTCGTCACGTACATCAAGCGTGTAATCCCGGGTGATGGCCTGCGGTGAATCCGACTCATCATCACAAAGCGGACGCACACCGGAGTAAGACCAGACGATGTCTTCCTCGCTGAGCGTTTTTTTGAAGTGATTATTGTAAACCTTTAACAGATAGGCGGTTTCTTTTTCGTCAATCTGCACGTTTTTCGGATCGCCTTTGTATTCAACATCGGTGGTGCCGATAATGGAGAACTCATCCATCCACGGAATGACAAACACGATACGGTTATCTTCGTTTTGCAGAATATAGGCCTGCTTCTGGGCATGCACACGCGGCACCACGATATGACTGCCTTTGATCAGGCGGATGCCATAAGGGGATTTCAGTTGCAGACCATCATCAAACAGCTGTTTGACCCACGGTCCTGCGGCGTTAACCAGTCCTCTGGCCTGCCAGGTGAAGGTTTTACCGCTGTCAACATCTTCCGCTTCCACCGTCCACAGACCGTTTTCCCGCCATGCACGGGTGACTCTGGTACGGGTACGCACTTCACCACCGTGTTTTTCCACTTCCTGGGCATTGAGCACCACCAGACGGGCATCATCCACCCAGCAATCGGAATATTCGAAACCGCGCACAATTTCAGGTTTTAACACCGATTCTGCACCAAAACGCAACCCTTTACTGCCTGGCAGACTGGTACGTTTACCCAGATGGTCATACATAAACAGCCCAACGCGGATCATCCATGCGGGACGCAGATGTGGGCGGTGTGGCAGACGAAAGCGCATGGGGAAAGCGATGTGAGGTGCCATTTTCAACAGGACTTCACGTTCGGCCAGCGCTTCGCTGACCAGGCGGAACTCGTAATGCTCCAGGTAACGAAGGCCACCGTGGATCAGTTTTGAACTGGCAGAAGAGGTTGCGCAGGCCAAATCTTGCGCTTCCAGCATCAGCACAGACAGGCCGCGTCCTGCGGCATCAGCCGCAATGCCAGCGCCGTTGATACCGCCGCCGATTACGATCAAGTCTTTGGTTTCCACGTCATCCCCTCCAATGTTCGAAATAGTTCTTATATGTTCGTTTTCGAGCATAATAATAATCGTAAACCTGAACCGATGCCAGCGTTAACCTGATAAAAACATTTATGCGTGATCCAGATAACATATCCATCGGCAGAAAAGGCCTTTAGCCCTTATTTTTTCCGGGTTATTGTCAGTGGGGTTCGCGTTACAATGGCCGCCCCTTATTGAGTGAGATCCGATCATGGAACAATTTGAGTGCATCAGTGTGCAACAGGCGCAGGCACATCTGGCGAACGGGCCTGCGTTGCTGGTCGATATTCGTGACCCGCAAAGTTTTGCGACAGCCCATGCCAGCGGTGCGTTTCATCTGACCAATGACTCACTGCATGAATTTATCACCACCAGCGATCGGCACACGCCGGTACTGGTGATGTGTTATCACGGTAACAGCAGTAAAAGTGCCGCTCAGTATTTGCTGACGCAGGGTTTTGAGCAGGTTTACAGCATTGACGGTGGTTTTGAGGCGTGGCGCACGGTGTTCCCTCAGCAGGTGCAACCCGCGTCATCCTGATCCTGCGATCTGAGTGAGTTGCGGTATATACTGACGGCTTTTATTTACAGGGGCTCCCGAAAGCGATGATGCGCATTACTGAATTTGCTAATCCCCGCATGGCGCAGGCTTTTGTTGATTACATGGCGACAAAAGGCGTCCGGCTACGGATTGAACGTGAAAATAACTACACGCTATGGCTGGATGATGACGCGAAAGTGAATCTGGTCGAAAACGAACTTAATCAGTTTATCCGCGAGCCAAATCATCCCCGTTATCAGGCGGCGAGTTGGCATTCTGGCACCACGCAAAGCGGTATCCACTATCGGCACACTTCGTTAATGACCCACCTTCGTGAGCGTGCCGGTCCACTGACCCTGAGCGTGATGGCAGCCTGTGTGCTGGTGTTTATCCTGATGCAAATCATTGGCTACCCAACGGTGATGAGCTGGCTGGCATGGCCGGACGCTGACCAGCATTACCAGCTGTGGCGCTGGTTCTCCCATGCGCTACTGCATTTTTCGTTACTGCATCTGGTGTTTAATCTGCTGTGGTGGTGGTATCTCGGCGGGGTAATCGAAAAGCGCCTTGGCAGTGGCAAGCTGTTTGTCATTATGCTGATTTCCGCGCTGCTCAGTGGCTGGATGCAGGCAAAATTCAGTGGCGTGATGTTTGGCGGCCTGTCAGGAGCGGTGTATGCGTTGATGGGATATGCCTGGCTGCGGGGAGAGCGCGATCCGGCAAGCGGTATTTACCTTGAGCGCGGGATGATGGCGTTTGCCATTATCTGGCTGGTGGTTGGCTATATGGGCTGGTTCGGCCTCTCTATCGCCAACGCGGCGCACGTTACCGGCCTGCTGGTTGGGCTGGCGATGGCATTTGTTGATACCCGGCAGAGAAAATCCTGACCGGAATGTTAGCAGGGACGCGGCAAACAGGAGAGTTTTGTGAAGCAAACGCAACGTCACGACGCCATTATCGATCTGGTGCGGCGCCAGGGATATGTCAGTACCGAAGAACTGGTGGATCACTTTACCGTCAGCCCACAAACGATTCGCCGTGATTTAAACGATCTGGCGGAGCAGAACAAAATCCAGCGCCATCACGGTGGTGCGGCGCTGCCCTCCACATCCGAAAATACCGCCTGGCAGGACCGTAAAATGATGTGGTCGGCGGAAAAAGCCCGCATTGCCCAGCGTGTCGCCAGCCAGATCCCGGATGGTGCTTCATTGTTTATTGATATCGGCACCACGCCAGAGGCGGTCGCCCATGCGTTGCTCAACCATAATCATTTGCGTGTGGTGACCAACAACCTCAATGTGGCGATGCTGCTGATGTCCAAGCCGGATTTCAGTCTGATTGTCGCGGGTGGAGAGGTGCGCACCCGCGATGGTGGCATCATGGGCGAGGCAACCCTTGACTATATTTCCCAGTTTCGTCTTGATTACGGCATTCTGGGCATCAGCGGCATTGATATGGATGGGTCGCTGCTGGACTTTGATTATCATGAAGTTCGCACCAAACGCGCAATTATTGAGAATTCCCGCTGTGTGATGCTGGTGACTGACCATTCAAAATTTGGCCGTAATGCCATGGTAAATCTGGGCAACATGAGCCTGATCGATTACCTGTTCACCGACGGGCTACCGCCGCCCAGCGTGCTGAAAACCATTCAACAGCATGAGGTGCATCTGGAGCTGTGCTGAAAGGGACTCTGGTTCCCAGGGTAAGATGAAATAAGCCCATTGATAGCAATCTTTACCGACCACCTTCTGTAGCACAAATTCAGCCCGCGCCGTGCGGGCTGAATTTTATCTCCCTGCAAACGCGCAATTTCTGCTGTTCGGGTCTTAACTGTAAGAGTTCCGGCCAATTTGCAATTCCAATTCCCCTTTTCCCTTTGCAGAAGGAAGCGGTATGTCGCAGCAGAAATTTAATCTGGCACGTTTTGAGGCGGCACTGACCCGCCAGTGGCAGCACCTTGGTTTAGCTTCCGCCACGGAAATGACCCGCCATCAGTGGTGGCAGGCGCTGAGCGGTGCGCTGGCAGAATTGCTGGCCGCCATGCCAGCCGCCAAACCGGCAAAGAAGCAGCGGCATGTAAATTACCTCTCAATGGAATTTTTAATCGGCAGGCTGACCGGCAATAACCTGATGAATCTCGGCTGGTTTAACGAGGTGAAAGCCGCGCTGGCAGAGCATCAGGTTTCCCTGAGCGAACTGCTGGAAGAGGAGGTGGATCCGGCGTTGGGTAACGGCGGTCTGGGGAGGCTGGCTGCCTGCTTTCTGGATTCGATGGCGACGGTGGGGCAGTCTGCTACTGGCTATGGTCTTAACTATCAGTATGGCCTGTTTCGCCAGTCATTTCACCACGGCCAGCAGCGTGAAGCACCGGATGACTGGCATCGTGAACGCTATCCATGGTTTCGTCACAATGCGGCGCTGGATGTGCCGGTTGGTTTTGGTGGCAAGGTAGTCAAAACCAACGCGGATAGCTTTGTGTGGCACCCTGCGGTAACTCTGCGTGGCGAAGCCTGGGATTTGCCCGTCACCGGTTATCATAATGGCGTTGTTCAGCCTCTCAGGCTGTGGCAGGCGACCCACCCGGAACCTTTCAACCTGACCCTGTTTAATGACGGTAAGTTTTTGCAGTCTGAACAGCAGGGTATTGATGCGGCAAAGCTGACCAAGGTGCTCTATCCCAATGATAATCATCAGCAGGGTAAGCAATTGCGGCTGATGCAGCAGTATTTTCAGTGCGCCTGTTCGGTGGCGGATATTTTGCGACGCCACCTTGGTGCCGGACGGAAAATCAGCGAGTTGTCAGACTATGAAGTGATCCAGCTAAACGATACCCATCCAACCATCGCCATCCCTGAGATGTTGCGTGTCCTGCTTGATGAGCACCAGATGGCGTGGGATCAGGCCTGGGCTGTCACCAGTAAAACCTTCGCCTATACCAACCATACCCTGATGCCGGAAGCGCTGGAGCGCTGGGATCAGAAGCTGGTGCGTTCGCTGCTGCCACGCCACTACATGATTGTAAAAGAGATCAACAAGCGTTTTAAAAAGGTGGTGGATAAACACTGGCCAGGGGATGAAGCAAAATGGGAAAAGCTGGCGGTGCTCTATGATCATCAGTTACGCATGGCTAACCTGTGCGTGGTCAGCGGCTTTGCCGTCAACGGTGTGGCGGCGCTCCATTCCGATCTGGTGGTGAAAGATCTGTTCCCGGAATATCACCAGCTGTGGCCGCAGAAGTTTCATAATGTCACTAACGGCATTACGCCGCGCCGCTGGCTGAAACAGTGCAACCCCGCACTGTCCGGGCTGATCGATGAAACGCTGAAGGTGGAATGGGTAAATCACCTTGATGCACTTAAAGGCCTGGAGCCAGCGGCCGAGGATGCGGCTTTTCGCCAACGCTTCCGGCAGATTAAACATGATAACAAGGTCCGGCTGGCGGAATATATCGATAGCCTGACAGGTATTAAGGTCAACCCGGATGCCCTTTTTGACGTGCAGATCAAACGTCTGCATGAATATAAACGTCAGCATCTTGGCCTGCTGCACATTCTTTCCTGCTATAAACAGCTTCGCGATAACCCGCAGATGGAAATGGTGCCGCGCGTTTTCCTGTTTGGGGCCAAAGCGGCTCCCGGCTATTACCTTGCCAAGAACATTATCTACGCTATCAACAAGGTGGCGGAGAAAATTAATCACGACCCGGTAATCGGTGACAGGCTGAAGGTGGTGTTCATCCCGGATTACCGCATCACGGCGGCGGAGCTGATGATCCCGGCTGCCGATCTCTCTGAGCAGATCTCCACCGCAGGCTATGAAGCTTCCGGCACCGGCAATATGAAACTGGCGCTGAACGGCGCCCTGACCATCGGCACGCTGGACGGGGCCAATGTTGAAATCGCTGAACAGGTGGGCGAAGAGAATATCTTTATTTTCGGTCATACCGTGGACGAGGTAAAAGCCCTGAAAGCAAAACGCTATGACCCCGTTAAGCTGCGAAAAAAGGACAAGCATCTGGATGCCATTTTGAAAGAGCTGGAAAAAGGCTTCTTCAGCGGTGGTGATAAACATGCTTTCGATATGATGTTGAGCAGCCTTGGCAAAGGAGGCGATCCCTGGCTGGTGCTGGCTGATTTTGCCAGCTATATGGCAGCACAGAAGCGGGTTGAGGCGCTCTGGCGTGACAGGGAGGCATGGACGCGGGCGGCAATCCTCAACACGGCCCGTAGCGGCATGTTCAGTTCTGACCGTTCTATTCGTGACTATCAGCAGCGGATCTGGCAGGCACAGCGCTGAGGAGATGTCATGAAGCGTAAGTCATTTGAACAGGCCGCCGCCGCCGCGGGGATTGCCGCCAGGTATATTAATGCGCGTGGCGAAACGCAAGAGATCGACAGTGACATCCGCCAGCGTTTGCTGGCGGCGATGTCGCCAGCCCGTGAGCTGAAACCCGGCCCGCTGCCACCCTGCAAGGTTTTTCTGCAAAAGCGTTCATTGCAAATCAAGGTGGCAGGAAAAGGCGACTATCAGTGGCAACTGGTGACGGAAAATGGCCGGGTATACAGCGGGTCGGTCAGCGCGGGTGATGCTATCGCGCTGCCGCGCAATCTGCCGCTGGGCTACCACCAGCTTTATTTACGTCAGGCCAGCAAACAGTGGGCGTGCCGCATCATTGTGGCCCCCGCACGCTGTTACGAGCCACAGGCGCTGTTGCAGGGCGAAAAGCTGTGGGGCAGTTGCGTCCAGCTGTACACCGTGCGTTCCCGTAGCAACTGGGGAATGGGCGACTTTGGCGATTTGGCACAACTGATAACAGAAGTTGCCGCACGCGGCGGGGCGTTTATTGGCCTTAATCCCCTGCATTCGCTTTACCCTGCCAGCCCGGAAAATGCCAGCCCGTACAGTCCCTCTTCACGGCGCTGGCTGAATGTGCTCTACATTGATGTGGCGGCCGTCGCCGATTTTCAGCTCAGTAAAGCGGCACAACGCTGGTGGCAGCAGAAGACTACCCAGCGGCGAGTGCAGCAGGCCAGAGAGATCGACTGGGTTGATTACCCGCTGGTTGCCGATCTGAAATTGACGGGGCTGCGATACGCCTGGCAGCAGTTCAGTCTGCGTAGCGCTGATGATGCGGACCGGACGGACTTCGAGGGGTTTATCAGGCAGGGCGGCGGCAGTCTTTTCTGGCAGGGGGCCTTTGATGCGCTGCATGGCGCGATGCTGAAGGAGGATGCGCATCGCTGGGGCTGGCCGGTCTGGCCAGCGGACTTACAGGATGTTCACGGTGAACAGGTGCAGCATTTTTGCCGCCAGCATGAGGATGAAGTACAGTTCTGGCTGTGGCTCCAGTGGCTGGCAAACCGGCAGTTTGACGCCTGCTGGCAACTGAGCCAGCAGTTGGAAATGCCGCTTGGGCTGTACCGCGATCTGGCGGTGGGCGTGGCGGAAGGCGGCGCGGAAACCTGGTGCGATCGTGAATTGTATTGTTTGCAGGCCTCGGTGGGGGCGCCACCCGATATTCTTGGCCCACAGGGACAGAACTGGGGGCTGCCGCCTGCCGATCCCCATGTGATGGCGGCGCGGGGATGGCAGCCATTTATCGAACTTTTACGGGCCAATATGGCCAGTTGCGGCGCGCTGCGTATCGATCACGTTATGTCGATGCTTCGTCTGTGGTGGATACCGAAAGGAGAAACCGCTGACTTTGGTGCTTATGTCTACTATCCGGTGGATGACTTGCTGGCCATTCTTGCCCTGGAGAGCCAGCGGCACCGGTGTATGGTGATCGGTGAAGATTTGGGGACCGTTCCGCCAGAGATCGTGGCGAAGCTTCGCGACAGCGGCGTCTATTCCTGGAAAGTACTGTGGTTTGAACAGGAAAATATCGACACTTATCGCTCCCCTGACGCCTGGCCGCGCCAGTCGATGGCCAGCGCCACGACCCACGACCTGCCGACCCTGCGTGGCTTCTGGAGCGCGGGCGATTTGTCGCTGGGAGAGAAACTGGGCGTTTATCCCGACCGGGTAATATTACGGTCGCTGTATCAGGACAGGGCCAGACAAAAACAGGCGTTGCTCAATGCGTTACATCAGTATGGCTGCCTGCCGAAACGCAGCGGGAAACGCGCCAGCCTGATGAAAATGACCCCGGATCTGAATCGTGCAATGCAGCGGTTTATTGCTGACAGTCACAGTGCGTTGCTTGGGTTGCAGCCGGAGGACTGGCTTGATATGGCACTGCCGGTCAATGTGCCCGGTACTACCGATAGCTATGCCAACTGGCGAAGGAAACTCAGTATGACGCTGGAGGAGATATTTGCCGACTCACGTATCAACCGCTTGCTGAAGGATCTTAACCGGCGGCGTAAGGCCAGAATAGGGCAGCGAAAACAGACCACCTGAACCGCCCGGCGGAGGTTTTCCGCCGGGGCGCTTTCAGTAAAACGAATGTTCGCCGCGCTGATGTTCGGTCAGATCGCGCACGCCTTTCAGCTCAGGGAAAGTGGCCAACAGCTCTTTTTCAATGCCTTCTTTCAGCGTGACATCTACCATTGAACAACCGTTACAGCCACCGCCAAATTGCAGGATGGCGTAGCCGTCATCGGTAATTTCCATCAGCGACACCTTGCCGCCGTGGCTGGCCAGTTGCGGGTTGATCTGTGCCTGTAACTGATACTCGACGCGTTCAATCAGTGGTGCATCATCGTTTACCTTACGCATTTTAGCGTTGGGCGCTTTCAGCGTCAGCTGTGAACCCAGATTGTCGGTAACGAAGTCAATTTCAGCCTCTTCCAGGTAAGGCGCGCTCAGTTCATCAACAAAAGCAGACAGTTTCTCAAACTTCAGCTCTTGATCGGTGGCTTCTACCGCATCGGGTGGGCAGTAGGAGACGCCACACTCGGCGGTTGGCGTACCCGGATTAATAACGAATACGCGGATCTGAGTGCCTGCTTCCTGTTTGGAAAGCAGTTTGGCGAAATGCTCCTGGGCAGAGTCTGTAATTCGGATCATGGCGATTGCTCAATAGTTGACTAATTTAGTTGGTTATAATACGCCCATCACCGACGCTCTACAAGGCCCGGCAAAGGCTCCATACCTGCACGCTTGCCGCACCGGCGGCCAGCAAAATCCGGCTGATTTCCTGCATGGTGCTGCCGGTAGTGATCACATCGTCCAGTAGCGCGATATGCCGTCCCTGCACATCGATTTCAAGTGAGAACGCGCCGCGCACGTTTATTTTCCGTTTGCTGGCGCGAAGGCGGTGTTGGATCCGCGTTTTCCGCTGGCGCGTGATCCCCGTGGCGGCATAAGGGCAGCCGATCCAGCGTGACAGCCGTCGGGTAATATCATCCATCTGATTGTAGCCACGCCGCCAGGCGCGCTGGCGATGGAGCGGCACGCACAACAGCAGATCGGGCCTGTCGAGTGCAAACTGACGACGGGCCGACAGCCAGCTGAGGAGCATCAACCGCGCCAGCAGCGGCGACAGCGCTGTCCCGTGGTGAAATTTCAGCTGTTTAACCCATTCCCTCAGTGGAAATTGCCAGTCGGTAACATAAATCATCCGTTGCCAGGCGGGAGGATGGAGCTGGCAGCGGCCGCATGGAGAACGGCTATGTAATGCAGGCAGGCCGCAGCGGGGACAGCAGGGCAACGTTTTGGGGAGCTGGCGCAGGCACACACTGCACAGGCCGTGTGCGCTGAAGGTAAGTGGCATCCGGCATAGCCAACAGGTGCTGGGCATTGATAGCATAGCGGCCTCCATGGCAAAAACGGGATATTAACGGATGACTCAGCTTTACTGGCAGACCATTGGCAGCGGCGATCGCGATCTTGTGATGCTGCACGGTTGGGGACTGAACGCGGAAGTCTGGCATAACACGATTAACCGGCTCAGCCCGCATTTTCGTCTGCACCTTGTGGATCTGCCAGGCTATGGCCGCAGCCGGGGCTTTGCGCCGCAGAGCCTGAAGGACATGGTGGCAGCGCTGATGCCAGTGGCCCCGCCCCAGGCGCTGTGGCTGGGCTGGTCACTGGGTGGGCTGGTCGCCAGTCAGTTAGCCCTGGACTATCCGCAGCGGGTCCGCGGATTGGTTAGCGTCGCGTCGTCTCCCTGTTTTAGCGCAGAGGCTGGCTGGCCCGGCATCCTGCCGGAGACGCTGAGCAGTTTTCAACAGCAACTGAGCGACGATTTCCAGCGCACCGTGGAGCGGTTTCTTGCCTTACAGACGATGGGCAGTGAATCGGCTCGCCAGGATGCGCGACAGTTGAAAAACGTGGTGTTGTCGCTACCGGCCCCTGATATCGCGGTGCTGAATGCTGGCCTGGAAATATTGCGCACCGCCGATCTGCGTAGCGAAATGATGGCGTTACGAGTACCGCTGTTGCGGATTTACGGCGCGCTGGATGGGCTGGTGCCGCGCGGTATCGCCGCCTTACTTGATGTGCACTGGCCGGGCAGTGAGTCCGTCATCATTGAAAAAGCCGCCCATGCGCCATTCATTTCCCATGCTGAAACGTTTTGCGAGAAAATTATCGATTTTTCCGCCAGGCACTGAAGTAAATTCCCATTAAAAACTGGCACATTGTACATAACCGACAATAATTATTGGGGTAAGCAGGGGCGCTAACTTTTTACCTCTGAGCTGTCCAGGGAGCCGGGCATTTTCTCTCTCCCTGCAATCTCATCAAGCGGCTGCTTATCACCTAAAACAAAATTAATGTGGAGTGTCTTTGATGAAAATGATTCAAGCTGTGGTTATTGGCCTTCTGGCAGGAACCGTCTCTTTTGGTGCATTGGCTGCTAAAGAAGTGACTAAAGAAGAAGTGACAAAACTGAAACTGGAGAAAATTGGTACAGTTAACACTACTGCTAAAGCGACATCTCCGATGGATGCCAGACACGAGCTGTCAAAACTGGCGGATGAGAAAGGCGGTAAATACTATCTGGTAATTGCGGGCCGCGAACACGGTAAATTCAGCGCCGTTGCCGATGTGTATAAGTAAATATCCGCCGGCGGGGGAAACCCCGCCTTTATTGTCAGGACAAACTGGCATATCCCGCCTGCTCACCTTCGCAACGTTGTAACCACGCCCAGCCAAATGGCGTCAGCGTCAGTGGCCAATCGCCTGCGACCTTCTCCCCGCTAATAACGTTACGCCAGCCTTCTGCCTCTGGCAGGGTATAAAGTCTGTCCTGGTGGCTGAAGTTATAAACACACAGCAGCTGCTGCCGCGTTTGCTCTGACTGACGCCGGATAGCCAGCACGCTATTATCGCTTTCCAGCACGGTCATTGCATTATCAGGATGAAAGGCGGATTGCCGGGTGCGTAACTGAATCAGCTGGCTCAGTTGGTGGAAGATCCTGTGGCGTAGCGAACTGGCCTTGTTCAGCTCTGCTGCAATGTCATCAGGGTGATATTTTTGCCGGTTGATCGCCCGGTTACAGCCTGTCTCCTGCACGCCAGCCAGATCGTTACCTGAACCAAGAATGCTTTGCACATAAACCGCAGGCACGCCAGGAAAAGCCAGCAGCAGGGCGTGGGCCAGCATAAAGCGTCGCAGGCGCGTCTCGTCGTCGTCATCTTTTTTATTCAGTGCATCAAGGTAGGTAACATTGATTTCGTACGGACTGGTGGTGCCATCAGGATTCGTTTTATAAGAAACCAGCGCCCCCTCCTGCAAAAGGTCGCAGACCAGCGAGGTAATTTCGCTTTCGGGCAGGATACCGCGCAGTGCGTTCAGGCCAATGCCATCGTGGGACGCGAGAAAGTTAAACCAGCTGGTGGTGCCCCTGCCGGTGGGCAATGAGCTTGCCCACTGCTTCAGGGCGTGCGACTTTCCGTAGTGAATGGCGTGCAGCACCAGCGGCGGCAGGGAGAACTGGTAAACCATCTGAGCTTCATCACCGCCGTTACCGAGATAGCGGATATTTTCATCATGCGGCACATTGGTTTCGGTGAGAATAACCGTTCCCGGTGCGACCTGATTCACAATGGCACGCAACAGTTTGACCAGCTGATGCGTTTTTTGCAGATGGATGCAGGAGGTGCCGGGCGTTTTCCACATATATCCCACGGCATCAAGCCGCACATAGTCAGCCCCTTTAAGCAGATAATCCAGCAGCACCCCCACCATTTTCAGCAGTACCGCAGGGGTGGCATAGTTGAGGTCAACCTGGTCGGCGCTGAAGGTGGTCCAGATATATTTTGTCTCACCGCTGGCCATCCGGTAAGGCGTCAGCAGCGGAGATGTTCGCGGGCGGGTGACGGCACTCAGATCGGTGGCAGGATTGATACTGATAAAAAAATCCTGCCAGCCCGGATCCTGGCTGAGGAAGTGCTGAAACCACGTGCTGTGAGCGGACATGTGGTTACAGACAAAATCGAACATCAGCCGCGTGTGCCGGTGCAGTTCAGCAACATCTGTCCAGTGACCACATGGCTCGCTAACCCGATGATAATCAATCACCGAAAAACCATCGTCTGAGGAATACGGAAAGAAAGGCAGCAGATGCACCAGGTTGAACGTGGACTGAAAATGTTGTTGATAAAAGTGGGAGAAGGTTTGCAGCGTTGGGATACCCGGTTGGTGAAACTGATCGGCATAGGCGATCAGCACCACATCTTTTTCATCCCAGTGTGCTTTGCGGGGATGCGTCAGCGCATCGCGTGCCTGCCCGATAGCGCGGGTCAGTGCGGCCAGCGCGTCGGCGGGAAAGGTATTGTCATAGATTTCATCGATTAACTGATTGATAATTTCCATACTCAGACAGCTTGCCACCGCATCGTTAACGCCATGTGAATTCACTGTAGACAGTTGCTTCGAAATCGCAACCTGAACCTTTTACGGTGGCGGTATCAGGTTGCGACTGTGCTGGCCTGTTATCGTTCAGTGGCAGTTGCCGCTTCGGGTACAGTTTGCGCAGTTTTTCTCCGTCACCATCCTGACCGTCAGACGCTCCGGTGCCAGTCTCACCCGTTTTAATAGCGTCCATATCAGAAGATTAAAGCCTGTCACCGCGGCGATGGTTATCGCCGCAGACGGCGGGTGCTGGCCAAAGGTGGCAAACTGATAAAAGAGCGTCGCCAGCGACCAGGCCAGATTGAGTCCCCACAGCACAGAGAACAGCATCCAGCGACGGCCACTTTCTCGCGCCACCGCGCCCATCACCGAAACGCAGGGCACATACAGCAGCACGAAGATCAGATAGCTGTAAGCCGCCGCGTCACTGCCAAATTTGCTGTGCATGACGCCCATCGGCCCGCTGTCCATCTCGCCGTCACCTTTACTGGCGTCAATCGGATGAAACAGGACGCTCAGGCTGAAAGTACTTTTCAGACTCTCCCAGGACTGGATGACCGCGTCTTTCAATTCCGCCAGCAGGCTGAACTCACTGACATTGAATGCCTCTTCGTGCAGCGCCTGTGCGGTATAAAGTGTGTTAAGCGTGCCGACCACCACCTCTTTTGCCATCGCTCCCGTCACCAGCCCGACCGTGGCCTGCCAGTTATCCGCTGTGACACCCAGCGGGCCAAGTAATGGCGTTAACTGGCGGCTGACGCTGGCCAGTGCTGAATCATTGATGCCGGAAACCGGCTGCCCATTCAATGAGAAACTGTTCAGCGCGCCAATAAACATACTCACCACGACAATCACTTTACCCGCCCTGAAAACAAAGCTTTTCAGCCGTTGCCATGCCTGTAATAACAGGCTTTTCAGATGGGGAATATGCCAGGTCGGCAGTTCCATCACGAACGGCGATGCTTCCCCGCGTAGCAGGGTATTTTTCAGCAACAGGCCGGTGAGAATGGCGGCGACTATGCCCAGCAGGTAAAGACTGAACACCACCACTGCACCGCGTTGGCCGAAAAAGGCTGATGCAAATACCGCAAAGATCGCCAGCCTTGCGCCACAGGACATAAATGGCGACATCAGGATGGTTATCAGCCGTTCGCGGGGGGCTTCCAGGGTTCGTGCGCCCATCACCGCCGGGACGTTGCAACCAAAACCCACGATCAGGGGAACAAAGGATTTGCCTGGTAAACCCAGCGTCTGCATCAGTCGGTCAACCACGAAAGCCGCACGGGCCATGTAACCGGAGTCTTCCATCAGCGACAGGAACAGGTACATCAGGCCAATTTGTGGGATCAGCGGCATGACGGTAGTGATGCCGCCGCCGATCCCCTGTGCCAGAAACAGCGTGAGCACCTCAGGAAAATGGAGTATCGCGCCGAGCCACTGCAAGCCATGTACAAAAATCGCCGTCGAACTTACTTCAAACAGGGGTTGCAAAGCGCCACCGAGGCTGATGGCAAAGAAAAACATCAGATACATCACCGCCAGGAATAGCGGAAATCCCAGCCAGCGGTTCAATACCAGCGCGTCGAGCCGCGCGGAGAGACGATGGGGCGTGGCATTCTGCATCGCCGTTGCCCTGTGGCAAAGGGTGTCAATGGCGTGATAGCGGGTGCGGGCAATATCAAGGGGACCGTTTTCCACCCCCGGCAGGTTGGGCAGCAAAGCCGCGGCCTCACTACACTGTGAACGGCAGAAAATATCACCTTCCAGGGTTTGCAGCGCCAGCCAGCGGCGCTGACGCGCAGAAAAGTCCTGCGGCATGGCGGTAGTGAGACGCGACACGTTATCTTCCACGGTTTGCGGATAAATTAACCCGACATGACCGGTGCGGCGGGGAAGGTTATCAATCGCCTGCCTGAGTTCATCCAGCCCTTCTCCCCGGTTGGAGACCAGCGGAATGACCGGACAACCAAGCTGCTCAGCCAGTGCCGCAACGTCGATATGAATATGCTGGCTACGTGCGATATCCAGCATATTCAGCGCGACGATGCAGGGAATACCCAGCTCCTGCAATTGCAGTGTCAGATAAAGATTGCGCTCCAGATTACTGGCGTCAATCACATTAATCACCCGATCGGCTTCTCCGCTTAATATAAAGTGGCAGGCAATCTGCTCATCCAGCGATGTTTGCGGTGAAATAGTGGTGAGGGAGTAAGTGCCGGGGAGATCAACCAGCTGAACCTTATGCTGCCCGGTGCTGAAAGATCCCTGTTTACGCTCGACGGTAACGCCAGCCCAGTTGCCGACATGCTGCCGGGCACCGGTAAGTTGATTAAACAGGGTCGTTTTGCCGGAATTGGGATTGCCAATCAGCCCGATAGTGATTCTGTTCATCATTACGCTCGCGTCAGTCAGTAGGGGCTATGCGCAGGCATGCCAGATCTTTTTTGCGCAGCATCAGGCTGAAGCGGCGGGTTTCAATCTGGACGGGATCGCCCAAAGGTGCGGTGCGTCTTACCTTGAAAAAAGCCCCCGGCAGCAGGCCGAGAGAAAGCAGCTTTTGCCGGAAGGCGGTACTGACGTCTGGAGAGTAACTCAGGATTTGGTAATCTTTCCCAGGAATATATTGCATAAATAATCACCGATTCGGTATTTTCACCGACTATTATTGTCAACACAGGTGATTATAATGAGAATGATTCTTGCTCAGGTTGATACAGGACAAGTTTACCGGGTACGTAAAAGGAGCGGAGCGGGCGATCCGCTCCGCTGACGATTAACGTTTTTTGCCAAATGCGGCGGCCAGCGCATCGCCCATAGCGCTGTTGCCAGCAGGCTGTGAGGCTGCCGGACGCGGGCGCGCTTTGCCCTGAGGCGCTCGCTGGTTATCACGGGGGGCAGCGTTGGCGTTGCCATTGCGACGGGCGTTGGTTTCACCCGGCTGTTCATCAAGGCGCATGGTCAGCGCAATGCGTTTACGCTGCAAATCCACTTCCATCACCTTCACCTTGACGATATCTCCCGCTTTGACCACTTTATGCGGGTCGTCAACAAACTTGTCTGACAGGGACGAGATGTGCACCAGACCATCCTGATGCACGCCAATATCAACAAAGGCACCAAAGTTGGTCACGTTGGTGACGGCGCCCTCCAGCACCATGCCGGGAAGCAAATCGTTCATGGTTTCAATGCCTTCAGCGAACTGAGCGGTTTTGAACTCCGGGCGGGGATCGCGGCCAGGCTTTTCCAGCTCTTTGATGATATCGGTGACGGTGGGAACACCAAAGCGCTCATCGGTAAAGTCCACGGCGCGCAGGTTACGCAGTTCAGAAGGATTACCCATCAGCTGAGTCAGTGCCTGCCGGGTGGCTGCCAGGATACGCTCTACCACCGGATAGGCTTCGGGGTGCACGGTCGATGCATCAAGCGGGTTATCGCCGTGGTTGATGCGCAGGAAACCGGCGCACTGTTCAAACGCTTTTGGCCCCAGGCGGCTGACGTTCAGTAATTGCTGGCGATCCTGAAAGCGACCATGCTCATCACGCCAGCTGACAATATTCTGGGCGATCATTTTGCTCAGTCCGGCAACGCGGGTCAGCAGTGGCACTGAAGCGGTATTCAGATCGACACCCACACCATTCACGCAATCTTCCACCACCGCATCCAGCTTTTTCGCCAGCTGGCTCTGGCTGACATCATGCTGATACTGACCCACGCCGATGGACTTCGGATCGATTTTCACCAGCTCAGAGAGCGGGTCCTGCAAGCGGCGGGCAATGGAGACGGCACCGCGAATTGACACGTCAAGGTCAGGAAATTCAAGCGCGGCCAGCTCCGAGGCGGAGTATACGGAGGCCCCGGCTTCGCTGACGATCACTTTCTGGGCCTTTATCTGTGGAAATTGTTTCTGCACATCAAGGAAAAAGCGCTCCGTCTCACGTGAGGCGGTGCCGTTGCCAATTGCCACCAGTTCAACCTGATGTTGGGTACAGAGTGCCGCCACGGCGGCGGCGGCTTTGGCAGCCTGGCCGGTATGGGGGTAAATAGTGTCGGTGGCGACCAGCTTGCCGGTGGCATCCACTACCGCCACTTTCACCCCGGTGCGCAGGCCAGGATCGAGTCCCATCGTCGCGCGCATTCCTGCCGGTGCCGCCATCAGCAAATCGTGCAGGTTGCGGGCGAAGACATTGATTGCTTCATCCTCTGCCCGCTCACGCACGGTACCCATCAGTTCGGTTTCAAGATGAAGCATTACCTTAATACGCCAGGTCCAGCTCACTACAGCTTTGCGCCAGGCGTCAGCCGGGGCATTGTTCAGCCGCAGGCTAAGATGGTCAGCAATGATCTGTTCGCCGTGGCTTTCACGCGGCGGTTCGTCAAACTGTGGATCGGCATTGAGCGACAGCTGCAACACGCCTTCATTGCGGCCGCGGAACATCGCCAGCGCACGGTGTGACGGCACGGAAGAGAGCGCTTCGTGATGATCAAAGTAATCACGGAATTTCGCCCCTTCTTCTTCCTTACCTTCCAGCACGCGGGAAACCAGGTGAGCATTTTTCCACAGGTATTCACGGACTTTTGCCAGCAGGCCGGCATCCTCTGCGAAGCGTTCCATCAGGATATAGCGTGCGCCGTCGAGGGCGGCTTTCGTGTCGGCAACGCCTTTTTCCGCATTAACGAAGGTGGCGGCCAGCGCTTCCGGTTGGTGCGATGGCTCCTGCCAGAGCGTGTCTGCCAGCGGTTCCAGACCGGCTTCAATCGCAATCTGGCCACGGGTACGGCGTTTGGGTTTGTAAGGCAGGTAGAGATCTTCCAGTTCGGTTTTACTCAGGGTACTGCGGATGGCATTAGCCAGCTCGTCGTTCAGCTTGCCCTGCTCATCAATCGATTTGAGAATCGACTGGCGGCGTTCGGACAGCTCCCTGAGGTAGCTCAGGCGCGTTTCCAGCTGGCGTAGCTGGGTGTCGTCCAGACCGCCGGTGACCTCTTTACGATAACGTGCGATAAACGGCACGGTATTCCCTTCATCCAGCAGACGAACAGCGGCATCAACCTGTTCTGTTCGTGCCTGCAACTCACCTGCAATTATGTGGCTCAGCGAATCTTTCATCATCGGTTACTTGGTAGCTAAGAACAGCGGACAGTTATACGGATTGCAGGCGACAATTTCCAGCGGTCGGGCAGCTCAATGCGTATTAACCATCGTTTCAGGAAGGGGTGACGTAGTTAATTTCATTGATATACCAGACCGCAATGCCTGCCGGTGTATGGACGGTTGCCACGTCACCGATGGCCTTTTTCAGTAGCGCACGGGCCATCGGTGAGTCGATGGAAATGTAATCTTTGCGGCCAAAAATTTCGTCATAGCCAACGATACGAAAGCGTTTAATTTCGCCGTCATCGTTTTCCACCTCAACCCAGGCACCAAAAAACACTTTGCCATCCTGCTGCGGCGAGTAATCGACAATACGCAACTGCTCAAGGCATTTGGTGAGATAACGCACGCGGCGGTCAATTTCGCGCAGGCGCTTTTTGTTGTACTGGTAGTCTGCGTTTTCACTGCGGTCGCCAAGACTGGCGGCCCAGGTGACTTTTTTGGTCACTTCCGGTCGCTCCTCACGCCAGAGAAAGTCCAGCTCGTGTTTCAGCTTGTCGTATCCTTCGCGGGTGATCAGTGTTGTTTTCATTTGTGCTCATTTCTTACGCCGGAATGCTGACGCTATTTTGTTGTTAAGCGCACGGTGATGCAAATCGAACCGTATTTTTTCTGACTATCGTTACTGCTTGTTTGTCATCACTATTCGATATCAAACGCGACGTCAGTCCTGTGGATCAGCGCCGGTTTTTAAGGTGATATTAAAGATAACCTGCTGTTTAATATGCTTTGTAACAATTTCGGCTAGAATATAAACCATTATTGGCTGTTACATTCAGGCAGCTTTTTTAAAAATGTTCGTTCAGGCAATTGCGCCCTTGGGAGTATCGACATGCAAGAGAACTACAAAATTCTGGTGGTGGATGACGACATGCGTTTGCGCGCCCTGCTGGAGCGTTATCTGACCGAACAGGGCTTTCAGGTGCGTAGCGTGGCTAACGCCGAGCAGATGGACCGCCTGCTGACCCGTGAATCTTTCCACCTGATGGTGCTGGATTTGATGTTGCCCGGCGAAGACGGGTTGTCTATCTGCCGTCGTCTGCGTAGCCAGAGCAACCCAATGCCGATCATTATGGTGACGGCGAAAGGTGAAGAGGTGGATCGCATCGTCGGGCTGGAAATTGGGGCAGATGACTACATTCCTAAACCATTTAACCCACGCGAGCTGCTGGCCCGTATCCGTGCGGTGCTTCGCCGTCAGGCAAATGAGCTGCCTGGCGCTCCTTCTCAGGAAGAAGCGGTGATTGCCTTTGGTAAGTTCAAGCTGAATCTCGGTACGCGTGAAATGTTCCGTGAAGATGAGCCGATGCCGCTGACCAGCGGTGAATTTGCCGTGCTGAAAGCGCTGGTGAGCCACCCGCGTGAGCCTCTCTCCCGTGACAAGCTGATGAATCTGGCGCGTGGCCGTGAATACAGCGCGATGGAGCGTTCTATTGATGTGCAGATCTCCCGCCTGCGTCGCATGGTGGAGGAAGATCCGGCGCATCCACGTTATATCCAGACCGTCTGGGGACTGGGTTACGTATTCGTACCGGACGGCAGCAAGGCATGAGGCGGATCCGCTTCTCTCCCCGCAGCTCGTTTGCCCGTACGCTGCTGCTGATCATTACGCTGTTGTTTGTCAGCCTGGTCACCACCTATCTGGTGGTACTGAACTTTGCCATTCTGCCCAGCCTGCAACAGTTTAACAAAGTACTGGCATACGAAGTGCGTATGCTGATGACCGATCGATTACAGCTGGAAGACGGCACGCAACTTGAGGTGCCACCGGCGTTTCGCCGTGAGATTTATCGCGAGCTGGGAATTTCGCTGTATACCAATGCAGCGGCGGAAGAGAGCGGACTACGCTGGGCACAACATTATGAGTTTCTCAGCCAGCAGATGGCACAGCAGCTGGGGGGGCCGACTGATGTTCGCGTTGAGGTCAATAAAAACTCACCGGTGGTCTGGCTGAAAACCTGGCTGTCGCCGGATATCTGGGTACGTGTGCCGCTGACGGAAATTCATCAGGGTGACTTCTCGCCGTTGTTCCGTTATACGCTGGCGATTATGCTGCTGGCGATTGGCGGGGCGTGGCTGTTTATCCGTATTCAGAACCGGCCGCTGGTGGAGCTGGAACATGCCGCTGTGCAGGTGGGCAAAGGCATTATTCCGCCGCCCCTGCGCGAATATGGCGCATCAGAAGTGCGTTCAGTGACCCGCGCCTTCAATCAGATGGCCGCTGGAGTCAAGCAACTCGCTGATGATCGCACGCTGCTGATGGCCGGCGTCAGCCACGATCTGCGTACACCGCTAACGCGTATCCGGCTGGCGACAGAGATGATGTCGCAGGAAGACGGTTACCTGGCCGAGTCGATCAATAAAGATATTGAGGAGTGCAATGCCATCATTGAACAGTTCATTGATTATCTGCGCACTGGCCAGGAGATGCAGACGGAAAGGGCGGATCTTAATGGCGTGCTGGGTGAAGTGGTCGCGGCTGAAAGTGGCTATGAGCGTGAAATCGAAAATGCGGTAATGCCTGCCGAGCTGATGCTGGATATTAATCCGTTGTCGATTAAGCGTGCCGCCGCCAATATGGTGGTGAACGCTGCCCGTTATGGCAATGGCTGGATCAAAGTCAGTAGCGGCAGCGAGCAGGAGCGTGCCTGGTTCCAGGTAGAGGATGATGGACCCGGCATAGCGCCGGACCAGCTGAAACACCTCTTTCAGCCTTTTGTGCGGGGGGACAGCGCTCGCAGCACCAGTGGAACCGGGCTGGGTCTGGCCATTGTTCAGCGTATTATTGATGCCCATCAGGGGACGCTTGAGATGGGAGAAAGTGAACGGGGAGGGTTACGTATCCGTGCTTACCTGCCGTTGCCAGCGGTTGTTGCCTCAGTGTCGGCCACCACGGGATAAATGCTCGCCTGCCAGATCTTAGCGGAGGCGGGGGGACAGGGTTCATGTTTTGCTTTTTTCTGACAGAAATAATACGGGATTCGACGATAAAATCCCTCAAATTCGATTGAGAGGCATTTTATGATGAAAATATCATCCGATTACACACTTCTTTTACACTCAGTCCCCCCTGCTAATGCAAAAAAATCCAGTAACGGTAGACCGCCAGACTCAGTTCTGAATAAATTTAAAAATGTGTCCAATCAGCCAGGCCAGGTTAAGCAAACAAGGCAAAAAGGACTGAAAATCGCGTTTGAAAAGCGGCAATCTGCGATGGCGGGTGAAGCACAGCCGCAACAAAAAGGGCTGAAAATCGCGTTTGAAAAGCGGCAATCTACGATGGCGGGTGAAGCACCGCCACAACAAAAAGGGCTGAAAATCGCGTTTGAAAAGCGGCAATCTGCGATGGCGGGTGAAGGACAGCCGCAACAAAAAGGGCTGAAAATCGCGTTTGAAAAGCGGCAATCTGCGATGGCGGGTGAAGCACCGCCGCAACAAAAAGGACTGAAAATCGCGTTTGAAAAGCGGCAATCTGCGATGGCGGGTGAAGGACAGCCGCAACAAAAAGGACTGAAAATCGCGTTTGAAAAGCGGCAATCTGCGATGGCGGGTGAAGGACAGCCGCAACAAAAAGGGCTGAAAATCGCGTTTGAAAAGCGGCAATCTGCGATGGCGGGTGAAGGACAGCCCATCAAAAGTGCTTAAAGTAAAGGCAGGTTCAGGAGAAGCAGCATTAACCAACGCAGTCAGCAGATCGTCAGCGCAGCCCTTAAAAAAAATCTTTCAGTTTCAATGATAAGGTGCAAAGAGTGCATATTGAGCCCAGCGATGATCCTACTGACAGCAATAGCTCCCATGATTCGTTGCGGATGTCCTGAGACAGGTTACATTGTTGAAAGAGAACAGGCGTCATCGGGTGTTTGGATGACGCTCTGTTAATCAAAGGCGATTACAGCTGAGGGCCGGCAGGTATCAGCGCTTCCCCGGCTGGCGTATCCGTATATTTATCAAAGTTGGTGATAAACAGTCGTGCCAGCTCCTGTGCTTTCTCTTGCCATTTTGCAGGATCTGCGTAGGTGTTACGCGGGTCGAGGATTGCACTGTCAACGCCCGGCAGCGCCGTAGGCATTGCCAGATTAAATATCGGCAGCGTGACGGTTTGTGCATCGTCAATATCGTCGTTAAGGATGGCGTTGATAATGGCTCTGGTGTCCCTGAGCGAAATACGCTTACCACTGCCGTTCCAGCCGGTGTTGACCAGATACGCTTTAGCGCCTGCCGCTTCCATTCTTTTCACCAGCACTTCGGCATACTGTGTGGGATGCAGCGTCAGAAAGGCAGCGCCGAAACAGGCGGAGAAGGTCGGTGTGGGTTCGGTGACGCCCCGCTCGGTGCCTGCCAGCTTGGCGGTGAAGCCCGAAAGAAAGTGATACTGTGTCTGGTCCGGTGTCAGACGTGAAACCGGCGGCAGAACGCCGAAAGCATCAGCGGTCAGGAAAATGACCTTACGGGCGTGGCCAGCCTTCGACACCGGTTTAACGATATTCTCAATATGATCGATCGGGTAAGACACACGGGTGTTTTCGGTTTTGCCGCCGTCATCATAGTCCACCGAACCATCGGCTCTTACTACCACGTTTTCCAGCAGAGCATTGTGGCGGATAGCATGATAAATTTCCGGCTCTGCCTGTTCAGACAGCTTGATGGTTTTGGCGTAGCAGCCACCCTCAAAGTTAAATACGCCGTCATCATCCCAGCCATGCTCGTCATCGCCAATCAGCTGACGCAGTGGATCGGTTGAGAGGGTGGTTTTTCCCGTGCCGGAGAGACCGAAGAAGACGGCAACATCGCCTGCCGGGCCGACATTGGCCGAGCAGTGCATTGAGGCAATGCCCTTGAGCGGCAGAAGATAGTTCATGATAGCGAACAACCCTTTCTTCATCTCGCCGCCGTACCAGGTCCCACCAATTAACTGGATGCGTTCAGTTAAATTAAAGGCAACAAAGTTCTCCGAATGCAGCCCCTGCTTTTGCCAGTGTGGATTGGTGCATTTGGCGCCATTCATCACGATAAAATCAGGTTCAAACGTAGCCAGCGCCTCTGCATCAGGGCGGATAAACATGTTTTTAACGAAATGGGCCTGCCAGGCCACTTCGGTAATAAAACGCACGCAGAGTCGGGTGTCCGGGTTGGCACCGCACCAGGCGTCGACCACAAACAGGCGTTTGTGAGAAAGTTGCGCCGTGACCAGAGACTTTAGCTGCTGCCAGGTCTCCTGTGACAGAGGTTGATTGTCGTTTTTGCCTTTACCCTGATCGTTCCACCAGAGCGTGTCACGCGTGGTATCGTCACGAACGATATATTTATCTTTTGGCGAACGGCCGGTGAAGATCCCGGTGTCGACAGCCACCGCGCCTGACTGGGTAACGGTGCCGCGCTCATACCCTTGCAGTTCCGGGCGGGTTTCTTCCTGCCAGAGGGTGTTGAAATCAGGATTATGGATAATCTCAACCGTATCTGTGATGCCATAAGCCACGAGGTCTTGCGGGGTCAGGTCACGCATAGTACTGCTCCTTTTTTAACTCTGTTCTGCCACTGAGTTTAATTGAGATGGCTGCCTGTTAATGAAGATGCGCTGTCTGCCAGCGGCAAAGGGAGAATATGATCGCGCGCAGTTTACACTTACATAACGAAAGGGAAAGAGGTAAGCAACAAAAATGAGAAGCAGAACGTAAATCTGTAAGTAAAACTTAATCTTATCAGATTATTCTGTGCGAAAAGGGGTTACGTCAGCCGATGAATGGTCTTTTATCAGAACCACGACGGCTGTCTTAACCCATCAGAAACAGTGGCTGCGGAGCATAAGCGCCAGGTGAAAAATCGACGTCATCAGACGCTCGGTGAGGCTGATGACGTCGAAATATTAATGGACCTGATTGTTTCCACCCGTAGAGTCGTTGCGGATTGCTGCGATATCGACCGCATCAAAAATGTGGTGACTGCCGCAATAGTCGCAGTGCATATCAATCTGGCCGTCTTCCGCAATGATCTGATCAACCTCTTCCGCTGCCAGCGTGCGCAGCACTTCACCACAACGCTCCTGTGAACAGGTGCAATGGAAGCTGACATCCTGAGGGTCAAAGACGGTGACGTCTTCCTGATGGTAAAGGCGCCACAGCACGTCATTGGCAGGCAGGCTTAGCAGCTCTTCGGCTTTAATGGTTTCAGTCAGTGTTGCCAGATGGTTAAAATCTTCCGGGTTGGCGTCCTGTGCCGGAAGAACCTGCAACAAAATACCCGCCGCTCCACGGCTGGCTGCATTATCACTGGTGCGGATAAACAGCCTGGTTGGCAACTGCTCAGAGCGCATGAAGTAGTCCTCCAGACATTCAGCCAGCGTCTCACCCTCCAGACCGACCACGCCCTGATAACGTTCGCCTTGTGTTGGTGAGATGGTGATGACCAGATAACCATTCCCAACCATCTGTTTTAGCGTGCTGCCTGCTGCGATCTCCCCCTGCAAACGTGCCACACCGCGCATCTTCTGGTGGTTGTCACCGTTGATAACCGCAAGCTTTAGTGGACCATCCCCCTGTAACTGTACGGTAATGTCACCGTCAAATTTCAGCGTAGCGGTGAGCAGGCTGGTGGCGACCAGCAGCTCGCCCAACAGCTGCTGAACCGGCTGCGGATAGTCGTGACCGTCAATGACAGTCTGCCAGGTTTGGGATACGGTAACCAGTTCGCCACGCACGGCGTGGTTTTCAAACAGGTAACGATGCATTTGGTCTTGCTGAGCCATAATTCTCTCTCGTTAAGGCGAGTTATTCATCGCCAGAATTTTTGAATTTCAACAGATCGCGCCGCTCTTTTTTATCAGGACGTCGGTCGGGATGCGGCATGCTTAACGCGTTTATTGTGCGTGCCAGCGCTATTTTTTCGCGCTTTTCAATACTTTCAGCGGTTTCACTGTACATCTGCTGTGCTTCTGTGGCCGGGCGGCGCTGGTCGCTGAGGGCATGTACAATCACCGTTTTTTCGTCGTTTCCCTGGCGCAATGTCACTTCGGCTTGCAATTCCACTGTTTTTCCCGGCCTGGTGCGTTGACCATTGTAATGAACTTTACCGCCTTCGATCATCTCTCGGGCAGTTGAGCGGGTTTTATAGAAGCGGGCGGCCCATAGCCACTTATCAAGTCGTATTGCCTGTATGGGTTTCTCTTTCATTCATTGCTGCTCCTTTTCAGGAAACCCTCTATGTGTGGGTTGTAGGCCAGAAATCAAGGACCTTTCCAGAGTGGCAGACAGAGATGTCCGGGAGGGTATGTCAGCCTTAAAAATAGCATAACACTTGGGCTGGTTCAGAACAGGGGACGAATACCCTCACTGTTGTTTAAGGTCTGACTAAAGCATTTCTCGTAGTAGTTTTGGATGGCGCTGGTGCGCATGCGGTTACGGTGAATGCGCTTCAACGCCAGCAGGCTGTTGATAATAAAACTCAGCACGGTGATCACCAGCAGCAGGCTGTTGCCAAGATAGCGGCTCAGAGTGAGGACATCCGGTTCACTATGCAGAGCGATATGACGAGTACCATTAGCATCCGTCGTGATACTGGTCACGATACCGCTGGCAGAAAACGATGTATGCAGCAATATACCGGCCAAACGCTGTAACTCAGGCCATTGGTCTGGCGCGTTGTAGTCGAACAGTGACACGCTGGGAGCCTGCTGATTCACTAACTGTTTGCCTTCATCGCTCAGGATCACAAATCCGCCGGGCGGCGGACTGTTGAGTGCTTCCGCAGCGCGGCGCGTTTCCCGGTAGAAGAAGGATGACGTGGCGGTATTGACCAGGTTTTCCAGTGCTTCAGCACTGACCGGACGTAGCAGCACATTCATGCCATTCAGTGCGCCGGAGCCTGCCCGATGCACCAGTGTTTCCCAGTCTTTTGCGTTGCCAAGGTTGACCAGCGCGTTTTTAAGTCTGACACAATCCTGTTCCTGGCTGCACAGATCCTGGGTTCTCATCACGATGTCGGAAAAGTTATCAAGAAGGATCATCCCCGACTTCTGGATGGCAGTAGCCAGCTGTGGATTCAGTTTCTGATCGGTGTTGTTCTGAGGATGTAGTTGCTGGCTGGTGGTAGTGAGCAATGCGGTAGCTTTATCGATAATGTCAGACTGTGGTTGCGGCAGGGGCGCGGCATTGTTCCAGTAGATCGCTGAGCAGTCAAATGGCATAAAGGCGTAGGAACGATTTCCCTGATAGGTAGCGGGAATTGAGCACATTCCTTCCCCGTTTACCCTGAGACTGTCACCGATACGCAGAGAAATTTTTTCCAAATCATTAACCGAATGCACCTGGACGCTTTCCGTGCCTTTCAGCCAGGCCAGACTCAGCTTCAGTGGCATACTCAGCGGTATCCAGGTAATCAGTAGCAGCAGTACCAGAAGTGAACCGGCTGCCAGCACCATGTTTTTTCTCCAGCGCTGGATGGGGAAATGGCGAACCTCATCCTGAAGCGATAAAAAACGCCCCTGGCGGACAACATGGCGGCTGAGATAGATATCCACTTCTGTCGACTGGCCAAGATCGTTGGTAACGTAGGGCTGCCAGTGGACAGGATAGATCAGGTCGATAATACCCAGAGAGATATTACTCACCTGTCCCTGATTTGATTCACCAAACAACCCCCAGCGTTTTGGCGCACCTCGCAGACAGTGAATCTCCCTCATGTCCTTCGCGCCAGGACGACGCCAGAGAGACCAGCAGCTGAGTAACATGATGATAACTGCGGCTACCATCAGCCAGGTCATCAACACCACCGGTCCGCACAAACTGAAGAATATCAGCAGCAGGGCGAAGTTGATGGCAAAAGCTTCACGGGTACCATCGGGGCGATGGAGCGCATACTCCTCCGTTGTCTCTTTGCGTATCCTGAGCAGCTCAATATTTTCGCTTTCTTCTTTTCTGATTGACGCGTTCTGACCCGCCGCCCTGACAACCGGTAGTAATGAAGGTTGTTCATAAACGTAGTTGACCAGCGAATGGCCATTAAGGGAGATCACCAACGGGATGGTTTGTGTCTTGATCAGTTCGACAAAATTTTCATCGGTGATGTATTGCTCCCACAGTGGCGGCAGATGTACTTCAACGGCATCAAGATAATAGCGACACTTGTAAGGCGCATCGGTAGAAAGACCATAACGGGTAATTGAGCGGGTAACCGGGTAAACGTTGCTGCTTTGTGAGCTCAACACCAGATGATCGGCGGTGCTGCTGGCACCGCTTGGTATCACGCTCTTACGGTGTTTTTCAAGCGAGTCGATATAGCTTTCGACGGCTTTACGCTCATCATTGTTGAGCTTGCGGAAAGGGGGACTAATGAATGGCAGTGGTTTCGCCAACGGCGGCCTGTGCCGCATAGCGTACCAAAAGAAACAACCTGCTCCGAGCGAACAGGCCAGCATCACAACCAATATGATGACTATTGCGCTCATGCAATCCTCATTCCTGCCACTTTGCTCCTGTAGCTTTGCTGAAAACGCCTGTCGTAAACATTAGGTATGTGCATTCTGACGGGTTTAGGTGGAGCTGGCAATCTACTGTGTGTACTAAAATAGCGCACAAAATCATAAAATTAGAATAACTATATATGACTTATAAAAATCATACTAACAATCTGTGCTCATTATCAGTATCGGTATAATCCTATTTTATTCAGTCTTAATTGACTTTTTATAAAAATTTCATCTGTTAAGTGACTGATTTGCTATAAGTATGTGAGATGCTTTGTGCAATGGTGGGTTTCTTCGTGCGGCTGACGCGCAATGGGGATATCATCGATAAATAAACCCTGACCAGTGGGCTACTTTGCTCATTTTCGGCTTTTCCCTGGGGCCCCTATGACCAGACAGTTACAGAAACCCAAAATCCTTAATATTCACACCGTCGCACGTTCACGTCTTTTTACTGTTGAAGCCGTTGATCTGGAGTTTAGCAACGGTGCGCGGCGTGTTTATGAACGTATGAAACCTTCAGGGCGGGAGGCGGTGATGATCGTGCCGATCATCGATGATCACCTTATCCTGATCCAGGAATACGCGGTGGCGCTGGAAAACTATGAGTTGGGGTTTCCTAAAGGGTTGATTGATCCAGGGGAAACGCCTTTCGACGCGGCAAATCGTGAGCTGAAAGAAGAAGTCGGGTTTGGCGCAGAGAAACTGGCGTTAATGGGGCAGGTGACGCTGGCCCCTTCCTACTTTTCCAGCCGGATGAATATTATGGTTGCTGAAGGACTCTATGAAGAGAAACTGGAAGGGGATGAGCCAGAACCGCTGCCGCAGCGACGTTGGCCGCTGGATAATCTGCTGGCGTTATTACAGGAGCCAGATTTCCGTGAGGCGCGTAACATCAGCGCACTGTTTATGGTCAGGGAGTGGCTGGTCAGTCAGGGAAGAGCGCAATACTGAATTTAACCAAACGCCAGAGAAAAAGGGATGAGCCAGAGTGGCCTCATCCCTTTTTTCAACACCGGGGTATGCCCGAATGCCGATAATCAGAACAGTTCGTGGCTCTGTCCATTGTCCATGATGGTGGTTCCAACGTCGTGAACGGAATATTCTGTCGGCTGAGTACCATTGATGAAGTATTCCTGGCGTGTGTTACCGCCACCGTTGGCCAGTTTGCCCGTACTACGATCAATGTTTACCGTTACCACGCCGTCAGGTGGCGTCAGCGGCTGCACTGGCACTCCATCCAGTGCCACTTTCATATAATCATCCCACGCTGGCTGTGCACTTTTTGCGCCACCTTCATAACCGGAGATCTGATCCTTAATCACCCCTGATGCGGTGGATCTGCCCAAATCACGGCGATGATCGTCAAAACCGATCCAGACCGACGTCACTACGCCTGGACCATAGCCGGAGAACCATGCGTCTTTAGAGTTGTTAGTGGTCCCGGTTTTACCACCAATATCGTTACGTTTCAGATCGCGGCTGGCACGCCACCCTGTCCCCATCCAGCCCGGCTCGCCGAAGATGTTAGAGTTAAGTGCGCTCTTAATCAGAAAAGAGAGTGGGGTATTAATCACATGTGGAGCATATTGCTGCTGGCCATCCTGCTGCATCTGCTGCCGACTGACCTGTTCCAACTGTGGCTGGGGAACGGCAATATTCCTGCCTTCCTGTGAAACTGACGGATTTTCCACGCTGTCTTCATTCATCGCGACGGCTTTTTTGGTTTCACCATAGATCACCGGCAGGTTGCATTCCGTGCAGGCGACTTTGGGCTTCTCTTCAAACAGCGTGATGCCCTGCTCATTCTCAATTTTGCTAATGAACCACGGGTCAACCAGGAAGCCACCGTTTGCCATCACCGAATAGCCGCGAACCATTTGCAAAGGCGTAAAGGCGGCGGAACCCAGTGCCAGCGATTCGGTATGGACGATATTTTGTGCGGGGAAGCCAAAACGTTGCAGATACTCCGCAGCGTAATCGACCCCCATCGCACGCATGGCGCGTACCATCACCACGTTTTTAGATTGCCCAAGTCCCTGGCGTAAGCGGATAGGGCCATCATAGGTCGGTGGCGAGTTTTTTGGCCGCCAGTCGGAGCCTGCACCCGCATCCCAGCGAGAGATAGGCACGTCGTTAAGAATGGAGGCCAGGGTAAGCCCGCGATCCATCGCTGCCGTATACAGGAACGGTTTGATGTTCGAACCGACCTGACGCAGCGCCTGAGTCGCACGGTTAAATTTACTCTGATTAAAGTCGAAACCACCCACTAAAGCCAGCACCGCACCATTATGTGGGTCGAGAGAAACCAGGGATGAGTTGACATCAGGCACCTGGCCCAACCACCAGTCACTTGCCACCTGCCGTACCCAAACCTGTTGACCGGGTTGTACCACTTCAGTCAGCGATCTCGGTGTGCTGCCCTGAACGGTGTCTGACTTGTAAGCCCGCGCCCAACGCACGCCGGCCATTCCCAACGTAACGCTGCTGCCATCACGCATTAGTGCGGTGGCCCGATCGCCTTCGGCGTCAGTAATGACCGCCGGGAAAAGTGGACCATAAACCGGGAGTGCTTTCAGCGACTTCAGAATTTCGCTCCGATCCCAGGGACGCTGACCGATTTTCCACAGCACGTTGGCCGGACCACGATAGCCATGACGCATGTCATAGTTGATCACGTTGTCCTGCACCGACTTTTGTGCCGCCAGCTGTAGTTTTCGGGTAATGGTCGTGGTCACCTTAAAGCCATCATTGTAGGCATTATCGCCATAACGCTTGACCATTTCCTGGCGCACCATTTCAGTCAGATAAGGTGCAGAAAAAGCGATAACCGGCGCATGATAATTGGCGACCAACGGCGAGAGACGCGCCTCATCATATTGTGAGTGGGTAATGTAATGCTGATCCAGCATACGGCTCAGCACCACATTACGCCGCTGGAGCGCACGTTCATGCGAGTAAAGTGGGTTAAACGTCGACGGGGCTTTAGGCAGACCGGCAATCATCGCCATTTCACTCAGTGACAGCTCATCGACATTCTTACCGAAATAGACCTGAGCCGCCGCCCCGATGCCATAAGCACGGTAGCCGAGATAGATTTTATTCAGATACAGCTCAAGAATGTCATCCTTGCTCATCAACTGCTCGATGCGTATTGCGAGAAAGGCCTCCTTGATTTTACGCATTAACGTGCGTTCAGGGCTGAGGAAGAAGTTACGGGCCAGCTGCTGGGTGATGGTGCTTGCACCCTGCGAAGCATGACCGGAAACCATCGCGATACTTGCTGCACGGAAAATACCAATGGGATCAACCCCATGATGCTCATAGAAGCGGCTGTCTTCAGTGGCGATAAACGCCTTCACTAACAACGGCGGCATTTTCTGTAATTTCAGAGGAATACGGCGCTTTTCACCGTACTGAGCAATCAGCTCATTATCGGCACTGTAAACCTGCATGGGCGTTTGCAGCCGCACATCTTTCAGCGTGGTGACATCGGGCAGCTGTGGCTCTATGTAAGTGTAAAGACCATAGATCGAGCCTGCTCCCAGCAAAATGCAACACAGTGCAAGGATCAAAAAATACTTTACGAACTTCACCTGATATTTTCCATTTTAAGTCGCCTGGACAGTTTATAAACAATCGCGCGGTAGTATAAAGGCAAGCCAGACGCCTGGATACCTCAATTTCTGATACAGGTAACTTCAGACCGGGTAATTTCTGGCATTGACAATATGGAGATCACATTAAATGGCATTTATGACATGGCAAGTCGGTCTGGATATACAAAATGGACAACTTTGTGCCCTCGCTGTCCAGAGGCGTCGCAACGGCTGGCAATTGCGTCACTGGTGGCAACATGCTTTGCCGCACGATACGTTGACAGATGGTCAACTGCAACGCTCTGAGGTGTTCACGACCCTATTACAACGCTTTCGAAAACAGCTGCCTTACCGTGTTTCACTGCGGGTTGGGTTTCCGCCTCAACTGGTATTGCAACGTAAGCTTGAGGTGACACGCCAGCAGTTACGGGAGCCGCATTGCGGCAGCTACATTTACGCCGCTGCGAAACGCTTTTTTCCTGTTGAACCTGAAACGTTGACGCTGGATTATCGTCAGCCGCAACAGCGAGACGACCAGCTATGGCTTACCGCCACACGGCGTGAGGCGTTGCAAGGTTGGTTACACTGCCTGCATGAAGCGGATCTGTCACCTCAGGTGCTGGAACTGACACCCACCGCGCTGTTTGTGCTGGCAAAAAATATGCGGCTTGACCCCGGAGCTGTACTGGTGCACCGGTTATACGACCACTGGCTATGGTGTTGTCCCTTCCGGCAACCAAATTGGGGATGCTGCTCACTGCAGGACGCACCAGATTTTACAAGCCTCCGACGGGTGCACCTGCCTGATGTGAACTCTTTTTATTACAGCGCGATAATGGATACGCCACTACCAGAAGGCGCCCGGTGGTTAAATCCACTCGCTGTGCTTGCTCATATGCAGCCTCCGCTACCGATAAATCCTGGTGCATTTACCCTGGCCGCCGGACTGGCGTTGCGACCTGGGGACGCCTGATGGTGCTGGTTAATTTTTTGCCATGGCGCGATCAACTGCTTCGGGCGAGGTTACACCGCTGGTCGCTGATATTATTGGTTTTACTGGCGGTTTTTCTTGCTGGACTGCTGCCGGTTGTCGGTCTGCATACGCTGAATACCCAGCTGGCTAAGGCGGTACAGCGGCAGCATGAAGCGGGGCAGCAGCTGAATGGCGTTAAAGTCAGGATAGATGCATTGACCCGACAGCGTGAGTCTTTGCAGCAACAGTTCATCCTGCAACAGCAACAGCAGGCGCACATGGCAGGGTGGGCTGATTTTGCTGGCGGGCTTGCCATGAAGCTGCCCGCCACTCTGTGGCTAAGTGAGCTGAACAAAACGCCGCAGCGCCTTACCCTGGCTGGCTTTTGTCTGGCGATAGCGGATGTCCGGCTGCTCAGACAGCAGCTGTTGCAGGCACCGTTATTCAGCGAGGTCAGAACCGGCAAGCTTAGCCGGGACCGGCAGGGGGTTATCCGGTTCAGTCTGCAAGCGGTCCTGAAACACAATACGGTGGAGATATCTGAACAACGCACTAAAAAGGGGGGCGAAAAACCATGAGCCATAACTGGCTTACTGGCTGGTTATATCTTCCTTTGTGGTGGCGCGTTCTCACGCTTTTGCTGGGCAGCTTGCTGCTGGCTTGCGCGTTGTGGTGGTGTGGCCTTCGGCCCATGCTGCATCAGGCTGAGGTGCTGAACAGAATGCTGTGGCAACAGTCAGCACACAACCGTCTCACCCAACGAGCTCTGCTGCGTCAACCGCCGCCGCCGCTGCTTGAGGCAGATATTACCCGGTTAGAAAATGCGCTGTTGCCTGCGAAGTATGGCGGAGGATCACTGGCTGCGCTGATCGCCCATTCAGGTGGCACGATGGAAACATGGCAGCCAGATAACCAGGGAGGTGAGCTGACAGTGCGTATGGGCTGGCGCGGGTTTCTGGCTGTTCTTGCCTATTTACGTGGCTTATCCCCGGGGATCGTACTGTCCGGTTTTTCGCTGAGTGAACAGGAGGGGCTGCTGCTGGTCAGGTTATCAATGGTGCTGAATGATGATTTATAACCGATGGTGCAGCACTCTGTTGACGTTAAGCCTGAGCTTTTCTGGTCCGTGCCATGCTGAACGCGATCCTTTCCGGCCGCCTCAGGATATTGAATGTCTGAATGCACCGCCCGTTGCTCCTGCCTGGCAACTACGCGGCGTTGTGGGTAATCCAGGGGATTACCGGGCATGGCTGGTTTCTCCACAGGGTGTCGGCAGGCTCTGGGCAAAAGGTCAGAGGCCGGATGAACGCTGGCAATTGTCTCAGCTGGAGGCGTTCAGTATCACCCTTGTCCATTGGCATGGATGCGCTGCATCGCTGAAAATGATGTTAAAAGGGAATATTTATGCAAAGGAAAAGGATTATATCCATGCTGGCGCTGATTCTGTTATCAGCCCTGCCACCGCTATACGGCAGCCCAACAGCGTTGTCTCTGGCATTCGATGATGTTCCCGTTGGTCAGGTTCTTCAGGCGCTGGCAGATTACCGGCAGCTTAATTTAGTGGTGGGTCCTGGCGTTGAAGGGGCATTATCGCTCCGCTTGCATAATGTGCCGTGGCCACAGGCGCTGGCGCTGGTAGCCCGGATGGGCAAGTTAAGCATTGAGCAGCAGGACAATATCCTGTTGGCCTGGCCGCAAAGCTGGCAGCAGGAAAAAGATCATCAGGAGGCCCTGCGCCAGCAAAAGGAGGAAAATGCCCAGCCTTTGCATACACGTGTGCTGACGTTGCACTATGCCGACGCGGCAACGGTGAACAACAGCCTTGTAGCCGAACGCAGCACGCTGATGACGCCACGCGGTAGCGTAACTGTTGATAGCAGAACTAACAGTCTGCTGCTGCGCGACACACCAGCGGCGTTGGAAGAAACCCGCCGCTGGGTCACCGCGTTTGACAGACCACTGGAACAGATTGAGCTGTCGGCACATATTGTCACTATCAGTGAAGACAGTCTGCGTGAGCTGGGCGTGAGCTGGGCGATGAGTGCAGATGAGCAGGTTAATCGCGCACTGCGGGCAAGCCAGTTACGGGTTAATCTGGCCGCCGCCAGTCCGGCGCTAACGGCTGGCGTATCCGTAGCCCGGTTAAATGGACGATTACTGGATCTGGAACTGAGTGCGCTGGAGCAGGAAAATAAGCTGAAGATTATCGCCAGTCCACGTCTGTTCACTTCGCATCAGCAAACCGCCAGTATCAAGCAGGGCACGGAAATTCCCTATGAAGTCGCCAGCGGCAGTAATGGCAGCACATCGGTTGAATTTAAAGAAGCCGTGCTGGGGATGGAGGTTACGCCAGTGGTACAGCCCAATCGACGGATAATGCTGAAACTTCACATCAGCCAGAATCTTCCGGGTAGCGTCCTGCGAAGTGGTTCCGGTGAGTACATTGCCATTGATAAACAGGAAATTCAGACCCAGGTCACGGTGAAAGATGGGCAAACGCTGGCGCTGGGTGGGATCTTTCAGCAGCAGAGTATACAGGGACAGAGTACCGTGCCGTTACTGGGCAGTCTGCCAGTGATTGGTGCGCTGTTTCGCCATGCTAACGCTGAGCAAAAGAAGCGTGAGTTGGTGATCTTCATTACGCCCCGATTAATTGGCGAACAATAATGGTTTTCCTGACCAAAACTGAGCAACAGGAGCCTTTTTTGATTGAATCAGGCCATATGCGTTTGACGCAAGAGCGGAATTAGCTTACAAGGTTTAGCGATTTTGGTTTTAGGGGGGCAGTCCTCCCAAAATGCACTTAACCCGTTTTTTTATCGTGCGCAAACGGCGTAGCTGATGCAGTGACATCGGGCTGATAATCAAGCTGACTGAAACATGATGGGCAAGATTAATTTAATCGGTTGCCAAAACACCTTGAGTGTTGAGATAATTTTCGTCTGACTCTCGCACTATCGCTCATGAGGTTTCAGTTCATGTCCTGTCCGGTTGGACGGGGTATCATTAACGAATTGTCTTAGTAATACCAAAAAAATGGCAGAGAAACGCAATATCTTTCTGGTTGGGCCTATGGGTGCCGGCAAAAGCACTATTGGGCGTCAGTTAGCTCAGCAACTCAATATGGAATTTTTCGATTCTGATCAAGAAATTGAGCGACGTACCGGAGCGGATGTGGGTTGGGTATTCGACGTTGAAGGCGAAGAAGGCTTCCGCGATCGCGAAGAAAAAATCATCAACGAACTCACCGAAAAACAGGGCATCGTGCTGGCTACCGGTGGCGGTTCGGTAAAATCCCGTGAAACACGCAATCGTCTTTCAGCGCGCGGCGTGGTGGTGTATCTGGAAACCACCATCGAAAAGCAGCTCGCGCGAACTCAGCGTGATAAAAAGCGACCTCTCCTGCAGGTGGATTCTCCACCCCGTGAGGTACTGGAAGCGCTGGCAGATGAACGCAACCCGTTGTATGAAGAGATTGCTGATGTGACCATTCGCACTGACGATCAGAGTGCGAAGGTGGTCGCTAATCAGATTATCAGCATGTTAGAGAAGAGCTGAATCAGGCTCATCCCGCCTGCGGGCCAATGTCATTAAGGTGATATGCTTCATGGAGAAGGTTTCCGTCACTTTGGGGGAGCGTAGTTACCCCATAACCATAGCTGCTGGCCTGCTTAACGATCCGGCGTCTTTTTGGCCGCTTGAGTCGGGTAATCGGGCTATGCTGGTGACAAACCAGACGCTGGCCCCGCTCTATCTTGACGCCCTGCGACAGCGGCTGGAAAGCATTGGTGTAAAGGTTGACCAGGTGATCCTGCCTGATGGCGAACAGTATAAAACGCTAACCGTGATGGATCAGGTTTTTACGGCGCTGCTGGAAAAATCACACGGTCGCGACACGACGCTGGTCGCGCTGGGCGGTGGGGTGATCGGCGATCTGACCGGTTTTGCGGCTGCCAGCTATCAGCGAGGCGTCCGTTTTATTCAGGTTCCTACCACGCTGCTGTCACAGGTTGATTCTTCTGTTGGCGGTAAAACGGCCGTTAACCACCCTCTGGGCAAAAACATGATCGGGGCGTTTTACCAGCCAGCTTCGGTGGTGGTTGACCTGACCTGTCTGAGCACGCTTCCACCGCGGGAACTTTCTTCCGGGCTGGCAGAGGTGATTAAATACGGCATTATTCTGGATGGTGAGTTTTTCAACTGGCTTGAAAACCATCTGGATGCGTTGCTGGCATTGGACCACAAGGCGATGGCGTATTGCATACGCCGATGTTGTGAACTTAAGGCAGAGGTGGTTGCTGCTGACGAACATGAAAGGGGCCTGCGCGCTTTGCTGAATCTTGGCCATACCTATGGCCACGCTATCGAAGCGCATATGGGCTACGGTAACTGGCTGCATGGCGAGGCCGTGGCCGCTGGCATGGTTATGGCGGCCCGCACTGCGGAACGTGTTGGTCAGTTCCGTGATGAAGATACCATGCGGATTATCACACTGTTACAGCGCGCCGGTTTGCCGGTTACCGGGCCAGAAAGTATGGCTCCTGAAGCCTATCTGCCGCATATGCTGCGTGATAAGAAAGTGCTGGCGGGTGAACTGCGTCTGGTTTTGCCACTAGCGATTGGCAAAGCGGAAGTGCGCGCCGGTGTTGGGCATGATACGGTTCTGGCTGCCATTAAAGATTGTGAGCAAGTCTGAGGCCGTCTGTTCGGATTTGGATCCGGTTTTAATTTATGAAGTAACGTCCGCCCACAGGAAGTGGTGCGGCTTTTCCGATCTACTGGAGGAGGTTGAATGGACGAGTTTAAACCGGAAGACGAGTTAAAACCTGATGCCAGCGATCGCCGTCCACAGCGGTCCCGCAAGACGTCTTCTGCCCCTAAGGTGCCTGTGTCCCGTCAATATATGATGATGGGGATCGGCATTCTGGTGTTACTGCTATTAGTGATTGGCATAGGCTCAGCGCTGAACAGTACAGGCAATGGCAATCAGTCTGCACAGTCACCAGCTTCACAGCCACCTTCTTCATCAGCCCCGACGTCCTCTGGCAGTGGCGATAAAAGCATCGATCTTTCCGGTTCGTCTTCAATGAGTGGGCAATCGGGTGCACAGCAGCCTGCCGTGCAGGCTGGCAATAGTCCGCAGGAACTCAGTGCGCCGCCGGTCTCATCAACACCGACTCAGGCTGCTCCGGTACAGACGCCGGCAAATCAGCAGCGCGTTGAATTACCGGGCGATCTCAATAACGCTCTGGCTAACCAACAGGGCCAGGTCGATAACGCGGCTCAACGCCCTCAGGATAATGCCAGTTCGTTGCCGACCGCGCCAGCCACGGTGGTGCCGGGAGCAAGTCCTGCTGCCACACCCAAAGCGGCCACCAGCCAACCCCGCCAGGCGACGCCGCCACGCCCTGTTGTGCAGCATCATAACAAACCTGTCAGCAGCGATAAGCCAGTCGTTGCTCAACCGGTTAAAGAGAAAAAGTCGCATGTTGCCCCTGAAGCAGCGAAAACCGCCACAACCTCGGTGCCACGAGGCAGCTATACGCTTCAGCTGAGCAGCGCCTCACGTTCTGACTCGCTAAATGCATGGGCGAAAAAACAGAACCTGAGTAGCTATCACGTTTACCAAACCACTCGCAATGGCCAGCCCTGGTTTGTGCTGGTCAGTGGTTCATACGCCACCTCAGCCGAAGCTAAACATGCTGTCGCCTCGTTGCCCGCTGAAGTGCGTGCGCAAAACCCTTGGGTGAAATCGGTTAGCCAGGTGAAGAAAGAAGCGTCACACTAACCGTGGCCGGGCCTGTCCGGCCAACGACGAACGTCAGGCTTGTCCGCTACGGGCTGACCATTCAAAGCGCAGATGTGCTGTCGGTATGACCGCAGCAGGAAGAGTAATTGTATTAAAACGACGGCATGAAAAAAAATCGCGCTTTTTTGAAGTGGGCGGGCGGTAAGTTCCCGTTGCTTGATGATATTCAACGTTACCTTCCTGAGGGAGACTGTCTGATTGAGCCTTTCGTGGGCGCGGGCTCGGTGTTTCTTAACACCCGCTTTCCGCGCTACATACTGGCGGATATCAACGATGATTTGATCAATCTTTACGACATCGTTAAAGTCCGTGTGGATCAGTTTGTAGCAAGCGCCCGTGAGCTGTTTACCTCTGAAAGTAACCACGCGGATTTTTACTATGCGCGTCGTAAGGAGTTCAATCAATGCAGCGATGCTTTTCGTCGTGCCGTGTTATTTTTATATCTCAATCGCCATTGTTACAACGGACTGTGCCGCTACAACCTCAGTGGTGAATTCAATGTGCCTTTTGGTCGCTATCTCAAGCCCTATTTCCCTGAGGAAGAACTTTACTGGTTTGCAGAACGCTCACAGAATGCAACCTTTGTCTGTGAATCTTACGATGTTACCCTGAGCAGGGCGCAGCAGGGGGCGGTTGTTTACTGCGATCCACCTTACGCGCCGCTGTCGGGCACGGCGAACTTTACCGCCTATCACACCAACAGTTTCAGTTTATGGCAACAGCAGCATCTGGCCGAGCTGGCGGAGAAACTGGCCCGTGAGAGCCGCATCCCGGTGCTGATCTCCAACCATGACACACCGCTTACCCGTGAATGGTATCAGGCCGCGCGGCAGCTTCATCAGATTAAAGTCCGACGTTCAATCAGCCGCAGCGGCACGGGCCGCACTCAGGTTCAGGAGCTGCTGGCGCTGTTTGAAGGTGGCTGAATCTCAAATGCAGTACGTGCCTGGCGTCAGGCGCACCAAACTGGGAGAAATGGATGAAACAGTTTTTACTTGCCCCATCAATTTTATCTGCTGACTTCGCCCGCCTGGGGGAAGACACCGCCAGAGCGCTGGCAGCCGGGGGGGACGTGGTGCATTTCGATGTGATGGATAATCACTATGTTCCCAATCTGACAATGGGACCTATGGTATTGAAAGCACTGCGTGATTACGGCATTACAGCGCCGATTGACGTGCATCTGATGGTAAAGCCGGTTGACCGGTTAATCCCTGATTTTGCCAAAGCCGGAGCCAGTTATATCACCTTTCACCCTGAAGCCTCCGATCACGTTGACCGTTCCCTGCAATTGATTAAAGAGCACGGTTGTAAAGCGGGACTGGTGTTTAATCCCGCGACGTCACTGAGCTATCTGGATTACGTACTGGACAAGATTGACGTCATTTTGCTGATGTCTGTCAATCCCGGTTTTGGCGGCCAGTCTTTCATTCCTGCCACGCTGGATAAACTGCGTCAGGCGCGCCAGCTGATCGATCGCAGCGGCTATGATATTCGTCTGGAAGTGGATGGTGGCGTCAAAGTGGATAATATTGCTGAAATTGCCGCGGCCGGTGCGGATATGTTCGTCGCAGGATCGGCTATTTTTGGTCAGAGCGATTACAAAAAAGTCATCGATGATATGCGGACCGAACTGGAGAAATCGCGTCATGGCTCATTTCACTGAGATTCGTGGCGTTGCTTTCGATCTTGACGGGACGCTGGTTGACAGCGCGCCAGGTCTGGCCGATGCGGTGGATGCCGCGCTGAGCGCGGTTAATTTACCCCCAGCAGGTGTTCAGCGGGTTTCAACATGGATTGGGAACGGTGCCGATATCCTGATCGAACGCGCCCTGAGCTGGGCGCTGGGGCACCCGCCGACAAATCATCTGCAGACCGAAGCCCGTGCGTTGTTCGATAAGCATTACGCCCTCACGATAGCAACAGGCAGCAGGCTGTTTCCTGAGGTGAAAGAGAGCCTGGCTACGCTCGCCGCAAGTGGTATCCCGATGGCGATTGTCACCAACAAGCCGACGCCTTTTATCCGGCCCCTTCTGGTATCACTGGGCATTAACGATTACTTTTCGTTGGTGTTAGGCGGTGACGATGTGGTGGTGAAAAAGCCTCATCCTGCGCCGTTATTCCTGGTGTTGGGCAGCTTCGGCCTGAAGCCCGGCGAGTTGGTCTTTGTTGGTGATTCCCGTAATGATATCCTTGCCGCCCAGGCGGCTGGTTGTCCCTGTGTGGGGATGACGTTCGGTTATAACTATGGTGAGCCGATCGCCAGTAGCCATCCAAACCTTGTACTCGATCATTTTAACGATTTGTTGCCCGCCCTTGGGCTGCCATTACCGGGACGAAACACATGAGTAAACCCATCGTATTTAGCGGCGCACAGCCATCCGGCGAACTGACCATCGGTAACTATATGGGTGCGCTGCGTCAGTGGGTCAGTATGCAGGATGATTACGACTGCATTTACTGTATTGTCGATTTACACGCCATTACCGTTCGCCAGGATCCTGTGGCGCTTCGTAAGGCGACACTGGACACCTTAGCACTCTATCTCGCCTGTGGTATCGATCCTGAGAAGAGCACTATTTTTGTTCAGTCACACGTGCCCGAACATACTCAACTTAGCTGGGTCCTCAACTGCTACACCTACTTTGGTGAACTGAGCCGCATGACACAGTTCAAGGACAAGTCGGCGCGCTATGAAGAGAACATTAATGCCGGTCTGTTTGATTACCCGGTGTTAATGGCGGCTGATATTTTGCTGTATCAGACCACGCAGGTGCCGGTTGGCGAAGATCAGAAACAGCATCTGGAACTGAGCCGCGATGTGGCTTCACGCTTTAATGCTCTCTACGGTGACGTTTTTAAGATCCCTGAACCGTTTATCCCCAAATCAGGTGCCCGCGTGATGTCACTGCTGGAACCAACCAAAAAGATGTCAAAGTCTGATGACAATCGTAATAACGTCATTGGCCTGTTGGAAGACCCCAAATCGGTTGTAAAGAAGATCAAACGTGCGATGACCGATGGGGATGAGCCGCCCATAGTGCGTTACGACGTTAAGGAGAAGGCGGGGGTTTCTAACCTGCTGGATATTCTCTCAGGGGTAACAGGGCAGAGCATCCCTGCGTTGGAAAAACAGTTTGAAGGCCAGATGTATGGTCACCTGAAAGGTGCGGTAGCAGAAGCGGTTTCCGGGATGTTGACCGATCTGCAGGAACGCTATCACCGCTACCGCAATGATGAAGCTTTTCTTCAGCAGGTGATGCGCGATGGTGCGGCAAAAGCACGCGCTCAGGCTCAGGAAACGCTGAACAAAGTCTATTCAGCGGTAGGATTTGTTGCCCAGCCATAACAGGCACAAACGGCCGGGAGCGCTCGCCCCCGGCTATCCGGTTTTTTTCATAGTCAAAATTGCGCCGTCATACCAGTAAAGCGTCATGGTGTTTCTGACCGGCGACGTGACCACCGCGCCCGGTCCCCAGGGCTGTTTGCCGCAAAGTACGTTAAATCCTTCCGCAACCTGGTAGCCCATTTCAGGATCGTTATGATCGGCAGGCGTCAGGCTGGTTTTGCCACTACAGTTATCGATCGCCGGATCGATTGGACGATCTTTGGTGCCTTTCGTCCAGATGATGCTGTCCGACGAGAAGGTGACTTCTGCCCCCATATACTGGGGGTCGTTCTCCACCACTGCCTGAATACCGTCGCTGTTGACATGTACAGACTGCACCTGCCAGCGTCCCTGTAACGTTGAATAGCTAAGTGTTGCGGCACAACTCAACTGGCTCAGACTGGCCAGCAAAACAGTAAACCACAGGCGATTCATACAATTTCCTTCGCTATACGGGCAAAAAATCAGTATAGATAAGAATCCCGCTGCCAGATACCACCATGCCGTAGTCAGTGAGGGCGAGGAGCCCGGCATGCCATTGCCGATCGGCTAATCTCCCGTGCAGCGATTGAAATCAGTGGTATGTTTAACAGAGACCACTGATGTTGAGGAGCGTTTCCATGCAGGTTATTAATTTGAAATGGATTAATCACGTTCGTTTGCCGTGGCGTGACGGGTTATGGCAGATCGGTATCCGCGATGGGGTTATTGCTTCGCTTTCTGCTCAACCACAGAATGCGCCTGAAGAAGATGCGCTGGATGCGGAGGGGGGGCTGGCATTCCCGCCTTTTATCGAACCGCACATCCACCTTGATACCACGCAAACCGCAGGTGAACCAGCCTGGAACGAGTCCGGCACGCTGTTTGAAGGGATTGAGCGTTGGGCAGAGCGTAAGGCGTTGTTAAGCCACGAAGATGTAAAAACACGCGCCCGACAGACGCTGAAATGGCAGATAGCTAACGGGATCCAGCATGTTCGCACTCATGTTGATGTTTCCGACCCGACGCTGACCGCACTCCGTGCGATGTTGGAAGTAAAAGAGGAAATGTCACCCTGGGTGGATATTCAGATTGTGGCTTTTCCCCAGGAGGGCATTCTTTCTTACCCGGACGGGGAGCTATTACTGGAGGAGGCGCTGAAGCTGGGGGCTGACGTGGTTGGGGCTATTCCTCACTTTGAGTTCACCCGTGAATATGGCGTGGAGTCGCTGCATAAAACCTTTGCACTGGCGCAGAAGTATCAGCGTATGGTGGATGTTCATTGCGATGAAATTGACGATGAGCAATCACGTTTTTTGGAGACGGTCGCCGCACTGGCATTGCGTGAAAAAATGGGGCCACGGGTAACCGCCAGCCATACTACAGCGATGCACTCTTACAATGGCGCTTATACTTCGCGGCTGTTTCGCCTGCTGAAGCTATCCGGCATTAACTTCGTTGCCAATCCGCTGGTCAATATCCACTTGCAGGGCCGTTTTGACAGCTATCCCAAACGTCGTGGCATCACCAGAGTGAAAGAGATGCTGGAGGCGGGTATCAACGTTTGTTTCGGCCATGATGACGTGTTCGATCCATGGTATCCATTAGGCACCGCCAGTATGTTGCAGGTGCTGCATATGGGGCTGCATGTCTGTCAGCTGATGGGGTATGGACAGCTGGATGAAGGGATTAAACTGATCACCACTAACAGCGCAATGACTTTGCAACTCAAGGATTACGGTATCCAGACCGGTAATCGCGCCAGTCTGATCATTCTGCCAGCCGACAGTGGTTTTGATGCGCTGCGTCGTCAGGTACCGGTGCGCTACTCTGTCCGCGATGGTCGGGTGATTGCACAGACCCGACCCGCAGAGACCCAAATTCATTTGCACGGGAGCGAAAGCGTTAATTTTAAGCGGTGAGATCGGTCCGTAGAAAACAGGCCGGGAAATCCCGGCCTGTTTACATTTGGCACGATTAATGTGGTGAAGTTCCGACATGCCGTCTGTGTTTGCTGACCGGCCCGAGTAGCAAGCACATGATAAACACCACTGCATAGAGCACGTTGGCGACAAGCAGCGCGGCATGAGGGCCACCTTTTTCCACTGCGTAGCCGGTGACCACAAAGGTCAGCATGGTGCCCACCGTTCCGCAGGTAAGAATAAAGTTCACCAGTTTTGCTGAAGCGATCCGGGTTTGCAGTGAACCCAATGTGATGATGGTGGTGTAAATAGCGCTGGAGAAGAAGCCGAGGCTTATGATGATCCACTTCAGCATGGCGGCATCGGTGCTACTGACAAACCAGTACATCAGTAGCGTGGAGACCAGGGCAAGCAGAGTCACGATGCGCTGTGGATCAATAAAGCGCAGGATGGCGCTGAATGCCCACATACCAATCATATAGGCGGTCCAAAAGTTGCCCACCATCGCTCCCGCCTGTCCCAGATCCATCCCCCTATTTTTGGTGGCATATTGTGGCACCCAGCCGATAAAGCCCAGCTGCCCCAGGATATAGCACAACGCGGCGACGGACAGGAACAGTACGCTGATACCCCATTTTTCTTTTTCTGCCGGTTGTTGGTTGGCGGCTGTTTTGCCCAGCACAGGAAATTCAAAGCACAGTGCCAGCACGAAGATTGCGATATAGATCAGTCCGATGCAGGCATAGACCCAGTACCACGGCAGCGCGTGTGCCAGCATGGTGGCGGCAACGATCGGGAAAATGGTGCCCGCCATGCTGAAGAAGGAGTCGGTAAACAGCAGCCGTGCGCCGCGCTGACGTCCTTCATAAAGATGGGTTATCAAAAAGGTACCAATCGACATGGTGATGCCGCTGACCACGCCCAGCACAAACATGCTCAGTGAGAAAACGGTCAGACTGTGACTGGTCATCAGGCCAAGTATTGCCAGGACCATCAGCACGAAACCAAAAATCAGCTGGCGTTTCAACGGAATGATTTCCATCAGCCAGGCATTCAGAAATACCGCTGCCAGAATGCCCGCGTTGAGGAAAGTAAAGGTACTGCTCATTTGTGCAACAGGCAGGTGAAAATAGTCAGCAATATTTTCCAACACCATACCGGTCACAATGACGACCGCGCCGGTAAGCGCATAGGAAAAAAAACTGATCCAGGTAAGGCCAATTCGATTACGGTTAGTCATAGTCAGTGTCTGCGATCCTGAAGGAGAGTGAGGCTGACGCCTCCGGTAAGCCCCAGCAGTGTAATGATTTTCGTGATCTGCTTAAATCAATAATGAAATGTGTTTTTTTCATATGCCGTGGATTTGTGATGTATATCACTTTTCGATGTTGGCAAGAATAGCTGCCATGTTAATTTGTGACAGTAAATAAAAGCAAAAGGCTGGCGTGTTGATCAGGGCCTCTTTAAAATCAATTCTCTTTTCCTGGCCCGTTGTCTTCAGTAAGGAATCTTTCATGCTAAAACGTACGTTAACTGCCTTTGCTACTGTGATTGCGCTATCCACACTTTCTGCTTCAGCGCTGGCTGCGAAGAGTGATACCCATGTGTTGTTGACCACTTCGGCTGGCAATATTGAGCTGGAACTGAATAACCAGAAGGCACCGGTCTCAGTGAAGAACTTTATCGATTATGTCAACAGTGGCTTCTATAACAACACCACATTCCACCGTGTGATCCCTGGTTTTATGGTTCAGGGTGGTGGTTTTACCACAGATATGCAGCAGAAACCGACCAACGCCCCGATTAAAAATGAAGCGGATAATGGTCTGCTGAATAAACGCGGAACCATCTCTATGGCCCGTACTGCTGATAAAGACAGTGCCACCAGCCAGTTCTTTATCAATGTGGCCGATAACGCCTTCCTTGACCACGGCCAGCGTGATTTCGGCTATGCCGTATTTGGTAAAGTCATCAAAGGACAGGAGGTGGCGGATAAAATCTCTCAGGTGCCTTCGCAGAATGTCGGACCTTACCAAAATGTTCCGATGAAGCCAGTGGTTATTCTTTCCGCTAAAGTCCTGCCCTGAATCTGCCGGTGGGGGAGTGTTGCTGCCTGTTTATACCCTGAGCGGCATGACACAGCCATGACCCCGCTTTGTACTCCTGTGTAGACCAGTGCTCTCCTTCTCCTGCCCGGAGCGTCCATGCTGTTGCTTATTGATAACTATGACTCTTTCACCTGGAACCTCTATCAATACTTTTGTCAGTCAGGCGTTGAGGTTCGTGTACATCGCAACGATGAACTGACGCTGACACAAATCGCCACGCTGCGTCCCGAACATCTGGTTATCTCTCCTGGCCCCTGTACGCCTGATGATGCCGGGATCTCGCTGGCGGCTATCGCGGAATTTGCCGGAAAAGTGCCGATCCTTGGCGTCTGCCTGGGGCATCAGGCGATTGCGCAGGCTTTTGGGGCGCGGGTGGTGCGGGCGAGGGAAGTCATGCATGGCAAAACATCCGCCATTGAACATAATAATGGTGGCGTATTTCGCGGTCTTAACCATCCACTGACGGTGACGCGTTATCATTCGTTAATCGTTGAAAAAGCATCTTTCCCGGCGGAATTCGAAATAACTGCATGGACGGTGCGTGATGGCCAGCCCGATGAGATTATGGGATTTCGTCACCGGCAGCTCCCGTTACAGGGCGTGCAGTTTCATCCTGAAAGCATCCTGAGTGAGCAGGGACATCAATTGCTGGACAATTTTATTCACCAGTAAAAAGTTGCCTTTGAGTGATTTTTTATGCATATTTTGTGATTATATTTTCACTTTTAAGCAACATGAACAATGTGGAGTAGTTAATGGCAGCGGATAAATTAGCGGTAACGCGTAAAACGTTTGATGAGGTTATTTTGCCTGTTTATGCACCGGCTCAGTTTGTGCCGGTGAAAGGTAAAGGCAGCCGGGTCTGGGATCAACAGGGGAAGGAATACGTCGATTTCTCTGGCGGAATTGCGGTGACCGCGCTGGGACACTGCCACCCGGCGCTGGTGGATGCCTTGAAAACCCAGGGCGAAACCCTGTGGCATACCAGCAACGTATTCACTAATGAACCCGCGCTGCGCCTTGCCAGCAAACTGATTGCTGCAACGTTTGCTGACCGCGTTTTCTTCGCCAATTCCGGTGGAGAAGCCAATGAGGCTGCTTTTAAACTGGCTCGCTATTACGCTTCAAAACGCCATTCGCCCTATAAAAGTAAAATCATCGCTTTCCACAATGCTTTCCACGGACGCACTTTTTTTACCGTTTCTGTTGGTGGTCAGCCGAAATATTCCGACGGATTTGGTCCAAAGCCAGCGGATATTGTTCATGTGCCTTTTAATAATCTGGAGGCGGTGAAAGCGGTTATCGACGATCATACCTGTGCCATCGTGGTTGAACCTGTCCAGGGCGAAGGCGGCGTAATGCCAGCCACGCCGGAGTTTATGCAGGGCCTGCGCCAGCTGTGTGATGAGCATCAGGCGCTGCTGGTGCTGGATGAAGTGCAGAGCGGGATGGGCCGCAGCGGTAAGCTGTTTGCTTATGAGCATTACAACGTGGTGCCGGACATTCTGACCACGGCGAAAGCGTTGGGTGGTGGTTTCCCGGTCAGTGCGATGCTGACCACCAATGAGATTGCCTCCACGATGTCGCCTGGCGTGCACGGCACCACCTATGGCGGTAATCCGCTGGCGTGTGCGGTGGCTGAAGCGGCGCTGGATATCATCAACACGCCGGAGGTGTTAAACGGCGTGGAGGTCCGTCGTCAGATGTTTATTAATGCGTTAAAAGCGATTGATACCAGCCTGGATTTGTTCAGCGATATTCGTGGTAAAGGATTGCTGATCGGCGCGGCCCTCAAGCCTAAACATGCTGGCAAGGCGCGTGATATCCTCAACGCAGCGGCAGAAGAAGGGGTCATGGTACTCAGCGCCGGGACAGATGTTATCCGCTTTGCTCCTTCACTGGTTATTGAACCGGCAGATATCGAAGTGGGCATGGCGCGCTTTGCGGCGGCGGTGACGAAACTGATGTCAGCATAAGCCTTTTTATGGCGACGACCGGCCTGAATAATCAGGCCGGTTTTCTCAAACGTCGGGACAACCAGCGTCCATGCTGTGGGCGGTTGACCCAGGTCAGTGAAGAGATGGTATGCATCACATTCAGATGCCCCAGGATCCGCTGCACATGCCTTTCCAGAATGGTCACCGCCCCTTGTGGCTGTTTTATCCTGGCCTCCATTACATCAGACTCCGCGCTGGGACCGTCATATTCCAGCCGCTGCTGGCAACGTTGCAGCGCAATTTCACATGCCTGTAAATAGCCTTCTGCCAACGCCGCGGTTAGCATGGTGTGCTCACGAGCAAGAATGGTCATGGCGTTGATATGTTCAACAATAAACTGGCTGTGCGTAACCCATAGTTTCATATCTGCCAGGTAGCTGGCGTTAAATCCCGGTTCCTGCATCGCCTGGTTGAGTGAGTTAAACAGCGCATTGTGCGCCTGATTAACCCTGATACGCTGATACGCCAGCTTCTCCGGGCTCTGCTCGCTCCCCAACAGCATTTGCAGTGCATCCTGATAAGCGCCCAGCGCATCGTGAGCGTTTTGTCGCAGCAGGCCACTCTGCCACTGTGGCCACAGCCAGACCATGCCACCAAAAGCAATCAGACATCCCATCAGCGTATCCATCAGGCGCGGTAACAAAAAGTCCGCGCCGTTCAGTGACAGCAGTTGCAGTGAATAAACCGCCGTTACCGTAAATCCGACCATTGCCCAGCCGTAAAATTTACGAATAAACAGATAGCTAATCAGGGTGACCACCAGCATCACCAGCAGTACCAGCGATTCCGGGGCATGAAGCCGTAGCGTGATGGCGGCGATAATCAGTCCGGCGAGTGTGCCGAGCGCCCGGTGTTGGATCCGTACACGGGTGGCACTGTAGCCGTTCTGGCTGACAAACATCACCGTCATCAGTATCCAGTAGGGTTTGGGTAGATCGAAAAACAGCGCCATCGAACTGGCGAAGGTCAGCATTACCGCAAAGCGGGCGGCGGTTCGCAACGCTGATGACTTCAGGGAAAGATAGCTTTTTATCGCGGGTAAAAGCGGTAAGCGGCGCTGGCGGTCGGCCATCAAATCACGCCGATAAAGAGGACGCTGTGTCCGCAGCGCCCGTGCGATGCGACTGAAGTGGTAATAGCAGAAACTACCGACGGGATTAGCAGCATGCTGGCGGGCAATTTTTGCCAGGGCCTGCAACTGCTTATCCATGCTGAAACGATCGGGCAGGCGGTGATAAAGAATGTCATCCGCTAAGGTGCGAAGTCTGGCCGCAATGGTGAGCGCATTCCAGCGGATAACGGCCTCAGCGTGGCTCTGTCCCACCAGTTTTTGTACCTCTGTTGGCTGATGCAGGCTGACTGAGATATGTTCCTGCAAATCCAGCGCAACCTGAAAGGCGCGTGTCAGCCGTTTGTGGTGATTATGGTTATTGGCGGCCAGCATATGCATCTGTTGGTAACAGGTGGTGATCAGATCGACCGCTTTTTGCTGGCGGGTGAGCAGAGGCGGTAGGGCTTTTTCCAGGTCAGTCAGTTTGGTCAGCAAGGTGTATTTTGCTTCACAGTAACCGGCAAGCTCGCGATACAGGAGACTGAGCGTTTCGCGCATTGGCTGTTCTTTCCACAGCCAAAACCAGAACCAGTTGAAAATGCCATACCAGGTGGTCCCCAGAATATAAAGCATGGGCGGCTGCCAGACAGGCATCCGACCAGCCAGGCTGAGGGTAAAAATAGCGGCAATCAGCGATCCGGGTAACAGGCGCCCATGGAGCGGACTGATTTCACCGGCAACACCCAGTAACATCGCCATTACAAAAAGGATCACGGGTAAGGGAACCCGATATTCGCCCAGATACTGAATAAGAAAGCTGCTAAAGGCAAAGAGGCCGCCGCCTACGATCAGGCGTTTGAAAAAGCGTTTATGTGGCGTGTCCAGACCGGCGATATTGCAGCATGCAGGCACTAAAGAGAACAGCAGGCCGTTTTGCAGATGCCCCAGCAACCAGCCAATAGCCACTGGGATACAGAGCACCATCGTCTGGCGTAATGCGTAATTAATTTCCGGGTGATAAATAATTCGACGCCACATGACTCCGTACCAATGAAAGGCGTAACCAGGAACGTTACGCCGTGGAGCCGTGACGGTTAGCGGGTGCCGTAGACAACGATAGTTTTACCGTGCGCCGAGATCAGATTCTGATCTTCCAGCATTTTTAAAATACGTCCAACGGTTTCGCGGGAGCAGCCGACAATCTGACCAATTTCCTGGCGGGTGATTTTGATTTGCATCCCATCCGGGTGAGTCATGGCATCGGGCTGTTTAGCCAGATTCAGCAGGGTCTGGGCAATACGCCCTGTCACGTCAAGAAACGCTAAATTGCCAACTTTCTCGGATGTGACCTGAAGACGACGAGCCATCTGCGAAGAGAGACGCATCAGGATTTCAGGATTGACCTGGATAAGCTGACGGAATTTTTTATAGGAGATTTCCGCGACTTCGCAGGCGGATTTTGCCCGCACCCATGCGCTGCGTTCCTGACCTTCCTCGAACAGGCCAAGTTCACCAATAAAATCACCCTGATTGAGGTAAGAGAGGATCATCTCTTTGCCTTCTTCATCCTTAATCAGCACTGCTACTGAGCCTTTGACGATGTAGTAGAGTGTTTCTGCTTTTTCACCCTGGTGAATCAGCGTACTTTTTGATGGATATTTGTGAATATGGCAATGTGACAGGAACCATTCAAGTGTCGGGTCTGTTTGCGGTTTGCCGAGAACCATTCGCTGTTATCCTCTGTTGTAATCGTGCCTTAAATTCAGGGATAGAGTTCCCTGTCAGGCGATGAAATAGTCAAGTGTTTCCCTGTCAGGAAATTTATGTGGCCCTTATTCAGAGCCTGGCTTGTTTTGTCATTACGTTTCGTCATGTTTTGTAGGGTACTGACGAAAATTTTACAGTCTTTTGTAGCACAGCTTTGCATCAGTGTCTTCTGTTCTCTTTACTCCATCATAGTGCGAAAGTTGCCACATTGCCGTATTTGTTATTTAAGCGTAATCTTAAGTTAATTGAATGAATTAGGAGAGTTTGTTATGCAATCACGTGTCAAATGGGTTGAAGGGCTAACCTTTTTGGGGGAATCGTCATCCGGGCATCAGGTGCTGATGGATGGCAACTCAGGGGATAAAGCACCCAGTCCGATGGAGATGGTTCTGATGGCGGCGGGGGGATGTAGTGCGATTGACGTGGTTTCAATCCTGCAGAAAGGTCGTCATGACGTAAAAGATTGCGAGGTTAAACTCACCTCAGAACGGCGAGAAGAAGCGCCGCGGGTATTCACCCATATTAATATGCATTTTATCGTGAGCGGTAACGCGTTGGATGATAAAGCGGTATCCCGTGCCGTTGATCTTTCGGCAGAAAAATATTGTTCCGTTGCGCTGATGCTGGGCAAGGGGGTGGCGATCACACACAGCTATGAGGCGATCGCGCTGTAGTCCCACTGCGGCCCTGTCCGGGCAGGGCGCTACTCTATTTTTTTTCCTTCTATTAACCGTTTAACCAGCGGTGCCATGATCAGTTCCATCGCCAGCCCCATTTTACCGCCCGGCACCACCAGCGTGTTGATGCGGGAAATAAACGCGCCTTTCAGCATTGTCAGCAGGTAGGGAAAATCAATATCTTCCAGCGCCTGGAAATGGATAACGACAAAACTTTCGTCGAGAGACGGAATGGAACGCGCGGCAAAAGGATTCGAGGTATCAACGGTTGGCACGCGTTGAAAATTGAGGTGAGTACGCGAAAATTGCGGGGTAATAAAATTAATGTAATCCTCCATTGACCGCACGACAGAATCCATCACCGCCTCGCGGGAATGACCGCGTTCACCGGTATCGCGCACCAGCTTTTGAATCCACTCCAGATTGACAATCGGTACCACGCCAACCAGCAAATCAACATGCTGCGCCACATCATTTTGCGGTGTCACCACCCCACCATGCAGACCTTCATAAAACAGTACGTCGGTCGGTTCCGGTAACGGTTGCCAGGGCGTGAAGGTTCCCGGAACCTGGTTCCACGGAACGGCTTCATCAAAGGTATGCAGATATTTACGGGACTTGCCGCTACCGCTACAACCATATTCCCTGAAGGTATCTTCCAACAGGGAGAAATCGTTGGCTTCCGGGCCGAAGTAGCTAATATGGCGGCCCAGATCCCGTGCTTTACGGATCGCCATATCCATTTCTGGTCGGGTAAAACGATGAAAACTGTCTCCTTCCACCTCGGCTGCATGCAGGTTTAACTGCTGAAAGATCTTACGAAATGCGCGACTGGTCGTGGTGGTTCCTGCGCCACTGGAGCCGGTGACGGCAATGACCGGATGTTTTGCAGACATAGACGTATTCCTTGTAAATAGAGGGATCTACCATTGTTAACACGTTTCGTTACCCGGTGTCATCACCCCGTCCGCCGACTACCGGTGGCAATATTACGCAATATCGATCCTCGTATTAACCTCCTCTTTGCCGCGATAAAAACACCCTGTCAGGAGCTGCCAGCTTGCGTGAATGACCACAAAGGAGAATATCAGCAGGTGGTGAAGTCGGCTGGTACGGTGAACATTGCCCGCCAGCCTGGCGATGTTAGTGGGAGCGTTATGGCACCGGAAAAGTGACGATAGTGAAAACAGGGGAATGGCTGGTCAGCCGGTAAAATTTATGTCTGGCTGAGTTGTCCACGGCGCATGATATTGACCGTTTCGTGGAGTTCAGACCATACCAGCACCGCCTCACCGTTACGTAACTGAAGATGCACATCATTGACTTTTTGCGCCAGTGAACGCTCATGTTCGCCGTAATCTGTTCCTTCCCGCAGCACAAAGGATTCAATCAGGTTATTCAGCGTTTCTGTTTCGAGATCCTGCCAGGGAATAATCATCTCAGTTGTCCAGCCAGGTTGAGAGCCATTGTGGGATCCGCTGCTCCAGCCACATTTGTGGTTTGCAGAGGGTTCCGCTGACAAATCCTACATGTCCACCATGGCGGGTCAACTGATACTCCACGCAGTCAGGTAACAGATGAGGGGCGGGGATGACTTCATTGGTCATAAAGGGATCGTCCTGGGCATGAATGATCAACAGGGGTTTACTGACGCCCGGGAGCAATGGCATGGCGCTGCAACGTCGGTAATAGTCGGTGGCATCCTGAAAGCCATGTGCTCTGGCGGTGATGGCATCGTCAAAGCGACGCAGTGTCCTGAGCGCTTTCAGTTGTATCATATCGACCGGCAACGTGCCCGGCCAGGCGATAAGTTTACGCGCCGCATTCTGTTTAAGCTGGTTGAGTAAATAACGCTGGTAGATACGGGAAAACCCCTGTTCCAGGCGCTGACTACAAGGCTCCAGCATCAGCGGTGCGGACACCACCACCCCGGCATCAAGCAGGCAATCACTGCCTTGCTCACCCATCAAAAAGGCCAGCATATTGCCGCCCAGAGAAAAGCCAACGGCGGCAGTGGGTACGTGACCCCATTGCTCGCGCAGCCATTGCAGGAAAAAGGTGGCATCGCTGGTTTCACCAGAATGATAAATACGGTGCTGTCTGTTGGGTTCTCCGCTGCAACCACGAAAATGCATCACCACGCCCAGCCAACCACGCTGCTGGCACGTCTGCAACAGACCATGCGCATACGGGCTGTAAACACTGCCCTCCAGCCCGTGAAACAGTACCATGCGTGGCTTATGGCTCGCCTGCCCTGGATCTTCACTCCATGCCAGATCGACAAAATCGCTGTCGGGTAGTGTCAGACGTTGCCAGTGGGGGGACAGGCGGATCTTGCGGCGCACCAGTCGCGGCAGGAGGGTTTGCAGATGTGGGTTACGCCATCCCGCTATGGGATGAAAATCAGTGGCGTGCTGATTTGAAATGATATTCAAAATGCTTGTCGGCTCCCTGTCATATTGCTAGCTTCATCAGGTTCATGTCTGATCAACTGTTAGGAGCACCTGATTCATATGGAACTGAGTTTATTTTTGTCAATGCTGGGTTTCCTCTGGGTGGCGGCGATTACTCCAGGACCTAATAATATGTTACTCACCGCATCGGGCGCCAACTTTGGTTTTGTGCGTTCGCTGTGGCTGCTTACTGGCATCATGATCGGCATGCAGGTGATGTTGTTCATCGTGGCTTCTGGCATGGGTGGCTTAATTCTGCTTTATCCTTCCCTTCATCTGTTTCTGAAAATCGCCGGGAGTGCCTATCTTCTCTGGCTGGCGTGGAAAATTGCCACGGCAAAATACGAGAAGCTCGACACGGGCGACGCACCAACGCGTCCAATGCCATTCTGGCAGGGTGGGCTGCTACAGTTGATCAATCCCAAAGCCTGGCTGATGGCGCTGGGTGCGGTGGCCAGCTTCAGTCTGGCGGGCGACGCATGGTGGGGTTCGGTGATGGCGATAAGCGTTGGGATGGCGCTGGTTAATTTTGTGTCCGGCGTTATCTGGCTGGCTTTTGGTTCGCTCATCGGACGTATTCTTGCCAGCCGTCGTGCCTGGGTGGTTTTTAATCTGGCAATGGGACTGCTGACGGCCGCCTGTGTATTGCTGATTTGGCACTGATCGCTGAGCTGTTTCAGAGCAACCAGTGCCCTGTGGACTGCACCCCGCGAGTGGTGTCTCCAATGCTGTGAGAAAGGGAGTGTTTTTCGCGCGCTGGTTCGGAATGTTGACGCAAAATGAGCAAGTAATAACCGATTTATCTGCCAGAACAATCTGGCTCAAAGCTGCTATGGGCCTGATGGCATTTGTATCCGGCACTGCTTCCCGGAGATAATTGATTAAGCATCAGGAAGGTCACTTCTGTTGAAACGCGACCTTGGTAAAAGGAATTTACCCAGTCTGAACATGGTGGTGACCCTGCATATAACAATCAATATGGCGGTCATGCAGCGCGGGGGATCACAGCTGGCGGGGATTTAACCGGCGCGGGGCATGATGCGCCGCGCGGTTATTGCTGTGAATACGGCTTACTGACTCGATGACTGGAGCAGTGTTTCTAACTGTTCCTGAGCATCCAGCCATGCCATCTCACACGCTTCCAACGCGGATTTCGCCTCGGCCTGCTGTTGCAGAGCTGTGGTGAGATCTGCCTTGCGGCTTTGATCGTAGATGGCGGTATCCGCCAGCTTTGCTTCGGCGGCGGTCAGCTGATTGTTCAGCTTCTCCATCTGCTTTTCCAGCGTCTCAATCTGTTTGCGCAAAGGTTGCGTTTGCGTTCGCAGTTCTGCCTCGCGGCGCTTTTGATCTTTTCTGGCCTGGGCGCTGTTCAGATTGTCCGCTTTGGGTTCGGCACTGGCGATCTCCTGCTTTTGTAACTCACCCAGCCAGTGCTGATAATCTTCCAGATCGCCATCAAACGCCTCTACCTTAGCGTCATGGACCAGATAGAGATCGTCTGTGGTGGAACGCAGCAGGTGGCGATCGTGCGATACCACCACCAGCGCGCCTTCAAAGTCGATCAGTGCTTCAGTTAACGCCTGACGCATATCGAGATCGAGATGGTTGGTCGGTTCATCAAGCAACAGCAGGTTGGGACGCTGCCAGACAATTAACGCCAGCACCAGGCGCGCTTTTTCTCCACCGGAGAAGCGCCCGGTGTTCTCGCTTACCTTGTCGCCCTGGAAGCCAAAGCCGCCCAGGTAGTCGCGTAACTGTTGCTCCGGCACTTTAGGGGCGAGCCGGACCAGATGTTGCAGCGGAGATTCATCTTCCCGTAAGAATTCCAGTTGATGCTGGGCGAAGTAACCAAGTCTGATACCCTTCGCCAGGCCGATATCGCCCTCCAGCGGAGCCAGTTCACCGGCCAGCAGTTTAATCAGTGTCGATTTACCCGCGCCGTTGCGGCCAAGCAGGCCGATGCGTGAACCGGGCACCAGGTTAAGCTTGATCGAGTTCAGGATGACGCGCTCACCATAGCCAGCGCTGACCTTTTCCATATTCAGCAACGGATTAGGGAGATTTTCTGGTGCGCGGAAGCTAAAAGTAAAGGGATTATCAACATGTGCAGGGGCAATCAGCTCCATGCGCTCCAGCATTTTGATGCGGCTTTGCGCCTGCTTTGCTTTACTGGCTTTTGCCTTAAAGCGATCGATGAAACTTTGCAAATGGGCAACTTTTGCCTGCTGGTTTTCATACATTGACTGTTGTTGCGCCAGCCTGGTCGCCCGCTGGATTTCGAACGAACTGTAGTTGCCGGTGTATTCGAAGATGGACTGCTGCTCAATATGCAGAATCTTATCCACAATCGGATCGAGGAAGTCGCGGTCATGGGAGATCAGGATCAGCGTGCCCTGATAGCTTTTCAGCCAGCGTTCCAGCCAGATTACCGCGTCAAGATCGAGATGGTTTGTTGGTTCATCCAGCAGGAGCAAATCTGAGCGGCAAATCAGCGCCTGTGCAAGATTGAGGCGCATCCGCCAGCCGCCGGAAAAATCGCTTACCGGGCGTTGTAACTGCTCCTGCGAAAAGCCTAATCCGTTAAGCAAGGTGGCGGCGCGAGACGGTATGGTCCATGCCTGAATGGCATCAAGTTTGCCATGCAGCGTGGCGATGGCATGACCGTCATCGATTTTATTGGCGTGGGCCAGAGCGGTTTCCAGCTGACGGAACTCTCGATCACCATCAATTACATAGTCAATGGCCGGAGTGGAGAGTGCCGGCGTTTCCTGATTAACCCAGGCCAGCGACCAGTTGCCGGGATAGTTCATGCTGCCGCCGTCGGCGCTTATCTCATGCTTAAGTAGCGACAGCAGTGTCGATTTGCCACAGCCATTTTTCCCCACCAGTCCGACTTTTTGTCCTGGATTTATGGTGGCGCTGGCATTATCCAGCAGTACGCGGACACCGCGCCGTATTTGTAACGAAGAGAAGACAATCATAAGCGCCGTAATGTCAGAATATGTTAAATTAAATCATCATGATTGCTTGCGGAATTCACAAGTCCGTTGTGTCGGGCATGGTAGCGGAATTTCCCCGCGATGACGACGATTTGGAGAGGAATGATGTCGCAGCCACCCAAAGTTTTGCTGCTTTACGCACATCCTGAGTCGCAGGACTCGGTTGCTAATCGGGTTTTGCTGCAACCGGCAAAGGAACTGCCAAATGTGACCGTGCACGATCTCTATGCGCACTACCCTGATTTTTTTATTGATATCCATTGTGAGCAGCAGCTGTTACGTGAACACGACGTCATTGTTTTTCAGCATCCACTATACACCTACAGCTGTCCCGCATTGCTGAAAGAGTGGCTGGATCGCGTGCTGGCGCGGGGATTTGCCAGTGGTCCAAATGGCAACGTGCTGGAAGGGAAGTTCTGGCGAAGTGTGATCACCACCGGGGAGCCGGAAGCCGCCTACCATCAGGATGGTCTTAACCGATATCCCATGTCTGACATTATGCGTCCCTTCGAACTTACCGCCCAACTCTGCCGGATGCACTGGCTGACGCCGATGGTCATTTATCTGGCACGACGGCAGCCGCCGGAGGCGATGAAAAACTTTGCGCGGGCTTACGGTGACTGGCTGGCGTCTCCGCAACTGCCCGGAGGGCTTTAAATGGAAGGACAAACATTACTGACGGCAGGGGTGGTTTATCTTTTTGCTGCGGTGATCGCGGTGCCGCTGGCGGCACGGCTGGGGATCGGTGCCGTGCTGGGATACCTGCTGGCCGGTATCGCCATTGGACCGTGGGGGCTGGGCTTTATCAGTGACGTTGAAGAGATCCTGCATTTCTCTGAGCTGGGCGTGGTATTCCTGATGTTTATCATTGGGCTGGAACTGAACCCGTCCAAACTTTGGCAGCTGCGGCGCTCTATTTTTGGCGTTGGCGCCGCGCAGGTGCTTTTCAGCGCGGCGATTCTGGGTGGCCTGCTCTGGTTGACGGATTTTTCGTGGCAGGCGGCGATGATCGGTGGCCTTGGCCTGGCGATGTCCTCTACTGCACTGGCGCTTCAGCTGATGAGTGATAAAGGGATGAAGCGCAATGAGTCCGGGCAGCTTGGCTTTTCGGTATTACTGTTCCAGGATCTGGCGGTTATCCCGGCGCTGGCGCTGGTGCCCCTGCTGGCCGGAGGCGACAGCGGCCATACTGACTGGATGAAAGTTGGTATTAAGGTGCTGGCTTTTGCGGGCATGCTGGTGGGGGGGCGCTTCTTACTGCGGCCTATCTTCCGCTTTATCGCCGCTTCCGGGGTGCGTGAAGTCTTTACCGCCGCCACGTTGCTGTTGGTATTAGGGGCAGCGTTGTTTATGGATGCTCTGGGGCTGTCAATGGCGCTTGGCACTTTTATCGCGGGTATCCTGTTGGCAGAGAGCGAGTACCGTCACGAACTGGAAGTGGCCATCGATCCCTTTAAAGGCCTGCTGCTTGGCCTGTTCTTTATCTCCGTTGGCATGGCGCTGAATCTCGGTGTGCTTTACACCCATCTCGTTGCCATTGTGGTCGGCGTTATCGTGCTGGTGGCGATCAAAGCGAGCGTGCTTTACCTGCTTTCCCGCGTTTTTGGCTTGCGTAGCTCTGAGCGACTCCAGTTTTCGGCGGTGTTAAGTCAGGGCGGCGAGTTCGCCTTTGTGCTTTTCTCTGCGGCGTCATCGGCAAAACTGTTTAAAGGCGATCAGATGCCTTTGCTGTTGGTGACGGTAACGCTGTCAATGATGACGACGCCAGTCCTGATGCAGGTTGTCGACAGTATTCTGGCCAGGCGTTTCAACGAGGACGATTCCCAGGACGAAAAGCCGTTTGTTGAAGATGACAAGCCTGAGGTTATTGTGGTTGGCTTTGGCCGTTTCGGTCAGGTAGTGGCACGTCTGCTGATGGCTAATGAGAAGCGCATAACGGTGCTGGAACGGGATATCAGTTCGGTCAGCCTGATGCGTAAATATGGCTATCAGGTATACTACGGCGATGCCACCGAACTGGAACTGCTCCGTGCTGCCGGAGCGGAAACGGCACGGTCGATCGTCATTACCTGCAATGGCCCGGAAGATGCGATGGAAATTGTTCATCTTTGCCAGCAACATTTTCCACATCTGCAAATCCTTGCCCGTGCGCGAGGTCGTGTGGAAGCGCATGAGCTGATTCAGGCCGGGGTGATACAGTTCTCGCGTGAAACCTTTTCAAGCGCCCTGGAGCTGGGCCGCAAAACGCTGATGACGCTTGGTATGCATCCCCATCAGGCTTTTCGCGCACAGCAGCATTTCCGCCGCCTGGATATGCGTATGCTGCGTGAGCTGATGCCCAACCATGCAGACAGTCAGCAGATTTCACGGGTAAAAGAAGCCCGACGTGAACTGGAAGATATTTTTCAGGCAGAGATGCGCCATGAGAAGCGCCAGTTTGGTGGGTGGGATGAGTCTGAGTAGGAGCGGAAATGCGTAAACGATTCATTGCCGGTGCAACCTGTCCGGCGTGCCAGGCAAAAGATACGCTGGCGTTATGGAAAGAGAATAATATTGAAGTGGTTGAATGCGTTACCTGTGGACATCAGATGCGGGAAGCGGATAAACATGTGCGGGATAACGTTCGGGACAGTGAACAGGTGATTGGTATTTTTCATCCTGAGTAGCGCAATCGCCCGACTTTTTTTAAGCTTTACCGTACAGCGGCGTTGAAATTTATTACAATCGACGCAATTAAGAGCCCTTCAGGTTGGCCATCTGGCCAACGCATAAGCGTTCAAGCTCTCAACGGTTAGGAGTAATCATGAAAGTAGCAAAAGACCTGGTCGTCAGCCTGGCTTATCAGGTACGTACAGAGGATGGTGTGTTGGTTGATGAGTCTACGGTAAGTGCGCCGCTGGACTATCTGCACGGTCATGGTTCCCTGATTGCTGGTCTTGAAAAAGCCCTGGAAAATCATGAAGCCGGTGACAAATTTGAAGTAAACATCGCGGCTGACGATGCGTATGGCCAATATGACGATAATCTGGTGCAACGTGTACCAAAAGACGTTTTCATGGGCGTTGATGAATTGCAGGTGGGGATGCGTTTCCTGGCGGAAACCGATCAGGGCCAGGTCCCGGTTGAGATCACTGAAGTGGAAGATGATCATGTGGTGGTTGATGGTAATCACATGTTGGCGGGTCAGAACCTGAGTTTTAATGTTGAAGTGATGGCGATCCGTGAAGCGACGCCTGAAGAACTGGCTCACGGCCACGTTCACGGCGAGCACGATCATCATCATGACCATGACCATGACCATGACCATGACCACGGTCAGGGTGGTTGCGGCACCGGCGGCTGTGGCTGCAATCACTAACTTCCCGCGTTGTGCTGGTTCATCAGGCTGCCTTCTGGTGGCCTTTTTTGGCCTCTCTGTTGCGCCAGTGAAAGCACCACAAACCACAGAGTTTCAGATTAATGCCATGGATATTGCTAACGCCGTCATTCTGTTTAATCAGTAGTGCGGCGGCGGCGTCTCTTCGGACTGCGAAGCGATCATTGAAGGGGCGACTGATTGCAGTTTATCCGTCAGCAGACGCATCTGCTCACGCAGGCGTGCCATTTCCAGTTCATGGTGAATGACTGTCTGGTTAAGCGCTTCGATGGTGTGCTCCTGAAACGCCAGGCGGCTTTCCAGCATTTCCATCCGCTGTTCTAAAGCGTGCTGCATATTATTTCCTCTTATGGCCGCCGGAGCGACTATTTTCGTCAACGCTTTTTGATTCTAACGGGAAAGTTGGGGATGAAACAGGCCTGTTGACCTTAATTCAGGTCCGCACTTGAAAAACGAGTTCTGCGCCTGCATTTCAGTGATGAACTTTCGTGCGGGCAGGCGGTCCTAGGTTACCTGACTTTCATTGAGAAATTGTGCAGTTTTCTCATGCAGTTTTACCGCTATACTACTGGCCCCGTCTGTAATGATTTCCGAGGTGAGAGGCTTCGGTTTTGGAGAAATGGATGAAATCAATATTTAAAGTCACACTGCTAGCCACCACCATGGCCGTTGCAATGAACGCTCCGCAGGTTTTCGCTGCCGAGACGGCACCAGCAGCTTCCGCACCAACCGAGCAGGCGCCTAAGCCCGCACCCAAAAATGCTGCGTTTAAAACAGATGATCAACAGTCCGCTTATGCACTCGGCGCGTCTCTTGGCCGCTATATGGAAAATTCTCTGAAAGAACAGGAAAAACTGGGTATTACGCTGGACAAGCAGCAGCTGATTTCTGGTGTTCAGGATGCGTTTGCTGGTAAGAGCAAACTTTCCGATCAGGAAATTGAGCAGACATTGCAGGCATTCGAAAGCCGCGTGAAAGGCGCTGCTCAGGCGAAGATGGAAAAAGACGCTAAAGAGAACACTGAAAAAGGTGACGCTTTCGCAACCAAATTTGCTAAAGAAAAAGGCGTGAAAAAAACCGAATCCGGCCTGCTTTATCAGGTTCAAAAAGAGGGAACCGGCAAGGCACCGACTGACAGCGACACTGTTGTTGTCAATTACAAAGGTACCCTGATCGACGGCACCGAGTTTGATAACTCATACACCCGTGGTGAACCACTTTCCTTCCGTCTTGACGGCGTGATCCCTGGCTGGACCGAAGGTCTGAAGCACGTGAAGAAAGGTGGTAAAATCAAGCTGGTTATTCCACCGCAGCTTGCTTATGGTAAGAACGGCGTTCCGGGTATCCCGGCTAATTCCACGTTGGTGTTTGATGTTGAACTGCTTGATATCAAACCAGCAGCAAAAGCTGATGCTAACGCAGAAAAACCTGCTGAAGCTCCAGCCGCCGCTCAGACCAAGTAAAATGTTCACCGCCACCTCACTGTGGCGGTGCTATTTCCCCTTCTGCCTGATTGTCGTTGTCAGTACCATTTACTGATAAAGGTCAGGACAGGCGTTCGCGATATTTGCTAGACTGCCTTCCGCGCATTTTCTTCTGAATACATCTTTCCTGGCACTGTGCGTCAGGTTCTGCTCAAGGGTGGTTTCTTAATGTCTGGTGCAATATTTACCGGTGATGTGACCGATCTGGAATTACTGGAGCAGCGCCCTTTCGGGCAGACTGACTTTGATATCCTGAGGTCGTATGAAGCGGTAGTGGATGGCCTTGCGATGCTGATTGGCTCCCATTGTGAAATCGTTCTTCACTCGCTGGAAGATTTAAAACGTTCTGCTGTCCGTATTGCCAATGGCGAACACACGGGACGAAAAATAGGGTCCCCAATTACCGATCTTGCACTACGTATGCTACATGAGATGAGGGGGGCAGACAGCAATGTCTCCAAAGCCTACTTCACCCGGGCAAAAAGTGGTGTGCTGATGAAATCGGTAACTATCGCTATTCGTAATGGCGATCAGCGAGTCATCGGTTTGTTATGCATTAACATGAATCTTGATGTGCCTTTCTCACAAATCATGGCGTCTTTCATGCCGCCGGAAACGCAGGAAGTCGCCTCATCGGTTAACTTTGCCTCGTCGGTTGACGATCTGGTGATGCAGACACTGGAATTCACCATTGAGGAAGTGAGTGGCGATCGGAATGTCTCGAATAATGCCAAGAATCGCCAGATCGTACTCAATCTGTATGAGAAAGGGATCTTTGATATTAAAGATGCCATCAATCAGGTGGCCGACCGCCTCAACATCTCCAAACATACCGTTTACCTTTATATCCGCCAGTTCAAAAGTGGGGATTTTCAGGGGCAGGATCGCTGATGCGCTTTACCCTGCTGGTTACCGGACCTGCTTATGGCACCCAACAGGCCAGCAGCGCCTGGCTGTTCGCACAGGCGCTGTTGGCTCAGGGCCATACGCTGGAAAGCGTGTTTTTTTATCGTGAAGGTGTGCTGAATGCCAGCGTGTTGACTTCACCTGCTAACGATGAATTTAATCTGACCCAGGGCTGGCAGCAGCTGAACCAGCAACGCGGGGTCACGCTAAATATCTGTGTGTCAGCAGCGCTACGCCGCGGGGTGACCAATGAACAGGAAGCCAAAAATCTCGGCCTTGTGGGTGCCAACCTCGCGCCCGGTTTCCAGCTTTCAGGGCTTGGGGCATTGGCGGAGGCTGCTTTAACCTGCGACCGTCTGGTGCAGTTCTGATGAACCGTATTGCTGTTGTGTTTACTCAGTCACCTCATGGTACCAGCGCGGGCAGGGAAGGACTGGATGCCGTGCTGGCAATCTCTGCTCTCAGTGAAAATATTGCGCTATTTTTTATCAGCGATGGCGTGCTGCAACTTCGTCCCAATCAGCAGCCTGAGAAGGTGCTGGCACGACATTACGCCGCCGCTTTTGGTCTACTTCCTCTGTATGATATTGAGGATTTGTACATCTGTTCAGCTTCTTTGCTGGAACGCGGACTGCCGTCAGAAGGGGAGAGTGTGCTGCCGGTAAAGGTGCTTTCCCAAACAGAATTGCGCACAATGCTGGACAGTTTTGACCGAATTATCACTTTCTGAGGCAGGTATGTTGCATCTTCTGATTCATTCTCCTTTTAAATGCGACTTCAATGCGCTGCTGCGTATGCTTGCCGGGGGCGACGATGTGTTACTGCTGCAGGACGGCGTGTTAGCTGCGCTAGTAGAGTCTCATTCACTTAATTGCTTGCTTGAAAAGGATATTTCCCTTCATGTGCTGCGGGAGGATGTTGTGGCACGCGGGCTTTCTGCTCAAATTTCACCCAAAGCAGGGATGGTAAGCTATACTGATTTCGTTGCGCTGACGGTAAAACATCCGAAACAAATGACCTGGTAACAAGACGATATCCTGGTTATTTCTTGACACCTTTTCTGCTCAGCCCTAAAATTCTGCGTCCTCGTTATACCACGAGGCGATTTATCACGTGTTTACGAAGCAAAAGCAAATCCCAGGAGCTATTTAATGGCAACAGTTAACCAGCTGGTTCGCAAACCACGCGCACGCAAAGTTGCAAAGAGCAACGTGCCAGCGCTGGAAGCCTGCCCGCAGAAACGTGGTGTATGTACTCGTGTATATACTACCACTCCTAAAAAACCGAACTCAGCACTGCGTAAAGTCTGCCGTGTTCGTTTAACCAACGGTTTTGAAGTTACCTCCTACATCGGTGGTGAAGGTCATAACCTGCAGGAACACTCCGTGATCCTGATCCGTGGCGGTCGTGTTAAAGACTTGCCAGGTGTGCGTTACCACACCGTTCGTGGCGCGCTGGACTGCTCAGGTGTTAAAGACCGTAAGCAGTCACGCTCCAAGTACGGCGTGAAGAAGCCAAAGGCTTAATGGTTCTCCGTTAAGTAAGGCCAAACGTTTTATCTTAAATGTCATAATAAACTCGTAGAGTTTTGGACAATCCTGAATTAACAACGGAGTATTTCCATGCCACGTCGTCGCGTAATTGGCCAGCGTAAAATTCTGCCAGATCCTAAGTTCGGATCAGAATTGCTGGCTAAATTTGTAAATATCCTGATGGTAGACGGTAAAAAATCTACTGCTGAATCAATCGTCTATACCGCACTTGAGACCCTGGCTCAGCGTGCCGGTAAGAACGAACTGGAAGCATTTGAAGTAGCCCTGGACAATGTCCGCCCAACCGTGGAAGTAAAATCCCGCCGCGTTGGTGGTTCTACTTATCAGGTACCAGTTGAAGTCCGTCCGGTTCGTCGTAATGCGCTGGCAATGCGTTGGATCGTTGAAGCTGCTCGTAAACGCGGTGATAAATCAATGGCTTTGCGCCTGGCGAACGAACTTTCTGATGCGGCAGACAACAAAGGTACTGCCGTGAAGAAACGTGAAGACGTTCACCGTATGGCCGAAGCCAACAAGGCGTTCGCTCACTACCGCTGGTAACAGCTTTGTAGTTGTTATTAACCCGGCGGGCGTTCAGTTAACCCCGCCGGGCTTTAACTTGGAACGTCCGAGAATCAGAGGAATCAAATGGCTCGCACAACACCCATTGCACGCTATCGTAATATCGGTATCAGTGCCCACATCGACGCCGGTAAGACCACAACGACCGAACGTATTCTGTTCTATACCGGTGTAAACCATAAAATCGGTGAAGTTCATGACGGCGCTGCCACCATGGACTGGATGGCGCAGGAGCAGGAACGTGGTATTACCATCACCTCCGCCGCAACGACCGCTTTCTGGTCTGGTATGGCCAAGCAGTTCGAGCCACACCGCGTAAACATCATCGACACCCCCGGACACGTTGACTTCACCATCGAAGTAGAACGTTCCATGCGTGTTCTCGACGGCGCAGTAATGGTTTACTGTGCGGTTGGTGGTGTTCAGCCACAGTCTGAAACCGTATGGCGTCAGGCTAACAAATATAAAGTTCCGCGTATCGCGTTCGTTAACAAAATGGACCGCATGGGTGCGAACTTCCTGAAAGTGGTTAGCCAGATTAAATCCCGTCTGGGTGCTAACCCTGTTCCATTGCAGCTGGCAATTGGTGCAGAAGAGAAATTCACCGGTGTTGTTGACCTGGTGAAAATGAAAGCAATCAACTGGAACGACGCCGATCAGGGCGTAACCTTCGAGTACGAAGATATTCCAGCTGATATGCAGGAACTGGCTGAAGAGTGGCACCAGAACCTGATTGAATCCGCAGCTGAAGCTTCTGAAGAGCTGATGGAGAAATATCTGGGTGGTGAAGAACTGACTGAAGAAGAGATCAAAAATGCTCTGCGTCAGCGTGTTCTGAACAACGAAATCATTCTGGTTACCTGTGGTTCTGCCTTTAAGAACAAAGGTGTTCAGGCGATGTTGGATGCTGTGGTTGAGTATCTGCCAGCACCAACTGACGTTCCTGCGATCAATGGTATCCTGGACGATGGTAAAGAGACCCCGGCTGAGCGTCACGCGACTGATGATGAGCCATTCTCTGCACTGGCGTTTAAAATCGCGACCGACCCGTTTGTGGGTAACCTGACGTTCTTCCGCGTTTACTCCGGTGTTGTTAATTCCGGTGATACCGTGCTGAACTCTGTGAAAGCGGCACGTGAGCGTTTTGGTCGTATCGTACAGATGCATGCGAACAAACGTGAAGAGATCAAAGAAGTTCGTGCAGGGGATATCGCTGCCGCTATCGGTTTGAAAGATGTTACCACCGGTGACACTTTGTGTGATCCAGACTCTCCTATCATTCTGGAGCGTATGGAATTCCCTGAGCCGGTAATCTCCATCGCCGTGGAGCCAAAAACCAAAGCTGACCAGGAAAAAATGGGTCTTGCTCTGGGCCGTCTGGCGAAAGAAGACCCGTCTTTCCGCGTATGGACTGACGAAGAATCAAACCAGACTATTATTGCCGGAATGGGTGAGCTGCACCTCGACATCATCGTTGACCGTATGAAACGTGAGTTTAACGTTGAAGCGAACGTCGGTAAACCTCAGGTTGCCTACCGTGAAGCGATTCGCGCGAAAGTGACCGATATCGAAGGTAAACACGCCAAGCAGTCTGGTGGTCGTGGTCAGTACGGTCATGTTGTTATCGATATGTACCCACTGGAGCCGGGCTCTAACCCGAAAGGTTACGAGTTCGTCAACGACATTAAAGGTGGTGTGATCCCTGGCGAATACATCCCGGCCGTTGACAAAGGTATTCAGGAGCAGCTTAAATCCGGTCCATTAGCGGGTTATCCGGTAGTGGATATGGGTATCCGTCTGCACTTTGGTTCATACCATGACGTTGACTCCTCTGAACTGGCGTTTAAACTTGCTGCTTCTATCGCCTTTAAACAAGGCTTTAAGCAAGCGAAACCAGTGCTGCTTGAGCCAATCATGAAGGTTGAAGTTGAAACGCCTGAAGAGAACACCGGTGACGTCATCGGGGACCTGAGCCGTCGTCGTGGTACACTGCGTGGTCAGGAATCAAACGTGACGGGTAATGTGATTCACGCTGAAGTTCCGCTGTCTGAAATGTTTGGATATGCAACTCAGCTGCGTTCTATCACTAAAGGTCGTGCGTCTTACTCCATGGAATTCCTGAAGTACGATGATGCGCCAAACAACGTTGCTCAGGCTGTTATCGAAGCCCGTAGTAAATAACCGGGTTAACTAATTGATCCCGTGCTCTCCTGTCCACAGGGGAGAGCACAGAAACTAAGGAATATCGCCGTGGCTAAAGAAAAATTTGAACGTTCCAAACCGCACGTCAACGTTGGTACTATCGGCCACGTTGACCACGGTAAAACTACCCTGACTGCTGCTATCACCACCGTTCTGGCTAAAACCTACGGCGGTTCTGCTCGTGCGTTCGATCAGATCGATAACGCACCGGAAGAAAAAGCGCGTGGTATCACCATCAATACCTCTCACGTTGAATATGACACTCCAACACGCCACTACGCGCACGTTGATTGCCCTGGCCACGCCGACTATGTGAAAAACATGATCACCGGTGCTGCCCAGATGGACGGCGCGATCCTGGTGGTTGCTGCGACTGACGGCCCAATGCCGCAGACCCGTGAGCACATCCTGCTGGGTCGTCAGGTAGGCGTTCCTTACATCATCGTGTTCCTGAACAAGTGTGACATGGTTGATGACGAAGAGCTGCTGGAACTGGTTGAGATGGAAGTACGTGACCTGCTGTCTCAGTACGAATTCCCGGGCGACGATACCCCAATCGTTCACGGTTCCGCGCTGAAAGCACTGGAAGGTGATGCAGAGTGGGAAGCTAAAATCATCGAGCTGGCTGGCCACCTGGACAACTACATCCCGGAACCAGAGCGTGCAATTGACAAGCCGTTCCTGCTGCCAATCGAAGACGTGTTCTCCATCTCCGGTCGTGGTACCGTTGTTACCGGTCGTGTTGAGCGTGGCATCGTGAAAGTCGGTGAAGAAGTTGAAATCGTTGGTATCAAGGATACCGTGAAATCAACCTGTACCGGCGTTGAAATGTTCCGCAAACTGCTGGACGAAGGCCGTGCCGGTGAGAACTGTGGTATCCTGCTGCGCGGTATCAAGCGTGAAGATATCCAGCGTGGTCAGGTTCTGGCCAAGCCAGGCACCATCAAGCCACACACCCAGTTCGAGTCAGAAGTTTATATTCTGTCCAAAGATGAAGGCGGTCGTCACACTCCGTTCTTCAAAGGCTACCGTCCTCAGTTCTACTTCCGTACCACTGACGTGACCGGTACCATCGAACTGCCAGAAGGCGTTGAGATGGTAATGCCAGGCGACAACATCAAAATGGTTGTTACCCTGATCCACCCAATCGCGATGGACGACGGTCTGCGTTTCGCCATCCGTGAAGGTGGCCGTACCGTTGGTGCAGGCGTTGTTGCTAAAGTTATCGCTTAATTGTCGATGATTTGACGTGGTGAGCTTTGCTTCACCACAGTAAAAAAAGAGCACTTCGGTGCTCTTTTTTTTGCCTCAATTTCAGGTAACCCCACGCGGTATACAATGACATAAAGGTGTTGCTTCCCTTTGCCTGTTGATAAAAAGATTGCAAGATTTGTATATGTGCGTATAATTCGCGGGCTTGTCAGAAATGACGGCCCGGTTCAATCTGAACCGCAGGTAAGCACAAGTAATTAGCTCACCTGACAATACTCCCAATTGGGGAGTTATGTGCAGACGATTACACTCCCCCATCAATCGTAATGGGTGTGGGTAGTAATTTTTTTCGTTTATAAATAATTGGAGCTCTGGTCTCATGCAGAACCAAAGAATCCGTATCCGTCTTAAAGCGTTTGATCATCGTCTGATCGATCAATCAACTGCGGAAATCGTTGAGACTGCCAAGCGCACTGGTGCGCAGGTTCGTGGTCCAATCCCGCTGCCGACCCGCAAAGAGCGCTTTACCGTTCTGATCTCCCCGCACGTCAACAAAGATGCGCGCGATCAGTATGAGATTCGCACTCACAAGCGTCTGGTTGACATCGTTGAGCCAACTGAAAAAACGGTTGATGCTCTGATGCGTCTGGATCTGGCTGCCGGTGTAGACGTGCAGATCAGCCTGGGTTAATCAGGTCATTGAGCGATTGAGAGGTTGAAACAATGATTGGTTTAGTCGGTAAAAAAGTGGGTATGACCCGTATCTTCACTGAAGATGGTGTTTCTATCCCAGTAACCGTGATTGAAATTGAAGCTAACCGCGTGACTCAGGTTAAGAGCCTGGAAAACGACGGCTACACTGCTATCCAGGTAACTGCCGGTGCTAAAAAAGCAAACCGCGTAACCAAGCCTGAAGCAGGCCATTTTGCTAAAGCTGGTGTTGAAGCCGGTCGTGGACTGTGGGAATTCCGTACTGCCGAAGGCGACGAATTCACCGTTGGTCAGAGCATTAACGTTGATATTTTTGCTGATGTGAAAAAGGTCGACGTTACTGGTACATCCAAAGGTAAAGGTTTTGCCGGTACTGTTAAGCGCTGGAACTTCCGTACTCAGGATGCTACCCACGGTAACTCCTTGTCTCACCGCGTTCCGGGTTCTATCGGTCAGAACCAGACTCCGGGCAAAGTGTTCAAAGGCAAGAAAATGGCAGGCCAGCTGGGTAATGAGCGCGTAACCGTTCAGAGCCTGGACGTAGTACGTGTTGACGCTGAGCGCAACCTGCTGCTGGTTAAAGGTGCAGTTCCCGGTGCTACCGGTAGCGACCTGATCGTTAAACCAGCTGTAAAGGCGTAAGGGGATAGCAATGGAATTAGTATTGAAAGACGCGCAAAGCGCGCTGACTGTTTCCGAAACTACCTTCGGTCGCGATTTCAACGAAGCGCTGGTACACCAGGTTGTTGTTGCTTACGCAGCAGGTGCTCGCCAGGGTACTCGTGCTCAGAAGACTCGTGCTGAAATTACTGGTTCCGGCAAAAAGCCGTGGCGTCAGAAAGGTACCGGCCGTGCGCGTTCAGGTTCTGTTAAGAGCCCGATCTGGCGTTCCGGTGGCGTGACCTTTGCTGCAAAGCCTCAGGACCACAGTCAAAAAGTAAACAAAAAGATGTACCGCGGCGCGCTGAAAAGCATCCTGTCCGAACTGGTACGTCAGGATCGTCTGATCGTTGTTGAGCAGTTCTCTCTGGAAGCGCCTAAAACCAAGTTGCTGGTAGAGAAACTGAAAGATATGGCGCTGGAAGACGTGCTGATCATCACTGGCGAACTGGAAGAGAATCTGTTCCTGGCCGCTCGTAACCTGTACAAGGTTGACGTCCGTGATGCAGCAGGTATCGACCCAGTTAGCCTGATCGCCTTCGACAAAGTCGTTATGACTGCTGACGCAGTTAAGCAAGTTGAGGAGATGCTGGCATGATCCGTGAAGAACGTCTGCTGAAAGTACTGCGCGCGCCGCACGTATCTGAAAAAGCGTCTGCTGCGATGGAAAAAACTAATACCATCGTTCTCAAAGTTGCTAAAGACGCGACCAAAGCAGAAATCAAAGCCGCTGTACAGAAGCTTTTCGAAGTGGAAGTAGAGGACGTAAACACCCTGGTTGTTAAAGGGAAAGTGAAGCGTCACGGACAGCGTATTGGTCGTCGTAACGACTGGAAAAAAGCTTACGTCACCCTGAAAGAAGGCCAGAATCTGGACTTCGTCGGCGGCGCTGAGTAAGTCGGAGGAGAAGAACAATGGCAGTTGTTAAATGTAAACCGACATCTCCGGGTCGTCGTCACGTAGTTAAAGTGGTGAACCCAGAGCTGCATAAGGGTAAACCTTTTGCCCCGCTGGTTGAGAAAAACAGCAAATCCGGTGGCCGTAACAACAATGGTCGCATCACTACCCGTCATATCGGTGGTGGTCATAAGCAGGCCTACCGTATTGTTGACTTCAAACGCAACAAAGATGGTATCCCGGCAACCGTTGAACGTCTTGAGTACGATCCGAACCGCTCTGCGAACATCGCACTGGTTCTGTACAAAGACGGTGAACGCCGCTACATCCTGGCTCCAAAGGGCCTGAAAGCAGGTGACCAGATTCAGTCTGGCGTTGATGCTGCGATCAAAGCAGGTAACACCCTGCCGATGCGTAACATTCCTGTGGGTTCCACCGTGCACAACGTAGAAATGAAACCAGGCAAAGGCGGTCAGATTGCCCGCTCAGCAGGTGCTTACGTTCAGATCGTTGCGCGTGAAGGTTCCTACGTTACCCTGCGTCTGCGCTCTGGTGAAATGCGTAAAGTCGAATCTGACTGCCGCGCGACCCTGGGTGAAGTCGGTAATGCTGAGCATATGCTTCGCGTTCTGGGTAAAGCTGGTGCTGCTCGTTGGCGTGGTATTCGTCCTACCGTTCGCGGTACTGCGATGAACCCAGTCGATCACCCACACGGTGGTGGTGAAGGTCGTAACTTTGGTAAGCACCCGGTAACACCGTGGGGCGTTCAGACCAAAGGTAAGAAGACCCGTAGCAACAAGCGTACTGATAAATTTATCGTACGTCGCCGTAGCAAATAATTTTAGAGGATAAGCCATGCCACGTTCTCTCAAGAAAGGTCCTTTTATTGACCTGCACTTGCTGAAGAAGGTAGAGAAAGCGGTGGAAAGCGGAGACAAGAAGCCTTTGCGCACCTGGTCCCGTCGTTCAACGATCTTCCCTAACATGATCGGTTTGACCATCGCTGTCCATAATGGTCGTCAGCACGTTCCTGTCTTTGTTTCCGACGAAATGGTCGGCCACAAACTGGGTGAATTTGCACCGACCCGTACTTATCGCGGCCATACTGCTGATAAGAAAGCCAAGAAACGCTAACAGGAGGAAGAGATGGAAACTTTAGCTCAACATCGCCACGCTCGTTCTTCTGCTCAGAAGGTTCGCCTGGTAGCAGATCTTGTACGCGGTAAGAAAGTGTCGCAGGCTCTGGATATTCTGACCTACACCAATAAGAAAGCGGCTGTACTGGTTAAGAAGGTTCTGGAATCTGCCATTGCTAACGCCGAACACAACGATGGCGCGGACATTGATGATCTGAAAGTGGCGAAAATTTTCGTCGACGAAGGCCCAAGCATGAAGCGCATTATGCCGCGTGCAAAAGGTCGTGCAGATCGCATCCTGAAGCGCACCAGCCACATTACTGTGGTTGTGTCCGATCGCTGAGACTCTGGAGACTAGCAATGGGTCAGAAAGTACATCCTAATGGTATTCGCCTGGGTATTGTTAAACCCTGGAACTCTACCTGGTTCGCCAATACCAAAGAATTCGCTGACAACCTGGACAGCGATTTTAAAGTTCGTCAGTTCCTGACTAAAGAACTGGCCAAAGCGTCCGTATCTCGTATCGTTATCGAGCGTCCGGCCAAGAGCATCCGTGTGACCATTCACACCGCTCGTCCTGGCATCGTTATCGGTAAGAAAGGCGAAGACGTAGAAAAACTGCGTAAGGTCGTAGCGGATATCGCTGGCGTTCCTGCACAGATTAATATCTCCGAAGTCCGTAAGCCGGAACTGGATGCAAAATTAGTTGCTGACAGCATCACTTCACAGCTGGAGCGTCGTGTGATGTTCCGTCGTGCGATGAAGCGTGCTGTGCAGAACGCAATGCGTCTGGGCGCTAAAGGAATCAAAGTTGAAGTTAGTGGCCGTCTGGGCGGTGCTGAAATCGCGCGTACCGAATGGTACCGTGAAGGCCGCGTGCCGTTGCACACCCTGCGTGCTGATATTGACTACAACACTTCTGAAGCGCACACCACTTATGGTGTAATCGGCGTTAAGGTATGGATCTTCAAAGGTGAGATCCTGGGTGGTATGGCTGCTGTTGAACAACCGGAACCGGCTGCTCAACCTAAAAAGCAGCAGCGTAAAGGCCGTAAGTAAGGAGAGTCGCTGATGTTACAACCAAAGCGTACAAAATTCCGTAAAATGCACAAAGGCCGCAACCGTGGTCTGGCGCAGGGTACGGATGTTAGCTTCGGTACTTTCGGTCTGAAAGCTGTTGGCCGTGGTCGTCTGACTGCACGTCAGATCGAAGCAGCACGTCGTGCTATGACCCGTGCAGTTAAGCGTCAAGGTAAAATCTGGATCCGTGTATTCCCGGACAAACCAATTACCGAGAAGCCGCTCGAAGTGCGTATGGGTAAAGGTAAAGGTAACGTGGAGTATTGGGTTGCCTTGATCCAGCCGGGTAAAGTCCTGTATGAAATGGACGGTGTCCCGGAAGAGCTGGCCCGTGAAGCATTCAAGCTGGCAGCAGCAAAACTGCCTATCAAAACCACCTTTGTTACTAAGACGGTGATGTAATGAAAGCAACTGAGCTGCGTGAAAAAAGCGTTGAAGAGCTGAACACTGAGCTGCTTAACCTGCTGCGTGAGCAGTTTAACCTGCGCATGCAGGCGGCATCCGGCCAGCTGCAACAGTCTCATCTGTTGAAGCAGGTTCGTCGTGATGTTGCACGCGTTAAGACTTTACTGACTGAGAAGGCGGGTGCGTAATGACCGATAAAATCCGTACTCTGCAAGGTCGTGTGACCAGTGACAAGATGCAAAAATCCATTGTTGTCGCTATCGAACGTTTCGTGAAACACCCAATCTACGGTAAGTTCATTAAGCGTACGACCAAACTGCACGTACATGACGAGAATAACGAATGTGGAATTGGCGACGTGGTTGAAATCCGCGAATGCCGTCCACTGTCCAAGACCAAATCCTGGACTCTGGTTCGCGTCGTAGAGAAAGCGATTCTGTAATAAGCGCTTTTCTCGATGAAAAACCCCTGCCTTGGCAGGGGTTTTTTTTTGCCTGCTATAGTCCTGGCAATCAGGTTTCAAAGAGCGAATCTGAAGGGGGCCTGTGAACCACTGTGACTGTCGCCTCCTGCCCAAAGCTGAAATTCACCGGGTTCTGCCACGAATTGGTTATCGCCATTATAGAAAGCCAAATTATCCCTGGTCAGCGTGAAGCGAACGGTCTGCGTTTCGCCTGCTTTAAGAGGAACACGTTTGAAGGCTCTCAACTCTCTAACCGGACGAACCCTTGAACTGACCGGATCGCACAGGTAAAGCTACACAACTTAGGTACCATCGATAAGACTGCTGTTGGTTACTTTACGCTTAGCGCTAAGTGTTTCTTTACCCTGGAGTACCGCAGAGGAGCATAGTCAAAGCTACTGTAAGAAATCTATAACCAAACGGGAACAGTGGATCTTTTCCGGCATCCAGACAGCAGGGCGTATTGCCCAGTGATTTCTGGCTTCCCCAACCGGAATGTTTTCCAGGTTAGCCAGTTGGTTTTCAGCCGGAGGTGGTTGTAATAGACGGGAATTTGCCCTATGTGGCGAACCAAGGTCACAGGCAGTTTGCCGCAGGGATTGGTTTGTCCCATGATTAAATCACACAGCGCCGACCCTCTCATCGTACCGGGATGAAAGCTGAGTAGTATCGGCATTAGGCAAATCTCTGCCAATCGTCAGCGGCGTGCCTGCCATCACCACCAGAATGACAGGCTTACCGATTTTCCTTACCTCCGCCAGCTGCTCGTTCTGGGCACCAACCCGATTCAGGTTGGCGAGTGAATGCGCCTCACCAGATAAAATCGCCTCCTCTCCGGGGAATATATCAGGGTGGCGTCGCCTGCTTCACAGCTTCAACAACTTTCCCGAAATGGTCAGTTGATTTGTCCCGCGAATGCGCAAGGCCTGGCTGGTAAAGCACGGTCAGATCCTTCATCTGCCGGGAAGCAGCCGGTGGAGTGACCACTGCCGCCTCATCGCCATCCCATGCTCAGGCGCCCATTTGTTCATTTGGTTTGTGCCAGGAGGCCGATGATGGCGAGTTTATTTATCGATTTAAGCGGCAGGGTATGATGTTCGTTCTTTAACATCACCGCGGACTGCTCTGCCGTTTGTTTAGCGCTGAACAGAGATGCGGGTTTCAGAAAAGCGTCTTTAGATGACTGTTGTGCGAAGAAAAGGTGAGCGAACAGCCCCATTTTGTATTTAATACGCAGGATGTTTCTCACCAGGTTATCCACTGCTGCTTTGAAAGGACGCAGACAGACATTGTGTAGCTGCCCCGCAGGGATATGAGTTGAGTTATAGTCTCGTCCATAACCAAACAATATTTCGCCGTCGCACCCAGTGCGCCTGTTCGTGAGAGATCGGTGGTCTCAAAACCGTTAATTATGGCGACACATCCGGCTGACCAGAAATGGGTCCTCACCAAAACTTTCGGCAATTCTGCCCCAGCGCGCATCTCTTGATGCATCAAGCATAGGAGCAAAAGTGATATGAATGCCGGAAGCGTTGGCTTCCTGAGCTGCAATGCGTGCCCCTTGCTCTATCAGGTCAGGATTGAATGTTGCTGTCAGACCTGAAGGGATTGAGAAGACGGCTTTGAACCCATGAATAACATCGCGCTCAAATAACAGTGGAATTTTGGCTGGTCTGTATTCGAGAGCAAGACGTTACATGGCATTAATTTTTCCCAGCCCGGCATACTCACAAGCACCCATAGGGTTAAGGACAGAGCCAGCCCTGCACTTCGTTTGAAAAGTAATTGACCGGATTCATCTGACCAATTTTTTCTGCCAGGGTCATTTTCTCAAACAGGGCGTCAACTTTAGCTTTAACCTCCTTATCGACTGGTTTTGCATGAACGTGCTGAGAAGACAGTGCAAGACTGAAGAGAAAAGGGTGCAACAGAAAAGATCATCCCGGCGGGTTGTTCCTGCGGATGTAGCGCACGTGAATTTCCTATTTCAACGAGTAATCCTGTTATTGGCTGAAAAGAGGCCAATATGGGGATAAATGAGTAATTGCGAGAAAGCTCATAGAAAGAAAAGTCGGCAAGATCTTGCGCGCCACACCCTACTTTACCGATTCATCAACAATAAGCTGATGAAGTACACAGATTACGATTGCGGCGGTGGGAACAATTCCTTAGAATGCTGCGTTCCTCATTTCAGAGGTTCAGATATCGGCTCGATATGAGCCGTTTATTTTTTCTACCCATATGCGAGATGCGGTGTTATAATCACGCGCCCTCAATAATGGGGCTTTTATACGACCTGAATCAGGTCCCGAAGTAGTAGTTGACATTAGCGGAGCACTAAAATGATCCAAGAACAGACTATGCTGAACGTCGCCGACAACTCCGGTGCACGTCGCGTAATGTGTATCAAGGTTCTGGGTGGCTCGCACCGTCGCTACGCAGGCGTAGGCGATATCATCAAAATTACCATCAAGGAAGCAATTCCTCGCGGTAAGGTTAAGAAGGGTGATGTGCTGAAGGCGGTAGTGGTGCGCACCAGGAAGGGTGTTCGTCGCCCGGACGGTTCTGTCATTCGCTTCGATGGCAATGCATGCGTTATTTTAAATAATAACAGCGAGCAGCCAATCGGAACGCGTATTTTTGGGCCGGTAACTCGTGAGCTTCGTACTGAAAAGTTCATGAAAATTATCTCTCTGGCACCAGAAGTACTCTAAGGAGCGAAAAATGGCAGCTAAAATCCGTCGCGATGACGAAGTTATCGTGCTGACCGGTAAAGATAAAGGTAAGCGCGGTAAAGTAAAAAATGTCCTGTCTTCTGGTAAGGTCATTGTTGAAGGCATTAACCTGGTAAAAAAACATCAGAAGCCGGTTCCGGCCCTGAACCAACCAGGTGGCATCGTTGAAAAAGAAGCTGCTATTCAGGTTTCCAACGTTGCGCTTTACAACACTGCCACTGGCAAGGCTGACCGTGTAGGCTTTAGATTCGAAGATGGCAAAAAAGTCCGCTTCTTCAAATCTAATAGCGAAACTATCAAGTAATTTGGAGTAGTACGATGGCGAAACTGCATGATTACTACAAAGACGAAGTAGTTAAAAAACTCATGACTGAGTTTAACTACAATTCTGTCATGCAAGTCCCTCGGGTCGAGAAGATCACCCTGAACATGGGTGTTGGTGAAGCGATCGCTGACAAGAAACTGCTGGATAACGCAGCAGCTGACTTAGCAGCCATCTCCGGTCAAAAACCGTTTATCACCAAAGCACGCAAATCAGTTGCAGGCTTCAAAATCCGTCAGGGCTATCCGATCGGCTGTAAAGTGACTCTGCGTGGCGAGCGCATGTGGGAGTTCTTTGAGCGTCTGATCTCTATTGCTGTACCGCGTATCCGTGACTTCCGTGGCCTGTCCGCAAAGTCATTTGATGGTCGTGGTAACTACAGCATGGGCGTTCGTGAGCAGATCATCTTCCCAGAAATCGATTATGACAAAGTCGATCGCGTTCGTGGTTTGGATATTACCATTACCACTACTGCGAAATCTGATGATGAAGGCCGTGCTCTGCTGGCTGCCTTTGACTTCCCTTTCCGCAAGTAAGGCAGGGTTACTTATGGCAAAGCAATCAATGAAAGCACGCGAAGTTGTTCGCGTAAAACTGGCCGAAAAATACCGCGCTAAACGCGAGGAACTTAAGGCTATTATCTCTAGCGTGAACTCATCCGACGAAGATCGTTGGAATGCCGTTCTGAAGCTGCAAACTCTGCCGCGTGATTCCAGCCCGTCTCGCCAGCGTAAACGCTGCCGCCAAACTGGCCGTCCACATGGTTATGTGGGCAAATTCGGGTTGAGCCGTATCAAGTTGCGTGAAGCCGCTATGCGCGGTGAAGTACCTGGCTTGAAAAAGGCTAGCTGGTAATTACCAATTGAATCACGGGAGTAAAGACAGATGAGCATGCAAGATCCGATCGCGGATATGCTGACCCGTATCCGTAACGGTCAGGCCGCGAACAAAGTTGCGGTCACCATGCCTTCCTCCAAGCTGAAAGTGGCAATTGCCAACGTGCTGAAGGAAGAAGGCTATATTGAAGAATTTAAAATTGAAGGCGACACCAAGCCAGAACTGGAACTGACTCTTAAGTATTTCCAGGGCAAGGCAGTGGTAGAAAGCATTCAGCGTGTAAGCCGTCCAGGTCTGCGTATCTATAAGCGTAAAGACGAACTGCCAAAAGTTATGGCTGGATTGGGTATTGCTGTTATTTCTACCTCCAAAGGTGTAATGACCGATCGTGCAGCGCGCCAGGCTGGTCTTGGTGGCGAAATTATCTGCTACGTAGCTTAACGGAGGAAAGAATGTCTCGTGTTGCTAAAGCACCTGTCGTCATTCCTGCCGGCGTAGAGGTAAAACTCAACGGTCAGGTTATTTCGATTAAAGGTAAAAACGGCGAGCTGACTCTTACTGTCAACGCTGCTGTAGAAGTTAAGTATGCTGACAATATGCTGACTTTCGCTCCACGCGAAGGGTTTGCTGATGGTTGGGCACAGGCTGGTACTTCTCGTGCACTGTTGAACAGTATGGTTATCGGTGTTACCGAAGGCTTCACTAAGAAGCTGCAGCTGGTTGGTGTAGGTTATCGTGCAGCTGTTAAAGGCAACTCTGTGAGTCTGGCCCTCGGCTTTTCTCACCCGGTTGAGCATGCGCTGCCAGCGGGGATCACTGCTGAATGTCCAACGCAGACTGAAATCGTGCTGAAAGGCGCCGATAAACAGCTGATTGGTCAGGTTGCAGCCGATCTGCGCGCCTACCGTCGTCCTGAGCCTTATAAAGGCAAGGGTGTTCGTTACGCCGACGAAGTCGTGCGTACCAAAGAGGCTAAGAAGAAGTAAGGTAACACTATGGATAAGAAATCTGCTCGTATCCGTCGTGCGACCCGCGCACGCCGCAAGCTCAAAGAGCTGGGTGCAACTCGCCTGGTGGTACATCGTACCCCGCGTCATATTTACGCACAGGTAATTGCTCCTAACGGTTCTGAAGTTCTGGTTGCTGCTTCTACAGTAGAAAAAGCAATCAGTGAGCAACTGAAGTACACAGGAAACAAAGACGCCGCCGCAGCTGTTGGTAAAGCGGTCGCTGAGCGCGCAATCGAAAAAGGCATCACTGGTGTTTCTTTCGACCGTTCTGGTTTCCAATATCATGGTCGTGTCCAGGCACTGGCAGATGCTGCCCGTGAAGCTGGCCTACAGTTCTAAGGTAGAGGTGTAAGATGGCACACATCGAAAAACAAGCTGGCGAACTGCAGGAAAAGCTGATCGCGGTAAATCGCGTATCGAAAACCGTTAAAGGTGGTCGTATCTTCTCCTTCACTGCGCTGACAGTAGTAGGTGACGGTAACGGTCGCATCGGTTTTGGTTACGGTAAAGCGCGTGAAGTTCCGGCAGCGATCCAGAAAGCGATGGAAAAAGCTCGTCGCAATATGATTAACGTCGCGCTGAACAACGGTACCCTGCAGCACCCTGTTAAAGGTGTGCACACAGGTTCTCGTGTGTTCATGCAGCCGGCTTCTGAAGGTACCGGTATCATCGCCGGCGGTGCAATGCGCGCCGTTCTGGAAGTCGCTGGGGTTCATAACGTTCTGGCTAAAGCCTACGGTTCCACTAACCCGATCAACGTGGTTCGTGCAACGCTGGATGGCCTGGCCAATATGAATTCCCCAGAAATGGTCGCTGCCAAGCGTGGCAAATCCGTTGAAGACATTCTGGGGTAATGACCATGGCTAAGACTATTAAGATTACACAAACCCGCAGCTCAATCGGGCGTTTGCCGAAACACAAGGCAACGCTGCTTGGCTTAGGGTTACGTCGTATTAACCACACCGTAGAGCGTGAAGATACGCCAGCTGTACGCGGTATGGTTAACGCGATTTCCTATATGGTTAAAGTGGAGGAGTAACAGATGCGTTTAAATACTCTGTCTCCGGCCGAAGGGTCTAAGCACGCGACTAAACGTCTGGGTCGTGGTATTGGTTCTGGCCTCGGTAAAACCGGTGGTCGTGGTCACAAAGGTCAGAACTCTCGTTCTGGCGGTGGCGTACGTCGCGGGTTCGAAGGTGGCCAGATGCCTCTGTACCGTCGTCTGCCGAAATTTGGTTTCAACTCTCGCAAAGCTGCAGTCACTGCCGAAGTGCGTCTGTCTGACCTGGCGAAAGTTGAAGGCGGTATCGTCGACCTGAACACGCTGAAAGCGGCCAATATTATCGGTATTCAGATTGAATTCGCTAAAGTTATTCTGTCTGGCGAAGTCTCTGCTCCGGTAACGGTTCGCGGTCTGCGTGTCACTAAAGGCGCTCGTGCTGCAATCGAAGCTGCTGGCGGTAAAATTGAGGAATAAGTAGCAGATGGCTAAGCAACCGGGATTAGATTTTCAAAGTGCCAAGGGTGGTTTTGGCGAACTGAAACGCAGACTTTTGTTTGTTATTGGTGCGCTGATTGTTTTCCGCATTGGTTCTTTTATTCCAATCCCTGGTATTGATGCCACTGTACTTGCCAAACTGCTTGAGCAACAGCGTGGCACCATCATTGAAATGTTTAACATGTTCTCTGGTGGTGCGCTGAGCCGTGCTTCTATCTTTGCCCTGGGTATTATGCCGTACATTTCGGCTTCTATTATTATCCAGCTGCTGACGGTGGTTCATCCCGCGTTAGCGGAAATAAAGAAAGAAGGGGAGGCTGGCCGTCGTAAGATTAGCCAGTACACCCGTTACGGTACTCTGGTATTGGGTATTTTTCAGTCTATCGGTATCGCTACCGGTTTACCGAATATGCCTGGAATGCAGGGTCTGGTATTAAACCCAGGCTTTGCCTTCTACTTTACCGCTGTTGTCAGCCTGGTCACCGGGACCATGTTCCTGATGTGGTTGGGTGAGCAGATTACTGAGCGAGGTATCGGTAACGGTATCTCAATCATTATCTTCGCGGGTATTGTTGCGGGTCTGCCGCCGGCCATTGGCCATACCATCGAGCAAGCGCGGCAAGGCGACCTGCACTTCCTCCTGTTACTGTTGGTTGCAGTTCTCGTATTTGCAGTGACCTTCTTCGTTGTTTTCGTTGAGCGTGGTCAACGCCGCATTGTGGTGAACTATGCCAAACGTCAGCAAGGCCGTCGTGTCTATGCTGCACAGAGCACACATTTACCGCTGAAAGTAAATATGGCAGGGGTTATCCCGGCAATCTTTGCTTCCAGTATCATTCTGTTCCCGGCGACCATCGCATCATGGTTCGGGGGCGGTACCGGTTGGAACTGGCTGACGACTATTTCAATGTATTTGCAGCCCGGACAACCGCTTTATGTGTTACTCTATGCGACTGCAATCATCTTCTTCTGTTTCTTCTACACGGCGTTGGTTTTCAACCCGCGTGAAACAGCAGATAACCTGAAGAAGTCTGGTGCATTTGTACCAGGTATTCGTCCGGGAGAACAGACGGCGAAGTATATCGATAAAGTAATGACCCGCCTGACTTTAGTTGGTGCGCTGTACATTACCTTTATCTGCCTGATCCCGGAGTTCATGCGTGATGCGATGAAAGTTCCATTCTACTTCGGCGGTACCTCACTGCTGATCGTAGTCGTTGTCATCATGGACTTTATGGCTCAAGTGCAAACTCTGATGATGTCCAGTCAGTATGAGTCTGCATTGAAGAAAGCAAACCTGAAAGGCTACGGCCGGTAATCAGGCGCTTGAGAAGTTACGGAGAGTAAAAATGAAAGTTCGTGCTTCCGTCAAGAAATTATGTCGTAACTGCAAAATCGTCCGTCGTGATGGTGTCGTACGTGTGATTTGCAGCGCCGAGCCTAAGCATAAACAGCGCCAGGGCTAATATTTTTCTTGCAAAGTCGGGTTGAGCTGGCTAGATTAGCCAGCCAATCTTTTGTATGTCTGTGCGTTTCCATTTGAGTATCCTGAAAACGGGCTTTTCGGCATGGGACGCATAAGTAATTAAATAGGAGTGCATAGTGGCCCGTATAGCAGGCATTAACATTCCTGATCATAAGCATACCGTAATCGCATTAACTGCTATTTTCGGTATCGGCAAGACCCGTTCACAGGCTATCTGTGCATCAACGGGTATCGCTGAAAATGTTAAGATCAGTGAGCTGTCTGAAGAACAAATCGACATTCTGCGTGACGCAGTTGCAAAGTTTGTTGTTGAAGGCGATCTGCGTCGTGAAGTCACCCTGAGTATCAAGCGTCTTATGGACCTTGGTTGCTATCGTGGTTTACGTCATCGTCGTGGTCTTCCAGTGCGCGGTCAGCGTACCAAGACCAACGCACGTACCCGCAAGGGTCCGCGTAAACCGATCAAGAAATAATCGGGGTGATTGAATAATGGCAAAGGCACCAGTTCGTGCACGTAAGCGTGTAAGAAAGCAAGTCTCTGATGGCGTGGCTCATGTCCATGCATCTTTCAACAACACCATCGTAACTATTACCGATCGTCAGGGTAATGCGCTGGGTTGGGCAACAGCCGGTGGTTCCGGTTTCCGTGGTTCTCGTAAATCTACGCCGTTCGCTGCACAGGTTGCTGCTGAACGTTGCGCAGACGCCGTGAAAGAATACGGTATTAAGAACCTGGAAGTTATGGTTAAGGGTCCGGGTCCAGGCCGCGAATCAACGATTCGTGCTCTGAACGCTGCTGGTTTCCGCATCACGAATATTACTGATGTGACTCCGATCCCTCACAACGGTTGTCGTCCGCCGAAAAAACGTCGCGTATAACGCCCGTTTTTTAGGAATGTTGGAGAAAGAAAATGGCAAGATATTTGGGTCCTAAGCTCAAGCTGAGCCGTCGCGAAGGTACAGACCTCTTCCTGAAGTCTGGCGTTCGCGCGATTGATACCAAGTGTAAGATTGAACAAGCTCCTGGCCAGCACGGTGCGCGTAAACCGCGTCTGTCTGACTATGGCGTACAGTTACGTGAAAAGCAAAAAGTTCGTCGTATGTACGGTGTGCTGGAGCGTCAGTTCCGTAACTATTATAAAGAAGCTGCACGTCTGAAAGGCAACACCGGTGAAAACCTGTTAGCTCTGCTGGAAGGTCGTCTGGATAACGTCGTTTATCGTATGGGCTTTGGTGCCACTCGTGCAGAAGCACGTCAGCTGGTGAGCCACAAATCTATTCTGGTAAATGGTCGCGTTGTTAGCATCGCTTCTTATCAGGTAACTCCGAATGACGTTGTTAGCATTCGTGAGAAAGCCAAAAAGCAGTCTCGCGTGAAAGCCGCTCTGGAGCTGGCTGAACAGCGTGAAAAGCCAACCTGGCTGGAAGTTGATGCAACTAAGATGGAAGGTGTGTTCAAGCGTAATCCTGAACGTACCGATCTGTCTGCGGACATTAACGAACACCTGATCGTCGAGCTTTACTCCAAGTAAAGCTTAGTACCAAAGAGAGGACACAATGCAGGGTTCTGTGACAGAGTTTCTAAAACCGCGCCTGGTAGATATCGAGCAAGTGAGTTCGACGCACGCCAAGGTGACCCTTGAGCCTTTAGAGCGTGGCTTTGGCCATACTCTTGGTAACGCACTGCGCCGTATTCTGCTTTCATCAATGCCGGGTTGCGCGGTGACCGAGGTTGAAATTGATGGTGTACTGCATGAGTACAGCACCAAAGAGGGTGTACAGGAAGATATCCTGGAAATCCTGCTCAACCTGAAAGGTTTGGCGGTAAGAGTTCAGGGGAAAGACGAAGTTATTCTTACTCTGAATAAATCTGGCATTGGCCCTGTGACTGCAGCCGATATCACCCATGATGGTGATGTTGAAATCGTCAAGCCGCAGCACCTGATCTGCCACCTGACCGATGAGAACGCAGCTATCAGCATGCGTATCAAAGTTCAGCGTGGTCGTGGTTATGTGCCGGCTTCTGCCCGAATTCATTCGGAAGAAGATGAGCGCCCGATCGGTCGTCTGTTGGTCGACGCCTGCTATAGCCCTGTAGAGCGTATTGCCTACAATGTTGAAGCAGCGCGTGTAGAACAGCGTACTGACCTGGACAAGCTGGTCATCGAAATGGAAACCAACGGCACTATCGATCCTGAAGAAGCGATCCGCCGTGCGGCTACTATCCTGGCAGAACAACTTGAAGCTTTCGTTGATTTACGTGATGTACGTCAGCCGGAAGTGAAAGAAGAGAAACCAGAATTCGATCCGATCCTGCTGCGCCCTGTTGACGATCTGGAATTGACTGTCCGCTCTGCTAACTGCCTTAAGGCAGAAGCTATCCACTACATCGGTGATCTGGTACAGCGTACTGAGGTTGAGCTGCTTAAAACGCCTAACCTCGGCAAAAAATCTCTTACTGAGATTAAAGACGTGCTGGCTTCTCGTGGTTTGTCTCTGGGCATGCGCCTGGAAAACTGGCCGCCCGCAAGCATTGCTGATGAATAACCCGATCACAGGTTAAGGTTTCACTGAGAAGGATAAGGTCATGCGCCATCGTAAGAGTGGTCGTCAACTGAACCGCAACAGCAGCCATCGTCAGGCTATGTTCCGCAACATGGCTGGCTCTCTGGTTCGTCATGAGATCATCAAGACGACCCTGCCAAAAGCGAAAGAGCTGCGTCGTGTAGTTGAGCCGCTGATTACTCTTGCCAAGACCGACAGCGTAGCTAATCGTCGTCTGGCATTCGCCCGTACTCGTGATAACGAGATCGTGGCAAAACTGTTTAACGAGCTGGGCCCGCGTTTCGCGAGCCGTGCCGGTGGATACACTCGCATTCTGAAGTGTGGCTTCCGCGCTGGTGACAACGCTCCGATGGCTTACATCGAGCTGGTTGATCGTCCAGAAGCTCAAGCAGAAGCAGCAGAGTAATCTGTTGCCGTTTGGAAAAACCGGGCTTTGCCCGGTTTTTTTATCTCCGAAATTCCGCTCTTATCCTCTTCACGCTATCCTGTTTACTTTTATCCCCTCCAAGAGGTCGCGCTATGTGGCTTATTGACCAACTGGCAGAACAGCATATTTCTGAGGCACAGAAAAACGGTGAATTCGATAACCTGCCCGGCAGCGGAAGAAAGCTGGAGCTGGATGATGACAGTCATGTTCCTGAGGCGCTGCGTGCCGCTTACCGGCTAATGAAAAACGCCGGCTTTCTTCCTCCTGAACTTGAGATACGGCGCGAAGCGATTGAGCTGCACGAGCTGCTGGCCGGTATCGATCCTCATGATGAGCAGTTTGCTCAGCAATCAAAGCGCCTGACCCTGTTGACCATTAAGTTACGACAGGCCGGAATGAGCCCCAACTTTTTGCAGGGCGGATATGCTTCTCGCCTGCACCAGCGTTTTCGCGGAGAAGAATAATGTACAAGATTGGCCAGCTGGCTAAACTCGCAGGCGTCACCCCAGACACCATCCGTTACTATGAAAAGCAGCAGATGATGGATCATGAAATTCGCACTGAAGGTGGTTTTCGTCTTTACAGTGACAATGACCTGCAGCGGCTTAAATTTATCCGTTATGGCAGACAGCTGGGATTTAGCCTGGAGGCTATCCGTGAACTCCTGTCAATTCGGGTCGATCCCGAACATCATACCTGCCAGGAGTCGAAAACCATTGTTCAGACCAGGCTGCTGGAAGTGGAGGGCATGATTGCTGAGTTGCAGCATATGCAGCGTTCGCTACAGAGGCTGAATGATGCCTGTTGCGGTACGGCCCACAGCAGCGTTTACTGTTCTATTCTGGAATCTCTGGAAAAAGGTGCGCTTGCTTCTGCAGCAGATTGATCTTTGGCAGGTTCAGTTCTGTATTCATCGCAACCATCAATCACAGGAAACTATCATGTCAGGTTATCAACACAAGAAAGGTCTTATTCGGGATAATGCAATCGAAGCTCTGCTGCACGATCCGCTTTTCAAGCCAGAACAGAAGTTAATCAGAAAGGCAAAGAGCGTTACCGGCGAAAAGATAAACATCTCGGTAAGGGCAACCGGGAGGCCAGTGGTAAAGACAGCTTTACCACTGGCTTTCATTTAAATCTGCAAACGAAATAGCTTTTGCTGATTAATACTCTGCACAGACAGTTGCTGAAATAATAGGTGTGAAATTGAGGTTAGCTCTTTTGCTGCTGTTTCAGCAAATCACGGATTTCAGTTAATAATATCTCTTCTGCAGTTGGTTTTGGGGCTGGCTTTTCTACTTCTTTACGCTTGTAAAGCTTGTTCATAAGCTTGATTGCCATAAAAATGGCAAAAGCGACAATCACGAAATCAAAAATGGTTTGAATGAATACGCCATATTGCATTACCACGGCAGGCGTAGTGCCTTCCGCAGGCTTCAATACCCAACTAAACGATTTAAAATCCACGCCACCGATTAACAGGCCTAGTGGTGGCATAATAATATTTGCGACAAGTGAAGAGACAATCTTACCAAATGCAGCACCAATTATGACGCCAACGGCAAGATCGACAACATTACCGCGCATCGCAAAATCACGAAACTCTTTGAATAAACTCATGGTTCTTTCCTGTCCTTTGCAAATTGTTAAGTCTAACAAAGGACATGGTTTTTGCCATTTCAATTGTTAATAAATCTGTCCTTTAGCCTACACAGCGCCTTATGCGGTACAGTCAGAGGAAGAAAGGGCTTGGCTGGAACAGACGTTCTACATCAGGCACAAACTTCTTATCTGTCAGAAACATAATTACATGGTCGCCCTGCTCAATACGTAAATTGTTGTTGGCTATAAGTACTTCATCACCACGGACTACCGCACCAATAATAGTCCCGGGAGGAAGTTTAATATTATCGATCTGCCTGCCGACCACCCGTGAAGTTGTTTCGTCACCATGAGCAATAGCTTCAATGGCCTCCGCGACTCCGCGGCGTAATGAGGAAACGCCCACAATGTCTGCTTTACGTACATGACTTAACAATGCTGAAATAGTGGCCTGCTGTGGTGAAATAGCGATGTCAATTACGCTGCCCTGAACAAGATCAACATAGGCTTTGCGTTGGATCAGAACCATCGCTTTCTTTGCACCCATTTTCTTTGCCAGCATTGCAGACATGATATTTGCTTCATCATCATTAGTGATGGCAATAAACAGATCAATCTGATCGATGTGCTCTTCGGCAAGAAGTTCCTGATCGGAAGCATCGCCATAAAATACGATAGTGTTCTGCAATACCTGAGCTAATTCGGTGGCACGTTGCTGGTCACGCTCAATTAACTTCACGCTGTAGCTTTTCTCCAGCCGCTGTGCCAGGCCCGAACCAATGTTACCACCGCCGACGATCATGATGCGTTTGTAGGGTTTCTCCAGACGCTGATATTCACTCATCACCGCTCTGATGTGCTGGCTTGCCGCGATAAAGAATACTTCATCACCGGCTTCAACGATGGTGGATCCCTGTGGGCGAATGGGCCGATCCTGGCGGAAAATTGCAGCAACACGGGTATCAATATGCGGCATATGTTCACGCATAATCGAAAGGGGGTTACCGACCAGGGGACCGCCATAATAAGCTTTAACCACCGCGAGACTGACTTTACCCTCGGCGAAGTTGACCACCTGCAACGCACCGGGATATTCGATCAGACGGTAAATGTTATCGATAACCAGCTGCTCAGGAGAGATCAGATGATCAATCGGTACGGCTTCAGGAATAAACAGCTTCCCGGCATCACGGATATAATCAGACGCCCTGATGCGGGCGATGCGGTTAGGAGTATTAAATAAAGAATAAGCAACCTGGCAGGCGACCATATTCGTTTCATCCGAACTGGTCACAGCAACCAACATATCTGCGTCTTCTGCTCCAGCTTCGCGTAATACTCTGGGATGAGAACCATGTCCCTGGACTACCCGCAGATCGAATTTATCCTGAAGCTGGCGCAAACGCACACCATTCGAATCAACGATTGTTATATCGTTGTTTTCACCAACGAGGTTTTCTGCCAGCGTACCGCCCACCTGGCCTGCTCCAAGAATGATTATTTTCATTTTGCTTCCGTCTGCTTTGTGAGGATCAGAAGGTACCAAACCAACCTGAGCATTTAGTTTTTACACAGCCTGGCATAATAGAAGCCATCCCCGTCAATCGGATTGGGAAATATCTGCAAGCCTGGTTGTTCGGCGCTACCGGTCTCCTGCAATTGCGCATCACTGTGACGTTCCAGAAAGGCAGCGATCTGCAAATGATTCTCTTCCGGCAAAACTGAGCAAGTTGCGTACAGTAAGGTACCTCCAGGTTTCAGGTATGGCCAGATAGCGTCAAGAATACGACGTTGGAGATTGGCCAATTCTACAATGTCCTGGTCACGGCGCAGCCATTTAATATCAGGATGGCGGCGGATTACCCCAGTTGCAGAGCAGGGTGCATCCAGCAGGATGCGGTCAAACCGGGCGTCACCGCACCACTCTTCAGGCGTACAGCCGTCACCAAGTTTTACATCGGCGGTCATATTGAGACGCTGAAGATTTTCACCGATCCGTGCCAGGCGCTGGGCGTCGATATCCACTGCCATCACGTGTGCCTGAGGGGCAGCTTCCAGAATGTGGGTTGTTTTACCACCAGGAGCCGCGCATAAATCGAGGACAGATTCGTTATTCTGAGGAGAAAGCAGAGCCACGCAGCCCTGGGCTGAAGCATCCTGCACCGTCACCCAGCCACGATCAAAGCCGGGTAGTTGGCTTACCGCACAAGGGGTTTCCAGCCGCAAGGCATCAGGATGGCCGGGATGGGGTTGTGCACTTTTTCCTTCTGCTTTCAGCAGCTCCAGCCAGGCATCGCGGGTATGATGCTGGCGATTCACGCGTAGCCACATTGGTGGACGTTGATTGTTGGCATCAACAATGCCAGGCCACTGTTGTGGCCAGGCACGTTTAAGGCGAGCAAGCAGCCATTTGGGATGCAGGTACTTCTGATCGCCTTCGTTCATTGCCTGCATCAGTGCTTCCTGCTTACGCTGGAACTGCCGCAGTACGCCGTTAATCAAACCTTTCAACTGCGGGCGCTTAAGGGCAATGGCACCTTCCACCGTTTCAGCCAGTGCCGCATGGGCCGGAATACGGGTGAACATCAGTTGATATAAGCCCACCATGATCAGGAAGTGGATCGAGCGCTGCTTACCGGTCATCGGCCGCGCCATCAGCTGGTTGATGATCCATTCCAACTGGGGCAGAGTGCGGAGAACGCCATAGCAAAGCTCCTGCAGCAGGGCAGCGTCTTTATCCACCAGAGTCTTCTGTGCGGTGGGCAGCACGTTGCTCAGCGACTGTCCCTGTTCGACCACTTTCTCAATAGTCTGGGCAGCCAGAGCGCGCAAGTTGGTATTTTTTTTCATTGAGCTATCGCAAGTCAAAAGTCACCCGGCATCACGCCGGGCAAAATATCAGGCAAGAATATTGCCGGGGGTGAACCAGTCACGGCGGGAGTTGAGCAGATCCTGGGCTTGCATGGCTTTTTTGCCTGCTGGCTGCAGCTCTTCAAGTACCAGCACACCATTCGACGTTGCGACCTGAATACCGTGCCTGTCAGCTTGCACGATTTCACCCGGTTTGCTGTCGACATGGGGCTGAACAGAGGCCTTCCAGACCTTGACTGGCTGATCTTCAACGGTGAAATAGCTTACCGGCCACGGGTTAAAAGCGCGGACGCAGCGTTCAAGCTGAGCAGCGGAAAGCGTCCAGTCGATCTTCGCTTCCTCTTTATTGAGTTTTTCCGCGTAGCTGACCAGTGCATCATCCTGCACTTCAGGTTTTGCCGTGTCGGCCGAAAGCTGCTCAAGCGTTGCCAGCATGCCTGCCGGGCCCAACCTGGCCAGCTTGTTATATAGAGAGGCGCTGGTGTCTTCCGGTTCTATCGGGCAGGCCAGTTTGTGCAGCATGTCGCCGGTATCCAGACCAACATCCATCTGCATGATGGTTACGCCGGTTTCGCTGTCGCCCGCCCAGAGTGAACGCTGGATCGGCGCGGCACCGCGCCATTTCGGCAGCAGGGAACCATGCACATTGATGCAGCCCAGACGAGGCATAGCCAGCACCGGAGCAGGGAGGATCAAGCCGTAAGCGACTACCACCATCACATCGGCATTCAGGCGGGCAATCAGCTGTTGATTCTCTTCCGGGCGCAAAGATTTAGGCTGAAAGACGGGAATGTTGTGCTGCTCTGCCAGCTGCTTGACCGGGCTTGACGTCAACTTGTTCCCGCGACCGGCGGGGCGGTCTGGCTGGGTGAAAACCCCTACCACGTTGTGGCTGGATGACAACAGCGCGTCCAGATGACGCGCTGCAAAGTCAGGGGTGCCGGCAAAGATAATATTTAGGTCGGACACGCTGTTCCCTTATTTAGAGGCTTATCAGTCCCTGGCATTCTGGCGATAGAGCTTTTCCAGCTTCTGACGAATACGCTGACGCTTCATTGGTGAGAGGTAATCAATAAAGAGTTTACCGACCAGATGATCCATCTCATGCTGAATACATATGGCGAGCAGGCCATCTGCTTCCAGTTCGAAGCTGTTACCTTCGCGGTTCAGCGCACGGATTTTCACTTTTTCGGCGCGTGGCACCAGTGCACGCTGTTCAGGGATAGAGAGGCAGCCTTCTTCAATACCTGTTTCGCCGCTTTTTTCCAGCATTTCAGGGTTGATCAGGACCAGACGCTGGTCGCGATTTTCAGACACGTCAATCACGATAATACGCTGATGAATATCGACCTGTGTTGCCGCAAGTCCGATGCCTTCTTCGGCGTACATGGTCTCAAACATATCATCAACGATATGCTGAATTTCTGCATTTACTTCTTTTACGGCTTTCGCAACGATGCGCAGACGATCGTCAGGAAAATGTAATACCGACAAAACTGACATAACTTTCCAGATCTGTGTTCAGGGGATGAAATATTTATATTCCTCATTGTAGACATTTCGGTCTGTGATTGACAGCATTCCTGCTATGCAAGGGAAAGCTATCATAAGGATTTGGTTATGACGTCAGCAGAGATCTGGTTGCGTTTGTCTGTGGTCAGGGGATTAAAAGCACATCAGTATTTACAGATTGTTGATGTTTGTCATCAGCCAGGTATGGCGGTTAAGGATGCGCTGAAATTAGCGGGATTAAACGCTGAACAGAGTAAATCCTTCTTGCAATATGATGATGCAGTCATCCAGATGACCCTTGAATGGCTTGAAGGCTCACAGCATCATTTACTGAACTTTAACAGTCGCTATTATCCGCAACGTCTCCGAGCCGTTATTGATCATCCGAGGCTCCTTTTTGTAGAGGGCGATCCTGAGTTATTGTTGACCCCGCAAATTGCCATTGTCGGTAGCCGGAATTGTTCTCACTATGGCCGTAACTGGGGGACCTTTTTTGCGCAGGCTCTCGCACTAAACGGTATCACGATTACCAGCGGTCTGGCAGCAGGCATTGACGGTGTTGCTCATCGTGGTGCGTTGGAGGTAGGTGGAAAAACCCTGGCAGTTTTGGGCAGCGGCTTAAACCATATTTACCCAAGACAACACCGTTCATTAGCCAGAGACATTTTTGCCAGCGGCGGAGCGATAATTTCAGAGTTTCCTTTATCAGCGCCGCCACTGGCAAGAAATTTTCCGCATCGCAACCGGATCATTAGCGGTCTTAGCCTGGGTATTTTGGTGGTAGAAGCGGCGTTAAAAAGTGGTTCGCTGGTGACCGCCAGACTGGCACTGGAGCAGAATCGTGATGTTTACGCCGTACCCGGTGCAATTGGTAATCCGGGAAGTGAAGGTACCCACTGGCTTATCCAACAGGGAGCATTACTCACAGCGCATCCCAACACTATTCTTGAACAGCTGCAAAGCGATCTTCAATGGCTTCCTGTTTTGCAAAGATCAGCAATATATTCTGTCAGCGAGGGCAATACTTCATTGCCATTTCCTGATGTGTTGGCTAACGTAGGAGATGAGGTTACACCTGTTGACGTCGTCGCTGAACGTGCCGGCCAATCTGTGCCAGCCATCGTAGCTAAGCTGCTTGAGTTGGAGTTAGCAGGTTGGATCGCAGCTGTACCCGGCGGCTATGTCCGATTGAGGAGGGCAAGCCATGTTCGACGTACTAATGTACTTGTTTGAAACGTATATCCATAACGAAGCAGAAATGCGAGTTGATCAAAATAAATTGACTGATGACTTAACCGATGCCGGTTTTCATCGTGAAGATATTTATAATGCGTTGAACTGGTTGGAAAAACTGGCAGATTATCAGGACGGACTTGTTGCTCCGATTCTGCTGGCGACCGATCCACTATCCATGCGGATCTACACTGAGGAAGAGTGCCAGCGTTTAGATGCTAATTGTCGTGGTTTTATTCTGTTCCTGGAGCAAATTCAGGTGCTGAATCTGGAAACCCGTGAGATGGTCATCGAACGTATTATGGCCCTGGATACCCTTGAGTTTGATCTGGAAGATCTCAAATGGGTTGTGTTGATGGTGCTGTTCAATATCCCCGGATGTGAAAACGCCTATCAGCAAATGGAAGAGCTTCTTTTCGACGTCAATGAAGGAATAGTGCACTGAAGAGTCCCTTCGTGTAATAAAGCATATGAATAAAACAGCGCTTTTCGCTGTGCGAAAAAATGAACCCTGCCCCCAGTGCGGGGCAGAAATGGTTATTCGCTCCGGGAAACACGGCGCTTTTCTTGGATGCTCAAACTATCCCGAGTGTGATTATATTCGGCCACTTAAAAACCAGACCGATGGCCATATCGTTAAGGTTCTGGAAGACCAGCACTGTCCTGAGTGTCTCGCTGAGCTGGTTTTGCGCCAGGGACGCTATGGCATGTTTATTGCGTGCAGCAATTATCCCGACTGTGAACATACGGAGCTCATCGACAAGCCTGATGAAACCACGCTTTTCTGTCCGCAGTGTGAGAAGGGCAAACTTGTGCAGCGTCGTTCACGTTATGGCAAAAATTTTCACGCCTGCGATCGCTATCCTGACTGCCAGTTTGCTGTCAATTTCACGCCGATCGAGGGTGAGTGTGAGTTTTGCCATTTCCCCCTATTGATCGAGAAAAAAACGGCGCGCGGAGCCAGGCGTTTTTGCGCCAGCAAGGCCTGCGGTAAGCCAGTAACAGCAGGAAACAGCAGTGAAGAATGAGTGCTTACCAGGTTCCCTGGACTATTGTGTGGCGCAGATCGAGCAGGGGGCTGTTGTCGCCTATCCTACCGAGGCTGTTTTTGGACTGGGATGCGATCCTGATAACGAATCAGCCGTGATGGCACTGCTGGCATTAAAGCAGCGCCCGATGGCTAAAGGGCTGATCCTGATTGCCGCCGATTATCAGCAGCTGCAGCCCTATCTCGACGATGCTCAGCTTTCTGAGCAGCAAAAAGAGCGCATGTTTGCCTGCTGGCCGGGGCCGGTGACCTGGGTAGTGCCCGCTCTTGCAACCACTCCCCGCTGGTTGACCGGGCAGTTTACTTCTCTGGCCGTCCGGGTCAGCGACCATCCTGATGTCCGGCAGCTTTGTCAGGCCGTCAACAAGCCGCTGGTTTCAACCAGCGCGAATCTGACCACTTTACCTCCCTGCCGGACCGCGGCAGAAGTTCACCAGCAGTTTGGGGAAGCCTTCCCTGTTTTGCTGGCAGAAACAGGAGGGCGCACCAACCCGTCAGAAATTCGCGATGCTTTAACCGGTGAACTCATTCGCAAGGGATAACCATAATGACTCAACAATTTGCGGTGTTCGGTAATCCGATCGGCCATAGCAAATCGCCGCGGATCCATCAGCTGTTTGCCGAACAGATGGGGATTGCCCATCCTTATGACAGAGTCTGTGCACCGGTCGACGCTTTTGCCCGGTCTGTTGCCGGGTTTTTTGCTCAGGGTGGAGGCGGTGCCAATGTAACATTACCTTTCAAAGAACAGGCTTACGAGCTGGTTGATGAACTGACCCCGCGTGCATCAATAGCTGGTGCCGTGAACACGGTGAAGAAGCTTGAAGATGGTCGTCTGTTGGGTGATAACACGGATGGTATTGGTCTGTTGACGGATCTTCAGAGACTGAAACTGATCAAACCCAGCGATCGGATCCTGCTGGTGGGGGCCGGTGGCGCAGCGCGCGGTGTGATCCTGCCATTATTGTCTTTCGGTTGTTCCCTGACGATCACCAACCGAACCCCTCATAAGGCTCAACTACTGGCGGATGTTTTTCAGCAGGCCGGAGGGATCCATGCCCGCGAGATGGATCGGCTGGAGGGAGAGCACTTTGATTTGATCATCAATGCGACATCCAGCGGTGTGGGCGGGGATATACCTGCGTTGCCTGCAACACTCATCGGCCAGCATTCCCGTTGCTACGATATGTTTTATCAGGCCGGCCCCACACCGTTCCTCCGCTGGTGCAGCCAGCAAGGGGCTACGCAGCTGGCCGATGGTCTGGGAATGCTGGTGGGGCAGGCTGCTCACTCTTTCTGTTTATGGCATGGCCAGCTTCCTGATATCACCCCGGTAATTGCGCTCCTTAAAGAAGAACTCAGCGCGTGAATCAGGCAATTCAGTTCTCCGATCGGGAAGAGTGGGTCGAGGCGATCGGCGCGGTCTGTTTTCCCGCACTGGTAAACGGTTTTCAGGTCACCTGTGTTATCAGCGGCAAATCATTGCTTCGCCGTTTTGACGGAGAAGGAGCGATGCTGGATTTGTTCCGCCAGCATCGTTGGGATCTGGAAGAGGAAGCTGAAGCGGTGATTAAAGCAGGTCAGGAAGACGAGCAGGGGCGGTTCTGGCTTTCCTGAGCCAGATAGTCATTCTTCCAGCCAACATAATTGTTTGCTGAATAGAGCAAGCCGCTGATCTCCTCTTCTGTCAGCGGACGTACCTGTTTTACCGGGCTACCTAAATAGAGATAGCCGCTTGCCAGGCGTTTGCCCGGTGGGACCAGGCTACCGGCACCAATCATCACGTCATCTTCTACTATCACCCCATCCAGCAGAATTGATCCCATCCCGACCAGTACGCGATTACCGATCTTACAACCATGCAGCATGGCCTTGTGTCCGATAGTGACATCCTCACCGACGATCAGCGGATTGCCGTCAGGATTAGCCACCGATTTATGTGTCACATGAAGGACACTACCATCCTGAATATTGCTACGTTTGCCAATGATCACCTGGTTCACATCGCCGCGAATGGCAACCAACGGCCAGATGTTCACGTCGTCATCCAACCGGACATCGCCTACCACCACGCTGGAGGCATCTATCATCACCCGCTGACCTTGTTGCGGATATGTATCTTTATAAGGGCGTAAATTCCCGGACATAACTACCTCTTTTTTATGAAACACGATCCCTGAAGCGTAGTGCCGGAAGGGATTGGCGATCAATATCTGCCGCGAAAGATGCGGTAATTTTGTGCGGATCGTCTGAGATCTCAGCGTAAAGAGTGAAAATACAGCAACCGAATGGAAAGATCGAAAAAAGGCTTGTGCTCTGAAAACGGATCCCTATAATGCGCCTCCATCGATACGGAACAACGGCTTACCGGCCGCCGGGTTGAGAGGTTCAGAAAGCTGAATCTGCAGAGGAAAAATTCTCAAAAAGAAGTTGACTCTGAAAGAGGGAAGCGTAATATACGCCACCTCGCGACAGGCAGTTATGTCCGGTCGCACCGCTCTTTAACAATTTATCAGACAATCTGTGTGGGCACTCGCAGGATTGATATCCGCGCCGCAAGGCGCAAAAAAAAATATCAAGTCTTAAGAGTGAACACGTAATTCATTACGACGTTTTCCTTGAGCATCGCTTCACAGTTCTTTAATGAACGGTGAAGCAAATCAAACTTTAAATTGAAGAGTTTGATCATGGCTCAGATTGAACGCTGGCGGCAGGCCTAACACATGCAAGTCGAACGGTAGCGGGAAGAAGCTTGCTTCTTTG